>NZ_JAOWGF010000025.1:0-442771 GCF_030333285.1 Citrobacter sp. CK199 | reverse complement strand
CTCGTTCAGGTTGAGAAGGTATAAGGAGTAACCGATGACAACCCAATATGGATTTTTTATTGACTCCAGTCGTTGCACCGGTTGCAAAACCTGCGAACTGGCCTGCAAAGACTACAAAGATTTAACCCCGGACGTCAGCTTCCGCCGCATCTATGAATATGCGGGCGGCGACTGGCAGGAGGATAACGGCGTCTGGCACCAGAATGTCTTTGCCTACTATCTTTCCATCTCCTGCAACCACTGCGAAGACCCGGCCTGCACGAAAGTGTGTCCGAGCGGCGCGATGCACAAACGCGAGGACGGTTTTGTGGTGGTGGATGAGGATGTCTGCATCGGCTGTCGCTACTGCCATATGGCCTGCCCGTACGGTGCGCCGCAGTACAACGCCGCCAAAGGCCACATGACCAAATGCGACGGCTGTCATGACCGCGTTGCCGACGGCAAAAAGCCGATCTGCGTCGAGTCCTGCCCGCTGCGCGCGCTGGACTTTGGCCCGATAGAAGAGCTGCGGAAGAAACATGGCACGCTGGCGGCCGTTGCGCCGCTGCCGGGCGCGCACTTCACCAGACCGAACATTGTGATTAAACCCAACGCCAACAGCCGCCCGACCGGGGATACCACGGGTTATCTGGCAAATCCGAAGGAGGTATAAAATGGGAAATGGATGGCATGAATGGCCGCTGGTGCTGTTTACGGTGTTCGGTCAATGCGTTGTCGGCGCATTGATTGTCAGCGGTCTGGGCTGGTTTGCGGCGAAAGACGATGCGGCCAGCAGACAGCGTATTGTGCGCGGTATGTTCTTTTTATGGGTCGTCATGGGGCTGGGTTTTCTGGCGTCGATCATGCACCTCGGCTCGCCGTTCCGCGCGTTTAACTCGCTTAACCGGGTGGGCGCTTCCGCGCTGAGTAATGAAATTGCCGCTGGCTCTGTCTTTTTTGCCGTAGGCGGTTTCTGGTGGCTGGTGGCTGTGCTCGGCAAGATGCCGGAAGCACTGGGCAAAATCTGGCTGCTGGTCAGCATGGTACTCGGGGTGGTATTTGTCTGGGCAATGACGCGGGTCTATCAGATCGATACCGTTCCGACCTGGTATAATGGCTACACGACGCTGGCATTCTTCCTGACGGTGTTCCTGAGCGGGCCGCTATTTGCGGCGCTGATATTGCGCGCCGCGCGCGCCAGATTCAACGGCACGACGTTCGCAAGCATCAGCGTGCTGGCGCTGTTAGTCTGCGCGGCCGTAATCATCATGCAAGGCATGTCGCTTGGGGCGATCCACAGCTCCGTGCAACAGGCGAGCGCGCTGGTTCCAGACTATGGCCGCTTACAGGTCTGGCGCGTAGTGCTACTTGCTGCCGGGCTGGGTTGCTGGATATGCCCGTTAGTGCGCCGCAAAGAACCGCACGTCGCCGGATTGTTGCTGGGGTTAATCCTGGTGCTTGGCGGCGAAATCATAGGTCGCGGATTGTTTTACGGCCTGCATATGACCGTTGGAATGGCCGTTGCAGGTTAACTTACGCGTGCGGGGAAACCCGCACCTTTCAGGATGGTTTCATGACTTCTTTTTCACAACGTGACGATTTTTCTATGGCTGCACGCGTGCTGGGCGCGTTGTTTTATTATGCGCCAGACAGTACCGAAGCCGCCCCGTTGGTTTCAGCGTTAAAAACCGACGGCTGGCAGGCGCAGTGGCCTCTTTCACCGGAGGTTCTGGCGCCGATTGCGGCGGTTTTTCAGGCCGACATCGAGGAGCCGCTCCCGCAAGCCTGGCAACGTCTGTTTGTCGGTCCCTGGGCGCTTCCGTCGCCTCCCTGGGGATCGGTCTGGCTGGACCGTGAAAGCGTGTTGTTTGGCGAGTCTACGCTGGCATTACGCCAGTGGATGCGGGACAACGGCATCCAGTTTGAGATCCAGCAAAATGAACCGGAAGATCATTTTGGTTCCCTGTTGCTGTTGGCTGCCTGGCTTGCGGAAAATGGCCGTCATAGCGAATGCGAACAACTGCTGGCCTGGCATCTGTTGCCGTGGTCTGCGCGCTTCCTGGCGGTTTTCATCGAAGGCGCAAACCATCCATTTTACCAGGCGGCAGGTGAGCTGGCACAGCAAACGCTGGCGCAGTGGCAGTCTCAGTTGCTGATCCCCGTCGCCGTAAAACCGCTGTTTCGCTAACGCTTTTTCAGGCAGGGTACGCCCTGCCTTTATCGTCAAAAACCGGTTGTTTCCCCTTCTCGATAAGTGACAACGTCACTTTACCTTTCCATTTTTAAGACAATTCTTCACATTCGCGCACATCCTTCGCCCTGTAAGGGCAAATGAGCAACGGGCATGCATAGCCTGCTAATTTAAATACCTGTCTCGCTGGAATCCTTCCCGACGTGTTGCTATAGCTCAAAACACCCTGCCGCTACATGGCATAACAACACGCAACGTCTCTTTCGTTGCCATAACGCATGCAAACAGGGAGACACACCGCAATGCACACTTTTACGTTAAAACGCGTGCTCGGGTTTACTGGCGCGATCGCTCTTGTGCTGGCGCTGCTGGTTTGGGGAGTGGGTCTGGAAACCATTAAAGCGCGTCAGGTTGATCTGCTTTATTTGGGCAAACAGCATTTACTCCTCGTCTTTACCTCCATGTTCTTCGCCTTAGTTATCGGTATTCCCAGCGGCATTTTACTGAGCCGTACAGCAGCCAAAGGATTCGCCGAATACGTAATGCAGCTCTTTAATGTAGGCAATACTCTGCCGCCTCTGGCCGTACTGGCACTGGCGATGGTGATTATCGGCATTGGCGACGTTCCGGCGATTTTCGCGCTGTTCCTCGCCTCGCTTCTTCCTGTCGTGCGCAATACCTACGCCGGGCTTTGTTCTGTTCCCGCCTCCCTGATTGAAGCCGCAAACGGCATCGGTATGACGAAATGGCAGCGTCTGCGTCAGGTTGAGCTGCCCAATGCCTGGCCGGTGATGCTTGCAGGGATTCGGATCGCGACGGCGATTAATGTGGGTACGGCCCCGCTGGCGTTCCTGATTGGGGCCAGCAGCTACGGCGAGCTGATTTTCCCCGGCATTTACCTCAATGACTTCCCGACGCTGATTCTGGGCGCAACGGCAACCGCTCTGGTGGCGCTGATTCTCGACAGCCTGCTTGCCCTGCTTGGCCGCATCCTCAGTCCGCATACGGCCTGATACAACGATAAGAATAAGGAGCGCTGAATGACATTAAAAAAACATCTGCTGGGATGGCTTGCCGCCGCGTTGCTCGTTACCGGACAGGCTCAGGCGGCCCCGTTGATCCTTGCAACCAAAGGTTTTACCGAACAACACATCCTTTCCGCCATGACCGTGCAGTACCTGCAAAAAAAGGGTTTTCAGGTTCAGCCGCGCACCAACATTGCGGCGGTGATTTCACGTAATGCCATGGTGAATAAGCAGATTGATATCACCTGGGAATACACCGGCACGTCCCTGATCATTTTTAACCACATTGATAAACGGATGAGCCCGCAGGAATCCTACGATACCGTCAAACGCCTGGATGCGAAGCTCGGACTGGTATGGCTAAACCCGGCGAATATGAATAACACCTACGCGTTCGCCATGCAGCGCAAACGCGCCGAAGCAGAGAACATCAACACCCTGTCGGAAATGGTGGCGAAAATCGAACACATCCGCCAGACCGACCCTGACAATAACTGGATGTTAGGTCTCGACCTTGAGTTTTCCGGGCGCAGCGACGGGATGAAGCCGTTGCAGGATGCCTACCAGATGCAGCTTGACCGTCCGCAGATTCGGCAAATGGACCCGGGTCTGGTCTATAACGCCGTGCGCGACGGCTTTGTGGACGCCGGTCTGGTGTACACCACGGATGGCCGGGTGAAGGGTTTTGACCTCAAGGTGCTGGAAGATGATAAAGGCTTCTTCCCAGGTTACGCTGTCACGCCTGTCGTCCGTAAAGAGATACTGGATGCCCATCCGGGGCTGGATGATGCGCTGAATACCCTTTCCGGGCTGCTCAATAACGACGTCATCTCGACGCTTAATGCGCAGGTCGACATCGATCACCAGTCACCCCAGCAGGTTGCGCGCACATTCCTGCAACAAAAAGGTCTGCTGTAAGGAGCGCTTATGGATACGATTCATTACATGATGGATAACGCGGGTTATCTGACGAGCCTCACTCTTCAGCATTTGTGGCTGGTTGCGCTGGCCGTCGGTCTGGCGATTATCATTGGCGTGCCGCTGGGCATTCTGATTGTTCGTCATAAATGGCTGGCTACGCCGGTGTTAGGGGCGGCGACGCTGCTGCTCACTATCCCGTCCATCGCATTATTTGGTTTGATGATCCCGCTGTTTTCGCTGATCGGTCAGGGGATTGGCGCCCTTCCCGCAATTACCGCCGTTTTTCTTTACTCGTTGCTGCCGATTGTGCGCAACACGCACACCGCGCTCGACAGTTTACCGCCGGGCTTGCGCGAAGCGGGACGCGGAATTGGCATGACGTTCTGGCAGCGTTTGCGCTGGGTAGAAATTCCGATGGCCCTGCCGGTGATTTTTGGCGGGATTCGCACTGCCGTCGTCATGAATATCGGCGTGATGGCCATCGCCGCCGTTATTGGCGCTGGCGGCCTGGGGTTACTGTTACTGAACGGCATCGGCGGGAGTGACATCCGCATGTTAATCGCCGGTGCGCTGATGATTTGTCTGTTGGCCATTGTGCTCGACTGGTTGCTGCATCGCCTGCAAGTCGTACTGACACCTAAGGGGATACGATAATGATAAAACTGGAAAACCTCACCAAACGCTTTTCACAGAAGAATGGCCAACCGCTTAACGCCGTTGATAACATCAATCTGAACGTGCCGGAAGGTGAAATGTGCGTGCTGCTTGGGCCGTCAGGCTGCGGCAAGACCACCACCCTGAAGATGATCAACCGGCTGATCGCGCCCAGCAGCGGCAATATTTTCATTAACGGACAAAACACCAGTGCGATGGATACCGTCACGCTACGGCGCAATATTGGCTACGTGATCCAGCAAATTGGCCTGTTTCCCAACATGACCATCGAAGAGAACATCACGGTTGTCCCGCGTATGCTGGGCTGGGATAAAACCCGCTGCAAACGTCGCGCGGAAGAGTTAATGGACATGGTGGCAATGGATGCGAAAAAGTTTCTGCATCGCTACCCGAAAGAGATGTCTGGCGGTCAACAACAGCGCATCGGCGTGATCCGTGCGCTGGCGGCCGATCCCCCGGTGCTGTTGATGGATGAACCTTTCGGTGCGGTAGACCCGATTAACCGCGAGGTGATTCAGAATCAGTTTCTTGATATGCAGCGGGCGCTGAAAAAGACGGTGATGCTGGTCAGCCATGATATCGATGAAGCGCTGAAACTGGGCGACAGGATTGCCGTATTCCGCCAGGGCCGCATTATACAGTGCGCCAGCCCGGATGAATTGCTGGCAAAACCGGCGAATGAATTCGTCGGCTCATTTGTCGGTCAGGATCGTACGCTAAAACGTCTTCTGCTGGTTTCGGCGGGCGACGTAACCGACCAACAACCCACCCTGACCGCCCGCACCGCCACCTCGCTGGCAGAGGCGTTTGGCATCATGGACGATAATGATATTCGCGCGATCACCGTTGTCGACAGCGACGGCAAGCCGCTTGGCTTTGTGAAGCGTCGTGAAGCCAGGAACGCCAACGGCACCTGCGCGGATATAATCCACCCGTTTCGCGTCACCGGAAAAGCGGAAGACAACCTGCGTATTGTGCTGTCGAAACTGTACGAGAGTAACACCAGCTGGATGCCCATTGTCGATGAGGAAGGACGCTATAACGGCGAAATCTCGCAGGATTACATTGCCGATTATCTCAGTTCAGGCCGCACCCGTCGGGCGCTGAATATTCACGAAAGTAGCTAAACGCCGGATGGCAGCTACGCTTTACCTGGCCTACGGAGCACATTCTTGTCGGGCCGGTAAGCGAAGCGCCATCGGGCAGTTCCCCCTGCGCACGCAGTGCTTTTGCGTCTCGCGCTGTTTACCCGCAAAATAGACACTCCTGAAAATGCCTGTGTGGTCTGCCCATGCATCGCCTACATACATACCCTGATCTGCGAGCGATGTTTCGCCGCCTGTTAATCGCGACAATAATTGGCATCCTTGCCGCACTGGCGGTAGCTGGGTTTCGTCACGCCATGCTGGTGCTGGAATGGCTTTTTTTACGTAACGATACGGGAAGCCTGGTGAATGCCGCGACAAACCTTTCTCCCTGGCGACGGCTGATCACCCCCGCCGTGGGCGGTCTCGCGGCAGGTGCGCTGCTCTGGGGCTGGCAGAAAATGAATCAACAACGCCCCCATGCCCCCACCGACTACATGGAAGCCCTGCAAACAGATGGGCAATTCGATTACGGGGCAAGTCTGGTGAAGTCCCTTGCTTCGCTACTTGTCGTCGCCAGCGGTAGCGCCATCGGGCGCGAAGGGGCCATGATCTTACTGGCAGCGCTGGCGGCGTCCTGTTTTGCTCAGCGTTGCACCCCGCGTGAAGAGTGGAAATTGTGGATCGCCTGCGGCGCTGCGGCAGGGATGGCCAGCGCGTATCACGCCCCGCTGGCGGGCAGCCTCTTTATCGCGGAAATCCTGTTTGGCACGCTGATGCTGGCGTCGCTGGGCCCCGTTGTGATTTCCGCCGTCGTGGCATTACTGACCACCCATTTGCTCAGCGGCGGTAATGCCCTGCTCTATACGGTTCACCTGTCGCTGGATTTACATGTGCGGGAATATGCGATGATTATCAGCACCGGGCTGGTGGCTGGCGTCTGCGGGCCGCTGTTTATGTGGTTAATGACCACCACTCATAACGGTTTTATTCGGCTGAAATTATCGCCTCCGTGGCAACTGGCGCTGGGCGGATTCATCGTTGGCTTGCTATCCCTGCTGACGCCGGCCGTCTGGGGAAATGGCTACAGCGTCGTGCAGTCATTTTTGCTCTCCCCGCCGCTGCTCTCCGTGATCGCCGGGATCTTCATCTGCAAATTACTCGCCGTACTCGCCAGCAGCGGTTCCGGTGCGCCCGGCGGCGTCTTTACCCCCACGCTGTTCATCGGCTTGTCGATTGGTATGTTATACGGTCGGATGTGGGGATTCTGGCTTCCGGGAGCGGATGAGATGGCAATATTGCTGGGATTAACAGGAATGGCGACGCTGCTGGCGGCAACAACACACGCGCCGATGATGTCGACGCTGATGATCTGTGAAATGACCGGGGAGTATCGGCTACTCCCCGGATTACTGATTGCCTGCGTGGTGGCGTCGGTCTTATCGCGAACGTTACGCGAGGACTCGGTCTACCGACAGCACACTGCCGAGCATTGACAGACGGATATATTGCCCCAGTTCGCGTTGTTCGGCACGCGGCAAATAAGGCAGTTCGCCAATCAGCGGCGCAGGCAGTTTTTTGCTTAACACATCAATGATTTCGGCATAATGCGCCAGTCCGGGATTGATGCGGTTCGCCACCCAGCCGATCAGCGGTAATCCGTCATTGGCGATAGCCTGTGCGGTCAGCAGCGCATGGTTAATGCAGCCTTCCTGAATCCCCACCACCATCAGCACCGGTAACTGCTCCTGCACGACCCATTCAGATAACGGACGCAGGTCGTTCATCAGGCTGCGCCAGCCGCCGGTGCCTTCCACCACGACGTGGTCAACCTTTTCGCTCAGGCTGGCAAGCCCGTTGGATAACAGGGTGTAATTGATCGGGCAGCTATGCGCCACGCTGCTTTCGTCTTCGCTCAGCGCAATCGGATTGATCGCCTCATAAGGCAGCTCAATAGAAGAGACGCTCTGCAACACCAACGCATCTTTATTGCGCATGCCTTCCGGCGTCTCTTTGCTGCCTTTCGCAACGGGTTTATAACCTGCGACGCTTTTGTTCCCTGACGCTAACGCTTGTAGTAATGCGCGGGAAACCACTGTCTTCCCAACAGAAGTGTCTGTACCTGTAATAAAGAAACGCTTCAGCATCACTAACTCCACCGTTATGCTTCGAAAATATAAGCCAGGAAAATAATACAGTGGAGAAAGTCTAAGGTATGACAATCGCGATCAGCTTGCGTTAGCGCAAATTTTCGTACGACAGTTAAAAAATGTTAACCCTGTAATAGACGAATCAACAAAGAACCGTTATACATCGCGTCTTTTACCAGTGCGGCGCCCGCCATTGTCCCTTGATTGGAAAACTGCGTGCTTTCGACGGCGATATGTTTGCTATACGCCGGCAGCGCCTGTTGACGGATGCTGTCCGCAATCGCCGGAAAAAGGATTTCCGCCGCTTTGCTCAGCGGCGAACCGATCAGAATTTTTTGCGGATTAAATAAATTCACCATGATCGCCAGAATGCGGCCAACATGCATCCCGACGCCGCTAATGATATCTTTCGCCAGCAAATCCCCCTGCACCGCCGCCTGGCACAGCGAATCCACCGTCAGCGGCTGCCCGTGCAGCGAAGAACTCATTGACTGATTGAGTCGCAGCTGCGCCAGTTCAAGCACGCTGTCCACGCTGGCGATCGTTTCCAGACAGCCGTGGTTCCCGCAGTAACAACGTTTACCGTAGGGGTCGACCTGCGTATGGCCGATCTCCACCAGACTGCTGCTGCCCGCATGCAGTAAGTGGCCGTCGGTAATCACGCCAGCCCCAACGTTGTGATCAATCACCACCTGAATAACATCACGCGCGCCGCGCGATGCGCCAAAAAGCGCCTCGGCCATCGTCCAGGCGCTGATATCATGCTGAATATAGACCGGTACACCGGTGTGGTGTTCGAGGGTTTCCCCCAGCGGCATCTCTTTGACATCGTCGTAAAACGGCATGCGGTGCACAATGCCATTCTCAGTATCAATAATACCGGGTAAGGTGATGGCGATAGAGGTCAGGCGTTCGAGTTTTTGCTGGTGACGGATAAAGAACTGATCGACCATAAAAATGATGCGTTCAAGCAGCGGAGTCTCAGAAACCAGCGGTAGCTCAAGGCACTCCTCCACCACCAGCTTGCTGCTCAGGTCACGCAGGGCGAGAAAAATCTCGCCACGGCTGATACGAATAGACAAATAGTGCCAGGCCTCGGTTTCCACCACCAGCCCGACCGCCGGGCGACCTCGGCTTCCCGCCTCTTTGATCTCCAGCTCCTGAACTAAATGCGCTTCTAGCATTTCGCGAACAATTTTAGTGATACTGGCAGGCGCCAGTTGCGCCAGACGAGAAAGATCAATTCGCGACACGGGGCCCAGCTGATCAATCAGGCGATATACCGCGCCAGCATTGGTCTGCTTGATTTGATCGATATGCCCTGGCTGACTATCAGCAACCACCTCTGACTCCCTTTATTTTCGCGCTCCGAAATAATCTGTGGGCTATGGTGAATGACTTCAATAGTTGTCGTCAACTTTTTACTTAGCCGTGTGATTTACTGCACATTTTCATCCCTTTTTAAACTAAATTAAGCGCGCTTTGCGGCCGTTAAAAGTTGATGACGAAATCGTTGCGCAGCGTGACTTTGTTCATGATGTTTCGGCCATACCAGCCACATTTCCGACACGGCGTCCGCTTCGGCAATGGGCACCCAACGCATTTCATCAAGCTGTACCCGCTTAAACGAGGCGGGCAGGATCGACACCCCCAGTCCTGCGGCTACCAGCCCGATAATCGTCATCGCCTCTCCAACCTCCTGAGTGATCGCCGGAGTGAGATGGTAACGGCGCATCAGGCCGAGAATATCGTCATACAACCCCGTTCCGACATGCGGATCAAAAAAGACAAACGGTTCTTTCGCCAGCTCCGCCAGCGTCACGACCGGCTTTTGCGCCAGCGGATGTTCACGGGGGATCATCGCCAGCAATGGTTCATGCAGAATCACTTCCCAGTCCAGCGTATCCGGCAATGAGGTATTGCGCAGTAACCCCATATCCAGCGCGCCTTCATTAAGCGGCGCAATCTGCTCGCGGGTGTTCATTTCGCGGGTCTGCATATGCACATCCGGGTAGTCCTGGCGAAACAGAGACAGCGTATCCGAGACGGCTTTAATAAACGGCGCGGATGAGGTGAAGCCAATGCGCAGCTCGCCGGTCTCCCCCTGATGCAAGCGTTCCGCGCGGGCGGCGGCCTCATTCACCAGCCCAAGGATCTGCCGACTGTCTGCCAGAAACTGCTTACCCGCCGCCGTCAGCGCAACGCTCCGGTTGGTTCGCGCCAGCAGCCGTGCGCCAATCTGCTGCTCAAGGGTCTGGATCTGCTGGCTTAGCGGGGGTTGAGAGATATTCAGCCGCGCAGCCGCCCGGCCAAAATGCAACTCTTCCGCAACCGCCACAAAGTAGCGTAGATGACGAAGTTCAATATTCATATTTTATAAATATTATTTGAGATTATTAATATATTAGACAGAATATTTTGATTTTCCTACTCTTAGCACTGAGGTCATACCCGTCACCATAATCACGGGGATGTTGAGCAAGGATTTCAAGTGAGTCGTATTACTGCTGTCGACACCGCAACGGCGAGCGATGTTGATGAACACATTATTTCCCAGCCGGTTCAATATATAAAACGTGGTACATCCCAGTTTATGCGCGTTACGCTGGCGCTATTCTCCGCCGGGCTGGCGACGTTCGCCCTTCTCTATTGCGTACAACCGATACTGCCTGTGCTGTCCCATGAATTTGGCGTCTCTCCCGCCAGCAGCAGTATCTCGCTTTCCATCTCCACCGGCATGTTAGCCATCGGGCTGCTGTTTACCGGCCCGTTGTCCGACGCGATCGGCCGCAAACCTGTAATGGTGACGGCGCTGCTGCTGGCCTCCTGCTGTACGCTGCTTTCCACCATGATGACCAGCTGGCATGGCATTTTAATCATGCGCGCGCTGATAGGCCTGTCGTTGAGCGGCGTCGCTGCGGTAGGCATGACCTATTTAAGTGAAGAGATCCATCCTAGTTTCGTCGCCTTCTCAATGGGGTTGTACATTAGCGGCAACTCGATTGGCGGCATGAGCGGGCGTCTGATCAGCGGCGTATTTACCGACTTTTTTAACTGGCGCATCGCACTGGCGGCGATCGGCTGTTTCGCGCTGGCGTCCGCATTGATGTTCTGGAAAATCTTGCCGGAATCCCGCCATTTCCGACCGACCTCATTACGCCCCAAAACGCTGTTCATCAACTTCCGCCTTCACTGGCGCGACAGGGGCCTGCCGCTGTTATTCGCAGAAGGCTTTTTGTTAATGGGGTCATTTGTCACGCTATTTAACTATATCGGCTATCGGTTGATGCTTTCGCCCTGGGAACTCAGCCAGGCCATCGTGGGGCTTTTATCGGTGGCTTACCTGACGGGCACCTGGAGCTCACCTAAAGCAGGCGCCATGACGACGCGTTATGGGCGCGGGCCGGTGATGTTGTTCTCAACCGGCGTGATGTTGTTCGGGCTGTTAATGACGCTGTTCACGTCGCTATGGCTGATTTTCGCCGGAATGCTGCTCTTCTCCGCCGGATTCTTTGCCGCGCATTCGGTGGCAAGCAGCTGGATTGGCCCACGCGCGAAACGCGCCAAAGGCCAGGCATCTTCCCTGTATCTCTTCAGCTATTACCTGGGTTCCAGCATTGCCGGGACGTTAGGCGGGGTATTCTGGCACAGCTATGGCTGGAACGGTGTGGGCGGTTTTATCGCGCTGATGCTGCTTCTGGCACTGCTGGTTGGCTCCCGCCTGCATCATCGTCTGCACGTTTGATAAAGAGAAGGCCCGGGTCGAGCCCGGGCATTCTTTACAGCTCAACCAGCGCTTTGGATTACCACAATCCCAGGATGGAAGAAGCCCCCATCAATTCCCTGACGGCATCCAGTGCCAGAAGAGCAAAGATAACCCAGATAATTGGATTCATCATGCTGTGTGTATTTATTTTTATTGTTGAGGTTTGACTTTACCCCGCGCGATAGCCAAAAGCGAGACCGGAAGATAAAACTACCTGTAATGGTGGGCAACACTGACGATATCGCTTCCGAATGCCGTAAATATCACCCGGAGGATAATAAGACCTGAACGCCATATTGTATCCCGATCACCGTCGCATTCATTAATATATGCAGGGTAACAGGCATTAATAACCCTTTAGATTTGACTCTGGCGACAATAAGCACCTGCGATATTAAAAATAACATCAATAATGTTCTGATATCGGCGTACTGCGTATGCATCAGCGCAAACAGCGTTGAAACGACAAGCGACGTCGCCCACACCTTATCATTGAACCAGTACTGAAAGGCGTTGAACAGACACCCTCTGAAGACGATTTCCTCGTAGACCGGGACGAGGAAAATCAGTGACAGGTTGGTCAGCCAGAAAGCGTAGTTATGCAATGAAACCTGCGTCATGACCCACGCTTCTGTTTTTCTCATCCCCAACATAGCAGGTAAAAGAAACTGGATGATCAGAATGGCGCCAAACAAAATAACAAACCACTTTGCGCTCAATGTGCCTTTTCCCAGACCGTCTCTTTTTCTAAAAAAGAGATAATACAGCGGGACCAGAATAAGAAATTCCAGCACAAACATCAGCGGTAAAAGTAACCCACTTTCCATTAATTGCGCACTGCGGGTAAAAAACAGTGGCGTAAATGTAATACCAAACATCAGCATAAACATAGAAAAGCAGCCTGACACTGCTTTTGTCCTGACAATATAGGCGTTATCGATTTCCTGTTGCATCCCTGTTCCCTGTTAATATTTCACCAGTGTGCTTCACGACACCGCCATTTATGATAAGAAGTATCATTATCACTTACAACCTACCAACATTTCTGCCATCGTTGCCATCAGCGCATAAACATGTATGAATCAGGGTAAACTCCTCACATTCGCAGAACACGACGGGAACACAACAATGTCCAACAAGAGCCACTACCAACAACTCACCCGCACTTTCCAGCGCCTCTCCCGCTTTTCGCATCTCTCCGCTATCGCCAGTTGGGATATGTTCACCATGATGCCTCCCGGTGGAAGCACCGCGCGAGGCGAAGCGCTGGCCGAGCTGAACGTGCTGGAACATCAGTTACTGACTGACCCGAAGGTTGCGCAGTGGATAGCCGCCGCCGGGCAGGAAGATTTGAACGATGTTGAGCAGGCGAACCTGCGTGAAATGGCGAGGCGGCACCATCAGGCGGCCCTGCTGCCTGAGTCACTGGTGGAGGCGAAATCGCTGGCGGGGAGCCGGTGTGAACACGCATGGCGGAGTCAGCGTCCGGCGAATGACTGGCAAGGATTTGCGCAGAATCTGAAAGAGGTTGTGAAATACAGCCGTGAAGAGGCAAAACTTCGCGCCGAAGCTAAAGGATGTTCGCCCTACGATGCCCTGCTGGATATTTTTGAGCCCGATATGACCAGCACCCAACTGGATGTTCTGTTTGCGGATGTCAAAACCTGGCTTCCCGATCTGTTAAACCGCGCGGTGTCAAAACAGTCGCATCAGCCACTGATTGCGCCGGTCAGCCCGTTCCCGACGGCGCTACAGCGTGAACTGGGACTGGAAACCATGTCGCAGTTAGGGTTTGATTTTAACGCCGGTCGGCTGGACATCAGCGCCCACCCGTTCTGCGGCGGCGTGCCGGAAGATGTGCGCATCACCACGCGCTATGATGAAAATGAATTACTCAGCGCGCTCTTTGGCGTGATCCACGAAACGGGGCACGCCCGCTATGAACAGAATCTGCCCCACGCCTGGCAGGGTCAGCCGATCGCGTTTGCCCGCTCCACGGCCATCCATGAATCCCAGAGTCTGTTTTTCGAGATGCAACTGGGTCGCAGCACGGCGTTCCTCAAACGGCTCATTCCCGCCGTTAAACGTCATTTTGGCGATCAGCCCGCTTTTGAAGAAGCGAATTTCATTGCCTGGAATCAGCGGGTGAAACCGGGCTTTATCCGCGTGGATGCCGACGAAGTGAGTTATCCTGCCCATATTATCTTGCGCTATGACATTGAACAGGCACTGATTAACGGCGACATCGAAGTGGATGATATTCCCGCGCTGTGGGATGAAAAAATGCAGGCCTGGCTGGGGCTGTCAACCGCGGGAGATTACCGTAACGGCTGTATGCAGGACATCCACTGGACCGACGGCGGCTTTGGCTACTTCCCGTCTTATACGCTGGGCGCCATATATGCCGCACAGCTGTTTAGCGCTGCCCGTCGCGCATTGCCGGATCTGCATAATCAGATTGCGCAAGGCGATCTCAGCGCCTTGTTTGACTGGCTGCGACAAAATATCTGGCAGCACGGCAGTCGCTTTACTACCGCGCAGCTGATCGCTCAGGCCACCGGAGAACCGTTGAGCAGCCGTTACTTCCGGGCGCATCTGGAATCACGCTATTTGTCATGATGTCTCTTGTTTGCCCGATAGCGTCAATCTGTCGGGCCGGTTGTACATACCGTTACACACCGATACCAATGACTCACGGAAGCCCTCGATTTACAGCGATATAGTGATTTCACCGGCCCCGCAGTGGGGTTGAATAAAAAACCAAATCGAGGGTATCAGAATGAAAAAAGTATTAGCTCTGGTTGTTGCCGCTGCTATGGGTCTGTCTTCTGCTGCATTTGCTGCTGAAACGGCAACGTCCACGACGGCTCCGGCTGCGGCACCCGCTAAAACCGCACCGGCAAAAACCACGCATCACAAAAAACACCACAAAGCAGCAGCGACTCAGAAAGCGCCTGAACAAAAAGCGCAGGCAGCGAAAAAACACACCAAAAAAGCGGTAAAACATACTGCGGCTAAACCGGCAGCTAAACCGGCGGCATAAGGCACTGGCGAGTTCTATGGCGCTCCCCCGCGCCATAACACACGGCGCTAAATCATCGGGTTTAGCGCCGTTTCTTCGGAGGGTTAACGTGTTTCGTTACCGCTTTGAGTTGATTCTCACCATGCTTATATTATGCGCCCTTATTGCCACGCATTTTTATATTTCCTGAATGTAGTTATCTGATTTTACTCCCACTTTCCTGCCGTCACGTCTATAGTATTCACTGAGGGTTTGCTTTTAATAATCATAATTACCCACACAGAGTGTGATATGCATAAAACCATTGCGGTATTACTGGGCGTAATTTGTCTTTCCCCTGTTGTTGCTCATGCGGATGAGGCAGATACCACCACGGATACCCGTGAAACCAAAACGTTATTTTTTGACCATGACGATCGGGTCAAGGTTGAAGATCCGACGCAGTCGCCGTGGGACGCTATTGGTCAACTGGAAACCGCCAGCGGCAACCTGTGTACCGCCACGCTCATTTCATCTCATCTGGCGCTCACCGCCGGACACTGCTTGTTAACGCCGCCGAAAGGGAAGCCAGATAAAGCCGTGGCTTTGCGTTTCGTATCGCAAAAAGGTCTCTGGCGTTATGAAATCCACGGTATTGAAGGTCGGGTCGATCCATCTCTGGGAAAGCGCTTAAAGCCTGATGGCGATGGCTGGATTGTCCCTCCGGCCGCCGCGCCGTGGGATTTTGGTTTGATTGTGCTGCGTTATCCGCCGTCCGGCATTACCCCACTGCCCTTATTTGAAGGCGATAAGGCCGCGCTAACCGCTGCCCTGAAAACCGCCGACCGCAAAGTGACGCAGTCCGGTTACCCGGAAGATCATCTTGATACGCTTTACTCGCATCAGGATTGCCTGATTACCGGCTGGGCGCAAAACGCGGTGCTCTCTCACCAGTGCGACACGCTGCCCGGCGACAGCGGTTCTCCGTTAATGCTGCATACCGACGCTGGCTGGCAGTTGATTGGCGTACAAAGTTCCGCTCCGGCGGCAAAAGATCGCTGGCGGGCTGACAACCGCGCGATTTCCGTCACCGGCTTTCACGACAAGCTGGAAGCGCTGGCTCAGGAATAGATGATGGTTCCCGTGCGCTGCCCGCCGTAACGGGCAGCATAGCTGTCAGGCCAGTTTTATCATGATCATGCCGATAAGCAGCAATACCACGCCTACCCAGCCTTTGTTGTTCAGACGCTGTCCAAAAAGCACCCACCCGGCTGCCAGCGTGGCGGCGATACCAAATCCGCCCCACAACGCATATGCCACCGAAAGATCAATGCCTTTTACCGCCTGAGAGAGCGCGCTGAAGGCCGCCAGCACCGCGGCCAGCGACAGAATGCCATAGAACTTGCGACGAAAGCCGTCAGAAAACTTCAGGAACACGTTAGCGACGATTTCCAGAACGATCGCCATCGCCAGCCACGCGGCATGAACCCACTCAAACTGCGGCATGCGTCGCCTCCTTCGCGGCGTTTACTGGTTTGCGCGTACCCGATTTGATCAGCGCGATCCCGAATACCAGCGTAACCAGACCCGCAATTTTCATGGTCGATAAGGCTTCGTCAAATAACAGCACGCTAAACAGCGTAATAAATAAAATACCGATGCCTTCCCACAAGGCATACGCTACGCCAAGCGCAATTTTTTTTACGGCAAAAGAGAGAAAAATATACGACAGCGTAATCATGACCAGCATTAAAATAAAACCCGTGTTGCCATTGCTTACGCTTGCCCATTTCATCGACAGCGTTCCGGTAATTTCAGCCGCAATGGCAAGGGCTAATAAAATCCAGTAAAACATGGTGCTTCTCCTGCTTGAGAATATAGTCCTTCGGGCCTGCTACATGCAGCAAACCAAAAAATAAAATGAATTAGCCAAGCGCGTAACGCCAGCTCAGGCAGAAGTAAGGGACTAAAGCGCGTTGCGCCAGTGCTGCTCACCAGCAAGCAGGAAAGAGGAAGAAGTGCGAAGAAGTACGGTCTGTGTAGAAAAAAACGTCCTGAACATATTGTCCATAATATTACAATTATCCGCAGTGTTGCTTCTCGTCATCGCGGATGAAAATTGTCCTCGGTAGTTAAACACGTCTGATTTGTACCACAGCCTTAGAATTAACTCAAAACCTTTTCACTTCTTTACCCGCGCTGTTTGATTTTTGTTAGCACAGCCCGACAAAAATCACATTATTATAAAGAGTAAGAACAAAAATTCAGGAATTATCATGGCAAAACCGATCATCACGCTTAACGGCCTGAAACTCGTAATCATGCTGGGAATGCTGGTCATCATTCTCACCGGTATTCGCTTCGCTGCCGATATTATTGTGCCGTTTATTCTGGCGTTATTTATTGCGGTGGTACTGAGCCCGCTGGTGCAGCGCATGGTCAGGCTTCGCATCCCGCGCGTTTTGGCCGTATCGATACTGATCGGGATTATCGTGATGGGCATGGTGTTGCTGCTGGCCTATCTCGGCACATCGCTAAATGAGTTAGCCCGCACGCTGCCGCAATACCGCTCATCATTGGTTGTGCCGCTGAAAAACATTGAACCGTGGCTACAGCGCCTGGGCATCGGCGTCTCGGTGGATGAACTGGTGAAATATATCGACCCTAACGCCGCCATGACGCTGGTGACGAATTTGCTGGCGCAGCTGTCTAACGCCATGTCATCCATTTTCCTGCTCTTGTTAACCGTGGTCTTTATGCTACTGGAAGTTCCGCAGTTGCCCGGTAAACTCCAGCAGATGATGGCCAGGCCGGTTGAAGGTATGGCCGCGATTCAGCGCGCAATCGACAGCGTGTCGCATTATCTGGTGCTGAAAACGGCGATCAGCATTATCACGGGCGTTGTGGTCTGGGGAATGCTGGCGCTGCTGGAAGTTCGTTTCGCATTCGTCTGGGGACTGTTGGCTTTCGCGCTTAACTACATCCCCAATATTGGCTCGGTTCTGGCCGCGATCCCGCCTATTGCGCAGGTTCTGGTGTTCAGCGGCCTTTATGACGCGCTGGTGGTGCTGACGGGGTATCTGATTATCAATCTGGTGTTCGGGAATATCCTTGAGCCCCGCATCATGGGGCGTGGATTAGGCCTTTCCACGCTGGTGGTTTTTCTCTCCCTGATCTTCTGGGGGTGGTTATTAGGCCCTGTCGGCATGCTGCTTTCCGTGCCGTTGACGATCATCGTTAAAATCGCGCTGGAGCAAACCTCCGGCGGGCAAAGCATTGCCGTCCTGCTCAGTGACTTGAATAAAACCTGATCTCTTCAGATGCAAAAACGGCCTCCTGAGAGGCCGTTTTATGACTTGCGCCGGTAAAGATTAAAGCGCTTTCAGAATCGCATCCACGCTGGCTTTCGCATCGCCAAACAGCATATGCGTGTTGTCTTTAAAGAACAGCGGGTTCTGCACCCCGGCATAGCCGGTATTCATCGAGCGTTTAAACACGATAACGTTTTGCGCTTTCCAGACTTCCAGAACCGGCATACCGGCAATCGGGCTACGCGGATCGTCCTGCGCCGCCGGGTTCACCGTGTCGTTCGCGCCGATAACCAGCACCGTATCGGTGTCAGCGAAGTCGTCGTTGATTTCGTCCATTTCCAGCACGATGTCATACGGCACTTTCGCTTCCGCCAGCAGTACGTTCATGTGACCAGGCAGGCGCCCTGCAACCGGGTGGATGCCAAAACGCACCTTGATACCGCGCGCGCGCAGTTTCTCGGTGATTTCCGCCACCGGGTACTGCGCCTGCGCAACCGCCATGCCATAGCCAGGGGTAATGATGACCGAGTGCGAATTTTTCAGCATGTCAGCCGTGTCTTCCGCCGTGATCTCACGGTGTTCGCCCGCGACCTGATCGTCGCCAGTAGAAGATCCATCGCTGCCGAAACCACCCGCGATAACGCTGATGAAAGAGCGGTTCATCGCCTTACACATGATGTAAGACAGAATCGCACCCGAAGAACCGACCAGCGCGCCGGTGACGATCAGCAGGTCGTTGCCCAGCATAAAGCCTGCCGCCGCCGCTGCCCAACCGGAATAGGAGTTCAGCATGGATACCACAACCGGCATATCCGCCCCGCCAATGGACGCCACCAGGTGCCAGCCGAAAGCCAGCGCAATAATGGTCATCACCAGCAGCGCCAGAACCTGCAAGCCAACGCTTTCGGTACGTACAAACACCACCAGCAGCAGGAAAGAAACCACCAGCGCCGCCAGGTTCATTTTGTGACGATTCGGCAGCATCAGCGGTTTGGACGAAATCTTACCGCACAGCTTGCCAAACGCCACCACGGAACCGGTGAAGGTAACCGCGCCAATGAAGATGCCGAGGAACACTTCCGTCAGGTGAATATTCACCAGAATCGGTTCCAGACCCGCCTCGTGGTACAGGTAGCTGTTAAAGCCCACCAGCACCGCCGCCAGGCCGACAAAGCTGTGCAGAATCGCTACCAGCTCCGGCATTTCGGTCATTTCAACGCGTTTCGCCAGACGGATACCGATCGCCCCACCGATAATCATCGCCACCAGAATCCAGGCAACGTTGCCGGTATCCGGGCCGAAGATCGTCGCCACCAGCGCAATCGCCATCCCGGCGATACCAAAGTTGTTACCCTGTCGGGACGTCTCATGCTTAGAGAGCCCGGCCAGACTGAAGATAAACAGGATCGCGGCAACAATGTATGCAGCTGTAACTACTCCTCCAGACATGTGTTACCCCTTAGTTTTTCCTGAACATTTTCAGCATACGCTGAGTCACGGTGAAGCCACCGAAAATATTAATGCTGGCGATAAGCACCGCGATAAAGCTCAGGAAACTCACCCAGCCTCCCTGGCCAATCTGTAACAATGCCCCGACAACGATAATCCCTGAGATGGCGTTAGTCACAGACATCAACGGCGTATGCAGCGCGTGCGAAACGTTCCACACCACGTAGTAACCCACCACGCAAGCAAGTGCGAAAACGGTGAAGTGGCCGAGGAACTCTTTCGGCGCCACGTCAGCCAGCCAGCCAAACAGAATGATCGCCAGCGCCATCAGCGCATATTTACGCCACGGTGAAGCCGGTTTTTCCGCTTCTTTCGGCGCAGGAGCCGCTTGCGGCGCAGCCTGCGGCTGAGCAGATACCTGAATCGGCGGCGCGGGCCAGGTAATTTCACCGTCACGCACGACCGTTACGCCGCGCACAACCACGTCGTCAAAGTCGACGTCGATATTGCCGTCTTTCTCTTTGCACAGCAGCTTAAGCAAGTTGACCAGGTTGGTGCCGTAAAGCTGGGAGGATTGCGTTGGCAGACGGCCCGGCAGATCGGTGTAACCGATAACCTTCACGCCATTGTCGGTCGTGGTCACCTGACCGGCGACGGTGTATTCACAGTTACCGCCGTTTTGCGCGGCCAGATCGACAATCACGCTGCCGGACTTCATGGAATCAACCATCTCGCGCGTGATCAGCGTCGGCGCAGGTTTACCCGGGATTAGCGCGGTCGTGACGATAATATCGACCTCTTTCGCCTGCGCGGCAAAGAGTTCCATTTCCGCTTTTATAAACGCTTCGGACATCACTTTGGCATAGCCATCGCCGCTGCCCGCTTCCTCTTTAAAATCCAGTTCGAGGAATTCAGCACCCATACTCTGAACCTGCTCTTTTACCTCTGGACGGGTATCAAACGCACGTACAATGGCGCCGAGGCTGTTTGCCGCGCCAATGGCCGCCAGACCTGCGACGCCCGCGCCAATCACCATCACTTTCGCTGGCGGCACTTTGCCCGCAGCGGTAATTTGCCCGGTAAAGAAACGACCAAATTCATGTGCGGCTTCCACAATCGCGCGATAACCGGCGATGTTGGCCATTGAACTCAGGGCATCCAGCGACTGCGCGCGCGAAATACGCGGCACGGAGTCCATCGCCATCACGGTTACATTGCGTTCCGCGAGTTTTTGCAATAGCTCAGGATTCTGCGCCGGCCAGAGGAAACTCACCAGCGTCGTGCCCGCATTCAGTAAAGGAATTTCATCGTCTTCCGGCGCATTGACCTTCAGGATGATCTCTGACTGCCAGACCGCATTTCCCTCTACAATTTCTGCGCCCGCTTCTGTAAATGCCTTATCGTCAAAACTTGCCAGTTGACCCGCGCCGCTTTCAACCGCGACGGTAAAACCCAGTTTCAGCAGTTGCTCAACCGTTTTTGGCGTTGCTGCGACTCGGGTTTCATTGGTTAACCGCTCTTTTGGTATGCCAATTCGCATAATGTTCCCTTCCATCGGTTTTTTTGATGATGGTTTGTCAGTGATCGCAGGATGCATACGCACGCCTGCGTAAGAGGTAAGTGCTACCCCGGAAAAATAAAACAGTAACAAACTCTCTATAACCTACTGAAAATAGCGCCTGTGATCTAGCGCCAAAAAACAGTATTTATTATGAAATTTGCAAAATATGAACGATTCAGCCCACAAACAGGAATAATGACCTTGAAATCACCTTCAGTGACCGATAATTCGCTCAAGCGAAGCGGCAAAACATGATTTAGCGCCATCGACATTCAATCGTTTAACATTAAATTAACTTATAAAATGCGTATGCTTTATCAGTTTTGCCGGTCAAGCGCCTGTTTTTTAGACATATCACCAAATGTTATCATTCTTGTCACTTCAGGCGGTACGATGAGTGAAAAATGACGCAGACATTTGCAGGGTTTAAATGCAATAATCAGCCACGTTTCTAGTCAATAACAATACCAGTACCTGGTTTGCGCAAGGCGAAGGATTATTTTTATGAAGCTTAAGAACACTCTCCTGGCGTCCGCACTGCTTTCTGCGACTGCTTTTTCCGTAAATGCAGCGACAGAACTGACGCCGGAGCAAGCGGCAGCACTAAAACCTTATGACCGCATTGTGGTCACCGGGCGTTTTAATGCCATTGGCGATGCGGTAAATGCCGTATCCCGCCGCGCAGATAAAGAAGGTGCAGCCTCTTTTTATGTTGTTGATACGTCCGATTTTGGCAACAGCGGTAACTGGCGTGTCGTGGCTGACGTTTATAAATCAGACGCGCCAAAATCCGACGCGCCTCAAAACCGTGTAATTAACGGTATCGTCGAATTACCGAAAGATCAGGCCGTGCTGCTGGAACCTTACGACACCGTAACGGTGCAGGGTTTCTACCGTAGCCAGCCGGAAGTGAATGACGCCATCACCAAAGCAGCAAAAGCGAAAGGCGCCTACTCGTTCTACATTGTGCGTCAGGTCGATGCCAACCAGGGCGGCAACCAGCGTATTACCGCGTTTATCTATAAAGAAGATGCGAAGAAACGCGTTGTCCAGAGCCCGGACGTTATTCCTGCTGATTCCGATGCGGGTCGTGCAGCGCTGGCCACCGGCGGTGAAGCAGCGAAGAAAGTGGAGATTCCGGGCGTCGCGACGACCGCTTCTCCAAGCGCTGAAGTCGGACGCTTCTTCGAAACGCAATCCTCAAAAGGTGGACGTTACACTGTCACTCTGCCTGATGGAACGAAAATCGAAGAGCTGAACAAAGCGACCGCGGCGATGATGGTGCCGTTTGACAGCATCAAATTCACCGGCAACTACGGCAACATGACGGAAGTCTCCTACCAGGTTGCCAAGCGTGCGGCGAAGAAAGGCGCGAAATATTATCACATTACCCGCCAGTGGCAGGAACGTGGTAACAACATGACGATCAGCGCCGACCTGTATAAGTAAAGTACGCTTCCGCCATCCGGTGTTGTCATAACGCCAGATGGCGAGACCAGGCATCTTATCCGGCCTACGTGTTAGTAGGCCTGATGAGCGTAGCGCCATCAGGCGCCAATACGATGCTGCCCTATGTGAAATCTACCCACCTTTAGCATTTTTAGTCACAAATGTTTCAGAGATCATTGCATGCGGTCTCTTCTCTCCGTAAAATCCCGCGCCTTAGTGGCTTTCACCATTTTTATGCGTTTTGCCAAAATAATTATTCTCCCACTCTCGTTTTTATAACTGGATACCGATGGAAAAGAAACTGGGACTGAGCGCGCTGACCGCGCTGGTTTTAAGCTCAATGCTTGGCGCAGGTGTGTTTAGTCTGCCACAGAACATGGCAGCGGTGGCCAGCCCGGCAGCGCTGCTGATTGGCTGGGCGATTACGGGCGTCGGGATACTGCTACTGGCTTTCGCTATGCTGATCCTGACGCGCGTTCGCCCGGAACTGGATGGCGGGATTTTCACCTACGCGCGCGAAGGTTTCGGCGAACTGATCGGTTTCTGCTCCGCCTGGGGATACTGGCTCTGTGCCGTTATCGCCAACGTCTCTTATCTGGTTATCGTTTTTTCTGCCCTGAGCTTCTTTACCGATACGCCGGAACTCCGCCTGTTTGGCGACGGCAACACCTGGCAGTCCATCATCGGCGCGTCGGTGCTGCTTTGGGTGGTGCACTTCCTGGTGCTGCGCGGTGTGCAAACCGCCGCCAGCATCAACCTGGTCGCGACGCTGGCGAAGCTGTTGCCGCTGGGGTTGTTCATCGTCCTGGCTATCATCATGTTTAAGCTCGATACGTTCAGCCTGGATTTCACCGGTCTGGCGCTGGGCGTTCCCGTCTGGGAGCAGGTTAAAAACACGATGCTCATCACGCTGTGGGTGTTTATCGGCGTGGAAGGCGCGGTTGTCGTCTCCGCCCGGGCGAGAAATAAGCGTGATGTCGGACGTGCGACGCTGCTGGCGGTTCTCGCCGCATTGGGCGTCTACCTGCTGGTGACGCTGCTCTCTTTAGGCGTCGTCGCCCGCCCGGAACTGGCGGAGATTCGCAATCCGTCAATGGCGGGTTTGATGGTGAAAATGATGGGGCCGTGGGGCGAAATCATTATCGCGGCGGGTCTTATCGTTTCAGTCTGCGGCGCTTATCTGAGCTGGACCATTATGGCGGCGGAAGTGCCGTTTCTGGCCTCAACGCATAAAGCCTTCCCGCGCATTTTCGCCCGCCAAAATGCGCAAGGCGCGCCATCGGCTTCGCTGTGGCTCACCAACGCGTGCGTTCAGATCTGCCTGGTGCTGATCTGGCTCACAGGTTCGGATTACAACACACTGTTGACGATTGCTTCAGAGATGATTCTGGTACCCTATTTCCTGGTCGGCGCGTTCCTGCTGAAAATCGCCGCGCGCCCTCTTCATCAGGCGGTAGGTGTCGGGGCCTGCATTTATGGCTTATGGTTATTGTATGCGTCCGGCCCGATGCACCTGTTGCTGTCGGTGGTGCTGTATGCGCCGGGATTGTTAGTTTTCCTCTACGCACGCAAGACGCATACGCACGATAATGTCCTGAATCGTCAGGAAGTGATGTTGATCGGTCTGCTACTCATCGCCGCTGTTCCGGCTACGTGGATGTTGGTGGGGTAATCGTCGCCCCATTGTTTGATGCCAAAGGAGACTACAATGGGTAAAAACCAGCCCTTGCCCATCCTTATCACGGGAGGAGGCCGCCGCATCGGCCTCGCGATCGCGTGGCACTTTCTCAATCAAAAACAGCCGGTGATTGTCAGCTACCGGACGCACTATCCGGCCATCGACGGCCTGACGCAAGCGGGCGCGCTGTGCATTCAGGCCGATTTTTCCACCGATGACGGCGTCCTGGCATTTGCTGAGAAGATAAAAACCCATACGCCAGGCCTGCGGGCTATTTTGCATAACGCCAGTGCCTGGATGGCCGAGGCGCCTGGCACCCCGCTCTCTGACGTGCTGGCATGCATGATGCAGATTCACGTCAATACGCCCTATCTGTTAAACCATGCGCTGGAAAGACTGTTGCGCGGCCACGGACATGCGGCCACCGATATCATCCATTTTACGGACTATGTTGTGGAACGCGGCAGCGACAAACACATCGCCTATGCCGCCAGTAAAGCAGCGCTGGATAATATGACCCGCTCCTTTGCCCGCAAACTGGCCCCGGAAGTGAAAGTCAACGCCATCGCCCCGTCGCTGATCCTGTTTAACGAAAACGACGACGCCGAGTACCGTCAGCAGGCGCTCAATAAATCCCTGATGAAGACAGCGCCCGGCGAGAAAGAGGTAATCGACCTGGTGGATTACCTTCTCACCAGCTGCTTCGTTACCGGCCGCAGTTTCGCCGTGGATGGCGGCCGGCACCTGCGTTAATGCAATTTGATCCAGCAAAATATCAGCAGCCATGCGCTCAGGCCCCAGCACACCACCGCCCCGCCGAGCGCAACGGGCAAACGCAGAAAACCGGTGAAATACCAAAGCGTGGCGAGGTAGACAAAATAAGGGATGATCGACCACATACTGAATACAATGGTCGTGCGTAACGCGTCAATTCCGCGCTCGCTGGCGACAATATAGTGGGCAATCAGTGCAAATGTCGGAAAAAGCGGAATTAATCCGGCGATATAGTAATTTTTTGTTTTTGCCAGCAAACCAATCAATACCACCACCAGCGCACCCAGCGCGGCTTTTATCACGAGTCCCATTTCGATGCCTTAACACATCAATAACATTGAGGCTGTAGCATAACGGAAGCGCTCTCGTTTAGAAAAGATTAATGGAAGGGAAAACGGAGGCGGTGTATGTTGGCGTTTTCTCCGCGTAATGAACGTTATGAACACCATCGTATTTGTTGAGGATGACCCTGAAGTTGGCTCGCTGATTGCCGCTTATCTGGCGAAACACGATATTGAGGTGCTGATTGAACCTCGCGGCGATCTGGCTGAAGAGACGATCCTTCGCACACAACCCGAGTTGGTGTTACTGGATATCATGCTGCCGGGCAAAGACGGTATGACCATTTGCCGCGATTTGCGAGGCCGCTGGCAAGGGCCGATTGTCCTGTTGACCTCGCTGGACAGCGACATGAACCACATCCTGGCGCTGGAAATGGGCGCCTGTGACTACATCCTGAAAACCACGCCCCCTGCCGTGCTCCTCGCCCGTCTGCGCCTGCATTTACGGCAGAATGAACTCACCGCGCAGGCAAAAGGCATTCAGGATACGGCAATGACCCCGCATAAAACGCTGCGTTTTGGCGCGTTGATTATTGACCCGGTCAATCGTTCAGTCGCCCTCTCCGGCGAACCGGTTTCGCTTTCCACCGCCGATTTCGAATTACTCTGGGAACTGGCAACCCATGCCGGGCAGATTATGGATCGCGACGCGCTGCTGAAAAACTTGCGCGGCGTCAGCTACGACGGCATGGACCGCAGCGTGGATGTCGCTATCTCAAGGCTGCGTAAGAAATTGCAGGATAACGCCACCGAGCCCTATCGAATCAAAACGGTTCGCAACAAAGGGTATCTGTTTGCCCCCCATGCGTGGGAAGAGAGTCAACGTGATTAACCGGGTGCATCAATGAAAAAACTGTTCGTTCAGTTTTATCTGCTGCTGTTTGTCTGCTTTCTGGTCATGACCCTGTTGGTCGGGCTGGTGTATAAGTTCACCGCAGAACGCGCAGGCAGACAGTCGCTGGATGATTTGATGAAAAGCTCGCTGTATTTAATGCGCAGCGAATTGCGGGAGATCCCTCCGCGCGACTGGGGGAAAACCCTCAAAGAGATGGATCTTAATCTCTCTTTCGATTTGCGCGTAGAGCCACTCAATAAATACAAACTCGACGCGCTTACCACACAGCGGCTGCGCGAAGGCGACATCGTCGCGCTGGACGATCAGTATACGTTTATCCAGCGCATCCCTCGCAGCCATTACGTGCTGGCCGTCGGGCCGGTTCCTTATCTCTATTTTCTTCACCAGATGCGGCTACTGGATATCGCGCTGATGGCCTTTATCGCCATCTCCCTCGCCTTTCCGGTGTTTATCTGGATGCGCCCGCACTGGCAGGAGATGCTGCGCCTGGAGGCCGCCGCTCAGCGTTTTGGCGAAGGGCACCTCGCAGAGCGCCTTCACTTCGACAACGGTTCCAGTTTTGAACGTCTCGGCATCGCCTTTAACCAGATGGCGGATAACATCAACGCGCTGATCGCCAGTAAAAAACAGCTTATTGACGGCATTGCCCACGAACTGCGTACACCGCTGGTGCGTCTGCGTTACCGGCTGGAGATGAGTGAAAATCTCAGCGCACAGGAGTCGCAGGCGCTGAATCGCGATATCGGCCAACTGGAAGCGTTAATCGAAGAGTTACTGACCTATGCGCGGCTGGACAGGCCGCAGACTGCGTTAACGCTCACCGTTCCCGACCTCCCCGTGTGGCTGGCGAGCCACCTGGAAGACGTACAGAGCGTCAACCCCGGGTGCACGGTGCGGCTCAGCCAGCTTACGCCTGGCGATTACGGCGCGCTGGATATGCGGCTAATGGAGCGTGTGCTGGATAATCTGCTCAATAACGCGCTGCGTTATTCCCATTCCACCGTTCAGGCCAGCCTGTTGTTAAGCGGCAATCAGGCGACCCTGATTGTTGAAGACGACGGCCCCGGCATCGCGCCAGACGCGCGCGAACATGTGTTCGAACCCTTTGTGCGCCTCGATCCCAGCCGCGACCGCGCTACCGGAGGCTGCGGGCTGGGGTTAGCCATCGTGCGCTCCATCGCCCTGGCGATGGGCGGAACGGTAAACTGTCGCGAAAGTGAACTGGGCGGCGCCAGATTCACCTTCAACTGGCCCGTCTGGCAAAACATCCCCGAATTTCCCCCTGCCTGACGCATAGCGCACGATGGTCAGGCCGGGTATGATGTGATATACAGTAAGTATGTTGTAACTAATATCCTTCTTTCTGCGACACTGAAATGGTGGTGATATGGCCCGTTACGATCTTGTCGAACGCCTGAATGGTACTTTTCGCCAGACAGAACACGCCCTGGCAACCCTGACAGAAAATCTCGAACAGCAACCGCTGCTGATTGCCCGCGTCTTCTCCCTCCCCGAAGTGACCAAAGAGGCGGAGCACAACCCTCTGGCGACCATTGCGGTGGAGCAGCATCTGGGAAAAGAGGCCGAATCGCTGGCGCTGCGCCACTATCGCCACCTGTTTATTCAGCAACAGTCTGAAAATCGCAGCAGCAAAGCGGCGGTTCGCCTGCCCGGCGTATTGTGCTATCAGGTTGATGATGCCACGCAGGCCGCGCTGGAAAACCAGATCCAGCACATCAATCAGTTAAAAACGACATTTGAGCGTATTGTGACGGTGGAATCAGGATTGCCGTCAGCGGCGCGTTTTGAGTGGGTGCATCGCCATCTGCCCGGTCTTATCACGTTGAATGCCTACCGCGCGTTAACGGTGATCAAGAATCCCGCCACCCTCCGTTTTGGCTGGGCCAACAAGCACATTATTAAGAATCTGCGCCGGGATGAGGTGCTGGCGCAACTGGAGAAAAGCCTGAACACGCCGCGCAGCGTGCATCCCTGGACGCGCGAAGAGTGGCAGGCCAGGCTGGAGCGCGAATATCAGGATATCGCCGCCCTGCCGCAACAGGCGCGGCTGAAGATTAAAAGACCGGTGAAGGTACAGCCGATTGCCCGCGTCTGGTACAAAGGGCAGCAGAAACAGGTTCAACACGCCTGCCCGACGCCGCTTATCGCGCTGATCAATACCGATAAAGGCATGACCGTGCCGGATATCGGCGAACTACTGAATTACGATGCGGACAATGTTCAGCACCGCTTTAAGCCTCAGGCGCAACCGTTGCGACTTATCATCCCCCGGTTGCACCTGTATGTGGCGGATTAACGGCCGGGCTTCATGCTGCCCACCATCAGTTCCGGGCGCACCCAGCTATCAAACTCGGCTTCAGTGAGATACCCCAGCGCCAGGGCGGAGGCTTTTAAGGTCAGCCCTTCCTTGTGCGCTTTTTTGGCGATCTCCGCCGCTTTGTCATAGCCGATGTGCGTGTTGAGCGCGGTGACCAGCATCAGCGATTCATTGAGCAGTTGATTAATACGCTCACGGTTTGGCTCAATACCGACCGCACAGTGCGCATTAAAGCTTTCCATCCCATCCGCCAACAGGCGTACCGATTGCAGGAAATTATGGATAACCATCGGGCGATAGACGTTAAGCTCAAAGTTTCCCGACGCCCCGCCCATATTGATAGCCACATCGTTGCCCATCACCTGACAGCAGAGCATGGTCAGCGCCTCGCACTGGGTCGGGTTCACTTTGCCTGGCATAATCGAACTGCCCGGCTCGTTCTCAGGAATGGCAATTTCACCAATGCCGCATCGAGGGCCAGAGGCCAGCCAACGAACGTCATTAGCGATTTTCATCAGCGACGCCGCCAGCCCTTTTAGCGTGCCGTGCGCATGAACCAGCGCATCACAGGTCGCCAGTGCTTCAAACTTGTTCGGCGCCGTCACAAATGGCGCGCAGGTGATCACCGCCAGCTCATCCGCCACGCGGCGGGCATATTCAGGATGAGTGTTCAACCCTGTGCCCACCGCCGTACCGCCCAGCGCCAGCTCCGCCACATGCGGCAGGCTATTTTCAATATGTTTGAGATTGTGCTCCAGCATCGCCACCCAGCCGGAAATTTCCTGACCGAGCGTCAGCGGCGTCGCATCCTGCAAGTGCGTGCGGCCAATTTTCACAATGTCGGCAAACGCATGGGACTTTTTGCGCAGCGTATCGGTCAGGACATTAAGCTGCGGGATGAGATGCTTGCGTAGCGCCAGCAGCGCCGCAACGTGCATCGCGGTCGGGAAGACGTCGTTCGAACTTTGGCTTTTATTGACGTCATCGTTCGGGTGAACTTTGCGCTCCATGCCGCGAACGCCGCCCAGCAGTTCGCTCGCGCGGTTCGCCAGCACTTCGTTCATGTTCATGTTGCTTTGCGTGCCCGACCCGGTTTGCCAGATCGCCAGCGGAAATTCGTCGGGATGTTTATCGGCCAGCACTTCATCAGCCGCCTGCATAATGGCGGAGGCTTTTTCCGCCGACAGCAGCCCTAAGTCCTCGTTAACTTTGGCTGCCGCACGCTTGGTCAGCGCCAGCGCATGGATCAGCGAGACGGGCATTTTCTCCGTGGAGATACGAAAATGCTCCAGCGATCGTTGGGTTTGCGCTCCCCAAAGTTTATCTGCCGGAACATCAATCCCGCCCATCGAATCTTTCTCGCAGCGTACCGTCGTCATTACTTTCTCCTTGTTAACAATGAAGTTGAGGACATGCTCACACACCTGTCAGGATTAAGTATTGATTGCTTCATAAATACTGCATGGCGCTTTGTGCGCTTCTGAAATGCCGGGCGGCACAGCGCCTTACCCGGCCTGCAAATGTACCTTCTTATTGTCTTACTTCACGCAGCGCGTGCACTGCGAAGTTTGAATTTGCTGGAAGAAATCATTGCCTTTGTCATCCACCAGGATAAAGGCCGGAAAATCTTCCACTTCAATTTTCCAGATCGCTTCCATCCCCAGTTCAGGGTATTCCACGCATTCCAGACTCCTGATGCTGCCCTGCGCCAGCACGGCGGCAGGCCCGCCAATGCTGCCCAGATAGAAGCCGCCGTGTTTATGGCAGGCATCGGTCACCTGTTGGCTACGGTTGCCTTTGGCCAGCATAATCATACTGCCGCCCTGCGACTGAAGCTGATCGACGTAAGAGTCCATACGTCCTGCGGTCGTTGGCCCCAGCGAACCGGACGCGTATCCTTCAGGCGTTTTTGCCGGCCCCGCGTAGTAGATCGGATGATCTTTAACATACTGCGGCAACCCTTCGCCACGGTCCATCCGTTCTTTCAGTTTGGCGTGCGCGATATCACGCCCCACAATAATCGTCCCGTTCAGCGACAGACGAGTCGAAACCGGATACTGCGACAACTGTTGCAGGATCGCTTTCATTGGCTGATTGAGGTCAACGCGAACCGCCTCGCCTTCGCCTGCCTGGCGCAATTCTTCAGGAATATATTTACCCGGATTATGTTCCAGTTTCTCGATCCAGATACCTTTGCGGTTGATTTTCGCTTTAATGTTGCGATCCGCAGAGCAGGAGACGCCCATCCCGACCGGACAGGACGCGCCGTGACGCGGTAAACGAATGACGCGGATATCATGGGCAAAATATTTACCGCCGAACTGGGCGCCTAACCCGAGATTCTGCGCTTCCGTCAGCAACTCTTTTTCCAGCTCCACGTCGCGGAATGCCTGACCGTGTTCGTTCCCTTCCGTCGGCAGTTCGTCATAGTATTTTGCGGAGGCCAGCTTAACCGTTTTCAGCGTTGCTTCCGCCGACGTCCCGCCGATCACGAAGGCGATGTGATACGGAGGACAGGCCGCCGTCCCCAGAGTGCGCATTTTATCGACCAGGTAATTTTTCAGTTTGCCCGGCGTCAGCAGCGCTTTGGTTTCCTGATACAGATAGGTTTTGTTGGCGGAACCGCCGCCTTTGGCGATACACAGGAATTTGTATTCATCGCCATCAACGCTGTAGAGATCAATCTGCGCGGGCAGGTTGGTGCCGGTATTGACCTCTTTATACATATCCAGCGGGGCATTTTGCGAATAGCGCAGGTTATCTTCGATGTAAGTGTTATAAACGCCGCGCGCCAGCGCAGCCTCATCACCGCCGCCAGTCCAGACGCGCTGGCCTTTTTTACCAACGATAATGGCCGTACCGGTGTCCTGGCAGGTTGGTAAAATCCCTTTTGCGGCAATGTCCGAGTTGCGCAGGAATTGCAGCGCGACATATTTATCGTTTTCGCTGGCGTCCGGGTCGCGCAGGATATCAGCGACCTGCTGTTGATGCGCAGGGCGCAGCATAAACGAAGCATCGTGGAATGCCTGACGCGCCATCAGCGTTAGCGCTTCAGGAGCGACCTTAAGCACTTCCTGCCCTTCAAATTCGGCAACGGAAACGTGCTCACTGGTCAACAGGTAATATTCGGTATCGTCCTTTTTGAGGGGAAAAGGAGCCTGATAATGGAAGGGTTTGTTCGACATTGTTCTCTCACTTACTGCTCGGTCTGGTTATTCTCTGGGCAGATGTTCCATTGCCCTGCTTACCCGTCACGCCTCCAGCGGCAGACATGTTATTGTCCTGCAACCCGAATGCGTCAGGGTGTAAAAAGCGAGTTACACTATCCTACACAATTTTTTAACAAAAACTGAGACAAGTACGACTTTTTGCGCGCAGAGGTTACTTCCCGCGGGTTTCTTGGTTTAATACGCGAATTAATTTCCATATTGAAACAGGGCTTGATAATGCAAAAACTCATCAACTCAGTGCAAAACTATGCATGGGGTAGTAAAACTGCGTTAACGGAACTCTACGGCATTGCGAATCCGTCTCAGCAGCCAATGGCAGAGCTCTGGATGGGCGCCCATCCCAAGAGCAGCTCCCGAATTGAAGGCGCTGACGGGAAAGCCGTCTCGTTACGCGACGTGATTGAGCACGATAAAGCCACACTGCTGGGTGAGTCTGTCGCAAAACGTTTTGGCGAGCTGCCCTTCCTGTTTAAAGTGCTGTGTGCCGCGCAGCCGCTTTCCATCCAGGTTCATCCGAATAAACACAACTCAGAAATGGGTTTCGCGAAAGAGAATGCGGCCGGTATTCCGATGGATGCCGCCGAGCGTAACTATAAAGATCCGAACCACAAGCCTGAACTGGTCTTTGCCCTGACGCCGTTCCTGGCGATGAACGCATTCCGCGAGTTCTCTGAGATTGTTTCCCTGCTGCAACCTGTTTCCGGCGCGCATACCGCCATTGCCCACTTCCTGCAAGAACCGAATGCCGAACGCCTGAGCCAGCTGTTCGCCAGCCTGCTCAATATGCAGGGCGATGAAAAATCCCGCGCGCTGGCGGTACTGAAAGCGGCGCTGAACAGCCAACAGGGTGAACCGTGGCAGACGATCCGCGTCATATCCGAATTTTACCCGGATGACAGCGGCCTCTTCTCTCCACTGCTGCTGAACGTGGTCAAGCTGAACCCTGGCGAAGCCATGTTCCTGTTTGCCGAAACGCCTCATGCCTATTTGCAGGGTGTGGCGCTGGAAGTGATGGCGAACTCCGATAACGTCCTGCGCGCCGGGCTGACGCCGAAATATATCGACATTCCTGAACTGGTCGCAAACGTCAAATTCGTTGCCAAACCAGCGGATCAGCTGCTGACAACGCCGGTAAAACACGGTGCGGAACTGGACTTCCCGATTCCGGTGGAAGATTTCGCGTTTTCGCTGCATGACCTCTCCGCTCAGGAAACGGCTATCAGCCAGCAGAGCGCCGCCATTCTGTTCTGCGTGGAAGGAGAAGCGGTGCTGAGCAAGGGCGAGCAGCGTCTGGTGTTGAAACCCGGCGAATCCGCGTTTATCGGCGCTGATGAGTCTCCGGTCAACGCCAGCGGCGTGGGCCGTTTGGCCAGGGTTTACAACAAGCTGTAGCAACATACTGAATTTTTTAATAACTCTTGCTAAGCTAGTTAAAGGCTCACAACTTCTCCAGGCGGTTTAATCCGCCTGGTTTCATTTTTATGGATAATCGATATGAAAAAATCGCTGGTAGCTACAGGTGTGATCGTCGCCCTGGGCGTAGTCTGGACAGGCGGGGCCTGGTACACCGGGAAAAAACTGGAAACGCATCTCGCACAGATGGTGAATCAGGCAAATGAGCAGCTTAAACGCACGGCGCCTGAAGCCGCCATTGAGCTGAGCTATCAAAACTACCAGCGCGGCATTTTCAGCAGCCAGTTACAGCTGGTGGCGAAGCCTGTCGAAGGCAAGGAAAACCCCTGGCTGAAACCAGGACAAAGCGTCGTACTGAACGAAGCGGTGGATCATGGCCCTTTCCCGTTCACACAGTTGAAATCGTTTAACCTTATCCCTGCGATGGCCTCGGTGAAGACGACCCTGGTCAACAACGACGTCACCAGACCGTTGTTTGATATCGCAAAGGGCGAGACGCCGGTCGAGATTAATTCCCGGATTGGTTATGGCGGCGATACCCGCTCAGATATCTCGCTCAAGCCGTTGAATTATGAAAATAACGGTGAAAAAGTCGCCTTTAGCGGCGGGGAATTTCAGCTGAATGCCGATAAAGACGGCAATGTTGTTTCACTGTCAGGCGAAGCGCAAAGCGGCCTGGTGGATGCCGTCAACGAATATAACCAGAAAGTCCAGATTACTTTTAATAATCTGAAAACCGACGGTTCCAGCACCCTGGCCAGCTTCGGCGAGCGTATTGGCAACCAGACGCTGTCGCTGGAAAAAATGACGGTATCGGTAGAAGGTAAAGAGATGGCCGTGCTGGAAGGCATGGTGATCGACGGTAAGTCCGATCTCGTCAACGACGGCAAAACCATCAATAGCCAGCTGGATTACTCGCTGAACAGCCTTAAAGTGCAGAATCAGGATCTGGGTAGCGGCAAGCTGACGCTGAAAGTGGGACAGATCGATGGTGAAGCCTGGCACCAGTTTAGCCGCCAGTATAACGCTCAGACTCAGGCGCTGATGACGCAACCCGAGGTGGTGCAAAATCCTGAACTTTATCAGGAGAAAGTGACCGAAGCGTTCTTTGGCGCCCTGCCGCTGCTGATGAAAGGCGAACCGGTGATTACCGTCGCGCCGTTAAGCTGGAAAAACGCTAAAGGCGAGACCGCGCTGAACCTCTCCTTGTTCCTGAAAGATCCGGCCGCGACCACTGAAGAACCGCAAACGCTGACTCAGGAAGTGGATCGTTCCGTTAAATCTCTTGACGCGAAGCTGACGATCCCGATGGATATGGCCGTTGAGTTTATGACTCAGGTCGCCAGACTGGAAGGTTATCAGCAGGAAGATGCCGATAAGCTGGCGAATCAACAAGTCAAAGGGTTAGCCGCGATGGGGCAAATGTTCCGCATCACCACGTTGCAGGATAATACCATCGCCACCAACCTACAGTATGCCAATGGTCAGGTAACGCTCAACGGGCAAAAAATGACGCTGGAAGAGTTTGTCGGCATGTTTGGTATGCCTGCGCTCTCCGTGCCGGACGCTCCGGCGATTCCTCAGCAGTAAGTTTTCTGTACGTCCCGCGCCCGGCGGGATTTTCCCGTCGGGCCGCCATTCAAACACCTGTCCCGCCACGCTATTTTTGCGTCACCAGACGAGCGGAAATGGTCTGGCTGCGCGAATGGCTCTCTTCATGACCAATCCGTTGCAGGATGCGCTCCGCAAGGGTATAGCCAATTTCGCGAGCTGGCGTACTGGCCCAGATAATCGGCAGATCGTCCAGCGCGTTTTCCGCCACATCAGCAAACGCCGCCAGCGAGATCTGTTGTTCAAAATAGCGATCAACGCCAATTTCACCACTCTGCCGCCCCGCTTTCATCAGGCCAAACCATGCCCCCATTGCAATGGTTTCGTTGTAGCACACCACTGCGCTGATGGTCGGGTTATGCCGCAGTAATGCGGTAATGGCTTCGGCGGCCTGCTTCTGGCTGGATGCGCACTCCAGCACCCAGTCGCTGTGAAAAGGCAACCCAAACTTCAGCAGCGTCGCGCAATAGCCGCCGACGCGCTCCGCGCGCGTTAATGAGGAGCTTTGCCCTCCCAGCCACGCGATCCGCTGATGCCCAAGGCGAATCAGATGTTCCGTCAGTAGCTGCGCCGCCTGCATGTTATCCGGCCGGACAGTATCCACCTCTTCCAGATAACTGGCGCGCGAGGCAAACACCACCGGAATCCCTTTTTCTTCTGCCCGTTCCCGGAGCGCATCGCTGCTACCCGCCGCTCCGGCGATCACCACGCCATCCACACCCTGATTAAGGAGCATAGCGAAGCGCTGACTCAGCTGTTCGCCATCCTGACCGCCGTGCAACAAAAAGACCATGCGCCCCTGCGCTTCCAGCGCCTCTGTCAACCCGGCCGTGAGTTCCGCATAAAAAGGCGCAGACAGATCGCGCACAATCAGCCCAATGACGCCGCTTTGCCCACCGCGAAGCGCCGATGCCTGGCGGTTACGCACAAAGCCCAGCTGTTCAATCGCCGCGTTAACCCGCTCGCCGGTGGCTGACGAAATCCGCCCTTTGCCACTGAGCACTAATGAGACGGTACTGACGGAAACGCCAGCCGCCAACGCGACATCATGAATGGTGGTTTTTTTGGCTATAGCCATGAAAAAAGAAAGCTCCCTGATAACGTGACAGATAAAACGTTTTATCAATCACTTATATTTATACGCTTTATTATCGTTCGATAATGTGATTTGCGCCGCACTAAAATTAGGTAAAACGTTTTATCTTCTCGCTCAAATAATTGACCACAGCCTTCTTTTTCACGAGGAGTCGTTAGATGACGACGAAGACAACACCAAAAATAACATTATGGGAATTTTTCCAGCAGTTGGGTAAAACGTTTATGCTGCCCGTGGCGCTGCTCTCTTTCTGCGGGATCATGCTGGGGATCGGCAGCTCGTTAAGCAGCCACGATGTCGTCACCCTGCTCCCGGCGCTGGGCAACCCGGTGCTACAGGCCATCTTTACCTGGATGAGTAAAGTCGGCTCGTTCGCTTTTAGCTTCCTCCCGGTGATGTTTTGTATCGCGATTCCGCTCGGTCTGGCGCGTGAAAACAAAGGTGTCGCCGCGTTTGCCGGTTTCGTCGGTTACGCCGTAATGAACCTTGCCGTGAACTTCTGGTTAACGGCGAAAGGCATTCTGCCGACGACTGACGCCGCCATTCTGAAAGCCAATAACGTACAGAATATCCTCGGGATTCAGTCTATCGACACGGGGATTCTGGGGGCGGTGATCGCCGGTATCGTTGTCTGGATGCTGCATGAGCGTTTCCACAATATTCGTCTGCCCGATGCGCTGGCTTTCTTTGGCGGTACGCGTTTCGTGCCGATCGTCTCTTCCGTGGTGATGGGACTGGTCGGGCTGGTCATTCCGCTGGTATGGCCTGTTTTTGCAATGGGCATCAGCGGTCTGGGCCACATTATCAATAGCGCGGGTGATTTCGGTCCGATGATCTTTGGTACGGGTGAGCGCCTGCTGCTGCCGTTCGGCCTGCACCACATTCTGGTCGCGTTGATTCGCTTTACCGAAGCGGGCGGTACGCAGGAAGTCTGCGGCCATAGCGTGAGCGGCGCGTTGACCATTTTCCAGGCGCAGCTGAGCTGCCCGACAACGCACGGCTTCTCTGAAAGTGCGACCCGCTTCCTGTCTCAGGGGAAAATGCCTGCCTTCCTCGGCGGCTTGCCGGGCGCTGCGTTGGCGATGTACCACTGTGCGCGTCCTGAAAACCGTCACAAAATTAAGGGCCTGCTGATTTCTGGTCTTATCGCCTGTGTCGTTGGCGGTACCACAGAGCCGCTGGAATTCCTGTTCCTGTTCGTCGCGCCTGTGCTGTATGTGATTCACGCCCTGCTGACAGGTCTGGGATTCACCATCATGGCGATCCTCGGCGTCACCATCGGCAACACCGACGGCAACATCATCGACTTTGTGGTATTCGGGGTCCTGCACGGTCTGTCGACCAAGTGGTATCTGGTTCCGGTGGTCGCCGCCGTCTGGTTCGCGGTGTACTACGTCATCTTCCGTTTCGCTATTACGCGCTTTAATCTGAAAACGCCGGGCCGCGATACCGAAATCGCCAGCAATATTGAAAAAGTCATGGCGGGCACGCCAGGGAAATCAGGCTATAACGTCCCGGCGATTCTGGCCGCGCTTGGCGGCAGTGAAAATATCGTCAGCCTGGATAACTGCATTACCCGTCTGCGCCTGTCAGTGAAGGATATGTCGCTTGTGAATGTACAGGCGCTGAAGGACAATCGCGCTATCGGCGTAGTACAGCTGAATCAACATAACTTACAGGTGGTTATTGGCCCTCAGGTACAGTCCGTTAAGGATGAAATGGCAGGTCTGATGAACACGGTTGAGGCATAAGGACAACGATATGTTCGATTTTTCAAAGGTGGTGGATCGTCACGGTACGTGGTGCACGCAGTGGGATTATGTCGCCGATCGCTTTGGCGCCCCTGACCTGCTTCCGTTTACGATCTCGGATATGGATTTCGCTACCGCGCCGTGCATCCTGGAGGCCATCAACCAACGTCTGGCGCACGGCGTGCTGGGTTACAGCCGCTGGAAAAACGATGAGTTTTTAGGGGCGATCGCCCACTGGTTCGCAACCCGTCACCACACCACGGTCGACCCGCAGTCGATCGTGTACGGCCCCTCCGTGATCTACATGGTGTCGGAGCTGATCCGCCAGTGGTCATCCGTCGGTGAAGGGGTGGTGATTCACACCCCCGCTTACGATGCGTTCTATAACGCCATCGAAGGCAACCAGCGTACCGTTATGGCGGTTACGCTACAGAAAAACGCGGACGGCTGGCACTGCGATATGGCCGCGCTGGAAGCGGTGCTCGCCCGGCCAGAGAGTAAAATTCTCCTGCTGTGCAGCCCGCAGAACCCTACCGGAAAGGTATGGACGCGCGATGAACTGGAAACGATGGCTGAGCTATGCCATCGTCACGGCGTGCGGGTCATTTCCGATGAAATCCACATGGATATGGTATGGGGCGCGCAGCCGCATATCCCCTGGAGCAATGTGGCGCGTGGTCGTTGGGCGCTGCTGACCTCCGGGTCAAAAAGCTTCAACATTCCGGCGCTGACCGGCGCCTACGGGCTCATCGGCGATGAGGAAAGCCGCAATCGTTACCTCAGCGTATTGAAGGGGCGTGACGGGCTGTCGTCGCCCGCCGTTCTGGCGCTTAGCGCGCACATTGCCGCTTATCAACAGGGCGCGCCGTGGCTGGATGCCCTGCGCGAGTATCTTGCTGATAACCTGAATTATATCGCGCATGCGTTAAACACCGCGTTCCCGACGCTAAACTGGCAGGTTCCGCAATCGACCTATCTGGCCTGGATTGATCTGCGAGCGCTAAATATTGACGACCACGCCTTACAGGATGCGCTGATTCATCAGCAGAAAGTGGCCATCATGCCTGGGTATACTTATGGCGAAGAAGGTCGCGGGTTTCTTCGTCTAAATGCCGGTTGTCCACGTTCGAAACTCGAAAAAGGCGTTAACGGGCTGATCAACGCGATCCACGCTATACGCTGACAATGATTGCGCAATAAAATTATTTATTGCGCAACATAGATTTTACGCCCGTTTTATTTTTATAATGGCGAGCACTTTTATATTAAAAAAGAGTGCGACCATGATTGATACTTCCCTTCCGTTAACTGACGTTCATCGCCACCTTGATGGCAACATTCGAGCCCAAACTATTCTTGATCTTGGCCGCCAGTTCAATTTAGCCCTTCCGGCACAAACGCTTGACGCGCTCATTCCGCATGTGCAGATCACCTTAACGGAGCCTGACCTGGTCAGTTTTCTGGCAAAGCTCGACTGGGGCGTTAAAGTTCTGGCGTCGCTGGATGCCTGTCGTCGCGTGGCCTTTGAAAATATTGAAGATGCCGCCCGCAACGGCCTGCATTATGTCGAACTGCGTTTTTCTCCGGGTTATATGGCGATGACGCACCAGTTGCCTGTGGCAGGTGTGGTCGAAGCGGTCATCGCTGGCGTACGTGAAGGGTGCCAGACTTTTGGCGTTGAAGCTCGTCTGATCGGCATCATGAGCCGTACTTTCGGCGAGGCTGCCTGTCAGCAGGAACTGGAAGCGCTGCTGGCGCACCGCGATCACATTACTGCGCTTGACTTAGCGGGCGATGAACTTGGCTTCCCGGGCAGTCTGTTTCTCTCTCACTTTAACCGCGCGCGTGATGCGGGCTGGCATATTACCGTACATGCTGGCGAGGCGGCGGGACCGGAGAGCATCTGGCAGGCCATTCGCGAACTGGGCGCCGAGCGTATCGGTCATGGCGTGAAGGCCGTGGAAGATCGCGCGCTGATGGATTTTCTGGTCGAACAGCGAATCGGTATCGAATCCTGTCTGACGTCTAATATCCAGACCAGCACCGTTGCCTCGCTGGCTGCACATCCGCTGAAAACGTTCCTTGAGCATGGCGTGCAGGCAAGTTTGAATACGGATGATCCCGCGGTACAGGGTGTGGATATTATTCACGAATACACGGTAGCGGCGCCGGCGGCAGGATTAACCCGCGAGCAGATTCGTCAGGCGCAGATCAATGGTCTGGAAATGGCGTTTTTAAGCGAAGCGGAAAAACGCACATTGCGTGAGAAAGTCGCTGCGGTTTAAGCACGCAACGCCTGATGGCGCTGCGCTTATCAGTCCTGTAACGACACAACCGTAGGCCGGATAAGGCGTTTACGCCGTCATCCGGCAGCACCTACGCCTGATGGCGCTGCGCTTATCAGGCCTACAACTGCACAACCGTAGGCCGGATAAGACGTTTACGCCGTCATCCGGCAGCACCTACGCCTGATGGCGCTGCGCTTATCAGGCCTACAACTGCACAACCGTAGGCCGGATAAGACGTTTACGCCGTCATCCGGCAGCACCTACGCCTGATGGCGCTGCGCTTATCAGTCCTGTAACGACACAACCGTAGGCCGGATAAGGCGTTTACGCCGCCATCCGGCAACACCCGGCGCCAGAAGAGTACACCGTCATCACGCGAGGCACAGCGTAGAGCGATGCTTCGCTGATTCAATCCCCAGCTCAATCAACTCCATAATCTGGATCGCCTGGCTCGCCGGAACCGGGTTTTCACCATTGCCATTCAACGCGTCACGGATGCCCGCATAATAAGCCGGATAATTACCCGGCACCGTCAGCCAGGTCTCTTCCACACGGTCTTCGCCTTCCACGCGCGTCAACACGCCGTCACGCATGTCGTAACCCCAGTCTTCCTGCGGCAGTCGCTCACCGTTTTTCAGCCGCTCCTCTTGTGGATCGAGGCCATATTTCACGTAACTACCGCGTGAGCCATGCACGATATAACGTGCTGATTCTGCCGCCGCCAGCATCGTACCGTGCAGAATCACCCGACGCTGCGGGTAGGATAATATCGCGTGGAAATAATCCGTCGACTGCGCGCCAGGACGAAGCTGCGCCAGATCCACCGTCATGCTGACCGGCAAACCGAACAGATTGATCGCCTGATCCAGCAGATGCGGCGCCAGATCGTACCAGATACCGCTGCCAGGGCCGCCCTGTTCGCGCCAGCGATCGCGTACCTGCGGGCGGAAACGGTCGAAATGGGATTCAAAGTAAGCCACTTCCCCCAGAACGCCATCGGCCAGCAATCCTTTCAGCGTCAGGAAATCACTGTCCCAACGGCGGTTATGGAACACAGAAAGCACGCGCCCCAGGCTGCGCGCCAGGGCGTCGAGTTCACGGGCTTGTGACAGTGTCACGGTAAAGGGTTTATCCACAACCACATGTTTTCCCGCTTCAAGCGCGGCTTTCGCCAGCGGAAAATGGGTGTCGTTGGGCGTAGGAATGACGATAAGGTCGATATTCGGATCGTTAAAAAGATGCTTAGGCTCTGAGACAACCGCCACAGAAGGCCAGTCCGCCTTCACTTTTGTTTCATCACTACTGGAAACCGCCGCCAGTTCCAGACCCGGCGTCCCCACGATTAAGGGCGCATGGAAAGTCTTGCTGGCATAACCATAACCAATTAGCCCTACCCGGATGTTGTCACTCATGTCTTTGCCTCTCATGTCAGAACGGGGTCATTTCACACTATCCCTTAACCACTCACAATAGTTTAATAACCGCCAGGTTATAAAGGTTGTTGCTTAACTTAAGTCAAACATCAGTGACTTCGGGCTCTCCTGCGGCGAAAAAGTCGCTGAAATCGTTCCCGACACCCTTGCCGTCTTATTTATTGATGAGTAACATTTGCATCCTGTGTTTATGGATAAATCAAAGCAAAAAAATGTCGTCAGTAATGAATCGCCTTATTGAATTAACCGGTTGGATTGTTCTCGTTGTCTCAGTGATCCTCTTAGGCGTCGCCAGCCATATCGATAATTACCAGCCCCCTGAACCGACGGCCTCCGTTCAGAAAAAATAAGCGTGTTCTGGCCAGTTGCGGCATAGCCGCATATCGTCAGAAATGGTTTCGGTTTACAGCCAGAAAAATCAGGAAAAGATGAAAAGCGGCAAAAAAAGCGAAATATGCCGTCTGCTGGCCGCACGCTTATTGCCAGTTGTCATGAAGCGCGTTACCCTTCCGGCAGGTGCTCTGCTCACCTGATTCATGACACGTAAGAATACGCTTATTTACCCTTGCGCGCCGATTATTCTTTTCGGTGTCGTTTTGTTTATTTTTATATTCACTACTCCGTTGGTGTTATTTGTTTAATATGGATCGCTATTTATGACAGTTCAGGATTATTTATTAAAATTCCGCAAAATCAGTTCGCTTGAGAGCCTGGAAAAACTGTTTGATCACCTTAACTACACCCTCTCTGACGATCGGGAGATCATCAATATGTATCGCGCCGCAGATCATCGTCGCGCGGAACTGGTCTCGGGCGGTCGTCTGTATGATGTCGGTCAGGTGCCAAAATCAGTCTGGCATTACGTACAATAAAGAAAGTAGCGATCGGCGTTAAAAGCTTTATAATACTGGCCCCAAAATGAAATAGTCTGCCTGTTCGCGCTGGCAAATCTGGAGAAGATATGACCACAACACCGGCACAACGCATCGGGGGCTGGTTGCTTGGCCCACTGGCCTGGCTGTTAGTCGCGTTGCTGAGCGCCTCGCTCGCGTTATTGCTCTATGCTACTGCGCTGGCTACGCCGCAGACATTCCATATGCTCAGTGAGCAAAGTACCGGCAACCTGTTGTTATGGGGCGTTTCGTTTATTACCGCCATCGCAATGTGGTATTACACCTTATGGTTGACCATCGCCTTCTTCAAGCGCCGCCACTGCGTGCCTAAACATTATATTATCTGGCTGCTGGTGTCGGTCTTGCTGGCAATTAAAGCCTTTGCCTTTTCGCCAGTCTCAGACGCGTTTGCGGTTCGCCAGCTGTTGTTCCCGTTACTGGCGGCCGCGCTGATCGTACCCTATTTCAAACGCTCGGCGCGCGTTAAAGCAACGTTTGTGAACCCGTAATACCCTTACAGTTAACCTGTTGTCGCCTGCTGTAGATTGACAGATAATAGGCGGCTTTTTTATTTCAGGCCGAAAAATGACTGATTACCTGCTGCTCTTTGTCGGAACTGTACTGGTCAATAACTTTGTACTGGTCAAGTTTCTGGGTCTCTGCCCGTTTATGGGGGTTTCCAAAAAGCTGGAAACCGCAATGGGTATGGGGCTCGCCACCACGTTTGTGATGACGCTGGCGTCTATCTGCGCCTGGCTGATTGACACCTGGATTTTGATTCCGCTCGATCTCATCTACCTGCGGACGCTGGCGTTTATTCTGGTCATCGCGGTGGTAGTGCAATTTACTGAGATGGTGGTGCGTAAAACCAGTCCGGCATTGTACCGCCTGCTGGGGATCTTCCTGCCGCTCATCACCACCAACTGCGCGGTGCTCGGCGTGGCGCTGTTGAACATTAACCTCGGTCATAATTTTTTGCAGTCGGCGTTGTACGGTTTTTCCGCCGCCGTCGGCTTCTCTCTGGTGATGGTGCTGTTCGCGGCGATTCGCGAGCGCCTCGCCGTGGCAGACGTTCCTGCCCCTTTTCGCGGTAACGCGATTGCGCTGATTACCGCAGGTTTAATGTCCCTGGCCTTTATGGGCTTTAGTGGTTTGGTGAAGTTGTAATGAATGCTATCTGGATTGCCGTAGTCGCTGTGAGCCTGCTGGGCCTGGCATTCGGCGCCATCCTGGGGTACGCCTCCCGCCGGTTTGCCGTGGAAGACGATCCCGTTGTCGAAAAAATCGACGAAATTTTACCGCAGAGCCAGTGTGGGCAGTGCGGCTATCCTGGCTGCCGCCCTTATGCTGAAGCCATCGGTAGTCAGGGTGAAAAAATTAACCGCTGTGCGCCGGGCGGCGAAGCGGTAATGTTGAAAATCGCAACGTTACTGAACGTCGATCCGCAACCTATCGATGGTGATGAACAAGAAGTTGCGCCAGTGCGTATGCTGGCGGTCATCGATGAAAACAATTGCATCGGCTGCACTAAATGTATTCAGGCATGCCCGGTGGATGCCATTGTGGGCGCCACGCGCGCGATGCATACGGTCATGAGCGATCTCTGCACCGGCTGTAACCTGTGCGTTGACCCGTGCCCGACGCAATGCATTGAATTACGCCCGGTAGCGGAAACACCTGACAGTTGGAAGTGGGATTTGAACACCATCCCCGTTCGTATCATTCCCGTGGAACAACATGCTTAAGTTATTCTCTGCATTCAGAAAAGATAAAATCTGGGATTTCGATGGCGGCATTCATCCGCCGGAAATGAAAACCCAGTCAAACGGTACGCCTCTGCGACAGGTTCCACTGGCGCCGCGCTTTATCATTCCTCTTAAGCAGCATATTGGCGCTGAGGGCGAGCTGTGCGTTAACGTGGGCGATCGCGTCCTGCGAGGCCAGCCGCTGACCCGAGGTCGCGGCCGCATGCTGCCCGTCCATGCGCCGACGTCCGGGAAAGTTATCGCGATTGCGCCCCACTCTACCGCGCACCCGTCAGCCCTGGCTGAGCTTAGCGTGATGATTGATGCCGATGGCGAAGATCGCTGGATCGAACGCGACGGCTGGGCGGATTATCAGCGCCGCAGCCGCGAAGAGCTAATTACCCGGATTCACCAGTTCGGCGTTGCCGGGCTCGGCGGCGCGGGGTTCCCGACCGGCGTCAAATTACAGGGCGGCGGCGATAAGATTGAAACGCTGATCATCAACGCGGCGGAGTGTGAACCCTATATCACCGCTGATGACCGCTTAATGCAGGATTGCGCCGCGCAGGTGGTGGAAGGCATCCGTATCCTTGCCCATATTCTGCAACCACGTGAGGTCCTGATAGGTATCGAAGATAACAAGCCGCAGGCCATTTCAATGCTGCGTGCCGTTCTGGCCGATGCGCATGATATCGCGTTACGCGTTATCCCAACGAAATACCCTTCCGGCGGCGCAAAACAACTTACCCAGATCCTGACCGGGAAACAGGTTCCGCACGGCGGCCGCTCTTCTGATATCGGCGTGCTGATGCAAAACGTTGGTACGGCTTATGCCGTCAAACGCGCAGTGATTGACGGGGAACCGATCACCGAGCGCGTTGTGACCTTGACCGGAGAGTCCGTCAGCCGTCCCGGTAACGTCTGGGCCAGGCTGGGGACGCCTGTCAGCCACCTGCTTAATGATGCAGGCTTCTGTTCTTCAGCCGATCAAATGGTGATTATGGGAGGCCCGCTGATGGGCTTTACCCTGCCCTGGCTTGATGTTCCCGTAGTGAAGATCACTAACTGCCTTCTCGCGCCTTCCGCCACGGAAATGGGCGAAACGCCGGAAGAGCAAGGTTGTATCCGCTGTAGCGCCTGTGCTGATGCCTGTCCCGCCGATTTGTTGCCCCAGCAGTTGTACTGGTTCAGCAAAGGCCAACAGCACGATAAAGCCACCGCGCATAACATTGCCGACTGCATTGAGTGCGGTGCTTGCGCCTGGGTATGCCCCAGCAGTATTCCGCTTGTGCAGTATTTCCGTCAGGAAAAAGCGGAGATTTACGCGATCGCGCAAGAAGAAAAACGCGCGGCTGAAGCGAAAGCGCGTTTTGAGGCCAGACAGGCGCGACTGGAGCGTGAGAAAGCCGCACGCCTTGAGCGCCATAAAAATGCGGCCGCACAACCTGCGGCAAAAGATCAGGATGCCATCGCCGCCGCGCTGGCGCGCGTAAAAGAGAAACAGGCACAGGCGACTCAGCCTGTTGTCATCAACGCGGGAGAGAAGCCGGATAACAGCGCGGTTATTGCTGCCCGTGAAGCGCGTAAAGCGCAGGCGCGCGCCAGACAGGCGGAGAACATACCGGCCGCTGCGGAACCCGCCGAGCCGGTCGACCCGCGCAAAGCCGCTGTCGAAGCAGCAATCGCCCGCGCCAAAGCGCGCAAGCAGGAACAGCAGGCCGCTGCGGAACCTACCGAACCGGTCGACCCGCGTAAAGCCGCCGTCGAAGCGGCAATCGCCCGCGCCAAAGCGCGTAAGCAGGAACAGCAGACCGCAGCGGAACCCACCGAACCGGTCGATCCGCGCAAAGCTGCCGTCGAAACGGCAATTGCCCGCGCCAAAGCGCGCAAGCAGGAACAGCAGGCCGCTGCGGAACCTGCTGAACCGGTAGACCCGCGCAAAGCCGCCGTCGCAGCGGCGATCGCCCGCGTTCAGGCAAAAAAAGCAGCACAGCAGCAGGTTGTTAACGAGGAATAAATGGTATTCAGAATCGCAAGCTCGCCTTATACCCATAACCAGCGCCAGACATCGCGTATCATGATGCTGGTGTTAATCGCCGCGCTGCCGGGGATTGCCACTCAGCTATGGTTTTTCGGTTGGGGCACATTGTTCCAGATTATACTGGCCGCAGTCAGCGCGCTGGCCGCAGAAGCCGCCGTGCTTCAACTGCGTAAACAGCCAATCGCCGCTATCTTAAAAGACAATTCAGCATTGCTGACCGGTTTGCTGCTCGCTGTGAGCATACCGCCTCTCGCTCCGTGGTGGATGGTGGTATTGGGCACCGTATTTGCCGTCATTATCGCCAAGCAGCTTTACGGCGGTCTGGGGCAAAACCCATTCAACCCAGCGATGATTGGTTATGTCGTTCTGTTGATTTCATTCCCGGTACAGATGACAAGCTGGCTCCCGCCGCATGACATCGCCGCAACGGCGCCAGGCCTTCTGGATGCGTTGCAGGTCATCTTCACCGGACACACCGCCAGCGGCGGCGACATGAATACGTTACGCATGGGCATTGACGGCATCAGCCAGGCTACGCCGCTCGATACGTTCAAAACTTCGTTACATGCCGGGCACGCTGTTGAACAGATTATGCAGTACCCCATCTACAGCGGCATGCTGGCCGGTGCGGGCTGGCAGTGGGTAAACATCGCCTGGCTCATTGGCGGCGTGTGGCTGCTCTGGCAAAAAGCGATCCGCTGGCACATTCCGGTCAGCTTTTTAGTGACGCTGGCTGTCTGCTCCACTCTGGGATGGGCATTCGCCGGGGATTCACTGGCGTCTCCGCAGTTGCATCTGCTCTCTGGCGCGACAATGCTGGGCGCGTTCTTTATTCTGACCGATCCCGTCACCGCCTCGACAACCAATCGTGGTCGTCTGATTTTTGGCGCGCTGGCGGGTTTGTTAGTGTGGTTGATTCGCAGTTTCGGGGGATACCCGGACGGTGTGGCGTTCGCTGTACTGTTGGCGAATATCACGGTGCCTTTGATTGATTACTACACCCGACCTCGCGTCTACGGGCATCGCTAAGGACACCCCATGCTGAAAACGATTCGTAAACACGGTATCACGCTGGCGCTGTTTGCCGCAGGCTCGACGGGACTGACGGCGGCCATTAACCTGGTCACTAAATCGACGATTGCCGAGCAGGCAGTTCTCCAGCAAAAAGCGTTATTTGATCAGGTTCTGCCTGCCGATCGCTACAATAATACCTTGCAGGACAGCTGCTTTCTGGTGAATGCTCCGGCGCTGGGCAAAGGTGCGCACCGCATCTATATCGCCCGTCAGGACGATAAGCCCGTCGCCGCCATTCTTGAAGCCACGGCGCCGGACGGCTATTCTGGCGCCATACAGCTTCTGGTTGGCGCTGATTTCAGCGGCACAGTGCTGGGTACACGCGTGACAGAACATCATGAAACGCCTGGCCTGGGCGATAAAATTGAGCTGCGCTTATCCGACTGGATCACCCACTTCAGCGGGAAGACGATCGGCGCTGAGAACGATGCTCACTGGGCCGTGAAAAAAGACGGCGGTGATTTTGACCAGTTTACCGGCGCAACCATTACCCCTCGGGCAGTGGTCAACGCGGTGAAACGTGCGGGCCTGTACGCGCAGACCTTACCGGCGCAACTTCCTCAACTTACCGCCTGTGGAGAATAAACCATGAGCGAAATTAAAGACGTTATCGTTCAGGGCTTGTGGAAAAACAACTCAGCGCTTGTACAGCTGCTTGGTATGTGCCCGCTACTGGCAGTGACCTCCACCGCCACGAACGCATTAGGCCTCGGCCTCGCCACCACGCTGGTGTTGACGCTGACCAACCTGACAATTTCCGCCCTGCGCCGCTGGACGCCAGCGGAAATCCGCATCCCAATCTACGTAATGATCATCGCGTCCGTGGTCAGTGCAGTACAGATGCTGATCAACGCTTATGCCTTCGGTTTGTATCAGTCGCTGGGGATCTTCATTCCGCTGATTGTGACCAACTGCATCGTTGTGGGGCGCGCAGAGGCTTTTGCCGCGAAAAAAGGCCCGGCGCTGTCCGCGCTGGACGGTTTTTCCATTGGCATGGGGGCGACCGGCGCCATGTTTGTCCTCGGCTCCATGCGTGAAATCATCGGCAATGGCACGTTGTTTGATGGCGCTGACGGTCTGCTGGGCGACTGGGCGAAAGTGCTGCGCGTGGAGATTTTTCATACCGACTCGCCTTTCCTGCTGGCGATGCTGCCGCCCGGCGCTTTTATTGGCCTGGGGCTGATGCTGGCCGTGAAGTACCTTATTGACGAGAAAATGAAAAAACGCCGCGCCGAAGCCGTTGCCGCTGAGCTTCCGTCAGGTGAAACAGGGAATGTGTAATGAACAAAACAAAACGACTGGAAATATTAACGCGCCTGCGTGACAACAATCCGCACCCCACAACGGAGTTAAATTTCACCTCGCCGTTTGAGTTACTCATCGCCGTATTGCTGTCAGCACAGGCCACGGACGTCAGCGTGAATAAAGCGACCGCAAAACTTTATCCCGTCGCCAATACCCCGGCGGCTATGCTGGAGCTTGGCGTCGAGGGCGTAAAGTCGTATATCAAGACTATCGGTCTGTTCAACAGCAAAGCGGAGAATGTGATTAAGACCTGCCGGATGTTGCTTGAACTGCACAATGGCGAGGTTCCAGAGGATCGGGCGGCTCTGGAAGCGCTGCCCGGCGTCGGGCGTAAAACAGCCAACGTGGTGCTCAATACCGCATTTGGCTGGCCAACTATCGCCGTCGATACGCATATTTTCCGCGTCTGTAACCGGACACAGTTCGCCCCCGGTAAAAACGTCGAGCAGGTGGAAGAAAAACTGCTCAAGGTCGTTCCAGCGGAATTTAAAGTCGATTGCCACCACTGGTTAATTCTGCATGGCCGCTACACCTGCATTGCCCGTAAACCACGCTGCGGCTCCTGCATTATTGAAGATCTTTGCGAATACAAAGAGAAAGTCGATATCTGATGCGCCAGGGGCGACGCCGTACGCCCCGACGCATAACAATTTGTTATCCACTTCGGCTCACCTGTTTACCCGACTATGATACCGTCCCGCTTCACTTTCTTAATGCAATGTTCTTTTGATTTAACACTTCACCAGGTTAATCGTTTTTTTAGAAACTGAAATTTCTATCTATACGTGATCCAGATCACGTTGATAACTTCGTGTAAAATTTTTTATCAAATACGGTTAAAATTACAACCAGATGACCTGATGATGCCTTTTCAATACAAAACATTACACTGGCTATTTTTCAGATAATGGCCTATATCACTACTTTAAACCTCAAATAGCAGAACATATCGCCACCATCCGCTTTTTCGCCCCTCCCTGTAGTGTAAAAAACTGCCATTTTACAAATGAAGAAATTTAACGCTACATAACATTTCTCAGTCCCGATGATTCCACCATGCAAGATATATGTAACAGAGTATTACAAACCCCTTGTATGGAAGGGAAAGATAGTGAACATTACTTGCCGTTTCCCCTCCCACTATAACAATCGGACGGATGAACTTGACTCATCACGCGCCAGAACACCCCCGTTAATATGGGATGTAAAAAAAGAGGTAAAAGTGTCTACTGCAAACAATAAACCAACTGAAAGCGTCAGTTTGAACGCTTTCAAACAACCGAAATCGTTCTATCTCATTTTCTCTATTGAGTTATGGGAGCGTTTTGGTTATTACGGCCTGCAAGGAATTATGGCCGTCTACCTGGTTAAACAACTGGGTATGTCAGAAGCGGATTCCATCACCCTTTTCTCTTCCTTTAGCGCCCTGGTGTATGGTCTGGTCGCCATTGGCGGCTGGTTAGGGGATAAAGTTCTGGGCACCAAACGCGTCATTCTGCTGGGTGCTATCGTACTGGCGATTGGTTATGGCCTGGTCGCCTGGTCCGGTCATGATGTTGCAATCGTCTATATGGGGATGGCGACCATCGCCGTAGGTAACGGTCTGTTCAAAGCGAACCCGTCTTCTCTGCTGTCGACCTGCTATGCCAAAGATGACCCGCGTCTGGACGGTGCATTCACCATGTACTACATGTCCATCAACATCGGTTCCTTCTTCTCTATGCTGGCGACGCCGTGGCTTGCCGCAAAATTCGGCTGGAGCGTGGCGTTTGCCCTGAGCTTCGTCGGTATGCTCATCACGGTGGTTAACTTCCTGTTCTGCCGCAGTTGGGTTAAAGATTACGGCTCAAAACCAGACTTCGAAGCGGTACATTTCGGTAAATTGCTGGCGACTATCGCAGGCGTTATCGTGCTGATCGCTATCGCGACCTGGCTGCTGCACAACCAGGGCATTGCACGTATGGTTCTGGGCGTGATCGCTCTGGGTATCGTGATTATCTTTGGTAAAGAAGCGTTCGCGATGCAGGGCGCGGCACGTCGTAAAATGATCGTCGCATTCATCCTGATGCTGGAAGCGATTATCTTCTTTGTGCTGTACAGCCAGATGCCGACGTCACTGAACTTCTTCGCAATCCGTAACGTTGAACACACAATTCTCGGTATCGCGGTTGAACCGGAGCAGTATCAGGCGCTGAACCCGTTCTGGATCATCATTGGTAGCCCGATTCTGGCGGCCATCTATAACAAGATGGGTGATACGCTGCCGATGCCGACTAAATTCGCTATCGGTATGGTTCTGTGCTCTGGCGCGTTCCTCGTTCTGCCGCTGGGCGCGAAATTCGCTACAGATGCAGGTATTGTGTCTGTTAACTGGCTCATCCTCAGCTACGGTCTGCAAAGTATCGGTGAACTGATGATCTCCGGTCTGGGTCTGGCAATGGTTGCCCAGCTGGTTCCGCAGCGTCTGATGGGCTTCATCATGGGTAGCTGGTTCCTGACTACGGCGGGCGCCAACCTGATTGGTGGCTACGTGGCTGGCATGATGGCGGTGCCGGAAAACGTTACTGACCCGCTGATGTCTCTGGAAGTTTACGGTCGCGTATTCCTGCAAATCGGTGTCGCCACTGCGGTTATCGCCGCGCTGATGCTTATCACCGCGCCGAAACTGAATCGTATGACTCAGGATGATGAAGAAAACGCGAAGGCCGCCAAAACCGCTACCGCGTAATTTTCAGGGAAACTGATATTCAGGCCGCTAACGTGCGTTAGCGGCTTTTTTTTTGCCTGATGCCGCACTACCATACGTTAAACCTCAGCAAAAAGGAGTTACCGATGAAACTGTTCTACAAACCGGGCGCCTGTTCTCTTGCTTCTCACATCACCCTGCGGGAAAGCGGTATTGATTTCACGCTGGATGGCGTTGATCTGGCGAAAAAGCGTCTGGAAAACGGCGATGATTATTTCGCGGTAAACCCAAAAGGACAGGTTCCGGCTCTGCTGCTGGACGATGGCACCTTACTGACCGAAGGCGTTGCGATTATGCAATATCTGGCAGATAGCGTGCCCGATCGTCAGCTGTTGGCACCGACAGGCACCATCTCCCGCTACAAAACGCTGGAATGGCTCAACTATATTGCCACGGAGTTGCACAAAGGTTTTACGCCACTCTTCCGCCCGGATACGCCAGAGGAATATAAACCGATTGTCCGTGCACAGCTGGAGAAAAAATTGCGCTACGTGAATGACGCGCTCCTGGAAGGCCAGTGTCTTTGCGGCCAGCGTTTCACGATCGCAGATGCCTACCTTTTTACCGTGTTGCGCTGGGCGAAAGCGGTGAAGCTGAATATGGAAGGATTAAGCCATATCGACGTTTATATGGCGCGGGTCGCTGAACGCCCCTGCGTGGCGGCAGCGCTGAAGGCGGAAGGTTTGAACTAATGGTTGTTGCGCCGGATGGCAGCTACGCCTTATCCGGCCTACAGAACACCCCGTAGGCCCGGTTAGCGTTAGCGCCACCTGGCACTTTGCCGGATGACGGCTGCGCCTTATCCGGCCTGTAAAACAGCCCGTAGACCCGGTAAGCGTTAGCGCCTCCGGGCGCTTTGCCGGATGACGGCTACGCCTTATCCGGCCTACAGAACAACCCGTAGGCCCGGTAAGCGTTAGCGCCACCGGGCGCTTCGGTAAAACTCACAGCTGCGTCGCGCTGAAATAGTGTTCAGGTTTAGCAATGCGATCCTGCGCGGCCACCACCTGCAACTCGTATTCCTGCATATTTTTCGTGGCGATCATAATTTCATATACCGCCGCAGTAACGTGTTCAAGCGCTTGCTGCAACGTTGCGCCTTGCAACAGTTTTACCAGCAACAAACCGCTGGTCACATCCCCGACACCCACCGGCTGACGCATCCCGAAATCAACAAGCGGACGGCTAATATGCCAGGCTTCATCCGCCGTCACCAGCAACATCTCAAAGCGGTCGGGGCTGTATCCTGCCCGGGCGAGATGTTTAACCAGCACGACTTGCGGCCCTTCAGCGATCAGTTTCCTGGCAGCCAGTACAGCTTCATTAACATTATTGACCGCATGTTCACAGAGAATTTCCAGCTCCACCAGATTGGGCGCGATAATGTCGCTGGCCGGGAGCGCATGGCGAACGTGGAACTCAGCGACGCCAGGCGCCACGATGCACCCTTTTTCAGGATGCCCCATGACCGGATCGCAGAAATATTTCGCCTGTGGATTCGCCGCTTTTACTTTACGGACAATCCCCAGAATATGCTCACCCTGCTCTGCGGAACCCAGATAGCCGCTAAGAACCGCATCGCACGTCTGAAGTTTATCGATATCCGCAATACCCTGAACAATTTCAGTCAAATGTTCGGGCGGCATAACACACCCTGCCCACTTGCCATACTGCGTGTGGTTAGAAAACTGAACGGTATTCAGCGGCCAGACATTTGCGCCAAGACGGCGCATCGGAAATTCAGCAGCACTGTTGCCCGCATGGCCGAACACAACATGCGACTGGATGGCGAGGATATTCTTCATGTTTACCATAACCCTAAAATAATAAAGGGGCGTGGTTTCCCACGCCCCTGCTGACTTTTTTATTATTTCCAGCAAATCAGACAGTAATTCTTTTTACCGCGGCGCAACAGCGTGTAGCGCCCGAATAAAATGTCGCTGTCCTGGAAGAAATATTCCGGGTCTGACTGTTTTTCACCGTTGATGGTCACCGCATTAGAGGCGATGGTTTTACGCGCCTGACCACGAGACGGTTGCAGTTCGGAATCCACCAGCGCCTGCATCAGATCGGCGCCTTTTTCCATCTCGATCATCGGCACGCCATCCTGAGCCAGTTGTTCGAAATCGGCTTCGCTGAGATCGCTCAGATTACCGTTGAACAGGCTTTCAGTGATACGTTTCGCCGCAACCAGACCTTCTTCGCCATGCACCAGGCGCGTGACCTGCTCTGCCAGCACATACTGGGCACGCGGCGCTTTACCGCTGTTCTTATCTTCTTCTTCCAGCGCATTGATCTCGGCAATGTCCATGAAGGTGAAGAATTTCAGGAAACGGTACACGTCAGCATCTGCGGTGTTGATCCAGAACTGGTAGAACTTGTACGGACTGGTCTTTTTCGGATCCAGCCATACCGCGCCGCCTTCGGTTTTACCGAACTTGGTGCCATCCGCTTTGGTGATCAGCGGTACGGTCAGGCCGAACACCTGGTTCTGATGCAGACGACGGGTCAGATCGATACCGGAGGTGATGTTGCCCCACTGGTCAGAGCCGCCGATTTGCAGCGTAACGCCGTGCAGTTTATTCAGGCAGGCAAAGTCATAACCCTGCAACAGGTTATAGGAGAACTCGGTAAAGGAGATGCCCTGATCGTCACGGTTCAGACGTTGCTTCACCGCTTCTTTGTTGATCATCTGATTGACGGAGAAGTGTTTGCCGATGTCGCGCAGGAAGGTCAGCACATTCATGCCGCCAAACCAGTCGTAGTTATTCGCGGCAATGGCGGAATTGTCACCACAGTCAAAATCGAGGAACGGTGCAACCTGCTTGCGGATTTTATCCACCCACTCCTGCACAGTATCTTCGGTGTTCAGTTTACGCTCAGCGGCTTTAAAGCTCGGGTCGCCAATCAGACCGGTCGCGCCGCCTACCAGTGCAACAGGCTTGTGACCCGCCTGCTGGAAGCGTTTCAGGCATAACAATGGAACAAGATGCCCCAAATGCAAGCTGTCAGCGGTAGGGTCGAAGCCGCAATAGAGCGCGATCGGGCCTTGCGCCAGTCGCTCTGCTAACGCTTCCTCGTCCGTTACCTGGGCCACCAGCCCCCGCTCTTGCAATTGTTTAATCAAGTTACTGCTTGCCATCAAAATCTCCATGTATAAAACGACTGCACCTTTGCCGGTACACGACTTTTCGCCAGACGCGAAAGGTATATAGAATAAAGCGCTGACGCACGCAGCGCTAGCGCTTAACACAACAAATTTCGGGGTTTAAGGAGCAAGCCGGTCAATTTTCCACGCGTTGTTTTCGCGCTGGTATAAAAAGCGGTCGTGTAAACGGTGTTCGCCGCCCTGCCAGAACTCCATCTGTTCAATATTGACGCGGAATCCGCCCCAGAAGCTGGGCAACGGGACTTCCCCTTGCTGGAACTTCTGCTTCAGCTCAAGGAACTTGCTTTCCAGAATGCCGCGCGCAGAGATTCGGCTGGATTGTTTAGACACCCAGGCGCCAATCTGGCTGTCGCGCGGGCGGCTGTGGAAGTATTTCACCACTTCAAGCGTGGAAAGGCGTTCCGCTTTGCCAGTCACCATCACCTGCCGTTCCAGCATATGCCACGGGAACAACAAACTGATGCGCGGATTATTTTCGAGGTGATGCGCCTTACGGCTGCCCAGGTTGGTGTAAAACACCATCCCTTTTTCATCGTAATGTTTAAGCAGCACAATGCGTTGATAAGGCTGGCCGTTTTCATCGACGGTGGCGACCACCATCGCGGTCGGGTCCGCCAGTCTGGCATCACATGCCTGACCCAGCCAGCGTTCGAAAAGGGTTAACGGTTCAGCGGGAAGATCGTTGCGACGCAGGCCGCCCCTGGTGTATTCACGGCGCAGATGCGCGATTTGCTGCAATTCGTCGTTATCAGACATGGTGTTCGCTACGGATTGTCAGTGGGTGGCGCTATTGTGCGCCGCCCAGGTGAAAATCTCAACGCTTCGGGTTTTGTAACTGGCAGTTATTCAGCACAATTCTGTCGCGTTTATAGACCGTTGCGCCATCGCCTTTTGACCAAAAGACGTAGATGCCGTCCGTGTAACGTGCTCCCGACGCAGACATGCCCTGTTTGAGGTTCAGCAGTTTATTGTCGTAAACAAAATTCACCTCTTGCCGGGTATTGTTCATTTTTACGGTAAGCGGTTTTTCATCACACTGATATTCCAGCGTGTCCGTTTGCATACGCTCAAGCAATTGGTTGTAGACGCTACAACCGCTCAGGAGCACAGGCAGACATACAATGAGCAGTTTTTTCATAGACATATCCCGAAGACTTTCCTGGTCCGAAGGGCAAATACGCCCTTCCTAACCCTTTCAGTTTAACGGCAGACAGGCCCGGAAAAATTCAGTTAACTCTGAGTTCGTGGGTTCGCCGGGAAAATGGCCCCCAGAATGCTGGATTCTGTGGCCCCCGTCACCGAAGGGAGGTTCCCCGGCAACCCGGCGAGCGTGCGCCACGCCAGCCAGGCAAACGCCAGCGCTTCCATATCATCGCCACTGATCCCGGCTTCATCCGTGCTGGTAACTTCCGTGCCCGGCAGCAACCCGGCCAGACGCGCCATCAGCAAAGGGTTACGACTCCCGCCGCCGCACACCATCAGCCGCTCGCAGCCGCCGCTTAACAGAACCTGTTCAGAAATTGTCACTGCGGTCAGCTCAGCCAGCGTTGCCTGAATATCGCGGGGAGCGAGGCCAGGAAAGGCCGAAAGGTGGCGTTCTATCCAGCCATAGTTGAAATACTCACGCCCGGTGCTTTTCGGCGCGGGCGCTGAAAAATAGGGATCGCTCAACATATTTTGCAGCAGCGGAATTATCACTTTCCCTTCACTGGCCCATTGCGCGTCTTTATCATAAGGCTTAGCGCACTGCCGCCAGATCCAGGCATCCATGAGCATATTGCCTGGCCCGGTATCGTACCCTCTTACCGGTTGACCCGGTATGAGCAAAGACAGGTTGGCGATACCGCCAATGTTCAGCACCATCCGACGCTCTGTCGGGTGCGCCAGCAACGCCTGGTGGAACGCGGGAACCAGCGGCGCGCCTTGCCCGCCCAGCGCAATATCGCGACGACGAAAATCACCGACAACCGTTATCCCGGTTCGCGCGACAATTTGGTTGTTATCACCGATTTGTAAGGTATGCGGCGCAGCGCCGGTAGGTTCATGCCAGACCGTCTGACCATGACAGCCGATGGCGACAATATCCCGCGGCCGCAGTTTTTCCTGCGCCAGTAGCGCGTTCACCGCGTCGGCAAAAAGCTGCCCGAGCTGCGTATCCAACTGGCCAAACTGGGAAAGCGTGAGTTGTTGCCCCTGGCAAATATCCAGAATGGCTTGTTTAAGATGAACGGGGATGGGCCAGGTCAGGCTCGCCTGCTGTGCGACCATCGTTTCATCAATTGCCGCCAGCACAACATCGACGCCATCAAGGCTGGTTCCAGACATAACGCCGATAAAACGGCCCGATTTCATACATCTTCCTTTTAGCGTGTTAAGCATGATTTTAGCGTTACCACTCAACCACAAAGTTTCTGCTAATACCATGCTTCATTAAGCATTTTTACCCTTCGATGCAGACGCTGACACTCTGTTCTGATAAATCTCATGGATGATTCGTTTATACTTGGTTAACCCAAATCTGATTATGATTTTCACATTGTTCCAGCAGAACATGTGCCTTTACGGTCGTATATGCCATATAATTTAACCATGAGGGATGCTTTGTGGCGTTTCATGGTGAACAGGAGATTTATAGATGATTAAACGTGTGCTGATCGTTTCACTGATGGGCTTATCTTTAGCGGGTTGTGTGAATAACGATAGCCTGTCCGGTGATGTCTATACCGCGTCCGAGGCGAAACAAGTGCAGAATGTCACATACGGCACTGTCGTTAACGTTCGTCCGGTGCAAATCCAGGGCGGTGATGACTCCAACGTGATCGGCGCTATCGGTGGTGCAGTGCTCGGTGGTTTCCTCGGTAATACCATCGGTGGCGGGACGGGTCGTTCACTGGCGACGGCCGCTGGCGCAGTCGCAGGTGGCGTAGCGGGACAAGGCGTCCAGGGCGCGATGAACAAAACTCAGGGTGTGGAGCTGGAAATCCGTAAGGATGACGGCAACACCATCATGGTGGTACAGAAACAGGGCGATACCCGTTTCTCCGCAGGTCAGCGTGTTGTTCTGGCCAGCAACGGCAGCCAGGTTACTGTTTCTCCGCGCTAATCCAACAGACGTGTGGTCAGCCTCTGGCCACACGCCTTTCTTCTGCTCTTAGTTCTGAGACTGCAACTCAATAATATTGTGCTCAAGTTTCGCAATCAGCTTAATTAACAGCTCAAGTTCCTGCGGCGAAATCCCTTCCAGAATCTCTCCACGCGTTTTATTGATCACGGCTTCCATCTCTGTGATGAGCGGTTCCGCCTTCTCCGTCAGCTTAATTCGCTTGGCGCGACGATCGCTGGCGCAGGTTTGTCGTGAGATAAGCCCTTTGTCTTCAAGCTGATCCAGCGTACGCACCAGAGACGGTTGTTCAATGCCAATCGCTTTGGCTAACTGTATTTGCGACTGATCCGGCGGAAGTTGGTGAATATTATGCAGCGTTACCCAGTGTGTCTGCGTCAACTCCAGAGGTTTCAGGCGATGGTCAATCAGAGCACGCCAAATGCGCACCAACCGTGCCAGATCAGAACCTAGTGGCGATTCCAATTTCATCTCCTTATAATTAGCTTGCTAAGATATTATACTGATTTTAGAATAGTGTGCAGCATTTATATGCTCAAAACAAATGTATTGCTAAATTTGCTTACAGGTAGACATTTTTTCAGACATTATGCGGAAAAGACGTGCTGTACCTCGGTTTTTACTAAACCTATAGCAACGCTGTTTAACGCAAAGGATTCTTGCTTGTGACGTTTATACCCACTGCAACAGGATTGCCCCTACAAGATCTGGTGATCGGCGCATCTGTCTATTTCCCTCCGCTTTTCAAAGCATTCGCGCTTGGATTTGTTATCTGGCTGCTGGCGCATCGCCTGCTACGCGACTGGATTTACTCGGGTGAAATCTGGCATCCCCTGCTGATGGATCTGTCGATATTTGCACTTTGCGTGTGCCTGAGCCTTATTTTGCTGATTGCGTGGTGATTATGTCGCTTAAAACAATGAAATACTTTTCAACGATTGTGGTTGCGGCCATCGCGGTTCTGGCCGGTTGGTGGCTATGGAATTACTACATGCAGTCTCCGTGGACGCGCGACGGTAAAGTACGGGCGGAACAGGTGAGCATTACGCCTCAGGTCTCCGGCAGCATCACCAAACTCAATATAAAAGATAACCAGTTCGTGAATGCAGGCGATCTGCTCTTTTCTATCGATAAGACCCCTTTTCACATCGCTGGGCTTAATGCGCAGGCAGAACTGGCTAAAGCCCGCTCCGATTTAGCGAAAGCCAATAATGAAGCCAACCGGCGTCGCCATTTATCACAAAATTACATCTCTGCCGAAGATATGGACACCGCAAACCTGAACGTTAAAGCGATGCAGGCCAGCGTCGAAGCGGCGGAAGCGTCATTAAAACAGGCGCAATGGCAATTAGCCCAGACCGACGTTCGCGCGCCGGTCGCGGGCTGGGTGACAAACCTCTCAACGCGCACGGGGGATTACGCCGCCACCGGCCAACCGCTGTTTGCGCTGGTCGATAGCCACTCGTTCTACGTCATGGGATATTTCGAAGAGACGAAACTGCGCCATATTCGCGAAGGCGCTCCGGCGCAGATCACCCTCTACAGCGGCAACGTAAAGTTACAGGGTCACGTCGCCAGTATTGGCCGGGCGATTTATGATCAAAGCGTGGAGAGCGATTCCGGCCTGGTCCCTGACATTAAACCTAACGTTCCCTGGGTTCGTCTGGCGCAGCGCGTGCCGGTGCGTATCGAATTTGATGCGTTACCCCATGATGTCACGCTGGTTTCGGGCACAACATGCAGCGTGGCTATCGGTCAGCGCTAATGAAGCTCCCTCACCTGACCTGGCGCGATACGCCCTGGTTCAAGGCAACCTCTGGGCAATGGCGCTATGCATTGCGCAATACCCTCGCCATGTGCCTGGCGCTGACGTTCGCCTACTACATCAACCTGGATGAGCCATACTGGGCGATGACCTCTGCCGCCGTGGTAAGTTTTCCGACGGTAGGCGGCGTGATCAGTAAAAGTCTGGGGCGTATTACCGGGAGTTTACTTGGCGCCACCGCCGCGCTCATCATCGCAGGTCACACGCTAAACGAACCCTGGCTCTTTTTATTAAGCATGGCGGCCTGGATTGGCTTTTGCACCTGGGCCTGCGCCCATTTCACCAATAACGTCGCCTACGCCTTCCAGCTGGCGGGTTACACGGCCGCCATCATCGCCTTTCCCATGGTCAACATCATCGAGGTCACACAGTTGTGGGATATCGCCCAGGCCAGGGTCTGCGAGGTGATCGTCGGTATTCTTTGCGGCGGCATGATGATGATGATCCTGCCCAGCACCTCTGACGGCACGGCGCTGTTGACCGCGCTGAAAAATATGCACGCACGGTTGCTGGAGCACGCCAGCCTGCTCTGGCAGCCGGAAACCACCGATGCGATACGTTCTGCCCATGAAGGGGTTATCGGCCAAATTCTGACGATGAACCTGCTGCGCATTCAGGCATTCTGGAGTCACTACCGTTTTCGTCGCCAGAACGCGCTGCTTAACGCTCTGCTGCATCAGCAGCTTCGCCTGACCAGCGTCATTTCCAGCCTCCGCAGGATGTTGCTGAACTGGCCCAACCCGCCGGAGCAGACCCGCGATGTGATTGAACAACTGTTGGCCGCGCTGGCTAATCTGCGTACCGACAGTTATACCGTCGCGCGCATTATTGCCCCGCTACATCCGAAAAACCGACAGGATTACCGCCACGTCGCCTTCTGGCAGCGATTGCGCTATTTCTGCCAGCTCTACTTACACAACAGCCATCAGCTACGGTTGCTGGAAAACGGCGCCGCAGTCGATGAGATCAAAGTAACGCGCAGCCCCGGTCTGGCCCGCCATACGGACAACGCCGAAGCGATATGGAGCGGATTGCGCACATTTACCACCCTCATGGTGATTGGCGCGTGGAGTATCGGTTCACAATGGGAATCCGGTTCAGGGGCATTAACGCTGGCGGCCATCAGTTGCGTGCTCTATTCCGCCGTCGCCACGCCGTTTAAATCACTCTCTTTACTGATGCGCACGCTGATTCTGCTCTCGTTGTTCAGCTTCGTCGTCAAATTCGGTTTGATGGTGCAGATAACCGATCTCTGGCAGTTTTTGCTGTTTCTGTTTCCTTTGCTGGCCACGATGCAACTGCTGAAGCTGCAAATGCCGAAACTCGCCGGGCTTTGGGGGCAGTTGATCGTTTTTATGGGATCGTTTATCGCCGTCACCAATCCCCCCGTGTATGACTTTGCTGATTTTCTTAATGACAATACGGCTAAAATTGCCGGGGTCGCGCTGTCGTGGCTGGCCTTTGCGATCCTGCGTCCGGGTTCGGATGCCCGCAAAAGCCGTCGCCATATCCGCGCATTGCGCAGAGATTTTGTCGATCAGCTCAGTCGTCATCCATCACACAGCGAGAATGAGTTTGAATCGCTGACCTATCATCACGTCAGTCAACTCAGCAATAGCCAGGATGCGCTGGCGCGACGCTGGCTGTTACGCTGGGGAGTGGTACTGCTGAATTGTTCACATGTGGTGTGGCAACTGCGTGCCTGGGAAACCCGCTCCGACCCGCTTTCGCGCGTCCGGGATATCTGTATTGCCTTGTTGCGCGACGTGATGAGCGAGCGCGGCGTACAGCAACGACCGCTGGCGGCCACGCTCCAGGAGCTACAGCGTATTTGCAACACGCTGTCGCATCATCATCAACCTGCGGCTCAGGAACTGGCGGCGCTCATCTGGCGATTACACTGCTCGCTGTCACAGCTTGAGCAAGCGCCACCGCAGGGTTCACTGACGTCCTGACTATTTGATGACGCCGCAGGCGTAACGCTCGCCACCACCGCCAAGCGGTTTCGGCTGATCGGACATGTTATCGCCGCCGACGTGGATCATCAGCGCTTTATCTTTGATTTCATCAAGAGATTTCAGGCGCGGCGCAGTAACAGGCGTGGTGGCTATCCCGTCATTATTGACCACCAGCACGGGAAGATCGCCCATATGCCCGGCGCCTTCCGGCCCCTCGTGCTTCCCGGTATTGTGCGGGTCGAAATGCCCGCCCGCCGCCTCTGCCGCCGAGGCTTTACCCTCTTTAATCGCAGGCTGGCAACTGCCGTTAGCATGGATATGAAAACCATGTTCACCCGGCGGCAGCGCTTTCAGGTCGGGAGTAAACTCCAGCCCTTTATCCGTTTCGGCAATGGTTACGCTGCCAATCGACTGCCCGACGCCTTGCGAAGTCACCAGATTCATCGTCACTTCTTCACTGGCGGCCTGTGCGCCCGCACAGGCCAGCAGGGTTAACATTGCCAGACTCAAACGCTTCATAAGACCTCCGTCAAATGTGTTTACCCGGTTAAGTGTAAACCAGTGACACAATTTTGAACGGAAAGCCGAAAATGCAGCATTATGGTACGTCGTAACCTAACGCCGCTTTGCGGATACGGAACCATTGCTGACGCGACATCGTCAGAGACTCCGCCTCAATCGCTGCGCGTACGCGCTCAATTTTACCGGAGCCGATAATCGGCAACGGCTGAGACGGCAGGCGTAAAATCCACGCATATACCACCTGCTCAATCGTGGTCGCGTTCAGCTCTTCCGCAATCGCGGCAAGTTCGTTGCGCAGCGGCGCGAATTCATCATCATTAAACAGACGACCGCCGCCAAGACAGGACCACGCCATCGGTCGAATACGCAGTTGCTGTAGCTGATCCAGCGTGCCGTCCAGTAGCAGCGGCTGATGAACCGGTGAAATCTCAACCTGGTTCGTGGCAAGGGTAAACGGCAGACGCGATTGCAGTAGCGTAAACTGGGCCGGGGTAAAGTTAGAGACGCCAAAGTGGCGCACTTTTCCGCTCTGGTGGAGATGCTGGAATGCTTCCGCGACGTCGTCCGCATCCATTAGCGGGTCGGGACGATGGATGAGCAGCAGATCAAGGCGGTCGGTCGCCAGATTTTTCAGGGACTGTTCAGCGCTGGCAACAATGTGGTCGCGGTCAGTGATGTAATGGCCGAGTACATTTTCAGCCCGGGCGGTCGTGGCGATACCACACTTCGTTACGATCTGCATCCGCTCACGCAGGTGCGGCGCCAGTTTCAACGCTTCGCCAAACGCGGCCTCACATTGATAACCGCCGTAGATATCCGCATGGTCAACGGTCGTGACGCCCAGATCAAGATGCTCTTCAATAAAGCTGACCAGCTGACGCGCAGACATATTCCAGTCCATCAGACGCCAGTAACCCATCACGAAGCGCGAAAATTCCGGGCCTTGCGGGGCAATAGTGATACGCTGAACCATAACCGCTTCCTCATATATAGATGTTTAGCGAGTATACGCAATTACGGTTTCAAAAGAGTGAGGGTTGTTGAGGTTCTTCCTGCGGGTTCGGTTTGTTTGCGCGTAATTTGCGCATAAGACGCTGACGACAAAGCCGCAACACGTTCTGCTTCTCGGCGTCGCTCATTTTTTGCCAGTTGAAACGTTCATCCCGACTGCGCAGACAGCCACGACAAAATCCGCGCTCATCCGACTGACAGATCCCCCGGCACGGGCTTGGGACGGGAAAAAACTCTAACTGCTCAGCCACACTCTCTCCTCAACGAAAGCACTTATGCTTATTGAAGACGCTAACTGGCTTTCTGGCAACCTGACTTGCATTAGACCGATTGGTCTATTACACTCAGCGGCATGAACAAACAGACTGAACATGATACCCGCGAACATCTTCTGGCTACCGGCGAGCAGCTTTGTATGCAGCGTGGCTTCACCGGAATGGGATTGAGCGAGCTGCTCAAAACCGCCGAAGTGCCGAAGGGGTCGTTTTATCACTATTTTCGTTCCAAAGAAGCGTTTGGCGTCGCCATGCTGGAACGGCATTACGCCGGATATCATCAGCGGCTGGCAACGCATTTTGACGCCGGTGCGGGCAACTACCGTGACCGCATTCTGGCTTACTATCAGGAAACCCTGAATCAGTTTTGCCAGCAAGGCACTATCAGCGGCTGTTTGACCGTAAAGCTGTCCGCCGAAGTGTGCGATCTCTCAGAAGATATGCGCACTGCAATGGACAAAGGCGCGCGGCATATTATTACGCTGTTAGCGCAATCGCTGGAAAAAGGACGCGAAGCCCGCTGTCTCTCTTTTGCTGGCGAGCCGCTGCAACAGGCGCAGATCCTGTATGCGCTGTGGTTAGGCGCGAATCTGCACGCCAAAATTTCTCGCAGTGCCGCCCCGCTTGAAAGCGCGCTGGCACATGTAAAAACGATTATCGCAACGCCTGCGGCTTAACGGGCGTTTTTATTTTCCTTATCACTAGACGACCGGTCTACTTATACCTGGAGCCATTATGTCATCTGAGAAACTGTTTACCCCGCTGAAAGTGGGCGCAATTACGGCAGCAAACCGTGTGTTCATGGCCCCTCTGACGCGTTTGCGCAGCATTGAACCGGGCGACATTCCCACCCCGTTAATGGCCGAGTATTATCGTCAACGCGCCAGCGCCGGGCTAATCATCAGCGAAGCGACGCAGATCTCCGCACAGGCGAAAGGCTATGCGGGCGCGCCGGGTCTGCACAGCGCGGAGCAGATCGAGGCATGGAAAAAAATTACCGCTGGCGTTCATGCCGAACAGGGGCACATTGCTGTTCAACTCTGGCATACCGGTCGAATCTCTCATTCCAGCCTGCAACCCGGTGGCCAGCCTCCTGTCTCCGCGTCTGCGATCGGCGCTGGTACCCGTACCTCGCTGCGCGATGAAAACGGCCAGGCCATTCGTGTCGATACCTCAATGCCGCGCGCGCTGGAAACCGACGAGATCCCAGGCATCGTCAACGATTTCCGTCAGGCTATCGCCAATGCGCGTGAAGCCGGTTTCGACCTGGTAGAACTGCATTCTGCCCACGGCTATCTGCTGCACCAGTTCCTTTCCCCGACGTCAAACCATCGTACTGACCAGTACGGCGGCAACGTTGAGAACCGCGCGCGTCTGGTGCTGGAAGTCGTCGATGCCGGTATTCAGGAATGGGGGGCAGATCGAATTGGTATCCGTGTTTCCCCTATCGGCACATTCCAGAATGTCGATAATGGCCCGAATGAAGAAGCCGATGCGCTCTATCTGATTGAGGAACTGGGTAAACGCGGCATTGCCTATCTGCACATGTCCGAACCTGACTGGGCTGGCGGCGAACCGTATACTGACGCCTTCCGTGAGAAAGTTCGCGCCCGCTTCCACGGCCCGATCATTGGCGCAGGCGCCTATACGCCGGAAAAAGCGGAAGACCTGCTCAATAAGGGCCTGATCGACGCCGTCGCGTTTGGCCGGGCGTATATCGCTAACCCGGACCTGGTGGCTCGTCTGCAACGCAAAGCAGAACTGAATCCACAACGCGCAGAAAGCTTCTACGGCGGCGGCGCTGAAGGTTACACGGACTACCCTACCCTGTAATCCTGCGTTGGTAGCGGCGTAAAAACGCCGCTATACTAGAACAACATTTTGAATGTATTGACCATTCAGCACTTTTGAGGGGAAAAAGATGCGTTTACTTCATACCATGCTGCGTGTTGGCGACTTGCAGCGTTCCATCGAATTCTACACCAACGTACTGGGCATGAAGCTGCTGCGCACCAGCGAAAACCCGGAATACAAATACTCTCTGGCATTCGTGGGTTACGGCCCGGAAAGCGAAGAAGCGGTGATCGAGTTAACTTACAACTGGGGCGTTGATAAGTACGAGCTGGGCACGGCCTATGGCCATATCGCCCTGAGCGTCGACAATGCTGCCGAAGCCTGTGAGCGCATTCGCCAGAACGGTGGTAACGTCACGCGTGAAGCGGGTCCGGTAAAAGGCGGCTCCACCGTCATCGCGTTTGTTGAAGATCCTGATGGCTACAAAATTGAGCTGATTGAAGCCAAAGACGCCGGTCGCGGTCTGGGCAACTAATCTCCCGCCGGGCACAGACTCTCTGTGCCCGTTGTTTTACTGCATCTCAGCGTAAAATTTGCCATAATGCGCGCTGCAATTTTTCCGTATTAAGAGATCCAGATGTCCGATAACGCTCAACTTTCCGGTCTGTGCGACCGTTTTCGTGGTTTTTATCCTGTCGTCATTGATGTCGAAACGGCGGGATTCAATGCCAAAACCGATGCGCTGCTTGAGGTTGCCGCCATCACGCTGAAAATGGATGAACAAGGCTGGCTGATGCCGGACACGACGCTGCATTTCCATGTTGAGCCGTTCGAAGGCGCAAACTTACAGCCTGAAGCGCTTGCCTTTAACGGAATCGATCCTTCTAACCCGCTGCGCGGCGCGGTCAGCGAGTACGATGCGCTGCATGCTATTTTCAAAATGGTGCGCAAGGGAATTAAAGACAGCGGTTGCAATCGTGCGATCATGGTGGCCCATAACGCCACGTTCGATCACAGTTTTATGATGGCCGCCGCTGAGCGCGCTTCGCTGAAACGTAACCCCTTCCACCCCTTCGTGACCTTTGACACTGCGGCCCTGAGCGGCCTGGCGCTGGGACAGACCGTACTGTCAAAAGCGTGTCTGGCGGCGGGAATGGCGTTTGATGGAACGCAGGCGCACTCTGCGCTATACGACACCGAACGAACGGCCGTTCTGTTTTGCGAAATCGTTAACCGCTGGAAGCGTCTTGGCGGCTGGCCGTTGCCGGTACCAGAAGAGGCATAATCGTGTCGGGTGGCGGTGCCCGCGCGTCCTGATAAGCGACGCGCCATCAGGCAACCGCGTTTTCAGCAAAAAAAAGCGACCAGATGGTCGCTTTTTTATTTCAGCTGAATTACTCAGCGTCAGGCTCTTCGGTTTTGTATTTTGCCGCAGTCTCTTTGATCAACTGCTGCAACTCACCGCGCTGGTACATTTCAATTAAGATATCGCAGCCGCCAACCAGCTCACCGTCCACCCACAGTTGCGGGAAGGTCGGCCAGTTTGCATATTTCGGCAGCTCGGCGCGGATGTCCGGGTTTTGCAGAATATCGACATAGGCAAAACGTTCACCACAGGCAGAAAGCGCCTGAACAGCCTGTGCGGAAAAACCGCAGCTTGGCAGTTTTGGAGAGCCTTTCATGTACAGGAGAATCGGGTTTTCAGCGATCTGGCGCTGGATTTTTTCGATAGTGGTGCTCATTGTCTTGCTTCCTTAAACTTCTTTACGGCAGTAGTCTGACATTGTAGCGGGTCAGGCTGGCAACGGAAAATAACATTTTCATCACGCTTTACTATTTTATCGTCTGAAGCCTGAAGTTGCATTCTAAATATCTCTTATCCACTTAAACAGTATGGAATTGTTTATCTGTTGACCCGTTTCCGCTTTTGTTGCTGCTTTTTTTTGCACTCAATAACGAAACGCGATTTTAGATGACAAAAGCTATTAACTTCCGGGGATTTTATAGATTAGAATCGATGCGTTTTGTAAATCATACGCAGGCATGAATTCGACCTGCCCTTAACCAGAGGATTGCTCAGTGGCGCGGATAAACCGGATCTCGATCACGCTCTGTGCTTTGCTTTTTACCACGCTCCCTTTTACGTCAATGGCGCATGCCTCCCGGCAAGCCAGGGCGACGCCTGCCGCGCATGTCACGAAAACGGCAGATAAGCAGAAGAACACCGCGACCAGCAAGAAAAAAACGAAGACTGCAAAAAAAGCCGTGAGTAAAACCCAAAGTAAAACGGCCTCCACATCGAAAAAACGCATTGCCTCCCCTGCGAAAACCACCAAAACCAGCAAAACCGCAAGCCGTCGTAGCAAACCCGCCACCACACAAACCGCCGCCGTAACCTGGACGGAAAAATGTACGCCGCGCAAGGGTCGTAAGCCGCATTGTGTCAAAGTAAAAGGCGCCCCGCTTGCCATTGCTGATGCGCATAAAGCGAAAATGCAGAAAGCCACCAACACGGCGATGAATAAATTAATGAATCAGATTGGCAAACCGTATCGTTGGGGCGGAACGTCTCCACGAACCGGTTTTGATTGCAGCGGTCTGGTTTATTACGCGTATAAGGATCTGGTGAAATTCCGCATCCCGCGTACTGCAAATGAAATGTATCATTTGCGCGATGCCGCGCCGATTGAACGTGGCGAACTGAAAAATGGCGATCTTGTGTTCTTCCGTACTCAGGGTCGCGGTACCGCCGATCACGTTGGCGTTTACGTTGGCAACGGCAAATTTATTCAGTCTCCGCGCAGCGGTCAGGAAATACAGATTACCTCTCTTAGCGAAGATTACTGGCAGCGCCATTACGTGGGCGCACGCCGGGTCATGACGCCGAAAACCATTCGATAAAACGTTACCCTGTAGTATGACTACAGGGTAAGTTCTTCTTTTGTATCACCTTTCAATTTGCTACCCTATCCTTACGTACAATAAGGTTATTGTGCGCACCTAATATAAATATAAGGAGAGAAGCAATGTCGTTTGAATTACCTGCATTACCGTATGCCAAAGATGCTCTTGCACCGCACATTTCTGCTGAGACGCTGGAATATCATTACGGCAAACATCATCAGACCTATGTGACCAACCTTAACAACCTGATCAAAGGCACGCCGTTTGAGGGGAAATCACTGGAAGAGATCGTTCGCAGCGCTGAAGGCGGCGTCTTCAATAACGCGGCACAGGTCTGGAACCACACCTTCTACTGGAACTGCCTGGCGCCTGATGCTGGCGGCAAACCAACGGGTAAACTGGCTGACGCCATTGTCGCGTCCTTCGGCAGCTTTGCCGATTTCAAAGCGCAGTTCACCGACGCCGCAATTAAGAACTTCGGTTCCGGCTGGACCTGGCTGGTGAAAGGGACGGATGGGAAACTGGCTATCGTCTCTACGTCGAATGCCGGTACGCCGCTGACCACCGACGCCACGCCGTTGATGACCGTTGATGTGTGGGAACATGCCTACTATATCGACTACCGCAATGCCCGTCCTGGCTACCTGGAACACTTCTGGGCGCTGGTAAACTGGGACTTTGTGGCGAAAAACTTCGCAGCATAAAGAGAATAACGCAGAAGGGAGCCCCTTCTGCGTTTTAATGCTGCGCTTAGTTCGCCACGCAAACGTCTTCAGGCTGTCTGCGCGCAGAGACAAAGACCAGCAACAGCGCAAGCCCTGCCACAATCGCCCCCATCACCGGTACGAAACTGTAGCCCAAACCACCGGAAATCACTGCGCCCCCCGCCGCTGCGCCAAGCGCATTACCGAAATTAAAGGCACCGATATTGACCGATGAAGAGAGACCTGGCGCTTCACTGGCAACCCGCATGACGCGCATTTGTAAAGGCGGAACCACCGCGAATGTCGCCGCCCCCCATACCACCATGCTGATAGCGGCGCCCACTTCGTTGCGCGCCAGGAACGGGATCGCCAGCATAATCACCATCAGCAGCAGCAAAAATCCTTTCAGGGTGCCGTTAACCGAACGATCCGCCAGTTTTCCCCCCAGGTAGTTACCGATAGAAAAGCCAACGCCAATCAGTACCAGCATACCGGTAACGAAAGCAGGCGTTGCATGCGTAATGCTGTGCAGCACCGGGGCGATATAGGTATAGAGCGTAAACATCGCGCCTGCGCCCAGAACGGTGGTCAGTAATGCCGATAACACCTGTGGTCGCAACAGCACCGCCAGCTCTTTGCGCACCTCAGGGCGCTCTCCCGCCCCGCCTTTCGGCAACGAGAAAAAGAGGCTAATCATTGAAATTACGCCCAGCCCCGCCGTCGCCATGAAGGACATACGCCAGCCAATGGTTTCCCCCAGCCAGGTCGCCGCAGGAACACCACCAATATTGGCGATCGTCAGCCCCATAAACATGGTGGCGACCGCACTGGCCTGTTTATGTTTGGGTACGACGCTGGCCGCCACCACCGACCCCAGACCGAAGAAAGCGCCGTGATTCAGGCTGGTCAGAATCCGCGACAGCATCAACGTAGTGTAATCCGGCGAGATGGCCGACAGCACATTTCCGAGGGTAAAAATCGCCATCAAAAAAATAAGCGCATTACGACGTGCGCGATGGGAAAGCAGCAGCGTCATCAACGGCGCGCCGACCATCACACCAACGGCATACGCGCTGATTAGCATTCCGGCCGCAGGAATCGAGACATCCACGCCGCGAGCGATAACGGGCAACAAGCCCATGGGAGAGAACTCGGTGGTTCCAATACCAAATGCGCCAATTGCCAGCGCCAGTAAGGGATAATTTATTTTCATACATCGACTCCGCAGCTTCGTGCCGTCACGGGGCACGCAAAAGAGTCAAAAGCATGACATCAATCACAAAACTAATAAAGTAAGCAAAATAGCAAAAGACTTTTACGATTTGGTTAAAAATGAGGAAGAAGAGAGAGGAAAGACAGAGGGAGAATGCTCTCCCTCAGAGGTAAATCAGTTCAGTGCGGCAGTCAGACCGCCTGCGACAATCAGGCCCAGCACAATAATGGTGGTCACTAACGAAAATTTCAGATCGGTGCTCATCAAGTTTTCTCCTTTTTATTCCCACACAAAAAGTGATATTGCGCATTTTTACACACTTGAATGCAAAAATCTCCCATGATTTATATTGATAAGCGCTTTTAACTCTTCCCCTTTTCGTCAAGATCAGACAAAATTCCACGCTTACTTGATTAGCGTACCGGCCATTGCCCCCTTCCTGATGTTCCGTGTCGTTTTCCCGGCGTGCCGCAACCCTGACGTTGCGATCAAGGTGTGTAAAGGCAAACGTTTACTTACAGTATTTTCAGGAGTTCAGGATATGGTCTGGAGTGAGATGTAATGGCAACAATTAAAGATGTGGCGAAGCGAGCAAACGTTTCCACTACAACCGTATCACACGTAATTAACAAAACGCGCTTCGTTGCGGAAGAGACGCGCAACGCGGTATGGGCAGCCATTAAAGAGTTGCACTACTCTCCCAGCGCGGTTGCCCGCAGCCTGAAGGTTAACCACACCAAATCGATTGGTTTGCTGGCGACCAGCAGCGAAGCCGCCTATTTTGCTGAAATTATCGAAGCCGTTGAAAAGAACTGCTTCCAGAAAGGATATACGCTGATTCTGGGCAACGCCTGGAACAACCTGGAAAAGCAGCGCGCGTACCTCTCCATGATGGCGCAAAAGCGCGTGGATGGCCTGCTGGTCATGTGTTCCGAATACCCTGAGTCCCTGCTCTCTATGCTTGAAGAGTATCGCCATATCCCGATGGTGGTGATGGACTGGGGCGAAGCCAAAGCGGACTTTACCGATACGGTCATTGATAACGCCTTTGCAGGCGGCTATATGGCCGGTCGTTATCTGGTTGAACGCGGGCACCGTGAAATTGGCGTGATCCCCGGCCCAATGGAACGCAACACCGGCGCAGGTCGTCTGGCTGGCTTTATGAAAGCGATGGAAGAAGCGCTGATAAACGTACCGGAAAACTGGATCGTTCAGGGTGATTTCGAGCCGGAATCAGGCTACCGCGCGATGCAGCAAATGATCTCCCAGTCTCACCGCCCGACGGCCGTATTCTGCGGTGGCGACATTATGGCGATGGGCGCGTTGTGCGCCGCTGACGAGATGGGGCTGCGCGTACCGCAGGATATCTCGGTCATCGGCTACGACAACGTGCGCAACGCGCGTTACTTTACGCCTGCGCTGACGACGATTCACCAGCCGAAAGATTCTCTGGGTGAAACGGCCTTCAATATGCTGCTTGACCGTATCGTCAATAAACGCGAAGAGTCGCAGTCCATTGAGGTGCATCCGCGTCTGATTGAGCGTCGCTCTGTCGCCGATGGCCCGTTCCGCGACTATCGCCGTTAATCCCCTTCTGCGGGAGCCTCTTCCGGCTCCCGTAACCACTCTTTATTCAGCGTTTCGCTGTCGCCCAGATAGTCCAGTAGCCAGGCCAGCGCGGGTGACGTGTCGTTCTGCTGCCACGTCAGACAGCACGCCGCATCAGGAAACGGATTCTCAAGCTGTAGCGCCACCCATTTCCCGCTGTCGATCCACGGCTTAGCAAAGTGGGTCGGCACCATTCCCACACACAGTCCCGCGGAAAGGCAGGTCGCTGAAGATTCCCAGTCCGGCACCACCACGCGTTTTTGATTATCCAGCAGCCAGGTGATGCGCTTCGGAAGCGTACGCGAGGTATCCTCCCGGACCAGCGACGGCCAGTTGCGCAACGTGTCGTCACTGAGCGGGCCAGCCATTGACGCCAGCGGATGATGGCGGGCGACCACGCAGCTCCAGCTCAGCATCCCCATATCGCGAAAGGTGTAGCGTCCTCCAACCGGAATGGCCTGCGTCGCGCCGATAGCCAGCTCCACGCGCCCGTCCGACAGCGCATCCCAGACGCCGTTAAATACTTCCTGAAATACCAGCAATTCCACATCATCAAAATGACGATAGAAATCAACAATCATCTGCCGGGTGCGCTCCGGCTTAACAATATTGTCGACCGCAATCGCCAGTTGCCCCCGCCAACCGTTGGCTATCTGCTGGCACTGCTGCCGGGTGATCTGCATTTTTTTGATAACAGAGCGCCCTTCCTTTAAAAACCATGCCCCGGCGGGGGTCAGTTCAACGTCCCGATGGCGTCGTTCGAAAAGCGGCACCGCCAGCCACTCTTCCAGTTGACGGACGGTGTAGCTCACCGCAGAAGGCACGCGGTGCAACTCCTGCGCCGCAGAACTAAAGCTGCCATTACGGGCAACGGCATCAACCACTTCGAGTGAATATTCTGACCACATATTCTGCCTGCAAAAATTTTGAATCCAGTAGCCAAATATTAACGTTTCACAAGCAGAATTTCACTCCCTACACTCAGCGGCAATGTCTTACTTCTGGAAAAGAGAAACAATTATGCAACCCGGAAAAGGTTTTTTAGTCTGGCTGGCGGGTCTCAGCGTGCTGGGCTTTCTGGCAACAGATATGTATCTGCCTGCGTTCGCGGCAATTCAGGCCGACCTGCAAACACCGGCGGCGGCTGTCAGCGCCAGCCTCAGTCTGTTCCTGGCCGGTTTCGCCGTCGCGCAACTGCTGTGGGGGCCGCTGTCAGACCGTTACGGGCGTAAACCCATTTTGCTGCTGGGTCTCTCCATCTTTGCGCTGGGCAGTCTGGGGATGATGTGGGTCGAAAGCGCTACCGGACTACTGGTACTGCGTTTTATTCAGGCGGTGGGAGTTTGTGCCGCTACGGTGATCTGGCAGGCGCTGGTGACGGATTATTATCCAACGCAAAAAATTAATCGCATCTTCGCCACCATTATGCCGCTGGTCGGTTTATCGCCCGCCCTTGCGCCTTTACTCGGCAGTTGGATACTGACGCATTTTTCCTGGCAGGCCATTTTTGCCACGCTGTTCATCATTACGCTGATATTGATGCTGCCCGCCTTACGCTTAAAGCCAACAACAAAAGCACATGACCACAGCCAGGAAAAACTGACCTTCGCCAGCCTGCTGCGTTCACAAACTTATCGCGGCAACGTCCTGATTTACGCCGCCTGCTCCGCCAGCTTTTTTGCCTGGCTGACGGGTTCCCCGTTTATCCTCAGCGAAATGGGCTATAGCCCGGCGGTGATTGGTCTGAGCTATGTACCGCAGACCATCGCATTCCTGGTGGGCGGTTACGGTTGCCGCGCGGCGCTGCAAAAATGGCAGGGTCAACAGCTGTTGCCCTGGTTACTGGTTCTCTATGCGCTGAGCGTGGTCGCCACCTGGGGCGCCAGCTTCATCAGCCATGTTTCGCTGACAGAGATCCTGATTCCATTCTGTGTGATGGCTATCGCGAACGGCGCGATCTACCCTATCGTGGTCGCCCAGGCGCTGCGCCCCTTCCCGCAAGCGACCGGACGCGCAGCAGCCTTACAGAACACGCTGCAACTGGGTCTGTGTTTCCTGGCAAGCCTGGTCGTTTCGTGGCTAATCAGCACGCCGCTGCTTACCACCACCAGCGTAATGCTGTCGACGGTGGCTCTGGCGGCGCTGGGATACTGGCTGCAACTTCAGGCGCAGGAACCGGCCGCGCGCGCAGCAAACACCGAAGTTGCGCACAGCGAATCTCACTAAGAATGTTCAACAACAGGTAATTAGCTCGCTAACAATTTTCGGTTGTATCATCGAATTTTGAGGCCTATACTAAATTTCGGTTGTTAATATTACGATAATTATTATGCGTTAACGGGAACCGGAGTGTTCCCGTTTCACCACGGATGGCCTTTTCGGTAAGGGTTCCTCCCTTCCTCTGTTCTACGTCGGATAATAGACTCGCGGAATTATTCCGTGAGATTTCTCACAAAGCCCAAAAAGCGTCTACGCTGTTTTAAGGTTCTGATCACCGACCAAGTGATGGAGAAGCTATGAGTTCATCGTGTATAGAAGAAGTCAGCGTACCAGATGATGACTGGTATCGTATCACCAACGAATTGCTGGGCCGTGCGGGTATCGCCATCAATGGCACTGCCCCGGCGGATATTCGTGTTAAAAACCCCGATTTTTTCAAACGTGTATTACAGGAAGGATCGCTGGGGTTAGGTGAAAGTTATATGGATGGCTGGTGGGAATGCGACCGACTGGACATGTTTTTTAGTAAAGTCTTACGAGCCGGGCTCGAAAACCAACTCCCCCACCATTTCAAAGATACGCTGCGTATCGCGGGCGCGCGCCTGTTCAACTTACAAAGTAAAAAACGCGCCTGGATAGTCGGGAAAGAACATTACGATCTCGGCAACGATCTTTTCTCCCGCATGCTCGACCCGTATATGCAATATTCCTGCGCTTACTGGAAAGATGCCGACACACTGGAATCCGCCCAGCAAGCGAAGCTGAAGCTCATTTGTGAAAAATTACAGTTGCAGCCGGGTATGCGCGTGCTGGATATCGGATGCGGCTGGGGGGGCTTGTCCCAGTTTATGGCGTCCAGTTATGACGTCAGCGTCGTTGGCGTCACGATTTCCGCCGAGCAGCAAAAGATGGCCCAGGAACGTTGCGCTGGTCTGGACGTTTCTATTCGGCTACAGGATTACCGCGACCTTAACGATCAGTTTGATCGCATTGTGTCCGTTGGTATGTTTGAACACGTCGGGCCGAAGAACTATAAAACCTATTTTGAAGTGGTCGACCGTAATTTGAAACCGGACGGTATTTTCCTGCTCCATACTATCGGTTCCAAAAAGACGGATAATAATGTCGACCCGTGGATCAATAAGTATATTTTCCCGAACGGGTGCCTGCCGTCTGTTCGCCAGATTGCGAATGCCAGCGAATCGCATTTCGTGATGGAAGACTGGCACAACTTTGGCGCAGATTACGACACCACCCTGATGGCCTGGTATTCTCGCTTTATCAACGGCTGGCCGGAAATTGCAGATAATTACACCGAACGGTTTAAACGCATGTTCAGTTATTATCTGAATGCATGCGCCGGGGCGTTTCGCGCCCGTGATATACAGCTATGGCAGGTGGTTTTTTCTCGCGGCGTCGAACACGGCCTGCGTATTCCCCGCTAATCCTGATAACCCCCGCGCTGCGGGGGTTTTTACGTCGGGTTACGCATCGCCTGCATGCAGATTCGCCGCGCTTTCCCGTGCCGCCAGCACGCGCTCGACGGTGTCAACAACCGCCTGGGTTTGCGGATCAATTTCGATATTAACGCGAGCGCCCAGTTTTTTCTTACCCAGCGTGGTGCGTTCCAGCGTCTCCGGGATCAGATGAACGCAAAAACGCGTTGGCGTCACTTCCCCTACCGTCAGACTGATGCCATCGATGCCGATGAATCCCTTATACAGGATATATTTCATCAGTTGCGGGTCCTGAACTTTAAACCAGACCTGACGATTATTCTCAGAGGTCAGAATTTTCGAAATTTCAGCCGTGGTCATAATGTGACCCGACATTAAATGCCCGCCAATCTCATCGCTGAATTTCGCCGCACGCTCCACGTTAACGAGATCGCCGACGCTCAGATCGCCAAGATTGGTAATGCGTAACGTCTCTTTCATCAGGTCAAAGCTGATCTGATTACCGTTTATTTCAGTGACGGTCAGGCAACAGCCGTTGTGCGCCACCGATGCGCCAGTCTCCAGCGCGTCCAGCATGTGTTCAGGTAATTCCACGACATGCGTGCGGAAATTCGGTTTTTCATCAATCGACACCAGTTTCGCGGTGCCCTGCACAATACCTGTAAACATACCTGCAACTCCTGAAATCAGTTAATACATCTCTGCCCAGCACAATAGCAGGTGGAAAATCAGGTTGCCAGCAAAGCGCTAAAAGCACCTGTTTTTTCACTGGAGAATTACGTATTCCTCGCTACAATAGACTGAAATTTCCCCTGCATTTTCTTCTTGCTGCCATTTAAGGCGGCTTTTTTAGTCTCTCAAATAACAACAAATAATAGGTGTATACGTGCAGAAGTATATCAGTGAAGCGCGTCAGTTATTAGCTCTGGCAATACCGGTGATTCTTGCGCAAATCGCCCAAACCGCGATGGGATTCGTCGATACCGTGATGGCTGGCGGGTACAGCGCCACGGATATGGCTGCCGTCGCTATCGGCACATCCATCTGGCTGCCCGCCATTCTGTTTGGTCATGGGCTGTTACTGGCTCTGACCCCGGTTATCGCGCAGCTCAACGGATCTGGCCGCCGCGAGCGCATCGCTCACCAGGTGCGACAAGGCTTCTGGCTGGCGGGCTGTGTGTCCGTTCTCATTATGTTTGTGCTATGGAATGCCGGATACATTATCCGTTCTATGCATAACATTGATCCTGCGCTGGCGGATAAAGCCGTGGGCTATCTTCGCGCGCTCTTGTGGGGCGCGCCGGGATACCTGTTCTTTCAGGTTGCGCGTAACCAGTGCGAAGGTCTGGCAAAAACCAAACCCGGCATGGTCATGGGCTTCCTTGGTCTGCTGGTCAACATTCCGGTGAACTATATATTCATCTACGGTCACTTCGGCATGCCGGAACTCGGCGGCGTGGGCTGTGGCGTTGCCACGGCGGCGGTCTATTGGGTGATGTTTATCGCGATGGCCTCGTATGTGAAACGTGCGCGTTCAATGCGCGATATTCGCAACGAGCGCGGATTCAGCAAGCCGGATACGGCGGTCATGAAACGTCTGGTACAGCTAGGTTTGCCGATCGCCCTGGCGCTGTTTTTTGAAGTCACCCTGTTTGCCGTGGTGGCGCTGTTGGTTTCACCGCTGGGTATTGTGGATGTCGCAGGCCACCAGATTGCCCTGAACTTCAGTTCGCTGATGTTCGTATTGCCGATGTCGCTGGCGGCTGCGGTTACCATCCGCGTGGGCTATCGACTTGGCCAGGGCTCAACGCTGGATGCCCAGACAGCCGCCAGAACCGGGCTGGGCGTCGGAGTTTGCATGGCCGTTATCACCGCAATTTTTACCGTGACGCTGCGTGAGCCTATCGCCCTGCTCTATAACGACAATCCTGAAGTGGTCACGCTCGCCGCGCAACTGATGCTGCTGGCGGCGGTGTATCAAATTTCCGATTCGATCCAGGTTATCGGCAGCGGTATTTTGCGTGGTTATAAAGATACGCGGTCGATTTTCTTTATTACCTTTACAGCTTACTGGGTGCTGGGATTACCGAGCGGTTATATCCTCGCGCTGACCGATCTGGTGGTGGATCGCATGGGGCCGGCCGGGTTCTGGATGGGCTTTATTATCGGCCTGACGTCTGCGGCCATCATGATGATGCTGCGTATGCGATACCTGCAACGCCAGTCATCAGCGATTATTTTGCAGCGCGCTGCGCGATAAATCAGCAATAGCCGCCGGACGGCGGCTATTCTCTCGACATTTTGCGCGTTTCCTCTGCAATCGAGTGAAATCAGGAAGAAAATTACGTTTTCCCTCTTGCCTCATTCCGGCTCTGCCGCTAATATTCGTCCCCGTTGTCATCTGCAACATTGCGTTCATAGCTCAGTTGGTTAGAGCACCACCTTGACATGGTGGGGGTCGTTGGTTCGAGTCCAATTGAACGCACCATCCTGCGTCTGTAGCTCAGTTGGTTAGAGCACCACCTTGACATGGTGGGGGTCGATGGTTCGAGTCCATTCAGACGCACCATTCTTTATCCACACAGCACACTGTTCCCACAGCGCATTGTTCCCACAAATCTTTCCTGAATTCATGGTTTGACCGTTGTACAGACCAACAACCGCAACTGTCCCTTCACGCCTGCTGCCCTGATATTAATTATCTTACTGATTTTATTCTATTTAATAACCTGAAATTGCCGCTAACGGCAGCGCGCTCGCACGACTAAAAATGTAAATGATAATCATTATTGTGTTGCAAATGAGAAATATTGCTAATAAGTTATTTCACGCAATTTCTCTTTTAACAATGGCAAGTGATTAATATCATGATAAAAAAGGCATATAAATTATCGCTTTTGAGTTCGCTTATTGCAGGGAGTCTGGCAATTCCTGCGGTACAGGCTGACGACATCAAAACAGCGGCAAACCAGAAAGCAGAACAAACAAACGCCAGTAACCCACCGGAGAAACAGGCTGCCCGCGACAAAGAAATAAACAGCGGCGAAACCATGGTCGTGACGGCCAAAGAACAGACGCTCCAGGCCCCCGGCGTCTCTATCATTGACAGCGAAGCCATTAAAAAACGGCCAATACAGCGCGACGTCGCTGAGATCATTCGCACCATGCCGGGCGTCAATCTCACCGGGAACTCTAACAGCGGACAACGCGGGAATAACCGCCAGATTGATATCCGCGGCATGGGGCCGGAGAACACTCTGATTCTGATTGACGGTATGCCTGTCTCCAGCCGCAACTCGGTGCGCTATGGCTGGAGCGATGAGCGCGATACCCGTGGCGACACCAACTGGGTGCCGCCAGAAATGATCGAGCGCATTGAGGTCATCCGTGGCCCGGCCGCCGCGATGTACGGCAGTGGCGCAATGGGCGGGGTCGTCAATATCATCACCAAACCGGCGACGGACGAATGGCACGGCAGTTTAAATACCTATTACAACTTTCCACAGCACAAATCCGAAGGCAGCACCAAACGCTATAACGGCAGTTTAAGCGGCGCGCTGGCGGATAATCTGACCCTGCGAGTCTACGGTAACTGGAATAAAACGCAGGCTGATGCCCAGGATATCAACGAAAACCACACGACCCCGCGTATCGGTTCTTATGCCGGTAGCTACCCCGCTGGCCGTGAAGGTTTTATCAATAAAGACATCAATTCAGCTCTGCGCTGGGAATTTATGCCGATGCAGGCGCTGGAACTGGGGGCCGGCTACAGTCGCCACGGCAACCTGTATGCCGGTGATACGCAAAACACCAACAGCAACGCGCTGGTAAAAAAATATTATGGCAAAGAAACAAACGTTCTCTACCGCCAGACGCTCAGCCTGAAATATACCGGCGCCTGGGACAGCGGCGTCACCACCAATAACTATGTGCAGTTTGAAAAAACGCGTAATACCCGCCTCAATGAAGGCCTCTCTGGCGGCATCTCGGGGATTTTCAGCCCGTCAAATGAAGGGTTCTCGACCATTTCGTTGTATGACACCAACCTGCACTCGGAAGTGAATATCCCGCTTGACCTGTGGGTTAGCCAGACGCTGACCTTTGGTGCGGAATTTAACCACCAGGCGATGAAAGATCCGTCGTCGAATACCGAATCCACCACCGGCGGGGGCTCGGTTCCGGGGATTGCCGATACCGGGCGCAGCAAATACAGCTCAGCGGATATTTACGGCATCTTTGCGGAAGATAACCTTGAACTGACGGACAGCACTCGTCTGACTCCTGCCGTTCGCTTCAACCACCAGAGTATTAGCGGCAGTAACTGGAGTCCGTCACTGAACCTCTCCCAGGAACTGGGCGGCGACTTCACGTTGAAACTGGGTATTGCCCGCGCATGGAAAGCACCAAATCTGTATCAGACCAACCCCAATTACCTGTTGTTCAGTAAAGGCCAGGGATGCTACGGCGGCGGCGCCTGCTATCTGCAAGGCAACCGCGACCTGAAAGCAGAAACCAGCGTCAATAAAGAGGTAGGGATTGAATATAATCATGATGAAGTGCAGGCCGGGCTGACCTGGTATCGCAACGACTACCATGACAAGATTGCAGCCGGTGACTCGGTTGCGGGCAAAGCCACCTCCGCAAATATTTATCAATGGGAAAACGTGCCAAAAGCCGTCGTTCAGGGGCTGGAAGGGACGTTCAATTTCCCACTCGCCGATACGCTGAAGATGAAAAATAACTTCACCTATATCATCGAGAACAAGAATAAGAAGAGTGGAGATTACCTGTCGGTTATTCCCAAATACACCATCAACTCAACGCTGGAGTGGCAGGCCGCCAACGATCTGTCGGTGCAGGGTACGCTGACGTGGTATGGCCGCCAGAAACCGAAAAAATACACTTATCAAGGGAACCCCACTTCGGGCAGCGAAACCCGACAGGTATCGCCTTATGCGCTGGTGGGCATGAGTGCGACTTACGCGGTGACGAAATATGTGGATGTGACCGCAGGGATCGATAACCTGTTCGACAAGCGCCACTTCCGTGAAGGGAATGCCCAGACCACCGGTAACGCCACCACAGGCGCGTATCTGTGGGGAGCCGGTGCGAACACCTATAACGAACCTGGCCGCACCTACTACATGCAGGTGGGGCTGCACTTCTGACGACCATCAGACTCGCATCATAGCGTAATGGCTAAGGGCGGCTTCCCGCCGCCCTCTTCACTCACTGCCCGGTTAATCGCAGCGCGCTGCCCCGGGAGTCTCCTCCGCGCTCATATTCAGTAACGCACTCTGAAAAGAGGCGGTGAACATCGGCCCGTGCGTCAACCCCGGGTAATTCCACCAGGCAACCGCAAGCCCATTTTTTTGCAGGGCGGAAACGGCGTCGCGGGTTTTATTCAGGATACCGGAAACCGGAGTCTGCGCGTTTTTCCCCGGTGAAGCGGAACCTTCCATGAAAAATAAACGCTTATGGCAATTTTTCGCGGCATCCATTGTGGTTAACCGGGTTAACAACGAGGAATTGTCTCTTCCCAGCGATGGGCTGGCGCTGTAGTAAAACCGAAAAAATGACGACGACAGCCACGAATCAAGGACGAATAAGCCGCCGTAGGAGTGTCCCCATACGCCGCGTCGTTCAGGATCGATGTTGATCCCTTGTTCCGTTTGCGGCGCGATACGCGTCTCCAGCAGTCGACGGAAGTCCCCACTGCCGCCACCCGGTCGACGGTAGCGCCCCTCCGCCCCGCTTTTCACTTCCAGCGCGGGCGTATAATCATAGGCTCTGCCGTTCAGATCAAAGGGTAAGTGGGTCTGGTAGCCGATGGCGACAATAACGGGGGACGTTTTTTCCGCCAGTTGTTTCAGCAAGTCCTCCGTCAGGCGGTCCATCACCGCGTTGCCATCCAGCATATACAGAACCGGATAACCCGACGCTGGCGGCGTTTTATCAGGAACACCGGTCCAGACCTTGTAGTGCCTTTTTCCATCGGCGGAGTCGAAATTTTCAACCCTGAAATGGTAAAACGCGGAACCCCGATCGGCGATATTCGGCCCCAGCGGCTCCATATCCGGCCTGGCGTACCCTTTCGCGCCATACAGCAAAGTAATGCAAGAGATCGCTAAAAACGGCGCCATGCGACGACGCCCGTTTCGATACTCACGGCCATACATCTCTTCGTTATTCCTTTTTTACAGGTGAGATTCAGATTTTTACAACATTACATACAGTTACCCGAAAGGCCCTGTGGGTCAAGTAAACCGTTACGGCCTTCATTCACATTTAAAATTCTGGTGAATGTACTTTAATCACTTATTTCGCAAAACAATATAAGTTTGTGCAAAGTCTCACAGTAACCCATTTTTATGCGCGTTATAGTGGCGACAACAGCAAATAAACAAGGTCTCTATTCGTTATGAAAAACATCTTTACACTGACATTCCTCGCGCTAAGCTGCCTTTCCACGCACGCTATAGCCAGTGAAAAACTTGCCGGTAATGAAATTCTCGCCGTTCAGAAAGGCGGTGTCCCGGATAAGATTTATGAAAACAACAAGCCTCATTTAAGAATTGCGACCTATAACATCGGCAAAAATGAAGCGTCCGAAAATGTAGCTGATTTCACGTCGCTTAACGCCGCTATCAAAAAAATTGCAGCCGATATCATTGCGGTTCCAGAGGTTGATAATAAAACCGCAAGAAGCCAAAAGATTGATCAATTGAAAACGATCGCTGATGCAAATAACTATCACTATGCCTTTGGTAAGGCGCTGGATTTTGACGGTGGTGAATACGGGCTCGGCATTTTATCGAAATACAAAATTCAGCATACTCAGGTTATCAATTTACCCTCAGGCGATGCAGAACAACGGGTAGCATTACTGGCGCAAATTGAGGTTCCGGGTTTCGATACGCCGGTACTGGTCATGGTTACCCACCTTGACTGGCAAAAAGATCCCACCATGCGAATTGAGCAAGTCCGCCATCTGCTGGATGTCAGTATTGGCGATGCGTCATCCGATTTTAAAGATATCGCCTCTTCAATAAAAATTCTGGCTGGCGATTTCAACTCTACCCGTGACGAACAGCCGTTAAAAGAAATTGGCTATTTCTTTAATCCGGTTGAGAAACAGGGGACGGATTATCGTACATGGCCTGCGGTTAACCCGGCGATTGATATTGACCACATCTTCACTTTCAAGGGGCAAAAATGGGATGTGAAGAAGATAGACATTCCGCATAACTCCCCTGCTTTCACCTGGTCGTCGGCAAGCGATCATCTCCCCTTTATCGCGGATATGGAACTCACCGAGCAGTAACCTATTGGCAGGGATGGCGGGATTTCCGCTTTCCCTGCTGGCAACCGCACCGATCGCCAATAGCGCAAGGTGCATCAATCACAGATTTTGCCCTATACTGGAAAGCTGACAAACACTGAACTAAACAGGTGATTGATGGATATTGATCTCGACAATCTGGTCTTTGACGGGCTGGAGGAAGCGCAAGAACGTAACGCTGAACGTCTGGAAGACGCAGATAAAAAAGCCCAGGCGGTTATTGCGGATGATGACTGCGGCGATGCCTGCAAAATATAACGACAGAACCGGCGTAATGCCGGTTTTTTTTATTCAGGATTAAGCCGCAGAAAGCGCGCAGATTTCGTTCCAGTATGCCTCGCGCGTTTGTCGATGTTCAGCGTTCTGTTTTATCACGGAACCACTCCGGATCAATGTTGGCGATATCCACGCCATACAGGCTGGCGACAGGAAGAACAGACTCAACAATACGCTGAAGATGAGGCTCCGCATCGTACTGTCGGGTCTGTGGACGTGCCTTCACCACAGTATGCCAAAGACGTTTAAACCCATTCATCTTCTCCGCCCCTCTGTCTGTATGCTGGATGCGTTTTATTGCAGCGCATTCGCGTGAAAAAATGAAATACGAAATCCTGCCATCCTTGTGCATTTATTGCATTAGACCAGCCCATCTTAATTCACCGACCATTAACATCTGTTTTACTAATATCTTTTTGTATATAGATAAGAATCTTTTCTTATTTGGTGACGACGGCGAGTTGTGGGAGCGTAAAAAGACAAACCCAATCATGTCGCGAATGCAGCGGCCTTTTTGACCGCGACATGAATTATTTAGCGTCTCTACAGGGATATCAAAGAAGATGATGGCAACGACAATTCACAGCACTAAAAAAACATTACTGGCATTAAGTGCGCTATTCGCATCCGGTATTGCCGCGTTACCCGCCCAGGCCGATCAACTGGCGGATATTAAAGCCGCCGGCGTAGTGAAAGTGGCCACGTTCGATGCGAACCCGCCGTTTGGCTCCGTCGATCCGCAAACGCATAAAATCGTTGGCTACGACGTTGATTTTGCCGAAGCGCTGGCCAAATCGTTGGGAGTCAAACTGGAACTGGTCGCCACCAACCCAGCCAACCGTATCCCGTTACTGCAATCGGGTAAGGCCGATCTGATCGTCGCAGATATTACTATCACCCCAGAGCGCGCCCAGGTTATCGACTTTTCCGTTCCCTATTTTGTCACCGGGCAACAATTCCTGGTTCCGGCGACCTCCCCCGACAAGCTGGATGAGTACAGCCGCGCGCGAATTGGCGCGGTGAAAGGAACAACGGGGGAACAGGCGCTGCACCAGCGTTTCCCGCAATCCCGCGTGCTGGCCTATGATGATATCCCGCTGGCGCTGACCGCGCTGCGTAATGGCAACGTTCAGGCGATCACCCAGGACAGCACCATTCTGGCGGGCCTGTTAAGCGGGGCGCCAGACAAAGCCAACTTTAAAATCCTACCCGACCTGCTGAGCAAAGAGGAAATCGGCGTCGGGGTGAAAAAAGGCGAACCCGCGCTGTTAAAGGTGGTGAACGATGAACTGCTGAAGCTCGAGTCCACCGGACAGGCGGCTAAAATCTATGACGTCTGGTTCGGCCCCGAAACCAAAAATCCACAGCCGCGCGCCTTTAAAATAGAAGCGAAGTAATATGCTCTCAGGTTTGTTTACCCGCTCCGCAGCTTCGGCTGCGGATTTTACGCATTTGCGTCAGGCGCGCGTTGAACTGCGCGATGTGATCAAACAGTACGACGGGCACCGGGTATTAAACGGTGTCAATCTGACGGTGGAACCCGGAGAAGTCGTTACCATCCTTGGGCCATCCGGTTCGGGAAAATCCACGCTTATTCGACTCATCAACCAGCTTGAGTCATTAAGCGGCGGCGATATTTTTATCGATGATAAGCCCATTGGTCAGCTCAAGGGCGCAGCGCTGCGCCAGTTACGCAGCCGCATTGGATTCGTATTCCAGCAATTCAACCTTTACGCCCATCTGACGGCGCAGCAGAACATTACGCTGGCGCTGGAATATGTGCATGGCTGGAATAAAGAGGCCGCCCGGCAGCGGGCCCGCGAGTTGCTGGACCAGGTGGGTCTGGCTGAAAAAGCCGACGCATTTGCCGCCCAGCTCTCTGGTGGACAGCAGCAGCGCGTCGCCATTGCCCGCGCGCTGGCCTCCTCTCCGCAAATTATCCTTTTTGATGAGCCAACATCCGCGCTGGACCCGGAAATGATCGGCGAAGTCTTACAGGTCATGAAGAACCTTGCCCACAGCGGGATCACCATGATCGTCGTTACGCACGAGATGCACTTCGCGCGCGAAATTGCCGACCGTGTCGTGTTTATCGACGGCGGCGATATTCTGGAAGTCGCCTCGCCTGAAGCATTTTTTACCCGTCCGCAGCACCCCAGAACCCAGCGCTTCCTGAAGAAAGTGCTCGATCCGTTACACCAGGAGTCATCGTTATAATGCTTACTCTGGACTGGCAGGGGGTGCTGAGCGAGCAACCTCTGCAATGGGTCATCTCGGGTTTTTTGACCACGCTCTGGGTAACGCTGGCAGGCGTTTTGCTATCGACACTGCTGGCGATTATCCTGCTCGCGCTACGTCTCTCCGGCAACGCATTCGGTCGCCGTCTGGTCGCCGCCTGGGTCTCGCTGTTTCGCAATACGCCTCTGCTTGTGCAGTTGATGTTCTGGTACTTCGCAGCGTGGAATTTTCTGCCCCGTGGCGTGATTGATTTCGTTAATACCGATCATTTTTGGTCGATCCTGCCTGGCGATGTCTGGTGGCTGACGCCAGAATTTCTCTGCTCCGCATGGGGGCTGGGGGTATTCACATCGGCCTTCCTGGTTGAGGAGATCGCCTCGGGGTTGCAGGCGGTATCCGCCGGGCAGCGAGAGGCCGCGGTATCGCAAGGTTTTTCCGCGTGGACGACCCTCCGCCATATTCTGCTCCCCCAGGGGCTGGCAAACGCCTGGCAACCCATCGTGGGGCAATACCTTAACCTGATGAAACTCTCATCGCTTGCCAGCGGTATCGGCTTTGCCGAACTGACCTATCAGGTGCGACAAATTGAAAGCTATAACGCCCATGCTCTGGAAGCCTTTGCCGTCGGCACCGCGCTCTATTTGCTGACTGGCATTGTATTGGGTCTGCTACTGGCGCGGCTAAACCCCGCCCCGGCCAAAAGAGTGAAACCCAAAACGCGTATTTTCAGCCTCAGGAGTCCACACCATGATCGCTAATATTTCGGTCATTACCGACAATCTGGATTACCTGCTGTGGGGACGCGCTGCTGATGGTCAACCCGGCGGCGTGCTTCTCACGTTGTTGATGGCGCTGGGTGCTGGCGTGCTGGCGCTTCCCGGCGGGGTGGTTCTCGCCTGTCTTGCCTGGCGATTTCCGGGCGTTATCCGTAATGGGCTGTTTCTCTGGGCGGAATTTATTCGCGGCATTCCGCTGATCTTCGTGATCTTCTGGATGTGGTATTTGCTGCCAATGCTTACCGGAAGCGATCTTCCCGGCGCCGTTACCGTCACGCTGGCGCTGGCCTGGTTTACTGCGGCATCGGTGATGCACTCCGTTTATGCCGGCATAAACGCGCTTCCTGCCGGGCAGTACGACGCCTCGGTAGTGCAGGGATTTCGCCCGTTTCAGGCATTATGGCTCATTCTGCTTCCCCAGGTGCTACGCAATGTAATGCCGTCATTGACCGGCATTTTTATCGGCCTGCTGAAAGACACGTCGCTGGCGTTTATCGTCAATGTTCCTGAACTGACTACCGTCGCCGGTCAGGTGAATAACCGGGTACAGATTTACCCGGCGGCCATTTTTATCTTTACCGGACTGGTCTATTACCTGCTCTGTTTTGGCCTGGAGAGATTCACCCGTCGACGATTCGCCATCCGATAAACGGCTCAACACTCAACAAACTGATGTTGTTCGTTGAGGCGATATTTTACCCCGGCGCGTATGTTGTTCTCGCCTTCAATGGCGACGGCGAAACGGGTACGTTCACCATCGTGATACGCCAGCGCAGCACAGCCGCCGGGCCCCAGTATCAGGGAGTCAACGTGCCCGGTGCTGGCGATGACCGCATTGTCACCGCTGGTAACGAGATGGACATTCTCTCCGCTGTTGGCAATTCTGGCATTGGCGCCAAAGCTGACAACCTGCGCCAGATCGCCATTACTGGCAATATTGCTCCTGTCACCCAGCGTGCTGATGCGCACCCGCATTCCCGCGCTGGCAATACGACTCCCGTCACCGGCGCAGCTTACGCGGGTTGAGTTCCCTGCCACCGCCACCCGCGCGCGATCGCCGGAACAGCCTATATGTGTGTTGTAGCCTGCGCTGCCAATGCGCGCGCAGTACCCCGCGCTGGCAATCTGCGAAGCGTACCCCACGCTGGCAATTTTGACATTATCGCCCGCACATCCCAGATGGACGTTATCGTCCGCGCAGGCAATGTGTTCGCTATTACCGTGGTGCGACTGCGCATTCACCAGGCTGTCCATCGCGCTGATATCCTGACGCGCAAAGCTCTCCTCATCCAGCCAGCGCGACCAGGCATATTCCACCAGGCTATTTGCCCAGTCGAGATAGCCTTCACTGCTCAGCGCCCGATGCACGTCGGCGTAGCTGCCGCCATTCGGAAAGCGACGGACAAACCAACGATACATGACGGGCCCGACTCGCCAGGTACGTAAATCCTCTCGCGTAATGATCATCCGTTAGTGCCGATGATAGCCATCAACCATGCAGCGGAAGGTCTCACCGGGCGTACGACCTGTCGTGCAAAGGTAAAGATGACCGAAGATAAAAAAGAGGCTAACGATCGCCAGCGCGAAATGCGCCTGCAACAGCCAGTAACGCACGCCGGGGAACAGATCGCCCGCCGCCTGCGGATAAAGCGACAGTAGTCCGGTTATCAGCAACAGCGGCACCAGGCCGTACATCACCCCGAGATAAGCGGCCTGCTGTAACGGGTTGAATTTAGACTGCGCGGTGGCGGGAAACGGATGTTCCTCCCCCTGCATAATGCCGAACAGATAGAAGCGGGTCTGCTTCATCGCCCGGCCAATCCAGCCCTCGCGGCGAATAATATAATGGTGTCCGTTGCCGCCCAGCATGTTGATCAAAACAAAACCCAGCCAACACGCCAGCAGCAGAAAACCACAGATCTCATGCACCGTCAGCAGACTCTTCATCACCGACGCGCCAACCAGCGAGAAATGATTGATCAGCCCACTGCCAAGCAGGAGCACAAACAGTAGCGCATTCGACCAGTGCCACAATCTCACCGCTTTTGAGTACAGGTAAACCTTTTCACCGTGACCGGCCGCGGCTTTGTTGGCGGCGCGAAACCGCAGCATGGCATGCAGCCCCAACACCAGCCACATCGCTACCAGCATCAGTCCGGCGATGACTAACCAGACAGGCCAGTATTCGGGAGAAAACACGGGGACATAGTTCGCCAGTTGGGCATGGAACTGTTCAGCATTCTGCGACGCGTTCATACATTTTCCTTTTTAATCAAATGTTGACCGAACCGGCGATACAGATGCGGTTTTCCGGCGCCTGCGAGTTGGTGTTGATAGAATTTGTTCTCCTTCAGCCAGCTCTGAATTTCCGGGCTGTCTTCACGACCAAAAATCAATGCGTGCTCCGGGCAAGCATTCACGCAAATCGGCGGGAACCCCTTTGCCAGGCGAGATTCGGCGCAAAAGTCGCATTTATCCGCCACTTTGGTTTGTGGATTGAGATAACGCACCTGATACGGACAAGCGCCTATACAGTAGCTACAGCCGATACAGCGCGATTCGTCTACCCGCACAATACCGCGCTCATCACGCCAGGAGGCGCCGGTCGGGCAAACATCGATACAGGGCGCATCTTCACAGTGCTGGCAGGACTGGCGGAAATAGTGATAAACGGTTTCGTTTTCATTATCCGAAACAGGAATATGCGCGATGGATAAACGATTGCCCTGAGCCGGAACATGGTTGGTCTTGCGACACGCCCGGGCGCAGAGATTGCAGCCGTTACACCGGGATTCGTCATGAATCATGGCATAACGCACCGCTTTGCTATTCTTCGTGTTCGCTAACAAATTTTGGCCGGGCCCGCTGAAAAAAATCACCGTCCCCATACCAAGCACAAATTTTCGTCGAGTGAAGGACATCTGGTTATCCTCTAATCCGGTGGCAGCGATCGCCCACGCTTTCCATGACATCACCCTGAACAATCAGGGATTCTGAAACTGCTCAACCTCAAGCCATTCGCATAAGCCATATGCCTTGCCGTAGCTCATAAAACGTTCGCTAAACAGATACGGTACGTCGTTGGACGACGCCACACGGCGAATATCCGCGTAATCCGGGTGCGTGTCGATCGCGGCAAGAGCTGTCTCTATTTGCTGCGGCGCAAAGCGGTATGGCGGTTGTTCCAGCATGGCGACCTTGTAGGGTCGCGGATAGGTCTGGCAATCAAAACGCACCGCCTGTGCGATAGCCCGGCAAATATCGTTCTCCACCACCTGCACACACATGTCGGCATAGTTAGCGGTCATGGTTTGCGTCGAGTAGTAATAATCATCCTGAGCACCCTGTACGCAGGCGATATCCGCCCCTGTCTCGCTCTGAAGCAGCGTCTCCAGCAGCGGCGTTAACGCCTCTTCCTCCACTGAATACGGCGGTTGCAGGAAAAGCGCGCGAGCCACCAGTTGGCCTGAAGCAGAATGCTGGCGGATGAACTCCGCCATGATCTCTGCCGGACTCGCGGGAGGCGCCGGTTCATCCACTCGCCTTTCATGCTGATGTAAGCCTTGCAGCCACTGCCGCTTTTCAATATCCACCTCAGGCGTGGAGTGTTCGCCCTCTGAATGACTCATCTCACCTTCCTTACGCTGGCAGCAGATTCTGCGCGGCCAGATCGGCGGCGACATCCTCAAGACCGAGGCGATGCAACGTTTCTCGCGTCGGGCATCCCAGTTCAGGGTCCCAGCCCATCTCGGTATAAAAGAGCGTCAGGGATTCACGCATATCGTCGCGATCCATTTTGTCAGTCCCTTCAGTGAACACCGGAATGTTGGGGTCCTTGTCAAAAACCCACGAACAGATGAGATCGTGTTCATTGCGCATGTCTTTGGTCTGCATCAGTTTGACGGTATAGGCGCGATGGAGCGTGAAGATACGTTCTGCGGCTAAATCAAGGCTCGCCTGGGTGGTTTCATCCCCGGTCACCGCCTGGAAAAATTTCGCTTCCAGGTCCAGATCCCCACGATAATTTCGGCTCTTTAACGGCGAAACGGTCATCGGCCAGACCCAGTTGCACAGCGTCACGGCGTTATGCAGGCAAACTTTGAGCAGCGTCCATTTGGCATACTTGATTTTCGCCGCGTTGATCGGCGTGTAATTTTTAGTCTCGTCGTAGGCGTCTTCAGAACCAAACAGTTCCGCCGCGACCTCTCGCTGTAGCTTCAGCGGTAAACCAGAACCAATAAAGTTGATGTGGGTGTGGGTCATGCAGTCACGGTTAAACATGCAGTTGGTAATTGCCCCCACCTGCGCCGACGCTTCGTTAGCATGGTGTACCGGATAGCCAAACGGCGACCACAGTTTGTTTTTATCGTACGCCCAGTATTCCTCACCCAGATTCCAGCGCTCGGCAATGGCGTATGAACCATCCGCAAGATGGCTCAACTCTCCTTTGCGATGCGCCAGACGATAGTAGAAATCCTTGATAAAGTTGGGATCGCCCGCTTCCAGTTGATCCCAGCGGATCTCCGCATATTCCTCAGCCGGAAGCACGCGCTTGAACACGCCTTTGCTGTAGCAATACGTGAAGTCACGGTGCAACTGCCCGTAGTTACACCAGATACCGTAGTCGTCAAACAGGTTCAGGCCGATCAGATTACCGATAACGCGGCCATCGTCCTTGTCGTCAAAATCTTTCGGGCCGTGCGGGAAGATCGTGGTATGGACAAAGTTTGCCACGCAGGTATTCCCCCCGGTGCTCGGTACGCCAAAATCCTTTACCCGTGGAATATTGAGCTGCGACATGCAGCGGATCGGACATGAGTGGCAACCGCTCATTTTCACGGTGTATTTTTCAGCCGCCGGACCTAAGTCAAACACGGATTTATAGGTGCGAAAGCCGACCGTATTTTGATTACCCGGCGGGATCTCGCCGGTTTCAACAGGCCCGCCCTCTGCGGCCCCCCAGAACAAGCCTTTACGCGCCGTCCAGCGCGAGGCCGGTGAGGAAAATTCCGCCCATGCCTGCGGGGTGCTCGGCACAACATGATTATTATTGGCGCCAATCAGCTCCGTCATCATGTAGTCATTCAGCCGCTTCATCTCTTTGCGATCGGCAATATTGACCCCTTTGGTGCCCTCAACGGCAATGGCCTTGAGATTTTTCGACCCCATCACCGCGCCGGTTCCCGCCCCGCCGCTGTGGTTACGGCTGTTGAGCATACAGGAGAGCGGCACCAGGTTTTCACCCGCCTGACCAATGGCCGCCACGCAGGTCTCCGGGCTGGTCATACGGCAGATCTCTTCGGTCGTGGCGCGCGTCCCTTTGCCCCACAGAAAATCTGCTTTTTCGAGGCTGACCTTGTCATCTTTAATATTGATCCACACAGGCGAAGCGGATTTACCCTCAATAATAATCGCGTCGTACCCGGCAAATTTCATTTGTGCCGCAAAGAAGCCGCCCATATGCGCGTCGACAACCAAATTACCTTTAGTAAACGTAGAGAGCGAAGTGATATTGACGCGGGAACTACAGGGCGCGCCAGATCCGGTCAGCGGGCCGGTGGCAAATACCAGTTTATTTCCTTCATCGAAAGGTTTCGTGCCAGGCGGGACTTCGTCATACATAATTTTGTAGCCGAACCCCATTCCGCCGACAAATTTTTTATATTTACTGGAATCTTCGAGGGTAATATCGCCTGTTGTAAGATTGACCCGTAATATATTACCTGTCCAACCGTTAGCCATAATGTTTTCCTTTGCAAGATTCAAACAGTAATATCTTTCCACTCGATAACTTTCAGCGCCCCTGTCGGACAGGCGCTGGCGCACTCGCCGCATAAAACACATTTTGACGATTTTTTCGTTTCGCTGTTTACGGTAGCCATCATCCAGGGGCAGGCAGTGGTACAGGCGCTACAGCCAATACACCGCTTATGATCAACCGCGATGCAGCCATCGTCCTGTTTCCAGGTAATTGCACCGATTGGGCAGACCTTCATGCACTGCGGGTCCTTACACTGGCGACAGGTATCTGCGGTGTAGTTTAAATCGCCGTACAGACCGCCGCCGGAGCCGACGCCATTGTCGCCAAAGAAGTAATTACGGTGAATCTTAATGCGGGAGAAGAACGAGCCCACGGCGCCATCGTTGTAATTGGTGCAGGAGATTTCGCAGCGATGGCAGCCTGTGCAGCGGGCGCGTTGGGTCACTAATACCCCTTTGGGCGTGTTTATCAGTCCTACCGTACCGCTATCAACGTCTTCCTGTTTGCAGCCAAAAAGTGACAGCAGCGCGGGAGCGATAGTTAATCCTGCCAGACCCTTTCCTGATATACGCAGAAATTCGAGCCGCGTTAAGCCAAAATCTAATATTGGACGTTCGACCTGGTTCATTTATTTCGCATCCTCTTCGCAAACACAGTGCTGACAACACCCGATGTTTTGCCCTAACCGGATCGCATACGTCATATCATTAAATACAAATAGACTAATCCTAAAGAGTTAGGCACATAAATAATGTGGTTATTCAGTGCTATTAACTTTGATCGTTATCAATTAAAAACCGGAAGTGAAATAATAAAAGCGGAGTGATATTTATTATCATTTAGAGGATATAAAACACGGCAATCTATTAATAATTAATAATGTGACCTCGTTCCCATTATTAATATCAATCGCCTTCGTTATATATTAATATACATATCGATATTAATATAAACGCGATATCTGATTATTTACAAGGTGAAGAGTTTAAATACCGGGAATAAGGGATGACAAAGCGAGCGCCATCCCTGAAAGAATTATCCTGCCAGGGCTTTGATAACCGTTTCCATCGCCTGTTTTTCAAGTTCGCTGCGCTGGAGTCGCTGGTTCGCCATGGCGGTTCGTAACACTCCCGCAATCACGATATGCTTTGGCTCTTGCCCCAGGTCGCGCATCTCCAGAACCACTTTGCCAACCACTCTGCACATCTCACGGTACAGTTCGTCGTCTTTTGTCAGGTTTCCCATTATTGTCTCTCATCGCCAGCACAAACAAACAGCATATATCACTCTAACGATGAAGACAAAACTCAAATAAATCAAACAAATAAACAGAGTGACTATTCAACTTAACCGATATCCGTCACCTCACACTCTGTAACTTGCTCACCCGTTCGGCCAGGCTCTTTTATAGGCCGGATAAGCGTCATGCTATCCGGCACTACGTGGTATTAGTTATTGACCGGAATCACCGCGCCTTTGTACTTCGTGCGGATCCAGTCCTGAATCTCTTTTGAGTGCAGAACGTCAACCAGCGCCACGATGTCTTTTTTCTTCTCGTCGCCACGGTGTACGGTAATGATGTTGGCGTACGGATTGTTTTCTCCGCTCTCAACGGCGATCGGATCGTTAACCGGGTCCAGACCTGCGTCGATAGCGTAGTTGGCGTTAATCACCACCGCATCGCCTTCATCGTTGTTGTACATCTGTGGTAACAGCGCCGCTTCCACGTTCGGCAGGAACTTCAGTTTTTTCGGGTTATCCACGATGTCGCTGATGCGCGCGCTGACCTTATCCACGTCCGGCTTCAGTTTGATCACGCCCTCTTTTTCAAAGATCGACAGAATACGTCCCTCTTCAGATACCGCGTCACGCATAATGATCCTGCCGCCTTCCGGCAGATCTTTCAGCGATTTGTATTTTTTAGAGTAGATGCCGATCGGCTCAATATGAATCGCCCCGGCGCTGACGAAATCATAGGTTTTATCACCTGCATGATCTTTCAGCACGCTATTCAGGTACGGGATATGCTGGAAGTAGTTGGCGTCGATTTCACGACCGGCCAGCGCGGTGTTCGGCAGAATGTAATCCTGGAAAGGTTTAATCTCCAGATCGATCCCCTGTTTCGCCAGAATCGGTTTCGCCTGCTCAAGGATTTCCGCATGCGGTACGTTAGAGGCGCCAACGGTCAGCGTATCCGCCCAGGAGGCAAAGCTCAGGGCGCTTAAGGTTGCTGCGGCGAGTAATGTCAGTGATTTTTTCATGATAATGGTTTCCGTATTTTATTAGCGTTTATCTAACAGAGAGGTGATCACATCGCCGCAGAACTGGATAATGAAGACGATGATCAGGATAGTCACCGTCGCCACCAGCGTGACGTCGTTGTGGTTGCGCTGGAATCCTTCCAGATAAGCCAGGTTCCCTAAACCGCCTGCCCCAATCACTCCGGCCATCGCGCTGTAACTGACCAGCGCAATCAGCGTCACGGTGATCCCGGACACCAGTGCGGGTGATGATTCAGGCAGTAAAACCCGAAAAATAAGTGTGCTGAGACGTGCGCCCATTGAACGCGTGGCTTCAATCACGCCTCTGTCAACCTCGCGCAGTGCGATTTCAACCAGACGCGCATAAAACGGCGCCGCCCCGACAATCAACGCAGGCAGCGCAGCGTTCGCCCCGAGAATGGTGCCGACCAGCGCTTTGGTAAACGGGATCAGTAAGACGATCAAAATGATGAACGGGATCGAGCGAAAAATATTCACCACCAGCGAAATGACGCTATACAGCGTGCGGTTCTGAAACAGCCCGCCGCGCGCGGTCAAAAACAGCGCCAGCCCCAGTACAATCCCCAGCACAAACGTCGCGATACCGGAAAGCGCCGTCATATAGAGCGTTTCCTGCGTTGCCGCAAAAAGTTGTTCCCATTTCAGATGGGGAAACAGATTCTCAACCATGTTGTACTACCTCACCTTCAATATCGCTCTGCCGCAAATCCGCCAGAATATTATTCAGTTGTTCTTCCGTCGCCACGACGTGCAGCCACAGTTGGCCAAACACGCCATGTGCGGTTTGCGTCATCTTGCCGTGTAAAATATTGAAAGGCAGGCCGTAACGCAGGGTAAGCTCCCCTACGATCGGCTGATGCGTACTGTGCCCGGTGAAGGTCAGCTTAATCACCGTCCCGCCCAGCTCGCTCGCCAGCTGCGGGTTAAACGCTTCCTCTTCGGCATACTGACTTACCTGGCGGACAAACTGCCGGGTAATCGGCTGTTGCGGATGAGTAAAGACGTTCAGCACATCGCCTTCCTCCACCACTCTGCCGTTTTCCATCACCGCAACGCGATCGCAGATTTTGCGCACCACATGCATCTCGTGGGTAATAAGCACAATCGTGAGCTGGAAGCGGCGATTAATATCGAGCAGCAGATCCAGAATCTGATCGGTGGTTTGCGGGTCCAGCGCGGAAGTCGCCTCGTCGCAGAGCAGCACATCCGGGTTATTTGCCAGCGCACGGGCAATCCCCACACGTTGCTTTTGCCCGCCACTCAGCTGGGATGGGTAAGCATTCTCACGCCCGGTTAATCCCACCAGGTCGATCAGCTCCGCCACCCGCGCCTTGATTTTTGCTTTTGGCGCGCCCGCGATTTGCATAGAAAAAGCGATGTTTTCGCTGACGGTACGCGACCACAGCAAATTGAAGTGCTGAAACACCATGCTGATTTTCAGCCGCGCCTGGCGCAGGGACTCTCCTGTCGCCGCTGAAATATCGTGACCATTGATGGTCACGCTGCCCACGGTCGGTTTTTCCAGACCGTTCAGCAAACGAATCAACGTACTCTTTCCGGCGCCGCTGTAGCCAATAATCCCGTAAATTTGTCCCTGTTCAACCGTCAGATTAACGTTATCCACTGCGGTAATGGACAGCTTGCCGGGCGTAAAAACTTTCGAAATATTTTTCAGGACGATCATATCGTTATCGTATCCGCTGCTGCTTATGGTTATCCTGCCAGTGCTTTTAGCTGTTTAGCAGTATGGATGTCCAAATGAGTGTAATCAGGGTGTTTCTGCTTTTAAATGACCAAAAAGGAATTTGATATATCCAAAAAGAATAAGAGAGGCGCAGCGCGGGAAAATGGCTTTAGTACAATTTCGGCAACCTTTATGCGGGGAGCAGCATTATCCTTAACGCGAGCAGCGTAAACTGTTGAATTAATCGACAAAAACAGGGTAATTCGGCCATCAACACCGCCAGACGACTGCACGGCTAAACGTCCTGCCATCCAAATAGCGTTTTATATTCCATTCTGTTCTTATTCACAGACAAACATTCTTTAGGCGTGCATTTTGGCAACCCTATTATTTCGTCATGTTATTCACTGACGGATATTCACCATGACAACGTTTCACTCCATAACAGAACTGATTGGCAATACGCCGCTGCTTCAGTTGCATAAGCTGAATAGCGGCGTAAGCGAACTCTTTTTGAAACTGGAGAACCAGAATCCGGGCGGTTCGATTAAAGATCGCGTCGCACTTTCTATGATCAATGAAGCGGAAAGACAGGGGCTGCTAAAGCCCGGCGGCACGATTATTGAAGCGACGGCGGGCAACACCGGGCTGGGGCTGGCGCTGATCGCCGCGCAAAAAGGTTATGCCCTGACGCTGGTCGTGCCGGACAAAATGAGCCGAGAGAAGATCTTCCATTTACGCGCGCTTGGCGCACAGGTGGTATTAACCCGCTCAGACGTCAACAAAGGTCATCCGGCCTATTATCAGGATTACGCACGCCGTCTGGCGCAGGAGACGCCCGGCGCCTTCTATATTGATCAGTTCAACAACGCCGCGAACCCGCTGGCGCATGCTTCCACCACCGCCCCCGAATTGTTTGCCCAGATGGATGGCCGCATTGACGCCATCGTGGTCGGCGTCGGTTCCGGCGGCACGCTGGGCGGTTTACAGGCATGGTTTCGCGAACACTCCCCGCACACGGAGTTCGTGCTGGCCGACCCCGCCGGTTCAATCCTTGCCGATCAGGTCGAGACAGGCACATTCGGCACCGCCGGTTCCTGGCTGGTTGAAGGGATTGGCGAGGACTTTATTCCGCCGCTCGCCCACATCGAATCCGTTTCACAGGCCTTTCGCATCAGCGATAAAGACGCCTTCGCCACGGCGCGCGAGTTGCTCAGAACCGAAGGCATCCTTGCCGGTTCATCGACCGGTACGCTGCTCGCTGCCGCCCTGCGCTACTGCCAGGCGCAGACGCAGCCAAAGCGCGTGGCGACCTTCGCCTGCGATAGCGGCAACAAGTATCTCTCGAAAATGTTTAACGATGACTGGATGCGCCAGCAAGGGCTCATCACCCGGCCACAGGCTGGCGATCTGAGCGACTTCATCGCCTTACGTCATGACGAAGGGGCAACCGTGACCGCCGCGCCGGACGATACGCTGGCGACCGTGCTGGCGCGTATGCGCCTGTACGATATTTCGCAGTTGCCGGTTCTTCAGGAGGATCAGCTTATCGGCATTATCGACGAATGGGATCTGATTACGCATATTCAGGGCGATAACCCGCGTTTTTCCCTCCCGGTAAAAGAAGCGATGACGCGCGAGGTGGTCCGGCTTGATAAACGCGAACCGGAAAGCGCGCTGAAACCTATTTTTGATCGCGGCCAGGTGGCTGTGATTGTCGACAACGACCAGTTCCTCGGTCTGGTCACCCGTAGCGATGTGCTCACCCACTGGCGCAACCGCCTGGATAAATAAGGAACTATCATGAAATCGTATTCCACACTTAGCGTCCATAGCGGAACCTTTTCTGACGCGCACGGCGCCGTTATGCCGCCGATTTATGCGACATCGACGTTTGCGCAACCCGCGCCGGGTCAGCATACCGGATATGAATATTCACGCAGCGGCAACCCAACGCGCCATGCGCTGGAAACCGCCATTGCCGAGCTGGAAGGCGGTACGCAAGGTTATGCCTTCGCGTCCGGTCTGGCGGGCATTGCTACCGTGCTTGAACTTCTCGATAAAGACAGCCATCTGGTGGCGATTGACGATGTCTATGGCGGCACCTATCGACTGATTGAAAATGTGCGCCGTCGCAGCGCCGGACTACAGGTTAGCTGGGTAAAACCTGACGATCTGGCCGGTATCGAAGCCGCGATTCGTCCTGATACCCGCATGATCTGGGTAGAAACGCCGACAAATCCGTTACTAAAACTGGCCGATCTGGCGGCCATTGCCGATATCGCGCGTCGCCACCAGCTTATCAGCGTGGCCGATAACACCTTCGCTTCGCCGTTGATCCATCGTCCTCTTGATCTGGGGTTCGATATTGTGGTGCATTCCGCGACGAAATACCTGAACGGCCATTCAGACGTCGTCGCCGGACTGGCGGTCGTCGGGGACAACCCGGCGCTCGCACAACAGCTGGGGTATCTGCAAAACGCCGTCGGCGGCGTACTGGACCCATTTAGCAGTTTTCTGACATTACGCGGTATTCGCACGCTGGCCTTGCGAATTGAGCGGCACAGCGGCAATGCGCTGACGCTGGCGCAATGGCTGGAAAAACATCCGGCGGTAGAACACGTCTGGTATCCGGGGCTGGCGTCGCATCCTCAGCATGCCCTTGCGCGCCAGCAAATGTCACAGTTCGGCGGGATGATCTCCATCGTCATAAAAGGCGATGACCAGCGCGCCACTGACGTTATCACGCGGCTGAAATTATTCACCCTGGCGGAAAGCCTGGGCGGTGTTGAAAGCCTCGTCAGCCAGCCGTTTACCATGACTCACGCCTCTATTCCGCTTGAGCAGCGTCTGGCGAATGGCATCACCCCGCAATTGATTCGCCTGTCAGTGGGCATTGAAGATGTTCAGGATTTGCAGGACGATTTAGCTCAGGCGCTCGCCGGGTAGTTGCGCAACGCCGCCCTTTCCCGGGCGGCACAACGCAAGGATCATAATTAACGCTTTAATAACAATTTGTTGTGAATCTGCACAGATGTTTTTTGAAACGCTGTTTTCATTTTCCTTTTGTGTAAATTTCAGCGTATAATGCGCGCCAATTGTCTCTTGAATGGTTTCAGCGCATTGGACTGCAAAACTCAACGACTAAAAAACACGCCATCCCGTTGGGCTGAAACACGAGCACACATTCCTCTGCACGCTCTTTCGATGTCACCTATCCTTAGAGCGAGGCAACACCACTTTCGCAACACAGGTTTAGCTTCAAGGCCGTGCGCCCCTGAAGCCAGATTTCCATATCCTTCTCAACTTAAAGACTAAGACTGTCATGAAAAAGACGAAAATTGTTTGCACCATCGGTCCGAAAACCGAATCTGAAGAGATGTTAACCAAAATGCTGGACGCAGGCATGAACGTTATGCGTCTGAACTTCTCTCACGGTGACTATGCAGAACACGGTCAGCGCATCAAGAATTTGCGCAACGTAATGAGCAAAACCGGTAAAAAAGCCGCAATCCTGCTCGATACCAAAGGCCCGGAAATCCGTACCATTAAACTGGAAGGTGGTAATGACGTCTCCCTGAAAGCGGGCCAGACCTTCACTTTCACAACGGACAAATCCGTTATCGGCAACAGCGAAATGGTTGCCGTCACTTACGAAGGTTTCACTTCTGACCTGTCCGTAGGCAACACCGTACTGGTTGACGATGGTCTGATCGGTATGGAAGTCACCGCGATCGAAGGTAACAAGGTTATCTGTAAAGTGCTGAACAACGGCGACCTGGGCGAAAACAAAGGCGTTAACCTGCCGGGCGTTTCCATCGCGCTGCCAGCACTGGCTGAAAAAGACAAACAGGATCTGATCTTCGGCTGCGAACAAGGCGTTGACTTTGTTGCCGCGTCCTTTATCCGTAAGCGTTCTGACGTTGTTGAAATCCGTGAGCACCTGAAAGCGCACGGCGGCGAGAACATCCAGATCATCTCCAAGATCGAAAACCAGGAAGGCCTGAACAACTTCGATGAGATCCTCGAAGCGTCTGACGGCATCATGGTTGCTCGTGGCGACATGGGCGTTGAGATCCCGGTTGAAGAAGTTATCTTCGCGCAGAAGATGATCATCGAAAAATGTATCCGCGCACGTAAAGTCGTTATCACCGCGACCCAGATGCTGGATTCCATGATCAAGAACCCGCGTCCGACCCGCGCAGAAGCTGGCGACGTGGCGAACGCCATCCTCGACGGCACCGACGCAGTGATGCTGTCCGGCGAATCCGCAAAAGGAAAATACCCGCTGGAAGCCGTCACCATCATGGCGACCATCTGCGAGCGTACTGACCGCGTGATGACCAGCCGTCTGGACTTCAATAACGACAGCCGTAAACTGCGCATCACCGAAGCAGTGTGCCGCGGCGCGGTTGAAACTGCCGAAAAACTGGAAGCGCCGGTCATTGTCGTTGCAACTCAGGGCGGTAAATCTGCTCGCGCAGTACGTAAATACTTCCCGGACGCTACCATCCTGGCGCTGACCACCAACGAAGTGACCGCGCGTCAGCTGGTGCTGAGCAAAGGCATTGTGCCGCAGCTGGTGAAAGAAATTAACTCTACTGACGACTTCTACCGTCTGGGTAAAGAAGTCGCTCTACAGAGCGGTCTGGGCCAGAAAGGCGACGTTGTGGTCATGGTTTCCGGCGCGCTGGTACCGAGCGGCACGACCAACACCGCATCTGTTCACGTCCTGTAATAATTCCTGTGTGAATTAATTTTCTGAATAAAAAGCGCCCTCGCGGCGCTTTTTTTATTTAATCGATAGCCACTCTTAATAAAAAATCAAATCGGATTTCACTATCTAATCGCAGATTATCTAAGACGAATCCGATGGAAGGATTCTGTTTTCACTCGGTTTTTTAGCCATTTTAGCTCAATTCGATGCTTCTTTGAGCGAACGATCAAAAATAAGTGCATTCCCGTCAAAAAAATATTCTCAACCTAAAAAAGTTTGTGTAATACTTGTAACGCTACATGGAGATTAACTCAATCTAGAGGGTATTAATAATGAATCGTACTAAACTGGTACTGGGCGCGGTAATCCTGGGTTCTACTCTGCTGGCTGGTTGCTCCAGCAACGCTAAAATCGATCAGCTGTCTTCTGACGTTCAGACTCTGAACGCTAAAGTTGACCAGCTGAGCAACGACGTGAACGCAATGCGTTCCGACGTTCAGGCTGCTAAAGACGACGCAGCTCGCGCTAACCAGCGTCTGGACAACCAGGCTACTAAATACCGTAAGTAATAGTACCTGTGTAATAAAAATGGCGCACATTGTGCGCCATTTTTTTTGCCTGTGTTTTCCCTTCTCTGCTACTGCGTTGCCCGGGTTTCAACGCCGCTTCCGGGTTGGCTGTTTTGCGCGGACTCCACCACAGAGCGACCAGAAGCTACCGGCGCCTGCCCTGATGTAACGGCAACTGGATATCCCGCCCGGCGATACAGCGCGTTTTCCACCAGACGCTCATCCACCTCCTGAGTCGCCTTAAACTGCGTAAAGCCTGCTGGCAGCACATACGGCATCGTCTGTACGTTTTGCTCCTCTTCAGGCGACAGCGGGCGATGTACTTCAACGTAACGCATTCCATTTGGTTCCACGGCGAATTTCACCGGTTCGTTAATCACCCGTACCGGCGTTCCCGTTCTGACCTGCGCAAACAGAGCTTTAATGTCTGGCGCGTTCATCCGAATACAGCCGGAACTGACGCGTAACCCGACGCTGTCCGGGGCATTGGTGCCGTGAATGAGATACTCACCGTTGCCGTATGCCAGGCGCAGGGCGAAGCGTCCTAACGGGTTATTTGGCCCGGCGGGCACCACCGGCGGCAGCGTAATGCCGCGTTCAAGCGAGCGTTTGCGGATACCTGCCGTCGGCGTCCAGGTCGGATTCGGGATTTTTTGCCCGACGCGCGTCGCCATTACTGGCGTTTCCAGCCCCTCTAAACCAATACCGATAGGGTAAACCTGAACACTATTTTCACCCGGCGGGAAATAATAGAGTCGTAACTCCGCCAGGTTCACAATAATGCCTTCACGCGGCGCATCGGGTAATAACAGTTGAGATGGAATGATAATCGGCGTCCCCGGTTTAGGGACCGGCGCGATGGTATTATTTGCCTCCAGGATCAGCATTGCGGCAGTATCAAAACGCCGGGCAATCGCCTGTAAGTTTTTATCCCCCGCTTGCACGGTATAGGTTTGATTCTGCCCGACAAGGCGACTGTTTGCTGGCGGCAAAGGGTAATCCACTGCCCAGGCCGCCTGAAATGCGCTGTAAGCGCCGAAAAGTGTAACTGCAATGAGAGACGCACGTTTCATATCCACCCCCCTGGCGTTTTGCCGGATGGCGGTTAAATGCCTTATCCGGCCTACGAGTCACGTAGAGCTGTACGCCATCTGGCGTTCTACGTCTTTTCAGTTTAGCTAAGAGTTGCGGCTCTGGCGCGGATCGCGCGAATCATTGCTTCCAGTCCTTGTGAACGGGAGGGCGTGAGATGTTGTGTCAGCGCCATTTTTTCAAACCACGGCCGCACATCAAAATTCACAATATCCTGTGGCGTCATCTGATGATACAAAATGAAGACGATGGCAATTAACCCTTTTACTATTGCTGCATCGCTGTCGCCCTGCAATTCAATAACGCCGTCAGCGTTCTGACGCATAACAATCCATACCTGACTCTGACATCCCTGAATACTATTTTCCGGGTGACGATCCTGCTCATTTAATTCCGCCAGACGCTGCCCCAGTTCAATAATGTACAGATACTTTTCTTCCCAATTGGCGCAACGCTGAAAATTACGCAGCAATCTTTCTTTATCTGGTAGCGCAGCCATAGCGTCTCCCTGTTATCCCAGTAAGCGATGAATACGTTTTAGCCCGGTTGCCAGACGATCCACTTCTTCATGGGTGTTATACATTGCTATCGACGCCCGGCACATGGCGGGAACGTTGTAATACGTCATCAGCGGCATTGCGCAGTGATGGCCGGTTCGCACGGCGATACCGTAATTGTCGAGGAAGCTGCCCACGTCATAGGCGTGGTGTTTGCCCAGATTAAAGGCGATGACCCCCAGCCGGTTAGCCGGGCCATATAGCGTCAACTCCGGCACGTCCGCCAGCTGTTCCAGCGCATAGTGCATCAGGTTTTGTTCATATTCGCTGATTTCCGCCAGCCCTAACGCGCAAACGTATTCAATGGCGGCGCCAAGGCCAATAATTCCGCCCGTGTTCGGCGTCCCCGCCTCAAAACGCCAGGGCGCTTTGGTCCAGGTCGTCCCTTCCGTCAGACTAACGGTCGCAATCATCGAACCGCCGCCTTCCCACGGCGGCATATCCTGAAGCAGTTCCTCCCGGACATACAGCACGCCGATACCGGTGGGGCCATACAGCTTATGCCCGGAGAAAACGTAAAAATCACAATCCAGCGCCTGAACATCCACCGCATGGTGCATTACCGCCTGCGCGCCATCGACCAGCACTTTCGCGCCATACTGATGCGCCAGCGCGATCATTTCAGGAAGCGGGTTTTCCGTTCCCAGCACGTTCGACACATGCGCGATAGCCAGCAGTCGGGTACGCTCATCAAACAGCGACGGGAGCGTATCCAGCTGCAACGTGCCGTCCGTATTGAGCGGAATGACGCGCAGTTCCGCCCCTGTACGCGCGCACAGCATCTGCCAGGGGACGATATTGGCGTGGTGCTCCATCTCGCTGATGATGATGTTATCGCCAGCCCGAACATTCTCCGGCCCCCAGCTGTTGGCAACAAGGTTGATGCCCTCTGTCGTCCCGCGCACGAACACCAGCTCTTCCGCTGAACGGGCATTAATGAACAGCGATGCCTGTTTACGCACATTTTCCATCTTCTCGGTGGCCTGCGCGCTCAGCGTATGGATGCCCCGGTGCACCGCCGCATAGCCATGACGGTAAAACTCCGCCTCAGCGTCAATCACCTGGTTGGGCTTTTGCGCACTGGCCGCGCTATCCAGATACGCCAACGGCAGCCCGTTGACTTCACGCGTCAGGACGGGAAAATCAGCCCGCACTTTTTCGATGGGAAATGTCATGCTATGCCTCCCGGCAGGCGAAGCCCTATTCGCGCCAGCACCTGTTGTTTAAGCGCGTCATCGCCGAGGGCTTCCGTCAACTCAGCAGCAAACGCGTAGAGAATCATCTGTCTGGCATCCTGCTCTCCAATCCCGCGTGAACGCAGGTAGAACATCTGTTCGTCATCAATCCGTCCTACCGTCGCCCCGTGGCTGCATTTCACGTCATCGGCGTAAATCTCCAGCTGCGGTTTGGTGTCCACCTCGGCAAGTTTACCGAGCAGCAGATTGTTATTGGTCATTTGTCCGTCGGTTTTAATGGCGTGCTGCGCCACGTTGATCAAGCCATTGAATACCGCCCGACCTTTATCGCTGACAATGGTTTTATGCAACTGGCGGCTGTTGCAGTAACCCTTGTTGTGCTCCAGCCACGTACGGGTATCACACACTTCGTTTTTCACCGGCATCGCCAGGCTGTTAATCCGCAGCGTGGTGTTTTCACCGTTTAACTGGGTGCTGGTGTTATGTCGCAGCACGGCATCGCCCAACAGGAAACTGTGGCTGTGCGCGCTTGCATCCGCCGCCAGCAGAATGTCGTTATGGGCAAAGTGGTGGCTCACCGGGTTTTCAAACGCCAGTTTGATGTGGTGCAGATGCGCATTCGCCGCCACGTTCATGGTCAGACGCGCCCCGGTAAAGTGTCGTGCCGCGTTAAGGCTGACATAGTGCTCTATCACCGTCGCCTCTGCCCCTTCCGCCAGTTCCAGGTGGTGACGGTAGTGCGCAGTGTTGACCTCATCGCCTTCCAGCCCCTGCGTGATGTGCATCAGCAGCAACGGCTTAGAGGGCCGCTGGTTGCGCTTAACGCTGATGTGCGTCACGCTCTGCGCCAGGCTTTCCGTCAGATGCAGGAAAACCTCCGGCTGAACCGGTGTGGCCAGCGTCTGACGTTCGTCGTTGATCGCAATGTCGAAACCGCTGGCTGTAGCGCTGTCGCTAAGCTGCGGGCTGAACTGGCCGTCAACAAACACCAGACGCACAGCGTCGATATCCAGCGCCAGCGCGTCGCGCTGTTCCTGAGTAACCTCGGCAAAACGGCTGACAAACTGGCTACTGACCAACCCTTCCAGCGGCGTGTATTTCCAGTTTTCATGCTTACGCGTCGGCAGCCCCAGGCGCAGCATCTGTTGTAAATGCTGCTGCGCGTGCGCCGAGCGGGATTCGCCCTGCGCCTCAAACAGATGGTGCCATTGTTGCAGCGCGTTACTGCTGTTCGGTAAGCCAGCCATATCCTTGCTCCTCCAGTTGTTTGACCAGAGTGAAATCGCCGGACTTCACAATCCGCCCCTGATACAGGACGTGGACGTAATCAGGTTTGATGTAGTCCAGAATACGCTGATAGTGCGTCACGATAATGAACGAACGTTTACCGTCACGCAGCGAGTTGACGCCTTCCGCGACAATTTTCAGCGCATCAATATCCAGCCCGGAGTCAGACTCATCAAGAATGCACAGTTCCGGCTCCAGCACCGCCATTTGCAGAATATCGTTACGTTTCTTCTCACCACCGGAGAAGCCCACGTTTACCGAACGGGTCAACAAATCTTCCGGCATCTTCAAAAGCGCGATTTTCTCTTCCATCAGATCCTGAAAATCAAAACGATCCAGCGACTCCTGACCACGATAGCTGCGCACGGCATTCAGCGCTGTTTGCAGGAAAAACTGGTTGCTGACGCCAGGAATTTCTACCGGATACTGGAACGCCATAAAGATGCCTTCGCCCGCCCGATCCTCTGGCGACAGTTCCAGTAAATCTTTGCCTTTAAATTCGACAGAGCCGCCAACCACTTCATAATCTTCACGGCCCGCCAGCGTCGCGGAAAGCGTACTCTTCCCGGAACCGTTCGGCCCCATAATGGCATGCACTTCTCCGGGTCTGACGTCGAGGTCCAGACCGCGCAGAATCGCTTTATCTTCCACACTGACCTGTAAATCTTTAATGCTTAACATGTGCTTTCCTTAATACTTAACCGACGCTGTGTTCAAGGCTGATTGCCAGCAATTTTTGCGCTTCAACGGCAAATTCCAGCGGCAGTTCAGAGAAGACGTCTTTACAGAAGCCATTAACAATCATCGAGATGGCATCCTCTTCGCTGATGCCGCGTTGCAGGCAGTAAAAGAGCTGATCTTCACCGATCCGCGACGTCGTCGCCTCGTGCTCAAGCTGGGCGCTGTTATTACGACACTCGACATACGGGAAGGTGTGCGCGCCGCAGTCCGCGCCAATCAGCATTGAGTCGCACTGGGTAAAGTTACGGGCGTTGGTTGCCGTCGGCATGATCTTCACCAGCCCGCGATAGCTGTTCTGGCTATTCCCGGCGGAGATCCCTTTTGAAATAATGGTCGATTTGGTGTTCTTACCGATGTGGATCATTTTGGTGCCGGTGTCGGCCTGCTGATGACCGCTGGTCAGCGCCACAGAGTAAAACTCACCGATGGAGTTATCGCCGCGCAGAATGCAGCTCGGGTATTTCCAGGTGATGGCCGACCCCGTTTCGGACTGCGTCCACGACATCTTGCTGTTTTCACCTTCGCACAGCGCGCGCTTGGTGACGAAGTTCAGTATCCCGCCGGTGTTGTTATCGCCGGGGAACCAGTTTTGCACGGTGGAATATTTTACTTCGGCATCTTTGTGGATGATCACCTCTACCACCGCCGCGTGCAGCTGGTAGCTGTCGCGCACTGGCGCAGAACACCCTTCGATGTAGCTGACGTAGCTGCCCTCATCCGCCACCAGAATGGTGCGTTCGAACTGCCCTGTTTTTTCCGCGTTGATTCGGAAATAGGTCGACAGCTCCATCGGGCAACGAACGCCTTTCGGCACATAAATGAAGGTGCCGTCAGACGCTACCGCAGCGTTCAGCGCAGCAAAAAAGTTGTCATTACCCGGCACCACGGTGCCCAGATATTTCTTCACCAACTCAGGGTGATCGTGAATCGCCTCGCCAAACGAACAGAAGATGATGCCCTGTTCCGCCAGCTTTTCCCGGTAGGTAGTGGCAACGGAAACGGAGTCGAAAATGGCATCCACCGCCACCTCTTTACCCTCACGTACCGGTACGCCAAGCTGTTCGAAGGCGTCTTCCACCTCTTTGCTGAGAAACGCATTCGCACCGGTTTGCTGTACTGCACCCGGTTCTGACGCACACGTCTCATCGCAGTTACCGCACGATGGCGCAGAGTAATAACTGTAATCCTGATAATTCAGCTTATCGTAGTGCGCTTTCAGCCAGTGCGGCTCTTCCATCTCAAGCCAGGCTTTGTACGCATTAAGGCGAAACTCCAGCATCCACTCCGGCTCATTTCTCTTGGCGGAAATCGCACGCACGACCTCTTCGCTGATGCCTTTTGCCAGCTCGTCAGTCTGTAACTGGGTGAAGAAGCCTTCTTTATAATTCAGTGGACCACCGGTCCAGGTTTTGACATCGTCAGTTGCTTCAGTATTACGAGACATAGTACCGCCTATACCCCGAAGCTTTCGCCACAGCCGCATTCGTTCTGGGCTTTCGGGTTATGAAATTTAAATAACTGGTTTAATCCTTCGCGCACATAATCGACCTCTGTCCCGTCAATAAACGGCATGGCCTGAAGCGGCACGTACAACCTCGCGCCCTCCGTTTCAAACAACAGATCGTCCTTTTCCGGCTCGCTGACGGTATCCAGCACGTAACCAAATCCCGCGCACCCCGTCTGCTTCACGCCTAAACGCACGCCAAGCATGCCGGGTTGCTTCGCGACCAGGTCACGAATATGCGCCGCCGCCTCAGGCGTTAGCGTCAGACCACGCCATGCAAAATCGTCTGGATTAAATGTTCCTGAATGCAATTCCATAGGTCCACCTCGTGTAATAAGCCACCAGGGCATAACACCATGTTAGTGATAATGATTATCACTTCAACCCTCTGACAGAAGGGTCATTCGGGTTAACCGCCCTTTTTGACCACTTTTACTAAGCATAGACCCTGTTTCGAGGGTTATCAGTGATGGATTATTTTATTCAATACATTGATAGATAAAGCATTTAAGAAGAGTAAACAGCGCGGCAGGTTAAAAAATTAAATATGTATCGAAAATGCCTATTTTTGAGATAGGGTTATCAATAAAAATGGGGGTCAAAAGCGGACGATGACGGTGCTAAACAATAGCTCAAACAGTCGTCGGATTAGCAAATCCACTAACGTGAAAAAGAAAGAACAGAAAGAACGGAGTAATTAACAACGAACGATCGGTGTTGTATGCATAACACCGATCGTTCGTTGCCCCACCCGGCGCTTATCTCCGGCACTCATTTCAGGCTTAGCTCTTGAAGGGGTGTAAGAATATTCTCATAAGTTTGCATCGCGTATTTAACAGATCTTGCTTTCTGCACAATTTTTATACGCCTTATGCTGCGTCAGGAACAGGCTTCACCGTCGCGCATCGCGCCCTGCACCGCCTCAAGGAACAGGCGTAGCGCAGCGGGCTGATGCTCACGGGAAAGGTATAAACCGTATACGGCCAATTGCCGCGGTTGTAGATGGGGCAACAAACGAACCAGTTTCTCCTGCGCCAGCCCCTCTCGCGCCTCTTTTTCCGGCACCAGCGCAATCCCCATCCCTGCCAGCGCCGCTTCACACAAAAGCGAAGAGATTCCGGCGCTCAGGTTGCCCTTGATCGCAACAGAGATCGGTTCTCCCTGCTCATCCAGAAAATGCCAGGATTTTCCAGCAAATCCGCTGTAATAGAGGCAATTGTGTTGCGCCAGCGCCTCCGGCGTCTGCGGTGTGCCATAGCGATGCAGATAGTCAGGAGACGCGCAGAGCACAGACTCACAGTCACCAAGCCGACGCGCAATTGTCCCTGGCTCAGGGTTATCGGTAATGCGTATCGCCACATCAATACGCTCCCCCACTAAACTGACAGGCTGATTATTAATCTCCACTTCAATGCGCAATTCAGGATAACGCGCTAAAAAAGCGGGCAGCATCGGTGCAAGAATATGCATCGCGGTGAAATGAGCGCAGGCGACGCGCAACGTGCCGGACGGCACCTCTCGCCCGGTCGCCCCCGCAATGTCCAGGGAAAGCCGCGCCAGCGTTCGCGTTTTCATCAACGCGTCTTCTCCGGCAGGCGTGATCGTCAGGCGGCGCGACGAACGATGAATAAGTCTGGCTCCGGCCCATTTCTCCATTTCATCCAGATAACGGCTCACCATCGGCCTGGAGATCCCTAATGCGCGCGCAGCCGCGCTCAGGCTACCCAAATCGCAGATATGGTTAAACACCGTTGCCGCCATCACTCTGTCCATAACCTTCCATCCGATCGTTTTATGAAACTCAGCATGTCCTGATAGGGGAATTTTAACAGATCGAGATTTGCTTAAAATAAGCCACGTAAATAAATCAACATTATCTGCCGATAAGGTCACTCAGAATGAAAATCAAAACGCTGGCACTTCTGCTGTCGCTGACTAGCGCGCCATTGTTCGCCGCCCCGCTGCAACTCGACGTTTATAATCCGCAGGAAAACGCGATTTTCCCGGTCTCTTCCACACTGGTCTCTGGCCCTAAAGAAGCCATTTTATTCGACGCGCAGTTCAGTACCAAAGACGGGGAAAAGCTGGTCGAGATGATTAAAAAGAGCGGCAAATCGCTGAAAGCCATCGTGATTACCTCCGGCGATCCAGATTTCTATTTTGGTCTGGAACCGATTGTAAAAGCCTTCCCGAACGTGAAAGTTCTGGCGACGCCGCATGTGGTGGAACACATTCGCGCAACGAAAGACGCCAAACTGCAATACTGGGGTCCGCAAATGAAAGATGGCGCGCCAGCGGCGCTCACCATCCCGCAGGCAACTACCGAGACACAATTTACGATTGATGGGGAAACGCTGGAACTGCGCCACCCGAACGATTACGCCGCTTACGTCTGGGTCCCGGCGAACCGTGCAATACTTGGCGGAACGGGAATCGCATCCGGTATCCATGTCTGGACGGCGGATACCCAGTCTCCTGAGCAGCGTGCGGCCTGGCGTCATGTGTTGACAGAGATGCACAGTTTGCAGCCGACCCAGGTGATTCCGGGTCACTATATCGGTGAACGTCCAGCAGGCGACGCCGCTATACGCTTCACGCAGGATTACCTGCAATCCTTTGAGCAAGCGCTTGAGGCGAAAAAAGGGTCAGAGTATGTCATCAAAACGATGACCGCCGCCTGGCCTGGCCTCGCTGACGAAAGTTCCCTGACGCTGAGCGCGAAAGTGAATACCGGTGAAATGAAGTGGTAAACCGCCGCTCATAGCCAAAAAATAACCCCGGCAGAGCGTGTCGGGGTTTTCTGTTGGTGTTAATTCACCGAGCGATAAAACAGTGCGGAATCAATGAACGCCCAGACGCCAGGCAAAGTAAATCTCTTCTTTTAGCTCAGAGGAAGAGAGCGTGAGTAAATCGGCAAATTCCAGCTCTAATTGTTTTAAACGCTTCAAATACTGGGCTGGAGAAAGCTCGGTTTTATCACGGCGTAAAAATTCAATTGCCAGTTGGGTTGGGTCTAAATCGGTAGACATATCATCCTCGCTTATGTTCAAAACGTGCACAGTATAACACTTTTTTCTGCACACATTTTGACCAAAAGCAGTTTGCGATAAAGATATTTTGTGACAACGTCACACAACGGCAGTTGTCAGACGTGAAGAACAGCACAGCCGTCCCTGCTCATCAAAAATATCGATCTGCCAGACCTGATGACGAGAGCCGGTATGCAGCGCTTTGCACACCCCTCTAACGCGCCCTTCACGCGCTGAGCGAACGTGGTTGGCATTCACCTCCAGCCCCACGACTTTCTGTTCGCCCTGCGTGCACAGATAGCCCGCAACCGAGCCGATACTTTCAGCCAGCACAACGGACGCGCCGCCGTGTAGCAGACCAAAAGGTTGCTTTGTACGGCTATCCACCGGCATTGTTGCTTCCAGCGTATCGTCGCTAATATGCTCAAAGCGAATATCCAGTAGCCCCACCATGTTCCCTTCGCCCAGAGCGTTCAGCGCTTCGAGCGTGACTTTACGTTTCCAGATCATCCAATAATCTCCAGTAGTGCCTGTAACGGATGGCGAACCCCGGTGCCTTCAACGCGTTTTACCTGGCTGCGGCAAGAATAGCCGGTCGCCAGGCAGCGATTGCGCGGCAGTCGCGCCATCGCCTGTTGCCACGACAGCGCATAGATCCCCAGCGAATTTTCATGATTTTTCACTTCATGGCCGTAAGTACCCGCCATGCCGCAGCAGCCTACGCTGACGCTCTCCAGCTTCGCCCCTAAGCGCGCAAAAATGGCCGCCCACTGCGCCGGTGCGCCAGGCAATGCCGTCACTTCGGTACAATGCCCAAAGAAATACCAGGGCTCACCGCTCACGGCAAGAGGCTGTCGGGACGCCAGCACCGTCGGCAGCCACTCATTCACCAGCTGTACGTGGAAATCACCACGCTGTTCGCCGAGGGTTTGTTTGTATTCATCACGATAGCAAAGCACCAGCGCCGGGTCGACACCGACCATCGGGATACGCAACTGCGCCACCCGATTGAGAAATTCGGCCGTTTTCTTCGCCGTCTTCGCAAATCGGTTAAGGAACCCTTTGATGTGCTGGGCCTTGCCATTTGGCGAGAACGGCAGCAATACAGGCTGAATGCCGAGCTTTTCCACCAGCCGGATAAAATCCGCCACCACCTGCGCATCGTAGTAACTGGTAAACGGGTCCTGCACCACCAGCACCGTACGCTCTTTTTGCTCCTGACTCAGGAGTTCAAGCTGCTCCAGCGTCATATTGGCGGAACGGTGCCCGACCATTTGCTGTTGCAGCGACGGCGTCGAAAGTAGCGGCAAATCCACCATGCCGATATGTTTCTTCGCGAGGTTTCGCACCAACGGCTGATTGAGAAAGAAGTTAAAGGTTTTCGGCGCCCGCGCCATTAATGGCGCATAGCTTTCGACCGTCGCCACCATATGATCGCGCAGCGGACGCAGGTAGCGCGTGTGGTAAAGCGCCAGGAAGCGTGAGCGGAACTCCGGCACGTCTATTTTAATCGGACATTGTGTCGAGCAGGCTTTGCACGCCAGGCAACCCGACATTGCCTCCTTCACCTCATGGGAGAAATCATATTCGCCTTTACGAGCGTGCCAGCTGTTGCGGGTACGGGCAATTAACGTCCGCAGACTGGCGCGTTTTTCCGGCAGCTCTTTTTCCAGCTGTAGCGGATCAACCCCACGGTCGGCCAGCAGGCGCAACCATTCACGCACCAGCGTCGCACGTCCTTTGGGAGAGTGAATGCGATTCAGGCTGATTTTCATTGATGGGCACATCGGACTTTTGGCGTCAAAGTTGAAGCACAGGCCATTGCCGTTACACTCCATCGCCCCGCGCCAGACCTGACGCACCGCCAGTGGAATCTGCCGATCGTAAGTACCGCGTTTCACCGCATCGACCTTCATCATCGGCGCATCAATGCCTTCCGGCGGACAAATTTTTCCGGGGTTCAGGCGGTTTTGCGGGTCGAACGCCGCCTTCACTTTGCGTAGTTCGCCATAAAGCTGCTCGCCAAAAAACGCCGGGCTATATTCAGCACGAAAACCTTTGCCGTGCTCGCCCCACAGCAGACCGCCATATTTCGCGGTGAGCGCCACCACATCATCGGAAAGACTCTTCATCAGAATTTCCTGTTGCGGATCGCACATATCCAGAGCGGGTCTGACGTGCAGCACCCCGGCATCAACATGCCCGAACATGCCATAACTTAAGCCATGACCGTCGAGCAACGCGCGGAATTCAGCAATATAGTCGGCCAGATGCTCCGGCGGCACGCAGGTATCTTCCGCAAATGGAATCGGTTTGGCCGCGCCTTTGGCATTACCCAACAGACCAACCGCTTTTTTCCGCATGGCATAGATACGCTCCACGCCCGCCAGCTCCGCGCACAGCTGCCAGCCGATCACTCCGGCTTCCTGGCGAGCAATCAGCTCATCCAGACGCTGGCACAACGCGCTCACCTGAGCATCAATAGCCGCTTCGTCATCCCCGGCGAACTCGACGATGTTCAGGCCCAGCATCTCTTTATCAGGCACATCGGTAATCAGCTCACTGACGGAATGCCAGACGATGTCCTCCCGCGCCAGATTAAGCACTTTAGAATCGACGGTTTCCACCGAGAGCGCCCGCGCCTCGACCATAAAGGGCGCGTTACGCAACGCGGAATCAAAAGAGTCATATTTGACGTTCACCAGACGGCGAACTTTAGGCAGCGGAGTAATATCCAGACGCGCTTCCGTGATAAACGCCAGCGTGCCTTCAGAACCGGTCAGCACGCGCGTTAAGTCGAACTCCGTCATCTCATCGTTAAAGACATGGCGTAAGTCGTAGCCCGTTAAGAAGCGGTTGAGTCTGGGAAACTTATCAATAATCAGCTGTCGGTTTTCCCGACAACGCTGGTATACGGTGTTATAGATGCGACCGATCGCGGTGTTGCTTTTACCGAGCGTTTCCGCAAGTTCGACCGGCATTGCCTGGGTATCCAGAATATCGCCACCCAGCAGTACCGCGCGAACGCCCAGCACATGATCGGATGTTTTACCGTAAACTAACGACCCCTGACCGGACGCATCGGTATTGATCATCCCCCCGAGGGTCGCACGGTTGCTGGTCGAAAGCTCCGGGGCAAAGAAATAGCCATACGGCTTCAGATACTGATTGAGTTGATCTTTGATCACCCCGGCTTCGACCCGCACCCAGCCCTCTTCCGGGTTAATTTCAATAATGCGGCTCATATAGCGGGACATATCAACGATAATGCCCTGGTTCAGCGCCTGACCATTGGTGCCGGTGCCGCCGCCGCGCGGGGTAAAAATCAATGAGGCGAAGCGCGACTCTGCCGCCAGACGGGCGATAAGCGCCACATCCGCCGTTGAACGCGGGAAAACCACAGCATCAGGAAGAAGCTGATAGATACTGTTATCTGTCGACATTGTCAGACGATCGGCGTAATTCGTTGCCGTATCGCCGGTAAACCCTTGCTGCTCCAGCGCCTGCAAAAAATTGAGCACCAGTTGAACGACGCCAGGTGCCTGAGAAATCTGTGGAATCATTATAGTGACCCTTTCCTGCGGTCTGTATTGTGAATTTAATCGTTTGCGTGTTGCTCTGTTTGTTGTATCACATTTTTTTCTTACACGCCCAGCAGAATTACAGGCAGAATCCGCCTGTTAAAAACCGCTGAAATTGCTCATCATTATGGGGTAAGGTTCGCGTGTTCGCGTCGCGTCAACGTTCTGACGCACAGAAAAGGTGAAAAGGTATTTATGGTAAATCTTCGTCAGCCCAGGGATATCGCGCAAGTGCTGCTGTCGGTGCTGTTTTTAGCCATCATGATCGTGGCCTGCTTGTGGATTGTGCGTCCCTTTGTCCTTGGTTTTGCATGGGCGGGTACGATCGTTATTGCGACCTGGCCCGTTTTGTTACGTTTACAGAAAATACTCTGGGGCCGCCGTTCTCTGGCCGTTCTGGTTATGACGCTGTTGTTGGTTCTGCTGTTCATTATTCCCATCGCCCTGCTGGTCAACAGCATCGTGGACGGTAGCGGCCCGCTCATCCACGCCGTCACCGCCGGCGACATGACGTTGCCCGACCTGGCCTGGTTAAACAGTATTCCGCTGATTGGCGCCAAATTGTATGCCGGGTGGCATAACCTGCTGGATATGGGCGGTACGGCAATCATGGCGAAAGTGCGTCCTTATATTGGCACCACCACGACCTGGTTTGTGGGTCAGGCCGCGCATATCGGTCGCTTTATGATGCACTGTGGTCTGATGCTGCTGTTCAGCGCCCTGCTGTACTGGCGCGGCGAACAGGTGGCATTGGGCATCCGCCACTTTGCCAGTCGTCTGGCCGCGAAACGCGGCGATGCCGCCGTGCTGCTGGCGGCCCAGGCCATCCGCGCCGTTGCATTGGGTGTGGTTGTCACCGCGCTGGTTCAGGCAATTCTCGGCGGGATTGGCCTCGCCATTTCCGGCGTGCCTTACGCAACGCTGCTGACGGTCGTCATGATCCTCTCCTGCCTGGTGCAACTGGGGCCGTTACCGGTGTTAATCCCGGCAATCATTTGGCTGTACTGGACGGGCGATACGACCTGGGGCACGGTGCTGCTGGTGTGGAGCTGCGTGGTCGGTACGCTGGATAACGTGATTCGCCCGGTATTGATTCGTATGGGCGCTGACCTGCCGCTGATCCTGATTCTCTCTGGCGTTATCGGCGGGCTGATTGCCTTTGGAATGATCGGTCTGTTTATCGGTCCGGTATTGCTGGCGGTTTCCTGGCGTCTGTTCTCCGCATGGGTGCATGAAGTGCCCGCGCCGGGAAACGACCCTGACGAACTCCTCGAAGAACTGGGGGAGATTGAGGACAGCCATAAATAAACCCCATCGGCCGATCGACGCATTCGGTCGGCCGATACTTTAGCATTGCTCATCAATTAGCATCCTGACCAACCTGCCTTATGGCGTAATCCTCCTTACGTAATTCATTTACGTCGCAAATTCTTCATAGTTTTTAAACTATTGGGACGAATCTGATCGACGCAAAAAATCTCCACGCCTACTATTAGGGCACGGTTATAAATCAACGCCTTGATTTATAAGCATGGAAATCCCCTGAGTGAAACAACGAATTGCTGTGTGTAGTCTTTGCCCATCTCCCACGATGGGCCTTTTTTTAAGTGCCTGCCCTCACACCCCTTTTCTCCACCGCCAACAATTCTGATATGCCCACGCATGACGTCGGGCGGGATAGCGCGCATCGCAAAAAAAACGGCTCCTTTTTACGGGAGCCGTTGCAGATTAGGATCAGCGCTGACGCTTATTTTTTCAGTTCAGCCAGACTCAACCAGGTCTGTACGACGGTGTCCGGGTTCAGCGACAGGCTGTCGATTCCCTCCTCCATCAGCCAGGCGGCGAAGTCTTCGTGATCGGACGGCCCCTGACCACAGATGCCGACATACTTGCCTTGTTTCTTCGCCGCGCGGATCGCCATCGACAGCAGCGCTTTCACCGCCTCGTTGCGCTCATCGAACAGTTCAGAAACCACGCCGGAGTCGCGATCCAGACCCAGCGCCAGCTGCGTCATGTCGTTAGAACCAATCGAGAAGCCGTCAAAGTGCTCCAGGAATTGTTCAGCCAGCAGGGCATTGGACGGAATTTCACACATCATGATGATCTTCAGCCCGTTCTCACCCCGCTTCAGCCCCTGACGCGCCAGCTCGTCAACTACCGCTTTCGCCTGCTCAACGGTACGTACGAACGGGATCATGATCTCCACGTTGGTCAGTCCCATATCGTTGCGCACGCGTTTCACCGCTTCACATTCCAGCGCGAAGCAATCACGGAAGCTGTCAGAGACATAGCGACCAGCGCCACGGAAGCCCAGCATCGGGTTCTCTTCATCGGGTTCGTAACGCTCGCCGCCCACCAGGTTGGCGTATTCGTTCGATTTGAAATCCGACAGGCGCACGATAACGCGTTTCGGATAAAATGCCGCGCCCAGCGTCGCAATGCCCTCTGTCAGACGACCGACATAGAACTCACGCGGTGAATCGAAGCCTTTCATCATCTCGCGGATTTCGTTTTGCAGTTTCGCATCCTGGTCATCAAATTCCAGCAGTGCGCGAGGATGCACGCCAATCATTCGGTTGATAATAAATTCGAGACGCGCCAGGCCAACACCTTCATTCGGCAGGCAGGCGAAGTCAAAGGCGCGATCCGGGTTACCGACGTTCATCATGACTTTCAACGGCAGATCGGGCATGGTGTCCACGCTTGAACTTTTGACGCTGAAGTCGAGCAGGTCTGCGTAGACATAGCCGGTATCGCCTTCGGCGCAAGAAACGGTGACGTTTTCATCATCCTTCATGCGTTCCGTCGCGTCGCCGCAGCCGACAACCGCCGGAATCCCCAGCTCACGGGCAATAATGGCCGCGTGGCAGGTACGACCGCCACGGTTGGTCACGATGGCCGCCGCTTTCTTCATGATCGGTTCCCAGTCCGGGTCGGTCATGTCAGTCACCAGCACGTCGCCAGGCTGGATACGGTTCATTTCGCTAATGTCGTGGATGACTTTAACCGCCCCTGCGCCAATGCGATGTCCGATGGCGCGGCCTTCCGCGACCACTTTCCCCTGCGCATGCAGCGTGTAGCGCTCCATTACCTGACCACGAGAACGGACGGTTTCCGGGCGAGCCTGTACAATAAACAGTTTGCCGGTATGGCCGTCTTTCGCCCATTCGATATCCATCGGACGACCGTAGTGTTTCTCAATCTGTACGGCCTGTTTCGCCAGTTCCTGCACTTCTTCGTTGGTCAGCGAGAAGATGTCGCGCTGTTCCTGCGGCACATCTTCAATTTTGACCTGCTTGCCGTGCTCCTGGGTTGGCGCGTAAACCATTCGGATTTTTTTCGACCCCATCGTGCGACGAACGATCGCCGGGCGATTCGCCGCCAGCGTCGGTTTATGCACGTAGAATTCATCCGGGTTGACTGCGCCCTGCACTACCATCTCGCCCAGACCCCAGGCTGAAGTGATAAACACCACCTGATCGAAACCGGACTCGGTATCAATAGAGAACATAACCCCGGACGAAGCCAGGTCGGAGCGCACCATCCGCTGTACGCCAGCGGAGAGCGCGACGCCACGATGGTCATACCCCTGGTGAACGCGATAAGAGATAGCGCGGTCATTAAACAGCGAGGCAAAAACATGTTTCACCGCCACCAGCACCGCATCGAAACCCTGCACGTTGAGGAAGGTTTCCTGCTGGCCGGCGAAAGAGGCATCCGGCATATCTTCAGCCGTTGCGGACGAGCGCACGGCGAAAGACGCCTGCGCATCATCCGCAGAGAGCTGTGCATAGGCATCGCGAATAGCGTTTTCCAGCTCTGGCTGGAAAGGAGTGTCGATAATCCACTGGCGGATCTGCGCGCCGGCCTTCGCCAGCGCGGTGACATCGTCAATATCCGTTTGATCCAGCAGTTCATAAATACGCTGGTTTACGCCGCTTTGATCCAGAAACTGGTTAAACGCATCGGCGGTCGTTGCAAAACCATTCGGTACGGAAACACCCATACCGGAAAGGTTAGTAATCATTTCACCCAGGGAGGCATTTTTGCCCCCAACTCTGTCTACATCATTCATGCCGAGTTGGTTATACCAAAGCACCAGCGGTGACGAGCCATTGTTGGACATCGAACAATCCTTTTGTGATAAATGAACGAGTTTAGAAACTACATTATTGCGTATTTATCTTTACATATTTAAACCCCTGAAAAAAACGGTGAATCGTTCAAGCAGATTTATTTTTTATTTTTTCAGATTGTTTACGCATTTGCGCAAACCCGCGGGCGACGGGCGATCTCCCCAAAAACTGTCGGTATAAACATAAGTTCCGAAAAATGAAATGCACTTTTCACTTAATATAAAAATAGCGTTTCATTTTATAAAATAAGCACTGTGATATACGCTTCTGGCAAATTTTAATTTATGCTTTCAGATAATTATGTTTGCTCCTCAGGATAAACAAAATGGATAATGTTGTTGATCGCCATGTTTTTTATATTTCCGATGGTACGGCCATCACCGCCGAGGTTTTGGGTCATGCGGTGATGTCGCAATTCCCTGTGACCATCAGCAGCATTACGCTGCCGTTCGTTGAAAACGAGAGTCGCGCCAGGGCCGTGAAAGATCAGATCGACGCGATTTATCAGCAAACTGGCGTGCGTCCGCTGGTGTTCTATTCGATTGTTCTGCCGGAAATTCGCGCCATCATCTTACAAAGCGAAGGGTTCTGTCAGGACATCGTGCAGGCGCTGGTGGCGCCGCTACAGCAGGAAATGAAGCTCGACCCAACGCCAATCGCGCATCGCACCCACGGGCTTAACCCCGGGAACCTCAACAAGTATGACGCGCGTATCGCGGCAATCGACTATACCCTTGCGCACGACGATGGGATCTCCTTGCGCAATCTGGATCAGGCGCAGGTGATCCTGCTGGGGGTTTCACGCTGCGGAAAAACGCCGACCAGCCTCTATCTGGCGATGCAATTTGGCATCCGGGCGGCGAACTACCCCTTTATTGCTGACGATATGGATAACCTGGTGTTGCCCACGTCGCTTAAACCGCTACAGCATAAGCTTTTTGGCCTGACCATTGACCCGGAACGTCTGGCGGCAATCCGCGAGGAACGCCGTGAAAACAGCCGCTACGCATCGCTACGCCAGTGCCGGATGGAGGTTGCGGAAGTTGAAGCGCTCTATCGTAAAAATCAGATCCCTTGCCTGAACAGTACTAACTATTCGGTAGAAGAAATTGCCACCAAGATTCTCGACATCATGGGGCTGAATCGTCGAATGTACTAACAAACTAGTGCAAGAGTTCAATTTTTTGCTATCATGCCGCTCTGCTTGCGAGGTGTGAAACGCCTCGCATTTGAAATCAGCAGGTGAAGGTTGAAGTGTGTTATTGTGATGCCCATCACTTCCCGGTAGTCCTGCCGTTGAAGCAACAAATTTCTGAGACTTGTAATGAACAGAACCGACGAACTGCGTACCGCGCGTATTGACAGCCTGGTCACCCCTGCTGAGCTAGCGCTACGTCATCCTGTATCATCCTCCGTCGCCAGCCACGTTACTGACTCCCGACGCCGGATTGAAAAAATATTAAATGGTGAAGATCGCCGCCTGCTGGTGATAATCGGCCCCTGCTCGATTCACGATCTGGACGCTGCGATGGAATACGCAACGCGCTTGCAAACGTTGCGCAACACGCATCAGGCGCGTCTGGAAATCGTTATGCGCACCTATTTTGAAAAACCGCGCACGGTTGTGGGCTGGAAAGGCCTCATCTCCGATCCCGATTTAAATGGCAGTTACCGCGTAAATCATGGCCTCGAACTGGCGCGCAAGCTGCTGTTGCAGGTCAATGAGCTGGGAGTCCCCACCGCCACCGAATTTCTCGACATGGTCACCGGCCAGTTTATTGCCGATTTGATCAGTTGGGGCGCCATTGGCGCGCGCACGACGGAAAGCCAGATTCACCGTGAAATGGCTTCCGCGCTCTCCTGCCCGGTTGGGTTTAAAAACGGGACCGATGGCAACACGCGCATCGCCGTTGATGCGATTCGCGCGTCGCGCGCCAGCCATATGTTCCTCTCGCCGGATAAAACTGGCCAGATGACGATTTATCAGACCAGCGGGAACCCGTACGGCCATATCATCATGCGCGGCGGTAAAAAACCGAATTACCACGCGGAAGACATCGCTGCCGCCTGCGATACGCTGCATGAGTTTGGTCTGCCGGAACACCTGGTGGTGGACTTCAGCCACGGTAACTGCCAGAAGCAGCATCGCCGCCAGTTAGAAGTTTGTGATGATATCTGCCAGCAAATCCGTAACGGTTCTACCGCAATTGCCGGGATCATGGCCGAAAGTTTCCTGCGTGAAGGTACGCAGAAAATCGTCAGTGGTCAGCCGCTGGTGTACGGTCAGTCCATTACCGACCCTTGCCTGAACTGGGAAGATACTGAATTACTGTTAGAAAAACTTGCCTCAGCGGTTGATAGCCGTTTTTGACATCATGCCCATCCTCGCGGGGATGGGCGCGCTTCTTTCCCCTCCACGCATTCCCCACTCGCCTGATTTGCTACCAGAATTAACACTTGCTGTCGCCATACACAATATTGATAATAATAATCATTGTTAAACTGATTATTATTAATTATCGATATGCCACTTATGGACGACATTGAGTTACTTCATTTTAAGGAAAGAGACAGCGTGCCCCCTTCCCCTGCTGCCGAGCGGCGTATCAGCAGCCAGACATTGTTAGGCCCTGAAGGCAAAGTCATCATCGATCATGACGGCCAGGAATACCTGCTGCGCAAGACGCAGGCAGGTAAGTTGCTGTTGACCAAGTAGCAATCAGCTTGAGCAACTGACTTCCAGCCGTTTACCCCAGTCCGGCGGACGGTTGACATAATCGTCATCTCTGTCGGTAAAGGGGTCGCGCAGAACCTGATGCAGTTGATGTAATTCGCCCATATCCCCCTGCTCAGCGCTGGCTATCGCGCGTTGCGCCAGCCAGTTGCGCAGCACCACCGCAGGATTCACGCGCTGCATGTGCTGTTGACGCGTTGCATCATCCACCTGCTCCTGCTGTAAACGCGCCCGGTAACGGCTGAACCACCCGTCAAAGGCCGCGCGATCGATAAATTCGTCACGCAGCGGCGATGCCGCGCTCTGTTGCTCAGTCTGACTCAACATACGGAACGTTCGGCTATAATCGCTGCCTTCGCGTGCCATCAGGGCGAAAAGCTCGTTGAGAAGCGCGTTGTCCTCTTTTTGTTCGGTAAAGAAGCCCAGTTTTTGCCGCATGCGCTGCCCGTAGTGCGTGAGCAACGCCAGCTGATAGCCATCCAGCGCATCATTCAGCGTATCGACCGGCATAAACGGCGACAGGGTTTGCGCCAGGCGTTGCAGATTCCACAATCCGACAGCCGGTTGATTATCGAAGCTATAGCGCCCCTGGTGATCGGAGTGGTTACAGATAAACCCTGGCTGATAATCATCCAGGAAACCGAAAGGACCATAATCTATCGTCAGCCCCAGTACAGACATGTTATCGGTGTTCATCACGCCATGCGCAAAACCTACCGTTTGCCAGTCAGCAATCAACCTCGCCGTGCGCGCCACTACGTCCCGGAACCAGAGCGCATACTTGTCCTCTTCCGCCTGAAATTGCGGCCAGTAATGGCGAATCGCAAAATCGGCCAGCTGACGGACTTTATCCGGCTCACGCCGATAGTAAAAATGTTCGAAATGACCGAAACGCATATGGCTTTGCGCCAGACGCATGAGCATCGCGCCGGATTCAACCGTTTCCCTGTAAACAGGCGTGTCGCTGGTGACGATAGACAGCGCCCGCGTTGTGGGGATGCCAAGATAGTGCATCGCCTCGCTGGCCAGACTTTCACGGATCGTTGAGCGCAGCACTGCTCGCCCGTCGCCCATGCGGGAGTATGGCGTTAGTCCGGCGCCTTTCAGGTGCCAGTCAAGCGTACTGCCGTCCGCCAGCAGTTGTTCGCCTAACAGAATACCGCGTCCATCACCGAGCTGGCCGGCCCAGACGCCAAACTGATGGCCGCTATAAACCTGAGCCAGAGGCGACATGCCGGGCAGTAATGACTCGCCGCCCCACACGCCTGCGCCGTTTTCCATATCAAACAACGAAGGTGGTATCGCCAGCTGCTGCGCCAGCGCATCGTTATGCCAAATCAGGCGGGCATGACTCAGAGGAGTTGGAGAAAGTGCTGTATATGTGGCTGGCAGTTCGTCACGCCAGCGGGATGTAAAAGACAGGGTCATAGGGCCTCCTGCCTGTAGTGTAGACGGTTAATACCCGCTTAAACACCAGCAAATAAAAAGGTTATCCCTGAACCAGCGTCGTAACCTGGCTCGCTGGCACGGCAGGCCATAAACATCCTTGCAGCGCGCTAAATCCCATTGATGATATCCGCGCCAGCATCTCTTCAGTATCAATACCCGCAATCATTATCGAATCACAGCACGGTGATATCTGCGAAATAATAGCCTGCATAAAGGGTTCAAAAGAAAGACTTGCGGATCTTTGCTGGACAAAGTTTTTATCCAGCGCGACGCGTTTGAAGAGACCATCAAAGATCGCTTTTATCGATGTATCGCCAGCGCCGAAATTGGCAAGGATGAGGGGAAATCGTCCGGCTAACTCAGCCAGAATTTGATTCTCTTTCCCAAGACTTAATTCAGGATAATTCTCATTAATCATCAGTTCCAAAAATGGAAAGCGCCTTACATGGGATACAAACTCGCCGTCTGATAATAATGATGCGACGACGGCTGGCGTTAAATTAATCCAGGCAATAAGTTTATGTTGAATAAAAAAATGTTGGCACGTTTCCAGCAATGCGAGTTTTTCTTCGAACAGACAACGCTGTTCTTCTGCTGACAGGCGCGGCATGACCAGCTCCGTCGGCATACGGACATTACCGTCTTCAGTGACAAAGTTTGCAACAATCTCCAGACCGACGAGTTTCTCTTTCTCGGTTCGGGCAGGAACAAAATAAAGGTGAGAATGATAAAAGTTATCCAGTGAAACAATCATTGTGCCAGCCCCGCTGCATGGGTGTAATCCGGCATCCTGTAAGAAAGAACGAAGAAAGATGTCATTTCTGATACGACTGGAGGTGCTTTCATTTTTTCCTTTTTAGCCGGTAAACCGGGTCCTTTTTTTAGCTTATCTCGATTATAAACCAATATCCAGTTTTGCATTTTCCGCAAGACACCGGATAAATCATTTTGACTAAAAATACTTTTGCAAAATGTAGGGTTAAAACTATTTCTGATAACTCACGATAGCCCTGGCATTCAGACAATGAGAAATCAATTTCTTAAATATAGATGATGAAGCGGCCGCTGGGTATCCGCTTTACCATCGATAGCATTAAATACGTCTCGCCTGCCAGAAATTTTTCCGCCAGTAGACATTGTCGAGCGATGAGCGCATCACGCCACGGCTGGTAGACGCATGAATAAATTGATTGTTGGTATCATAAATGCCGACGTGCAAACCACTTTCCCCCGATCCGGTTTTAAAAAAGACCAGGTCGCCGGGCAGCAGTTCATCTTTGTCGATTTCCGTACCAATTTTTGACTGTTGGCGCGTTTCACGCGGCAGTTGTAAATCAAATTTGTCGCGCATCGTCATCAACACAAATCCCGAGCAGTCCACCCCGCTACGGCTCATTCCGCCATAGCGATACGGTGTACCTCTCCAGGACTGTAGCTGATCGTTCAGGCCCGCGATAACCATAATGGAATCCGAAAGCCTGGCGTTAGGTGCTGGCGCACGATGGCTGCTACACCCTGCCAAAAACAGTGCTGCGATAAGAAGAAGCCAAAAGCGCATTCAGGACGAATCCTCTATCTTTTTATTCTTGCTTCTATTTAGCGTGGAAATTATGTGTTTTTCAAGAACCCATTTAACTTAAGTGGTTGATATGAGCATTCTGTGGCCTTCAACGTCCAGCCGACGGAAGTTCATGCCGTATGCCCGGGCCAGATTTGGCGGCGTCAGCACCTCGTCACGCCGCCCGCTGGCGATCAATTTCCCCTGTTTCAGCAACCAGGCGCGATGCGCGTGGCGCAGAGTATGGTTAAGGTCATGGCTGCTCATCACGATGGCGATACCCTGGCTGCATAGCTGGCTCAACAGCCTATCCAGCGCGTTTTGTTGCGCAACGTCCAGACTGTTCATCGGCTCATCCAGTAGCAGAAGCTGCCCTCGCGGGTTAGCGTGAGGGTGAATTTGCAATATCACCGCCGCCAGACGTACACGCTGCCACTCGCCGCCGGAGAGTTGATTCGCGCTCCGCCCCAGCTTGTCGCTCAGCCCAAGCGCCTGCGCAACGTCATTCAGCAGGTTCGTTTGCGTTTTATCAGGTTGATGCAGCGTCAGGAAATGCCAGACCGGCATTGAAAATGGGGGATTCTGCTGCTGCGCGAGATAGGCCCGATGTTGAGCCAGTTTCGCCGCAGGCCATGTCTCCAGCGACGCGCCGTCGAATATGACGGTGCCTTCCCCGAAGGTTAAGCCCGCCATACGCGCCAGCAGCGTACTTTTCCCTGCCCCATTCGGCCCCACGAGGTGAAGAATCTCGCCAGGCTTAACGTCGCCGGAAAGCGGCCCCAGACGCGTCGTTTCGGCAACATCCTGTAACTGCATCAACGAGATCATTATTTTGCCAACGCGATTTTGATACTTTCCACCATCCCCGGATCTTCAGGCGTCATGTCCGGTGAGAAACGCTGTACGACCTGTCCATCCCTGCCGATTAAAAACTTCTCAAAGTTCCACAAAATATCGTCCGGGTAAAGCGGCGCGCGGCCTTTACTCGCCATGCGCTCATAGAAACCGCTACCTTCCGGCGCAACGGCGGCAGGCGCTGCGGCAATCAACTTCTGATACAGTGGATGGCGGTTCTCACCATTGACGTCAACCTTGCTGAACATCGGGAATGTGACGCCCCAGGTGGTGCTGCAATAGGTTTTAATCTCCTCTTCAGTGCCAGGTTCCTGACCAAGAAACTGGTTGCAGGGAAAACCTAACACCGTAAAGCCCTGATCGGCCCAGGCTTTCTGAATATTCTCCAGCTGTTCGTATTGTGGCGTTAAGCCACATTTCGAGGCCACATTAACCACCAGCAGTACGTTTCCGGCGTACTTCTCAAGCGTGGTGACATCCCCGTCGATCGTCGTCACTTCAGTGTTGAGAATGGTATCTTGCATAGCGTCTCCCATATAACAGGCGGATGTGAGTGATCAAATATCAGCTTTTAATCATAGACTGCGAGTGTTGAAAACAGCGACTCCCCGATGCGGACAATCGCGGCGTCACGCTGCGCCATTGTCGCCGGAGTTTGTGTAATATAGATAACCACGAGCAGAGGTTTTTGTGATGTCGGCCAGACAACGCTGACAATAGAACGCGAACCGTTGTCGCCCGCCCCGGTTTTATCCGCGATTTTCCAGCCGTCCGGCAAGACCGAACGCAGCAGACCGTCAGCCACTTTGTCGTCCCGCATCCATTGCATAAGCTGCTCTCTTGAGGATGGCTGCAACACATTCCCCAGCAGTAGCGTATTGAGCGTCTTCGCTATCGCGACAGGCGTCGTGGAGTCGCGTTCATCACCGGGAATGGCGCTGTTCAGTTCGGGCTCATAGCGATCGAGGCGGGTTATCGTATCCCCCGAATCACGCAAAAACTGCGTGACGGCCTGCGGCCCGTTGAGCTTCCTGGCGATGAGATTGGCAGCCGTGTTATCGCTGTAGCTTACCGCCGCGCTGCACAATTGCGCCCAGCTCATGGCGTCTGGCGCCACATGTTTTTCAGTAATCGGCGAATACTCCACCAGCTGCGAGGGTTCAAACTGCGTTGAAGCAGAAAGCGCCAGCGCCTTCCTGTCGACTTCACGTAATAACGCTGCGCATAACAGCGGCTTGTGCGTACTGTTTAACGGGAACCGTTCTTCTCCCCGATAATGGGTGATACTGTTGGTCGCCGTATCAAGTACCGCAATGCCAATCCGGGCATGAAGACGCTGTTCTTCCTGCGTCGCGATAGCCGACACGTATTGCGCCGTCAGCGGTGCGGCCATCGCAGAACCGCTGAGTGCCGCCAGCACATACAGACCCCATTTCATCCGTTGCCACATACTAATGACTTCCTCATTTCTCATTTTGGCTAGCGCCTGGATTTTAATAATAGCCAGATGAAGACCGGCGCCCCCATCGTCGCCGTCACTACGCCGATAGGCAGTTCCGCCGACGCCAGCGCCAGACGGGCGATAACATCCGCCAGCAGCAGAGCTATCGCCCCCGCCAGCGCACAGCCCGGCAGCAAAGCGCGATGATCGCTCAGACCGCAAAGCCGTAAGATATGTGGGATCACCAGGCCGATAAACCCAATCGAACCCGCGAGCGCAACGCTAACGCCGACCATCCAGCCCGTGGCGACCACCAGCAAATTGCGCCAGAACCACAGCGGCAGCCCCAGCTGACGCGCGGACGTTTCGCCCAGCGCCAGAATATTCATCGGCTGCGACTGGCAGCAAATCCAGAGTGAAACCGGGATCAGGGCAATCATCAGCCAGGCCTGCTGCCAGTCCACCCCGCCGAATCCGCCCATCATCCAGTACATCAACTGGCGCAGGTCGAAGGAGGTTGAAAAATAGATGGCCCACGTCATCATCGCGCTGCAAATAATGCCAAGCGCAACGCCCGCCAGCAGCAGGCGGCTGGTTGATAAATGTCGACGGGCAAATCGCAGGAGAATAAGTGTGATGATAAGCGCGCCGGCAATAGCGCAAATCCCCAGCGCCCAGCCGGGTAACTGACCTTGCCCCAGTAGCACTGCGGCAATAAGGCCCACGCCAGCGCCGTTGGAGACGCCAAGCAATCCGGGCTCGGCAAGCGGGTTTTCAAATAACGCCTGCATTACCGCGCCTGACAGCGCCAGCGCGGCGCCTACCAGCAGAACAGCAAGCGTGCGAGGGAGTCGTATCTGCCAGACAAACAGTTCACCACGGGCGCTGAACCAGTCGCCAGGGGCTATCCACTGATCTCCGGCGCACAGGCTTAATACCACTGCCAGCAGCATAAGCACCGACAGACTGGATAACCAGCGCACATTGCGGCGCTGTTGTTGGCAGGCAAAAGTCAGCATGTTTTCCATTCAGCTGAAAAGGGATGATGTTGATTTTACGGTGCGTAACCATCACAGGAAAGAAAAAAGGCCGCAAAGCGGCCTTTTTAGTTAGATCAGATTACTCTTCTTTGGGCGAAGCGTTTTCAACCCGGCTTTTCAACTTCTGTCCGGGTCTGAAGGTCACCACGCGCCGTGCTGTAATGGGAATATCTTCGCCCGTTTTCGGGTTACGTCCCGGACGTTGATTCTTATCACGCAGATCGAAGTTACCAAAACCAGAGAGTTTCACCTGCTCACCGTTTTCCAGAGCACGACGAATCTCCTCGAAAAACAGCTCGACCAGTTCTTTGGCATCCCGCTTGCTAAGCCCAAGCTTATCAAACAGATATTCTGACATTTCAGCTTTTGTAAGCGCCATAGGTTCAATCCCTCAATGATGCCTGGAATCGCTCTTTTAATGCCTCTACACATTTGGCGACGGTAGCGGCAATCTCCTCTTCTTCGAGTGTACGGCTGGTATCCTGAAGGATCAGGCTGATAGCGAGGCTCTTATAACCCTCCGCAACACCCTTACCGCGGTACACGTCAAATAAGTTTACGCCAACTACCTGATTTACGCCAACTTTCTTACACTCGGATAAAATATCCGCTGCGGGAACGTTTTCTGCGACCACCACCGCGATGTCGCGACGGTTAGCCGGGAAGCGCGAAATCTCGCGCGCCTGAGGCACCACGCGGTCTGCGAGCTTATTCCACTCCAGTTCAAACACCAGAGTGCGACCGTTCAGATCCAGTTTACGTTCCAGCTCAGGATGAACAACCCCAATAAAACCAATGCGTTCACCTTTCAGATAAATCGCCGCGGACTGCCCAGGATGCAGCGCCGGATTCGCTTCCGCCCTGAACTGAATGTCGGCCAGTTTGCCGGTGAGATCCAGCACCGCTTCCAGATCGCCTTTCAGATCATAGAAATCAACGGTCTCTTTCGCCAGATTCCAGTGCTCGTCATAACGGTTGCCGCAAATCACCCCTGCCAACATCAGATCCTGACGAATGCCCAGATTTGCCTGGGTATCCGGCACGAAACGCAGACCGGTTTCAAAGATACGCACGCGATTCTGCTGACGGTTCTGGTTATAGACCACCGTTGACAGCAGGCCGGTCCACAGTGAAAGACGCATCGCCGACATCTCAATGGAGATCGGGCTTGGCAGCAACAGCGCTTCTTCGCCCGGATGCAGCAGTTGCTGAACCTTCGGATCGACAAAGCTATAGGTGATCACTTCCTGGTAGCCTTTGTCATTGAGCATGGTTTTCACACGCTTCAGCGACAAGTTGGCTTCACGGTGAGTCCCCATGATTAAACCCGCCTGAATCGGCTCATCAGGAATGTTGTTATAGCCATACACGCGGGCCACTTCTTCGACCAGATCTTCTTCAATCTCCATGTCGAAACGCCAGCTCGGCGCGACCGCTTTCCATTCGTCCTGACCTTCAGTCACTTCGCAGCCCAGACGACGCAGAATATCGCTCACCTGCTCATCGGCAATGTGATGCCCGATCAGACGATCCAGCTTGCTACGACGAAGCGTAATGGTCGCGCGTTTCGGCAGCGTGGCGTCATTCGTGACGTCGATAACCGGACCGGCTTCGCCGCCGCAAATGTCGATCAACAGGCGGGTGGCGCGCTCCATTGCTTTGTACTGCAACGCCGGGTCCACACCACGCTCATAGCGGTGGGAAGCATCCGTATGCAGACCGTGGCGACGCGCACGACCGGTAATAGACAGCGGGCTAAAGAACGCGCATTCCAGCAGCACGTTTTGCGTTTCCTCATTCACGCCGGAATGCTCGCCGCCAAAGATACCACCCATCGCCAGCGCTTTGTGGTGATCCGCGATCACCAGCGTATCGGTGCTCAGCTTCGCTTCTGTGCCGTCCAGCAGCACCAGGGTTTCGCCCTCTTTGGCCATACGCACGACAATACCGCCTTCAATACGGTCTTTGTCAAAGGCATGCATCGGCTGACCCAGTTCAAGCAGTACATAGTTGGTGACGTCAACGACAGCATCAATGGAACGAATGCCGCAGCGACGCAGCTTCTCTTTCATCCACAGCGGCGTAGGCGCTTTAACATTAATGCCTTTCACCACGCGACCCAAGTAGCGCGGGCAGGCATCCGGCGCTTCAACCGCGATCGGCAGCGTGTCATTGATGGTGGCTGCAACAGGTGCGATCTCCGGCTCAACCAGCGCGATTTTGTTCAGGACAGCGACATCACGCGCCACACCGATGATCCCTAAGCAGTCGGCGCGGTTCGGCGTCACGCTGATTTCAATGGTGTTATCGTCAAGCTTCAGGTATTCACGGATATCGGTTCCGATCGGCGCATCCGTCGGTAATTCGATGATGCCGCTATGGTCGTCGGAAATCCCCAGTTCGGAGAAGGAGCACAGCATCCCTTCCGACGGCTCGCCGCGCAGTTTAGCGGCTTTGATTTTGAAATCGCCCGGCAGAACCGCGCCGATAGTTGCAACGGCTACTTTCAGCCCCTGACGGCAGTTAGGCGCGCCACAGACGATATCCAGCAGACGTTCGCCGCCCACGTTCACTTTCGTAACGCGCAGTTTATCTGCGTTCGGGTGCTGGCCGCACTCCACCACTTCACCCACAACCACGCCGTTGAACTCACCGGCGACGGCGTCAACGCCATCCACTTCCAGACCCGCCATCGTAATCTGATCCGACAACGCATCGCTGTCGATTGCCGGGTTCACCCATTCGCGTAACCACAGTTCACTGAATTTCATTGTTTTACCCTGCCTTTATTTAAACTGTTTGAGGAAACGCAGATCGTTTTCGAAGAATGAGCGCAGATCGGTCACGCCATAACGCAGCATGGTCAGACGCTCCATCCCCATACCAAACGCGAAGCCAGAGTAGATTTCCGGGTCGATGCCCACGTTGCGCAGAACGTTCGGATGTACCATCCCGCAACCCAGCACTTCCAGCCATTTGCCGTTTTTGCCCATCACATCCACTTCTGCGGACGGTTCCGTGAACGGGAAGTAAGAAGGACGGAAACGGATTTGCAGGTCTTCTTCAAAGAAGTTACGCAGGAAGTCGTGCAGCGTGCCTTTCAGGTTGGTGAAGCTGATGTTGGTGTCAACAATCAGCCCTTCCATCTGATGGAACATCGGGGTGTGCGTTTGATCGTAGTCGTTACGGTACACTCGGCCCGGCGCAATAATACGGATCGGCGGCTGCTGTTCTTTCATGGTACGAATCTGCACGCCGGAGGTCTGCGTACGCAGCAGGCGGGTGGCATCAAACCAGAAAGTGTCGTGGTCAGCGCGGGCCGGGTGATGGCCTGGAATGTTCAGCGCATCGAAGTTATGGTAATCGTCTTCGATCTCCGGGCCAGTCGCCACGGTAAAACCAAGCTCACCGAAGAAACTTTCAATACGATCAATGGTACGTGTTACCGGATGCAGACCACCGTTCTCAATACGACGCCCAGGCAGAGAAACGTCGATGGTTTCCGCCGCCAGACGTGCATTCAGCGCCGCGTTTTCTAAATCCGCTTTGCGCGCGTTCAGCGCTTGTTGTACCTGCTCTTTTGCTTCATTGATAACCGCGCCGGCTGCCGGACGCTCTTCTGGCGGCAATTCACGCAGGGTCGTCATCTGAAGGGTTAAATGCCCTTTCTTGCCCAAATATTCGACGCGTACATTGTCTAACGCGGCAACATCTGACGCCTGGTTAATGGCTGCCTTCGCACTGGCAACCAGCTCTGCGAGATGTGACATGGTTTTCCTCATTGTGTCGGTGAAGACACCGGTTCGTTGGACTTAATCTCTCGATTTCAGGTACAAAAAAAGCCTCCATCAGGAGGCTTTTTCGCGCTGTTTTTCGTTTCTTCTTTCACGCGCTAGCCTCCTGGAATCAGGTGCTAAAGTAAAAAAAGAAGCGGAAAATAGCAGCATTCATGCTTGCGTTACCTTGTGTGGTAAAACCGGACAACCTTTATTGAAAAGGGTTACGGATAAATTGTCAACTGATTGATTGCACTACAAATAAAAGAGAGGGAGCCAGGCTCCCTCTTTTCACTGGCTTATGCCAGAGCTGCTTTCGCTTTCTCAACCAGAGCGGTGAACGCTACTTTGTCGAATACTGCGATGTCAGCCAGGATCTTACGGTCGATTTCAACAGAGGCTTTTTTCAGGCCGTTGATGAATTTGCTGTAAGAAATACCGTTCTGACGTGCTGCTGCGTTGATACGCGCAATCCACAGTTGACGGAACTGACGCTTACGTTGACGACGGTCACGGTAAGCATACTGACCAGCTTTGATAACTGCCTGGAAGGCAACGCGGTATACGCGAGAACGCGCACCGTAGTAGCCTTTGGCTTGTTTCAAAATTTTCTTGTGACGTGCGCGTGCAATTACACCACGTTTTACGCGAGCCATAGTGCTCTCCTGTATCTATTCTGATTCGCCCTTCATCTTTCACATTTTCGCGACGTTAACCGCCTTGCGACATGCGAAATCTATTGGGCATAAAAAAGTTAAAAAAAACGTTAACGGCTTATGCGTACGGCAGGCACGCGATTACCAGACCCAGATCGCCTTTGGAAACCATGGCTTTCGGGCGCAGGTGACGTTTACGCTTGGTCGCTTTTTTGGTCAGAATATGACGCAGGTTAGCGTGCTTGTGCTTAAAACCACCTTTACCGGTTTTTTTGAAGCGCTTAGCAGCACCGCGTACGGTCTTAATTTTTGGCATTTTAATAACTTCCACTTCGCATTGTTAATAAACGAAACCCAGGCGAACAAAATCTGTGAAGCCCGAAGGCTCCACAGGAATTGCTACTTGAAGGCCTTACTGTTTCTTCTTAGGAGCGAGCACCATAATCATCTGACGGCCTTCGATCTTCGTAGGGAAGGATTCGACAACTGCCAGTTCAGCCAGATCTTCTTTCACGCGATTAAGCACTTCCATACCGATCTGTTGGTGGGCCATCTCACGACCGCGGAAACGCAGCGTGATCTTGGCCTTATCGCCCTCTTCGAGAAAGCGAATCAGGCTGCGGAGTTTTACCTGATAGTCGCCTTCATCTGTACCAGGACGGAATTTAATTTCCTTAACCTGGATAACTTTTTGCTTTTTCTTCTGTTCCTTAGAAGACTTACTCTTTTCATAGAGGAATTTGCCGTAATCCATTATACGACAAACCGGCGGCTCGGCGTTAGGGCTGATTTCGACTAAGTCTACTCCAGCTTCTTCAGCTTTTTCCAGAGCTTCTCTCAGACTCACAATACCAAGCTGCTCGCCTTCCAGACCTGTTAAGCGAACTTCCTGGGCGCGAATTTCGCCATTGATACGGTTAGGACGCGCCGTTTGAACTCGTTTTCCGCCTTTAATACTTTATTCCTCCAGTTGTTGAAGACTGCGGCTGCGAATCTCTTGTTGCAGCTTCTCGATAACTTCATTTACGTCCAGGCTGCCCAAGTCTTTGCCACGACGGGTACGCACGGCTACTTTGCCTGCTTCTACCTCTTTGTCGCCACAGACCAACATGTAAGGGACACGACGTAAAGTGTGCTCGCGGATTTTAAAGCCTATCTTCTCATTTCTCAAGTCTGCTTTTACACGAATGCCCGCATTTTGTAGTTTCTGCGTCAATTCGTTAACGTATTCAGACTGAGTATCGGTAATGTTCATCACCACTACCTGAACCGGCGCAAGCCAGGTCGGGAAGAAGCCTGCGAACTCTTCAGTCAGGATACCGATGAAACGTTCCATTGACCCAAGAATCGCGCGGTGAATCATCACCGGCACCTGACGCTCGTTGTTTTCGCCAACATAAGAGGCGTTCAGACGAGACGGCAGAGAGAAGTCCAACTGTACCGTACCGCACTGCCATGCACGATCGAGGCAGTCATACAGGGTAAATTCAATTTTCGGACCGTAGAATGCGCCCTCACCCAGTTGATACTCAAACGGGATGTTGTTTTCTTCCAGCGCAACGGCCAGATCCGCCTCAGCACGATCCCACATTTCATCGCTACCGATACGTTTTTCGGGGCGAGTGGAAAGTTTGACGACGATCTTCTCGAAGCCAAAGGTGCTGTACATATCGTAGACCATACGAATACAGGCGTTCACTTCATCGCGAATCTGTTCTTCAGTACAGAAGATATGCGCATCATCCTGGGTGAAGCCACGTACGCGCATCAGGCCATGCAAGGCGCCTGACGGTTCGTTACGGTGGCAGCTACCGAATTCCGCCATACGCAGCGGCAGATCGCGGTAGGACTTCAGACCCTGGTTGAAGATCTGCACGTGGCCCGGGCAGTTCATCGGCTTGATGCAGTATTCACGGTTCTCTGAAGAGGTAGTGAACATCGCATCTTTGTAGTTTTCCCAGTGCCCGGTTTTTTCCCACAGCACACGGTCCATCATGAACGGGCCTTTAACTTCCTGATACTGATATTCTTTGAGCTTAGAACGCACAAAGACTTCCAGTTCACGGAAGATAGTCCAGCCGTCGTTATGCCAGAACACCATACCTGGCGCTTCTTCCTGCATATGATACAGGTCAAGCTGCTTACCGATTTTACGGTGGTCGCGCTTGGCGGCTTCTTCAAGGCGTTGCAGATAGGCGTTCAGGGATTTTTTATCCGCCCACGCCGTACCATAAATACGTTGCAGCATCTTGTTGTTGCTGTCGCCACGCCAGTATGCCCCTGCGGTTTTCATCAGTTTGAAGTGATGGCAGAAACGCATGTTCGGCACGTGCGGGCCACGGCACATATCGACATATTCTTCATGATGATACAAGCCCGGCTTGTCATCATGCGCAATATTCTCATCAAGAATAGAAACCTTATAGGTTTCGCCACGCTTCACGAAGGTTTCACGCGCTTCGTGCCAGCTCACTTTCTTCTTAATGACGTCGTAGTTTTTCTCAGCAAGCTCGTGCATCCGTTTTTCGAGCGCGTCGACATCTTCCTGGGTTAACGTACGGTCGAGATCAATATCATAGTAAAAACCGTTATCGACAACCGGACCGATAGCCATTTTGGTGTTCGGCCAAAGTTGTTTAATCGCGTGCCCTAACAGGTGCGCGCAGGAGTGACGAATGATCTCCAGACCTTCTTCATCTTTCGCGGTGATGATTGCCAGCTGAGCGTCGTGTTCAATGAGATCGGACGCGTCAACCAGTTCGCCATTAACGCGACCTGCGATACAGGCTTTCGCCAGTCCTGGACCAATGTCCAGCGCAACATCCATGGGGCTTACAGCGTGGTCGTAATGGCGTTGGCTGCCATCAGGAAGAGTAATAACAGGCATGTTATATCCTTATTTGCAGTGGTGACCCACACGAAAGATCACATACAAAGTTTCAATATTTAAAATTATCAAAAAGTTATGGGCTGATTCCCGCTTCACTCTGCGAAATATGTCACGGCCCGCCTGAATGGCAAGACTGGACCTACACCCGTTTTTTGATAACACCGCTTGACAGTGTACACGGCATTGACTGCCGATCAAAGCCGCAATCACGCCGAACTGTATGATGTAAATCAATTCCCTGACGCGCCATCGCTTTTGTTACACTGGGAGCATCAGTCCGATTTTGACAGGAAGAGAGAAAATGCCAACAAACCGCTTTGCCAAAAAACACTGGAAGATGGTTGTCGTATTGCTCCTCATTTGCGGCGCAATGTTGCTGCTCCGCTGGGCGGCGATGATTTGGGGCTAATATCCGAAGCGTTCGCCGAAAGTTAATTCCTGCGAATGAATAGAAAGCATCAATAATATGCACGTTCAACGCATTTTTATGAATGGCATTCGCTACGGAAAATATAAATATAATTTCACTTAGCGCGCAATCGCGATAAAAACGCTAATTTAAAAAGCCGGGTCGTGTTTAAAACAACCCGGCAGGCGATTACATCTTATACCCTAACGATACCGTCGTGCGGCGATCGGTATGTTCCGGCGCCGTTGCGGGCGGTTCGGAGTTCCAGGTCAGGTTATAAGCCACCTTTAAACCAAAATGCTCGTTGATCGCGACATTCAACGCCGTCTCTGAGTTGAGGGTGGTATCTTCAGCGCCGAAAACGGACACGCCCTGCGTAAATTTGGTGTTATCCGTCATCTGCCAGGCGTAGCTACCGGAAGCGTAGCCCAGCGGTTGGGTCTCGGTTTTGCCATCGGTATGTTCGTCATAGCGTACGCCAGGACCGAATTCAAAACGGAAGCTGTGCACCGGCCCGTTGAGGAACTGACGGCCATAACCGGCGGTCAGTGTGTCACGCTCACGATAACCGTTGTAACGGTCTGTCAGCCAGCTTGCCTGGCCAAACAGGTAATCGTAGTCGGTCATATTGAAACGGCTACGGCCGCCTACCGCGTATTTCTCCGAAGAGCGCTCATCGTTGGAGGATGTATTGCTGGCATTCCCCCACAGCGACCAGGCGGTGGTTGCACCGTACCAGGTCATCGTGGTGTCAGCCGTTAAAGAAGAACTTTTCGTGTTGCCTGACTGAGCAAGGTAGCCCGCATTCAGGTTACCTTCGAAGGGTTTCTTCGCAGTGGCGGGATCATCCATGACAGTAAAAACGGAATCATCAGCAGCGGCATGCATTGACGCAAATACGCCCCCTGCCAACATTAATGCAGCGGGTACTGTCTTCAAAAGCTTCATTTATAAAGAGTCCGTACAACAAAAAAAGAGACCGTTACGGTCCCGGAAACTTTCATAAGGATCAATGACAAACGATCCAGGAAAGGTAACAAATTATAAAAAGGCTCGAATAACATAGCAATGAATTCTTATTTCATTTTTTGAATAAGAGAGTTCCCAAAGCAGATATTTATTTATATATCTTTCTCCCGGTAATTTTAAATAAATATCCAGTAAATCATATTGTTAATTACTTCCCTTTCCGGGCATTCAGTGCCAGACTGAAGTCAGCCTAACAGGAGGTAAAGATGATACGTATCTATACGTTAACACTTGCGCCCTCTCTCGATAGCGCAACAATCACCCCACAACTCTATCCCGAAGGGAAACTTCGCTGTTCATCACCCGTTTTTGAACCCGGCGGCGGCGGAATCAACGTTGCCCGCGCGATTGCCCATCTTGGCGGAACCGCAACCGCGATTTTCCCCGCAGGCGGCGCGACCGGCGAACATCTGGTCGCACTTCTGGCCGATGAAAACGTCCCCGTCGTCACCATCGACGCCAAAGACTGGACGCGACAAAACCTGCATGTTCATGTGGAGTCCAGCGGGGAGCAATATCGCTTTGTCATGCCCGGCGCGGCACTCGACGATGACGAATTTCGCCAGATTGAAGAACAGGTTCTGGAGATCGAATCCGGCGCCATTTTGGTTATCAGCGGGAGTCTGCCGCCCGGCGTCAAGCTGGAAAAACTGACGCAGCTTATTGCCGCCGCGCAGAAACAGGGTATCCGCTGCATTATTGATAGTTCGGGCGATGCGCTCAACGCGGCGTTATCTCTCGGCAATATTGAACTGGTCAAACCGAACCAAAAAGAGCTGAGCGCGCTGGTCAATCGCGAACTCACGCAGCCTGACGATGTGCGCAAAGCGGCGCAGGAAATCGTGAAGAGCGGCAAAGCGCGCCGCGTCGTTGTGTCTCTGGGGCCGCAGGGGGCGCTGGCGGTGGATAGCGAAAGCTGCGTCCAGGTTGTTCCCCCTCCCGTCAGAAGTCAAAGTACCGTCGGCGCGGGCGACAGCATGGTTGGCGCAATGACGCTAAAACTGGCGGAAAACGCCTCGCTGGAAGAGATGGTGCGTTTCGGCGTCTCGGCAGGCAGCGCGGCGACGTTGAATCAAGGAACACGTCTGTGTTCCCGGGACGATACGCAGAAAATCTACGCCTGGCTTTCTCAGTGATCGGGCCATCCCCCTCCTTATTACGAGGGGGTTTCAGCGGCAAAGCTATCAGCATACGAATTAACCGACTATGCTAAAAAATCATGTGATTACAAAGAGGTGATTTATGGTCAGTGGTGATGTCATCCGCTATGTCATAACCGTGAAATTTCATGAAGACTCGCTGACAGAAATTAACGAGTTGAACAACCATCTGACGCGGTGCGGTTTTCTGCTCACCATGACCGACGAGCAAGGGCATGTACATGAACTGGGTACCAATACATTTGGTTTTATCAGCGCCCTGAGCGAAGATGAGATCGCCGCGCTTACCGCCGGGCTGGCGGAAAGCGCTTTAGATAAGAAACCAGAAATATCGGTCATGACATGGGAGGAGTGGACTAAAGACCGATAATATCAGTGCCATTGTGCAAAAACGCGTCTACGGTGTGCGTTAGCTCGTGTTTTTTCACCGCATTTATGCGCTAACCTTATGATCTGGCAGACAACATGGGGAGAGACATCATGTGGCAGGCTATCAGTCGTCTTTTAAGCGAGCAATTAGGTGAAGGCGAAATCGAACTGCGTAATGAACTGCCCGGCGGAGAGATCCATGCCGCATGGCATTTACGCTATGCGGGACGCGATTTTTTCGTCAAATGTGATGAAAGAGAGCTCCTTCCCGGCTTTACGGCGGAAGCTGACCAACTGGAGCTGCTTTCCCGCAGTAAAACCGTCACCGTCCCGAAAGTCTGGGCGCAGGGCTCAGACAGAGACTACAGTTTTCTGGTGATGGATTATCTTCCTCCCCGTCCTCTGGATGCCCACAACGCCTTTATCCTCGGTCAGCAACTTGCCCATTTACATGAATGGAGCGACCAGCCCCAGTTTGGCCTTGATTTTGATAACGCCCTGTCCACCACGCCTCAACCCAATGCCTGGCAACGACGCTGGTCAACATTTTTTGCCGAACAACGCATTGGCTGGCAGCTCGAACTGGCGGCAGAAAAAGGCATCGCATTTGGCAATATCGATGCGATCGTTGAGCATGTTCAGCAGCGTCTGGCCTCGCATCAGCCGCAGCCTTCGCTGCTGCACGGCGATTTATGGTCAGGAAACTGCGCGCTTGGGCCTGATGGCCCCTATATTTTCGATCCCGCCTGTTACTGGGGCGACAGGGAGTGCGATCTGGCCATGCTGCCGCTGCATACCGACCAACCTCCGCAGATCTATGATGGCTACCAGTCTGTTTCTCCGCTACCGCTGGATTTTCTGGATCGCCAGCCGATCTATCAGCTCTATACCCTGCTCAATCGGGCGAGACTGTTTGGCGGGCAACACCTGGTGGTGGCGCAAAAAGCGATGGAAAGGTTGCTGGCGGCATAGCTATTGTGCCGGATGACAGCTTACAAATGCACTGAACCACAGGCCCGATAAGCGAAGCGCTATCGGGCATTTTTCATTGCTACACAAATCCAAGAAGCGAAAAGAAAACGTAGCCCAACACGATGATAATCACCGGCAGGATATAAAGCGGGAAAAACTGTAAGAAGATCGTGTGATGCGGAACCACGATGCGCGACTCAATTTGCTCGCGTGACAACCCCTCGCTGCCTTTCGCTTTTTCCAGAATAAGCTGATCTTCAACCCCTTCGCGAAGAAAACGCGCCTGGCGGCTCATCCTGGCGCCTGAGTCCTGCAATGCCAGGCCAACGAAAATCAACACAAAAATCACCCAGAAAACAATGTTCAGACTGTGTTGAAAATCCGGCGTTGGCGAGTTATACCAGAACAGGTTCAGGAACGCGGTATTCGCCCGCATCATATCAATCATAACGTGAGTAAAATCAAGCATCACCGCGTTAATCCCTTCCTGCTTTTCGCTGTGCTCATACATAAACTTCAGCAATGAAACCAGTGTGGAAATAAGCGCGGGGATAAAAATCACCCATCCCAGAATCCTTTTTAAGACAGCAATGCGTCCAGCTTGTTGATACGTCATGAGTTCCCCTTGATAAAGACGCGTCGTTTTGGCCTAAGTCTACCTGCTGATAACCAATTTCGCCTGTTCTTTAAAGGCGCTATGATACGTCATTAGCCATAATAAGCGCTTAATCCATTGTGTTCTTACCTCAAAAGGAGAGGTTGTAATGTCAACCCCGCGTCAGATTCTTGCTGCAATTTTCGATATGGATGGACTACTGATCGATTCCGAACCGCTTTGGGATCAAGCTGAACTGGAGGTCATGGCAAGTTTAGGCGTAGATATTACCCGCCGCCATGAACTCCCGGATACGCTGGGTTTACGCATCGATATGGTTGTTGACCTCTGGTACGCCCAACAACCGTGGAATGGGCCAGACCGTCAGGCGGTTACCGACCGAATCATTACCCGCGCCATCTCACTGGTTGAAGAAACTCGCCCGCTGCTCCCCGGCGTGCGCGAAGCGGTTGCGCTGTGCAAATCTCAGGGGTTAATGGTCGGTCTGGCCTCCGCTTCCCCCCTGCATATGCTGGAAAAGGTGCTGACCATGTTTGATCTGCGTGAAAGTTTCGATGCCCTGGCCTCTGCGGAAAAACTGCCTTACAGCAAGCCGCATCCGCAGGTATACCTCGATTGCGCGGCCAAACTGGGCGTTGACCCGTTAACCTGTGTTGCGCTGGAAGACTCCGTCAACGGCATGGTCGCCTCGAAAGCGGCGCGAATGCGCTCAATTGTTGTTCCGGCGGAAGAAGGCCAGCACGACCCGCGCTTCGCCCTTGCCAACGTCAAACTGACTTCGCTGGCTGAACTGACCGCAGCGCATCTGCGCGGTTAAATAGCGACGGGCGGTGGCGACATTGCCCGTTTTGCTACGCACATCTGCTTTATAAAACACTGTTTCATTTTTTATTGTATTCCTTCACCGCCTCTTCTATCCTTTTCTCAGGGCAAAAAACTGATAAAAACCGATAGCCGAGGTGAACATGATTCTGGATGCGTTTAGTCTTGCAGGTAAAGTCGCGATAGTGACCGGATGCGATACCGGGCTTGGGCAGGGTATGACGCTGGCGCTGGCGGAAGCAGGCTGCGACATCGTCGGCGTTAATCGCAAAGTCCCCCACGATACGGCAGCAAAAGTGGAGGCGCTCGGACGCCGTTTTATGGCGATCCAGGCCGACCTGAGCCAGCAACGCGCTATCCCGGCTATTGTCGCGCAAACGGTCGAACAGTTTGGCCGAATCGACATTCTGGTGAACAACGCCGGGACGATCCGCCGCGAAGACGCGCTGTCGTTTAGCGAGAAAGACTGGGACGATGTGATGAATTTGAATCTCAAATCCGTGTTCTTTCTCTCTCAGGCCGTCGCACGGCAATTCCTGAAGCAAGGTGATGGCGGGAAGATTATTAATATCGCCTCAATGCTTTCATTCCAGGGCGGCATTCGCGTTCCTTCTTATACTGCGTCGAAAAGCGGCGTATTGGGCATCACGCGGTTGCTGGCGAACGAATGGGCGGAGCACCACATCAACGTGAACGCCATCGCTCCCGGTTATATGGCGACGAACAATACGCAGCAGCTGCGGGATGACGCCGCACGCAGCAAAGAGATTGTTGACCGCATTCCGGCCGGACGCTGGGGCACACCTGCCGATCTGCAAGGCCCGGTTGTCTTTCTCGCTTCTTCGGCGTCTGATTACGTTCACGGCTATACCCTCGCCGTCGATGGCGGCTGGCTGGCGCGCTAATTCATGTCATTTGTGACATAGAGTTACAACGTCACCTCTTCCGCCTACTGTATAAAAACCCTATACTGTATGAATTGACAGTTTATTGGGTTTTATCATGACGGCGGAAGGCCACCTTCTTTTTTCCATTGCCTGCGCAGTGTTTGCCAAAAATGCGGAATTGACGCCGGTTCTCGCTCAGGGCGACTGGTGGCATATTGTCCCTTCGGCCATCCTGACCTGCCTGCTGCCCGATATTGATCATCCAAAATCATTTCTTGGCCAGCGTCTGAAATGGATATCAAAACCTGTCGCGCGCGCGTTCGGCCATCGCGGGTTTACGCACAGCCTGTTCGCCGTGTTCGCTATGCTTGCCCTTTTCTACCTGAAAGTGCCGGAGAGCTGGATTATTCCGGCCGATGCCCTGCAAGGAATGGTGCTCGGTTATTTAAGCCATATTCTGGCCGATATGCTGACCCCGGCGGGCGTTCCCCTGCTCTGGCCCTGCCGCTGGCGCTTTCGTCTGCCGATCCTCGTTCCGCAAAAAGGCAATCAACTGGAGCGTTTTTTATGCATGGCGTTATTCGTGTGGGCTATCTGGATGCCGCAGACAATGCCCGAAAACAGTGCAGTGCGTTGGTCGTCGCAGATGATTAATATGCTGCAAATGCAGTTCGATCGCTTTATAAATCACCAGATTGCTGAGTAAACCAGCATAAATGTCATTTTTGGCATAAACAATTCCATTTGAATATAAGAGGTCGGTCACAGTTCTGCTAACCTTGCGCCAACAGGATCGCTGTCACACGGCGATACGTATAAAAAAATCAGGAGAACGGGGATGAATTTTCCATTAATCGCGAACATCGTGGTGTTCGTTGCACTGCTGTTCGTGCTGGCGCAAACTCGCCACAAACAGTGGAGTCTGGCAAAAAAAGTGCTGGTCGGTCTGGTGATGGGCGTGATCTTCGGTCTCGCCCTGCACACCGTTTACGGGTCTGACAGCCAGGTACTAAAAGACTCCGTTCAGTGGTTCAACATCGTCGGCAACGGCTATGTACAACTGCTGCAAATGATCGTCATGCCGCTGGTCTTCGCGTCTATTCTCAGCGCCGTTGCGCGTCTGCATAACGCGTCTCAGTTGGGTAAGATCAGCTTTCTGACCATTGGCACGCTGCTTTTCACTACCCTGATTGCCGCACTGGTGGGTGTACTGGTCACCAACCTGTTCGGTCTGACGGCGGAAGGTCTGGTGCAGGGCGGCGCGGAAACCGCGCGTCTGAACGCCATCGAAACCAACTATGTTGGAAAAGTCGCCGACCTCAGCGTGCCGCAACTGGTGCTGTCGTTTGTGCCGAAAAACCCGTTTGCTGACCTGACCGGCGCAAACCCGACCTCCATCATCAGCGTGGTGATCTTCGCGGCATTCCTCGGCGTCGCGGCGCTGAAACTGCTGAAAGACGACGCGCCGAAAGGCGAACGCGTGTTAATCGCTATCGATACCCTGCAAAGCTGGGTGATGAAGCTGGTGCGCCTGGTAATGCAACTGACGCCATATGGCGTACTGGCGCTGATGACCAAAGTCGTCGCAGGGTCTAACCTACAGGACATCATCAAACTGGGTAGCTTCGTGGTCGCGTCTTATCTTGGCCTGATCATCATGTTTGTGGTGCACGGTATCCTGCTGGGCGTCAACGGCGTCAGCCCGCTGAAATATTTCCGTAAAGTATGGCCGGTTCTGACGTTCGCCTTTACCAGCCGCTCCAGCGCCGCGTCCATTCCGCTGAACGTGGAAGCGCAAACGCGTCGTCTGGGCGTACCGGAATCCATCGCCAGCTTCTCCGCCTCTTTTGGCGCGACGATTGGTCAGAATGGTTGTGCAGGCCTGTACCCGGCTATGCTGGCGGTGATGGTTGCGCCAACTGTCGGTATTAACCCGCTTGATCCGGTCTGGATTGCCACCCTGGTCGGTATTGTGACCGTCAGCTCTGCCGGTGTCGCGGGCGTCGGCGGCGGCGCCACCTTCGCCGCGCTGATCGTTCTGCCTGCGATGGGCCTGCCGGTCACGCTGGTCGCGCTGCTGATTTCCGTTGAACCGCTGATCGATATGGGTCGTACCGCGCTGAACGTGAGCGGCTCAATGACTGCCGGTACGCTGACCAGCCAGTGGCTGAAGCAGACGGACAAAACCCTTCTGGACAGTGAAGACGATGCCGAACTGGCACATCATTGATCCCGCGTGATGAACAAACCGCCTTAATCAGGCGGTTTTTTTATGCGAATTATTCGGCTATCTCATTTTCCTGGCGAACCTGATTCGCCCATCGCTGCGCCGACTCAGGAACGGTAAATGCAGGCGATCGCTGAAATGCCTCCCCCATTAAGATAAAGGCGACATACTTTCCGCGCAGTATCCATACGTCACGAAACGCGTCCATTTTTATCGCATGTTCTGGCGGCGCGGGCTCCACGCGTGGAACATAGCTGATAACCGGGCGATTTTGTTGGCGAAGAGGTTTCATCATCAGTTGCTTCACTAAAGGCAAATGCTAAAAATCAGAAAAACACTATCTTAGCTGATTTTGCCCCCGTTCGTCCCGCCTTGCATGTGCGGTTTACGCTGATGGCATCGCACCGCGTCTGGTCACGGGCGGGTAAAACAAGCGCCGTCAGGCTGACGGCATAAAAAATGCGGCGCAGCAATGCGCCGCAAACTCAGGAGTCAGACATCAAGAAAACTGCCGAGACGATACCCGCGTTCCGCAATCGCATACTTCAGCGACGCAGACGTCAGCACGTCAAGCTCAGTCAAGCGGGGGTAACAATAGGCGCTCTGACGGATGATATTGTCGATGAACGCCGGATGACACATCACTTCCAGTGACTTTTCGCCTCTGTCAGCAGAGGCATCCAGCACCTGAAGAAACAGCGCTTCTGCAATAGCGTCGCCGTAAAACTCGCTGCTGAATCCCTGCGAGCTGCGTAACGCTACCGGCAGATCGTCAGCATTAAGCACCGACTGGCGATCGATACGCAGAGCAACGCCGCGTTCTGCCGCAAACTGTGCCACAATGGGAAAAATTTGCGGGAACATATGCACATGGTGATGACTGTCCAGATGCGTTGGCTCACGGCCAAAAAGGTCGATAAAACGCTGATACTGACACTCCAGCTCATGCGAAATTTCATCCAGCGGCAAGGTCTCTTCCTCGGCCATTTGCCAGATCCATTTTCCCAGCAGCCCTTCACGCGTCAAACCCGGCATCGCCGTCAGCGGCTTCCCTAAGGTGAGTACAAAATGCATCCCCACCGCCAGTTTCGGCACGTCACGGCACAATTGCGCCGCATGGTCGATGGCTTCACCATTGACCAGCGCCGTTGTGGACGTCACAACGCCATTCCGACAAGCCTCGACAATGCCGTAGTTTTGTCCCTTGCTCAGGCCAAAATCATCCGCATTCACAATCAATAAGCGTTCCATACCCAACCTCTGTTAGTGTTGTGCGCCTTTGAGTTTCTCGATGCATTCCGCAAAATTCGGCAGCCACTTCTCGTGGGCCAGAATCAACTCCCGCGCCAGGGTTTCCGCATCGCGATCGGAGTGCACCAGCGGGCTCAGGTTAAGCGCTAACAGCACATCATTGAACTCACCGCTCAGCGCCGCCTTACTGGCTGCGACTTCAAACCCTTTGATGGTATAGATGAGGCCCAGCACTTTTTCATCGAAATGCGTGATGCGCGGATGCGGCGTCGCCCCATTCCGCCCTAATGTGCAGGTCATCTCCACCGCCCAGTCAGCAGGGATATTATCCACATGACCATGATGCGGGATATTAACGTAGTGTTCCGTCTGCTTATCGTTATAGATAGCGTTAATCACTTCACATGCGGCGTCGGAATAGTAAGCCCCACCGCGCTGCTCCAGCTCTTTCGGTTTGATGTTCAGCTCTGGATTTTTATAAAGATCGAAGAGCTGTTTCTCAACCTTCTGCACCACCTGAGCGCGCGCGCCGCCTTTATAGTATTCGCCCATTTCAATCGCCAGCATCTCTTTTTGCTTGAAGTAGTAAAGCAGGTAGGAGCACGGCAGCATATTCAGCGAGCGAATAAGCCCTTCGCTAAACGGCAGGTCAAAAATATTTTTCACCGTTGACGCTTTTAACTGCCCGGACGCCACGCCATCCAGCAGTTCAGCAAAGCGCGATTCGCCATTCACCAGTACGTCTTTAATGAACACCATGTGGTTGAGGCCAAACAGGTCGATCGACAGATCGTCGCTGTCTTGCAATGCCAGCACGTCATGGATGAACATTTTCATCCCCACGGGGATATTGCATACGCCGATGAATTTCTTAAAGTGGGTGTGGCGATAAACCGCTTCTGTCACCATGCCTGCCGGGTTAGTGAAGTTAATGACCCACGCGTTCGGGCACAGTTCTTCGACATCTTTCACGATATCAAAGATAACCGGGATGGTGCGCAACCCTTTGAACAGGCCGCCTGCGCCGTTGGTCTCTTGCCCCAGATACCCGTGACTTAGCGGAATGCGTTCATCCTGTTCACGGGCTTTCAGCTGGCCCACGCGCAGTTGCGTAGTGACGAAATCTGCCCCTTGCAAAGCTTCGCGACGATCCAGCGTTTTGTATAATTTCAGCGGGACACCGGCTTTGTCGATCATGCGCTGGCAGAGGTCAAAAATAATATCCAGCTTCTCTTTTCCGTCTTCAACATCCACCAGCCATAATTCAGAAACCGGCAATTCATGATAACGCTTAATAAAACCTTCCAGTAATTCAGGGGTGTAGCTGCTCCCGCCACCAATTGTGACGACTTTTAATTTCTGGCTCATACTTTCTCCCTTCAGTGTAAAAACACTGGCGTGTATTACGCTCTGCCCGTTCGTCAGGTATGGCGCGGACGTCCCGCGCTATTCAGGGCAAGCGATAAAATCGTGTTGTCAGGTCAATATTGTTTACTGATTAAATTCAGTTAATTTTTTACGATAACTGTTCGGTGTAAATGAGGTCAGCTTTTTAAACGTTTTAATAAACAGACTTGGGCTACTGTAACCCGCCTCATACGCTATATCCGTTACGGAGTAGTTGGTCATTTCCAGCTGTTTTTTCGCAAAATTAATACGGATCTCATTAATAATCTGCATTGGTGTTTTGCTGTAATAACGCTGCGTTGCGCGGGTCAGATACTCCTGAGATTTTGCGGACAGGTGCACCATATTTTCCAGCGCGTTTTCACCAAACTGCGTTTTGTCGTGCATTGTCTCCACGGTCGCTTTCAGCCATTGCGGAATATCGTCAATCACCTGCTCTTCACGGTGATGGCGCAGCCGGTTAATGATGTAGAAGGTGACCACTTCTACAAACTCATCTAACCCGTTTCCCCGAAAGTTCAGCGACGCGATAACCGTTTCAATATAAGTCAGGAAAGCGCTGTTGACCCGGTATACCTGAGACGCAACAAAACAAAACGGTAATAAAGGATGATAGTGTTGTTCAAAAAAACGCTTACTGATACCAACGTTAAGAATACGCGTGGCGCCGAACTCATAGAAACTCTGGTGGTGCGATCCCAACGGGATAAACACGAAATCACCACGCTCCAGCAGCACACGTTTACCGTTGATTTCCTGATAGTAGCGCCCCGTTAACACCAGGGTAAATTCATAATAATCATGCTGATGCAGCCCACTGATGCTCTCAGTTTTGTTATAGATAAACACATGGAAATTCTTGCCGTTAAAAAGCTGTTGCTCACGAGCGGTAGCGATCTCCGGTGCGTTAACCTGTAGCTGCATCATTTATCCCTCACTGTTCCAGCTTCTCGTGAAGCTCGATTAACTCTGTAACCAGTTCCCGCGCTAACATCGACGTCATCAGGTGATCCTGAGCATGAACCAGCACCAGGCTGACTTTCATTTTACCTTCGCCCTGATCGCCTTCAATCAGTTTCGTCTGCACGAGATGCGCTTCATTGAGCGCCATCCGCGACTGCTCCATCATCGTTTTTGCCGCAGCAAAATCGCCCTGCTTGGCCTGTTTCAGCGCCGCATAAGCCAGGCTACGCGCCTGACCGGAGTTGATGATAAGCCCCATCACCACTTCTTCGAGTTCTTCAGCCTCTGACGGCGTACCCGCTACGTTTTCGAGATCCAACATACGTTTTCCTCTGGTTCAGCCCGGCATGGGGAGACCATGCCGGATTAAATTTAAAATTTCAGTGCGTTAGCGATTTCTTCTTCGCTTTCTTCTTGCTCAATTGCATTCTGCGCTTTGTTGGCGACAACCACGAAAGGCAGATAAATCAGCGTCGCGACGCCCAGGTTGAACAGTGCGACCAGCAGAGCGGCAACGCTGCCGTTGGTGTTAAAGAACGCGCCCAGACCGGTTGGCATCGTCCACGGCGCGATGTTGGTAATCGGCGGGATAATCCCCAGGTAATACGCAATCAGCGTAATGGCGGCCAGAATCGGCTGAACCAGAATGAACGGGATAAACATCACCGGGTTCATAATAATCGGCAGGCCGAACAGAATCGGTTCGTTAATCTGGAAGATACCGGACGGCAGCGCCAGTTTTGCTACCTGGCGGTAATCCGCACGACGCGAGGCCAGGAAGATGGCGATAATCAGACCCAGCGTCGCGCCACTCCCTCCGAGGAAAATATAGGAATCGAGCATCGGTTTCGCCCAGACGTGGAACGTCTTCCCGGCTTCCAGCGCCGCATCCACGGAACCAAACTGCTGATAGATGGCGATGTTTTCCAGCGCCCACGGGGTCATAATACCGCTGTCCAGCGCGGTCAATGCCAACGAGCCGTGAATACCAAAGAACCACAGTAGCGGAACAAACAGCACATAGGCCCAGCCAACCACGCTGCCCAGCGATGCCAGCGGCGTAGAAATGGTATCCATAATGATCTGGTGGAAGTTAGAACCGTAGTTCGCCAGCGCCCACGCAATGATCCCCATAATGGAGAGAATAATAAAGCCTGGAATTAACGCCGAGAATGAACGGGAAACCGACGCCGGGACGCTGTCCGGTAATCTAATGACCCAGTTGCGGCGCACAATAAAGGTAAACATTTCCGCCACGACCAGACCAATAATAATACCGGAGATAATATTCGCACCGCCCAGCCAGTTCGCGCCAACCGCATAAGCTTCGCCTACGCTATATGGCGTAACGGTCATAAATGCCGCCACGGATAACAGCCCCGCCGCCAGCGCATCAACTTTACGCTCTTCCGCCAGCGCCATTCCGATAAAGAACGGCGCCATTAACGACATAATACCGAGCGTACCGTTATAGACGTTTCCGCCAATACCTTTTAAGCCATTCAATGTTTCAATGGTGGAAGCATCAAGCCGAATGCCTAAAGAATAAAAAAACGACCCCTCCCCAAAGCTCAGGAAAACGTTGTTGATTAATACAAACATGGCCCCCGCAAGGGTTAACGGCATTAAGCGAATAAAGCCGTTTTTGATTGCATTAACGTGCGGCTGCTTTCCTATTTTAACAGCAAAAGGAAGGAGTACCTTTTCAAGTGAAGCAATGACGTTACTCATAGAAAAATACCCTTAAATACCGCAATAAAATATTGCGGTGAATGTTTATGAAATAACTCTTTGACGGGAAAAATTAAAACAAAAAAAATTAATTTGCGGCGGCTTTTTTAATTGCTGCGACAGCAGCCTTAAGCACGCCTAAACCATCGACTTTGCCGTACAGCAGCGAGTCAATCACTTCCACAGGTTTGTTGGGTAACAAACGTTGAATTTCGGGTAACATATAAGCAATTTGTGGGCCTAATAACACGACATCCGCTGAAAGACCTTTTTCTCCTGCCAGCGTCTCAGGAAATGCTTCAATAATAACCGGCACTTCATATTTCTCAGCCTGAGCGCGCATCTTCGATACCAGTAAAGAAGTCGACATGCCCGCAGAACAAAACAGATAAATGTGTTTCTTTTCCATAAAAACGATCCTCATATGCGATTATCTGTTAGCCAGCCATTCCGCAAGCCTTAACCTGCATCCATGCACTGGACAACTTGCGTAACCGAATTTACTTTTTTAGGTGGCTGAAATGAGTATACGGGATAGAACTGGCGGATGGTATTTCTTTGACTAACAAAATTGTCTCTCATTGACCTGGTGTTATGACCCCTCTCACATTTCAGGCAAATATTTCGCGACAATAAATAAGATTATCCCAGGAACAAAAAAACCGGCACACAGGCCGGTTCATACATATGCTCAGGCAATATACAGTTGTTACTGCTTCGGAGCCTGCGGATCGGTGTCATACTCTGCACAGCTCTGGTAGCCGGAGTTAATCACATGGCCAGTATCATCCAGCGCGACAAAATAGGTTTCAGCTTTACCATCACGTTGACCCAGGATGTAGGTCTGGCAAGTACCGCGCGCGTGAATCATGCTCACTTCAGATGAAGGCTTACCGGCAATCTGCTCAACCTGCGACCGGCTCATCCCTTTTTTCACATCTTTTACTACAGGCTGGACAAATTGGTCTTTTGTACGATCGTACGCCGTACACCCTGCCAGCATAGTCATTACCGCCGCTGCACTCAGAATTCCTGCTATATTCTTGTTCATTTTCCGTCCTCTTGTTTATCAGCGTGTTATATAAGCCTGGAATACATCAGGGCTTTTTTCAAGCCCACAATCGATGCAACAAATCTTTCAGAAAATTCCAATTAAACAAAACGATGTCGTTTTAATGCCGTAAATTGCGCCACTCAGGCCGTGGAGTCTTGTCGTTTAGAGAGCAAAGCGTTAGCTTTAACGCAGTATATTTATTCTGAAAATCTTCGGAGGGGTTAAATGACGCTACAGCAAGAGATAATCCGGGCGCTTGGCGCAAAACCACACATTAATGCAGAAGAGGAAATTCGCCGCAGCGTAGATTTCCTGAAAGCGTACCTGAAAACATATCCCTTCCTGAAATCCCTGGTACTGGGTATCAGCGGAGGGCAGGATTCGACGCTGACGGGCAAATTGTGCCAGACCGCAATTACTGAACTGCGTGAAGAGACAGGGAACGACGCCCTGCAATTTATTGCCGTGCGTCTGCCATTCGGCGTGCAGGCCGACGAGCAGGATTGTCAGGATGCGATCGCGTTTATTCAGCCGGACAGAGTCCTGACCGTCAATATTAAAGGCGCCGTTCTGGCCAGCGAGCAGGCGTTGCGTGAAGCAGGCATTGAATTAAGCGATTTTGTTCGCGGCAACGAAAAAGCCCGCGAACGCATGAAGGCGCAGTACAGTATCGCCGGAATGACCAACGGTGTGGTGGTCGGCACCGATCATGCCGCCGAAGCGGTGACGGGCTTCTTCACTAAATATGGCGATGGCGGTACCGATATTAACCCGCTTTTCCGTCTGAACAAGCGCCAGGGAAAACAGCTGCTCGCCGCGTTGGGTTGCCCGGAACATTTATATAAGAAAGCGCCAACGGCGGATCTCGAAGACGATCGCCCTTCTCTGCCGGACGAAGCGGCGCTGGGCGTCACCTATGACAACATTGATGATTATCTGGAAGGGAAAACGCTGGATGCCAGCGTCGCGAAAATCATCGAAGGTTGGTATATCCGAACGGAACACAAGCGTCGCACACCCATTACGGTGTTTGACGATTTCTGGAAGAGATCATAATCGCCGGATGGCGACGTACCGTCTTATCCGGCCTACATCACTGTATAACGCCCGTAGGCCCGATAAGCGAAGCGCCATCGGGCGCTGTCCTGTTGCACTTACTGGACGGTGTCCGGCGTATAACCCGGCAACCACGTAATCTCGCTAAACAACAGCTGTCCTTCTGGCTTCAACAACCGTAACGTGTGTTTCCCGTCATGCCAGCAGGCGCCCTGATCGGCGGTCAGGAGCTTGTCTCCCAGTTGCCAGGCGCCGCTAATAACAAACACAACGCCACCGCGCGAACCAAAGGTCGTAAACGTGCGATCGGCAACCCTGACCTTCGCCTTACAGCGATCGCGTCGGGTCATGATATTGAGATCCATCGACATTTGCCCTTCCGACAGCGTGGCTTTCACGACGCTATCGCCTGCAAACGTGAACGGCTGATGTCGCTTGAGGGTATGGGTAAACGTATTCACGCCTTCCAGCATCACCTCTCCGCCTTCCAGTAACGTAATAACGCGCTCAACCCCAGGGAAAAGGGAAAACTCCCCGTTCCCGGCGATAGACGCAATACTGGCGCGCCAGTGAAAATCCCGCGTCGCCGGAGGAAAACAACAAATCTCGCGCGTTTCGCCCGCACCATTGCGCCAGAGGTTTACCGGCATTTTACGGATATCAAAGTATTCCATTATCACTCCCGAGAAGGACGCAGCGCCATAATATGGCACATTGTTGTTATCGGCAGCAGTGAAGATTTACCTTAACGAGAAGAAAAGAAAAACCGCCGATCCTGTCCACATCGAGAAGAGATGTTGTGAACAGGACCGGCGGTCTTGAATGCGTTAGCGTAACGCTGAGGGATTACTCAGCAGGTGGTGTTGGCATTTTACCTTCCGGCGCCGGACGTTCTGTCAGACGCTTCTCAAAATTGGCATTAAACTGTTTTTTCTGTTCCGGCGTCAGAATGTTGTAGATCTTATTCTGCGTTTCCATGTGCGCCAGCATATTGGCTTTGCGCTGTTCTTCCATCTTCGCAATCTGCGCTTCAGCTTTCGCCTTATCGAAGCTGTCGCTGGCGATGATATCGTGCATTGCGCGGCGCTCTTCCAGCGGCGGACGTTTCATCTGGTCACGCTGACCTTTCATAATGTCGCGGATTTGCTGTTTCTGCGCGTCGGTCAGGTTCAAATCTTTGAACATCATGTCATGATGCGGACCGAATTTGCCTTTGTGGTGCATCATCGGCTTCGCATCTGCCGGAGCAGCGGTAGTGGTATCAGCCGCGTGAGCCAGGTTCGCAGCGCCCAGCGCCAGGGTAGAGGCAACAAACAGTGCAGTTAATTTACGCATAATCTATGTCCTTCCTTTCAGTTATTCTTTCGGCGTAGCGCCGTGTTGACGAGATAAACTTTACCGCCTTAATCGTCAATTAGTCAGAGCAACGGTAAAACAATGAAAGTGTAAAAAACAATTTTTCGTCAATTATGAAGAAAAAAAGAATAAATCGAGGAGAGTTGCAATATTTTATTGCAAGCGGATGATTTTGCAGGAAATATGAAGAACTATACCTGACCGATGACTATTAATAAAGCAGTTTACCAGGATTAATCCGTAATAAATCGCGATAGCACACAAAAATAAGACCCTCAGACGTTCGCCTGAGGGGAGAAATAATTACGCGAGTTTTTCCAGCATCAGGCCAGCGCGTAAACCACAGGCCACATTAGGGTTAGGAAAGAGAACATATTCAACATCATGGGTAACGATCACCTGCTCATCGCCATCCTGCGCCAGTAGCGTTCCTTCTTTGAACGGCGTGAAATTCAGCGTCTGGTTATCCATACAGAGAACAAACGCATCGCTGCGGCGTGTAATTTGCGCCACCACGCGATAGCGAACCGGCCTCGTTCCCCCTTCCATCGGCTTTTCTCCCGCCAGCAACGTTGCCAGCGCCTGCGCGGTGGGGGTAAATTGCGTCAGATCGTTGTGCCCAAACGGCAGCGCTTTGCCCAGCTCCAGCGTGCAGGACAACGCGCCAAAATGCTCACAGCTAAAATGCGTAAAGGTGCCGCCCGGCGTTTGATGAAAAACCAGCGCCTCCAGCCCTGCCGCCCCCAGCCATGACAAAAAGTGTTCATCCCAGGGGATCGGCCGTTGCGGCAAAACGCCAAACCGAACGTGGCGGGAGCCGCGAATCGCAGTATGCAGATCGAGATGCCAGCGTATCCGCGTTTTGCGGCGGGAATAAAAATCCTCCAGCAGTTGTTCCAGCTCGCGGGCGCGCAGCGTTTCCCCGCTCTCCTCGAACATCTGCCAGCGCCCGCCGAACATACGGTTCATATCGCTATGGCAATAGCGTACCCCCTCGGCCAGCGCCGGAGGATTCCCCAGAATCACCAGCAATCGCCAGCGCAGGGGGATTTTCCCTTCAAACAGCGCCGAAAGGAGTGCGTCCAGCATTTCCACAGGCGCCGTTTCATTGCCGTGGATGCCCGCAGAGAGTACCAGAGCGCGGTCAACCTCAACGGCAGGCGTAAGTTCAAGCACACCAGGCATCTGCCAGCGCCAGTGAAAGCTCTCCGTTTCCCCTTGCGTAATATCGGGGGATATTCCTGCCAGCGTCTGCGCCAGAAAGTTATCCATTCCCTGCGCCCTCCTGCTGGAAGGGATACACCGATCCCAGGTTAAGCAGTTGCGTCAGCGTATCAAGCGCCTCCCGCCCTTCACGCAGCAATTGCGGATCGGCCAGATCGGCGGCGGTGAGGCGGTCGCGATAATAACGATCCACCCAGTCATTGAGCGTGCTGAACAGGGTATCGTTCATCATCACCGCCGGATTCACCGCCCGCAGCTCATCCTCGGTCAATACCACGCGCAAGCGTAAACAGGCCGGGCCGCCGCCGTTCGCCATACTTTCGCGCAGGTCGAACACGCGCAGATCGCTGATGGGGTTATCAGCCGCCAGCAACGCGTTCAGATACCGCCACACACCGGCATGTTCCCGGCACTCCTGCGGCAGAACCAGCACCATCGAGCCGTCATCGCGGCTTAAAAGCTGACTATTAAACAGGTACGTGGCGACGGCATCCTGCACAGAAACCTCCCGGGCAGGCACCTCAAGCGGCATAAATCCCGCCACGCGCGACCGGAGCTGGCGCATCAGCTCGCCCTGCTTTGCGAACGCCTGTTCATGGCAGAACAGCACCTGGCGGTTCGACACCGCAATCACATCATTGTGGAACACGCCGAGATCGATAACGTCTGGATTCTGCCGGGCAAAGATAACCTGATGCGGATTCACCTGGTTAAGACGCGCCACCGCTTCACTGGCCTCGCGGGTTTGCCGCGCCGGATAGCGCACCGGACGCGTATCGACGCCCTCTTCACGCCCATAGACAAACAGCTGAATCCCCGGCACGCCATAATCACCGCCGAGCCGGTTATGGTTGGCAGCGCCTTCATCCCCCAGCAGCGCCACCTGCGGCAGCGCGTCGTGCACTGCGAAAAACTGCGCGTCGCGGAAGATGGCCCGCAACAAAGACGCCGTGGTCGGCGCCTCCAGCGCGCGGTGAAATTTGTTGTTCAGGTTCGCCACCGTCAGATGCACTTTGCCGTCAAGCGCGTCCGCTGAAGGACATACCGTCGCCGCATTCGCCACCCACATCGGCGAAGCGGAGCTGACGCTGGAGAGCCAGTGAGGTGCCTGGCGCGCCACCTTCTCCAGCACCTGCTCGTCCTGCCCGCTAAAACCTAGCTGACGAAGCACGGGAATAAACGGCCGCTCGTGCGGGGGGATGACCGCCTGAGGGAATCCCGCATCCGCCAGCGCTTTCATCTTGAGTAAGCCCTGCTTCGCCGCCAGGCGGGGATTCGACACCTGAAAGCGGTGCTGTATCGACGCCTCATTACCAAAGGACAGCCCGGCATAGTGGTGGGTTAACCCCACCAGACCGTCAAAATTCACTTCATGCGCTTTCATACCGGTTCCTCGCGAGAGAAGTCCAGCCCCGGACTGAGCGAATCGGGCAGTACAAGCGTCGGCGATTCTAGGCTCGCCATCGGCCAGGCGCAATAATCTGCTGCATACCAGGCGCTGGGGCGATGGTTCCCCGACGCGCCAACGCCACCAAACGGCGCCGTGCTGGCCGCTCCGGTCAGCGGTTTGTTCCAGTTAACAATACCCGCACGCGCCTCCAGCAGTAGCTGGTCGAACTGCTTACGATCGGGAGACACCAGCCCGCACGACAAACCGAAGCGGGTGTTATTCGCCATACGAATGGCTTCATCAAAGCGCTCATAGCGCCAGACGCTCAGTAACGGGCCAAACACTTCGTCATCCGGGACCTGCTTCACGCCGGTCATTTCGATAATGCCCGGCGTTAACAAGGACGTTCCCACTTTCAGCATACGTGGGGCCAGCAGCGTTCGTCCACCCATCGCCTCAAGACGCTGCCAGGCCTCATACACATGACGCGCAGCCGGTTCGGAAATCAGCCCGCCGATGAACGGCTGCGGTTCATCATCCCACTCACCCGGCGTTAAACGCTGACTCACCTCCAGCAGGCGCGCCAGAAACGCGTCGCCCTGTTCCCCGCGTGTCACCAGCAAACGGCGGGCGCAGGTGCAGCGCTGTCCGGCGGTGACAAACGCCGACTGAATCGTGAGGTGTACCGCCGCATCAATGTCCTCTGGATTCTCAATGATGAGCGGGTTATTCCCTCCCATTTCCAGCGCCAGGATTTTTTCCGGTTGCCCGGATAACTGACGGTGCAACTGATATCCCGTATTCGCGCTGCCGGTAAAGAGCAGGCCGTCAAGCGCGTCCAGCGCGCTGAGCGCCTGTCCCGTTTCGCGCCCTCCTTGCACCAGGTTGAGTACGCCAGGCGGCAACCCCGCCTGTTGCCACAGTTTCATCACCGCTTCGCCAGTCCACGGCGTCAGCTCGCTCGGTTTAAAAATCAGGGTATTTCCGGCCAACAGCGCCGGAACGATATGGCCGTTGGGTAAATGGCCGGGAAAATTGTATGGGCCAAACACCGCCAGCACGCCATGCGGACGATGGCGCAATGTCGCCGCCCCGTCCGGCAATTCGCTTTGTTGTTCTCCCGTCCGGGCATGGTATGCCTTCACCGAGATAGCGATTTTATTGATCATCGCCGTCACTTCCGTCGCCGCTTCCCAGCGAGGCTTCCCGGTTTCTCGCGCAATAATTGCCGTCAACTCCGCTTTATGAACCTCCAGCAAGGCGGAAAATTTTTCCACAATGGCCTGTCGCGCGGCGAAAGGCAGCCTGGCCCAGGCCGGAAACGCTGCACGCGCCGCACGCCCTGCCTCAGCGACCTGTGTCGCATCCGCGTCGCTGCCCTGCCAGAGCACTTCGCCATTCACCGGATTCGTTTTGACCCGGCGCTCCCCCTGACCAGTTACCCAGTCGCCATTTATCCATAAAGTCATGCGGTTTTCTCCTCAGCGCAAAGACGTACCAGACGAACGCGATCTCCCGCGTGGCATTTGAGCGCATCAAGTTGCGCCGCAGTCAGCACCAGACGTTGCGTATCCGGGTCGGTGCGAATCAGCATGGCGCGAAAGTGATGATAATTTTCATTGGCGACCAGACACGCCGGAAACTCGCCCGGCGCGGGCTGGCCTTCCACCACGTCCAGCAGGCGGCTTTTACGGATTGCCCGAACCCGATCAATGTCGCACTCCAGCGTCGGGCCGCCGTCGAAAATGTCGATATAGTTGCGGTAGCGGAAACCTTCTTTCTCCAGTACCGTTCTGGCCGGCGCCGTTTGCGGATGTACTTCGCCAATCACCGCCTGCGCTTCTTCCGATAAGAAATGGGTGTAAATAGGGTGCTTCGGCATCAGTTCAGCAATAAACGCCTTCTGCCCGGTGCCGCATAAATAGTCTGCCCGGCTGAATTCCATGGAAAAAAAGCGTTCTCCCAGGCTTTCCCAGAACGGCGAGTAGCCGTGTTCGTCGATCACCCCGCGCATTTCCGCCACAACCTTTTCATTAAATTTGTCGCGAAACGCCGCCATAAACATAAAGCGTGATTTAGAGAGCAAATAGCCGTTGCCCTCTTTGCGCCAGTCGGGGTCAAGGAACAGCGTGCACAGTTCGCTGCTCCCGGTGTGATCGTTACTGAGAAACAGCGTCGGCAGCGCGTTATAGACATTCAGCTCTTTAGAAGCATGCACCAGCGTGCCAACGCGATAGTTGTACCAGGGATCGTTCAACCCCACGGCCACCTCAATCGCACAAATTCCCGCAACGCTTCCCGTATCGCTGTCCTCCAGCACGAACACGTAACCCTGTTCGCTTTTCGGCAGTTCGCCACGCCACGTTTTTAGCGCACGCTCAATACGCGACGTCAGCGTCGCTTCATCTGCTGGCAGAGAGGTCAGGCCGCCGCCGGTTTTACTGGCAAGCTGCATTAACGCACTGACATCACGTCGTTCGACGGGGCGGATCACCATCATGACGAACCTCCTGCTTTGATGCGTTCACAGGCCAGCGCAAAGCGATCCAGCCCGGTTGCCACTTCCTCTTTGCTGACGTTTAACGCAGGTGCGAAACGCACCACGTTAGCGCCCGCAATCAGCACCATCACCCCGGCTTTTGCGGCTTCCTGTGAAATAAGTTTAGCTTTTCCGGCAAACTCAGCCTCCAGAACACAGCCAATAAGCAGCCCCAGTCCACGAATTTCACTGAACAATCCGAAGCGTTCATTTATGGCGTTCAGGCGTTCGACAAACCAGTCATGGCGTTGCTTAACGCCGTTCAGCATTTCCGGCGTATTGACGATTTCCAGCAGCTTTCCCGCCACCGCAGAAGCCAGCGGGTTGCCGCCGTAGGTGGTTCCGTGAGTGCCTACCGTCATCACGCTGGCGCATTTTTCAGTGGCCAACAGCGCCCCGATGGGGAAACCGCCGCCCAGCGCTTTAGCAGTAGTGAGCAGATCGGGGGTGACGCCATAATGCATGTAGGCATACAGCTCGCCGGTACGCCCAACCCCCGTCTGTACTTCATCAAAAATCAGCAAGGCATTGTGTCGGTCGCACAATTCGCGCAGCCCCTGTAAGAATGCTTTCGTGGCCGGGAGCACGCCCCCTTCGCCCTGCATGGGCTCCACGATCACCGCGCATGTTGTGTCATCAATCAGTTCGCTGGCCGCGTTGAGATCGTTATACACGGCATGGCGGATATCCGGCGGCAGCGGAGCGAAATCCTGTGAATACGCGGGCTGCCCGCCTGCGCTGACGGTAAACAGCGTGCGGCCATGAAAGGCATTTTTGAATGCCACAATCCCGCTTTTATGCGTGCCAAAACGATCGTGCGCATACTTACGCGCCAGTTTTAGCGCCGCTTCGTTGGCCTCCGCGCCGGAGTTACAGAAGAAGACGCGTTCAGCAAAGGTGGCGTCAATCAGCATCTTCGCCAGTCGCAGCACCGGCTCGTTGGTGTAGCCATTTCCGGTATGCCAGAATTTGCTCGCCTGCTCATTCAGCGCCTCGCGTAAAGCCGGGTGCGCATGGCCGAGCGCATTCACCGCAATTCCCCCGGCGAAGTCGATATACTCTTTCCCCTGCTGATCCCACAGGCGTGAGCCTTCTCCACGAACCGGAATAAAAGGTGCCGGGGCATAGACCGGCATCATCCATTCATCAAAATTTTCACGCGTAATTGACAGAGACATAGCGACCTCTTTCGGTAAATAAAAAGTTATTTATATGTTAATAAAATGAGTGTTTGCGCTGTAAATGTAGATTGCACTGTTCGTGCCAGCCAGAGGAAAAAATGCATAAACCGGTTTTGGAAACGAAAAATCAACGGGTTACAACCCGCCGGTATTCACTATTGCTGCATAAAAAGTGAATATATTTGCGAAGAAAAGAACAAATAAGAGGAAAAATCGAAATATTATTCAGTCGCCAAATATAATTCTGGAATTGTGATCGTAGACGAAATTTATCGGAAATTATTGCATCGTTATGACGCACTCCGCCCTGAAACAGTGCAGTTTTTGCTCCATCGTTAAGGCCATTGGCAGTTATCGTTTGATTCGCGCGACAAGTGGCAGTCAGCCCGTCTAATTTCTGCTACCATCCTTGCACTATTCACCTTGCAAAGTGGCAGCGACTATGAAATTTGTCTCTTTTAATATCAACGGCCTGCGCGCCCGTCCTCATCAACTGTCAGCCATTGTCGACAAGCACCAGCCTGACGTGATCGGCTTGCAGGAGACAAAAGTTCACGACGATATGTTCCCTCTCGAAGAGGTAGCAAAGCTCGGCTATAACGTCTTCTATCACGGACAGAAAGGCCATTACGGCGTCGCGCTACTGACCAAAGAGACGCCTGTTTCTGTGCGCCGTGGTTTTCCCGACGACGGCGAAGAGGCGCAGCGCCGTATCATCATGGCGGAAATCCCGTCGCCGCTGGGCAGTATCACCGTCATTAACGGTTATTTCCCGCAGGGCGAAAGCCGTGACCACCCGCTGAAATTTCCGGCAAAAGCGCAGTTTTATCAGAACCTGCAAAACTACCTGGACAACGAACTGAAACGCGACAATCCGGTGCTGATCATGGGGGATATGAATATCAGCCCAACCGATCTGGACATCGGCATTGGCGAAGAGAACCGCAAACGCTGGCTGCGTACCGGTAAGTGCTCCTTCCTGCCGGAAGAGCGCGAGTGGATGGATCGCCTGATTAACTGGGGGCTGGTGGATACCTTCCGTCACGCGCACCCGGAAACGGTCGATAAATTTTCATGGTTTGATTACCGCTCAAAAGGTTTTGACGACAACCGGGGGCTGCGCATCGACCTGCTGCTGGCGAGCAATCCGCTGGCCGAACACTGCGTTGAAACCGGCATTGACTATGAAATCCGCAGCATGGAAAAACCGTCCGACCATGCGCCCGTCTGGGCAAAATTCCGGGTCTGATAAACACAGGTGAACGCGAAAAAACGACTGCTCTCAGGTTTTTTAATCATCTGTATCGCCGGGGTGGTGTGGGCTTTGCCTCCCGGTTTTATCTCCCTTGATACCCTGAAACGCTATCACACGATGCTGGCGGCCTGGCAGCAACAGTCGCCATTCCTGAGCGCCGGTCTCTATTTTCTGGTCTATACGCTGGTGGCGGCCTTATCGATTCCCGGCGCTGCGCTGCTGACGCTGCTCGGCGGCGCGCTATTCGGACTCTGGCAAGGAACGCTGCTGGTCTCCTTCGCGTCAACCCTCGGCGCTACGCTCGCCATGCTGGCCAGCCGCTACCTGCTGCGGGAGTGGATCTCCCGCCGGTTCGCACGCCAGATGCAAACCGTAGATCATGGCATGGCGCGCGACGGTGCCTTTTATCTGTTTGCGCTGCGCGTAATGCCGCTGTTTCCCTTTGTTCTCGTTAATTTACTCGCCGGGTTGACGTCAATCCGCGTACGTCAATACTGGTGGATCAGTCAGGCGGGCATGTTTCCGGCAACGGTGATTTATCTCAACGCCGGACGCCAGCTCAGCCAGTTGACATCAATACGCGACATCATTTCCCCCGGTATGCTGGCGGCCTTTGCCCTGCTGGGGCTGTTACCGCTGGCCTCCCGTTGGCTGGTTAAGCGTTTTTTACGATCCTAATTTCAGGAGCGATCATGCGTCGTACTCTATTACTGGCGGGTCTACTGTTGACGGGCCATGTGCAAGCCGTCGAAAACTGGCAGGCGGTGAAAGATGAAGCCAAAGGTCAGACCGTCTGGTTTAACGCCTGGGGCGGCGACAATGCCGTTAATCAGTATCTCGACTGGGTCAGCGGCGAGATGAAAACGCATTACGCCATTAACCTCAGGATTGTCCGGCTTGCGGATGCCGCCGATGCCGTGAAACGCATTCAGACTGAGTCCGCCGCCGGGCGTAAAACCGATGGTTCCGTCGATCTGCTGTGGGTAAATGGCGAGAACTTCCGCACGCTGAAAGAAGCCGGACTGCTGCAAACCCACTGGGCGGAGACGCTGCCAAACTGGCGCTATGTCGATACGCGCAAACCGGTACGCGAGGATTTTTCCATGCCAACGCAAGGGGCGGAGTCACCCTGGGGCGGCGCGCAGTTAACCTTCATTGCTAACCGGGATATTACGCCGCAGCCGCCGCAAAGCCCGCAGGCGCTACTCGCTTTTGCGAAAGCCCATCCCGGTACTGTCACCTATCCACGGCCGCCGGATTTTACCGGGACGGCGTTTCTGGAACAGCTGTTACTGGCGTTAACCCCTCAACCGGATGCGCTCAAGGTCGCGCCGGATGACGCGACGTTCGATTCCGTCACCGCGCCGCTATGGGCATACCTCGATGCGCTGCATCCCAGCCTGTGGCGGAAGGGAAAAGACTTCCCTCCCTCTCCCGCCCGGATGGACGCGCTGCTGCAAGCCGGTTCGCTGCGCCTGTCTCTGACGTTTAATCCTGCTCATGCGCAGCAAAAGATTGCCAGCGGCGAACTGCCCAAAACCAGCTACAGTTTCGGTTTTTCACAAGGCATGATTGGCAACGTGCATTTTGTCACGATCCCGGCGAACGCCCGCGCCAGCGCTGCCGCAAAGGTGGTTGCCAATTTCCTGCTCTCTCCCGACGCGCAGTTGCGCAAAGCCGATCCGGCGTTCTGGGGCGATCCTTCCGTGCTTGACCCGCATAAGCTGCCCGCCGGGCAGCGGGAAGCGTTACGGTCGCGCATTCCTGACGGGTTGCCGCCTACGCTGGCGGAACCGCATTCCGCATGGGTGAACGCGCTGGAACAGGCATGGCTACGCCGCTACGGTACGCAGTAACCCTGCTGGTCTGGGGCGTGATGGCGGTCATCTGGCTGCCGCTGGTTCCTGCCGCATTCACGCTTATCACGCCCGCGCTCTCCGCTACGCACTGGCTGGCGCTGTTTAGCGATCCGCAACTCCCGCAGGCGCTGTGGGCAACGCTGGTCTCCGTCACCCTGGCGGCAACCGGCGCGCTGGCTATTGCGCTGACGATCGTCGTCGCGTTGTGGCCTGGCGCAAAATGGGCGCGTCTTTGCGCCCGCCTCCCCTGGCTACTGGCCATTCCTCATGTGGCCTTTGCCGCCAGCGCCCTGCTGCTTTTTGCCGAAGGCGGGATGCTTTATCGCCTTTTCCCCTCGCTCACGCCGCAGATGGATCGCTATGGCATCGGGCTTGGGCTCACGCTGGCCGTCAAAGAGAGCGCCTTTCTGCTCTGGGTCCTGTCGGCATTATTAAGTGAAAAACAGCTTTCGCAGCAGGTCATCGTGCTGGATACCCTGGGCTACAGCCGTCTGCAATGCCTGAGCTGGCTGCTGTTACCCGCCGTTGCGCCTGGATTAGGCGCGGTAATGCTGGCGATTGTCGCCTGGTCATTATCGACAGTGGATGTCGCGATGATTCTGGGGCCGGGCAATCCACCTACGCTGGCAGTGTTAAGCTGGCAATGGCTGAGCCAGGGCGACGCCGACCAACAGGCCAAAGGCGCTCTCGCCAGTTTACTGCTCGTGGCGTTGCTTATGCTGTTTGCCCTGTTCGGCTATCTCATCTGGCGGGGGTGGCAACGCACCCTTCCTGCCATCAACGGTTTTCGCCGCCAGCGCTTATCAGGCAGAAGCGGAAAAACGCTGGCGCTGACGCTGCCGTTAAGCGGCATGCTGTGCGTGGCGCTGCTGGCTTATATGGCTGAACCCGCGTCGGTGAACCACGAAGCGCTGGCGAACAGCCTGCAAATGGGGCTGGCGTCCGCCGTGCTGGGGTTGATGACGCTGTTCTTATGGCTGGAATGGGGGCCGCAAACCGGGCACCGCTGGGTCTGGCTGCCAATATTGCTGCCTGCGCTGCCGTTGGTCGCCGGGCAATACACTCTGGCGCTGCTCGCCGGGCAAGACGGCCAGTACGCTACCGTTATCTGGGGACACCTGCTGTGGGTTATCCCGTGGATGTTATTCGTCCTCAAACCCGCCTGGCAGCGCATTGACCCACGGCTGGTGCTGATCGCGCAAACGCTGGGCTGGACGCGGGCTCGTATCTTCTGGCGCATCAAGTGCCCACTTTTACTGCGCCCCGCATTGTTTGCCTTCGCGGTCGGCTTTTCCGTCAGCATCGTCCAATATATGCCGACACTCTGGCTGGGCGCCGGACGCTATCCTACGCTCACCACAGAAGCCGTGGCGCTCAGCAGCGGCGGCAGTACCACAATTCTTGCGTCGCAGGCGCTATGGCAACTGCTGTTACCCCTGCTGGTTTTCGCGCTGACGGCGCTATGTTCACGCGTCATTGGCCACTATCGTCAAGGACTCCGCTAATGCTCATCGTTCAACATCTCACGCTGCGCCAGGGCAATCACCGCTTATTGAATCAGGTCGCCTTTCAGGTCAAAAAAGGTGACATTGTCACGTTGATGGGGCCTTCCGGTAGCGGAAAGTCTTCGCTGTTTTCGTGGATGGTCGGCGCACTGCCGTCTCAGTTTCAGGCCTCCGGCGAGCTTTGGCTCAACGAACGACGCATCGATACGCTCCCCACCGCGCAACGTCAAATCGGTATTTTGTTTCAGGATGCCCTGCTGTTTGACCATTTCAGCGTCGGACAGAACTTACTGCTGGCGCTGCCTGCCGCGATAAAAGGGGCGGCCAGACAAACGGAAGTGCGACATGCTCTTGAGCGCGCCGGGCTGGACGGGTTCAGCCACCGCGATCCGGCGTCATTGTCCGGCGGCCAGCGCGCCAGGGTGGCCCTGCTTCGCGCGTTACTGGCGCAACCGCAGGCATTACTGCTGGATGAGCCGTTCAGCCGACTGGACGCCGGGCGCCGCGACGCCTTCCGCCGGTGGGTCTTTGCCGAAGTACGGCAACAAAATATTCCGGTGGTACAGGTGACGCACGATATCCAGGATGTTCCTCCCGGCGGCACGGTGCTCCAGATGGAGGCGTGGGCGTGAATATGCCGACAAACTGCGTTAACGCAAAGTTTTTCCCTGCCAGCCAGCAGAGAATGGCGCCCTCTTATTTTAACGTCGGGCTATTCGATGAAACGTGTTTCTCAAATGACCGCGCTGGCACTGGCTTCAGGACTCGCCTGCGCTTCCTCCTGGGCTGCTGATATGGCGCAGTCGCTTACCTTCAGCCAGCTACAGCAAAAACAGGGCGCCGCAATTGATACGCGCCAGAGCGCTTTTTACAACGGCTGGCCGCAAACCCTTAATGGCCCTTCCGGTCACGAACCTTCCGCACTGAATCTGTCAGCCTCCTGGCTCGATAAAATGAGCGACGAGCAGCTCGCCGCCTGGCTGCAACGGCATCAGCTCAGGAAAGACGCCCCGCTGGCGCTGTATGGCAATGACAGTGGCGTACAGGCGGTGAAATCACGTTTACAGAAGGCAGGCTTCAGCCAGATTGCTACGCTGAGCGATGCACTGACCGATCCTTCCCGACTGCAAAAGCTCCCTCACTTCGAGCAATTAGCATACCCACAGTGGTTGCATGCCCTTCAACAAAACCAGCCGGTTACGGCTAAACCGGCGGGAGACTGGAAGGTGATTGAAGCAGGCTGGGGCGCGCCGAAATATTATCTGCTCAGCCACATTCCCGGCGCCGGATACATCGACACCAATGAGGTGGAAAGCGAACCGCTGTGGAATAAAGTCTCTGACGCGCAGTTGAAAGCGATGCTGGCGAAACACGGTATTCGCCATGACACGACGGTTATTCTGTATGGCCGCGACGTGTACGCTGCGGCGCGCGTTGCGCAGATTATGCTCTATGCGGGCGTGAAGGACGTTCGTCTGCTCGACGGCGGCTGGCAAACCTGGTCCGATGCGGGTCTGCCGGTTGAACGCGGCATGCCGGCTGACGTGAAGCCGGAACCCGACTTTGGCGTGGCGATCCCGGCACAGCCGCAGTTAATGCTGGATATGGAACAGGCCCGCGCCCTGCTGCACCGTCAGGACGCATCGCTGGTCAGCATCCGTTCCTGGCCGGAATTTATCGGCACCACCAGCGGATACAGCTATATCAAGCCAAAAGGCGAAATTGCCGGCGCGCGCTGGGGACATGCGGGCAGCGATTCCACGCATATGGAGGATTTCCATAACCCGGACGGCACCATGCGCAGCGCAGAGGATATCGCCGCCATGTGGAAGCAGTGGGATATTCTGCCGGATCAGCACGTTGCCTTCTATTGCGGCACCGGCTGGCGCGCCTCCGAAACGTTTATGTACGCGCGGGCGATGGGCTGGAAAAACGTCGCCGTGTATGACGGCGGTTGGTACGAATGGAGCAGCGATCCGAAAAATCCAGTGTCCACCGGCGAGCGCGGCCCGGACAGCAGTAAGTAGTCGTAATGCGCCTGATGGCGCTGCGCTTATCAGGCCTACGGGAAAGCGTCGTGCCATACTGATGCCTGATAGCGCTACGCTTATCAGGCCTACAGGGAGGTTCTTTTTCCAGGCCGGATAACCTTCAGCGTCAGGTATCCACTCCAGACCCTTGTCAGGGTGGTCATCCAGCATAACGCGCCAAATACCCACGCCAGAACGGGAAAATAGCGCGGAAACAGGCAGCTCAGAACAAAAAGCAATATCGTCTCGGTGCCTTCGGTCAACCCGCCCAGATAGTAAAACGATTTGTGCGCATAGCCCGGATTATCAATCTGATGCTTCGCCGCCAGCGCCGCAAACGCCAGAAAACTGCTGCCCGTACCGATAAACGCAAACAGCAGCCAGCCCCCTGCCAGCGCGTTTTGTTCCGGTACGGCCAGGATAAAGCCAAACGGAACCAGCGCGTAAAACAGAAAGTCGAGGGTGATATCAAGAAATCCCCCCGCATCGGTTAACCCTCTGCGCCGCGCCAGCGCGCCATCCAGCCCGTCGAACAGGCGATTCAGCACAATGGCCGCCAGCGCGGCCAGATACCAGCCCAACGCCAGAAACGGCAGCGCCAGCACGCCAATGGCAAATCCGAACAGCGTCAGGCCGTCCGGGGTGATCGCCGGTTTATCGAGATACGCGGCACAGCGGTGCAGGAGCGGTTTAACCCGTGGGTGCAGATGCCTATCAAACATGTGGCGCCCCTTTCAATGCGTCACACAGCCCTTGCGAAGGAATATCCAGCGCGGCATTAAAACGCGCCGACAGGTTCTGAAAGGCGATCAGCGCCGTCATTTCGGTAATCGCGTCGTCAGTAAAATAGCGTTTCATCATCGCCTTGAGCGCCTCATCAACCTGCGGCGGCGTGGCGGTCACGGCCTCGGCATAAGCCAGTGCGACACGCTCCTCCTCGCTGAATAGCGTGGACGATTGCCACCCGGCAACGGCCTGTACTTTATCCAGCGCCCCACACCGTTCGGCCAGACGTAAACTGTTGGCATCCACACAGAAGGCGCAATGGCACACCTGCGAAACGCGCGTCATCAACAACGCGCGCATCACCGGCGTTAACCGCGCGCGCTTACGTTCCAGAAACCCGACAAACAGCGCCACCAGCCAGAACAGAAACGGCATTCGCCCCCACCAGCGCGTGGGGTGCAGAACGTCGCCGTAATGTTTTTTCTGCGTAGCGACGAGAGGTTTCAGACTGGAAGGGATATGGGTCAATGGGCTAACCCAGGGTTGTGGATCGTTCAACGCTTGCTCCTGAAGACTTTAGGTCACGCAAAGATAAGGATAGTATGTCACTTTCCGTTGTTGAACCTTGATGAATATGATGAAAACCATTGATGTCGTCGCCGCAATCATTGAGCGTGACGACAAAATATTGCTGGCTCAACGCCCGGAACACGCCGATCAGCCGGGTATGTGGGAGTTTGCCGGAGGCAAAGTGGAGTCCAGTGAGACACAGCCTCAGGCGTTGATTCGCGAACTGCGTGAAGAGTTGGGTATTGAGGCGGTTGTCGGGCGCTATATCGCCAGCCATCAGCGCGAAGTCTCTGGCCGGCTGATCCATCTGCACGCCTGGCACGTCCCGGCGTTTACCGGCGCCGTCACCGCGCATTATCACCAGAACATGATCTGGTGTTCGCCAAAAGAGGCGCTGCGTTACCCGCTTGCGCCTGCGGACATTCCGCTGTTAGAGGCGTTTATGGCTTTACGCGACGCCAGACCAACGGATTCGTACTGAGCGTTTTTTCGTCGCGCTGGCATTGCAGCAGCACGCCTTCGGCTTTAATCACCGCCCCTTCCGAATAGTTTTGATCCTGGTAGACGCAGCACTGATTGCAGGGCTGCGCACGCTGCCCGCTGGAGCTGAACACTTCGGGCGGGACGTTAACCTCCACATCCGGGCGATAATGCTGATTCGCCAGCGCGGCAAAAGAGACCATCGCCGCTGCTGCCGCGATAAATAAACGATGCATAGCGTTTCCTTGTTATGAAGCCTACCTTCAGTATAACGGTCGTAAGCGACTGAAACTTTAGCCACTCCATCCATCGCTTTTTATTATGACGCGCGCGCCGTTATTAATTTCCCTGGCACGCCATTTTTTTTTCTTGCTTACCGTCACACTGCTGGTGGTATAGTCAAAAACTGCATAAACACGAAACTCAACATTATAAATATAACCATATCAATACATAAGAGGTTCTTATATCTATGGATCAGACATGTTCTCTGGAGTCGTTTCTAAACCATGTTCAACAGCGTGACCCCAATCAGACCGAGTTCGCGCAGGCCGTTCGTGAAGTAATGACCACGTTGTGGCCTTTCCTTGAGCAAAATCCTCGTTATCGTCAGATGTCATTGCTGGAACGTTTGGTTGAGCCAGAACGCGTGATCCAGTTCCGCGTGGTGTGGGTGGACGATCGTAACCAGGTGCAGGTTAACCGTGCCTGGCGCGTACAGTTTAATTCCGCCATCGGCCCGTATAAGGGCGGGATGCGTTTTCATCCTTCCGTTAACCTCTCAATACTGAAATTCCTCGGCTTTGAGCAGACGTTTAAAAATGCGCTGACCACGCTGCCGATGGGCGGCGGTAAAGGCGGCAGCGATTTCGATCCTAAAGGCAAGAGCGAAGGCGAAGTGATGCGTTTCTGTCAGGCGCTGATGACGGAGCTCTATCGCCATTTAGGGCCAGACACTGACGTACCTGCTGGCGATATCGGCGTGGGCGGACGTGAAGTGGGCTTTATGGCCGGTATGATGCGTAAGCTCTCCAACAACAGCGCCTGCGTGTTCACCGGGAAAGGCCTCTCGTTTGGCGGTAGCCTGATTCGCCCGGAAGCCACCGGTTATGGCCTGGTGTACTTTACCGAAGCGATGCTCAAACGCCACGGTCTGGGTTTTGAGGGTATGCGTGTGGCGGTGTCCGGTTCCGGCAACGTGGCGCAGTACGCTATCGAGAAAGCAATGGCGTTCGGCGCTCGTGTGGTGACGGCTTCGGACTCCAGCGGCACCGTCGTGGATGAGAGCGGCTTCACCGAAGAAAAACTGGCGCGCCTGTGCGAAATCAAAGCCAGCCGTGACGGGCGCGTGGCGGACTACGCCCGCGAGTTTGGCCTGCCCTATATGGAAGGCAAACAGCCGTGGTCAGTGCCGGTTGATATCGCCCTGCCGTGCGCAACGCAGAACGAACTCGACGTGGACGCCGCGCGCGTGCTGATCGCCAACGGCGTGAAAGCGGTGGCGGAAGGCGCCAATATGCCAACCACCATTGAAGCCACCGATCTGTTCCTCGAAGCTGGCGTGCTGTTCGCGCCGGGTAAAGCGGCCAACGCAGGCGGCGTGGCGACCTCCGGTCTGGAGATGGCGCAGAACGCCGCGCGAATGAGCTGGAAAGCCGAGAAAGTGGATGCGCGTCTGCACCACATCATGCTGGATATTCATCATGCCTGCGTGGAATACGGCGGCGAAAACAAACATACCAACTATGTTCGCGGGGCGAATATCGCAGGCTTCGTCAAAGTGGCCGACGCGATGCTGGGCCAGGGCGTGATTTAATTTTCCGTGGCATGTAGGCCTGATAAGCGCAGCGCCATCAGGCATTACCGGATGACAGCGCAAATGCCTTATCCGGCCTGTGCGTTATACGCTCGCCTCTTCTGACGGCGGGCTTTTTTTCGCCGCTCGCTTACGAGGCGCGCTCTTTTTCTTCTCGCCGCCACCGCCTGGCGCAACAATGCCCCGGAATTGACGTACCGGCGTGCGTTTAGCCTGATCGATCAACTGAAACAGCGTGCCGACCAGCGGCTGCATAAAATCCTGATAGCGGCACTGCTTTTCACTGATTTGCGTCAGGACAGACTCCCAGTGCGCCGTCATATCCGGTCGGGCAGCCATCTCCGGTAACGAGTGAATCAGGGCTTTCCCGGCATCCGTTGAATGAATGTAACGCCCTTTCTTGGTCAGGAATCCGCGCCTGAACAGCAGTTCGATAATGCCCGCGCGCGTCGCTTCGGTTCCCAGCCCGTCGGTCGCTCGCAGGATCTTTTTCAGATCTTTATCCTGCACGAAACGGGCAATCCCGGTCATGGCGGACAGCAGCGTAGCATCGGTAAAATGGCGTGGCGGCTGGGTCTGACGCTCAACGACCTCGCCCTTTTCGCACAGCAGTTCGTCGTCTTTCGCCACCACCGGTAACGGCGTACCGTCGTTCTCTTCGTCACGCTCTTTATTGCCCAACAGCGTTCGCCATCCGGCCTCCGCCAGAAAACGCGCTTTGGCGACGAATTTCCCCTTCGCAATCTCCAGTTCAATGACGCATTTGCGAAATACCGCGTCCGGGCAGAATTGCATCAGGTACTGGCGTGCGATCAGGTTGTACACCTTCGCTTCATTGTCGCTGAGGGAAATTGATGAACTGCGCGCAGTCGGGATGATCGCGTGGTGAGCGTCAACTTTTTTATCATCCCAGCAGCGGTTTCGCGTGTCCGGGTCAACCACCGGCTGCGGCAACAAATCCGCAGCATGCGCGCCAATGGCGTTCATCACCGCATGGCGTCCGGCAAAATGTTCTTCCGGCAGATAGCGGCAGTCGGAACGCGGATAGGTAATTAATTTGTGGGTTTCGTACAACTTCTGGCAGATATCAAGCACGTTCTGCGCGCTCAGGCCAAAGCGTTTCGCCGCTTCAATCTGCAACGCCGACAGCGAAAACGGCAGCGGGGCAGATTCTGATTCCCGTTTATCGTTATAGCTGGTGACGATCGCGGGCTGACCGTTAATACGATTCACCACATGCTCCGCCAGCGGACGATGCAGCAAACGCCCCTCTTCATCCTGATACGGTTCGCACGCTTCACTGGGTTGCCAGATGGCGGTAAACCGCTCCTCAGCTGGCGTGACGATATGTGCTTTCACTTCAAAGAAATCTTTGGCGACGAAGTTCTCGATCTCTTCATCGCGGCGAACCACCAGCCCGAGAACCGGTGTCTGAACACGCCCTACCGAGAGCACGCCCTGGTAGCCCGCGTTGCGCCCGAGAAGGGTATACGCGCGGGTCATGTTAATGCCATACAGCCAGTCGGCGCGCGCACGCGCCAGCGCGGAGACGCACAGCGGCACAAATTCGCTGTTGGCGCGCAGCCGGAAAATCGCACGCTCCACCGCCTGCGGGTTAAGATCGTTGATCAGGCAACGCTGCACCTGCTGGCGTTTTTCCGGGGACAGTTGCAGATAATCCAGCACCTCGTCCACCAGCAGTTGCCCTTCGCGATCCGGGTCTCCCGCGTGAATCACTTCGCTTGCGTCATGTAAAAAGCGCTTAATGACATTGAGCTGCTTCGTCACGGAAGGACGCGGCTGGAGCTGCCACTTTTCCGGCACAATCGGCAGATCGGCCAGATTCCAGCGCGCATAACGACCGTCATACGCGTCCGGCTGCGCCTGTTCAAGCAGATGGCCGATGCACCAGGTCACCACCTGTCCATTCCCGCATTCGATAAAGCCGTCGCCTTTGCGGTGCGGCTTTGGCAGCACATCCGCAATGGCGCGGCCCAGACTCGGCTTTTCGGCAATAAACAACCGCATCGAATTAACGGATCTCTACCATGGCGCGACCGCCACGGGCGTCAACCAGTTCACCAATCGCCGTCAGTTCAATACCAAACTCCGCCGCGGTGACTTTCACTTCCTCTACCGCTTCCGGCGTCACCGCCAGCAGCAGGCCGCCAGACGTTTGCGGATCGCACAGCAGATCACGCACCTCGCGCGGCATGTCGCCCATCAGATGACCGTAGCTGGCGAAATTACGCTCCGTCCCCCCCGGCACTGCGCCAAGTTTAATGTACTCTTCGACGCCCGGCAGTTTTGGAATGTCCTGATAGCAGATCCGCGCCTGCACGCCTGCGCCCTGGCACATTTCGCTGAGGTGCCCCAGCAGACCAAAACCGGTCACGTCGGTCATTGCTTTCACGCCGTCGATATGGGCAAACGACGCCCCCGCAATGTTCATCCGGCACATCACTTCTGTCGCCAGCCCCTGATGTTCCGGCTTGAGCAGTGATTTTTTCTCGGCGGTGGTCAACACGCCAATGCCCAGCGGCTTGGTGAGGAACAGTTTGCATCCGGCCTGCGCGGTGCTGTTTTTCTTCACGCGCTCGGTCGGCACCACGCCGGTGACAGCCAGACCGAAGATGGGCTCAGGCGCGTCGATAGAGTGCCCGCCCGCCAGCGCAATACCCGCCTGACGACAGGCAAAACGCCCGCCTTCGGTGACTTCCCGGGCAATTTCCGGCGACAGTTTGTTGATGGGCCAGCCCAGAATGGCGATCGCCATAATCGGTTTGCCGCCCATCGCGAAGATATCGCTGATGGCGTTGGTCGCCGCAATACGGCCAAAATCAAACGGATTATCGACAATCGGCATAAAGAAGTCGGTGGTGCTGATGATACTGGTGCCATTACCCAGGTCGTATACCGCCGCGTCATCGCGGGTTTCATTGCCCACAAGCAGGTTCGGGTCGACAAACTTCGCCTGCTCGCTGTGCAGGATGGTTTCCAACACTTTAGGGGAAATTTTACAACCGCAACCGGCTCCGTGGCTGTATTGCGTTAAACGAATAGCGTGCTCGCTCATGGACATCTCCTGTCATTGCAATCGGGCTATGGTAGCGCTCATTCCATGACGTGGTAAGAGAGAGTGTCTGAATTCCGGCGTCTTTGCTCATAATCCAGACAGTTTTGCCGAATAATCGGCAGGCGCTCATCGAAAAAGCCGCCTGCCGGGGCCATGACGCTTAGAAATACGTCACGAAAGGCGTCGGGTCCGGCACGCTGATGGTCGTTGACGCTTTCAGCTGCGGCGTGCCCAGATAGAGGAAGCCCACAATTTTATCCTGTGCGCGACAGCCGAACGCCTCGCGAACCACCGGGCTTTCGGTTAACGCGCCGCTGCGCCAGATGCCGTTGAAGCCTTGCGCAATCGCCGCCATCTGCATCGCCATAACCGCACATCCTGCTGACATCTCCTGCTCCCACAGCGGCACTTTGTGGTTCTCCTCGCATTTCGCCACCACCGTGATGATCAGCGGCGCGCGAAATGGCGCGGTGCGCGCTTTCTCTATCGCTTTCTCATCGCCTTCCGCCGCAATGGCGCCCTGCTCCAGAACAGCGCTGAAGCGCTCACGCCCCTCACCTTCAATCACAAAAAAACGCCAGGGTTGCAGGGATTTGTGATCGGGTACGCGCATGCCCGCGCGCAGAATATTTTGTAACTGTTCACCCGCAGGCGCGGGTTCGGCCAGACGAGAGGCGCTACGACGGTTTACAAGTAATTCGAGTGCGTCCATTTGGTTAACTCCAGCAATGATATTTATTCACAAAATTAACACGAGAGGGGATTTAGTTACAGCACAGGCAGTGATTCCTGCTGACAAGTGCCTGCCTGGTCATTACGATACCCACATCTTATACGCTTTCTCTCTGAGTATGACGGAGATAGCGGAATGTTAATCTGGTAGGGAGAATACATGCGAACCCTGTGGCGATTTATTGCCGGATTTTTTAAGTGGACATGGCGACTGCTGAATTTCGTCCGGGAACTGGTGCTCAACCTGTTCTTCATCTTTCTGGTTCTGGTGGGCGTCGGTATCTGGATGCAGCTTAGCGATGGCAACACCAGCCAACAAACTGCACGCGGCGCGCTGCTGTTGGATATTTCCGGCGTGATCGTCGATAAACCATCCAGCACCAACCGCCTGGGCGTCATTGGCCGACAGCTGTTTGGCGCCAGCTCTGACCGCCTGCAAGAAAACTCACTGTTTGATATCGTCAACACCATTCGTCAGGCGAAAGACGATCGCAATATCACCGGCATCGTGATGGATCTGAAAAACTTCGCGGGCGCCGATCAGCCTTCCATGCAGTACATCGGGAAAGCGCTGCGCGAATTTCGCGATAGCGGCAAGCCGGTCTTTGCCGTAGGCGACAGCTACAGTCAGGGGCAATATTACCTGGCGAGCTTCGCCAATAAAATCTGGCTTTCTCCGCAGGGTACGGTCGATCTGCACGGCTTCGCAACCAACGGCCTGTATTACAAATCCTTGCTGGATAAGCTGAAAGTCTCCACGCACGTCTTCCGCGTCGGCACTTATAAATCCGCAGTGGAACCGTTTATCCGCGATGATATGTCGCCTGCCGCGCGCGAAGCGGACAGCCGCTGGATTGGCGAGCTGTGGCAAAACTACCTGAACACCGTTGCGGCGAACCGTCAGATCCCCGCGCAGCAGGTCTTCCCTGGCGCGCAGGCTATGCTCGACGGGCTGAGCAAAGTGGATGGCGATACCGCGAAATACGCGCTCGACAACAAACTGGTGGATGCGCTGGCGTCTAACGCCGAAGTGGAAAAAGCGCTGACCAAACAGTTTGGCTGGAGCAAAGCAGAAAACAACTATCGGGCCATCAGCTATTACGATTATTCGCTGAAAACGCCTGCCGATACCGGCGACGGTATTGGCGTTGTGTTCGCCAATGGCGCGATTATGGACGGTGAAGAAACACCGGGCAACGTCGGCGGCGACACGACGGCGTCGCAAATCCGCGATGCGCGCCTGGACCCGAAAGTGAAAGCGATTGTGCTGCGCGTAAACAGCCCCGGCGGCAGCGTCAGCGCCTCTGAAGTCATTCGCGCCGAACTGGCCGCTGCGAAAGCCGCAGGCAAGCCGGTTGTGGTGTCGATGGGCGGAATGGCGGCATCCGGCGGTTACTGGATCTCCACCCCGGCAAGCTACATTGTGGCGAACCCGAGCACCCTGACAGGTTCAATCGGCATCTTTGGCGTTATCAACACCGTTGAGAACAGCCTGGATTCGATCGGCGTGCATACCGATGGCGTCGCCACCTCGCCGCTGGCGGACGTTTCTGTCACCAAATCGCTGCCGCCTGAAGTGCAGCAGATGATGCAGCTCAGCATTGAGAATGGCTACAAACGCTTTATCACGCTGGTTGCCGATGCGCGTAAGAGCACCCCGGCGCAGATTGATAAAATCGCGCAGGGGCATGTCTGGACCGGTCAGGATGCAAAAGCGAATGGTCTGGTAGACAGCCTGGGTGACTTCGACGACGCCATCGCCAAAGCCGCAGAGCTGGCTAAACTGAAGCAATGGCATCTTGAGTATTATCAGGATGAACCGACATTCTTCGACAGAATCATGGACAGCATGTCCGGCTCCGTGCGCGCAATGCTGCCGGAAGCCATTCAGGCGATGCTCCCGGCGCCGCTGGCGACAGCCGCCAGCGCGGTAAAAGCAGAGAGTGATAAACTGGCTGCCTTTAACGATCCGCAAAACCGTTATGCGTTCTGCCTGACCTGCGCGAACGTGCGCTAAATTGCCATTGCCGGATGGCGATGCTATCGCGTCTTATCCGGCCTACGAGTTTCGCGTAATTTGTAGGCCGGATAAGGCGCAACCGCCTTCGGCAATATAAGAGACTTCACTTCGTAAGAACATTGCCATGCAGAAGAAATCGATTTACGTTGCCTATACCGGCGGTACGATTGGTATGCAGCGCTCGGAACAGGGTTACATTCCAGTATCAGGCCATCTCCAGCGCCAGCTGGCGCTGATGCCCGAATTTCACCGCCCGGAAATGCCGGACTTCACCATTCATGAATATGCCCCGCTGATGGACTCATCCGATATGACGCCGGAAGACTGGCAGCATATCGCAGAAGACATCAAAGCGCGTTACAACGACTATGACGGCTTTGTCATCCTCCACGGCACTGACACGATGGCGTTTACCGCCTCGGCGCTCTCCTTCATGCTGGAGAATCTGGGTAAGCCGGTAATTGTGACAGGGTCACAAATTCCGTTGGCGGAACTGCGCTCCGATGGGCAGATTAATCTGCTGAATGCCCTGTATGTCGCCGCGAATTACCCCATCAATGAGGTCACCCTCTTTTTCAATAATCGGCTGTTTCGCGGCAACCGCACGACAAAAGCGCATGCCGATGGCTTTGACGCGTTCGCCTCCCCCAACCTTCAGCCGCTGCTGGAAGCCGGAATTCATATCCGTCGCTTAAGTACGCCACCCGCACCGCACGGCGAAGGCGAGCTGATTGTTCACCCAATCACGCCGCAGCCTATTGGCGTCGTCACCATTTATCCGGGAATTTCTGCCGAAGTGGTGCGTAACTTCCTGCGCCAGCCGGTAAAAGCGCTGATCCTGCGTTCTTACGGCGTCGGTAACGCGCCGCAGAACAAAGAGTTCCTCAAAGAACTGGAAGATGCGAGTTCACGCGGTATCGTGGTGGTTAACCTGACGCAATGCATGTCCGGCAAGGTGAATATGGGTGGGTATGCCACCGGCAACGCGCTGGCGCATGCGGGCGTGATCGGCGGCGCGGATATGACCGTTGAAGCAACGCTGACTAAGCTGCACTACTTGTTAAGCCAGAATCTGGATACACAGACCATTCGTACCGCGATGACGCAAAATCTACGCGGTGAACTGACGCCAGACGAATAAGGAACTTTTCATGACGACCCGGGCCTTACTACTGGTTGATTTGCAGAATGATTTTTGTGCCGGCGGCGCACTGGCCGTCCCTGAAGGTGACAGCACAGTGGACGTAGCAAACCGTCTTATCGCCTGGTGTAAAGCGCGCGGCGACGCGGTGATCGCCAGCCAGGACTGGCATCCTGCCGGACACGGCAGTTTCGCCAGCCAGCATCAGGCGCAGCCCTACAGCCAGGGACAACTGGACGGTTTAGCGCAAACTTTCTGGCCCGATCACTGCGTACAAAATAGCGACGGCGCGGCCTTGCATCCCCTGCTCAGGCAGAACGCCATCGATGCGGTTTTCCATAAAGGCGAGAATCCGCAGGTGGACAGCTACAGCGCCTTTTTTGATAACGGACGCCGCCAGAAAACCGCCCTGGACGCCTGGCTTCGTGAGAACGGCGTACAGACGCTGATCGTGATGGGGCTGGCGACCGATTACTGCGTGAAGTTTACCGTGCTGGATGCGCTGCAACTGGGTTATACGGTGAATGTGATTACCGACGGCTGCCGTGGTGTGAATATTCAACCGCAGGACAGCGCGCACGCCTTTATGGAGATGGCGGCCGCTGGCGCCACGCTGTATACGCTGGCTGACTGGGAAGAAACGCAGGGTTAGGTGTTCTTACTGCCTGATGGCGCTTCGCTTATCAGGCCTACAAAGCGATGACCAGTAGGCCGAAGCGCCATCAGGCTACCAATAAAAAAGCGCTACATTACAGTTTCAGCGTCGCAATCGATTTTGGCGCAATGCCAAAATCCTCTTTCAACTGCTGCTTACTTTTCATCACCATCTGACCGTTGGTATCAATGGTCATATGCTGCGCGTCGGTATTGTGCCGCGCCTGCCAGAGCATCACCAGTTGCATGCTGTTCTCTTTTTGCTCCGGCGTCAGCGCAACGCCGTCCGGCCATTTTCCCAGCTCAACGGCGGTAGATAAGCGCTGATAAACTTCCGGTGTCATGCTGTCGATCATCTCATCAAGATTCATGATAAGTCCGCTCCTGTGGAATAATTTGCTGAATCGTTTTTTCAGCCCTTAGTTTGTTCGCCGTTTTCATCATCGGTGAAGCTTAATGAGGCCGAATTGACGCAATAACGCTCACCCGTCGGCTGTGGGCCATCCGAAAAGACATGTCCCAGGTGCGCATCACAGTTGCCGCAGCGAATTTCTATACGCTGCATCCCGTGGGAAAAGTCCTTAATGTAACGGATAGATTCTTCACTGACCGGCTCGTAAAAGCTCGGCCAGCCGCAGCCGGAATCATACTTGGTTTGGGAATGAAACAGCGGCGCGTCGCAGACCAGACAGTGGTAGACGCCATCACGCTTATTATGCAGCAAACGCCCGGTAAATGGCGGTTCTGTACCGTGATTCTGCGTCACGTAGAATTGCATTTCGGACAACTTTTTTTTCAGATCTTCCGCAGAGGGTTGATTAGCCATTTGCTCACATCTCGCTTTAGCCATACTCACATTGCGTGACCGATTCTAACAAAACATTAACACCCCAGTGTGAACTTTTGTTCTAAACTTGATCCTTGCGAAATGGCAGCTTATGAATCGTGATCGGAATCACGTTTTTATCTCAGTTGCCCTTTAAAATTCGGGGCGCCGCCCCCATGTGGTTTCAAGCCGAAAGGAAGAGTGAGGCGAGTCAGCCGTGCAAAGCTTGTACAGAGGATTGATTTGTCGCAATGATTGACACGATTCCGCTTGACGCTGCGTAAGGTTTTTGTAATTTTACAGGCAACCTTTTATTCACTAACAAATAGCTGGTGGAATATATGACTATCAAAGTAGGTATCAACGGTTTTGGCCGTATCGGTCGCATTGTTTTCCGTGCTGCTCAGAAACGTTCTGACATTGAGATTGTTGCAATCAACGATCTGTTAGACGCTGAATACATGGCTTACATGCTGAAATATGACTCCACTCACGGTCGTTTCGATGGCACCGTTGAAGTGAAAGACGGTCATCTGATCGTTAACGGTAAAAAAATCCGTGTTACCGCTGAACGTGATCCGGCTAACCTGAAATGGGACGAAGTTGGTGTTGACGTAGTTGCTGAAGCTACCGGTATCTTCCTGACTGACGAAACCGCACGTAAGCACATCACTGCTGGCGCGAAAAAAGTGGTTCTGACAGGTCCGTCCAAAGACAACACTCCGATGTTTGTTAAAGGCGCTAACTTTGACAAATACGAAGGCCAGGACATCGTTTCCAACGCATCCTGCACCACTAACTGCCTGGCGCCGCTGGCTAAAGTTATCAACGACAACTTCGGCATCATCGAAGGTCTGATGACCACCGTTCACGCGACCACCGCTACTCAGAAAACCGTTGACGGTCCGTCTCACAAAGACTGGCGCGGCGGCCGTGGCGCGGCTCAGAACATCATCCCGTCCTCTACCGGTGCTGCTAAAGCGGTAGGTAAAGTGCTGCCGGAACTGAACGGCAAACTGACTGGTATGGCGTTCCGCGTTCCGACTCCGAACGTATCCGTTGTTGACCTGACCGTTCGTCTGGAAAAAGCGGCTTCTTACGAAGACATTAAGAAAGCGATCAAAGCTGCTTCCGAAGGCCCGATGAAAGGCGTTCTGGGTTACACCGAAGACGACGTAGTATCTACCGATTTCAACGGCGAAGTGTGCACTTCCGTGTTCGATGCTAAAGCAGGTATCGCGCTGAACGACAACTTCGTGAAACTGGTCTCCTGGTACGACAACGAAACCGGCTACTCCAACAAAGTTCTGGATCTGATTGCTCACATCTCCAAATAAGTTGAGATGAGAAATTGATCCCAAAAGGCGACCTTCGGTCGCCTTTTTTTATGGCTAAGAGTTTTCAACTCCAAGGATTGCATCATGATTAACACAATTTTCGCTCTCCCGGTCATCGAACAAATTACCCCTGTCCTCTCCCGCCGCCAGCTCGACGAGCTTGACGTGATCGTCGTCGATCACCCGCAAGTTAAGGCGTCTTTTGCACTCCAGGGCGCACATTTGCTCTCCTGGAAACCAGCAGGCGCCGAAGAAGTGCTGTGGCTGAGCAACAACACGCCGTTTAAAACAGGCGTTGCACTGCGTGGCGGCGTACCGATCTGCTGGCCGTGGTTTGGCCCCTCTGCGCAGCAGGGTCTGCCGTCTCACGGCTTTGCCCGTAACCTGCCGTGGGCGCTGAAAGCCCACAACGAAGACGACAACGGCGCGGTACTGACATTTGAGCTACAGAGCAGTGAGGCGACTCGCCAGTACTGGCCGCACGATTTCACCCTGCTTGCGCGCTTCAAAGTGGGTAAAACCTGTGAGATCGAACTGGAAGCCCACGGCGAATTCGAAACCACGTCTGCCCTGCACACCTACTTTAACGTCGGCGATATCGCCGCAGTTAAGGTCAGCGGCCTTGGCGACCGTTTCATTGATAAAGTGAACGACGCCAAAGAAGATGTGCTGGCAGACGGCGTCCAGACGTTCCCGGATCGTACTGACCGCGTTTACCTGAACCCGGAAGCCTGTAGCGTTATCCATGATGATGCGCTGAACCGCAACATTGACGTCATCCACCATCACAACATTAACGTTGTGGGATGGAACCCTGGCCCGGCACTCGCCGCCAGCATGGGCGACATGCCGGATGATGGCTACAAAACCTTTGTCTGTGTGGAAACGGCTTACGCCACCGCGCCGCAAAAAGCCAGCGAAGAAAAACCGTCTCGCCTGGTGCAAACAATTCGCGTCGCAAAACGTTAAGGGTTGACTGATGCCGGATAACGATGCTGACGCATCTTATCCGGCCTGCAACCTGTCGGCGCCGCTGTCTGCGTACATCTCTGCGCTGGCATTCTCACCCATGTACCACGTCCTGTCATCGCATCCTCCCCATCAATGCACCACCGTAAAGCAAAACAGAGCGCAAGCGCCCTGTTTTGATGCACGAATTGCACTGTAAAAGTGCACAATCAGAACTTATAGGTGATCCCGGTTGAGATCAGGCCGGTCCAGGATTTATCAACCATCGGGCTGTCGGTCACTTCATCCGACAAACGGGTATAACGCGCTGTACCGTAAACGCTCCAGTCCCCGAGGAAGTTGTAGTTAGCGCTGATTTCCAGGTACGGGTTCCAGCCGCTTTCTGGATCGTAGCTACGCAGGCCGCTGCGCGAGGACTCTTTGCGCGAAACGCCATAGTAGTATTCGTTCTGGTTTTCGCTGTTCCACTGCACGCCAATACCCGGCGTCAGCGTCAGCGCGCCATTGGTATAGCGGTACAACCAGGCCAGATCCCACACGATGCCGTTGCTGTTATCCAGCGTATCGCCCGCCAGCGTGGTGCGCAGGAAACCGTATTCGGTATTGTGGATGTAAGACAGGCCCGCCATCATGGTGCTCTTACGCTTGTCGAGTTCGCGCAGTCGGCGATCGTCGCTGTCACCCGGCTTAAAGTACAGCGGAGACCAGTACGCGGTAATCGACAATTTATCCGCTTTGTCGTTCCACAGGTAGTATCCGCCGCCCAGGCCCCGGAACCAGAAGTTATCACTTTCATAGTTGATAACCGGCACCGGATACACATCAGCATCGTAATCTTTGTAAGGATGTTCAACCACACCAACGCCAGCGCCCAGCGTCAAGTCGTTTTCAGCTTGCGCTACGCCAGCTGATGTGGCGATAAGCACGCCAAATGCCAGAAGTTTGAGTTTGGTCACAATCCATATTCCTTATTCAAATGTTTAGCGCCAAAAGTGTAACTGCCAATACGTTTCAACCCAACTATTTTACTTATTCGTTTCACTCTCTGTAACCGGTTAATTTCTCAATAGTGGATGACAGTTTGCTTGCAGTCGGATGAACGCGGGATGACTTTCATCTCTTTTCTTTACATAACCATGCACTTTTAGCGGATGAGTTATTGATATGCCATTGAAATTCATTTATGCGCACAGGCAAGTTTTGCAAATGCCATCTACGCTTAATTTTAAGAAGGTGTATCACCGGGCACGTTGATCTCTTGCTCAGCGTTGTGGCATGAGAGTTGCTGTTTAATCAGTAGAGACGTCGTTCAGTTACCTCTTCCGGGAGCCTCTACTATTCATATGAACGGCTCTTACCATGTGCTAAAAAACGAAAGGACGGCATACCATGAATATATTCGATCACTATCGCCAGCGCTATGAAGCTGCCAAGGACGAAGAGTTCACACTGCAGGAGTTTCTTACCACTTGTCGGCAAGATCGCAGTGCTTATGCCAACGCGGCAGAGCGGCTACTGATGGCTATTGGTGAGCCTGTCATGGTCGATACTGCCCAGGAACCTCGACTTTCTCGACTCTTTTCGAACCGGGTCATCGCTCGCTATCCCGCATTCGAAGAGTTTTACGGCATGGAAGACGCGATTGAACAGATTGTCTCTTATCTGAAACACGCGGCTCAGGGGCTGGAAGAGAAGAAACAGATCCTGTATCTGTTGGGGCCTGTAGGGGGCGGTAAATCGTCGCTGGCCGAGCGACTGAAATCTTTGATGCAGCATGTGCCTATTTATGTTCTGAGCGCCAACGGTGAGCGTAGTCCGGTAAACGATCACCCGTTATGCCTGTTTAATCCGCAGGAGGACGCGCAGATTCTGGAAAAAGAGTACGGCATTCCGCGCCGCTATCTCGGCACCATTATGTCGCCGTGGGCCGCAAAACGTCTGCATGAGTTCGGCGGGGATATTACCAAATTCCGCGTCATCAAAGTCTGGCCGTCCATTCTGGAACAGATTGCTATCGCCAAAACAGAACCCGGCGATGAAAACAACCAGGATATTTCCGCGCTGGTCGGCAAGGTGGATATTCGTAAACTCGAACACCACGCGCAAAACGACCCGGATGCCTATGGCTATTCCGGCGCGTTGTGCCGCGCTAACCAGGGGATCATGGAGTTCGTCGAGATGTTTAAAGCACCGATTAAAGTGCTGCATCCTCTGCTGACCGCCACTCAGGAAGGTAACTACAACGGGACGGAAGGTATCTCCGCCCTGCCGTTTAACGGTATTATTCTTGCCCACTCGAACGAATCCGAATGGGTGACTTTCCGCAACAACAAAAATAACGAAGCCTTCCTCGACCGTGTTTACATCGTGAAGGTACCGTATTGCTTACGCATTTCCGAAGAGATCAAAATCTACGAGAAGCTGCTGAATCACAGTGAGCTGACTCATGCGCCATGCGCGCCGGGTACGCTGGAAACCCTGTCGCGCTTCTCGATTCTTTCTCGTCTGAAAGAGCCGGAAAACTCGAGCATCTACTCGAAAATGCGCGTCTATGATGGCGAAAGCCTGAAAGATACCGACCCGAAAGCGAAGTCCTATCAGGAATACCGGGACTACGCCGGCGTCGATGAAGGGATGAACGGTCTGTCCACGCGTTTCGCGTTTAAGATCCTCTCCCGCGTGTTTAACTTTGACCATGCCGAAGTGGCCGCCAACCCGGTGCATCTGTTCTACGTACTGGAGCAGCAGATCGAGCGCGAACAGTTCCCGCAGGAGCTGGCTGAACGCTATCTGGAGTTCCTGAAAGGTTATCTGATCCCGAAATACGCCGAGTTTATTGGCAAAGAGATCCAGACAGCCTATCTGGAATCCTATTCCGAGTACGGACAGAACATTTTTGATCGTTATGTCACCTATGCGGATTTCTGGATTCAGGATCAGGAATACCGCGACCCGGATACCGGCCAGCTCTTTGACCGCGAGTCACTGAACGCTGAACTGGAGAAAATCGAAAAACCGGCGGGCATCAGCAACCCGAAAGATTTCCGTAACGAGATCGTCAACTTCGTTCTGCGTGCCAGAGCGAATAACAGCGGTCGCAATCCAAACTGGACCAGTTACGAAAAACTGCGCACGGTTATTGAGAAGAAAATGTTCTCGAATACCGAGGAGCTGCTGCCGGTGATTTCGTTTAACGCGAAAACCTCAACCGACGAGCAGAAAAAACACGACGATTTTGTCGACCGCATGATGGAGAAAGGTTATACCCGTAAGCAGGTTCGCCTGCTGTGCGAATGGTATCTGCGCGTACGTAAATCGTCTTAACAGCATAAATGGCCCGGAAAATTTTATCCGTTTACCGGGCCAACAATTCTTTTGTACGCGAAATCATTCAAGAGGTATCAAGGCGGCAAATGAGTGAATCCCCAGGAGCGTACATAAGTACGTGACTGGGGTGAGCGAATACAGCCAACGCAGAGACAACTTGAAGGATGAAGCGTAAGTTGGCAAATGCAGTACGGGGGGCTTATGACCTGGTTTATTGACCGGCGTCTTAACGGTAAAAACAAGAGCATGGTGAACCGCCAGCGCTTCTTACGCCGTTATAAAGCGCAAATTAAACAGTCGATCTCCGAGGCCATTAATAAACGTTCGGTGACCGATGTAGAGAGCGGCGAGTCCGTCTCAATCCCGACAGATGACATCAGCGAACCGATGTTTCATCAGGGACGGGGCGGCTTGCGCCATCGCGTACACCCCGGCAACGATCATTTCGTACAGAACGATCGCATTGAGCGTCCACAAGGTGGCGGCGGTGGTTCCGGGAGTGGGCAAGGCCAGGCCAGTCAGGATGGTGAGGGTCAGGATGAATTCGTCTTTCAGATTTCCAAAGATGAGTATCTGGATCTGCTCTTTGAAGATTTAGCGCTGCCTAACCTGAAAAAAAATCAGCAACGGCAGCTTACTGAGTATAAAACCCACCGCGCGGGTTTTACCTCCAACGGCGTTCCGGCCAACATCAGCGTGGTGCGTTCCCTGCAAAACTCTCTGGCGCGCCGCACGGCGATGACTGCGGGTAAACGTCGGGAGCTGCGCGCGCTTGAGGACGACCTGGACATCATCACCAAAAGCGAACCCGCGCAGTTGCTGGAAGAGGAGCGGCTACGTAAAGAGATTGCCGAACTGCGGGCAAAAATCGACCGTGTCCCCTTTATCGACACCTTTGATTTACGCTACAAAAATTATGAAAAGCGCCCTGACCCTTCCAGCCAGGCCGTGATGTTCTGCCTGATGGACGTATCCGGCTCGATGGATCAGGCCACCAAAGATATGGCCAAACGTTTTTATATCCTGCTCTACCTGTTCCTCAGCCGAACCTATAAGAACGTTGAAGTGGTCTATATCCGCCACCATACGCAGGCAAAAGAGGTGGATGAGCATGAGTTCTTCTACTCCCAGGAAACCGGGGGCACTATCGTCTCCAGCGCCCTGAAATTGATGGATGAGGTAGTGAAAGATCGCTACGACCCGGCGCAGTGGAATATCTACGCGGCGCAGGCTTCGGATGGCGATAACTGGGCAGATGACTCTCCGCTGTGTCATGAGATTCTGGCGAAAAAACTGCTGCCGGTGGTGCGCTATTACAGCTATATCGAAATCACCCGCCGCGCCCACCAGACCTTATGGCGCGAATATGAGCATCTGCAATCGACTTTTGATAACTTTGCGATGCAGCATATCCGCGACCAGGATGATATCTATCCGGTCTTCCGTGAACTGTTCCAGAAACAAAGTACGACAAGTAAAGACTAGAAATCAGTCCGTCATGTCAGTAAAAAGCCAGAACCCTGTTCTGGCTTTTCTTTATTTCCCCTTAACCGAACAGCAGGCAATGTAATTCAACTGATGGCGCTGTGATTTAAAGAAGCGAAACATCTTGATAAAACGGCTGCGATTGTCACGGATGCACAGCCCGTTATAAACAATTTTAAGCGCCCCTTTCAGCCCTTCATCGCGAATCAACCCTCGCGGAGACATCAGCGACATTTCACCGTTCTGCTGTAAAACCTGCTCAAACCCGGAATCCAGCAACAGATCGCGCCAGCCTTGTTTGGTCATCGGGCTTACATTCGATTTCACCACATGCTGAAGCTGGTTCTGCTCACCTTCCGCCAGCTTCTGGCTGGTCAGCATAATATCGTGCGTTAAGAGACGGCCACCCGGCTTCAGAACCCGATAATATTCACCGATCAGCTTTGCTTTCGCTTTGTCGGCATACATGGTGAGCATGGCCTCGTTAATCACGACATCAAAACTGTTATCGGCAAAGGGTAAGCTGTTGGCATTGGCAGCCATGACATGGATGTGATTTTCCAGCCCGTGCGCCGCGACATTGTTCCGCGCGTTTGCCAGCGCGTTTTTATCCATATCGATAGCGTAGACCGAACAACCAAAACGTTGCACCAACTCAATGGCGGTCGTCGCCATATTGCATGCCACTTCCAGCACCTGGCTGCCCGGCGTCAGCTGGGACTGGCTGAACAGCCACTCCGTCGCCTCAATGCCGCCCGGACGCAGACGGGTTTTGCCCAGGCTTGCTAAAAATGTATGGCCCGCTTTTTCATTCGCACTCATCGCGCACCTCCTTCCTGATAAGTTGCATTATAAATACAACATTAAGAGAAAAAGGGGAAGTATGAGAATGATTTTTATTTCATAACACAAAAGAGGACGAAGCCGCTGTTAGAGAGAACATCGCCACTGTGATAAACTGAAGCGTCGCCCTTTGAAAACTGTTATTCATCATGAAATTGCATCATAAAGCGCTCAGGCTCTTTATCTCCGCAAGCGTCATTGTACTGACGTCCTCTTTTCTGGCTTATGAACTGATCGCCAGTGACAGGGCGATGAATGCCTATATGGGCTATATCATCGAAAAGGCAGACTCTTCATTTTTGTATGACAAGTACCAGAATCAGAGCATTGCAGCTCATTTAATGCGCACGTTCACGGAGCCCAAAACACCACCATCCGATGAACAACAATATGCGTTATGCCGCGGATTTGAAACAGACAGCAATACCCACGGCATCAATCTCACCACTCATAATAACCCATCGCTACATGGAACACTGCAAACCGCCGAGGCAAACTGCGCGATCGTAGCTGACGACGCTCCTCTGTTGTTCGCTTTTGATCAGGCGGTGGCGGCGAATCGTAACCAGAAGGATTATGGTAAAGGGCTGGGCACTGTAGAAGATAAATTCCACTACTATCTGGATATTAAAAAACGCTACGTCTATTTTTATAACCTGATTGACTCCAGACAATTTTTTATGCACCACTGGTCTTTTCTGCGAAAAGGAACGCTGGGAATCAACCGTAACGATATTGATGGTCAATTCACAGGGCGAACAGTGCTCTCAAGCATTTATCAGGACGATCTTACGGAAAAAAATGTGATGAGTTTTTTAACTCCCGTTTATCTACATGGAAAGTTAAAAGGCATAGTAATGGTGGATATTAACCAGGATAACCTGAAGAATATTTTTTACACTCAGGATCGTCCACTGGTCTGGCGCTATCTGGACGCGACTCTGTTCGACCTGAATTCAGAGAAAAAAATCATTGTCCATCAGAGCGAAAATAACCTCTTTAATTATGTTAATTATGTTCACGACCTGCCAGGCGGAATCCGTGTCACATTATCTCTCGACATCCTGTATTTTATTGTCTCATCATGGAAACTGTTCGCCTTTTACCTGCTCGTTACCGCTACGTTACTGAACATGGTCAGAATGCATTTTCGCCTTTACCATAATGTCAATCGTGAAAATATCAGCGATGCGATGACCGGCCTCTATAACCGTAAAATCCTGACACCGCAGCTTGAACAGCGTTTGCAGCGACTGGTCAACACAGGCACCTCCGTGACGTTTATCGCCATCGATCTGGATAGGTTGAAAGTCATTAACGACACGCAGGGGCATCAGGAAGGCGATCGCACAATTACATTGCTGGCAAAAGCCATTGAAGCATCGGTGCGTAAAACAGATTACGCAATAAGACTGGGAGGTGATGAATTTTGTGTAATTCTTATCGATTCAGTTGTACCGGCAACAACTTTACCTGAGCGTATTGCCAATAAGTTGCGAATCATCGCGCCAGATAAGGTGATTAGTTTTTCCGCTGGACTTTATCATATGCAACCTGAGGATACGATCCAGGACGCATACAAGGCCTCTGATGAGCAACTCTATCTCAACAAACAACAAAATCATGCACGTTTGTGATACCCTTTTGCCGTTGAAACTTCATCGCAATATTGGGAGTGAATGATGAATGAAGTCGCTAAGGGGATCACGGCTCACCAGCGTTTGATTACCCTTTTATCGCAGGAAGGCGCCACTTATCGTGTACTCAGCCACGAGGCGGTCGGTAAGTGCGAAGCGGTTTCGGAAATTCGCGGCACCGCACTAGGCCAGGGGGCAAAAGCGCTGGTGTGTAAAGTGAAAGGCAATGGCGTCAATCAACATGTCCTGGCGATCCTTTCCGCTGACCAGCAGGCCGATCTCGCCCAACTCGCAAACCATCTCGGCGGACTAAGAGCTTCGCTTGCCAGCCCTGCCGAGGTGGATGCGCTGACCGGCTGCGTCTTTGGCGCAATTCCCCCTTTTAGCTTCCACCCTAACCTGAAGCTGGTGGCCGATCCGCTGTTGTTCGAGCGCTTCAACGAAATCGCGTTTAACGCCGGCGTGCTGGAAAAATCGGTCATTATGAATACCGACGATTACCTGCGCATTGCGCAGCCGGAACTGGTCAACTTTCGCCGAGCGCAATAACGGCTCAGAAACGTCTTTCCAGCACCAGTACGGAAATCACAATCACCGCGGCAATAGCGAAAAATGATGAGGTAATGATCAGCGTTTCAATCAGCATATGATCGTTCATGGTTTCACCCCGTTGCGACAGAGAAAACGGCTCACCTGTTATTGATAAATCGAATTAATGGCAATTTAATGACAGCAAGCCTGGCCTGCCCGGAAAATTCTCCTCAGGCATTCGCCTGAAAATGTGCCGTTATTGATAAAAAAGCCTGTTCACTCACGTATTTGCGCGTACAGTAAGCAGGCTTATCTTTCTCTGGCAAGGAAACCACGATGTTTGATGTCACTCTGCTGATCCTGCTTGGACTGGCAGCGCTGGGCTTTATCAGCCATAACACCACTGTCGCCGTTTCAATTCTGGTGTTGATCATTGTCCGCGTTACCCCACTCAATACGTTTTTCCCGTGGATTGAGAAACAGGGGCTTACCGTCGGGATCATTATCCTGACTATCGGCGTCATGGCGCCGATCGCCAGCGGTTCGCTGCCTCCCTCTACGCTCATTCACTCCTTCGTCAACTGGAAATCACTGGTTGCCATCGCCATTGGCGTCTTCGTCTCCTGGCTGGGCGGGCGCGGCGTTACGCTGATGGGAAGCCAGCCGCAGCTGGTCGCGGGTTTACTGGTGGGGACGGTACTGGGCGTTGCGCTGTTCCGGGGCGTGCCGGTCGGCCCGCTCATTGCCGCAGGCCTGGTGTCGCTGATTATTGGGAAGCAGTAAGCCCGGCCAGATAACGGCCTGGCGTTTGCCCCAGCCCCTTTTTAAACATGGTGATAAACGCGGTCGTTGAATCATAACCCAGCGTTTGAGCGACGTGCTGCACGCTGTGTCCGTCAATCAGCGCCTGCAACGCCAGAATAAGCTGCAACTGGTGACGCCAGCGACGAAAGCTCAGGCCGGTTTCCTTTACCACCAGTCGGGCAAGATTGCGTTCGCTCATGGCGAACAGGCTCGCCCACTGCCCCAGCGTTTGCCAGCGGGCTGGTTCACGCGCCATCGTCTCCACCATTTGACGTATTTTGGGATGCCCGGAAACCGGAAGCTGCATCTGCTCCTGTGGTTGCTGCGGAAGCTCATCAAACAAGACCTGTGTCAGGCGCTGCGTCATTGGCTCGGTACGCTGAATATCCGTTCTCGCGGCAAGCGCCAGAATCAGCTCCCGGCACAATGGCGTTATTTTTAGCGTACAGCAGCGATCCGGCATCACGACCGCATCCGGCTCAATAAACAGAAAACATAATTCCGCCCCCGCCGTGACGTGGTTACTGTGGGGAATTTCGCCGGGAACCCATACCGCATACTGTGGCGGCACCATCCACATGGCGCTTTCTACTTCGCAGGTAATAGCGCCATGCAGCGCCAGGATCAGTTGCCCTTTTCGATGGTGATGCAGCGGACTGAAAAGTTCATCTTCGCGAGCGCGAATGCAAAAGGCCACAGCCGCATCATGGTGAAGGTCAGGCTCGTAGCCATCCAGTCTCAGGCCAATCATCATATTGTCCGATTTTAGCGATAAACTGTCATTTTAGCTTGATTGATCCAGAGAGTAAAAACGGTAAGGTATCGCCTCGCCTGTTGATATGAGAAAACAATGACTATTTCCCCTTCATTACGCGGCAAAAACGGTGCATTACTGATTGCCGGTATTCTGATGATTGCGACGACGCTGCGCGTTACCTTCACTGGCGCTGCGCCGTTACTGGAGACGATTCGTGCGGATTACGGGCTAACTACCGCACAAACGGGCCTCCTGACCACGCTTCCCTTGCTGGCTTTCGCGCTGGTCTCTCCGCTGGCGGCAAACATTGCGCGCCGGTTCGGCATGGAACGTAGCCTGTTTGCCGCCATGCTGTTGATTTGCTTTGGTATTGCCGTGCGCTCGCTGCCTTCTGCCAGCTTCCTGTTTACCGGCACAGCCATTATTGGTTGCGGTATCGCGCTGGGAAACGTGCTGCTCCCCGGGCTGATTAAACGCGATTACTCGCAGCATGTGGCAAAACTGACCGGCGCCTATTCATTGACGATGGGCGCCGCAGCAGCGGTGGGGTCGGCAATGGTCGTACCGCTGGCGTTGCATGGCTTTGGCTGGCGCGGTGCGCTGTTAATGCTGATGCTGTTTCCCCTGCTGGCCTTTCTTATCTGGCTGCCGCAGTGGCGCAACACGGCTACCGCCAACCTGAGCAACTCCCGCGCGCTACACTCGCGCGGCATCTGGCGATCCTCCCTCGCCTGGCAAGTCACCTTATTCCTCGGCATTAACTCGCTTATCTATTACGTTATCATCGGCTGGCTGCCCGCGATTTTAATCAGCCACGGCTACAGTGAAGCGCAGGCCGGATCGCTACACGGTCTGCTGCAACTGGCGACGGCTGCGCCGGGACTGTTGATTCCGCTCATCCTGCACCGGTTCAAGGATCAGCGCAGTATTGCCGCGCTGGTATCGCTCATGTGCGCTCTCGGCGCGGCCGGATTCTGGTTTGTGCCGGAACAGGCGGTGCTGTGGACGATTCTGTTTGGGTTTGGCTCTGGCGCGACGATGATTTTGGGTCTGACGTTTATCGGGCTGCGCGCCAGTTCCGCACACCAGGCGGCGGCGCTTTCGGGCATGGCGCAATCTGTCGGCTATCTGCTGGCGGCATGTGGGCCGCCGTTGATGGGTAAGATTCATGATGCCAACGGCGACTGGCACATCCCGCTAATTGGCGTGGCGGTTCTGGCGGTCGCGATGGCGATATTCGGCCTTTATGCCGGACGCGATCGGGAGATCGCAGCAAAATAACCGAACGGGCAGGCATTGACCTGCCCTTGTTTTTATCCCCGTGCGGCTCGCAGCATCGCCTGCACCAGGGGAACCGGTTTTCCCGCCAGCGCGCCACGTTCATGCTGAAAAAGCGTACCAACGAAAAAGGGATGCGTTACCAGTTCCACGGCACGGATGTCTCCCGCCTCATCCCACCCGGTAACCCGCAAATCGCCATTCTCAAGTTCAGCGGCAAAATCTTCTGATACCCCGTAGTTGCAGTGATACCCTTCGGAGATAACGTCCTGCCCGTAGGCTTTGGCGACCAGCGTATTCGCCCTCAGTTCGATATCATCCGTTTTTTCCACCAGCGAGCAGCTCAACGGGGCGATAACCATCCGACCGGAAGCATCAGTTTCGGCGTGCGCCGCATCGCGCCAGCCCAGCACATTACGGGCATACTCGAGGATCGCGTGCTGGAATCCGCCGCAGGTTCCCAGAAAAGGAATGCTGTTTTCACGGGCATAGCGAATAGCAATCAATGCCCCTTCGGTATTTTTATAGGGGCTGCCGGGAACAACCCAGATGGCATCATAGCCCACCAAATCTTCGTCACTATTGATGTCGGGCGTCGTCAGCCAGTCATAGTCCGCCATTAACTCCAGCACGGCGGCCGCATCATCAATAGCAAGGGGGATGGCCTGGTGCGCCACGATATCGGGGTTGTAATCACCCACCAGCGCAATACGTAGCGTGTCTTTAACAGGGGAAAGTTCCATGAGGCGTTCCTTATGTCAATGCAATGAGGGACAACATAAGGAACCTCAGACTACCGATCTTTTACTGTTATCACAATCCCTTAAATTGAGGAGGAGCGAAGTGCTATAGTGATGACGTTCTACGTTTCAGAAACAGCCTGCTACGTCAGCATGACGCGGCACGATTTTCCGGCAATCAGATTAATGAAGTCATGGCCTGGATTGAGGAGAGAAAAGGATGAACATTCAGTGTAAACGCGTCTACGACCCGGCAGAAAAAAGCGACGGCTACCGTGTACTGGTTGACAGGCTGTGGCCGCGAGGGGTCAAAAAAACCGATCTGGCCTTTGACGAGTGGGATAAAACGCTGACGCCTTCATCTGAATTACGCAAGGCCTTTCACTCTGAAGTGATTGATTTCAAGAACTTTACTGAGCAATACCGGAGTGAACTCGACCAACAGAAGCAAGAAGGTAAACGGCTGGCGGACATTGCCCGCCAGCAGACGCTGACCCTGCTATATGCGGCAAAGAACACAGAGCAGAACCACGCACTTGTCCTGGCCGACTGGCTACGCGGATTGTGATTCGCACAAAAAATCCGCCAAAACACGGCGCATGCGCAAAGCGATGCGCCGGGTGTCACTTACCGCTGGCAGGATGATCTCTGCGCCAGAGATCCCACTCTTCAATCACTTCACCGCCGGGCAGTTTGCATTCCGTGCGTACCCCTTGCGGGCTTTGAACGGGCACTCGCGTACCGCCCTTCTGTTCGCAATAGACGGCAGCCGGGTTTGCCATACCTATTTGCGGGGGTTTCGGCGCCTCGGGCTGGGATGACGACGAACAGGCGGAAAGCGCCAACGCGCACGGCAGCGCGACAAACATGAATCTCATATGAACTCCCGTTAACATTACACCCCGACAGGTTAACCCGCCTGCCGTTGTATCTCCATGTTTTCTTGCGATGCGTATCAGAATGAAAAGCGTGACGTTAAAACATCTTTTGTCACGCACGACGCCCTGCTATCCTTGCTCGTCTTCCTATAACGAGAACGGGTGATAGCATGAAATTAGGCATTATTTTTCCTGTCGTAATTTTCATCACGGCGGTGACTTTTTTGGCATGGTTTTTCATCGGCGGCTACGCCACGCCGGGGGCGTAACGATGAAGAAAACGACGCTCATCATGATTGGCATTGCGATTATCGCGGTGGCAGGAACCAACCTGGGCTGGTGGTAACAGGCTTATCAAAATAATAAAGGCCACCAACGGTAGCCTTTTAGTCTTACGAACTACTTCGCTTAACTTTTGATTTTTCTGTAGATAAACAGAACGACAATCGCGCCGATAACCGCTACGGCAAAGCTGCCAAAGTTGAAGCCGTCAACTTTACCAAACCCGAAGAACGTGCTGATCCATCCCCCTACCACGGCACCGACGATCCCCAGGATGATCGTCATGAAGAATCCGCCGCCATCCTTACCAGGCATAATCCACTTCGCCAGAATACCTGCAATAAGCCCAAAGATAATCCATGAAATAATGCCCATTTTTTCCTCACTTATGTTTGTACGTTAGCGGTTTACTCGCCGTTAAAAAGAATAGCACATCATCAGAGAATTGAAATTTGTGATAAATGTCACTTTTATTATTTTTTCTTTACTCCCATAAAAGTTGGGGTTGCAAGTTTAGATGATAAAGATTATCTTTCTCATTACTGAATAGTTGAGCAAATCACTCAGGTATTCAGTACGACATTGCTCACATTGCTTCCAGTATTTTTGCCCGCCTCACTGAGTGCGGGCTTTTTTTTGACGTTTACTCGTCATTTATGACGAATCCCCTGTCATTTTCTTCATCTTTTCGCAGACAAGCCCCGCCGCGCCTGAGTTTCTGTTTCTGGCACGGTTTGTGCTTTAACAGCCCGTCGCTACGACAAACCGAAGCCAGCGCCATGTCGCGCGTCGGCTTCGTCTACAATTCGCGCTATTTCAGCTTTTAACAGGTCTGTTATTGATGAAAAAAATCACCAGTGTGTGCCCGTACTGTGGGGCCGGGTGCAAGCTCAAGCTTGTTGTTGAAAATAACAAAATTATCCGTGCCGAAGGCGCAGAGGGTGTAACCAACCAGAACCAGTTATGCCTGAAAGGCTACTATGGTTGGGACTTCCTTAACGACACGCGGCTTTTGACGCCACGTCTGACCCGCCCGATGATCCGCTATCAAAAAGGCGGAAAATTTACCCCCGTCAGTTGGGATGAAGCAATCCGCTATACCGCACAACGCTTATCCGCCATTAAAGAAACCTTTGGGCCCCGCGCCATTATGACGACGGGCTCTTCCCGTGGGACAGGGAATGAAACCAACTACGTCATGCAGAAATTCGCCCGCGCCGTACTCAATACCAACAATGTCGATTGCTGCGCCCGCGTATGCCACGGCCCTTCCGTCGCCGGGTTGCAGGAGACGCTGGGTAATGGGGCGATGAGTAACTCCATCAGTGATATAGAGAACTCCAAATGCCTGCTGATTTTCGGTTATAACTGCGCAGACTCTCACCCTATTGTCGCGCGCAGAGTCATTAAGGCCAGGCAGAACGGCGCCAAAATTATTGTGTGCGATCCCCGGCGCATTGAGACCGCCCGTATTGCCGATCAGCACCTGCAACTGAACAACGGTTGCAATATGGCGCTGGTTAACGCCTTTGGCTACGTTCTGCTTGATGAACACCTTTACGACACGGAGTACGTACAAAAGCACACGGAAGGACTGGAGGCCTACCGGGAGACCGTAAAAGATTACGCCCCGGAATCCGTTGAACATTTGACCGGCGTCCCTGCCCAGCAGGTGCGTCAGGCGATGCGAACGTTCGCCGCCGCCCCTTCCGCCACGGTCATGTGGGGAATGGGTGTGACCCAGTTTGGTCAGGCTGTCGACGTCGTGCGCGGTTTGTCGAGCCTGGCGTTGCTGACGGGCAATCTGGGGCGTCCTGACGTCGGCGTCGGCCCGGTACGCGGTCAGAACAACGTCCAGGGAGCGTGCGATATGGGCGTTCTGCCTAACCAGTTCCCCGGCTACCAGGACGTGACGGATGCAGCCGCCAGAGAGAAATTCGCGCAAGCCTGGGGAATCGATGCCAGCCTGATGGATGACAAAGTCGGCACGCGTATTACCGAGGTGCCGCACCTGGCGATGGAAGGCAAAATTAAAGCCTACTACATCATGGGGGAAGATCCGCTGCAAACCGAGGCCGACCTGGGGCTGGTGCGGGCCGGTTTCGAGGCGCTGGACTTTATCGTGGTGCAGGATATTTTCATGACCAAAACGGCAGAAATGGCGGATGTTCTCCTGCCCGCGACCTCATGGGGCGAACACGGCGGCGTCTTCACCTGTGCCGACCGTGGCTTCCAGCGGTTTGAAAAAGCCATCGACCCCACCGGAGATGTGAAGCGCGACTGGGAGATTATCAGTCTGCTGGCGACCGAAATGGGCTACCCGATGCATTATGAAAGTAACCAGCACATCTGGGATGAGATGCGCGAACTGTGTCCGCTTTTCTACGGCGTCACCTGGGAGAAAATGGGCGATATGGGGCATGTGCAGTGGCCGTGCCCGGATCTTGATCACCCCGGTACGCCGTATCTTTACGCACATAGTCAGTTTGATACGCCCAGCGGCAAAGGCAAGTTATTCGCCGCGCCGTGGCGGGCTCCGGCGGAAGTTCCTGATGATGCGTTCCCGATGGTGCTCTGTACCGTTCGCGAAGTGGGACACTATTCCTGCCGCTCAATGACCGGCAACTGCGCTGCGCTACAGGCGCTGGCAGATGAACCTGGCAACGTGCAAATCAACACGAACGATGCGGAAAAACTGGGGATTCGTCATCGCGAACTGGTGTGGGTGAGCTCACGTCGCGGTAAAGTCATCAGCCGGGCCGATGTTTCAGATCGCATTAACCAGGGAACGGTCTATATGACCTATCAATGGTGGATAGGCGCCTGTAACGAACTGACTCAGGATAATCTTGATCCGATTTCGAAAACGCCTGAAACCAAATACTGCGCCGTGAAGGTCGAAGCCATTACCGATCAGCGCTGGGCGGAAAACCATGCTGCCCAATCGTACAGCGATATGAAGTCGCGTTTATGCGAGGCAATTGCATAAGCCGCGCTGTTCCTGTTAGCCCGGGTTCGGGAAAAAGAACCCGGGCATTTTCATCAGCGAACCTCAATATTCCGCATGCTGCGGTTCCGCCGTCTGCAACGCAATATATTCATCTTGTTTATCGCGTTTCATAAACGTCAGCGTAACCAAAAAAAGCCCGATCATGAACGGCAATTCGTACAGTTCTTCAATCAAATCGGTGTATTGCTTACTGTGCAGGAACAGCGGCGCCAGTAACCGATGATGCTCCACCGTATCGGAAATTAAAAACGCGCAGGCAGTAACAGTTAGCAACCACAGCGGCAGGGATTCTTCACGCAGCCGACGCGCAATTTCCTGGCGCAAAGTCTTTGAGATCAATACCGGAAGCACAAGCGCGGCGATCAGGACGACGGAGATCCCCCGGAAGATCATTTTGGGATGATCAGGAAAGTAGTCGCGCCCCCAGCTGGTGCTTCGCCCTAATAACACCAGCCACCACACCACCGCCCAAAGCCAAAACTGCTTTGCGCCGTCAGGGCGAGACAACGGCCTGATATACCAGGCGGTAAATAGCGCACCAAACAGTAGCCATAGCGCCTGCCCATTTTCAATCCATAACACCACGACGCCATTTAGCAGAGGGACGTGCCAGTTCGCAGTGAAAGGAATAACCAACGCAACAAGCGCAAGGACGAGAGCCGACGAGGTTAATCGAGTATCAAATTTCATGGTGGTCATTTTCTGTTCAGTGTTTGATGCTCAATCATATATTTTATGAATGCCAGAGCATTAACAAACAATGCGATGTTCTTAAGGTTTCCTTAATATTTCTTTTCAATTAATTTCAGTTGTCAGGTACATGCTGATATCAGGCGAAAAAAAAACCGCCCAGCGTCGTGATAGCGCTGTGCGGTTTAGCGTAACGGTTAAAAAATCGCGGTCGCAGGCTTCCCGAACGGGATCACCAGCCGCAAACGTCGTGCTCGTTTTCGGTGTCGTATGAGCGCACGGTGTTCACCAGATCTTTCACCACTTCTGCCGCAACGTCCGGGACCAGCAGTGTCATCGGCGCTTCAGTTTCATAATCAACTGAAACACCGTTGCTGTTATTGGTTACGGTAACGGTATAGGTCGCTTTGCCCATGATTTACTCCTTCCCGGTATGAATGACTTTTCGTTGGCTGGCGCTTTCCATCAGCACTTCCGGTGCAACAAAAAAGTCGATGTTAAAGTAGGTATCGTCGCTCATCACTTCGATGTTGTGCCATTTTTCCGGGGGAAAAACGCCGAACTGACCGGCTTCAATGATCATCACTTTTTCCGGTTCCGGGCTGTGTTCATCTGCGTATCCGAGATATTTGACCGCCCCCTGCATAACCGACAGGCGAGGATAAACCCCTGGTCGGGTTCCTTTATCAAGGTGGCGTTCGAAAATTCCGGCTGGCGCGGTGTCTTTATTCCAGAACGGAGTGGAGCGTGTATGGATATGATTTTGTGGAATTTGAAGCATTTTATTCCCTCTTCCAGTAACAACCAGCGATCTTACTGAATCGCTGCTGTAAAAAGGGTACGCCTCATAAGATGTGTTTTAAATACCATTTATTGGTTATTTTTTTCCGTCGCGCGTAGCGGTGAGCATCATCTTTAAGCAAAAAGTAAAAACGGAAGGCCCACAGAGTGCGCGGGCCTGATGGCGTTATGACTGAAGCGTCGCCAGACGTGCGGCAAAACCAACGAAAATCAAACCGATAAGGGAATTCCCCACCTTCGCCAGTTTCTTTTTCGTGCGAATGTACTGCGTTACAAAAGCGCCCGAAATAATCAGGAAGCTCAGATAGAAAAAGCTCACCACTTCAAGCGTTGTCGCCAGGATAAAAAATGACAACCCCGCGTGCGGCGCATTGACGTCAATAAACTGGACGAAAAACGAAACGTAAAAAAGGATGGCTTTGGGATTGGTCAGGCTCAGAATTAAAGCACGTTTAAAGATTGCGCCAAACGGAACCTCATCATGCGCCACTTCGCTCCCTTTCGATTTGAGCGTGGCGTAAAGGATCTTCGCACCAAGATACAGCAGATAAAAAGCGCCGAGATAACGAACGATATTAAACAGCACCGGCGTTGTTTTTATTAATGTTGCGACGCCCGCGTACGCCAGAAACATCAGCACCGCATCGCCAATGAACACGCCGCTGGCGGCGAGATACCCGCCTTTCATCCCTCGCCCGACGCTGTTTTTCAGCACAAATATCGTATTAGGCCCCGGCACCAGCACGATAAAAATGGCCCCAACCAGATACGTCCAGTAGTTCAGAACTCCATACTCTGCGAACACGTTAACCTCTTCCTGAAAAAAACAGATACGCTTTACTGCGAAACAATATGCTAACGAATGAACTGAATGATGGGAAGGGAAATCATAGCGTTGCGTTATATCATGATATTTACCGGCAAAGGCGCCTTACTTATGACAGATATCGCTCTTTTGGGACACCGTCACAACACGATGGCGGGTCCTGCCGGACCCGCCATAATGACAACATCTTAGTGGTGCAACATCTCGTCGACGACCTCTTCGGCCTTCAGCTGGTACGGATAATAGGTTGGCCAGTTATCCATTTCTTCAAGCAATGCCTGCTGGGAAGTGTTCCCCATAAAGATGTGGAAATGGCTCGACTTACGCGGCGCGATAATATGATCGCTGAACTGCACATATTTAGGCGCGTTGCTCTTCGCATCTTTACACTCAAACAGATAGCGGACGCCTTTTTTACCGGATGCATAGGTCAGGATTTTGTGTCCGGCATAATCGTATTGGCAGGACTCAACCTGATTACCGGTGTGAAATTCCATGACGCCATTCTCAATGCCGATAGTATCCACATTGGTGGCGTAGCCTTTACGGTAATAGGCCTTAATCTCCTCGGCCGTTTTGCTGTTATCTTTCTCCGCTTTCTTTTTAAATACCGGATCAAGCTCCCCGCTTACCAGATACGGATAAACAGACTGCCACATACCGTCCCAGTCCGTTAGCGCCCTGTCCTTCACGTTTTTATCGTCAAAAACGCCTTCTGCCGCCTTTTGCTCCATCTCCGTTAGCGGTGCGCCATGTGAATGGTGCCCATGCGCAAGCGCGTGTCCGCTAACCAGAAGCATTCCCAGAGCTACTGCTAATTTTTCAAAATGAATCGCCAAAATATCACCCTCAATCAGTGCGTAAAGATGGAATGTTATAATATAACATCACCATTAATTCAACTCTGAATGAGAAGCATAAAAAACGGGAGCACACAGGCTCCCGCTTATTCCGACAAACTAACAGTCCCCGGCGTTACAGAGTGACAATCTCTGGCTCATCAAATACCGTGAGCGTTGGGGCTTCGCCGGTAAATTTCTCTGCGTATACCAGGGTCGTATTCCCCGCGCAGCCGTTCGCCAGCCTTGACGTCGGGATGTCCGCCGTCAGCACGTTGGCGCCGCCGTTTTTACAGATGCCATTCTCGATATCAGGCCAGGCGCCTTCATGGATACAGATGATCCCCGGCTTGATCCCATCGCTGACGTGCGCCCCGACCAGAACCTGACCACGACCATTCCATACGCGTACCAGGTCGCCCTCGACAATGCCCCTTGCCTTCGCATCATCTGGATGAATCGTCACCGGCTCGCGATCGGCAATGGCATACTCTTTTCGCAACGACGCATAGTTCAACTGACTGTGCAGACGGTGCGCCGGATGGGCGGTCAGCAACTGTAACTGATCCTTATCCGCAGACCCTTTCCACTCATCCGGTTCAATCCATGAAGCATGAGGCGGACAGTCTTTGTAGTGATAACCTTCAATGGTTTTTGAGTAGATCTCGATCTTACCGCTTGGCGTACCGAGCGCATTCATGACCGGATCATGGCGGAAATCGGCATAACGCACATACTTGTTGTTCTTTTCGTTCTCGCGCATTTCAATCAGCTTATTCTGCTGCCAGAACGCATTGAACTGAGGCATTGCCACACGTTGAGCGCGAGCCGCCTTTTGCGCGGCGTCGTAGAATTGCTTCAGCCACGCCATCTCATCTTTACCTTCGGTATAGACCGCTTTGCCGCCGGGTTTGAGCATCTCAGCTAAATCAGCAAAGACGTCAAAGTCATTACGGGCCTCAAACTGCGGCGCAATCACCTGCTTCATAGGCACCAGATGCTGGTTGCTGTAGTCTCCGGTCATCGTGAGATCGTTACGTTCAAACGACGTGGTGATCGGGAGAACAATATCGGCATGTTTCGCCGCCGCCGTCCAGTAGCACTCGGAAATCACCACCAACTCAGGCTTCTGCCACGCTTTGATTAAGCGGTTGGTATCCTGATGATGGGTAAAGTTCGCGCCGCCTGCCCACCAGATCATTTTGATATCCGGGAAGGTCTGCTCTTTACCATTATGCTGATATTTTCCTCCTGGGTTTTCCAGCGCCTCCACAATTCGCGCCACAGGCAGGTTCACCACCGCATCCGATACCGCCCAGTCGTTCCCTGCCGACGATCCCCCCTCAATTTGCGCCGATATCGCAGGCAGTACACCACCGGTACGCGTCGGGTTCCCGCCGTTGGAATAGTGATAGGAGAAACCAAAACCGCCGCCTTCCGTCCCAATTTGCCCCAGCATCGCGGCCAGCGTCACCAGCATCCAGTGTTTTTGCTCGCCGTATTGCTGACGTTGAATCCCCCAGCCCGCCATCAGCATGGTTTGGTTGCTGGCAAAAATTTCCGCCAGTTTCTCAATCTGTTCTGCGGGTACGCCACAGACACCGGATGCCCATTCAGCGGTTTTCTCAACGTTGTCGCTCTTGCCGAGCAGGTACTCTTCAAACTGCGGATAACCGGTGGTGTATTTTTCCAGGAACGCTTTATCGTGACGCTCTTTTTTCACCAGCGTATGCGCAATCCCCAGCATCATCGCCACGTCAGTTCCCATATGCGGGGCGATCCACGTTGCATTGTCGCCAAAAAACTCAATGGTTTCTGAGCGCATTGGGTCGATCGCGATAACGGTTTTTCCCGATTTCTTCAGCAGATTAAAATACTCAAGCCCTTGTTCATCCGTACTGCTCCAGGCAATTTTTAACGTGTTGAGCGGGTTCATCCCCCACAGCACCACCACCTGGCTGTGCTCAAGCACCATCGGCCATGTCGTCTGTTGTTCGTATACCTCAACCGATCCCACAACATATGGCATGATAACCTGCGCCGCCCCGGTGGAATAATCCCCGGTATGGCCTGCATATCCCCCGGCCATACTCATATAGCGTTGCAGCAACGTTTGCGCTTTATGCAAGACGCCGCTGGAGCGCCAGCCATAGGAACCCGCAAAAATGGAGGACGGGCCATAGCTGCTACGAATACGGCTATGCTGCTCATGAATGAGTTTCAGCGCCTGTTCCCAGCTCACCCGCACAAAGGGATCACTTCCCCGTTTACCGTCCGCTTTACCTGGATTTTCCAGATAGCTTTTACGCACCATTGGGTATTTTACACGGACGTTGGTATGTACCTGATCCGGCGCGGTTTGCTGCAATGAGTTCGGTATGGTTTTAGGTAATGCGCCTTTTGAAGAGACAACTTTGCCGTCTTTGACCTCCACATATACGGCCCCCCAACGTGCGGCCGTCAGGATGGCGCCGCCATTTTGGTTTTCGGCCCAGGCAGGCATTGGGATCACCGAAGAAATCGCCATAGTCCCGGTTGCCGCTCCAGCCGTCTTGATAAAGTCACGTCTTGTGAGTTTCATGATTTCTCCTGGTATTATCACTATTCATGCATGTCTTTCGCGTTGTACTGGAAGTAACGGCTCAGGATATCCAGTTCGTTTTCACTGATGTTGGTACGAGCCCCCATCCCTTTCGCCACAGAGGGCCAGGCATTGAGGGTAAAATGCTTCGCAGGAATCGGCGCATGGCAGCCTGCGCAGTACACATTGTCGAGTTTGCGCGCGTAGTCCCACATCGGTTCGCGGCTGGCGAGCGCAGAGCCGCTCCACTCGCCCTGTAGCGCCACATCCCGCCACGCGTTACCGTAATCATCTTTTTTCCAGTCAGAGAGAATGTGGAGTGATTGCTGCCCTTTCTCACTCAGACTGGCAAGGATCAACCGCTGGCCTGCCGCGTAGTAAATAACCTGCTCGCTCCCCTGCATCTGGCTCCCGCGGATCTCCACCAGCCGTGACGTTTCCGTCGATTTCAGGACATGCATTTGCGTGGCCGGATAGACCGTTGCCAGATCGCCAAGTGCGGTATTGCTTACGGCATAGAGCGTTTTTGCAGATGCGGGGGTAGATGCAGACTGGGCCTCAAGCGCTTTGAGGGCGCTGTCGTCCATTGTTATTTCGGGTGGGAAGTGGGCGACGCCTTTGTGGCAATCAATACAGGTTTGTTTTTCCTGAATGCCCATTTGGTGCATTTTGCGGGCATCAGCGCTTTGCGCGTCAAGATCCATCGCATCCATGCTATGACAGCTACGACAGGTTGCGGAGTCGCTGGCTTTCAACTGCGCCCAAACGGTTTGCGCCATCTCCAGACGATGCTCTTCAAACTTCTCTGGCGTGTCGATTTTTTTGGTGATGAACTGATGATAGACATCTTTCGAGGCAAGGAGCTTGGCTACCAGGTAATCCACCCCGCCTTCCGGGATATGGCAATCCGCGCATTCCGCACGAATCCCCTTCTGATTCTGGAAGTGAACCGAGCCCGTATACTCCTCATAAGGCGCCTGCATCGTATGGCAAGACAGACAAAATTCAGTGCTCGATGTTTTATGTAACGTCCATTGCCCCGCTAAAACAATTACTGCGCCAAGAACGATGCAAAGCAGCATCGTCCATAAAATGGTTTTATTTATTTTTCTCATTCTTCATTCTCGTCAGACAACTACCCTTTTAGAGGTAGACAATAATTAGACTGAGCAGGTTAATTATTGATATCCATCAAGCGTGGATGTGAATAAGAATTAGCATGCAAGTAAATTTGAAGGGGATCGCAGATTACACAGCAACGTAATATATGAATACAAAACCGTTAAAACACAGCAAGTTACACTGTATTATATAGATATTTAAACCAGCATTAAATTAAATATCAGGAGAAAGTTTCAAATAATTAAGATGGCGATTCAAGAGAGAGAAAATATCCCGTCGTTATATAAATAAATATACAATGAAATAAAGTAAAACGGAACCCATTACTGCTTCATAACGATATTCACGGTAAAAATCATTCTCCTGACAGCCATCATGTCGGTAACACCTTCTGGTGGACGTTTTGTGTCTACATTCTTACGACTTGCGGACTCGTTCACATAACTTTGATCTGATTACTTCTTATACAACCGATAAGTCCAGTACACTTAAGGTGGAGATAAAACAAACAGGAGGTGGTGAATATGTATCGTTCTATTCTGGTGCCAATTGATATCTCAGAAGCCAGCTTGACCCGTCAGATCATCCCGCAGGTTGAGGCGCATGCTAAAACCGCAAAGGTGCATTTTTTGGCCGTAATACCTTCTGTCCCGTTCTATGCCTCACTGGGTCTGGCCTACTCCAGCGAGTTCCCGGATAGAAGCGGTCTTCAGTCAAAGGCCGCCGTCAAACTGGAGGAAATTGTTAAACAATTCAATATCCCCGAGGGCAGGAGCCAGTCCCATGTTGTCTACGGCCCGCCCAAAGATCAGATCCTCAAACTGGCGGATGCGGTAGAAGCCGACCTGATTATCATTGCGTCGCATCAACCGGGTTTCAGCACCTATCTGCTGGGTTCAACTGCTGCGGCCGTTGTTCGCCATGCAAACTGCCCTGTTCTGGTTGTACGCTAATACCGCTCGCTAACCCTGGCGAAAACGGGAGCCAACAGGCTCCCGTTCTTGTATCACACCTGTTTTCTGATGAATGACTCCCGATAAAAACAGCCTTATAAAACGAATGGTTGAATCATTAAATGATAATGGTTATCATTCTCTTGCTGTAAATACCTTAGCGCCTAATACAGGTATTGAAAGCACGACATTGCTCACATTGCTTCCAGTATGATTTTGCCCGCACTCTGTTGCGGGCTTTTTTTGCCAGAGTATTCATGCTCTCAGGGAAAAGGGCATGTGAGTCGTTAAACATTAAAAGGATATTTATGAACATAAAGAGAGTTGCCGGCACGATTTCAATCGTATTGTTGACGGCTTGTGTCGACTCAGAAGTACAACCCGCGCCCTCTTCCGCCAGCCCAATTTGTCAGGGATTCGGCTGCGTAAAAACTCCCGGGAAACTTCCCAGCCGCGCCGCCACCCATAAACCGACAAAAGAAGAAAGAAACCGTGTGATCCGGGGCGAGAAACCCGATTTTGGCTCCGAAGAGTGGAGTGTCGGGGGTACGCTACCTGGCTGGTGATTGCAGGTGCAGAGTCGTCACTCTCACAACACGCCATTCTACTGACATAAAAAAACGGGAACTGACAGGTTCCCGTTCTTGTTTATCCTCAGGTGCATATTTACAGATACCCGGCGATATAACCGGAGATCATACGCACAAGATAAGGCCACCCGGCCATGACAAGCAGCATCAGCAGCGCTATAAGCAGCCCCGTTAATACTGACCGAATGCGTTCATGTTCCGTGCCCATTTTCACCTCCCCTGACCGCAGAAAATGAATGACTAAATTCCCAATAGCACGAACACATGACAGGTTTATGACGGCATTGTTGACCAGTAACCGCCCGGAGGCGGTTTGAAACCAGGAAGCGAGCTATTCGCCGTTACTCTCAATCGCATTTTCCTTCTTCCCATACAGAGCCGGCTTGCCTGCTGGTCGGGTCTTAAAGCGACGGTGTAGCCACATATATTGTTCAGGAGCCAGGTTGATTGCGCGTTCAATCGCCCGGTTCATTCTGGTCGCAACGGTTTCCTTGCCCTCGTCATACAGTTCATGGCCGATATCCGGGAGGATGATCAGCTCGTACCCTCTTCCATCCGCTCGGCGTCGGGGAACAAAAGGAACAACCGCCGGGCGGGCGCTTCTGACAAGCATGTAACTGCCTGCGGTAGTCGCCGCATCGGGAACATCAAAAAAAGGAACAAACACGCTGTTACGAGCACCATAGTCATGATCTGGTGCATACCAGACAATCTCACCTTGTTTGAGCACTCGTATCATGCCTTTTAAATCATAGCGATCGAGCATGGTTTTATTTGAGCGAAGACGTCCCCGCGTCTGCAACCAGTCATACAGCGCGTTATTGTTCGGCCTGTATACGCCAATGCCCGGATTGAGCATCCCAAATATGCGCGCCCCAAGTTCAAGAGTAAGAAAGTGCATACCGATGAGAAGCACGCCTTTATTTTCAGCTCGCGCACTTTCCATATGTTCATAACCCGTAACCGTAAACCATTTGCGTAAACGCCTGTCTGACCAGAACCAGGCGATACCGGTTTCAAGTACCCCCATGCCTACCGACTCAAAATTTTTAATCAGTAATTTCTCACGCTCCTTCACAGGTAACGCCTTAAAGCAAAGTTCCAGGTTGCGACGGGCTATTGTTACCCTGCGAGGCAATGCGCGCATGGCCACTCTCCCCAGACAAGCGCCAAGCCTGAGCAGAATGGGATAAGGCAGCAAAACAGCACATCGTAAGAAGAAAATACCCAGCCATAGCAGCCAGTAGCGAGGATGAAAAAAAGCGAATGAAAATGTTGGGAGTCTCGTCATTGAGTAAAATACGTTCCGGTTTACTGATAACTGCGGTGTTAGCTATCTGACTATTACAAAGAGGGGAAAACTAAAGCCCCGGTTAGCACAAAAAGTCTATAAAAAGACGAAAAAGTCGTTTTGTCATTTTTTGCGACTTATCCCCTGCTCACCGCGAGGTCGTAAAAACGTCATTTACCTTTTCGCCGCCACATGACCGATCGGACAATTTCAGGTCTATTCATTAAGCACAATTGAGGTTATGTTATTACATAACTTTTAGTGAGAAGGGTAATCATCAGATGAAAGTCAGAAACATATTCGCCATATCACTGGCTGCCTCGTCGTTCAGTTGCCTGGCATTCAAATCGCCGCCCAACGTAGTACCCGGTACGGCTCCTGATAACGTTCGCACACTCGAAAGTAAGATTCTGGGAAGTTTTTACAGTCAGCATGGTACTGAGCCGCAGACAACATTTTTGGGAACCTGTGACGCTTCACCCGTTCCAGGTTGTTCATGCCCGTTTTGCACAATGCTCCGTAGCCACATCCGCTGATGGGCTAATCGTCTGAGTCGCTGGCAGATGCGCATCTTCCCCGTCTGGAGACTTGCGAAGTATCGTCTTAATCCTCTGCGAATTCGACATTCAAAAAACGAGTTCGAATGCTAATAATAAAAAACGGGAACCCTCAGGCTCCCGTTCTTGTTTAACCCAGAAACTGGATTACATATTTGCGATGATCGCGTCGCCAAACTCTGAACATTTCAGCAGCTTAGCGCCTTCCATCAGACGTTCGAAATCGTAAGTGACGGTCTTCGCGGCAATCGCGCCTTCCATCCCTTTGACGATCAGATCTGCGGCTTCGAACCACTGCATGTGGCGCAGCATCATCTCAGCAGACAGAATGATGGAGCCCGGGTTAACTTTATCCTGGCCCGCGTACTTCGGCGCAGTACCGTGAGTCGCTTCGAACAGCGCGCACTCGTCACCGATGTTTGCGCCCGGCGCGATACCGATACCGCCAACCTGCGCCGCCAGGGCGTCAGAGATGTAGTCGCCGTTCAGGTTCATACAGGCAATCACGTCGTACTCAGCCGGACGCAGCAGGATCTGTTGCAGGAACGCATCGGCGATTACGTCTTTAATCACGATCTCTTTGCCGGTGTTCGGGTTCTTGATTTTGACCCACGGGCCGCCGTCGATCAGCTCACCGCCGAATTCATCACGCGCTAACTGGTAGCCCCAGTCTTTAAACGCGCCTTCGGTGAACTTCATGATGTTGCCTTTGTGAACCAGGGTCACAGAATCACGGTCGTTAGCGATGGCATATTCAATCGCCGCACGCACCAGACGTTTGGTTCCTTCTTCGGAACACGGCTTAATACCGATACCACAGTGTTCAGGGAAGCGAATTTTCTTCACGCCCATCTCTTCGCGCAGGAATTTGATCACTTTCTCGGCATCCGCAGAGTCGGCTTTCCATTCGATACCTGCATAAATATCTTCAGCGTTTTCGCGGAAGATGACCATGTCGGTCAGTTCAGGGTGTTTAACCGGGCTTGGGGTGCCCTGATAGTAACGAACCGGACGCAGACACACGTACAGGTCGAGTTCCTGACGCAGCGCCACGTTCAGGGAACGAATACCGCCGCCGACCGGGGTAGTCAGAGGGCCTTTGATGGCCACGCGGTAATCACGAATCAGATCCAGGGTTTCAGCAGGCAGCCAGACATCCTGGCCATAAACCTGAGTGGATTTTTCACCGGTGTAAATTTCCATCCAGGAGATTTTACGCTCGCCTTTATAGGCTTTCTCGACAGCGGCATCGACCACTTTGAGCATGGCTGGGGTTACATCAACACCGATACCGTCGCCTTCAATGAACGGGATAATCGGATTTTCAGGAACGTTGAGTTTGCCGTTTTGCAGGGTGATCTTCTTACCTTCCGCCGGAACAACTACTTTGCTTTCCATTCACCTCTCCTTCGAGCGCTTCTGGTTTGCTCGTCTGTCATCACGCTGCATGTGCGTTTGCGTCCTGCGACACGGATGCATTAGAGCAACTTTTTTGTTAATGATTTGTAATGAGCGTGTCAATACTACCCTATTGTTTGCTGCCATGAAAGACACTCGTTATTAGGCTATAATGCGGCAATTGATAAGCTCTGAAAATACCATGCAAAAAACTTCTTTTAGAAATCACCGGGTTGAGCGATTCAGCTCACGACAAGTCACTAAGCGGCGGAAAGAAAACCAGCCAAAACGCGTGGTTTTGTTCAATAAACCTTACGATGTTTTGCCGCAATTTACGGATGAGGCCGGGCGCAGCACATTAAAAGACTATATTCCTGTCCAGGGCGTCTATGCAGCAGGTCGTCTGGACAGGGACAGCGAAGGTCTTCTGGTGCTCACCAACGATGGCGCATTGCAGGCTCGTCTGACGCAGCCCGGCAAACGTACCGGTAAGATTTATTACGTTCAGGTTGAAGGCGAACCCACCGCAGAAGCGCTGGAAGCCCTGCGCAATGGCGTGACGCTCAATGATGGCCCCACTCTGCCTGCGGGCATTGAGGTGGTGGACGAACCCGAATGGCTGTGGCCGAGAACGCCGCCGATTCGCGAACGAAAAAGTATTCCCACCCGCTGGCTCAAAGTGACCTTATATGAAGGCCGTAACCGTCAGGTACGGCGTATGACGGCGCACGTCGGCCACCCTACGCTGCGACTGATCCGCTACGCAATGGGCAACTACACGCTGGATAATCTTGCCAACGGTGAATGGCGAGACGCTACCGATTAAGGAAAAACCATGTTCAAACCGCACGTCACCGTCGCCTGCATCGTCCATGCAGAAGGTCAATTCCTCGTGGTGGAAGAGACCATTAACGGCAAAGCGCTCTGGAATCAGCCAGCCGGACACCTGGAAGCCGACGAAACGCTGGTGGAAGCCGCCGCGCGCGAACTCTGGGAAGAGACAGGGATTACCGCGCAACCCCAGCACTTTATTCGTCTGCATCAATGGATCGCACCGGATAATACGCCGTTCCTGCGTTTCCTGTTTTCCATTGAGCTTGCCAGGATGTGCGCCACTGAACCTCACGACAACGACATTGACTGCTGTCGCTGGGTCAGCGCCGACGCGATCCTCAACGCCCCCAACCTGCGTTCGCCGCTGGTTGCCGAGAGCATTCGTTGCTGGCAGAACGGGCAACGTTATCCGCTGACGATCATCGGCGAATTTAACTGGCCGTTTACAGAGGGTGTCAAGTAAAAGGGCTGCGTGATAGAATACGCCGCCTTGAAGTTCAATGTCGTGAGTATTCCAATGTCAGAAAGCCCAAAAAAAGTGATCGTCGGCATGTCCGGCGGTGTCGACTCCTCCGTTTCCGCCTGGCTGTTGCAACAACAGGGCTACCAGGTAGAAGGCCTGTTCATGAAGAACTGGGAAGAGGACGACGGTGAGGAATATTGCACAGCGGCAGCCGACCTGGCTGATGCGCAGGCCGTTTGCGACAAACTTGGCATTGAACTGCATACCGTAAACTTTGCCGCAGAATACTGGGACAACGTTTTTGAACTCTTCCTGGAAGAGTACAAAGCGGGCCGCACGCCGAACCCGGATATTCTGTGTAATAAAGAGATCAAATTTAAAGCCTTCCTCGAATTTGCCGCTGAGGACCTGGGCGCTGATTATATCGCCACCGGTCACTACGTCCGTCGCGCGGATGTGGACGGCAAAAGCCGCCTGCTGCGCGGGCTCGACGGTAACAAAGATCAGAGCTACTTCCTTTACACACTCGGCCATGAGCAGATCGCCCAAAGCCTGTTCCCGGTCGGTGAGCTGGAAAAACCGCAGGTACGCAAAATTGCCGAAGACCTCGGTCTGATCACCGCGAAGAAAAAAGACTCTACCGGCATCTGCTTTATCGGCGAACGTAAATTCCGCGAGTTCCTCGGTCGCTATCTCCCGGCGCAGCCAGGAAAAATTATCACCGTAGACGGCGACGAAATCGGTCAGCACCAGGGGCTGATGTACCACACGCTGGGCCAACGTAAAGGTCTGGGTATCGGCGGCACCAAAGAAGGCACCGAAGATCCGTGGTACGTGGTCGATAAAGATGTCGAGAACAACATTCTGGTTGTCGCTCAGGGTCATGAGCATCCACGTCTGATGTCCGTCGGCCTGATTGCCCAACAGCTTCACTGGGTCGATCGCGAACCGTTTAGCGGCACCCTACGCTGCACGGTGAAAACCCGCTACCGCCAGACCGACATTCCGTGCACCGTGAAAGCACTGGATGACGAACGCATTGAAGTGATTTTTGATGAGCCGGTAGCCGCAGTAACGCCGGGTCAGTCGGCTGTCTTTTATAACGGAGAAGTGTGCCTCGGCGGCGGTATTATCGAGCAGCGCCTGCCCCTGCCGGTATAATTATTCTCTATAACTGATACAAGGAAGCAGTGATCGTGGCAAAGAATTATTATGACATCACCCTCGCACTGGCAGGCATTTGCCAGTCAGCACGCCTGGTGCAACAGCTGGCGCACCAGGGGCACTGTGATGCCGATGCGCTACACGTTTCACTGAACAGCGTTATCGATATGAACCCCAGCTCTACGCTGGGCGTATTCGGCGGCAGCGAAGCGAACCTTCGCCTCGGTCTGGAAACCCTGCTCGGCGTCCTGAATGCCAGTAGCCGCCAGGGGCTGAACGCAGAGCTGACGCGCTATACGCTAAGCCTGATGGTGCTGGAGCGCAAACTGTCAGCCGCCAAAGGCGCGCTGGACATGCTGGGCGAGCGCATTAACGGCTTACAGCGTCAGCTTGACCATTTTGACCTGCAATCAGAAACGCTGATGAGCGCGATGGCCGGTATTTATGTCGATGTCATCAGCCCGCTGGGGCCGCGCATTCAGGTGACGGGCTCACCCGCCGTGCTGCAAAGCCCGCAGGTGCAGGCAAAAGTTCGCGCCTCGCTTCTGGCCGGTATCCGTGCCGCAGTGCTCTGGCACCAGGTCGGCGGTGGCCGCCTGCAATTAATGTTTTCTCGTAATCGCCTGACCACTCAGGCAAAACAAATTCTTGCTCATTTAACCCCGGAGTTGTGATCTATGGAATTATCCTCACTGACCGCCGTTTCCCCTGTCGATGGACGCTACGGCGATAAAGTCAGCGCGCTGCGCGGGATTTTCAGCGAATACGGTTTGCTGAAATTCCGTGTACAGGTTGAAGTACGCTGGCTGCAAAAACTGGCCGCGCACGCAGCGATCAAGGAAGTTCCTGCTTTTTCTGCCGACGCAAACGGTTTCCTGGATACGATCGTCGCGAACTTCAATGAAGAAGATGCCGCGCGTATCAAAACCATTGAGCGCACGACAAACCACGACGTGAAGGCAGTTGAGTATTTCCTGAAAGAAAAAGTGGCGGATATCCCGGAACTGCATGCGGTTTCGGAGTTCATCCACTTCGCCTGTACTTCTGAAGACATCAACAACCTGTCTCATGCGCTGATGCTGAAAACCGCGCGCGACGAAGTGATCCTGCCGTACTGGCGTCAGTTGATCGACGCGGTAAAAGATCTGTCCGTTCAGTATCGCGACATTCCCCTGCTCTCCCGTACCCACGGTCAACCGGCTACGCCGTCCACGATGGGGAAAGAGATGGCTAACGTGGCTTACCGTATGGAACGCCAGTTCCGCCAGTTAAACCAGGTGGAAATCCTTGGTAAAATCAACGGCGCGGTCGGTAACTATAACGCCCACATTGCCGCTTACCCGGAAGTGGACTGGCACCATTTCAGCGAAGAGTTTGTGACGTCGCTGGGTATTCAGTGGAACCCGTACACCACACAGATTGAACCGCATGACTACATCGCAGAGCTGTTTGACTGCGTCGCGCGCTTTAACACCATCCTGATTGACTTCGATCGCGACGTCTGGGGTTATATCGCGCTCAACCACTTCAAACAGAGAACCATCGCGGGTGAAATTGGTTCTTCCACCATGCCGCACAAGGTTAACCCGATTGACTTCGAAAACTCCGAAGGCAACCTGGGCCTGGCTAACGCCGTACTGCAACACCTGGCAAGCAAACTGCCGGTTTCCCGCTGGCAGCGCGACCTGACGGACTCCACCGTGCTGCGTAACCTGGGCGTCGGTATTGGCTATGCGTTGATCGCGTATCAGTCCACCCTGAAAGGCGTAAGCAAACTGGAAGTGAACCGCGATCGTCTGCTGGATGAACTGGATCACAACTGGGAAGTGCTGGCAGAGCCGATCCAGACCGTAATGCGCCGCTACGGCATTGAGAAACCGTACGAGAAGCTGAAAGAGTTAACGCGCGGCAAACGTGTTGACGCCGAAGGCATGAAGCAGTTTATCGACAGTCTGGCCCTGCCGGAAGAAGAGAAAACGCGCCTGAAGGCGATGACCCCGGCCAACTATATTGGTCGCGCCATCACTATGGTTGACGAGCTGAAGTAATCCCCCCTGCCGGATAGCGATGCTAACGCATCTTATCCGGCCGATATTCAGCGCCCCCAAAATCCATACCGAAAACCAATAAAAAGCCCACTTCAGTGGGCTACTCTGCTATGGATTCACGCCATATTTCACTCTGAAATCATCTTCCATCTTTTCACAGGCCCCGGCAATAAATTGCCCTTGGGATGCAGAATTTGATTTTTTATTTTGAGTCGACCAGCAATAACTTATCGCATCTCTTGCTGCTTGCTTTTCTTTTCCCTCAGGCGTTGAGTCAACATAAAAGCCAAAACCTAAAAATGCGACAATGCATATGATGACGATTAAAAAATAGTTTTCATACGCCCACCACTCAAGAATTGTCGTTAGCGCACTTCACAGCTTTAAACGACTCTAGTTGCTGAAGTCTAGCCTGGGCTTTTTTACATGCTTCGCTCTTCGCCATCCCGTTACCGATACCAAAGTCCCCTAACACGCCGAGAACAGTACGCCCGTCAAATTGACCGGTTGATTCGATCTCACTCTGGACACTATGAGTTTTTGCGATTTCTTGTTTTATTGCTGTGCAGTCTAATGCTGCTGATTCTTCACCTGTTACTGCCGGGGCCTATGGGTACTGCTTAGTTGCACACCCCACCAAAAGGCCCATAGCCACTGCTACCACCATTATTTTTTTCATTCCATATTTCCTTTGATTACAATCGGAAACATCTTATCAGGGATCAGCATTATGGGAAATGTACAGACAGGAGAGGAGCCATCGCATGCCGCCAGTGACGATTCCATGGCGGCGTAAAGCCTCTTGGATTGGGTGAAACAGTAAGTGACTGGCGTGAGGTGAAATTTAGTTTTGTGGGACATCATCGGCGACTGGCGCTCTCTGTCGACGATCGCCAGTTGGCCGCGCCCGGGGCCCCACACAGGCTCTGTGTGCGACAACTTAAATTACACGACGACTACTATGTCCTTTTTTGTAGACTTCAAGAACCACTTACTAAGATCTATACTATGTACAGCGACAAGTTTATCCCAAAACTCATTGAACAAGCATCAATAATGATGAATTATTGAACAATCATATTAATCAAGTGTGACTTATCACTGATGATCACACCTGACTACTTCATAAATTCACAAACAATGTTAATATAGCATCACAAAAAAAATGAATGTAATGTTTCTATAGGCTATAGAATGACTCAAGCTAGTTCACATGCGTTGTCTGCCGAAGATGTGATTACCGTTTCTACGGACAAAATCACTTCAAACAAAATATTATCAATACAGTATTTGCGTGGTATTGCCGCCATGCTTGTGGTTTTATTTCACTCAACAACCCTTATTGGTCCAGAGTGGAAAACTTTTATGGTAAATGGCTCTGTTGGTGTCGATGTATTCTTTATCATGAGTGGCTTTATTATTTATTACATCACATCAAACAAATCAGAACTAGCACCAAAAACATTTGCCATAAAGAGATTTTTAAGAATTTACCCAACTTTCTTTATAATTTGGTTACTTGTTTCCTGTATATATTATGCAGATGCAAAATTCATAAATGTAATAAAATCACTATTTCTTATCCATGTTGATTATAATGCTAACGCACCCGCATTCAAATTCAATCTGATAGGACCGGCATGGACTTTGACATATGAGATATATTTTTATGTAATTTTCTGCTTCGCTGGATATGTGAGTTTCAAATATAGGGGGTTACTCTCCTCTTTAATTCTCTTGCTGTTACCGATTTTATTACAACTATACTTTAATGGCTCATTTATGTTCTCATCCAATGCAAAGGCTGAGTTTAATGCGGATTTTTTGTTAGCCCCAGTTGTAAAAGTGATGTCTACTACAATGCTATGGGAATTTGTTGGTGGTATTTTCTTGGCATTTTTGTTCATAAATTACAGGAAAAATATTGTAAAAATAAATAAAATAGTTCGCGCATGTTGCTGCACCATTCTCATTGTCATCTTTCTGTATTTCACCTTTTACTCAGGATGGATGCCGCAGGGCATGGTGGGGTTGTTCTGGCCCAGCATGGCGCTTGTGACCGCTGCCCTGATGGCTGAGGACATGACGCCATTCGAAATAAAATCACTTTCATTTATTGGTGATATATCTTACTCTCTATACTTGGTCCACTGGGCCATAATAAAACTTACCCAAACTTATTTCCCTCAGGTTTGGAACAATCAATACGGTGTCTTTTCTCTATTTGTATTTTTATCTGTTAGCATATTGATATCGTTTATAATGTATAAAAATATCGAGAAGCCATCAATAAAAATAGCAAGAAAATTACTAAATTAATTAGATATGAGATAAAAGGGGCAAGCGCGCCCCTTTTATCTCATCTATTTATTAAAACATCACATAGCAACAGTTAAACCAAAATGCAACACTAAAGTTATTCAATGGATACGGCTTTCCCACTAATTCTTTAACATTCGATTCAGGATATTGTCCGCTACCTTCCATATACTCGTATTTATATGGTGATACAGTATCATCACTGTCTGAAACGTTTCCATTCCCGTTATGGTATGTTTTGTCGGCATAAAACAATTTTGCAGGACCAGTAATCTTACGAACTGGAGTAATTGTTATTTCATCTTGTGCAGTAATTTCTACGGATGAAATATCAACACGACCGTTGCTATCGTACAATGTAAAACCCTTATCATCATACATCACTGGATCATACTTCACGTATGCTTCCGTGAATTTTAATGGTGGATAAGGAACACTATACCTTACAACCACCTTATCATTAGATAATGAAACGGATAGTGGTTGTAATGGCTTCCAGTTTACCCCCTTGTCGATAACCTGATGCATAACTGTAAGTATCCCGCATAACCGTGCCATTCACATTTAGAGATCATCCGGCATAATCAATCTGCCAACGAAGGAGATCGCTATGCGTAAAGCCCGTTTTACTGAGCATCAGATCATCGCTGTGATTAAGTCGGTTGAAGCCGGACGAACTGTTAAAGATGTCTGCCGGGAGGCTGGTATTTCTGAAGCAACCTACTACAACTGGAAGTCCAGATACGGTGGCATGGAGGCTTCTGATATTAAAAAGATCAAGGATCTTGAGGACGAGAACCTACGTCTCAAACAGATGTTTGCCGACCTGAGCCTTGAGAACCGGGCGCTCAAAGACGTTATCGAAAAAAAGCTTTAAAACCATCCTGTAAGCGTGAGCTGGTCACTCATCTGATAACGACGTTTGGACTCAGTATCCGTCAGGCCTGCCGGAGTCTGAACCTGAGCAGAACGGTTTACCATTATCGCCCGGATACCACACGTGACGAACCCGTTATTGTCGCGTTGCAGGCAGTGGCCGAGCGATACCCACAATACGGTTTTCCGAAACTTTTTCAGGTTCTGAGGCGGCAGGGACACCCGTGGAATCACAAAAGGATCCACCGTATTTACTGTCTGCTGAAACTGAATTTTCGCCGTAAGGGCAAACAGCGGTTGCCGGTGCGTAATCCCTCGCCACTGGCCACACCGGAAGCGCTGAACCAGAGCTGGTCTGTCGACTTTATGCATGATGCCCTGGTCTGTGGCCGTCGTTTTCGCACGTTCAATGTCGCTGATGACTTTAACCGTGAGGCGTTGTCGATTGAAATCGATCTGAATCTGCCAGCTCTGCGCGTGGTTCGTGTGCTCGACCGGATCGCGGCAAATCGCGGCTATCCGGTCATGCTACGCATGGATAATGGTCCGGAATTTATCTCACTGGCACAGGCTGAATGGGCAGAGAAACATGCAGTAAAACTGGAGTTTATCCAGCCGGGTAAGCCGACACAGAACGCTTTTATTGAGCGCTTTAACCGAACATACCGTACAGAAATACTCGATTTTTATCTGTTCAGAACGCTGAATGAAGCGTGGGAAATCACGGAGAAATGGTTATCAGAATATAACTGTGAACGCCCGCATGAATCACTGAACAATATGACACCGGAGGAATACCGACAGCACTATTATTTGGCCGGGATCTCAAAAAATGCATGGAACTAAAACGGGTCTATTTACAACTCGCCCGTCTCGGTCGCCAGCGGCACAAAGCCGTTTACCAGCTCAGGCTGACGTCGTGACATCTTGCCCATGAAGGTTTCGCCTATTTGGGTGGTTAGCGTGATTTGGTAGATGTCGGACATTGAGAGCCTCTTCATCCTCTTGTGGGGATATCAGAAGGAATATCCGCTGCATGAGATAGGTCAATAAAAAGCCACTTAAAGTGGCTTTTTTGTAAACTTCTACCTACTTATATACTTCCAATTTTTCCAAGAAAAGCTTAAGAGGTGTCATAAAGTGTTTTTTTTCAGTGCGACAATTAAAATACTTCAAAAATGGAGCATCCAAATTTTTTAGAGCTTCTAACTGCTCAGCGCCAAGGTCATCTACTACAGCGTATCCCAAATATTTTAATTGAAAATATAAATCTTGCAGCTTGTTATGCTTCATCCATTCATCAATTTCTTTTTGATACCCTATCAAAACTTCATAGTTAGAGCTGAATGATGTAGCTTGGCCTTTCCTTATTTTCTCCCAGGAAAATTCTCGGGGCATTAACTCCAGCTCAGCACATAGTTTGGCAGCCGCTTTTTTAACATCACGCTTAACGTTTACCTTCTCTTGTTTCTTCCATGTATTCATTACATAGAAGGCTAAGAGTAAGGTTATCATTGAAATCAAAATGGAGAGCCAGGAAGCAATTGCAGCACTCCTTGTCCAAGCTAGTGACTCCCATGCTGCCTGCATTGCAGATCGTGAAACCTGTAAACTCTGATAATCCAACCAATTCTGAAACATGCATTAGGCCTAATAGTTATTTTTAAAGCTTCAAATATTACTAATTTTTCGACTAAATTGAGATATTTTTCTAGTTATTGCACTGAGTCTTAATATAGCTCTGGAGCATTATCAGGGCTTTTTGATCGTTGAGGATTCCGGATCGGATACCGAGAACGTTTCGTCCAGCAACTGAAGAGAGCTCGATGGTGGCATCATTGCCCATGCTGGGGGCGCCGGTGGTTTTGGTTGTGGCTGGCACTGGACATTTGCCTTTGACGAGCACCCGGCCGCCATTATCAAGCTTGCGCTTAAGAGCATCGTTTTCAGCTTGAGCATCGGCTGGTTCCTTTGTGTATTTGGCATCCAGTGCAGCAACATCACGCTGGCGGGTCTGCATGTCTTTGATGGTGGCGTTAGCTAGGCTGAGCTGCTCAGTAGCTTTATCGCGCTGTTCTTTGTAGGTGATGGCGTTGTCGCGGTAGTAGTTCACAAAAAATGCCAACACAGCAACGAGCGACACAATTGCTAACTGCAACCAGTAACGTTTTACCAGCGCGCCAATCACAACAGGAACAGAGCACGCTCCGCCTCACGCCGACGAGTGAGCCCATTCTGGACTTTGCCGCCAGCTTTATTCCAGCGCAGAAACTCATCAGCAACGTGGATGTTGATAGCGCACGCGAGCCGACGTTGTAAGCGAACGATACCAGCGCATCAAACTGGCCCTGTGTCAGTTTCACTCTGACCAACTTCAGTACATCGTTTTCATAGCTCACCAGCCCCGTTTTAAGCAACCTGTCAGCCGTTGCCTGGTCGATAGTCATCCCGGGCTTTACTGGCTTGCCATCTACCGGGTGAGTCCATCCATAGCCAATCGTCCACGGCGCGCCGCCTGTCCCTGGGTCTGGATAGGCAGTCAGCCGACAACCTTCGAATTTTTTTATCAGCGCAATGCCGTCAGGACTGGTTTGCATCGTCAACTCCCGCCTTTTTGGCTGAGAATTTCTTAATCAGATTACCGATCGAATCGGTGCCGATGTACCCAATAAAGACGCTGGCTAAGCACGTAGTGATTGATTCCCGTGAGCCTGAAATAAAAAAGCTCGCACGCGGCGAACAATGTGAGGGTGTGGCAATTGTCAGCTCTGCGGCTGAAGATACCCTGGCTGGGGTTTGGTGGGCCGTGAAGGATTCGAACCGGTTTACCCTTCCCTTATGAGGGGACCGCTCATACCAAATGAGTTTCCGGCTCAGAAACGAAAAAGCCCAAGGTGTTAACCTCGGGCCTAGTGTTCTGATAGGTTAAACGCAAAAATAGCAATATACACTAAATACAATGCTCATTTGTTCATTGGAAAGCAAGCACGTTATCAACTTTTTTTGTTACTTTCTTCACACTATCGCGACAGATGAAAGCATTTTGTAGTGGTTGATACAAACAGTACAGCGAGGCATTGAGGATATCCTTCACCTCACGACGGATGGTTGAAATACTCGGTCGCTTATATTGATTGCCTGCTCTGGTTCTCATTAGGCGTGGTGAACAAACTGCGTGCTGCCATCTGGCAATGCTGATCTCACTTGAATTACAGACGTAGTAAGCAAAAATTACCCGCCATGCGTTCTCATCGATATTCTTCAGGTAATGGCGGATCACTTCGTCAATCAGCATGCCGTCATCATCACTGCAAACTGGCCGGGATGATTCCTGAGGCTGAACGGTGGCCATGAACTTCGCTATCATGTTGATCATGGATTTGTCGATTTTTCCTGTTTGCGTCCAAGCCCCCCATAACTGGAGCCACTGGTCAATCCACTGATGCTGATCTTTGGTGAGTTCCAGTTTCATGCTGATGCTCCTGTTTTCTGATAAATGCGGATTAAGTTTCGAAAGATGCGGTAGTCCACCAGCACGGAGCCCGGGCGGCGGTAAATACGGAGGCGCTGCCAGCGCGTGCGGAGTATCTCTATCGTTTCCGGTTTCATGCAGCCTCCTGGCGCTTCAACTCTTTGAGTTTTGCCCGGTACTCATCACGAATTCGGATGTAGTCTTCACGTTTCCATTTGGGTAATTCGTGCGGCCCCATACGGGCATCAAAGCGGGCCTGGCCGATTTTAGTGATCAGCGCCGGTCGATAGGCAATTAGGTTTCCTGACAGATGGTTATTGCAGGGGGCGCACTGGCGATGACAGTTGTCTTCATTAAACCGCAACTCAGGGTTTGCGCCGGTCGTGCGGAAGTGACCGGCGTGATACTGCCCTTCATGGTGACGCCCACAACTGATGCATGGCAGATGCCTGTCACGGTAGCGGATGAACTCGTTAAAGGCCTGCTGGGCCTGCTTAATGAAGTAGCTGAGTGGTTTCACTGCCTGACGACGCTCAGCCAGACGCTTACGTTCGGCCTTCTCCCCCTCAAGTCGGCGCTTTTTATCTTTCCGCTGCTTCTCGGCTTTGGCTGCGTCATTCACAGCTTTTCCATGTACACAGGCACATTCATATGAGCAGACGTACTGCTCAGGACGGACCGGGTTAAACCACTCACGGCATACTGTGCATTTTCGGCGAGGGCGCTTTTTCTGATTATTAGCCATGCTCACCCCCATCCTTTTTGCCGGAAAGTTCTCGGCGTCCGCGCCGGACGTTCGCATTCTTGTAATTTCGCGCTGACTGTCCAGGTCAGGAAATCAGGATTGAGGCTCTTTTGGGCTCTGACGCCACGAGACCGATAATCGGCAATCAGGCGCTCTGCCTGCTCGGTAGTGCATTCCGTGTGATGAAAATATGAATACTTCATCGCCATCACCCCGCAAAGCTCATAAGCTGGGCGGCGGCATTTTCGGCCTCTTCCCTGCTGTTGAAAGTGCGGGACAAGATCCAGCGCCACAGGACATCGGGCGTGGCCTTATAGAGGTGCTGGAATTCGGTTTCGTCCATACTGGCGAACGCGATGCTGCGAGGGTGTTTGCGGAGCGTGCCATCTGGTAACTGGATGGCGTCAAAGTGACCGGCCTCGACAGTTACCCAGGCGCGGTATGCATCAAAGGATTTGCACAGGCTTATGCCGTTCGTGATACGCCGACCGGCGATCTGATCCAGATACTGCTCGGCAGCATCCAGCAACGCCCCTTCATTCCCGCCATACGATGCCAGGAATCTGGCGTAACCATTCACCAGCTTTTGCTCGTTAGCTGATATGGCGCCGCCCGTTGGTTCCCAGTATTCGAATCCAAGATTCAGGAGCGCAAAGAAACGGCGATGAAACGCCGGATTGCGGACAAGCTTAAAGTCGGCAACCAGAACGGAGCCGAGCTTGCATTTTGATTGCAGAAAATCACTGGTCTCCGGCGTCGCGGGGATCAGTATTCCGGTTGACTGCTTAATAAGTTGTAATTGCGCCATGGTTGTTCACTCCGTGGCGCAGCAGGTTAACGGCTGTTCAGACCGTTAATTTCATATTATCAGAAGGTGGCGTTACCCGGTAGCCGAGACGGCGAATAAATTGCGTAAAGCCATTGGGAGTAAAGACTTCTTCATCATCCAGCAAAGGCCGCATGGAAACCATGCCATTGACGCGATAAATAAGATGCCTGCCCGACGAAGGAAAGCTAAACACCACGCAGCCGTCAGACCGTCTTACAATGTCATACCAGTTATCTTCTGACGTTTGCAAAGCTGAATTACTCACATTCTGTTCTCCCTTCGAGCGACATACAGACGCGGTTAAAAATTGTCGGCAGCAGCATCAAAGGGATACGCAAATTGCGGTATTCTGAAAAATGCGCGCCAGCCCCAAGCGCAATGTTAGTAAAACCAGTCGTCAGCGCTTTCCCAGGTCTCCTGGAGAATCTCCTCAATGCACTGCTTATCCCCTTTTTCACCCCCCAGAATACTCAGGCTGTCAGCTCCGGCGCGACGAACTGTCAGTTTCACATCTTCATAGCTCTGACTGAGTCTGCGTAACAGTTCAGCTTCTAATGCTGGCACTGCGCCATCAGGAAGTTTCTTAGTACGATCAATGGTTAATTCAATTTTCATAATGGGCTCCACCACGAAAGCTGTACATTTATACAGCACACCTATAAATCAGAATGATCAACGATTTAAGAGCACGAATAGTTAACCTGCAGACACAAATTCCAGGCGTAAAAAAAACCGCCGAAGCGGGTTTAATCATTAAGAGCATCGCGCCCTGGCTTTAATTTCTTGTCTTCCCATACCGTGGTACCTGCGCTGATGACCACACATCCAACAGGAGCACAGACATGGTGTATGGTAGACCTTACCAAATGCAACTGGCCCACCAGAACACGCATTGCGGTAATGTCTGCGTTTTGATTTAAGCCTTGCAGCATGATGTCGGCGCAGAGCGCGCTTTTGTGATTTCATAACAGAACTCCGTAAATTTTATCGGAGCGGCCACACCTTCGCATAGCCGCCTGAACGGGAGCTCTGAATAGATTATTTTTCTCATTCTATTAATATGACATTAAAATATTCTGGACTAAAAAATAGCCTCATCGGGTTAGTTTACGGACGTGGATGCATCTTTCTCCATCGCTTCCAGAAACCATATTCTTGCCTAATATTGCTCTCGCAAGTAAGCCTTCCATACTTCGTTGTCGGTGGGTTAGCTATGATGCTCTCCAGCGATTCTCCAGCATCAAGGCGAGCATAAATTATGTAATCAGCCGCATTCGGATTTTTTGGCTCTGCCTTTCCAACACTCATGAATCCTCCTGACACTCAATGATACGTGCTCTCTGATGTTATGGAGAGCACATCAGCGTAAACAAATATTATTAGGCCACGGTCTCTTTCAATACTAGGGCCTCGTCGAACGGCTGCGGCACAGCATTACCGCAGCGGGAAACCCTGCGTGGTAGATTTCGTGCAGTTGAAACATTAGTAATGAAGTCTGTCACTTCATTAATGAAGAAGTAATGTAACTATCATATTTTAAATATCTGAAAATAACTATACAATTCAATAAATTGAATTGCAGCATGACGGGAAACATATATGATAAAATTTTTAATGTTGATTGTGGTGACATTAACCATTGCAGGTTGCTCCCCTCTTGCACCTACAGGCTGTCAGAAAAAAAACGCAATGGAATCATGCGAATATAAGAGTTCAGGTAAAGTGTCGGATAAGGATATATATGGATGGTACTCATCCAGAATAAAAAAAGCTTTGGACGCAGCACTTACAGAGCCCCATGCCTGGAATGGTAAAAGATGTGACGCTCATCTGGATTTCAAAGTCGATGGCACCCTGCAAAATTTTATCGTGAAAGGTGGTGACAAAGATTATTGCGCTGCATTGCAAAAAGCTTCTGAAAGAGCGACATTCCCAGCGTTTACCGATCGGAGAGTTTACTTTAATATGGGTTCCGCAAGATGGAACTTCGAAGGTCAGCCATGAAAACTATGGTGCGCCGGGAGATCCCCGGCGTTCTCAACCTGAGAAAAAACCATTTTCACTTCTGCTGGTCAAACAGCTTCCTCAACATCCACCAGCAGCAGGTTTTCCAGCTCTATAATCCGATTGGTGGTGTATTGCAGAAGTTGATCCATCATGCCTCCTGCTGCGGTGCTGCTGGCAGTGGCATCCAGTGAGTTGGCTTGCAATAAACACCACCACCATTCGGAAGTGATGCAAACCTAAACCATCCATCTGTTTCATTGTGCTCAATGTATCCGACCATCTACTCTTTCTTATCAGCGCAGTAAACCTGAACATCAACATCGCGATCCGGCATCCGCTCGCTTACCGGAATCCATCTGCCTGGCAACTTGTAAGCGTCACTTACAGGTTCATCGTTCTGAGCATCACGCAGAGCACAAAAGACTTTATTACGCAATTCGTTGAACTCGTCAGAGCGAATAACCCTGCGCCAGTCCAGCGCATGAGCGTACAGGAAATCACTGGCGAGGTTAGCACCACGACCAGCGCGCAGGAATCGGCAACTAACGTTGATGCCGTTGCCGACGATCTACGCGATCGCATTGATACAGCAAGCTCCGTTGATCAGGCAAAAGCCATTCGCGTGGATATCGAATCACAGAAAGTGTTGCTGGGATCCGCGCTGTTCACCGAATTGAAAAATAAGGCAGTTAAGCGCTACTACTAAGTCGATGCGCAGAACAAGGTCGAGGCTGTGATCAACTCACTTCCAAATCCCGGCGAACCGGAATCCGCAGCGATGTTCGCTAAAGCTGAAAGTACGCTCAGCGCTGCCAAACGTCATCTTGGCGATGAACTGTATGACCAGTTCCGCATCACCCTGGACGACATGAAACCGGAATACGTGAGCTAAGGGAGGCGGGAGGATCCACCCTCCCGTCACAGGAGGTTATATGCGCCTTATCAATCGTAGTAAGCAATCGCCGTTAGGGCGCCGGGCGTGCGATGCAGCACTGGCAAAGCATGTTGAGCTTTACGGGGAGTTTGGCCGACAGAAAACAAAGACCACTTATACCGTGGCGGTCGACGGCGTGAAGGTGACAGTAGAAGTTGTTAACCGACATAAGAGCTATGTCGCCACCGCAATGACAGGTATGCGCCGACTGCGCGCACTGCCAGGGCAGATTGCCTGATAACGAATTATCAATGTCACAACACCGGCGCATCTATACTGGCGCCGGTTACCTGAGGTGAACCATGTCACAGGTAATTTTTAACGAAGAGTGGGTTGTTGAGTCCAGACTTACCGAAAGAACAGGACTTACTGAAGGACAAATTAAAAATTATCGCCTGAAGCTATGGGTTGAAGGTGTTCACTTCAAGCGCCTTACTGCGCTTGGACAGACTGACAACTCTAAAGGTCTGCTTTGGTACAACTACCCGAAGATTAATCAGTTAGTTCAGGATGCTTAATGAAATACCCGACTGGTGTTGAACTGCATAACGGAAAAATCAGGATCACATTTATCTATCGCGGCATTCGTTGCCGCGAAGTTCTCCAGGGTTGGGTTGTCAACAGTAGCAACATTAAAAAAGCGGGCAATCTGCGCGCGGCAATTGTGAGTGAGATACAACTCGGTAAGTTCGACTACGCAGATCGTTTCCCGGAATCAAAGGCTCTTAAGAAATTTTCGTCCACAAAACGGATCTCCACATTCAAAGAACTGAGTGATTTTTTTACAGATACAAAGTCACTGGAGGTATCTGAAGCCACTTTGCTATCCATCACATCAGTCGTTAACACCCTGAAACGAGTCGTGGGCGAGAACACTCGGCTGGTTGATATTCAGCACGCAGATATTCTGAATTACCGCAAAGAGCTCCTGACCGGAGAAGTTTTCAACCCTTCAATGCCAAACCGCATCAAAAATGGGCGCGCGCCCTCAACAGTCAATAAACAGATGGCTGTTTTATCAGAAATGCTGAAGCTTGCAAACCGAAGCCAGTTTATATTGCATGCTCCTTATGAAGGGGTGTCGCGACTCAAGTTATCTAAAAATGATCCCGATCCACTTTTACTTCATGAGTACCAGGCACTGATAGCCGCCCTTCCCCGTAGCCAGGCATTAATCATCATTATTGCGGTACATACAGGGATGAGGCCGGGCGAGATATGCGCACTGGCATGGGAAGATATTGATTTGGTAAAAGGTGAAATCCACGTATCCAGAAATTTGACGAACAAGCGAGTATTTGTACCCCCTAAAACAGATGCCGGGATAAGGACGATAACGTTGCTGAAACCTGCTCATGATGCTCTGCTGGAGCAATACGAAATCACCGGGAACAGTCCAAAACAGGAAATTCAGTTTCATCATCGTGAGATCGGAAAAACTGAGCAGCAATATCTTCGCTTCGTTTTTTCACCGACATCATACTCGTCAACGAAAGGCGGTTACTTTTCCAAGGACTCGATTTCCTATGGCTGGAGGCGTGGAACTAAACTTTCAGGTATACGTGAGCGCAATCCATATCAGTCGCGTCACACATATGCCTGCTGGACGCTGATGGCCGGAGCGAACCCGTCATTCATAGCCAGTCAGATGGGACATGAAGATGCGCGTATGGTGTACGAGGTTTACTCCAAGTGGATTGGTGACATGAACCAGGATCAGGTCAACATGCTGAACAATCAGATGCCGACAGCACTGCCCCCAGGACGCCCCCAAGGGCGAGGGAGTATGAAAAAAGTTATTTAATTTCATAGCGCTGGTTTCAATCCACACAATCAGCGTTAAACTACTAATACCGTTAATTTAGGGAGAAAAGATGATGCGCGTACTGGTTGTCGAAGATAATGCCTTATTACGCCACCACCTGAAGGTTCAATTACAGGATTTGGGGCACCAGGTTGATGACGCAGAAGATGCAAAGGAAGCCGATTATTATCTTAACGAGCATCTGCCGGACATCGCCATCGTCGATTTAGGCCTCCCGGATGAAGACGGGCTTTCGCTGATCCGCCGCTGGCGCAGCAATGACGTTTCCCTTCCTGTTCTGGTATTAACCGCCCGTGAAGGCTGGCAGGATAAAGTGGAAGTGCTGAGCGCCGGCGCCGACGACTACGTGACAAAACCGTTTCATATTGAAGAAGTGGTCGCGCGTATGCAGGCGTTAATGCGCCGCAACAGCGGCCTGGCCTCGCAGGTTATCTCTATTCCGCCTTTTCAGGTGGATCTCTCCCGCCGTGAATTGTCCGTAAATGATGAAGTGATAAAACTGACGGCGTTTGAATACACCATTATGGAAACGCTGATCCGCAATAATGGCAAAGTCGTCAGTAAAGATTCGTTGATGCTACAGCTCTACCCGGATGCGGAACTGCGTGAAAGCCATACCATTGATGTATTAATGGGGCGCTTACGCAAAAAAATTCAGGCGCGATATCCTGATGATGTGATTACCACCGTCCGTGGTCAGGGATACCTGTTCGAACTGCGCTAATGAATAAATTACTGCGTCATCTTTTTCCTTTATCGCTGCGCCTGCGCTTTCTGCTGGCGACGGCAGGCGTTGTGCTGGTGCTCTCTCTGGCCTACGGCATGGTCGCGCTGGTTGGCTATAGCGTCAGTTTCGATAAGACAACCTTTCGCCTGTTACGCGGTGAAAGCAACCTTTTCTACACCCTCGCGTCATGGCAAAACAATAAAATCAATATCGAGATCCCGGAAAATCTCGATATGCAAAGCCCCACGATGACACTGATCTATGATGAGAACGGCAAGTTGTTATGGGCGCAGCGCAACGTTCCCTGGCTGGAGAAACGTATCCAGCCGGAATGGCTGAAAGCCAACGGTTTTCATGAAATTGAAGCCGATGTCGATGCCACCAGCACATTGCTGAGTGAAGATCATTCCGCCCAACAGCAGCTCAAAGAGGTGCGGGAAGATGACGACGATGCGGAAATGACCCACTCCGTGGCGGTGAATGTCTATCCGGCTACCGCGCGGATGCCGCAACTGACGATAGTGGTTGTCGATACTATCCCCATCGAGCTGAAACGCTCGTATATGGTCTGGAGCTGGTTTATTTATGTTCTGGCGGCAAACCTGCTGTTAGTCATCCCGTTGCTCTGGGTCGCCGCGTGGTGGAGTTTACGCCCTATCGAAGCGCTGGCGCGTGAAGTGCGCGAGCTGGAAGAACACCACCGCGAAATGCTCAACCCAGAAACCACGCGGGAACTGACCAGCCTGGTGCGCAACCTCAACCGGCTGCTGAAGAGCGAACGTGAACGTTATGATAAATACCGCACCACGTTAACCGACCTCACCCATAGTCTGAAAACGCCGCTGGCGGTATTGCAGAGCACCCTGCGTTCAATGCGCAGCGAAAAAATGAGCGTCAGCGACGCCGAACCGGTCATGCTGGAACAGATCAGCCGTATCTCCCAGCAGATCGGTTATTACCTGCATCGCGCCAGCATGCGCGGAAGCGGCGTGTTACTCAGTCGCGAGCTGCACCCCGTAGCGCCGTTACTGGACAATCTCACCTGCGCGCTCAATAAGGTGTATCAGCGTAAAGGGGTCAACATTAGCCTCGATATTTCGCCGGAAATCAGCTTCGTCGGCGAGCAGAATGACTTTGTTGAAGTGATGGGCAACGTGCTGGATAACGCCTGTAAATACTGCCTGGAGTTTGTTGAAATTTCAGCCCGGCAGACCGATGAGCATCTGCATATTCTGGTAGAAGACGACGGCCCGGGCATTCCGCAAAGCAAGCGTGATGTGGTTTTCGATCGCGGTCAGCGCATTGACACCCTGCGACCAGGGCAAGGCGTGGGGCTGGCGGTCGCCCGTGAGATCACTGAGCAATATGAAGGGAAGATCGTCGCCGGTGACAGTTTGCTCGGCGGAGCGCGGATGGAGGTGATTTTTGGTCGCCAGCACCCGATTCAGCGCGATGAATGACGCTGGCGTGTAATATTTATGTATGTTCTTCACCGCATGTCGTTAAGCATCCGTTATAATCGGTGTCAGATACCAGCCTGCGGATAATCAACATGGAATATCAATTAACACTTAACTGGCCCGAATTTCTTGAACGCCACTGGCAAAAACGCCCGGTGGTGTTAAAACGCGGGTTCAACAACTTCATTGATCCGCTCTCCCCTGACGAACTGGCGGGACTGGCGATGGAAAGCGAAGTCGATAGCCGTCTGGTCAGTCATCAGGATGGTAAATGGCAGGTCAGCCACGGCCCGTTCGAGAGTTACGACCACCTCGGCGAGAACAACTGGTCGCTGCTGGTTCAGGCCGTAAACCACTGGCATGAACCTACCGCTGCGCTGATGCGCCCTTTCCGCGCGTTGCCAGACTGGCGTATTGACGATCTGATGATCTCCTTTTCCGTCCCTGGCGGCGGCGTGGGTCCGCATCTGGATCAGTACGATGTCTTTATCATTCAGGGAACCGGTCGCCGCCGCTGGCGCGTAGGCGAGAAGCTGCAACTGAAGCAGCATTGCCCTCACCCGGATCTACTCCAGGTCGATCCTTTTGAAGCCATCATTGATGAAGAGCTGGAGCCCGGCGATATTCTGTATATCCCACCCGGATTCCCGCACGAAGGCTACGCGCTGGAAAACGCGATGAACTACTCGGTTGGTTTCCGCGCGCCGAATACGCGTGAACTGATCAGCGGTTTTGCCGACTACGTTCTGCAACGCGAGCTGGGCAGCACCTATTACAGCGACCCGGATATCCCGCCGCGCGAGCATCCTGCCGACGTTCTGCCGCAGGAGATGGACAAGCTGCGTGAAATGATGCTCGACCTGATCAATCAGCCTGAACACTTTAAACAGTGGTTTGGCGAATTTATCTCCCAGTCTCGTCACGAACTGGACATCGCGCCGCCGGAACCGCCGTATCAGCCGGATGAGATCTATGATGCGCTGAAACAAGGCGATGTGCTGGTGCGTCTGGGCGGCTTACGCGTCCTGCGCATTGGCGATGAGGTCTACGCCAACGGTGAGAAGATTGATTCTCCGCACCGCCCGGCGCTGGAGGCGCTCTCCAGTCACATCGTGCTGACCGCCGAGAATTTTGGCGATGCGCTGGAAGACCCGTCGTTCCTCGCAATGCTGGCCGCGCTGGTCAACAGCGGGTACTGGTTCTTCGAAGGGTAATAAGTTATTGCGATTGAGCCTGGTGGCAACGCTAACGCGTTTTATCAGGCCTACACACGGTAGGCCTGATAAGCGAAGCGCCATCACACCACGACACCATTACTGCTGCTTCGCAGTTAGCTCCGCAATACGCACAATCACCTGCACCGCTTTCTCCATCCCTTCCAGCGTCACAAACTCATGCTTGCCATGATAGTTATAGCCGCCGGTAAAGAGGTTCGGGCACGGTAAACCCATAAACGAAAGCTGGGCTCCGTCAGTGCCGCCACGGATCGGCTTCATATCCGGCACAATATCGCAGTCACGCATTGCCTGCTGTGCAATATCGAGAATATGTGGGTGTTCGACCACTTTCTCGCGCATATTGTAATAGCTGTCTTCGATCACCAGCTCAATGTAGCAGTCCGGGTGCAGTCCCTTCCCGACCTTTTTAGCGATCTCCATCATTTTGCGCTTGCGGGCTTCAAACTGTTTGCGGTCGAAATCGCGAATGATGTAGTGCATATCCGCACGATCAACGGTGCCTTTCATACTCGCCAGATGGTAGAAGCCTTCATAGCCTTCAGTCGTCTCCGGGCTCTCATCCGCCGGAACCTCGGCATGAATACGCGCCGCCAGCGACAGCGCATTCACCATCACGCCCTTCGCCGTACCGGGGTGTACGTTATTGCCCACGATTTTGATATTCACGGAGGCCGCATTGAAGTTTTCAAACTCCAGTTCCCCTACGCCGCCGCCATCAACGGTATAAGCCCACTGCGCACCGAAAGCCTCAACGTCAAAATGTTTCGCCCCTTTACCGACCTCTTCATCCGGCGTAAAGGCCACGCGAATATCACCGTGCGGAATGTCTTTCTGTTTCAGTACCGCCAGCGCGGTCATGATTTCCGCCACGCCCGCTTTGTCGTCAGCGCCCAGCAGCGTTTTCCCGTCAGTGGTGATCAACGTCTGCCCCAGCAGTTGATGCAGAACCGGGAACATCACTGGCGACAGCACCTCATCGCCGATCCCTAGCGCAATATCGCCACCACGGTAGTTTTCCACAATCTGCGGATTCACATTCTTACCGCTGAAATCAGGTGAGGTATCCACATGAGAGATAAAACCAATCGCGGGGATATCGCCAGCAACGTTGGCTGGCAGCGTCGCCATGACGGTCCCTTTGTCACTTAACGTGACATTCACCAGCCCCATTTCTTCGAGCTGTTGTTTGAGCAAATGTAATAATTTCCACTGGCCCTCAGTGCTGGGCACTTGCCGTACGCCCGCCTTTGATTGGGTATCCAGCGACACGTAGTGTAAAAAACGCTCAAGTAGTTTATCCATGCAGTCACCCTCACTTTTCGTGACAACATTATTAATAAGCAAGAAAAGACAAATATTGCGTCAGGTCACTTTTATCCCTGCAAACGAGAATATTTCGCGTAGACACTTTTTCTGACTATAAAGCTAAGCCAGTAATTCGCAACAAGGATTGGCGATTTTAGCGGTTTGCCGTAGAATGACCGCCCTCATTAAGAGTCACCAAGGTGGTTAACCACAAACCCCGCATCGGTCAGCCATCCGTTGCGTCTACATGGGACAGAGTAAAAAATTGAATAAACAACCGCGTTCGCTTTCACCGCTGGTACAACTGGCGGGAATTCGCAAAAGCTTCGACGGAAAAGAGGTCATTTCTAATCTGAATCTGACCATCAATAACGGCGAATTCCTCACGCTGCTTGGCCCCTCTGGCTGCGGTAAAACAACCGTTCTGCGCCTGATTGCCGGTCTGGAAAATGTTGATGCCGGCCATATCATGTTGGATAACCAGGACATCACTGACGTTCCAGCGGAACACCGCTATGTGAACACCGTCTTTCAAAGCTATGCGTTATTCCCCCACATGACCGTATTTGAAAATGTGGCTTTCGGTTTACGCATGCAGAAAACCCCCGCCGCCGAGATTACCCCTCGCGTCACCGACGCTCTGCGCATGGTGCAACTGGAAGAGTTTGCACAGCGAAAGCCGCATCAGCTTTCCGGCGGGCAGCAGCAGCGTGTGGCCATCGCCCGCGCCGTCGTCAATAAACCGCGTTTATTGCTGCTGGATGAATCCCTCTCCGCGCTGGATTACAAGCTGCGAAAGCAGATGCAGAACGAACTGAAAGCGTTGCAGCGTAAGCTGGGCATCACTTTTGTGTTCGTTACGCACGATCAGGAAGAAGCGCTGACCATGTCTGACCGTATCGTGGTGATGCGCGACGGCATTATTGAGCAGGACGGCACACCGCGAGAAATCTATGAGGAACCGAAAAACCTGTTCGTCGCCGGATTCATTGGCGAAATCAACATGTTTAACGCCACGGTAATTGAACGTCTCGACGAACAACGCGTACGCGCCAATGTAGAAGGACGCGAGTGCAATATTTATGTTAACTTTGCCGTCGTTCCTGGTCAGAAACTGAACGTACTGTTACGCCCGGAAGATCTGCGCGTTGATGAAATTAACGATGATAACCACATTGAAGGTCTCATTGGCTACGTACGCGAGCGCAACTACAAAGGTATGACGCTGGAATCCGTCGTCGAACTGGAAAATGGCAAAATGGTGATGGTCAGCGAATTCTTCAATGAAGACGATCCTGACTTCGACCACTCTCTCGACCAAAAAATGGCCATTAATTGGGTAGAAAGCTGGGAGGTCGTACTGGCTGATGAAGAACACAAGTAAATTCCAGAATGTGGTGATTGTCACTGTCGTTGGTTGGCTTGTGTTGTTTGTCTTTCTGCCCAACCTGATGATTATTGGTACCAGCTTTTTGACCCGTGATGACGCGAACTTCGTCAAAATGGTCTTTACGCTGGATAACTACGCTCGTTTGCTCGATCCGCTCTATTTTGAGGTATTGCTGCATTCCCTCAATATGGCGCTCATCGCCACCTTCGCCTGCCTGGTGCTCGGCTATCCCTTTGCCTGGTTTCTGGCGAAACTGCCGGAAAAAGTGCGTCCGCTGCTGCTGTTTTTGCTGATCGTGCCGTTCTGGACTAACTCGCTGATCCGTATTTACGGCCTGAAAATTTTTCTCAGCACCAAGGGCTATCTCAACGAGTTCCTGCTGTGGCTGGGTGTGATTGACGCCCCGATCCGCATCATGTTCACGCCGGGCGCGGTCATTATCGGTCTGGTCTATATCCTGCTGCCGTTTATGGTGATGCCGCTCTACTCCAGCATTGAAAAACTGGATAAGCCGCTGCTGGAGGCCGCCCGCGATCTGGGCGCCAGTAAATTGCAGACCTTTATTCGCATTATTATTCCACTGACCATGCCGGGGATCATCGCCGGGTGTCTGCTGGTGATGCTGCCGGCGATGGGGCTGTTCTATGTCTCTGACCTGATGGGTGGAGCAAAGAACCTGCTGATTGGTAACGTTATTAAGGTTCAGTTCCTGAACATTCGCGACTGGCCGTTTGGCGCAGCCACCAGCATTACGCTGACGATTGTGATGGGCCTGATGCTGCTGGTTTACTGGCGCGCATCGCGGCTGCTGAATAAGAAGGTGGAACTCGAATGATCGGTCGACTGCTTCGTGGCGGTTTTATGACCGCTATCTACGCGTACCTGTATATTCCAATCATCATCTTGATTGTGAACTCCTTTAACAGTTCGCGCTTTGGCATCAACTGGCAGGGTTTTACCACCAACTGGTACAGCCTGCTGATGAATAACGACAGCCTGTTGCAGGCGGCACAGCACTCGCTGACGATGGCGGTGTTCTCGGCCACCTTTGCCACGATCATCGGCTCGCTAACGGCAGTGGCGCTGTATCGCTATCGTTTTCGCGGTAAACCGTTTGTCAGCGGCATGCTGTTCGTCGTCATGATGTCGCCGGATATTGTAATGGCGATTTCACTGCTGGTGCTGTTTATGTTGCTCGGCATCCAGTTGGGCTTCTGGTCGTTGCTGTTTTCGCATATCACCTTTTGCCTGCCCTTCGTGGTCGTTACCGTTTACTCGCGCCTGAAAGGGTTTGACGTGCGGATGCTGGAAGCGGCAAAAGACTTGGGAGCCAGTGAAGTCACGATTTTGCGTAAGATCATTCTGCCGCTGGCAATGCCTGCGGTCGCGGCTGGCTGGTTGCTCAGTTTCACCCTGTCGATGGATGACGTGGTGGTTTCGTCATTCGTCACCGGACCTGGCTATGAGATTCTGCCATTGAAAATTTACTCAATGGTAAAAGTCGGCGTTTCGCCGGAAGTTAACGCGCTGGCAACGATTTTGTTGGTTCTGTCGCTGGTTATGGTCATCGCCAGCCAGCTTATTGCTCGTGATAAAACCAAGGGCCGTTGAGGCCCACTATTCAGGGGACGTTAAATGAAAAAATGGTCACGCCACCTGCTCGCGGCGGGTGCTCTGGCACTGGGCATGAGCGCCGCTCACGCTGATGACAACAACACGCTCTATTTCTACAACTGGACCGAGTATGTTCCACCAGGACTACTGGAACAGTTCACTAAAGAGACGGGCATTAAGGTTATCTATTCGACCTACGAGTCGAATGAAACCATGTATGCCAAGCTGAAAACGTATAAAGACGGCGCCTACGACCTGGTGGTGCCTTCCACCTATTACGTCGATAAAATGCGTAAAGAGGGCATGATCCAGAAGATCGACAAAACGAAGTTAACCAACTTCCACAACCTCGATCCTGAAATGCTCAACAAACCGTTTGACCCGAATAACGACTACTCCATCCCGTATATCTGGGGCGCAACGGCAATTGGCGTTAACAGCGACGAAATTGACCCGAAAACCGTCACCAGCTGGGCTGACCTGTGGAAGCCTGAGTATAAAGGCAGCCTGCTGCTGACTGACGATGCGCGTGAAGTGTTCCAGATGGCGCTGCGTAAGCTGGGTTACTCCGGCAACACCACCGATCCTAAAGAGATTGAAGCGGCGTATAACGAACTGAAAAAACTGATGCCAAACGTGGCGGCGTTCAACTCCGACAACCCGGCTAACCCGTATATGGAAGGCGAAGTCAACCTGGGGATGGTGTGGAACGGTTCTGCGTACGTTGCACGTCAGGCAGGGACGCCGCTTGAGGTTATCTGGCCGAAAGAAGGCGGTATTTTCTGGATGGACAGCCTTTCTATTCCGGCGAACGCCAAAAACAAAGAAGGCGCGCTGAAGCTGATCAACTTCCTGCTGCGCCCGGATGTGGCGAAAGAAGTGGCGGAGACGATCGGTTATCCGACACCGAACCTGGCCGCACGTAAGCTGTTAAGTCCTGAAGTGGCAAATGATAAATCACTCTACCCTGATGCCGACACCATCAATAAAGGGGAATGGCAGAACGATGTGGGTTCCGCCAGTGCTATCTATGAAGAGTATTATCAGAAGCTGAAAGCGGGACGCTAATTCAGCGTTGTAAAGAATGCCCGATGGCGCTGCGCTTATCGGGCCTGGACAAATGCGAACCGTAGGCCGGATAAGGCATTCGCCGCCATCCGGCAAAAAAATCACAGTCCTTTCAATAATTTCTCAATAAATGCCGGTACGACCTGGCTTGCCGGGCCATAATATTTCTCTTCAAACTCGCTGCCGACCTGGCTTGGTTCAAGATTTAGCTCGACCGTATGCGCGCCGTGCAGGCGGGCCTCATGCACAAACCCGGCCGCCGGATAAACATGCCCGGATGTTCCGATAGCGATAAACACATCCGCCATCGCCAGCGCCATATAGATCTCATCCATGCCAAGCGGCATTTCACCAAACCACACGACGTGCGGGCGAAGCGAAGCCGGGAACTGGCAGCAATGGCACTTATCGTCTGAAGTCACATCGCCCGTCCAGTCCAGAATTTGCCCGCTCTGGGAGCAGCGCACTTTCAACAGCTCGCCGTGCATGTGAATGATATTCTTGTTGCCCGCGCGTTCATGCAGATTATCGATATTTTGCGTCACCAGCAGGAAACGATCGCCCAGCGCCTCTTCCAGTTTTGCCAGCGCGACATGCGCCGGGTTGGGCTGAATCTCAGGCCGCTGCAACTGCTGACGGCGGGCGTTGTAAAATGACTGAACCAGTTCTGGATCGCGGGCAAACCCTTCCGGGGTCGCCACATCCTCTACCCGATGCTCTTCCCAGAGACCATCAGCGGCGCGAAATGTACGAATGCCGGATTCGGCAGAGATTCCCGCTCCAGTAAGAACTAATACTCTTGGTTTTTCCATCATTTCCGGCACCACTCTGTCTCTGAAAAAGATTCGCTGACGCAGGCGTTCACGCAAATGGCGTTTGTTTTTACGAAAACGGCTTAATCGATGAGCCCGACGCGACTGCATAACAACCTCTTTTGATTAATCGGTAAGATGTAAGAAGGCAGCGCCGCGCATCCCGCCCGCATCACCGTGTCGTGCCCGTTCAATACGCGGTACACGAGCAACAGGAAGGAGATGACGTGGCAACCTGTCTGCCAGTTGCGTTGTTATAGCAGTGAAGTTTGATAATCCTCCCCCAATCACCACCAGATCGGGATCGACGATCGTGAGGATATTCCCCAGGCAGACCGCCAGTAAATCCAGGTAACGTTCAACATGCGCACGCGCGCGTTCATCACCTTGCTCCCACAAAGCAATAATCTCCGGCGCCTGTAGAGGTTGATGATAGTAATGCTGATACAGCCACGCAAACCCGCGGCCGGAAAGATAATTTTCGATGCAGCCCAGTTGACCGCAGCCGCAGCGACGCAGAGGAAAATCGAACCCCATCAGGGTGAGCGCATCGACAGGCAAACGCATATGACCAAACTCGCCGGTAATATAGCTGCGACCGGTGATCGGCTTACCGTTGAGCACCAGTCCGCCGCCTACGCCCGTCCCGAGGATAAGCCCCATGACCAGCGGATACTGCGTGAACTCATCATCCCAGGCTTCCGACAGTGCAAAGCAGTTCGCGTCGTTATCCAGGCGAACATCACGATCCAGCCGGGCGCTGAGATCGGCGCGGAGCGGTTTACCGCTGGCGGCCGGAACATTGGCGGCATACAGCGTTCCGTCTTCCGTTTCCGGCATCCCTGGAATACCAATGCCCACGGAGCCTTTTACGTCAAACCGCTGGTCGGCTTCCGCCACCAGATCGCAGACCGCCGTTAAAAAAGCCTCATAGCCTTCGCGTGGCGTCGGTACGCGTTTTTCCCAGCGCAAACGTCGCTCGTTATCAAACACGCCTAAGGCAATTTTTGTCCCGCCAATGTCAAACCCGTAATACATCACGCACCGCTCCTTGTTCTTATGTACTGCGACTACTGGCCGCTTAACACTCTCGCGGGGTCAATATTGCTGGCGCGTCGCGCCGGATACCAGCTCGCCAACAAGCTCAGCAACAATGCCGTAACCAGTACGTAAATAACGTCCAGCCAGTGTAATTCGGATGGCAGGAAGTCGATAAAATAGATGTCTCCAGAAAGGAACTGATGCCCTATCAGCTTTTCGATGCCTTCGATAATAGGGGTCAGTTGCAATGAGACGACCACGCCAATCGCCACACCGCACAGACTGCCGAGCAGACCCGCCAGCAGCCCATACCAGACGAAAATGGCGCGGATTAGGCCATCTTTCGCCCCTAAGGTTCTTAATACCGCGATATCGCCGCTCTTATCTTTTACCGCCATCACCAGCGTCGAAACGATATTGAAGCAGGCCACGCCGATCACCAGCACCATCGCCAGATACATGATGGCGCGGATCATCTGAATATCATGGTACATATAGCCGTAAGTACCGATCCAGCTCTTAATGTAAACGTAACTGTCGGTCACTTCGCCAGCGTCCCGTACCAATTTATTGGCGTTAAAGACATCGTTGACCTTAATCGCGATGCCGGACACGCTGGCCCCCATATCCAGGTACTGCTGCGCGTCTTCCATAGGGATCATGGCAAAGCTGTGATCGAGCTGACCGCTCAGTTGCAGAATCCCCGTCACATGCAGACGCACTCGCTTAGGCTGCTGCAATTTATGATCGGCGCTGGCATTGGGGATCATGATCGACACCCAGTCGCCCTGCTTCACTTTCAGCGCATCGGCAACGCCCTTGCCAATGATGATCTGCTGCTCGCCCGCCCTGAAGTTATCCCAGGCATGGTTTTGCACAAACGACGGCAGCGCGCTCAAGCGCTGTTCCTGTTTCGGGTCCACGCCCTTCACCTGGATTGCGCGCAGATTCGCCCCGCTCTCCACCAGCCCGGTAAAGTTGATATAGGGCGCTGCCGCTGCAATCCCCTGTACGTGCTGCACTTTTTCCAGCGCTTCGCGCCAGTGAGTCCACGGCTGATTCACCGCTTCAATTTCACCATGCGGCACCACGGCCAGAATACGGTTGTTCAGCTCGCGCTCGAAACCGTTCATCGCGCTTAAGCCAACAATCAGTACCGCCACGCCCAGCGCGATGCCGATAGTCGAGATAACGGAAATCAGCGACACCATACCGCCGCGCCGACGACCACGACTAAAGCGCAAGCCGATCAATAACGATAAAGGCGAAGCCATTACTCAGCTCCCATCAGGCTCAGTTCTGCCGTCAGCAGACCGTCGCGCATTTCAAGCTGACGGCTCATTCGCTTCGCCAGCTGCAAATCGTGAGTCACCACCAGAAACGCCGTTCCCTGAGCGCGATTGAGTTCACCCAGAAGCTGGAAAATACTGTCGGCATTGCGCGCATCCAGGTTGCCGGTCGGTTCATCCGCCAGCACCAGGCGCGGATTGTTGACCAGCGCTCGGGCGATGGCGACACGCTGACGCTCGCCGCCGGAAAGTTCGGATGGACGATGGTTAGCACGGTGGTCCAGCCCCACCGCCTGCAACATTTCACGCGCCCGCTCGGTAATTTCAGCCGGTTTTTTCTTGCCGATCAGCAGCGGCATCGCGACGTTTTCCAGCGCGGTGAAATCCGGCAGCAGGTGATGGAACTGATAAATAAAGCCAAGCTTCTGGTTGCGCAGTTCCGCTTTCGCCGCCGACGAGAGTTTGCTCATCGGCTGGCCGCTAAAAATGACATCGCCCGACGTCGGCGTATCCAGGCCGCCCAGCAGGTGCAGAAGTGTACTTTTCCCGGAGCCGGAGCTGCCGACAATCGCCATCATTTCGCCTTCGCCAATGCTGAAGCTGACATCGTGCAGCACGTCGGTTTGCACGGAGCCTTCCTGATAGCGTTTGCACAGGTTGTCGCATTGCAACAGGATCTTATTCATAACGTAAAGCCTCAGCGGGTTGGGTGGCGGCAGCGCGCCAGGAAGGATACAGCGTGGACAATAACGCGATGGCCATCGCCACCAGCGCAATAACAACAACCTGTAGCGGTTCAATCGCCACCGGCAGCGCAGCGCCATCCAGGAATGCGCCAATGATCGGCATCAGGTTATTCAGTTGGCTGGCCAGCAATGCGCCCAGCACCGCCCCCAGCAGCGCGCCGATAATCCCGGCGCTGGCGCCCTGAACCATAAACACCATCATGATCTGGCGCGGCGTCAGCCCCTGGGTTTGTAAAATAGCCACTTCGCCCTGCTTCTCCATCACCATCAAACCTAACGAAGTAATAATATTAAACGCCGCCACGGCGACGATCAGGCTTAACAGCAAACCCATCATGTTTTTTTCCATGCGCACGGCCTGGAACAGTTCGCCTTTTCGCTCACGCCAGTCCTGCCATTTCGTCCCCTCTGGCAACGTCTGCTGGCTGAGGGTATCCACCTTCAGCGGCTCATTGAGCCACAAGCGCCAGCCGGTGATATTGCCCGCCGGGTAGCGCATCAGGCGCGACGCATCCTGAATATTGGTCAGCATCTGGTAGCCATCCACTTCGCTGTTCGCCGCGAAGGTGCCAATCACCGTAAACAGGCGCTGGCTCGGCAGCCGTCCCATTGGTGTGAACTGGCTGGCGGAAGGCACCATCACGCGAATTTGATCGCCGCGATTGACGCCCAACTGCCCGGCAAGCTGCTCGCCGAGGATGACATTATACTTGCCCGGTTCAAGAGAGGTTTGCTTCACATTGACCAGATACGGCGTTAAGGGATCTTTTTGCGCCGGGTCGATACCCAGCATCACGCCCACGGCGACGCTACGCGCGCTTTGCAGCACGACATCTCCCGTGGTAAGCGGCGCGATACGGTTGACGCCATTCAACGTAACCGCTTTTTCGGGTATCTGCTGTGGATTAAGGGAGCCCTGCTCAGACGAGAGAATTGCCTGCGGCATCAGGCCAAGGATGTTGTTTTGCAGTTCACGTTCAAAACCATTCATCACCGACAATACCGTGACCAGCGCCATCACCCCGAGAGTAATGCCAATGGTGGAAAGCCAGGAGACGAAACGACCGAAACGATCTGCTGCACGCCCACGCATATAACGCAGGCCAATAAATAGAGCGACAGGTTGGTACATGAAATCCGTCTGGTTGCTGTTAGCAAAGCCCTGAGTATATAAGCGAAAGCGGAATGGGTAAATGACTGAACCGTAAGTGTTCGTCAGCGTAATTCTGAAAAGTATCAAGAAATCAACTTCCTGAAGATACCTGCTTTGATACTCACCCTTGACCCTGATCTTTATCTTAAAAAAATAAAATACAGAATGTTACGCATTACAACACCGATCCCCGCCCGCAGGATCACAGGCTATGTTGAATAACACGAGTACGCCGTCCTGATGAAACAAAAAGAATTGTGGATCAACCAAATCAAAGGGTTATGCATCTGCCTGGTGGTCATTTATCACTCTGTGATTACGTTCTATCCCCACCTGACCGCTTTCCAGTATCCGTTATCGGAGATCCTGACGAAATGCTGGATCTACTTTAACCTCTATCTGGCGCCGTTTCGCATGCCGGTGTTTTTCTTTATTTCCGGGTATCTGATCCGCCGCTATATTGACAGCGTGCCCTGGGGAACCTGTATTGATAAACGGATCTGGAGCATTGTCTGGGTACTGGCGCTCTGGGGAGTGGCGCAATGGCTGGCGCTTAGCTGGCTCAACCACTGGCTGGCGCCCGAACGCGACATCAACAACGCCTCCAACGCCGCTTATGCCGGGTCCGTCGGCGAGTTTATTCACGGAATGCTGACGGCCAGCACCAGCCTCTGGTATCTGTATGCGCTGGTTGTCTATTTTGTGCTGTGTAAAGTTTTCAGCCAATGGGCAAAACCACTGTTCGTACTGTTTGTACTGCTGAGCGTGACGATAAACTTCGTGCCAACGCCGTGGTGGGGAATGAACAGCGTGATCCGCAACCTGCCTTACTACAGCCTCGGCGCCTGGTTTGGCGCCACGCTGATGGAGTGGATTAAGCATGTCCCACTGCGTCGTTATGCTATCGCGTTTGCGGGCATTGCGCTGCTCGCCGTCATCGCCTGGCTGGCTAATGTATCCCTGCTGCTCTCACTGGTGTCGATTGTGCTGATCATGAAACTTTTTTATCAGTATGAGCAGCGCTTCGGCATGCGTTCTTCCAGCCTGCTGAATGTCATCGGCTCAAACACTATTGCTATCTATACAACCCACCGTATCCTGGTCGAAGCGTTCAGCTTAACGTTGATTCCGAAAATCAACGGCGCGGCATGGTCGCCGCAGCTTGAGTTTGCTCTGCTGTTGGTTTACCCCTTTGCCAGTCTGCTGATTTGCACGCTGACGGGCCTTACCGTCCGAAAAATTTCGCAACGCCTGTTTGCCGATCTCTTCTTCTCTCCGCCTTCTCTCCCTGCCGTTACCAGCTATTCACGTTAATCTTTTCGCCCCCTCCCGGGGGCGAATCAATTTGCTAAAGAGAAACGATCACGGATAATAAAGAGCATTGCTTATCAGTGATATGCCCCCATAGTGTGGTGTATACCCAATAGAGATCCTGCAACCACTATGCCTGAACAACAACGTTATACTCTGCCAACCAAACCCGGCGATCAGCGCCAGTTGGGCGAGCTTACCGGCGCCGCCTGCGCCACGCTGGTGGCGGAGATTGCCGAGCGCCATGCTGGCCCAATCGTGCTTATTGCACCTGACATGCAAAACGCCCTGCGCCTGCATGACGAAGTTCGCCAGTTCACCGACCAACTGGTGATGAATCTGGCGGACTGGGAAACGCTCCCTTACGACAGCTTTTCCCCACACCAGGAAATCATCTCTTCACGCCTGTCCACGCTTTACCAGTTGCCGTCAATGCAGCGCGGCGTATTGATTGTTCCGGTAAATACGCTGATGCAGCGCGTTTGCCCGCACAGTTATTTGCACGGCCACGCCCTGGTGATGAAAAAGGGTCAGCGTTTGTCGCGCGACGCCCTGCGCGCACAGCTGGATAGCGCGGGCTATCGCCATGTTGATCAGGTCATGGAACACGGTGAATACGCCACTCGCGGCGCGCTGCTGGATCTGTTTCCGATGGGCAGCGAACAGCCCTATCGTCTTGATTTTTTTGATGATGAAATCGACAGTTTGCGCCTGTTTGATGCCGATACCCAGCGTACGCTGGAAGAAGTCGACGCCATCAATTTGCTGCCCGCGCATGAATTTCCGACCGATAAAACGGCCATCGAGCTGTTCCGCAGCCAGTGGCGTGACACATTTGAAGTTAAACGCGACGCCGAGCATATTTACCAGCAGGTCAGTAAAGGCACGCTGCCTGCCGGGATCGAATACTGGCAGCCGCTGTTCTTCAACGAGCCGCTGCCGCCTCTGTTCAGCTACTTCCCGGCGAACACGCTGCTGGTGAATACCGGCGCGCTGGAAAACAGCGCTGAACGCTTCCAGGCCGATACCCTGGCACGTTTTGAAAACCGTGGCATCGATCCTATGCGCCCGCTTTTGCCGCCGGAATCCCTGTGGCTGCGGGTCGATGAGCTGTTCTCCGAACTCAAACACTGGCCCCGCATACAGTTAAAAACCGAACATCTGCCAGGTAAGGCGGCGAATACCAATCTGGGTTTCCAGAAACTGCCGGATCTGGCGGTACAGGCGCAGCAAAAAGCGCCGCTGGACGCGCTGCGTAGATTTCTTGAATCCTTCAACGGGCCGGTCATTTTCTCCGTAGAAAGCGAAGGCCGCCGCGAAGCGCTCGGGGAACTGCTCGCCCGTATTAAAATTTCACCCAAACGAATTTTGCGCCTGGATGAAGCGCTCGACGCCGGACGTTACCTGATGATTGGCGCTGCGGAGCATGGCTTTATCGATACGCAGCGTAATCTGGCGCTTATTTGCGAGAGCGATTTGCTGGGTGAACGCGTTGCGCGTCGCCGTCAGGACTCACGCCGCACGATTAACCCCGACACGCTGATCCGCAACCTGGCGGAACTGCATCCTGGCCAGCCGGTGGTACACCTTGAGCATGGTGTGGGGCGTTATGCGGGTATGACGACGCTGGAAGCCGGCGGCATCAAGGGCGAGTACCTGATGCTCACCTACGCCAACGACGCCAGATTGTACGTACCGGTGTCATCTTTGCATCTCATCAGCCGCTATGCCGGAGGCGCCGAAGAGAACGCGCCGCTGCATAAACTGGGCGGCGACGCCTGGTCTCGCGCCCGACAGAAAGCCGCGGAGAAAGTGCGCGACGTGGCGGCAGAGCTACTGGATATTTACGCCCAGCGCGCGGCGAAAGAAGGTTTCGCCTTTAAGCACGATCGCGAGCAGTATCAACTGTTCTGCGACAGCTTCCCGTTCGAGACCACGCCAGACCAGGCGCAGGCCATTAACGCCGTCCTGAGCGACATGTGCCAACCGTTGGCAATGGATCGTCTGGTGTGCGGCGACGTCGGCTTCGGGAAAACCGAAGTGGCGATGCGCGCCGCGTTCCTGGCGGTGGAAAACCACAAACAGGTCGCGGTGCTGGTGCCTACCACCCTGCTGGCGCAACAGCATTTCGATAACTTCCGCGACCGCTTCGCCAACTGGCCGGTGCGCATCGAAATGCTCTCCCGTTTCCGTAGCGCCAAAGAGCAAGCGCAGATCCTTGAGCAGGTCGCTGAGGGGAAAATCGACATTCTGATCGGCACTCATAAGCTGCTGCAAAGCGATGTGAAATTAAAAGATTTGGGCTTGCTGATTGTCGATGAAGAGCACCGTTTCGGCGTACGGCATAAAGAGCGCATCAAGGCAATGCGCGCCGACGTCGATATTCTGACGCTGACGGCAACGCCAATCCCTCGTACGCTCAACATGGCGATGAGCGGTATGCGCGATCTGTCGATCATTGCCACACCGCCCGCCCGTCGTCTGGCGGTAAAAACCTTCGTCCGTGAATATGACAACCTGGTGGTGCGCGAGGCTATCCTGCGTGAAGTTCTGCGCGGCGGCCAGGTGTATTATCTGTATAACGACGTGGAGAATATCCAGAAAGCCGCGGACCGACTGGCGGAACTGGTGCCGGAAGCCCGCATCGCGATTGGTCACGGGCAGATGCGCGAGCGCGAACTTGAGCGTGTTATGAACGACTTCCACCACCAGCGCTTTAACGTTCTGGTGTGTACCACCATTATCGAAACCGGTATTGATATTCCAACCGCGAACACGATCATCATTGAGCGCGCCGACCATTTTGGCCTGGCGCAGCTCCACCAGCTACGTGGTCGCGTTGGACGTTCGCACCATCAGGCGTATGCCTGGCTGCTGACGCCGCATCCAAAAGCGATGACGACCGACGCGCAAAAACGTCTGGAAGCCATTGCCTCGCTGGAAGATTTGGGTGCCGGTTTTGCGCTGGCGACTCACGATCTCGAAATTCGCGGCGCTGGCGAGCTGCTTGGCGAAGATCAGAGCGGGCAGATGGAGACCATCGGCTTCTCGCTGTATATGGAGCTGCTGGAAAACGCCGTGGATGCGCTGAAAGCCGGACGTGAGCCGTCGCTGGAAGACCTCACCAGCCAGCAGACGGAAGTCGAACTGCGTATGCCGTCGCTGCTGCCGGATGATTTTATCCCGGATGTGAATACGCGTCTGTCGTTCTATAAACGCATTGCCAGTGCGAAAAACGAAAACGAGCTGGAGGAGCTCAAGGTAGAGCTGATCGACCGTTTCGGCCTGCTGCCTGACCCGGCGCGCAATCTGCTGGATATCGCGCGTCTGCGCCAACAGGCACAGAAGCTGGGCATTCGAAAACTGGAAGGCAACGAGAAAGGCGGTACGATCGAGTTTGCCGAGAAAAATCACGTAAACCCAACCTGGCTGATTGGTCTGTTGCAAAAACAACCACAGCACTTCCGCCTCGACGGCCCGACACGCCTGAAGTTTATTCAGGATCTAGCGGAGCGTAAAACGCGTATGGACTGGGTGCGCCAGTTTATGGCGCAACTGGAAGAAAACGCGGCAGCGTAACGCTCTACGACGCCGGATGGCGGCGCAAGCGCCTTATCCGGCCTACGGGAAGCATATCCTGTAGGCCCGGTAAGCGCAGCGCCACCGGGCGTAATGCCCTCTGCCATCCCCCGCGTTTTCGCCCACATTTACAACACTTTGCACTTCTCTTGCACTTCAAGACATGACAACCCGCCATAATGATCATTGACTCAATTTATTACAATAACCCTTTGATTTGTGATGATAATGAATAACATGCGACTTTCCCGCTGGCTGGCGTTTTTTACGCTCGCCGCGTCCGTAGCGCTGGCGATACCGGCGCAGGCGAACACATGGCCGCTTCCTCCTCCCGGCAGCAAACTGGTGGGCGAGAATACATTTCACGTTGTCGAAAACAACGGCGGCTCGCTGGAGGCGATTGCTAAAAAATACAATGTCGGTTTTTTAGCGTTGCTACAGGCAAACCCGGGCGTTGATCCTTACGTTCCCCGCGCGGGCAGCGTTCTGACCATCCCTCTGCAAACCTTACTGCCGGATGCGCCGCACGAAGGTATTGTGATTAACCTCGCCGAATTGCGTCTGTATTACTATCCTCCCGGAAAAAATTCGGTGACCGTGTATCCAATCGGTATCGGTCAACTGGGTGGCGATACGTTGACGCCAACGATGGTCACTACCGTCTCGGATAAGCGCGCAAACCCAACCTGGACGCCTACGGCGAATATCCGCGCCCGTTACAAGGCTCAGGGAATAGACCTCCCTGCCGTGGTTCCCGCCGGGCCGGATAACCCAATGGGCCATCATGCGATCCGCTTAGCGGCTTATGGCGGCGTCTACTTGCTGCACGGCACGAATGCTGATTTCGGTATCGGGATGCGCGTCAGTTCCGGCTGTATTCGCCTGCGTGACGGTGATATTGAGACGCTGTTCCGTCAGGTCACGCCGGGTACGAAGGTCAACATTATTAATACGCCGATCAAAGCGTCCGTTGAACCTGGCGGCATGCGCCTGGTAGAAGTCCACCAGCCGTTATCGAAGAATATTGATGACGATCCGCAAATATTGCCGATCGTATTGAACGGTCAAATGCAGGCTTTCAAAGATGCCGCACAGACCGATGCCGCCGTTATGGAGCATGTTATGGAAGTGCGTTCAGGAATGCCGGTCGATGTCACCCGCCATCCCGGGATAACGCAGCAGTCGATGTAACGTCGGATAATAAAAAAGCCCCGCTCAGACAGCGGGGCTTTTTTGTGGCAGCAGCAGTGGCATTAATGAGGGTTAATGCTTATTTGTAGATAACCGCAGTCCCGTGGAGGGTGTTAGGACCGGTTACCGAAGTAATGCGGAAAGATTTCGCGCCCATTTCATCCGCTTTTTGCGCCAGTTGATCTTCCAGAGATCCCAGGTTAGTCCCGGCGGTTGCGGAAATGGTGCCTACTTTCTGTTGATCTACAGGTGTCGCCTGAACTTCAACAGCAGCGAAACTTGCGAAAGAGAGTGAACTCAGTACAGCGGCAGCAATGAGGGTTTTTACGTTTTTCATGATAGTGACCTTTAGCAGATGAACGGTGTCGAAATATTTACTTAACGATCGATAGGTAAATCATAGATGTGATCCATGTCACACGTCAACATTTTTTTATAACGATCATTATATAAATTAAAAAAAACTTATTTTTCATATCAATACAGGTGAATTATTTTTCTTCTGAATGCGCTGGAGACTGAGCGGGATTATTTTTATAATGGTTGTTCAACAAACCCAACAAGGTACAACGGCATCATGACAACTGACTCGACAGGTTGCGTAAAAAAAAGCCGTGGCCGACCAAAAGTGTTCGACAGGGAAGCCGCGCTTGATAAGGCCATGACACTCTTCTGGCAGCACGGCTATGAAGCAACATCGCTCGCCGACCTCGTGGAAGCGACCGGCGCAAAAGCGCCCACGCTGTACGCAGAATTTACGAACAAGGAAGGGTTGTTCCGCGCAGTACTGGACCGCTATATCAGCCGCTTTGCGGCAAAACATGAAGCCCAGCTCTTTTGTGAAGAAAAAAGCGTTGAGTCCGCGCTGGAAGACTATTTCACCGCCGTCGCGACATGCTTCACCAGTAAAGACACCCCTGCCGGGTGCTTTATGATCAACACGTCCGCCACACTGGCCGCCTCCTCCCGTGAAATCGCCCATACGGTGAAATCCCGCCACGCGATGCAGGAGCAGACGCTGACCCAATTTTTGCGCCAGCGGCAGGAGCGCGGGGAAATTCCGGCGCACTGTAATCCACAAACGCTGGCGGAATATCTGAACTGTATTTTACAAGGAATGTCGATCAGCGCGCGTGAAGGCGCGACGTTTGACAAGCTGATGCAGATAACCCGCACCACCCTACGGCTGTGGCCGGAGATGCTGAAGGCTTAGCGCCTGACCGTCTGATAAAAAAAGCCCCTCAGCCTGAGCGAATGAGGGGCTAACGTGCAGAGTACAGCTTTTTTTACGCGTCGTTATTCAGAATCAATTGACCGTTATTATCCAGCGGGATTTGCGTTCCGGGATCTTTATCCATGCGGATTTTCCCCTGCTGATCGCCAATCTTGTAAGTGACGTCATAGCCCAGCATTTTCTCTGACTTGTCATACACCGTTTTACAGCGCTGCTGCGTAGAGGTGTAGGTGTCATTTTCCTGCATTGATCCCTGGATTTGGTTACCGGCGTACCCTCCGCCCAGCGCCCCGACGACGGTCGCCACATCTTTACCACGGCCACCGCCGAACTGATGACCAATCACGCCGCCAGCAACCGCGCCAAGCACCGAACCAGCAATGCGATTTTCGTCCTGAACAGGTTTGCGGTGCGTGACCGTCACGTTGCGGCATTCCTGACGCGGTGTTTTGACGGTTTCTTTTATGGGTGTGGCTGATACGACTTGCGCATATTTCGGGCTACGGTCAAAAACGTTCAGACTGGCCACCGCCGCCACACCCAGCGCAGCAGCTACGCCAATCCCTATACCCGCCAACATTGATTTATTCACGGGAATTCCTCCTTTTTTGCTATTAGTAACAATTTTGCAACCAGCAGTGGGGTTAAGCAAATCAGAAAGAGGATGAAAAGTGCGGGGTTATGCGGCAAACAGACACGATTCAGAGAACTCTGAAGCAGATGGCGCGATTAAATTGCCGGATGGCGGCCGATGGCCTTATCCGGCCTACAGACGGTGAGAGCTGATGCCGGATGGCGGCCGGTGGCCTTATCCGGCCTACATGCTGTGCGAGCCGTAGGCCTGATAAGCGAAGCGCCATCAGGCGATACGGTAAGGATTAATGCAGTTTCAGACGCGGGCGAATCACACGGTTAATGCTGCCTACTAACATCATTAACCCGGTTTTAAAGTAACCGTGCAGCGCAATCTGGTGCATACGGTAAAGCGAAATGTAAACAAAACGCGCGATACGCCCTTCCACCATCATTGAACCACGCATCAGGTTCCCCATCAGGCTGCCGACAGTCGAGAAATTAGAGAGCGATACCAGCGAACCGTGATCTTTATAAACGTAGTCTTTCATCGGTTTGCCTTTCATCTGCGCCAGAATATTATTCAGTGCGCAGCTTGCCATCTGATGCGCGGCCTGAGCGCGCGGCGGCACAAAGCCCCCTTCAGGACGTGCGCAGGAAGCACAGTCGCCGATGGCATAAACATCCGGGTCACGGGTGGTTTGCAGCGTCGGTTCAACCACTAACTGGTTGATGCGGTTAGTTTCCAGCCCGCCAATATCTTTCAGGAAATCAGGCGCTTTAATCCCTGCCGCCCACACCATCAGGTCAGCTTTGATGTGTTCGCCATCTTTCGTGTGCAGGCCGCCTTCGTCTGCGCTGGTCACCATCGTCTGAGTCAGTACGCGTACGCCCAGTTTGGTCAGTTCGCTATGCGCCGCAGCGGAAATACGCGGCGGCAGCGCAGGCAGAATACGCTCACCGGCTTCAACCAGCGTCACGTTCAGCGCTTCGTTAGTCAGGCCTTTGTAGCCGTAGCTGTGCAGCTGTTTCACAGCGTTATGCAGTTCCGCAGAAAGCTCCACGCCCGTTGCGCCGCCACCGACAATCGCAATGTTGACCTTACCGCTAACACCCATGCTGGAAGAGTATTTCAGGAACAGGTTCAGCATTTCCTGATGGAAGCGACGCGCCTGATGCGGGTTGTCCAGGAAAATACAGTGTTCTTTAACGCCAGGGGTGTTGAAGTCGTTAGAGGTACTGCCCAGCGCCATCACCAGGGTGTCGTACGCGATTTTACGCTCAGGAACCAGCAGTTCCCCTTTCTCGTCACGCAGTTCCGCAATGGTGATCGTTTTCGCTTCACGATCGATATCCATAACCGAACCCAACTGGAACTGGAAACCATGATTACGCGCATGCGCCAGGTAGCTCAGAGCGTCCACGCCTTCGTCCAGTGAACCGGTCGCCACTTCATGCAGCAACGGCTTCCACAGATGGCTGTGGTTTCTGTCCACCAGCGTGATTTTTGCCTTTTTCTTACGACCCAGTTTTTTACCCAACTGAGTCGCCATTTCAAGCCCGCCAGCACCGCCGCCGACAATCACGATCTTTTTCAATGGTGTAGTCAACGTGACCCCCCTTAAATTTATTAACCAATTGTTAAGTAAAAGTTATAAATATAGCCTTTAATTAACAACAAGTTACGGTAATGCAAAGTGACTTCGCTAGTGAGAATAACACGAACGGTGCATTGGTCATACCAAAATTGATGTACATCAAGTTTTCTCGCTGAAAAGATAGACAACCCTGCCTGAATGCTCATAAAAAAACCAGCCCGAAGGCTGGTTTCTGAGGGGGGTGATCGGGTTACAACGGCTTAACCTAACGTTTTAAACGCTTTTATCCGCTGTAAATGAGGAGAGATATTCTTAAATTTATGGGTCTGCTCTTCGTCCCAGACAATTTCATAGAAATGATGCAGCTCTTTTGCCGAACGATGGCTGTCCAGCGCTTCATCATGCCGGGACAGGATCACCAGGCAGCGATCGCGGTTTTTTTCGCGGAAATTGGTGACGCATTTCGTTGCGATATCGGCATACTCTTCCGGGCGGTCGATTTTGCCTTCCATATTCTCATAGGGGAACAGATTAGGGTTGAATACCACCTGGCGTATGTCGCACAGGAAGCCAATCCGCTCCGCCCAATACCCACCCAGTCCTACGCCACAAATTAATGGCCGATCGTCCACATTCAGTTGCAACATTTTGTCTACTTCTTTCAGCAGATGCTGCATGTCATGTTTGGGATGCCGTGTGCTGTAGCTGATCAGTCTGACATCCGAATCAATAAACTGTAGCTGCAACACTTTCTCGTGGTTACCCGGACTGTTGGAGTCAAAACCGTGTAAATAGATAATCATCGCATCCTCACACAAAACTCGGGTTAATGACCTGCTTTTTCTTCCTGCCAGCGTTCATGCAACTGGTTAAGCTGGGCGCTGACCGTTTTCCAGCGTGCGGAGTCCATCAACTCCTGACGCGAAAATGAACCTTTATGATACAAACGCGTAACACGTTCTGCATTGATCGGCGACAGATTATCTAACACGCTGACCGCTCCTTTACGATTATTACAGACCAGGATCATATCGCAACCCGCATCCAGCGACGCCTGCCCGCGCTCTGCGTAGCTCCCCATAATCGCCGCCCCCTCCATCGACAGGTCATCGGAGAAAATCACGCCATCAAAACCAAGTTCCTCACGCAGCACCGTTTTCAGCCAGTGTGGTGAACCACTCGCCGGACGCGGATCGACATCGCTGTATATGACGTGCGCCGGCATAATCGCATCAAGTTTGTTCCCGGTGATTAGCGAACGGAACACCGACATATCCCTGGCGCGAATTTCCGCCTCAGGACGCGGATCGGTTGGCGTTTCTTTATGCGAATCGGCAGTGACTGCCCCGTGTCCGGGGAAGTGCTTACCGGTGGTTTTCATTCCGGCAGCATGCATCCCGTCGATAAAACGCGTCGCCATTGCCAGAGCTTTAAGCGGATCGGCATGGTAAGAACGCTCGCCAATTGCTGCGCTGATATGCCCGACATCCAGCACTGGCGCGAAACTGATATCAATGTCCATCGCGATCATCTCGCTGGCCATTAGCCACCCGGCATCCTGCGCCAGTTTGCCCCCTTCTTCCAGCCCGTGCAGCGCAGCAAAAGATTGTGCGGCTGGCAGGCGGGTAAAACCTTCACGAAAACGCTGTACGCGTCCGCCTTCCTGGTCAACCGCCACCACCAGATGATTGCGCGAAGCCACCCGAATCTGGCGGACTAACTCGCGCAGCTGCTCCGGGTCATGATAATTACGCGTAAAGAGGATCAGCCCCCCCACCAGCGGATGGGCCAGAATCTCGCGCTCTTCTGCGTCCAGCTCAAACCCTTCGACATCCAACATTACTGGACCCACACTGCTCTCCTTATCCTTTCTTTTTCAGCTGCCGCCAGGCGTCGTCGGCCAGCCTGATAAATTGTTGTTCGCCGGTTTGCTGCCAGCGGTATTCAAACCATCCGGCTTTCAGCATCATTACCCAGGGGCGCCATAACCTGACCTGCTGCCATAGCGTTTGCGGACAGATATGCGCAACGGCGGCATAGGATCTCACCAGCCGTTGATGCTGCCGCTCATCCTCTACCCATACGGCGGCCAGTTCCAGAGCGATATCGCCGTCCCCGGCGTATTCCCAGTCAATCAACCGTAGCCCCGATGCCGTCTGTACCAGGTTATCGCCGTGGACATCCATATGCAAAGGCGCCAGACGCAGCGGACGAGGTTCCCGCGCCGCTCGCAGCCGTTTTAGCATCCGTAACCAGTACGGCGTCCTGCGTGCCGGATCGCTCCCCTGCCAGTAGCGCATAAGCAGCGGTAACAGCGAAATACGCCAGCCAAAACGCGGTTGTTGATGCAGATGATACAGTAAGCCCGCCAGTTCGTCGGTATCCGGTAATCCAGATTTTACCTCTCCCTGCAAATAGTCCACCGCCATCCAGCCGGGAATATAAAAACGCGGTCTGGGAGCAAGGGTTTCCGGTAAACGTGACAACGCGTGATACTGACGCAAAAAATCAGATTCAGGCGCGAAGGGATCATGATGGCAACGGAGCACCAGACGGCGGGCGTCATGTTCAATGATGCAACTCCCGCCGCTTAATCCGTTGTGGCAGGCGGCGACGGGATGATATTGCGGGAAGTAGCGCGACAAAACGTCGTCGCGCGTCAGTAGATTATTGTTGCTGGACTGCACCTTTACCTGACCAGATTATCTCGCCAGTTTGTACCAGCATTAACTGCATTTGCAGCGATGGCGCATTGACGTTACCCGCCGCGCTTGAATAGAGCACATATTGCGCCCCTACGTTACGGGCGATGCCAATCGCTTTACTGCGCGTACCGAGGCTGTCCTGCGGTGATAAACCCAGTTGCTGCTTCGCCATCGCCAGTTGCTGCGCGGAAACCAGCGTAAATTTACCGTTATTCGCCAGCGCATTACGTAAAGTCTCTGTGGCCTCGCCCGCGTTGAGCGAACCGTTGGTGCGGTTATTTACGCTATCGACCAGCAGTACGTTACCCGCCGTTACGCCATCAGCCTGAAGCATTTTTCCGACCATCGGCTGCATCGCGCTGTTCCAGTCATAATGGCGCACGCGCGGCGCAGGCTGTGCGGTCTGGTCTTCGTGTTCAATCGGGCCCGGCTGTTGCGGGATCGTCGGCACCGATGGCACGACCGGCACAGGCTGCTGCGGTTCGGCTGGCTGTTCCGGCGCCGGTTTGATTTCATCAACCGGTGCGGGTTCACGTTGCCCCACACAACCGGAGAGGAATATCGCCAGCGCGGCCACCAGTGCGTAGCGATTCATTTTCATCATCAAAATTCACCCCTTACAAATAAAGATAAAGTCTAACCTTATGCGCCCCCAGATAATTGGCGCTGCCATACAGCGTGACCGACGAATGCGCCGGGATAGTCACACTGCGTGGCGCTTCCAGAGGATGCATTTCCAGCCCTCTGGCGTCATACCAGTAAAACCGATAATGCACGGTAACGGGTTCTTGCCTTTCGTTATAGAGGCGTGAGGATGCAGAAGGCTGAATATCGGACGTCGTCAACGCAGGCGCTTCCGCCGTGATACCGGCCGCCAGCAGCGTTGACTCCATCACCAGTGTCTGTTCATCACTGACCGGAATTTCAGGGTGTGAGCGACAACCCGCAAGCAACAGTAAGGCCAGTGACATCGCAAGGCATCCTCTGGTCATTGTCAGAAGCCTTTATGCGCCAGCATCGGCCCCAGCGCACGCCCGCCCAGCAGGTGCATATGAATGTGATAAACCTCCTGCCCGCCATGACGGTTAGTATTCATGATCAGGCGGTAGCCGTCTTCGGCAATGCCTTCCTGCCCGGCAATTTTTGCCGCGACGGTGATCATACGGCCCAGCGCCTGTTCGTGCTCCGCCGTGACATCATTAACCGTTGGGATCAGGGTATTCGGGATGATCAGAATGTGCGTGGGCGCCTGCGGCGAAATATCGCGAAATGCGGTAACCAGTTCATCCTGGTAAACGATATCCGAGGGGATTTCACGACGGATAATTTTGCTGAATATAGTTTCTTCTGCCACGACATTTTTCCTTTTTTCAAAATTAGCCATAACGTTGCGCCATGCTACGCCGAGCCACACTGCGAGTATAGAGTATGAGCGAGTTACTCACGCTCTTTCAACTTTAACCCACGATTTATTAAGCAAAAAATCTGTCAGTTGCTGCGCTTATACTCATTTCCCTCTTCTCTCTGCACCTCATAGCACTGAAACAAGATTTCATTTTCACCCGTAACATCTGTTTACAGCATTAATGCAAGTGCGTATATTTCGCATTTGCATTTTCATGCGCATTTGATGGTTAGAAAATTAAAAGGGTTCGCCATGCCATTTCATGGTTTGAACTTAACGTTCATCATTATTAGGGGTTTTTCGATGTCTTTCACAACACACACCCAGGATGAGCAGCGTCAGCCTGCCGCAGTTCCCACACTGCTGGCAGCCTGCATCGCTATGGCATTGATGCCTTCCACCAGCTTCGCCGCTACCACAACAGAAGAAACAATCGTTGTTGATAGCGCATCACAAGCCGACACGTCCAGCGATGAAGAACAGGACTACAACGTTAAAACGACAACCGCTGGCACTAAAATGCAGATGGCGCAGCGCGATATTCCTCAGTCTGTCAGTATCATCAGCCAGCAACGCATGGCTGATCAGCAATTACAAACCCTTGGCGATGTGATGGACAGCACGCTGGGTATCAGCAGAAGCCAGTCGGACTCCGACCGCAACCTCTACTACTCACGCGGTTTCCTCATCGACAACTACATGGTCGATGGCATCCCCACCTATTTTGAATCACGCTGGAATCTTGGCGATGCCCTTTCTGACACGGCCCTGTTTGAACGTGTGGAAGTCGTACGCGGCGCAAATGGATTAATGACCGGAACCGGCAACCCTTCCGCGTCTATCAATATGATCCGCAAACATGCCACCAGCCGTGAATTCAAAGGTAATGTGTCTGCGGAATATGGAAGCTGGAACAAACAGCGTTACGTAACCGATTTACAAAGCCCGCTAACAGAAGACGGTAACGTACGTGCGCGGATTGTTGCGGGTTATCAGAACAATGACTCATGGCTGGATCGTTATAACAGCGAGAAAACATTCTTCTCCGGCATTATCGATGCCGATCTGGGGAGCACAACCAGCCTTTCCGCCGGGTATGAATATCAACGCATCGACGTTAACAGCCCGACCTGGGGCGGTTTACCTCGCTGGAATACGGATGGCAGCACCAACAAATATGACCGCTCGCGCAGTACCGCTCCAGACTGGGCTTACAACGATAAAGAGTTTAATAAAGTCTTTGTCACGCTGAAGCAGCGTTTTGCGGATACCTGGCAGGCAACGCTCAACGCCACGCATTCTGAAATCAAATTCGACAGTAAAATGATGTACCTGGATGCCTATGTCAATAAAGACACCGGTATGCTGGTTGGCCCTTACGCCAACTATGGGCCAGAGTACGGTTACATTGGCGGTACGGGCTGGAACAGCGGCAAACGTAAAGTCGATGCTGTCGATCTTTTCACCGATGGGGGCTACGACCTGTTTGGCCGTCAGCATAACCTGATGGTCGGCGGAAGCTACAGCAAACAGAATAACCGCTATATGAATACCTGGGCGAACGTATTCCCGGATGAACTGGGCAATTTCTACAACTACGACGGTAACTTCCCGGAAACAAACTGGGGGCCACAAACCGTTGCCCAGGATGATACCACGCACATGAAATCGCTCTATGCAGCGACCCGTATTTCGCTGGCCGATCCGCTGCATCTGATCATCGGCGCTCGCTACACCAACTGGAGTATCGACACGCTGACCTACCGGATGGAGAAAAACCATACCACGCCATATGCCGGACTGGTGTATGACATTGATGATAACTGGTCTGCCTACGCCAGCTATACTTCCATCTTCCAGCCACAAAACTATCGTGATAGCTCGGGTAAATACCTCGCCCCTATTACGGGTAACAACTATGAAGTGGGCTTGAAATCCGACTGGATGAACAGCCGCCTGACCACCACATTGTCGGTCTTCCGTATTGAGCAGGATAACGTCGGTCAGTCGACCGGTAGACCGATTTCAGGTAGTAACGGCGACACCGCGTATAAAGCGGTAGATGGAACCGTCAGCAAAGGCGTTGAATTCGAAATTAACGGCGCTATCACCGACAACTGGCAGATGACTTTCGGCGCAACGCGCTTTATCGCGGAAGATAACGAGGGAAATGCGGTGAATCCGAACTTGCCACGTACAACCGTGAAGCTGTTTACCAGCTACCGTCTGCCAGTCATGCCTGAGTTGACCGTCGGCGGTGGCGTTAACTGGCAGAACCGTGTTCACGGCAGCGACACGGTCACACCATACGGCACATGGCGCGCGGAACAAGGCAGCTATGCGTTAGTGGATCTGTTCACTCGCTACCAGGTAACCAAAAACTTCGCCGTACAGGGCAACATCAACAACCTGTTAGACAAAACCTACGACACCAATATCGATGGTTCTATTGTCTACGGCGAACCACGTAACGTCAGCATTACTGCAAGCTATCAGTTCTGATAAACGTCACTGACGAAAAGGGAGCCATCTGGCTCCCTTTTTTACGTTCTCGCAAGCCTGATGGCGGCTAACGCCTTATCAGGCCTACAACTGTGCTATAACCGTAGGCCGGATAAGCCACGCGCCATCCGGCAACACAGCGTAAAAAAGGCAGCCATTTGGCTGCCTTAGTTCTCCCCAACGTCTTACTGCTTAGCTATTGCGGATGTATTCATCCATTTCCGTTTTCAGGTTATCGGATTTCGTACCGAAAATAGCCTGAACGCCGGAACCTGCGACGACGACACCAGCTGCGCCAAGCGTCTTCAGGCCAGCCTGATCCACTTTAGCAACGTCAGCGACGCTAACGCGCAGACGGGTGATACATGCGTCGAGGTTAGTGATGTTCTCTTTACCACCAAACGCGGCGACCAGGGCCGGAGCCATTTCACTGGTTGCGCCCACTTTGCTGTCTTCGCTCGCGTCTTCACGACCCGGCGTTTTCAGATCCAGCGCTTTAATCAGCACACGGAAGACGGTGTAGTAAATAATCGCATAACCTGCACCAACAATCGGGAACAGCCACAGTTTGCTGCTGTTGCCAGACAGAACGATGAAGTCGATCAGACCGTGCGAGAACGATGTACCGTCACGCATACCCAGCAGGATACAGATCGGGAATGCCAGACCTGCCAGAATCGCGTGGATAACGTACAGGATCGGCGCAACGAACATGAAGGAGAACTCGATCGGCTCGGTGATACCGGTCAGGAACGAGGTCAACGCTGCGGAGATCATGATACCGCCCACTTTCGCGCGGTTTTCCGGTTTAGCAGAGTGCCAGATCGCGATAGCCGCAGCAGGCAGACCGTACATTTTGAACAGGAAGCCGCCGGACAGTTTGCCCGCAGTCGGGTCGCCCGCCATATAGCGAGGAATGTCGCCGTGGAACACCTGACCTGCTGCGTTGGTGTATTCACCGATCTGCATCTGGAAAGGAACGTTCCAGATATGGTGCAGACCAAACGGCACCAGGCAGCGCTCAATGAAGCCATAGATACCGAACGCCACAACCGGGTTCTGGTAAGCAGCCCACTGAGAGAACGTCTGGATAGCCGTCCCGATCGGCGGCCAAATGAAGGACAGGATCACGCCGGTGAAGATGGCAGCCAGACCAGAAATGATCGGCACAAAGCGTTTACCCGCAAAGAAGCCCAGATACTCAGGCAATTTGATACGGTAGAAGCGGTTGAACATGTACGCTGCAATCGCACCGGAGATAATCCCCCCGAGAACACCGGTATCCGCCAGGTGTTTTGCTGCGATTTCTTCAGCAGGTAAATGCAGAACCAGCGGCGCAACCACGGCCATGGTTTTGACCATGATGCCGTAAGCGACAACCGAGGCCAGAGCCGAAACGCCGTCGTTGTTGGTGAAGCCCAGTGCGACACCAATGGCGAAAATCAGCGGCATATTTGCAAAAACAGAACCGCCTGCTTCTGCCATAACGTGCGACACAACGGCTGGCAGCCAGCTGAAGTTAGCGGAACCGACGCCCAGCAGGATACCTGCGATAGGCAGTACGGATACCGGTAGCATCAGCGATTTACCGACCTTTTGCAGGTTAGCAAATGCATTCTTAAACATAATTAGGAGTGCTCCTGAGTATTTGTGCTTATACACTTCATCCTTCAAACCGCCTCAGCGTTGGCTGCGCTCGTTCATCCCAGTCACTTACTCAAGTAAGCTCCTGCAATTCACTCACTTGCCGCCCTGATGCAGCCTGAATGATTTTGTGTATTCTACGTTTTCACGCATTGGCGAGGGGGGAGAACCTCGCCGTGGACAGGGCATCTAAGCGCCCTTTATTTATTACACAGAGTAAAATAAATAAGCTCGGTTTTGTTTGACGGCTATCACGTTTCAGCTCCAGACAGCCATAAAACCATCACATTCTGACAAAATGAGTGTCTGAATGTTACAATTCGCTCATTCACCGCCCATTTTGTGGCGGTGAACTTTACTCGCTTTGAATATTAATTACGAGCTTTAAAAAAACTCAGTTAACGGGTTGATTGCAGGCGAGAAGCGTCGATGTGGAACAGGCGGGCAAAGTTTTCAGTGGTTGCCTGCGCCAGTTCTTCAACGGCAACACCCTTCAATACGGCCATATACTCTGCAACATCGCGAACCATTGCAGGCTGGTTCTCTTTACCACGATGTGGCACCGGAGCAAGATAAGGAGAGTCCGTCTCAACCAGCAGACGATCCAGAGGAACATAGCGGGCGGCATCACGTAACTGCTCGGCGTTGCGGAAGGTCACGATCCCGGAAAAAGAGATATAAAACCCAAGATCCAATAATTTACCCGCCGTCTCCCTGTCCTCTGTAAAACAGTGTAGTACGCCACCGCAATCCGTCACTTTTTCTTCGCGCAAAATCGCCAGCGTATCGGCGCGTGCGTCACGGGTATGCACAATCACGGGTTTATTTAATTCACGGCCAATCTGAATATGGTTAATGAAGGATTCTTGCTGGCGAACTTTTGTTTCCGGCGTATAAAAATAATCCAGCCCGGTCTCCCCCATGGCCACCACGCCTTCTTCAGCGGCAAAGCGACGCAGGTCTTCCACATCGTATGTTTCATCCTGGTTTAACGGGTGTACGCCGCAGGAAAACACAACGTTATCCCGCTCGCCAACCAGTTCGCGCATACTCCGGTATCCGGGCAGGGTTGTCGCCACCGCCAGGCAGAACTTCACCTCGCGCGCGGCGGCTTTTGCCAGCACGTCATCCACGTCCTTATGCAGAGATTGATAATCCAGGCCATCAAGATGGCAGTGTGAGTCGACTAAAAACATAATGTCTCTCTCAAAGATGGGAAACAGGCAACACGGCGCCTGGTTGCAGGTAATGCTCTATGCGGAGAATAAGATCGGTTAATACCAGTTCGCGGTTTAATCCGGTCACGTTAATCAGCTGTTCGCGACAATGGCAGACATCGCTGAGTATGGCCTGGATGCGTGCGACGGATAACCGTTCAGCTATCGACGCCACCAGCGTTCCGGCATCCTGATTTGTCAGGCTGGAAGCGCCATACCGGTATTTAAGGGCATCCATAAGCAGCGTCGCCAGCCAGTGTAAACGTACGGCGGCCTGTTCGTGATTCAACACCAACAGAAGGATATACCAGTCGCCGGATTGCAGCGTATTCGCCAGCGCTTCGCAAAGCGCGTTACGATGCGCCCAGCTGTCGGCCTGCAACAACGCCAGAGCGGCGCCGGGAGCCCCTGCGCTCAGGCGCAGCGCCGCCAGCAACGTCTCTTGTGACATTGTCACTTCACGAGAAAGCCATGAAACAGCGTATTGTTCAGATGGCGGCGCAAGATGATGCAGACGGCAGCGGCTGCGTAAAGTCGCCAGCAGGCGTGCCGGTTCACGGCTGGCAAGGAAGAACCAGGTTTGCTCCGGCGGCTCTTCGAGCGTCTTTAATAAGGCATTCGCCGCGGCATCAGTCAGCAGGGCCGCATCCGGGATCAATACGACTTTCGCGCCGCCAAGTCGAGAATGTTCGTACAGCTTCTCGCCCACATCGCGTACCGCGTCCACGCCAAGGGTGCTTTTCCCCTTTTCCGGCAACAGCGAATAATAGTCAGGATGCGTACCCGCCTGCATTAACTGGCAGCCACGACAACGCCCGCAGCTTTTATGCCCTTCCGGTTGCTGGCACAGCAAATAACGACTGAGGGCATAAATCAGCGCATCATCCCCCATTCCGGGCAACGCCTGAATCAGTAACGCATGGTGGCCCCGACCCGCCTGATAGCTTGCTACCAGTTTTTCAAAGTCTGGCCGTAACCACGGATACCATTTCATGCACCTTGCTCCTTGATCCAGGCCGTCACGGTTGTGCGAATATCGTTCATCACAGCCTCCAGCGGCTGAGTCGCATCAATGGTGCGAATGCTGGCATCGCTGGCGGCCAGCTCAAGGTAGCGGGCACGCGTGCGATTGAAGAAATCCAGAGACTCCTGCTCAATGCGGTCAAGTTCGCCGCGCGCGCGCGCGCGTTTTAAGCCAACCTCCGGCGTCACATCCAGATACAGAGTCAGGTCAGGACGGAAGTCGCCCAATACAGCATCACGCAGCGTCGCCAGCATTGTCTGATCGATCCCACGGCCGCCACCCTGGTAGGCCTGAGTGGACAGGTCATGGCGATCGCCAATGACCCATGTTCCTTTCGCCAGCGCAGGCTTGATAACGGTTTCCACCAGTTGCACTCGCGCGGCATAAAACATCAGCACTTCAGCTTTATCCGTGATTGTTTCATCACCCACCGATTTGATGTCCAGCACCAGACTTCTTAATTTCTCTGCAAGCTGGGTGCCGCCCGGCTCACGCGTAAAAATCATGTCGTGAATACCCAGTTGCTCAAGAGTCTCCACCACCACGTTACGCGCGGTGGTTTTTCCGGCGCCTTCCAGGCCTTCGATGACGATATAGTTACTGCCCATTTTTTTCCTTAAGCACTTTCAGGTAGTCCTGCACTGACCGGTTATGGCTGGCAAGATTGGTGTTAAACGTGTGACCGCCCTTTCCGTCAGCCACAAAATAGAGGTACGGCGTTTTCGCCGGATGCGCGGCGGCTTTCAAAGAGGCTTCGCCAGGCATGGCGATAGGACCTGGCGGCAACCCGGTGATGGTATAGGTGTTATACGCCGTCGGCGTTTCCAGCGCCGCGCGCGACAGCTTACCATTATAACTCGCCCCCATGCCGTAAATCACGGTCGGATCGGTCTGCAAACGCATACCAATACGCAGACGGTTAATAAAGACCGATGCCACCTGATCGCGTTCGCTGGCGACGGCCGTCTCTTTCTCGATAATAGACGCCATCGTCACCAGTTGATTCTTATCTTTATAAGGCAGCCCTTCCGCGCGCCCTTCCCAGACGTCATCTACCGCTTTAACCATCTTTTGATGCGCACGCTTCAGAAGCGCGACGTCGGTGGTATTGGCGGTATACATCCAGGTGTCCGGCCAGAACCAGCCTTCAAGCCACTCCGGGTTCTCCAGCTTCAGCGCCTGCGCGATGGTTTCGTAACGGTCATCGCTAAGCGTATGCTGAATATAAGGCGCATTCCGCAGTTGATTCAGGTAATCGCTCAGGCGCATCCCTTCGACCAGACGTAGCGGGAACTGTGCTTCTTTACCGCTTTCCAGCAGTTTCAGCATCTCCCGTACGGTCATATCAGGCGTTAAACGATAGGTGCCCGCTTTAAAGTTTGATAATTCAGGTTCAACGCGCAACAACCACTGAAACACGCGCGGCCGATTGATAATCTTGTCGGCGTAGAGTTGATCGCCTAATGCCAGACGCCCGGTTCCGGCCTTCAGGGTAAAGATCGTCTCTTCTTTTATTAACAAGGGACTGTCGGCCAGTTGGCGCACTTTCCACATTCCTGCGCCAGCGGCAATGCCCAACACAACGACCAGCAGAAGGAAAAAGCGTAACATTCTTTTCATAACTAATTCGGGTGCTCACAAAGTGGGGCTAAAAAATCGAACAATGAACGTGCAAACATCAGTTTATCGCCACAGGCGCGCACGGGAATCACGGGCATCAACGCATTGCAGATAACCATCTCATCGGCCTGCATAAGCGCATCCTCCCCGGCATACACTTCGACAACCTGGAAAGGCGATTGTGCCAGCGACTGTAAACAAAATTGTCGCATAATGCCGTTTACCCCCGCCTGATCCAGGCGCGGCGTGTACACCACATTCTCTTTACGCCAGAACAAATTAGCCGCACAGCATTCCGTAACCCATCCCTCGCTGTCAAGAACCAGCGCTTCATCGGCGTTTGTCTGCTCAAGATGAGACCGGATCAGTACCTGTTCCAGCCGGTTAAGGTGTTTTATACCCGCAATCATAGGGTTACGCCCCAGCCGTACGGGGCTTAGCGCCAGCGTAATACCTTCCGTACGCCAGCGTTCATAATGAGTGGGATAAGGAGAAACGGATAAAATTCGCGTGGCCGCACGACAGTTTGACGGGCTGTAGCCCCTGCCGCCGCTGCCACGACTCAGAATAACTTTCAGTACGCCACTGTTCTGGCCTGCTGCCATCGCCGTCATTTCGTGTTGCAGTTCCGTCCATTGACTGAAGGGAAGCAGCAGTTTTTCGCAGGCATCCTGCAAACGGCGAAGGTGTGCGGTCAGGAGGCAAATTCTACCGTCACGGATTCGCGCAGTAGTGAAACAGCCATCGCCAAACTGCGTCGCGCGATCGCTTGCGGCAAGAGAATCCTGTTCACGGCCATTAATTAAGAACATAGTGGCTCCTTATTCGTGGTCGATTAGTGTGGCAGGATGGTTAACACAGGACAAGGGAAGAAAGCTGAATAAAAAAGGCCCGACAAGCGGACCTTTTTACTCTCTGGTGGAACGACTTAGACCTTTTTGAAGATCAACGAGCCGTTAGTACCACCAAAGCCGAAGGAGTTACACAGCGTATACTCCATTCCGTTAACCTGACGAGCTTCGTGAGGCACAAAGTCCAGGTCGCAACCTTCATCCGGGTTATCCAGGTTGATGGTTGGCGGAACAGCCTGGTCGCGCAGCGCCAGGATAGAGAAAATGGACTCTACCGCGCCCGCAGCACCCAGCAAGTGACCCGTCATGGATTTCGTCGAGCTGACCAGCACACGGCTTGCCGCATCGCCAAAGACAGATTTTACCGCCTGAGTTTCCGCTTTATCGCCTGCCGGTGTAGACGTACCGTGGGCATTGACGTAACCAATCTGACCCGGCTCAATGGCCGCATCACGCAGCGCATTGACCATCGCCAGCGCGGCGCCCGCGCCGTTTTCCGGCGGTGACGTCATGTGATAAGCATCGCTGCTCATCCCGAAGCCAACGATTTCGGCATAAATTTTCGCGCCGCGCGCTTTTGCATGTTCGTACTCTTCCAGTACCACCATGCCCGCGCCATCGCCGAGAACAAAGCCGTCACGCTCTTTATCCCACGGGCGGCTGGCCGCTTGCGGGTTATCATTACGTGTAGACAGCGCACGCGCTGCGCCAAAGCCACCGACACCCAGCGGCGTACTGGCTTTTTCCGCACCACCCGCTACCATCGCGTCCGCATCGCCGTATGCAATGATACGCGCGGCATGACCGATGTTATGTACGCCTGAGGTGCAGGCGGTAGCGATAGAGATGCTTGGCCCACGCAGGCCGTACATGATGGTCAGGTGACCTGCCACCATGTTAACAATCGTCGACGGAACAAAGAACGGGCTGATCTTACGCGGCCCACCGTTCACCAGGGAACTGTGGTTTTCTTCGATCAGTCCGAGACCGCCGATACCAGAGCCGATAGCGGCGCCAATACGGTCTGCGTTCTCTTCCGTTACTTCAAGGCCAGAATCCTGCATGGCCTGAACGCCAGCGACAATTCCATATTGAATGAAGGCATCCATCTTGCGCTGTTCTTTGCGCGAGATGATGTCGTCACAGTTAAAATCCTTTACTAAGCCAGCAAATTTCGTTGCATAGGCGCTAGTATCGAAATGGTCGATCAGGCTGATGCCACTCTGACCGGCAAGGAGAGCTTTCCAGGTAGACTCTACGGTATTGCCGACAGGAGACAACATGCCCAGTCCGGTCACAACTACACGACGCTTAGACACGTTTGTCCTCCAGGGAGGGAAAATGATTCTAGTGGGACAAAAAGATAAAACTCAGGCGGTCGAATGACCGCCTGGAGATGTTCACTTACGCCTGGTGGCCGTTGATATAATCAATGGCAGCCTGAACGGTGGTGATTTTCTCAGCTTCTTCGTCCGGAATCTCAGTATCAAACTCTTCTTCCAGAGCCATTACCAGCTCAACGGTGTCAAGAGAATCTGCGCCCAGGTCTTCAACGAAAGAAGCATTGTTGGTAACTTCTTCCTGCTTAACGCCCAGCTGCTCGCCGATAATTTTCTTAACGCGTTCTTCGATAGTGCTCATACTCTTAAATTTCCTATCAAAACTCGCTTTCGCGATGGTTTTCGTAGTGTATAAAATGTTGAAAAATTTGCAACTAAATCCCGGCAGTTCTTACCACGATTTTACGTTATTTTGAGGCCAAGACCTACAATAACGCAAATATTTTTCGTGGTTAAACCATATACATTCCGCCGTTGACGTGCAGAGTCTCACCAGTGATGTAACTTGCTTCGTCAGAGGCTAAAAATGCAACCGCACTGGCGATTTCCTGAGCGCCGCCGAGGCGACCCGCAGGAACCTGCGCCAGAATACCCGCACGCTGATCATCAGACAGCGCACGCGTCATGTCCGTTTCAATAAAGCCCGGAGCCACAACATTGACAGTAATCCCACGCGACGCAACTTCACGCGCCAGTGATTTACTGAAGCCAATCAGACCCGCTTTCGCCGCAGCGTAGTTGGCCTGACCCGCATTTCCCATGGTACCAACCACAGAACCGATAGTGATAATACGTCCATGACGTTTTTTCATCATAGCGCGCATTACCGCTTTTGACAGACGGAAAACAGATGACAGATTGGTTTCGAGAATATCGTTCCACTCATCATCTTTCATTCGCATCAGCAGATTATCGCGAGTGATACCGGCATTATTGACCAGGATATCAACTTCACCAAATTCTGCGCGAATATTTTCCAGAACAGATTCAATAGATGCCGGATCGGTCACATTCAACATCAGACCTTTACCGTTCGCACCTAAGTATTCGCTAATGGCCTGAGCGCCATTTTCGCTGGTAGCAGTACCGATGACTTTCGCGCCACGGGCAACGAGCGTCTCAGCAATTGCGCGGCCAATGCCACGGCTTGCACCGGTAACCAGCGCGACTTTTCCTTCAAAACTCATGGTTTTCCTCTTTTATTGCTCAAGCGCCGCTGACAGTGCCGCCGGTTCGTTTAGCGCCGAGGCCGTCAGGGTGTCAACAATACGTTTAGTCAGACCAGTGAGGACTTTACCTGGACCCACTTCATAAAGGTGTTCAACACCTTGTGCTGCGATAAATTCTACACTCTTCGTCCACTGCACCGGGTTGTACAGCTGGCGTACCAGCGCATCACGGATAGCGTTAGCGTCGGTTTCACACTTCACGTCAACGTTATTCACAACCGGTACGGTCGGGGCATTGAAGGCGATTTTCGCTAATTCAACCGCCAGCTTATCTGCCGCAGGTTTCATCAGCGCACAGTGTGACGGCACGCTTACCGGCAGCGGCAGCGCACGTTTTGCGCCAGCGGCTTTGCAGGCTGCGCCCGCACGTTCAACTGCGTCTTTATGCCCGGCGATAACCACCTGGCCCGGAGAGTTAAAGTTCACCGGAGAAACCACCTGGCCTTCAGCCGCCTCTTCACACGCTTTGGCGATGGACGCATCATCCAGACCGATGATCGCCGCCATTGCGCCGGTGCCTTCCGGCACAGCTTCCTGCATGAACTTGCCGCGCAGTTCAACCAGACGAACCGCGTCGGCGAAATCGATGACGCCAGCACATACCAGCGCGGAGTATTCCCCCAGGCTGTGTCCCGCCATCAGCGCAGGCGCTTTACCGCCCTGCTGCTGCCATACGCGATACAGCGCAACGGAAGCGGCCAGCAATGCTGGCTGAGTCTGCCAGGTCTTATTCAGTTCTTCCGCAGGCCCTTGCTGCGTCAGCGCCCACAGATCATAACCCAGCGCCGCAGAAGCTTCAGCAAAGGTTTCTTCTACGATCGGGTAGCTGGCTGCCATTTCAGACAACATCCCAACCGTCTGGGAACCCTGCCCCGGGAACACAAAAGCAAATTGCGTCATGTTTAAATCCTTATACTAGAAACGAACCAGCGCGGAGCCCCAGGTGAATCCACCCCCGAAGGCCTCAAGCAATACCAACTGCCCGGCTTTAATCCGCCCGTCGCGCACGGCTTCATCCAGCGCGCACGGCACAGAGGCCGCAGAGGTGTTGCCGTGTCTGTCCAGCGTAACCACCACATTATCCATCGACATACCCAGCTTTTTCGCTGTCGCGCTGATGATGCGCAGGTTAGCCTGGTGCGGAACCAGCCAGTCCAGAGCGGAACGATCCAGATTATTCGCCGCCAGCGTCTCGTCAACGATGTGTGCCAGTTCAGTTACCGCCACTTTAAACACCTCGTTGCCCGCCATCGTCAGATAAATCGGATTTTCTGGATTGACGCGATCGGCGTTTGGCAGCGTCAGCAACTCACCATAGCTGCCGTCTGCATGAAGATGCGTCGAAATAATGCCTGGTTCTTCGGATGCGCTCAGAACCGCTGCACCCGCGCCGTCACCAAAGATAATGATCGTCCCGCGATCGGTGGGATCGCAGGTGCGCGCCAGGACATCGGAACCGATGACCAGCGCATATTTAACGGCGCCTGATTTTACATACTGATCGGCAACGCTTAACGCGTAGGTAAAACCGGCGCAGGCCGCTGCAACGTCAAACGCCGGGCAGCCTTTAATGCCCAACATACTCTGAATCTGGCATGCTGCGCTTGGGAAAGCATGTGTTGCTGACGTGGTCGCAACCACAATCAAGCCAATCTGGTCTTTATCGATGCCCGCCATTTCAAGCGCGCGGTTTGCGGCTGTATAGCCCATCGTCGCGACTGTTTCGTTTGGCGCTGCAATATGGCGTTCACGGATGCCTGTACGCGTGACAATCCACTCGTCAGACGTCTCTACCATCTTTTCCAAATCGGCGTTAGTACGCACTTGTTCAGGCAGATAGCTGCCAGTACCAATAATCTTTGTATACATGTACGCTCAGTCACTTTTCGGTTATATACCACCGCGTGCAAACTGCTGGTATGTTGGTTGCGCTCAGGTTACACCGTTAATTGTGCACCCGTGAGTGTCCGTTTTTGCCACCTTCCAACAGTTCGAATCCGGCTGGGTATACAGATTCCAGGCGAGCGGCAATTCGCTGAGGAACTTGTCGCTGCACCGCCTGCACTGCCTGTTCAATCGCGACGGCAAATGCTCGCTGATTGGCCGCACCATGACTTTTAATCACCGTGCCACGCAATCCTAACAGACAGGCGCCATTATACTGGTCGGGGTTGAGGTGACTGAATCGCCTCGTCAGGCTTTTTTGTAACCAACGTTTTAATAACAGCAGCCACCACGACCGTTTTTTACTCTCACCCTGAGATTTCAGCAGTGAAAGGAACATCCTGACAACCCCTTCCATTGTCTTTAATGTGACATTACCTGTAAATCCGTCACATACCAGCACATCAGTTTTTCCCGTCAATAATTCATTGGCTTCAAGATAACCAATGTAATTGATGGAAGGGACTGTTTTGAGCAACGCAGAGGCATCACGAATACTGTCGAGACCTTTGGTTTCTTCTTCACCAATATTGAGCAACGCCACGCGGGGATTGGTTATCCCAATCACCTCTTCCGCCATCACGGACCCCATCACGGCAAACTGCACCAACATGGTACTGTCACAATCGACGTTGGCGCCTAAATCCAGCACCACCGTTTTTCCTTTCTGCTGATGCGGTAAAACCGTCATCAACGCAGGACGCTCAATGCCCTCAAGGGGTTTGAGCAATAATTTCGCAAGTCCCATGAGCGCGCCCGTATTACCGGCGCTCACACAGGCTTCGGCTCGACCTTCTTTCACGAGCTCCAGGGCCACACGCATTGAGCTGCCGCGACTGGCGCGGATAGCCTGCGAAGGCCGGGCATCACTGGCAATAACTGACTGTGCAGGGATAATCTGCAGACGCGAACGTTGTTCAAAGTCAGCTTTGGCAAGTAATGGCGTGATGGTATCGGGATCCCCGACTAAAAGAAGTGTGAGTTGCGAATTAGAATTCAGTGCCTGCAGTGCTGCAGGCACTGTCACGGAAGGGCCGAAATCTCCCCCCATGACATCTAACGCCAGGGTTAGACGTGTCAAGGTATCGTCGCTGCCTGGTTTGGTGTTTCCCCGCTTACGCGGGGAAATCCTCACTAAGCTTCATCACGCTTGCGCGTGATTACTTAGCGATGACCTTACGGCCGCGGTAGTAACCGTCGGCAGTGATGTGGTGACGCAGGTGTTTTTCACCAGAAGTTTTGTCTACAGACAGGCTGGTGACTGCGGTCAGAGCGTCATGAGAACGACGCATGCCACGTTTGGAACGGGTTGGTTTATTCTGTTGTACGGCCATGGACCTTACTCCTCAATTACTTACGCTTTAAGCTGGCTAATACGGCAAATGGGTTTGGTTTTTGCGCTTCATCAGGCAATTCACCAAAGACCATGTCCGCCTCGGACACTTCACAGTGTTCAGAATCATGCACCGGAACTACCGGCAAGGAGAGGATGATTTCATCTTCAACCATTGCAAGCAGATCGATTTCACCGAATTCGTTAACCTCAATCGGCTCATACGCTTCCGGGAGTGCTTCAGCCTGTTCGTCAGAACGAACCGGACTAAAACAATACGTTGTGTGAACCTGATGGGTAAACGGCTTCCCGCAACGCTGGCATTCGAGCGATACCGTCACCTTCGCATCACCCGTAATAACGGCGAGACGTTGGTTATCGATAGCGAACGACATGGAGCATTCCACATCACTGTCCACACTGACTACAGAATCGGCGACGCGCTCTACCAGATCAGAAGTATAGATACCTTCATAATCGAGGCGTTTTTGAGCCGTACGAACCGGATCAAGAGTCAGGGGTAATTTTACCTTTTGCATAGGGCGCGCATATTAACTTTGTAACGTCATAGAGTCAAAGAAAAAGGCAGCCTGCGGTTGCCTTTTGCCAATAATTCGCACACATTGCGGGTTACAGACTTATTTTCGCTCAAACCGTGACTGTATGTCATGCTTGAAGGACGAAGAGCATAGTTTAAGATGGCTCTCATTAATACGCTATATCTGAGGGAAAAAAATATGCCCCGTCTCATCCTTGCTTCTACCTCTCCCTGGCGTCGCGCGCTGCTCGAAAAACTGGCGATCCCTTTCGAGTGCGCGGCTCCCGAGGTTGACGAAACGCCCATGTCTGGCGAAGCGCCGCGCCATTTAGTCTCTCGCCTCGCACAGGCGAAAGCACAATCGCTCGCCCACCGTTTCCCCGATCATCTGATTATTGGCTCCGATCAAATTTGCGTTCTGGATGGCGAAATTACCGGCAAACCGTTAACCGAAGAAAAAGCGCGCCAGCAATTAACCAAAGCCAGCGGTAATATTGTGACGTTTTATACCGGACTGGCGCTTTATAATTCTGCAACCGGACATTTACAAACGGAAGTCGAACCGTTTGATGTACATTTCCGCCATTTAAGCGAAACGGAAATAGAGGACTATGTCCGCAAAGAGCGTCCATTGCATTGTGCCGGAAGTTTTAAAAGCGAAGGTCTTGGCATTGCCCTTTTCGAGCGCCTGGAGGGGCGAGATCCCAATACCCTTATTGGGCTACCGCTGATTGCGCTGTGCCAGATGCTGCGCCGGGAGGAGATGAACCCGCTGATGGCATAGTGGATGCGTCTGGTGGCGACGCTAAAACATCTTATCAGGCCCACAGCGGAGCAATGCCCGTAGGCCTGATAAGCACAGCGTCATCAGGCCTAAAGATGCCGGATGGCGACGTAAACGTCTTATCCGGCCTACAGGTTTAGCGCGATAATATCGCAACGCGCATCAGGCTTTGTTACGTAACACCTGAAGGCAATGCTTGAGTTGGTTATCCATCGGCGCTTCGATACGCATCACCTCGCCAGTCCCCGGATGGGTAAACTTCAGCGCTGCCGCGTGCAGAAAAAGCCGTGACAGCCCCGTTCCCGCAAGCTGCTTATCAAATTCGCGATCGCCGTAACGATCGTCAAACGCGATCGGATGGCCCGCATGCAGCGTATGCACACGAATCTGATGCGTACGTCCCGTCACCGGGCTACAGCGCACCAGCGTCGCAAACGCATAGCGCTCTTCAACCTTAAAGCGCGTTTCGGAGGGTTTTCCTTCCTGACTCACACGTACAATACGTTCGCCGCTTTGCAGAATATTCTTTAATAAAGGCGCCTGTACCGATTTAACATGCGACTGCCACTGGCCGCGAACCAGCGCCAGATAATCTTTCTGCATCCCCTTCTCACGCAGTTGCTCATGCAAAGAACGCAGCGCTGAGCGTTTTTTCGCAACCAGCAGTACGCCAGAGGTATCGCGGTCAAGACGATGCACCAGTTCCAGGAAACGCGCTTCTGGCCGCAACGCGCGCAGCCCTTCGATAACGCCGAAGCTCAACCCGCTTCCGCCATGTACCGCCGTGCCGGAAGGTTTGTTCAGCACCAGGATATGGTCATCTTCATACAAAATGACATCGGCCAGCGCCGCCACTTTTTGCAGATGCGGCGAAACGGCCTCTTCTTCGCGTTCGGCGACGCGCACCGGCGGAATACGCACTTCATCCCCGGCTTCGAGCTTATATTCCGGTTTGATGCGTTTTTTGTTCACCCGCACTTCACCTTTACGCAAAATGCGGTAAATCATGCTTTTCGGTACGCCTTTGAGTTGCGTGCGCAAAAAGTTATCGATGCGTTGCCCCGCTTCGTCGGCAGTAATGGCAACTATTTTTACGGATGGAGTCTCAGTTTTCATGGGGGCCGATTCTAAATAGCCATAAGGATTAGCGCCACTCATTTTTCTATGCTTATATTTACTTCTATATCCTGTTACTCACGTTCAACATGACCAATTTGCTGGTTATTAAACCAATCGCCATGAGGAAGTGAAAAAACTGTGAGTAACCGGGTGATAAATGGTAAAAGTCATCTTGCTATAACAAGGTTAGCAGTGGAATAATGTAACCGTTTCCGTGTCGAACCTTGTTAAAACAAGAAATTTTACGGAATGACCCATTTTGCCAGACAGATCATCAACGCAGCAATGGCGTAAGACGTATTGATTTTTCAGGCAGTTAGCGGGCTGCGGGTTGCAGTCCTTACCGGTATATGTTCTATGTACTACGCGTTGCAGAAAGGCGGCAAATCTGGGAATCCCCAGGAGCTTATGCCCGGGTGAGCAGATGAAGCCAACGCATCTGCGGCGTGAAAGACGATGAACATAATGGAATCTTCTCTGGAGAGTAACTCCCAGGCTGTTCCCCTGATAATTGCGCTGTATTTCCGTATGAAATACAGGCAACCGACACTCTGCGCCTCTTTGAGCAGACGATAACCGTGAGGTTGGCGACGCGAATAGACACGAGGCCATCGGTTCACACCCGGAAAGGCATTACTATGCCCGCAGCTTAGTCGTCAATGTAAGAATAATGAGTAAGTTACGATGAAAAGAATGTTAATCAACGCAACTCAGCAGGAAGAGTTGCGTGTTGCCCTTGTAGATGGGCAGCGCCTGTACGACCTGGACATTGAGAGTCCAGGACACGAGCAGAAAAAAGCGAACATCTATAAAGGCAAAATTACCCGTATCGAACCGAGTCTGGAAGCGGCTTTTGTTGATTACGGCGCTGAACGTCACGGTTTCCTCCCGTTAAAAGAAATTGCCCGCGAATATTTCCCCGCCAACTACAACGCCCACGGCCGTCCAAACATTAAAGATGTGTTGCGCGAAGGTCAGGAAGTGATTGTTCAGATTGATAAAGAAGAACGCGGCAACAAAGGCGCTGCGCTGACGACGTTTATCAGTCTGGCAGGGAGCTATCTGGTTTTAATGCCGAACAACCCGCGCGCGGGCGGCATCTCCCGTCGCATTGAAGGCGACGATCGCACCGAATTAAAAGAAGCGCTGGCAAGCCTCGAACTGCCTGACGGCATGGGGCTTATCGTGCGTACCGCAGGCGTCGGCAAATCCGCCGAAGCGTTGCAGTGGGACCTGAGCTTCCGCCTGAAACACTGGGAAGCGATTCAGAAAGCCGCTGAAAGCCGCCCTGCTCCATTCCTGATCCATCAGGAAAGCAACGTTATCGTCCGCGCATTCCGTGACTACTTACGTCAGGATATCGGCGAAATTCTTATCGATAATCCGAAAGTGCTTGAGCTGGCGCGCCAGCACATCGCGGCGTTGGGTCGCCCGGATTTCAGCAGCAAGATTAAGCTTTATACCGGCGAGATTCCGCTGTTCAGCCACTACCAGATCGAGTCGCAAATTGAATCCGCCTTCCAGCGTGAAGTGCGTCTGCCTTCCGGCGGCTCTATCGTTATTGACACAACCGAAGCGTTAACCGCGATTGATATTAACTCCGCGCGTGCCACACGCGGCGGCGATATCGAAGAAACCGCGTTTAACACAAACCTGGAAGCAGCCGATGAAATTGCTCGCCAGTTGCGCTTGCGCGACCTCGGCGGCCTGATCGTTATCGACTTCATCGACATGACGCCAGTACGCCACCAGCGCGCTGTGGAAAACCGTCTGCGCGAAGCGGTACGTCAGGATCGTGCGCGTATCCAGATTAGCCATATTTCTCGTTTTGGCCTGCTGGAGATGTCCCGCCAGCGTCTCAGCCCGTCTCTGGGCGAGTCCAGCCATCACGTCTGCCCACGCTGTAGCGGCACCGGCACCGTACGCGACAACGAATCGCTCTCCCTGTCTATTCTGCGTCTGATTGAAGAAGAAGCGCTGAAAGAGAATACCCAGGAAGTTCACGCCATTGTTCCGGTCCCGATCGCCTCTTACCTGCTTAACGAAAAGCGCACCGCGGTTAATGCTATTGAGACTCGCCAGGATGGCGTGCGCTGCGTGATCGTACCAAACGATCAGATGGAAACGCCGCACTACTCCGTTTTGCGCGTACGTAAAGGGGAAGAAACGCCAACCCTGAGCTACATGCTGCCGAAACTGCATGAAGAAGCGATGGCGTTACCTTCTGAAGAAGAGTACGCCGAGCGTAAACGCCCTGAACAACCAGCACTGGCGACCTTCGCGATGCCGGAAGTGCCGCCTGCGCCGACGCCAGCAGAACCTGCGGTGAAAGCAGCGACGGCAGCACCGAAAGCCGTTGCCACTGCGCCTGCACAACCAGGTCTGCTTACCCGCTTCTTCGGCGCGCTGAAAAACATGTTCAGCGGCAGCGAAGTCGCTAAGCCGGTTGAACAACCTGCACCGAAAGCAGAGGAAAAACCGGAGCGTCAGCAGGATCGTCGTAAGTCTCGCCAGAATAATCGCCGCGACCGTAACGATCGCCGTGACAACCGTGATAATCGCGACAACCGCGCTGAAGGCGGTGAAAACCGTGATGACAACCGTCGTAACCGTCGTCAGGCGCAGCAGCAGAACGCAGAAGCGCGTGACAACCGCCAGCAGTCTAACGACGTTGCCGATAAGGCGAAGTCCGGTGACGAGCAGCAGACGCCGCGTCGTGAACGCAACCGTCGTCGCAACGATGAAAAACGTCAGGCACAGCAAGAAGTCAAGGCGCTGAACCTGGATGAGCAACCGGCTCAGGAGACGGAACAGGAAGAACGCGTTCGTCAGGCGCAGCCTCGCCGTAAACAGCGTCAGCTGAGCCAGAAAGTTCGTTACACAGACTCCGCAACCTCTGAAGCAGAAGCTGTCGCAACGCCAGTCGTCGAAGACGCTGTCGCCGCCCAGCCTGCTACGCAAAGCGCGCCTGCTCAGCGTACTGAACTGGCGAAAGTTGACCTGCCAGCGATCGCAGACGTTGCGCCAGCAGAGCAGGAAGAAAACGGCGAAGCGCGTGATAACGCAGGAATGCCGCGTCGCTCCCGTCGTTCTCCTCGCCACCTGCGCGTCAGCGGCCAGCGTCGTCGTCGCTACCGCGATGAGCGTTACCCGCTTCAATCGCCAATGCCGTTAACCGTCGCTTGCGCCTCACCGGAAATGGCGTCTGGCAAAGTGTGGATTCGCTACCCTGTCGCCCGTCCTCAGGATACGCAGGTTGAAGCACAGCACGAAGAAGAGACCGTACAAGCTCAGCCGGTTGCAGTAGAGCCGCAGGTCGTCGCTGCCGCAGCTGAACAGGTTGTAGACGCACCGGTTCAAACTGAAACCGTTGTCGCTGAACCTCAGCCCGCTACTGTGGAAACAACGCATCCTGAAGTGATTGCCACCCCGGTTGAAGAACAACCTCAGGTGATTGCAGAGGCTGACGTCCCTGTTGCGCAGGAAGTCGCTGCGCAAGCGGAACCTGTCGCTGACGTTCAGGAACCCACGACGGCTGAAGAATCCGCTGACGTTGTCATCGCCGAACCGGAAGAGATCGTTAAAGAAACGGTTGAACCTGTCGTTGTTGCCGCTGAACCGGAAGAGATTATCGCTGCGCCAGTCGCCGTTGCAGTTGCTGAAACCGTGTCAGAAAGCGCGGTAACTACCGGGGAGAAACCTGTCAGCCACGCCAGTGCGCCGATGACCCGCGCGCCTGCGCCGGAATATGTCCCGGAAGCGCCACATCACAGCGACTGGCAGCGCCCTGCCTTCATCTTTGAAGGTAAAGGTGCGGCAGGTGGTCATAGCGCAACGCATCAGGCCGCCGCGCCAGCCACGCGCCCGCAGCCTGTAGAATAAGCTGAACGCGATGTTAAAGATAAGCCGACCTGCGGGTCGGCTTTTTTGTACCTGCAATCGGTGCCCGTTATCTGTTTTCCGGGCAAAAAAATGCCCGCTCCGGGGTGAAGGGAGCGGGCAGACAAAACATACCCAGTTTCATGATATGTTTCAAAACATGTGCTATCTGTTCAACTGAAACAGAGACATTCCTTGCATATCGCTAAATGCTTTATAGGACGCCTGTAACGCAGCCTGTTGCATTACATACGACGAGATGGCCGCGTTCCAGTCCACATCGACCAGATTACTCATCTGCTGTGCCTGACCCAGCGCGCGCTCGCTTCCCAATGAATCCAGGGAATCCAGCTCACTCAATTGCGTTCCCAGTTCCGCACGAACGGTCAGGACGTTATTAAGGGAGTTTTTCAGGCCACGGTTTGTTTTATCAATCGCCGCAGCAGCTTCCGCCTTCTTCACATCATCGTCAGCAACCGGCGTTTTCAGCGCTGCAATGGCCGTATCCAGCATCGCAAACAGGCTGGTTTCTGAAGCGCTGTTGTCGGGTTCCGGTACGGCATTACTGGTAATACGATTAAAAATCTGATCGCCCGTATGACCAATCACCATCGTACGCGAAGCATCAACCTGCTGGGTGATGTTTTCAGTGCCACCGCTATAGTCGCCATTTGCCTGATCAAACGGCGCTTTTTCAGTTTTATAGCCTGCGAAAATGTAACGACCGTTGCCGTCGGTACTGTTGGCCAGGTTCATTAACTGATCGCGAATCCCCTGTAGATCGCTGGCCAGCGAGGCGCGGTCATCATCGCTTAAGGTGCCGTTAGCGGCGTAAACGATTTTTTCCTGCGCAGTTTGAATTGCAGCTGTCACCTGACTTAGCACGTTTTCTTCCAGCGACACTTTCTGAGTGGCAAAGGTACGTGCCAGCGCATACTGACTGTTCTGAGCCTGGGCCTGAGCGAGTACGATAGCCTGAGAAGCGGCAATAGGATCGTCAGACGGATTAATCACGCGCTTACCGGTGGACATCTGCTCACCGTACTTCATCCATTCAGCCTGGGAATTGGTGATACCACGCATATTCTGCTGGTACATCATCTGGGTACTGATACGCATTTATCCTCCTCTCCCTTAGCGAATGCCCAACAGCGCATCAAACAGCGTATTCGCGGTTTGCAGCACCTGGGCGTTCGCCAGGTAGTACTGCTGATAGCGTTGCAGGTTGCCGTATTCTTCATCAAGGTTAACGCCGGAAATCGATTGCTGCTGGTTGTACAACTGCGTCACAACATTGCCCTGCGCCGTGCTGCTGGTTTTCAACGTGGCGGTTTTGTTCCCCACATCGCTGATCATCGTCGCATAAGCATCATTAAAGGACTTATTGCCTACCGTTTTCTGGGTTTGTAAATCCAGCAGCGCCTGACCGTTACGGTTATCGCTCCCACCCGCATCGGGATCGGAAGCCATCGCAATTTTGGATTCATCAGTCACCAGCACGTTCATGTTCACAATGGCATCGCTGACCGGTTTCAGGGTAAAGCTGTCATTCGCATTTGCCCCTGCCCCGACCGTCACTTCCAGCCCGTCAAACGTCAGTTTCCCGTTGGTTTCAACCGCCTTAAAGCTGGTGTTGTCTGACAAGCGCGTGACCTGCCAGTCCTGACCATCAAATACCAGCTTATAATTGGTAGCCTGTACCGCGGAACTGTCGGTGACTTCCGCAGACAAGGTTCCGCTACCCGTATTTTTCGCATTACTCAATACGGACGGTTTACCGATGGAAAAGAAGTCCTCGCCCTGATCGCCATTGGCATCATATCCCTGTTTATGCTGGGCATTAAACGCTTCGGCAAAGGCCAGCGCCAGCTGGTTGAGGGTATTGCGAGTCTGATCCAGATCCTGAGAGCGGAACGTCAGCAACCCGCCAAGCGAGCCGCTATTGAGCAATTTTTCCGGGATTTCAATGTTTCCGGCAGTCGCATCAACATAGGCGACCGTGGTGCGTGACGGATCGGCGCTGGACGGCACCGCGGCCAGTTGACGGGCGCTGCTGCCCTGCACGAGGGTATAGCCATTCGCCATCGTCAGGTTATAGGTGCCGCCGTCCTGGACGCTAACTTCCACACCGACAATCTGGTTCAGCTCACTCACCAGTTGGTCGCGTTGGTCGAGAAGATCGTTCGGTGAAGCGCCCGCGCCCACCCCGGTCAGACGGGAAATCTGATCGTTCAGGCTGGCGATTTGCTTCGCGTAATTGTTGATCTGCTCAACGCTGGAGCCAATGGCGATATTGACCTGCTTATCCTGATCGCGCAGGTACTGATCGGTCGTTTTAAACTGGTTTACCAGGCCGTCGGCTTTACCGATAAGCGCCTGACGCGCCGCCGGGTCTTCCGCGTTGCTGACCAGCGTTTGCAGGCTGGTGAAGAAACCTTGCAGAGAGGTCGAAATCGAGCTGGTGGTACTGGAGAGCAGGTTATCAATTTTCGACATTTGCTCATACCGCACGGTCAAACCACTGCTCTGATTCTGCGCCGCGCGTAACTGATTGGTAATAAAAGAATCATACTCACGCTGTACGCCAGAAACGTAGACGCCATTACCGACCCAACCGCCCGCTCCCAGCGTACTGTTGGCCTGCGCCATAATCGTCGTCTGTCGGGTATACCCGGCAACGTTATAGCTGGAGATGTTATTACTGGCAGTATTTAACGCAGCCTGGGCTGCGCTAAGTCCGCTCATGGCGTTGTTAATTAAGCTGGACATGGAGGTTCCTTGTAATCCTTCAATACTGGTTATTATCGGCAGCGGGTTCCTGGACTTGAGCTATTTAAAAGAGATTATCGAGATTCGCGCTGTACGTTTTGCTCACCTTGTCGCTCATGGATTTCAGCTGTTGAATCATGCTGGTTAATTTACGCGCATAGTCAGGATCGGTTGCATAACCGGCATTTTGTAACGCCTGTGCGCCCTGTTCAGCGGTAGACGCGGCGGTCACCGCGGCATAGCGTGGGTTACGGGTCAGCAGCCCCACATAATCCGATAGCGCCTCCAGATAGGAGCTATAAACACGGAATTTCGCTTTTACCTTCTTCGCTTCACCGTTCTCATATTCGGTGGTAGTGATCTCTGTTACCGGCCCCTTCCAGTTTGACGAGGCCTTAATGCCAAACAGGTTAAAGCTCGGCTCACCATTTTCACGGCGGATCTGTCGCTGACCCCATCCCGACTCCAGCGCCGCCTGCGCCAGAATCAGATGATGCGGCACGCCGCTTTGTTCACTTGCCAGGCGTGCCGGAAGCGAAAGCTGGGCCAGGAAGTCTTTGCTGTCGCCGGACAGCGGCTCATCATTATTTTCCGGCGCTTTTGGCATCGCCTTACGCACCAGCTGCGTCAGCGCCTGATTTTGATAGCTGGTCACCGTTTCCAGAGGGAACTTCATTGGCACCTGCGGCGCTTCTTCCGCAGGCTGCGTCTGCCCCTCGGTCATCTGCCTGACCATCATCTCCGCCAGTCCCAACCCTTTACCGGCGGTCATCTGCTGCGCAATCTGCTGGTCATACATGCTGGTGTACAGTCGCGTTTGATCGCTGCTGAATATGCCGTCTTTCGGCAGCGCTTCACGCATGCTTTTCAGCATCATCTGCACAAACATCCCTTCAACCTGACGCGCGACCGGGCGGATATTCGCCGCCGGATCTTGCCCCGCTTTGGCTTTCAGCTCATTGAGCGATTGCGCATCCCAGGCCGCGCTGGCCAACAGTTTGCTGTCACCAATCATCAGATAATTTCCAGTTTGGCGCGCAGACAACCCGCGCTCTGCATGGATTGCAGGATGGACATCAGATCCATCGGCGTGGCGCCCAGCGCATTCAGCGCGCGGACGACATTGTTCAGGTTGGCGCTGGAACGGACGCTTTGCAGCGAACCGCCGCTCTGACGTAAATCAATCTGCGTTTGTGGCGTAACGACCGTCTGCCCCCCGCCAAACGGCGTGTCCGGCTGGCTGACGTTCGCCTGGCGATTCACCGTTACGGACAAATTGCCCTGCGCGACGGCGCAGCTGTCCAGCGTCACCTCACGGTTCATCACCACGGAACCAGTACGGGAGTTAATCACCACCTTCGCGTCCTGTGGTGTGACGTTCACCTCCAGATTCTGGATATCCGCCAGGAAACGGACCTGCGAGCTGTTGCCGCTGGGTACGCGAACCTGAATCGTGCGCGCATCCAGCGCGGTCGCACTGCCATAGCCACGGGCACGGTTGATGGTGTCAGTGATCTGCTGCGCCATTGCGAAATCTTCGTTGTTCAGTTGCAGATTGAGGGTATTTCCGCCGCCAAACTGGCTGGGCAGCTCGCGTTCAATAATTGCGCCATTGGTGATACGCCCGCCATTGAGCTGGTTAACTTGTACGCTGCTGCCGCCCGCAGACGCCCCTGCGCCACCGACTAAAATATTTCCCTGCGCCAGGGCATACACCTGGCTATCGACCCCTTTCAGCGGCGTCATCAGCAATGTACCGCCGCGCAGACTTTTCGCGTTCCCCATTGAGGACACCACCACGTCGATCGTTTGCCCCTGGCGACCGAATGCCGGAAATTGCGCCGTGACCATTACCGCCGCAACGTTTTTCAACTGCATATTGGTGCCCGTCGGGACGGTGATCCCCAACTGAGACAGCATGTTATTCAGCGTCTGGGTGGTAAAGGGCGTCTGGGTCGTCTGGTCGCCCGTCCCGTCCAGGCCGACCACCAGACCATAACCAATCAGCGAGTTTTCCCGCACCCCCTGCACGCTGGTCAGATCCCGAATACGATCGGCATGCGCCAGGGTGGTTGCCAGTATCAGTACAATTCCAACAAGAGATTTAAACACTGGAGACCTCGCTTACATCGGCGACAAGTTAAGGAAGAAACGTTGCAGCCAACCCATATTTTGCGCCTCGTTGATATAGCCGTTGCCGACATATTCAATGCGCGCATCCGCAACCTGTGTTGACGGAACGGAGTTGCTGCCGCTGATGGTGCGTGGGTTCACGACCCCGGAGAAGCGGATGAACTCAGTGCCCTGATTAATGGCGATCTGTTTTTCACCCACGACGTGTAAATTGCCATTTGCCAGTACCTGATCGACGGTTACGGTCAGCGTGCCGCTAAAGGTATTGCTGGCGTTCGCGCCGCCTTTACCGTTGAAGGAGTTCCCGCCAGAGGCTTCCATATCTGCACGCGCGTTGCCGAACAATCCCTGCAAATAACGAGGAACCGTATCAAAGCCGAAGTTGGTTTTACCGTCACGGCTGGCATTGGCGGAGGAGCTCTTACTGGCGCTGACGTTTTCCTGCAATACAATCGTCAGCGTATCGCCGATATTGCGTGGACGTCGGTCTTCAAACAGCGGCTGATAGCCATAGTTGATCGGCTGCGCAGACTGAAAAATGGAACCATTCGCCACCGGAGTCGGGCCCGGTATGGGCTGTGCAGTGGTCGCGCCCTGCACGAGCGGTGTGGAAGGTATCCAGGCACATCCTGTCAGTGAAACCACCAGCAGGGCCATAATCGGGTAATGGTGCGCAGCGTATTTTTGCATTGCCTTCATCTTCAAAATCAGTGTGCCGGTGAGATTTCCCTCACCGGACGACACTTAGAGTTGCGTCAGTTTTTGCAGCATCTGATCGGTAGTCGATACCGCTTTGCTGTTAATTTCGTAAGCGCGCTGAACCTGGATCATATTCACCAGTTCTTCCGCCACGTTTACGTTAGAGGTTTCGACATAGCCCTGATACAGCAGACCCGCACCGTTAAGCCCCGGCGTACTCTCATTCGGCGCACCCGAGGATTGCGTTTCGGTGTACAGGTTTTCACCAATGCTTTCCAGACCCGTATCGTTCATGAACGTAGTCAGGTTAAGCTGCCCCACCTGTACCGGCGCGGCCTGCCCCTGTTGAGTTACGCTTACCACGCCATCGCGACCCACGGTGATGCTCAGCGAGTTCGCCGGAATGGTGATCGCTGGCTGTACCTGGAAGCCGCCCGCCGTGACCAGTTGACCGTTCTGATCCACCTGGAAAGAACCGTCACGGGTATAAGCAGAAGTGCCATCCGGCAGCATCACCTGGAAGAAGCCCTGCCCTTTGATGGCGACATCTTTACTGTTGTTGGTCTGAGACAGGTTACCCTGACTATGCAGACGCTCGGTGGCGACCGGGCGAACGCCCGTACCGATTTGCAGACCAGAAGGTAAGGTCGTCTGTTCTGACGACTGCGCGCCAGGCTGACGAATCGTCTGGTACAGCAGGTCTTCAAACACCGCGCGTTGACGCTTAAAACCATTGGTGCTGACGTTTGCCAGGTTGTTGGCAATCACATCCATGTTGGTTTGCTGCGCGTCCAGGCCGGTTTTGGCGATCCATAATGAACTGATCATAAAATGTCCTGTATTAACTCATCGACAGCAGTTGGTTAGCGCGCCCGGCATTGTCATCCACGCTGCTGATAACCTTCATCTGCATTTCAAAACGGCGGGCGTTAGCGATCATATCGCTCATGGCGGACACCGCATTCACGTTACTGCCCTCCAGTACGCCAGACATCACGCGAATGGACGGGTCAGCCTGTAACACCGGGCCACGCGCAGCCTGTGTCGCCGCGCTTAAACGGAACATACCGTCATCGCCGCGTTGCACTTCGCTGCCAAGCGCCTTCACCAGCTTCAGACGTCCTACCGGTGCGACGGTATTGGCCGGATCGCCAGGGTTAAGCGCAGAGATAGTCCCGTCTGCCGCGATAGTGATTTCTGAACCTTCAGGAACGGCAATCGGCCCGGCTTCACCGATAACCGGATGCCCCTGAATTGTCAGTTGCCCGGTCGGGTCCACCTGAATGCTGCCGTTACGGGTGTATCCCTCGTTACCATCAGCGGTCTGAACAACCAGCCAGCCATCCTGTTGCAGCGCCACATCCAGCGGGCGCGAGGTGTAATCCATCTGCCCGGGCGTCATATCGGCTCCCGGCGTGGATGCGGCCACCAGCGTACGCGTTGGTAAAGAGAGACCTTCCACCGGCACCGCGCGCAACGCATTAAGTTGCGCACGAAAACCCGGCGTGGAGGCATTCGCCAGGTTGCTGGCCGTCACCGCTTGTTGATTAAGCGTCTGACTGGCCGCGCCCATGGCGGTATATATTGCGTGATCCATTAAGCCATCCCGTCAGGCGCTTAGCGCAGGTTAACCAGGGTGTTGAGGATCTGATCCTGGGTTTTGATGGTCTGCGCGTTTGACTGATAGTTACGCTGTGCGACGATCATATTCACCAGCTCTTTACTCAAATCCACGTTTGAGGATTCCAGCGCGCCGTTGGTCAACTTACCGAAGTTACCCGTACCCGCCGTACCAAGCAGCGCAACGCCTGAAGCCTGCGTCGCCGCCCAGACGTTATCGCCCTGAGAAGCCAGACCTTCATTGTTGGCGAAGTTAGCCAGCACGATCTGCCCCAGAACCTGCGTTTGTTCGTTGGAATAGTTACCCACTACGGTGCCGTCATCGTTGATCTGATAGCTCACCAGATCGCCCGGCTTATAGCCGTTCTGGTTGGTCGCGACGATGTTGTTCGCACCGGTGTTCTGCTGCATGGAATTCAGGAAGCTCAGGGAGAAAGTAGCCGGTACCGCGCCGTTAATCGCTCCCGTAGTGATGTTAATTTGTGGCTGTGCGTTCGCAGGGCCTTCAGTTAACGTGCCTGGATTACTCGGATCATCAATATAGTCATTAACGGAAGTCAGCGTACCGTTGCTGCTAAAATTCATTACCGCTGCTTTCGTAACCGCTGCTCCTGTAACGCTGGAGTCTTGGGTGTATACATCCCATTTATTGGCAGCAGTTTTGACATAATAAACGTTCATGTCATGGGCATTACCCTGGCTATCAAAGACCGTTATGGTGCCCTTTTTGTTGTAGGAATCCGCATCGCTCGGATCAAACGGTGACTTAGACGGCAGTTCATCCGTTGAGTTAAGGTTGATCTGCATAGACGCCGTGGTGGTCGCCTGTGCGGCCATCAGGGTGTTCGGGATGGTGATCGGGCCTGGGTTGGCACCCTGCTGGATCGTCGGCGGCGTTCCGGTTGCCGGATAGCCAGTCAGTTGCAGCCCCTGCATGTTAACCAGATTGCGGTTCTCATCCAGTTTGAACTGACCGTTACGGCTGTAGAAAACGGAGCCGTTGCTGTCTACCAGACGGAAGAAACCGTTCTGGCTAATCGCGACATCCAGGCCACGCCCGGTGTTGGTGGTAGTGCCGTCGGTAAAGTCCTGGGTAATCCCGGCGACTTTAACGCCCAGGCCCACTTTGGAGCCCGCGAACATATCAGCAAAAGACGCCGTACCGGATTTAAACCCGTAGGTGGCAGAGTTGGCGATGTTATTACCAATAACATCGAGGTTGGTCGCTGCTGCGTTCAGACCGCTGACCGCTTGAGAAAAGGCCATGACTTACTCCTGATAAGTGTAAAGGCTTAAATGATCTGCCGTACTTCGTCGAGTGTGGTGGTTCCGTAGGTCCCTAAATCCAGGGTATTACCGCTACTGTTGCGGATAACCCCCTGAACCAGCGCAAACTGAAGCGGTTGCGCCACAAGCTGCGTACTGCCGTTGCTGGCGGCGATCGCGACGTTATAGGAACCGTTTGGCGCGCTTGTGCCATCCTCCAACGTACCGTCCCAGGTAAAGGTATGAACGCCAGCCTTCAGCTCGCCGATATTGATCGTGCGCACCACCTTGCCGTCTTTGTCGGTAATGGTGGCGGTGACTTTATCCGCTGCCTGCTGCAACTCCACGCCAAACGGCGTCGTGGTGATGGTCGCGCCCTCTTCGGTGCCCGTACCGGCCAGAATGGTGGTGCCGGGGATCATGACGCCATGACCAATCAGGGTGCTGGCCTGTAGCGACTGGCTGTTGTCGATCTGCCCGGAAATCGCGCCCAGCGTGGTGTTCAGTTTTTCAATTCCGCTAACGGTGCTGATCTGCGCCAGTTGCGTGGTCAGCTCGTTGTTTTGCAGTGGGTTGGTCGGGTCCTGATTCTTCAACTGCGCGACCAGCAATGTCAGGAAGCTGCTTTGTAAATCACTCGCGCTGCTTCCCGTCAGCGAACTGCCACTGCTGGTGGATGCGACTCCCGAGTTGGTCGAGTCATTCATATTTACGGCAATAGACATACGCGCCTCCTTTACTGGCCTAATGTCAGCGTTTTAAGCATCATGCTTTTCACGGTATTAAGAACTTCGACGTTTGCCTGATAGCTGCGCGAGGCTGACATGGTGTTGACCATTTCACCAACCACGTCCACATTAGGCATTTTTACGTACCCATTGGCGTCCGCCAGCGGGTTGCCAGGCTCATACACCAGTTTGTCCGGCGCCTGACTTTCAATGACGTCCGCCACTTTTACCCCACCGGTTGCCGCCCCTGGCGCCGCGTCTACCTGAAAGACCACCTGTTTAGCGCGATACGGCTGACCGTCCGGCCCGGTGACGCTATCGGCGTTCGCCAGGTTACTGGCCGCCACGTTAAGACGTTTGGACTGCGCGGTGAGCGCCGACCCGGCAATATCAAAAATGTTTAACAGCGCCACGAATTAGTTTCCTCCCTGTAGCACATTCATCATGCCTTTGATTTGTCCACCCAACACGGTGAGGCCCGTCTGGTATTTCAGACTGTTATCCGCAAACTGCGTACGCTCGCGGTCCATATCGACGGTATTGCCATCAAGGGACGGCTGGTCAGGAATACGGTAGAGCAGATCCACCGAAGGAGACGCGACGGTCTGGGCCGGAATGTGCTGTGCAGAGGTGAGCTTCAACGCGATCCCGCCGGCTTCTTCCCGGCCACGCACCATGACTTTTTTGAGTTCGCTGGCGAAATCCATATCACGCGCCTGATACCCAGGGGTGTCGGCGTTAGCGATATTGGCGGCCAACACCTCCTGGCGTTGAGCGCGCAGATTCAGCGCTTCCTGTTGAAAACGTAAGGCGGCATCGAGCTTATCGAGCATATCTCCTCCGCAAATGACAAAATTCAGCCGACAGCTTAAATCCCATCACGCGCGCGTTATCGCCGGAATAAACGCAAAATGCGTCGCTATTTGTTGCGTTGATGCTTGTGGTACGCAGGTAGAATCCTGTCATTGCTTAAACTGGCGGGAAGTGACGATGCAAACGTTAAAACGTGGAATAGCGCTGCTGGCGCTGCTGTTCAGCCCCCTGACGATGGCTCAGGATCTGAATGCCCAGTTAACGGACTGGTTTTCTCAGCGTCTGGCAGGGTTCAGCGATGACGTCGTCGTCACGATCCGCACGTCGCCCAATCTGTTGCCGAATTGCGAACAGCCCGCGCTGAGCGTAACCGGAAGTGCGAAGTTATGGGGGCATGTGAACGTACTGGCGCGCTGCGCGAACGAAAAGCGCTATCTACAGGTAAATGTACAGGCAACGGGGAATTACGTTGTTGCCGCGGCCCCCGTCGCCCGTGGCGGTGCGCTTGGCCCGGCTAACATCACGCTAAAACGCGGACGGCTGGATCAGCTTCCCCCGCGAACCGTCCTGGACATCAACCAGATTCAGGACGCCGTCAGCTTGCGCGACCTCGTTCCCGGGCAGCCAATACAGCTCAGTATGTTGCGCCAGGCATGGCGGATAAAAGCCGGTCAGCGCGTTCTGGTGGTGGCGAGCGGCGACGGATTTAGCGTCAATGCGGAAGGCCAGGCATTGAACAATGCCGCCGTCGCGCAAAACGCGCGCGTACGCATGTTGTCAGGCCAGGTCGTGAGTGGAACCGTCGATCCTGATGGGAATATTCTTATTAATCTATAATGAGTTAAAGATTTTGTAGTGGCTGCCGATAAATAATCAACCAATGATGATAGCTGGCTGCTACAGCGTAACCCCTCGATGAGGATAAATAAATGAGCATTGACCGTACCTCACCTTTGAAGCCCGTTAGCACTGTCCAACCGCGCGAAACCAGCGATGCGCCGGTACAAAAAGCGCGTCAGGAAAAAGCGTCAACCACGACCAGTACCAGTGTGAAGTTAAGCGATGCTCAGGCGAAACTGATGCAACCCGGCACCAGCGACATCAATATGGAGCGCGTGGAAGCCCTGAAAACGGCGATTCGTAACGGTGAGTTGAAGATGGACACCGGTAAAATTGCAGACTCGCTGATCCGCGAGGCGCAGAGCTACTTACAGAGTAAATAAGCGTATGACTCGTCTGTCAGAAATTCTGGATCATATGACGGCTGTCCTCAATGACCTGAAAAAGGTGATGGATGCCGAGCAGCAGCAGCTCTCCGTAGGTCACATTAACGGTAGCCAGTTACAGCGTATTACAGAAGAAAAAAGCTCTTTACTGGCGACGCTGGATTATCTGGAGCAGCAGCGCCGTCTTGAACAAGATGCGCAGCGTAACGTTAATGATGATGTCGCCAGACGCTGGCAGGCGATTACGGAAAAAACGCAGCATTTACGCGATCTCAACCAACATAATGGTTGGCTGCTGGAAGGGCAGATTGAACGGAATCATCAGGCGCTCGACATGCTGAAACCGCATCAGGAACCGACGCTGTATGGCGCGAACGGTCAAACCGCCTCTCCCCACCGTGGCGGGAAAAAAATCTCTATCTGATTGCCGGATGGCGGCTACGCCTTATCCGGCCTACACGATTACAGAACAACTCGTATGCCCGGTAAGCGACAGCGCCACCGGGCGATTGGCCGTAATCCAGCCGACACAATCACAGAACAATCCTGTAGGCCCGGTAAGCGGCAGCGCCACCGGGCGATTGGCCGTAATCCGGCCGACACAATCACAGAACAACTCTGTAGGCCCGGTAAGCGGCAGCGCCACCGGGCGATTGGCCGTAATCCGGCCGACACAATCACAGAACAACCCTGTAAGCCCGGTAAGCGGCAGCGCCACCGGGCGATTGGCCGGATAGAGGCTCTATGCCGTCCGGCGAGTAAATTCCTTCACTTTAAAGCCCAACACCGCCAGCGCGGCGAAATAGGCGGAAATCCCCACAACCACAACCGCCATCAGTCGGGCCAGACGCCACAGCATTGTCCCTTCTGACCACTCAGGCATAATATGCAACATGCCAACCAGCGCGGCGGACATCACCAGCACGGAAATCACCAGGCGAGTCAGGAACCACGTCCAGCCCGGCTGCGGAGTAAAGATTTTCTGTTTGCGCAGTTGCCAGTATAGCAGCGACGCATTCAGACACGCCGCCAGACCAATAGACAGCGACAGACCGGCATGCTTCAACGGCCCGATAAACGCCAGGTTCATCAACTGAGTCATGATCAGCGTCACAATGGCGATTCTGACCGGCGTTTTGATATCCTGGCGCGAGTAAAATCCCGGAGCCAAAACTTTCACCACAATTAAGCCGATCAGACCAACGGAATAGGCCACCAGCGCGCGCTGGGTCATCGACGCATCAAAGGCGGTGAATTTGCCGTACTGGAACAGCGATACCGTCAGCGGTTTGGCCAGAATGCCCAGCGCGACGGCGCTCGGCAACGCCAGCAGAAAACACAGACGCAGCCCCCAGTCCATCAGACGGCAATACTCATCATGATTGCCGCTGGCAAAGCTTTTAGACAGCGAAGGCAGCAAAATGGTGCCCAGCGCCACGCCCAGAACCCCTGACGGGAACTCCATCAGTCGGTCAGCATAATACATCCAGGAGACCGAACCGGAAGCCAGGAACGAGGCGAAAATGGTGTTGATGATCAGAGATATCTGGCTTACCGAAACGCCGAGGATCGCCGGGCCCATTTGCTTCACAACGCGCATCGCGCCTGCGTCACGAAAATTGATGCGCGGCAATACCAGCATCCCAATTTTCTTCAGATGAGGAAGCTGGTAAACCAGTTGCAGCACGCCGCCCACCGTCACCGCCCAGGCCAGCGCCAGTACGGGAGGATTAAAATACGGCGCGGCAAACAGCGCAAAGCCGATCATACTGATGTTCAGAAATGTGGGCGCAAACGCAGGAATCGAGAAACGGTTCCAGGTGTTGAGGATCGCGCCCGCCAGCGAGGCCAGCGAAATCAGCAAAATATACGGAAAGGTGATTTGCAGCAGTTTGGTGGTCAGGGCGAATTTATCAGCGGTATCGGCAAAACCCGGCGCGGTTACCATGATCACCCACGGCGCGGCGAGCATACCTGCCACCGTCACTACGGCTAACGCCAGGGTCAGCAGGCCGGAGACATAGGCGACAAAAACCCGGGTCGCCTCTTCGCCCTGCTTGCTCTTGTATTCTGCAAGGATCGGCACAAACGCCTGGGAAAATGCCCCTTCGGCAAAAATGCGCCGCAACAGATTCGGTAACTTGAATGCCACGAAAAAGGCGTCGGTCGCCATCCCTGCGCCAAAAATTCTGGCGACAATCGCGTCACGCGCAAAACCAAGCACGCGCGAAAACATGGTCATCGAGCTGACGGCAGCCAGCGATTTTAATAAATTCATCAGTGTTGTATTCCAGACCCTGGAGCAAAACCCTTGCATGGCCGACCGCAGGCCGGATAAAGGCGTTTACGCCGCCATCCGGCAATATCGTTGTGCCTGATAACCACGTAAAAACGTCTTATCAGGCCGACAGAACGATCCACGGTTTGCCATCATTCTCTGTCAGAAAGAGGTGTTATTTTGAGTTGGCATATAGTACCTGGATTATGATGAATTACTACAGCCAGATGTTACAGGGCGTTATTCGCTCATTGCCTCGCGCCAGAGTTTCTCTACGACGCGCTGCGCCAGAATCGCCTGTTCGCCCGCCGTTTCAGGAACCGTCTGATTTTGCACGCATTCAATAAAATGACGGGCGCATCCGGCAAATCCCCGTTGTTCCTGGGTTGTCTGCCAGCCCGGAATGGGTTTATGCACCACGCCCTGACCGCGTTCCTCGCGCCATTCGCGCATGTCCGTCACGTCAAACAGGCCACCGTCCGTCACCGCCTGCACACATTCACGCTGACTCCCGGCGCGACGGTGCATACTGGTGGTGATTTGCAACTGATCCGTCGAAAAATGGTGTTCGGCATACAGCATCTCACCAAGATCGTTGGTCTGCAACGTGCCGCCGTTCAGTTGCGCCTTGCCGTCCGTCAGCCACAGCGCGGTGTCCACAACGTGCAGGTAGTCATCCAGCAGCGTGAAACGCAAATCATGCGGCCCGACGCTGTCCGTCCGGTGTTTATCCATACGGACAGAAGCGGCGGCGCCCAGTTGCGCTTTCAGATCACGGTAGAGCGGAGCGAAGCGTCGGTTAAACCCGACCATTAGCGTCAAATTTTTGCGCGCGGCCAACGCCACCAGCCGTTCCGCATCGCGCAGGTTTTCCGCCAGCGGTTTATCGACGCAGACATGAACCCCGGCATTGAGCAGTTCGCTTACCACCTCATAATGCGTCGCCGTGCTGGAGTGGACGAAAATGGCGTCGCAGGTTGACGCCAGCGCTGGCAACGACTCAACGTACGGCATCCGCCAGCTTTCACAAATGCGCAGCGCCTTATCCCGCGAAGGAGACCAGGCCCCCTGTAGCGTCCAGTCGCCGGATGCGCCCAGTACGGGCAACCAGGCTTTTTGGGCGATCCCCCCTAACCCAACAACACCGATACGTAATTTTTTCACGTTAGTCTCCCAGGTGCGCCAGGAGCGAATCAAGGCGCTGTTTCAGTTCCGCGACTTCGCCTTCCAGCGCCTCAACGCGCGCATGCAGATCGCCCGACGCCGTCTGCGGCGCGTCATCTGAACTCACCGGTTCATCGACTTCGCCGCAAAACAGGTGCATATACCGGCTTTCACGCTTACCCGGTTCGCGCGCCAGGCGCACAACGTAAGGGCCGTCGTCACGGGTGGCAAGCTGTTCCAGCGTCGTTTCCACTTCCGCCATATCACTAAATTCATACATGCGGGATGCACGGCTGCGCAGTTCACCTGGCGTCTGGGCGCCGCGCAGCAGCAGCGTGGCAATCAGCGCCACCTCCGCCGGACTCAGTTTAAGATTGCCAAACTCGGAGTTGCAGAAGCGCTGTTCATATTTGGTGACGCGATTGCCGAAGCCGCTCACCGTTCGCAGAAAATGGCGTTTCACCAGGTTATCAAGCTGTTCCTGCACCTCATGTTCCGATAAGTTCATTACCGGTTCACGGTTGGTTTTTTGATTGCAGGCGGTAACCACGCCGTTAACCGAGAGCGGGTACTGCTCCGGCGTTGTCACCTGTTTTTCCAGCAGGCAGCCAATCACTCGCGCTTCAGTGGCGGTTAGTTCGTATTTCATCGTCCTCTCCTTAGCGACCGGGGGTCCATTCAGTCGTCGTCAACGCCGTCAGCACATGATCGCGCCACTGTCCGTCAATCAACAGGTAATCTTTCGCATACCCTTCTTTTTCAAAGCCGAGTCGCGCCAGCAAGTCGCCGCTGCGCTTATTATGCGGCATATAGTTCGCCATAATACGGTGAATATGTTGCGTACGCTGCATATAGCGAATCGCCGAGGTTAAGGCCTCATACATCAGCCCCTGCCCCTGCCACTTTTGTGCGATGGAGTATCCCAGATAACAGGCGTGGAATGAGCCACGCACCACGTTAGAAAAATTGGCCACGCCGATGATCTCTTTCTCTTCCGGGTCGAGCAGCGCGAAATAGAACGCTGAGCCCTGTTTATGAAATTCGGCGATCATGCTCAGACGCGCCTGCCAGCCCGAAGGATAGCAGTGGCTTTCATCACGAACGGGTTCCCAGGGTTTTAAAAAATGACGATTTTCCGCGTAATAATCGGCCAGACGCCAGGCATCACGCTCATGTACTAAACGCACAACCAGACGGTCGGTTGTTAAGCGTACTTTTGGCACGTTACTGCGATAGCCAAACATTCTATACCTACTCCTTCCCGTAACGTCTTCACACCCTGATAACGTTACTATACCTGTGCCTGTACGCTCTGTGAAAAGTGCAAATCGTCATTTTTTGGCTTATTCACACATTTTGATGAAAACTCTCTATCAAGATGGACTTTTGATAAAAAAATATTGTCCCGGCAAAGGTGGGAAAAAACGCGCCGACACCGCAGAATAGAAGGTGCTCACCTTTTAAACTCAACAGAATTCGAGTTGCAGGACGGCGGCAAGCGAGTCACTCCCTGAAAGCGCACAGAAATACGTGGCCGGGGAGCGCGAACGCCGCCGACGCGCCTGCGACGTGAAGGATGACGAGTGTCTTTCCCGGGAGGGGAAATGTCGCGTGTCTCGCAGGCCAGGAACCTGGGTAAATATTTCCTGCTCATCGATAATATGCTGGTCGTATTAGGCTTTTTCGTGGTGTTTCCACTGATCTCCATTCGCTTTGTCGACCAGATGGGCTGGGCGGCATTAATGGTCGGCATTGCGCTCGGCCTGCGCCAGTTCATCCAGCAAGGGCTGGGCATTTTTGGCGGCGCGATTGCCGACCGTTTTGGCGCGAAGCCAATGATTGTTACCGGGATGCTTATGCGCGCAGCCGGATTCGCGACGATGGGGATCGCCCATGAGCCCTGGCTGCTTTGGTTTTCCTGCTTTCTTTCCGGGCTTGGCGGCACCCTTTTCGATCCGCCGCGCTCTGCGCTGGTCGTCAAGCTGATTCGCCCTGAACAACGCGGTCGTTTCTTTTCGCTGTTGATGATGCAGGACAGCGCGGGCGCCGTGACTGGCGCGCTATTGGGTAGCTGGTTGTTGCAGTACGATTTTCGTCTGGTATGCGCGACGGGGGCGGTACTGTTCGTTTTGTGCGCCGCGTTTAACGCCTGGCTGCTTCCGGCGTGGAAGCTGTCAACGGTGAAAATCCCGGTACGCGAGGGCATGGGGCGCGTCATGGCGGACAAACGGTTCGTGACTTACGTACTGACCCTGGCGGGATACTACATGCTGGCCGTACAGGTGATGCTGATGCTGCCCATCATGGTCAATGACATCGCGGGATCACCGTCCGCCGTCAAGTGGATGTATGCGATCGAAGCCTGCCTCTCGCTGACGCTGCTCTACCCAATCGCCCGCTGGAGCGAGAAACGTTTTCGCCTCGAGCACCGCCTGATGGCCGGACTGCTGCTGATGTCGCTCAGTATGTTGCCTGTCGGGCTGGTCGGTAATTTACAGCAGCTCTTCACGCTCATTTGCACGTTCTATATCGGTTCGGTCATTGCGGAACCGGCGCGTGAAACGCTCAGCGCCTCGCTGTCCGATGCGCGGGCGCGTGGCAGCTATATGGGCTTCAGTCGACTGGGTTTAGCCATTGGCGGCGCGATAGGGTATATCGGCGGAGGATGGTTGTTCGATATGGGGAAAGCGCTGCAACAGCCTGAACTGCCCTGGATGATGCTTGGGGTAATCGGAATCATGACCTTTCTTGCGCTCGGCTGGCAATTCAGCCACAAACGGACGCCACGCGGCATGCTGGAGCCAGGCGCCTGATTTGATACCTGCTTTCATCTCCTCCATACTGAAAGAGAACCGACAGTTAAATGGAGGAGAAACGTGAAGCTTTATATTTACGATCACTGCCCTTTCTGCATCAAAGCCCGCATGATTTTCGGCCTGAAAAATATTCCCGTTGAGCTAAACGTCCTGGCAAACGACGACGACGCAACGCCCACCCGCATGATCGGCAAAAAAATGGCGCCCATTCTGCAAAAGGACGACAGCCGTTATCTGCCCGAAAGTATGGATATCGTCCATTATGTGGACAACCTTGACGGCAAACCCTTGCTGATCGGAAAACAGAACCCCGCGATTGATGAGTGGCTACGCAAAGTTAACGGTTACGCCAATCGCCTGCTCCTTCCGCGTTTCGCAAAATCGGCATTTGATGAGTTTTCCACGCCGTCGGCGCGGAAATACTTCACTGAGAAAAAAGAGGCCATGATTGGCGACTTTGGCGAAAATCTGGCGCATTCCAGTGGGCTCATCAAAAACATCAGCGACGATCTGCGCGCGCTGGATAGATTGATTGTGCAGCCCAATGCCGTGAACGGTGAACTGTCTGAAGACGATATTCATCTGTTCCCGTTATTACGTAACCTGACGCTGGTCGCAGGCATAAACTGGCCAACCCGGGTCGCTGATTACCGTGATAACATGGCAAAACAGACGCAAATCAACCTGTTATCGTCTATGGCCCTCTAATGCTTGTGGGTGGAGGCGCCATGCCGCCACCCTTTCAGTTTTTTCTGCTGGTGCGCGGCGTGCTGGTGCCACATGCTGCTTTGTGTCAGGATTACGACACGGGCATCATGTTGAGGAACCCCATGAAAAAGATTGTCTTTGCCGCTGCATTGTTGGTTAGCGGCCTGTTGGTTGGCTGCAACCAACTCACGCAGTACACGGTAAGCGAGCAAGAAATTAATCAAGCGCTTGAAAAACGGAATAATTTTTCCAAAGATATTGGCTTACCGGGCATCGCGGATGCGCATATTGTTCTGACGAATCTCAGCAGCCAGATTGGCCGGGAAGAGCCCAACAAAGTCACGCTAACCGGTGATGCGAACCTGGATATGAGTTCCCTGTTTGGCAGCCAGAAAGCCACCATGAAACTGAAGCTGAAAGCGCTACCGGTCTTTAACAAAGAAAAAGGCGCGATTTATCTGCAAGAAATGGAAGTGGTGGATGCAACCGTAACGCCGGAAAAAATGCAATCGGTGCTGCAAACGCTGATGCCTTACCTGAATCAGTCGTTGCGTAATTATTTTAATCAACAACCGGCCTACGTTTTGCGTGAAGACAGCAGCAAAGGCGAAGCGCTGGCGAAAAAATATGCCAAAGGCATAGAGGTTAAACCGGGCGAAATCATCATCCCGTTCACCGACTAACGCACCAGGGCGCATTTGCGCCCTTTTTTTTCGTGCAAACGAAAACGTTTCCGCTTATCCTTGGTTTCCGGCAAAAATGACTATCCCCCAGCCGGAGCATATTAATGACTGCACCATCCCAGGTTTTAAAGATCCGCCGCCCAGACGACTGGCACGTTCACCTTCGCGATGGCGACATGTTAAAAACTGTCGTGCCTTACACCAGTGAAATTTATGGCCGCGCGATAGTGATGCCGAACCTGGCGCCGCCTGTTACGACGGTCGATGCGGCCATCGCATACCGCCAGCGCATTCTTGATGCCGTTCCTGCCGGGCATGACTTTACCCCACTGATGACCTGCTACTTAACGGATACGCTTGATCCTGATGAGCTTGAGCGCGGATTCCGCGAAAGCGTCTTTACCGCAGCAAAACTCTATCCGGCCAACGCGACCACCAACTCCAGCCACGGCGTCACCTCTGTCGATACGATCATGCCGGTACTGGAGCGCATGGAAAAACTCGGCATGCCGTTGCTGGTACACGGCGAAGTTACCCATGCTGATATCGATATTTTTGACCGCGAAGCACGGTTTATTGAAACGGTGATGGAGCCGCTGCGCCAGCGTCTGACCGCGTTGAAGGTTGTATTTGAGCACATTACCACCAAAGATGCCGCAGAGTACGTTCGCGACGGCAACGAGCTGTTAGCCGCCACCATCACGCCACAGCATCTGATGTTTAATCGCAACCATATGCTGGTCGGCGGCATTCGCCCGCATCTGTATTGCCTGCCGATCCTCAAACGTAACGTCCACCAGCAGGCCTTGCGTGAACTGGTTGCCAGCGGATTTAGCCGTGCCTTCCTCGGCACCGACTCTGCGCCGCACGCCCGTCATCGGAAAGAAACCAGCTGCGGCTGCGCAGGCTGCTTTAATGCCCCGACGGCGCTTGGCAGCTACGCTACGGTCTTTGAAGAGATGAACGCCCTCGCGCATTTTGAAGCGTTCTGCTCACTCAATGGGCCACGGTTCTACGGCCTGCCGGTCAATGAAACCTACGTTGAACTGGTACGCGAAGAGCAGCTCGTCCCGGAAAGCATCACGCTTGCCGATGACTCACTGGTGCCCTTCCTGGGCGGCGAGCGCGTACGCTGGTCAGTAAAATAATAAAAAAAATGTGGCCAACTGTTGTAAGCCGGAAAGGTTAACTGTATAAATACACAGTATATTCAACAGGGGGCCATTATGCGTATTGAAGTCACTATAGCGAAAACGTCACCTTTGCCTGCTGGCGCGATTGACGCGCTGGCCGGTGAACTCTCCCGCCGTATCCATCACTCTTTTCCAGATAACGCGGGCAATGTTGTCGTCCGTTATGCCGCAGCCAACAATTTGTCGGTCATTGGCGCGACAAAAGAGGATAAAGAACGCATCAGCGAAATCCTACAGGAAACCTGGGAAAGCGCGGATGACTGGTTCGTCAATGAATAAAAAATGATATGCAGTAATGTTCGTTTTTGCCGGGTCGCCCCGGCTTTTTTATTTGCGCAACTGGTCGCTTTTTAATCCATTACTCAAAATAACTGCACAACATGCCAAAAAAATATGAATAACATGCTGTTTTATTGTGCACATAATTCTTAAAAAGAAGAAATTTATTCTGCCACCCTTTAAATTTCCAGTGAATAGCCTTATTTATTGATATACTGAAGTTGCTTCAGAAAAAAACACGCATTGAACCTCGAAAACCGTTGTCTTGTAACACGTATTAGGGGGCATAATGGAAAAGAATAATGAAGTCATTCAGACTCATCCGCTTGTAGGATGGGACATCAGCACCGTTGACAGCTATGATGCGCTGATGTTGCGTTTGCACTACCAGACCCCGAATCGCCCTGACCCTGATGGGACTGAAGTTGGTCAGACGCTCTGGTTAACCACCGATGTTGCCAGACAATTTATTTCGATATTAGAAGCAGGCATCGCCAAAATTGAATCTGGCGATTACCAGGAAAATGAGTATCGCCGTCATTAACGTGACGCGATCCCTCCACCCAAAGGCACCTTAAAAGGTGCCTTTATCGTTTCATACTCTCAATAATTCCACTGACAGAAAGTCGGCCGACAAACGCGCCGCCGCGACGGCAATCCGAAAGCATGACGAGTATAACTTGTATATCTCAATTCACTTATTTACCCTGCAATAATCGCGATAGCAGAGAGAAGCTGATGAAATACGACTTAATCATTATTGGCAGCGGTTCCGTCGGCGCCGCAGCCGGATATTATGCCACTCGCGCCGGACTGAAGGTTCTGATGACAGATGCCCATATGCCGCCACATCAACAGGGCAGCCATCACGGCGATACCCGGTTAATCCGCCACGCTTATGGCGAGGGTGAGAAATACGTTCCTCTGGTGCTGCGTGCGCAAACGTTATGGGAAGAGCTTTCAACGCATAATGAAGATCCCATCTTCGTCCGCTCCGGCGTCATAAACCTCGGCCCGGCGGACTCGCCATTTCTGGCGAACGTGGCGCATAGCGCACAGCAATGGCAGTTGAACGTTGAACAACTGGATGCCGCCGCCATCATGGCGCGCTGGCCTGAAATTCGCGTCCCTGACAACTACATTGGCCTGTTCGAAACGGACTCCGGTTTTCTGCGCAGTGAACTGGCGATCAAAACCTGGGTTCGCCTTGCCGAAGAGGCCGGCTGCGCGCAGCTCTTTAACTGCCCCGTCACCGCCCTTCATCACGATAACGACGGCGTTACCGTTGAAACCGCTGACGGCGAATACCGCGCGAAGAAAGTGCTGATCAGTGCCGGTACATGGGTACAGGCGCTGGTGCCGGAACTCCCTATCCAACCCGTTCGTAAAGTTTTTGCCTGGTATCAGGCTGACGGGCGCTACAGCATGAAAAATAACTTCCCGGCGTTCACTGGAGAACTCCCGAACGGCGATCAGTATTACGGTTTTCCCGCCGAAAACGACGCATTAAAAATAGGAAAACACAACGGTGGTCAGTTGATTCACTCACCGGAAGAGCGCAAGCCGTTTGCCGCCGTCGCCAGCGATGGTTCCGAAGCGTTCCCCTTCCTGCGCACTATCCTGCCCGGCATTGGCTGCTGCCTGAACGGCGCCGCCTGTACCTATGATAATTCCCCGGATGAAGATTTTATTATCGATACATTACCGGGACATGATAATACGCTGATCGTCACCGGTCTGAGCGGCCACGGCTTTAAGTTCGCCTCGGTATTGGGCGAGATTGCCGCCGATTTCGCGCAGGGTAAATCGCCGGCTTTTGACCTGACGCCATTCAAACTGAACCGCTTTACGCAATAATGACCCAATGGCCTCGCAAACGGGGCCGTTTCTTTTTGAGGAGTCAGGCTGTGCGTCGTATTTTTCACTATCTGATCAATAATATTCGTGAGCATTTTATGCTCTACGTTATTTTATGGTCGCTGCTGGCCATCATGGACATTATTTATATCATGTTCTTTTAATTTATTTCAGCTGACAAAAATTGACAAAACCTGAGATTACCCTAACTTTCATTGTAATAATTTGACCAATAAGAAACCTCCCGCCCTCCTGCCCCATATAGATAAAACCGCTAATCACCTCGAATCTTCTGACGCATAATGACAAATTCAATCAATTTTATTGAAATAAAAACAAATATCGCCAGGATTGTTATTTATTAGTTGCATTAATGTCTCTAACAGGTCATTTTCATTCTCTCCTGAAATATCCATTGGTGTGTTTATGCAATTCAAAAATACTCCTCAGCGCTATGGCGCCATTTCTGTATTGCTTCACTGGCTGGTCGCCATTGTTGTATACGGCATGTTTGCCCTGGGTTTATGGATGGTGACGCTCAGCTATTACGATGGCTGGTATCACCAGGCGCCGGAATTGCATAAAAGTATCGGCATCCTGCTAATGATGGGGCTGGTTATACGTGTTTTCTGGCGTTTCGTCTCACCACCGCCAAAGGCGCTGAAAAGCTATTCACGCCTGACCCGTCTGGGCGCGGCGGTGGGCCACCTTGCGCTGTATCTTCTGCTCTTCGCCATTGTGATCAGCGGCTATCTGATCTCAACCGCCGACGGCAAACCGATCAGCGTGTTTGGGTGGTTTGACGTGCCCGCCACGCTGGCCGACGCGGGCGCTCAGGCCGATCTTGCCGGTAGCCTGCACCTGTGGCTGGCCTGGAGCGTTGTGATTCTGTCTGTTCTGCATGGGCTAATGGCCCTGAAGCACCATTTCATCGATAAAGACGACACCCTGAAGCGTATGCTGGGGAGATCGTCACCTGACTATGGAGTTGAAAAATGAAAAAAAGCCTGCTGGGACTGACTTTTGCTTCCCTGTTATTCACCACTGGTTCTGCAATCGCGGCAGACTATAAAATTGATAAAGAGGGACAACACGCCTTCGTTAACTTCCGTATCCAGCACCTGGGTTACAGCTGGCTGTACGGGACGTTCAAAGATTTCGACGGGACATTTACCTTCGATGAAAAAAATCCGGCAGCGGATAAAGTGAACGTCACCATTAACACCAACAGCGTTGATACCAACCATGCGGAGCGTGATAAGCACCTGCGTAGCGCTGATTTCCTGAACGTGGCGAAATTCCCGCAGGCGACGTTTACCTCGACCAGCGTGAAAAAAGATGGCGACGAGCTGGATATCACCGGCGACCTGACGCTCAATGGCGTCACCAAACCGGTCACGCTGGAAGCGAAGCTGATCGGCCAGGGTGACGATCCGTGGGGCGGGAAGCGCGCGGGCTTTGAAGCGGAAGGTAAAATTAAGCTGAAAGACTTCAACATCACCACCGACCTCGGCCCTGCATCGCAGGAAGTCGATCTGATTATCTCGGTGGAAGGCGTACAGCAGAAGTAACGAATGCCGGATGGCGGCATTGCCTTATCCGGCCTACAGCAACGCACATTGTAGGCCCGGTAAGCGGAGCGCCACCGGGCACAATGGCGGATAGCGGCATCGCCTTATCCGGCCTACAGCAGCACACATTGTAGGCCCGGTAAGCGAAGCGCCACCGGGCGTAATGCCGGATGGCGCTACGTTATTCCGCCGGGTCGGGAATGCCCAGTTGGGTATTCAGGCGGCCACGCGATTTATTGAAGATTTTATTGCCATTCTCACGGCCAGCGCGGCGACGGCGCTGTTCCTCTTCCGGCAAACTGCTCTCTTCACAGCACAGCTCGCTACAGCAGCCTTTAAACTTCTCGGCGCAAGCCGGGCACTGAATAAACAGCAGATGGCAACCATCATTTTTACAGTTGGTATGGCTGTCGCACGGTGTGCCGCACTGGTGACAATGCGCAATAACCTCATCAGAGATCCGCTCTCCCATGCGCTCATCAAACACAAAGTTCTTACCAATGAAACGCACCGGCAGTCCCTGCTCGCGCGCCTTACGCGCGTACTCAATGATGCCGCCCTCAATGTGCCACACTTTGTTAAAACCGTTATGCTTCATCCAGGCGCTGGCTTTTTCACAACGAATACCGCCCGTACAATACATGACGATTTTCTTGTCTCTATGCTCCTGCATCATTTCAACAGCTTTCGGCAACTGCTCGCGGAACGTATCAGCCGGAATTTCCAGCGCATTTTCGAAATGTCCCACTTCATATTCGTAGTGGTTACGCATGTCGATAAACACGGCATCAGGATCGTCCAGCATGGCGTTCACTTCCGCCGCTTTCAGGTACTCGCCAACGTCGCTGGCATCAAAATTCGGATCGTCGATACCATCGGCCACAATCCGCTCGCGTACTTTCATACGCAGCACCCAGAAGGACTTACCGTCATCGTCCAGCGCAATATTCAGACGCAAGCCGTTTAATGCGGGATCAAACGCATACAGCTGCTCACGAAACGCCGCGACCTGACTTTGCGGCACGCTGATCTGCGCGTTAATACCTTCACGCGCCAGATAAACGCGACCAAAAACATTCAGCGAGGTAAACATCTGGTACAACGCGTCGCGCGTGCTCTGCGGATCGACGATCGTGAAATATTTATAAAAAGAGATGGTCGTGCGCGGCTCCGTTTCAGCTAACATCCGGGCTTTAAGCGCATCGTTCGAAATGCGGTTGTGTAACACTGGCATGGTGTACGTATCCTGCAATCAGTAAAAATGAAATCGGGCGGCATCATAAAGCAAACATCGCCAATTTACATCCACACATTTTGCGCTACATTTCATTCTTCATACTAAGAAATTAACAACAATTGCCGCTTTTATCGTCGTTCTCCAACCACAAATTTTTGCTGTACACGAAAAAATGCGACAATACAGGGAATTGCTCGTTTACAGACAGGATAGAGATGACGAATTTACCTAAGTTCTCCGTTGCGCTACTGCATCCACGTTATTGGTTAACCTGGCTGGGTATTGGTGCTCTTTGGTTGGTCGTGCAATTGCCCTACCCGGTGATTTACAAACTGGGTTGTGCAATGGGACGTCTGGCGTTGCGTTTTATGAAGCGCCGCGCCCGCATCGCCTATCGTAATCTTGAATTGTGCTTTCCGCAGATGAGCGAGCAAGAACGCCACCAAATGGTGGTGAAGAACTTCGAGTCTGTCGGGATGGGCGTGATGGAAACCGGCATGGCCTGGTTCTGGTCCGACCGCCGTATTTCACGCTGGACAGATGTCAGCGGCGTTGAGCATATCCGCGACGTTCAGGCCCGGGAGCGAGGGATTCTGCTGGTTGGCCTGCACTTTCTGACGCTGGAGCTGGGCGCGCGCCAGTTTGGTTTGCAACAGCCTGGCATTGGCGTTTATCGTCCGAATGACAATCCGTTGCTCGACTGGCTACAAACCTGGGGACGTATGCGCTCCAACAAGTCGATGCTCGATCGCAAAGACCTGAAAGGCATGATCAAAGCGCTGAAAAAAGGTGAAGTGGTCTGGTATGCGCCGGATCATGACTATGGCCCGCGCGCCAGCGTGTTTGTCCCGCTGTTTGCCGTGGAACAGGCCGCCACCACGTCAGGAACCTGGATGCTCTCCCGGATGTCCAACGCCTGTCTGGTGCCGTTTGTTCCGCGTCGTAAACCCGATGGCAAAGGCTATGAGCTGATTCTTCTGCCGCCGGAATGCTCACCACCGCTGGATGACGCCGAAACCACCGCGGCCTGGATGAACACGATCGTAGAGAAATGCATCATGATGGCGCCCGAGCAATACATGTGGTTGCATCGCCGTTTCAAAACGCGTCCTGAAGGTATGCCCTCCCGTTACTGATTCATCAGGTGCAGCCGGGCGACGGTTGCACCTTCTCATCGCCTCTTTTAGCTTTAAAAGCTACTCACATTGCCGCCCTCAGCAGGCAGGCGCATAATAAGAGAGTATTGCCTTATTTTTATTCTGATGATAGCGCAAACAGCGCATCACACTGCGGATCGCTATGTCACCCTCTGATGTCCCCATAAACTGGAAACGCAATCTCACCGTAGCCTGGCTGGGCTGTTTTTTGACCGGCGCGGCGTTTAGCCTGGTGATGCCATTTTTACCCCTCTACGTTGAGCAGCTCGGCGTAACGGGCCACAGCGCGCTGAATATGTGGTCGGGGCTGGTTTTCAGTATCACCTTCCTGTTTTCCGCTATTGCCTCGCCTTTTTGGGGCGGGCTGGCCGATCGCAAAGGGCGAAAGATCATGCTGCTGCGTTCAGCCCTCGGCATGGCGATAGTTATGCTGCTGATGGGGCTGGCGCAGAACATCTGGCAGTTTCTGCTCCTGCGCGCATTGTTAGGTCTGCTCGGCGGATTTGTGCCAAACGCAAATGCGCTTATCGCCACTCAGGTGCCGCGTAATAAGAGCGGCTGGGCGTTAGGAACGCTTTCTACTGGCGGCGTCAGCGGCGCGTTGCTCGGCCCTCTGGCGGGCGGATTACTTGCCGACCAGTACGGATTACGCCCTGTCTTCTTCATCACCGCCAGCGTGCTGTTGGTCTGTTTCTTACTGACGCTCTTTTTTATTCGCGAGCGTTTTCAGCCTGTCAGCAAAAAGGAGATGTTGCACGTCCGGGAGGTCGTTGGCTCACTAAAAAACCCAAAGCTGGTTTTGAGTCTGTTCGTCACCACGCTGATCATTCAGGTTGCAACCGGATCGATCGCGCCTATTCTGACGTTATATGTGCGAGAGCTAGCCGGTAACGTCAGCAATATCGCATTTATCAGCGGAATGATCGCCTCGGTGCCCGGCGTGGCGGCGTTGCTCAGCGCGCCCCGGCTCGGCAAACTGGGCGATCGCATTGGCCCCGAAAAGATCCTGATTACCGCCCTGATTATCTCTGTCCTGCTGCTGATCCCGATGTCATTCGTACAAACGCCCTGGCAGCTTGGCGTGCTGCGCTTTTTACTTGGCGCGGCGGACGGCGCCCTGCTCCCTGCCGTACAGACTCTGCTGGTCTATAACGCCAGCAATCAGATCGCCGGGCGCATCTTCAGTTACAACCAGTCATTTCGCGATATTGGCAACGTCACAGGCCCGTTAATGGGGGCGGCTATTTCTGCCAGCTACGGTTTTCGCGCCGTGTTTTGCGTCACCGCAGGCGTCGTGTTGTTCAACGCAATTTATTCGTGGAACAGCCTGCGGCGGCGCAGAGAGACCCTCGCGGCAAAATGATTTTTGCGCTTTCATACTTGCAAAACCGGAGAATCAGCTATTCTTTCCCTGAATACCTCATCAAATCAAAGGGAGACAGTGATGACTATGTACGCCACGCTGGAAGAAGCCATTGATGCAGCCCGTGAAGAGTTTCTGGCTGACAACCCGGAACTCGAACAAGATGAAGCCAATGTTCAACAACTCAATATCCAGAAATACGTGCTACAGGATGGCGACATCATGTGGCAAGCCGAGTTTTTTGCCGATGAAGGCGAAGAAGGCGAATGTCTGCCAATGCTGAGTGGCGAAGCGGCGCAAAGCGTCTTTGACGGCGATTATGATGAGATAGAGATTCGTCAGGAGTGGCTGGAAGAGAACACTCTGCATGAGTGGGATGACGGTGAATTTCAGCTTGAGCCGCCTCTGGATACCGAAGAAGGCCAGACTGCGGCGGATGAGTGGGATGAGCGTTAACTACTCATAAGGGCCGTGGTGTATATCCAGCGGCAGCAGCAGCGTATCAAAAACCAGTGAAAACGGCAGATCGAGAACCGTGACATAGCGCCACGCGGAATCCCGGACATCCCACTGCACGCCGGGATAGTATTGATTGCCGTGCCCTTGTCCGGGGATCGTCCTGCTAATGATGCTGCCGCACCCACTCAGAAGTAGCGCTATTACGCCAACCACGATTATTCGCACCGGATACCTCATTCGTCGTTTTGTTCAGTATAAAAAAATACCGGCAGCAGGCCGGTATTTTCAGATAATTGTCAGCGCATATTTGTCGGCCTGATAAACGCCACGTTTATCAGGCCGCTACGGCTTACTTCTTCCGCAACGCCAGTGGGTTCAGATTGATACCCTGATAGTAGTTAACCCACGATGAGTATCTTTCCGGTGAATTCCAGACACGATAGTGTAAACGCGCCATCGTCACCGGATCGCTCAACAACACCAGACGGCGGTCGCGATTCAGTTTTTCCGGCGTTTCATTCAGCGCCTGCTCCACATGGCGGTCGCGCGCAATCTCCAGCACCTTACTGGCGCGGTGACGGGCCGTAGCCATCGCCGTAGCCAGCGCGTTAAACGACGGGTTAAACACCGCGTGCATAAAGCCGTCATCCAGCGTGCGATTGCGGTTCATCGCCAGGTATTTGTCAGTATCCACCAGCACCTGCGGCGGGGAATACTCTTCCGGGATGAGGAACAGTTTCCAGCGTTTGGTGCGCAAGCCTACCGTTGAACGGCTGGAAACCACGGACACAAACGGCGACAGGATCAGCGAGAAGACAATCGGCGCCAGCCAGAACAGGAAACGTAAATCCAGCCAGGCCATGCCAACCGCCCATACCAGGCCGAGCAGCAACTGGGAACCGTGACGCATGAAGGCTTCACCCCACGGGGTAGAGTCATCGTCACGCTGCGGTGAATTCCAGACCACTTCCCAGCCGAGGAATGCGCTCACCACAAACACCGTGTGGAACAACATGCGTACCGGCGCCAGCAGCACAGAGAACAGCACTTCCAGCAGCAGCGACAGCGTTACGCGCACAAATCCGCCATACTCTTTTGTGCCCTTACACCAGATGAGCATAATACTCAGCAGCTTCGGCAGGAACAGCAGCACCATCGTGGATGCAAACAGCGCAATCGCCAGTTCGGGGCGCCACTGCGGCCAGACCGGGAACAGCTGGCGCGGTTGCAGGAAGTATTGCGGTTCGGTCAACGCATGAACCACCTGCAAGGCGGTGGAAAGCGCCAGGAACATGAACCACAGCGGCGCCGACAGGTAAGACATAACCCCCGTCAGGAACACCGCACGGTGAACCGGGTGCATTCCTTTCACCAGGAACAGGCGGAAGTTCATCAGGTTGCCATGACACCAGCGGCGGTCACGCTTAAGTTCATCCAGCAGGTTCGGCGGCAGTTCTTCATACGAACCCGGCAGGTCGTAGGCAATCCAGACGCCCCACCCTGCACGACGCATTAACGCCGCTTCCACGAAGTCATGCGAGAGGATGGAACCCGCGAACGATCCTTCGCCCGGCAGCGGCGCAAGCGCACAGTGTTCGATGAATGGCTTCACGCGAATAATCGCGTTGTGGCCCCAGTAATGCGATTCGCCTAACTGCCAGAAGTGCAGCCCAGCGGTAAACAGCGGGCCGTACACGCGGGTAGCAAACTGCTGGCAACGCGCATACAGCGTATCCATACCGGACGCTTTCGGCGACGACTGGATGATCCCGGCATTCGGGTTCGCTTCCATCAGACGCACCAGGCCGCTCAGACACTCGCCGGTCATCACCGAGTCAGCGTCCAGCACCACCATGTAGCTGTACTGGTTGCCCCAGCGACGGCAGAAGTCATCGATATTGCCGCTTTTGCGCTTCACACGACGGCGGCGACGGCGATAGAAAATCTGTCCTTCGCCCTGCACTTCAGCAATCAGCTCCATCCACGCTTTTTGTTCCGCCACGCAGATATCGGGGTTGTAGCTATCGCTCAGGATATAGACGTCGAAATGTGCTGCGTTGCCGGTGGCTTTAACCGATTCCCACGTAGCGCGTAGCCCCGCGAACACGCGGTCAACGTCCTCGTTGCAGATAGGCATAATCAACGCGGTACGGTGCTCTGGATTCAGCGGCTCATTTCCCACCGTTGACGCCGAAATACTGTATTTATCGCGGCCAATCAGCAGTTGCAGGAAGCCCATAAGCGCGGTCCAGAACCCCGCAGACACCCAGCAGAACAGCACGGCGAACAGGATCAGGATGCCGGTTTGCAGCACATACGGCAGCAGTTGCATAAAGGAGACCCACAGATCCTGCCCGATCATGTCGGCGGGATTGATGAGCGCCCAGCCCTGGTAAGGAAGAATGGTCTTCATATACCAGGTCGCAACCACCGTCTGCGCCAGCGTCAGCAGCAACAGGATGTAGCGGCGGATTGTCCCGACGGTACGCCATTTTTGCTCGTTCTCCTGCTCTTCTTTCGTCAGGCGGGAGAGATAACGCGGCGTCACGTCCCGGCCGCGCAAGCGGTCCCAGAAACGACCCAGCGGGTTGGTGCGCCAGGGATCGGGGAACATAGAAGAACGCGTCGCTTTCGGCATTGCCTGCAACTGATCGCGTCCCTCATCATCCTTAATCAGTTGCCCTTCGGCCAGCGAATCCGGCCAGGCCTGCTCAAGGCGCGCTTTAACAGATCCCTGCGGTGAATCGTCTTCTCGCGAGTAAGCTCGATGCTCAACATCCAGCGCCTCATGGACGGCGCGGATGTCCGTTTTCGGCAGCGCCGCTTTCTCAATGTCTGAAAGCGGCATTGCGTCAATATACTCAGTTGTCTTATTCATTGGCAGGTAACTGGTAGCTCCAGGTTTCACTCAACGGCTGATCGGCATTCACCAACGCAGCACGCATTTCAGTGGTTTTCTTCGCGTCTTTCACTTTTACGCGCAGCGTCAAACGCCAGCCTTTCGTCACCGGGTTATAACGCACTGAGTTCTCAACGATTTCACCGTTATCGCCAATACTGGTTTGCGCCGTGACAGGGGTATCCTGCGGCAGCTTTTTCATATCTGTGCCGACAAAATCCACGACGAAGGCGATGGTGCCGTCAGGCTGGCGAATCAGGTTAGACTGTTTGACATCGCCCGTAGAGCGACGCGTCTGCTGAACCCAGGCATTCTCCGGCGCATGAAGTTTCTCTTCATCGCGGGTAAACGTCATGGTGTACTTGAAGTTCATCTCTTTGCCTGCTTCAGGCAGTTGATCCGGCGTCCAGTAGGCCACGATGTTATCGTTAGTTTCATCGTTGGTCGGAATTTCCACCAGTTCGATTTTCCCTTTGCCCCACTCGCCTTTCGGCGTGATCCAGGCGCTTGGGCGCAGGTCGTAGCGATCGTCTAAATCTTCAAAGCGCGAGAACTGGCGACCGCGTTGCAGCAAACCGAACCCTTGCGGGTTTTCCATCGCATAGCTGCTCACCGCGAGATGTTTCGGGTTATTCAGCGGGCGCCAGATCCATTCACCGTTGCCCGCATGGATAGACAACCCGTTAGAGTCGTGCAATTCCGGGCGATAGTTGGTTGCCGGAGACGGCTGGTTCGGCCCAAACAGGAACATGCTGGTTAACGGCGCAACGCCCAGTTTACCGACTTTATCACGCAGGTAGACTTTCGACTGAACGTCCACCACAGTGTCACGCCCAGGGATGATGACGAAGCGGTATGCCCCGGTCGCACGCGGGGAATCGAGCAACGCATAGATGGTCAAACGTTTGTCAGTCGGTTTTGGACGCTCAATCCAGAACTCGCGAAAGCGGGGAAATTCCTCACCGGAAGGCAGCGCGGTATCAATCGCCAGACCACGCGCGGAAAGACCATAGACCTGGCCTGCGCCAATGACGCGGAAATAGCTGGCACCGAGCATGCTGACGATTTCATCGTTTTTGTCTTTGCTGTTGATCGGGTACAGCACTTTGAACCCGGCGAAACCGAGGTCTTTGACGGTGTCTTTATCATGCTGAACATCGCCAAAATTGAAATAGTCCGGGTTGTATTTGATTCTTTTTACCGTCGTCGCGGTAACTTCGTTGATCCTGACCGGTGTGTCGAAGTACATACCCTGGTGGTAGAACTCGAGCTTGAATGGGGTCTTGATATTGCTCCAGTACGCTTTATCACGGTTAAACTGGATCTGCTGATAGTCCGCATATTTCATGTCGCGGAAAACGGAGGGCAAGTTACTTTTCGGCGCCTCATAGCCTTTACCGGCTAAGGATTGAGCTTGTTTTGCAACATCATCGATGGTGAACGCCCAACTCGACGATGTGTACAGCGTTAACATTACCGCCGCGCCCAACCAACGCATTTTCATCATTTGTCGTTTATGTTTCATAATAAGTAAGCACTTCCCCCTTTGTGTGCTTATATCGATCCGATCCATTTTAATGGATAATCAGGCAATCCGACAACTGAATCCCGGCTTTGTTCAGCGCGCTGGCTCATGGATTAAGCAGGTTTTGCTCCTGTTTTCACTTTGCGTGCTTATCCTGGAGACAGGTTGTTGGACTTCGTGTAGGGTTGCCCCCGAATGTAAACATTATTCGTCCCAGGGATAAGACGAAAAGTCTGAGAATATGTATCTATCTATGAATCCAGTACCTCCACAGCGTGAATATTTTCTTGACTCCATCCGCGCCTGGCTGATGTTGTTGGGGATCCCCTTTCATATCTCATTGATATATTCAAGCCATACCTGGCATATCAACAGCGCAGAGCCCTCATGGTGGCTGACCCTGTTTAACGATTTTGTCCACGCATTTCGCATGCAGGTCTTTTTTGTTATTTCCGGTTATTTTTCGTACATGTTATTCCTGCGTTATCCATTAAAACGCTGGTGGAAAGTGCGTGTTGAACGCGTAGGTATTCCTATGCTGACGGCCATTCCTTTACTCACCTTGCCGCAATTTATCATGCTGCAATTTGTCAAAGGGAAAACCGAGAACTGGCACACGCTTTCTTTGTATGAGAAATACAATACGCTGGCCTGGGAATTAATTTCTCATCTGTGGTTTTTATTAGTGCTTATTGTATTAACAACCCTGAGCATGTGGGCATTCAGCCAAATCAAAAAAAGCGCGGAACGCACAACGAAGCCGTTATTCGCCGCCGTTTCGATGACCAAATTGACGCTTATCTTCTTTATCCTTGGCGTCGGTTACGCCGCGCTGAGACGCGCCATTTTTATCATTTATCCCTCTATTCTTAGCGATGGCATGTTCAATTTCGTCGTCATGCAAACGCTGTTTTATCTCCCTTTCTTTATCCTGGGCGCGCTGGCATTCATCAACCCGGCGCTGAAAGCGCTGTTTACCGTACCGTCACGCGGATGCACGCTGGCTGCGGCGCTCGCCTTCGTTGCCTACCTGCTGAACCAGCGTTATGGCAGCGGCGATGCCTGGATGTATGAGACAGAATACGTCATTACCATGCTGATGGGATTGTGGATGGTTAACGTGGTCTTTTCGCTGGGCCACCGTTTACTTAATTTCCAGTCCGCTCGCGTCACCTATTTTGTGAATGCATCGCTTTTCATCTATCTGGTGCATCATCCACTAACGCTGTTTTTCGGCGCGTATATTACGCCGCATATTACGTCGAATCTGCTGGGCTTTTTATGCGGGCTGGTCTTTGTTATCGGTATTGCGCTGGTCCTGTATGAACTGCATTTACGGATTCCCGTACTGAAATTTTTATTTTCGGGCAAACCCGCGGTTAAACGTGATAACAGCAAGGCTGTCGCCAGTTAAGCTACCCGCTGAAGGGCGTTAAAGCAGCCATTCGACGGGCAAGACAGACGCCAGTCGCACCAGAACCCGCTTCCAGAATCCTGTGGCGGGTTCTTTTTTCAGTACCACCTCGTCACGCAGGTGGCGATCAACCCAGTTAATCCTTCCCCAACGATCCAGCCGCAGTTGCCAGGCGTCATCACGCTGGCTCTGCATAAAACGGTTATGAATCAGCGTTGCCAGCGTTTCGCTTTCAATCACAAACCCCATTTCGGTATTGAGTAACGTCGATCGGGGATCGAAATTGAGCGAACCGATAAAAACCTTATTCCCGTCAATGCTGAAGGTCTTCGCATGCAAGCTGGAGCCTGAGTTACCGGTTAAACCACGATCGTGAAGTTCAGCCGCATGCCCGTTAGTGGGTTTAAGCTCATAGAGCTCAATGCCGTAGCGCAGAAGTTTTTTACGCCACCGCGCATAGCCCGCATGGACGACCGCCACATCGTTCGCCGCCAGTGAATTGGTAAGAATCGCGATCCTGACCCCTTTTCTCACCAGTTGCAGCAGTTGCGCGACGCCCGCCCGGGTGGGGACAAAATAGGCGGAAATAATGTCGATACGTTCCGTTGGCGACCCCATCACATCGAACAGACGTTGCGGCAGAAGCGAATGACGCTGCGCTTTCCCCTCGCCTTTTAAAGGATCGTCGCTGAGCAGACGGGTTTTCGCCCATATCAGCGGTAAAGCGCCGCGATCAAGATGGGACATAAAGTGGCTGGTTTTCAGCTTATGCAAATAGCGGCGCGTAATGTCGTCGTTGTACCAGGAATCCGGTAAGTCAATGCGTCGGGTGATTTCCTGCTCAGACAGCGACAACACTTTTTGCAGCGTTGAAACCGATTTGCAGTGCCAGTAACGTTCAAAATCATCCGCCACGTCTTTTACGACAGGGCCAATCGCCATCACGTCGAGATCGGAAAACAGCGGCTCTTCACCTGCGCCAAAATAGGCATCGCCAATATTCCGCCCGCCGACAATGGTGACTGCGCCATCTGCCGTATAGCTTTTATTATGCATACGCCGATTAAGCCGGGCAAAGTCGGTTAAATACCCCAGCGCACGCAGCATACGAAAAGAGAAAGGATTAAACAGGCGCACTTCGATATTGGGGTGGCTATCCAGCAGTTGCAGCGTATCATCAAGCCCCGGCGTGTTGTTATCATCCAGCAGCAGGCGAACATGAACGCCGCGCTTTGCCGCCGCCAATAATATCGAAAACAGCAGACGCCCGGACATGTCATCCTCCCAGATGTAATACTGCACATCCAGGGTGCGTTCAGCCATTTCCGTTAATCGATAGCGTGCGGCAAAGGCATCCAGGCTGTCATCCAGGGCGAGAATGCCGCATTCGCCGGGATGACGTTCACACAGCGGGGTAACAGCGCGCTCAAGTCGGGTCAACTCACTCATCACCTTGTTGGGTCAGTAATCGCTCGTAAAGTCGGGCAGTTTCTTCATCATAACAGACAAAGTATACCTGCTCAGGTAGCGCGTGGCGGGCAAGAAAATCCGCAACCGTATTGACCGCGATCTCTGCTGCGGCGGGGCGTGGGTAGCCGTAAGCGCCGGTGCTGATCGCCGGAAACGCGACAGACCGGTAGCCATTGGCCAGCACCAGTTGCAAACTGTTGAAATAGGCATCTTCCAGGAGCTGGGATTCGTTGTGATCGCCGCCACGCCAGACGGGCCCCACCGTATGGATCACCGCTTTCGCCGGCAGATTACCTGCCAGAGTGATGACCGCGTGTCCTGCCGGGCACTCGCCCTGCTGCTGCCTGACTTTTTTGCAGGCTTCCAGTAGCGCCGGACCCGCTGCACGATGAATCGCGCCGTCAACGCCACCGCCCCCCAGTAATGAAGCGTTGGCAGCATTAACAATCACATCTACCGTGAGTTGGGTTATGTCGCCATGTTGTACATGAATACGCGATTTCATAGATCCCCCTTACCTTAACCTATAGCCTAAGTGTACAGCAGGGCTTTCAATGAAATCGCGTTTTTTAATCGAACGATTTTATCTCTGACAGATGCGTTTATTGGTATTCAATACTCATAATCGCCAGACGTTGTTGCGGATCGAGATAATTGACTCTCACAGATGCAATTTGTCGAAGGCTTTGCGGGGCGGTTGTAACCTGTTGCAGGGTAAAACGGTTAGTTTTCATCTGGCCATTATTCACGCATGTCATGTCAATATTTTGCTGCCGGGCACTGACCTCACAGGGAGGTTCGACAATCTGACCACGAAAATGAATAACGCCGCCGGTAGTGATTTGTTGAGCTGTAACAGAGGAAGAAAAGAGAATGCAGACGCCAAGGCCTGCTCCGAGGATATTTTTCGAACACAACGCAAACATACAATAGCTCCTCAATGATCAATCATACTTGAAGGATCGGAGTTTTCCTTCCACTGCGACGCTCGCGGTGAACGGAAACGACGTTGTTGCCTCTCTATAATTCATAGAACAGTAATCCATCCCCTGCCACAAACAATCACCAAATAAATCAAATGATTAAGATGATTTCTCAGGAGATGGCCATTGCTGCGACAAATGCAACGACTGCCCGTCGGAAACGGTAACGATAATTTTTACCGAGTCCTCCGGGGAAATATTTAAACTGAGTTTCGTTAAATCAATGGGTTGATTAGCGGGCAAAGAAAGGGTTGTTTTCTGCTGTGTACGGCTTTGCCCTCCTTTCCCATCACGAACGGCAAAAATTTGGACTTCGCACACGCAGGGTTTGCTGAGCGTAACCTGGGGGACAATGGTGTAAATTTCACCTTGTTGTGTGGTATTAAATGTAATCTGGCTGGAGAGCGCGGCAAGGAGTAATAGCGTATTCATCATATCCTCACGAAAAAAACAGGGCTTTCGCCCTGTTTATTATGAGTACCCGACCTGAATCAGTACTGGTTAGCCGTGGCGTTGTTGCCGAAGCCGACCTGAGTAACCGATACCTGGGAGTCGGACGCAGTCTGGTTAACCAGCGCGCCGTTGCGGCCACCAAACTGGCTCACAACGATATCAGAGTTTTTGGCATTCCACTGATCGATAGTCGCGCTGTTTCTGTACCCATTCTGGGTCAGGTCAATGCCGCTGTTGTCAGCGCCCTGGCCTACGTCTGCGCCGTTACCATGACCATATTGTTTGATGGACAGATCTGATTTACGAGCATCGCTTTGCAGAGCAAGAGCAGAGTTTGCGCTACCGTACTGGAAAATACTCAGGGTAGATTCAGGGCCGGAATTATTACCGCCATTATTATGACCGCCGCCACCGCCCCACTGCGGAACAACACCTGCCAGAGCACTGCCAGAAACTACGATTGCTGCGAATGCTGCCACTTTTAAAAGTTTCATGGTAAACCCCCATCGGATTGATTTAAAAGTCGTCATGGTATTAACGTTGCGTAACGCGAATAGCCATGCGCGACTGTCTCTGCACTACAACTGCTGTTTTTTGCGTACCGTACTGCGTAATATCTGCTTTATTACCAGAACCTTTCTGAATAATCATTGCAGTATTACCATAAGAGCCTTGCGATATACTTGCATCATTGGCGTAACCCGCCTGATCAATATATGCAAGGTTATAAGCTCCTGACTGGTCAATCTTCGCTCGGTTATTTCCGCCTTCTTGTGAAATAACAGATAAAAGTTTTGAGCCGTCCTGGCGTGTTTTTGCACTATTATAAGTGCCCTTTTGACCAATAATGGCTGCCTGATTAAATGAAGACTTGCTTAATTCATTTACCGCAAAATTATATTCCGCATTTGCCAGATCATAACTTGTCGCGGCTGCAATCCCAGGCGCACCCAGTATTGTTAACATCATAAATAACAATTTGTTTTTCATGTTGTCACCCTGGACCTGGTCGTACATTACGTTAATTTAAAAGCATTTCAATTTGACTGTTAACGCGATTCGTTTTTTGTTAACGCCGCGTTACGATGAAGAGTATGTCCGTGGAAACATTTTAAATAACTCACCCGCGAGTGGTATTTTGATATTCAGCGTCACACCAAAGTGCTAATTCACTGTTGACTCCACTGTTATTTACGAAAAATTTATTTTCTTATCTGTAGCGGGCTAAACATTTCTGCCAGTGAGAGGGAAAAATCGTTTTCTGCATATCATTATGCGTTTCTCCGGGCATCACACTGCATCGCCGTCACAACTCGTGACAAACATCATTTTTTTCTCACTAAAAATGTCCAGGCGGCCCTGAGTCGAATGTTTTAAAATTAACTTGTCAGACAAACTCAAAAATAATTTTAAATTATTATTTAAAATCAATCAGTTATTATAATTTGTATGATTTTTTAAATCTATGCAATAACAGCAACATGTACAACTTTTCTATCAAATCTAATCTCTAAAAAATCCACACATTAACATATAAATATATAATTTTACATTTTGTTACAAGTTTAACACTTGCTTTAAGGTTTGTAATGACTAGATTGAAATCAGTTGTAGTCCATCTGTTTTAATATTTTTACCCTTTTTGGGTCGATGTTTTATTTCTACACACAGCAGTGCAACATCTGTCAGTACTTCTGGTGCCTCGTATTTTAGCTGAGGCAGCTGTCAGATGTGCGACTAAAAAAAGTGGGGTTTCATCATGTTTAATGAAGTCCATAGTATTCATGGTCATACATTATTGTTGATCACAAAACCATCTTTGCAGGCCACTGCATTATTGCAGCATTTAAAGCAATCACTGGCTGTTACCGGAAAACTACATAATATTCAACGTTCTCTGGATGATATATCCGCCAGTTGCATTGTTTTACTGGATATGATGGAAGCGGATAAAAAAATCATCCATTACTGGCAAGACAATTTGAGTCGGAAAAACAACAATATCAAGACGTTATTGTTGAACACTCCCGACGACTATCCCTTCCGTGATATTGAAAACTGGCCACATATCAATGGCGTGTTTTACGCAACGGAGGATGAAGAACGTGTCGTTAACGGCTTGCAGGGGATCCTGCGAGGCGAATGCTATTTTTCGCAAAAGCTGGCCAGTTACCTGATCACTCATTCAGGGAACTACCGTTACAACAGCACGGAATCAGCGCTTCTCACTCATCGTGAAAAAGAGATCCTCAATAAACTGCGAATCGGCGCCTCAAACATTGAAATCGCCCGCTCGCTTTTTATCAGCGAGAATACGGTAAAAACACATCTTTATAATCTTTTCAAAAAGATAGCTGTTAAAAACCGTACTCAGGCGGTCTCATGGGCAAACGATAACCTCAGGCGATAAAGCCATGAAACGCTATCTGACCTGGATTGTGGCAGCAGAATTACTGCTTGCCGCAGGGAATCTTCACGCTGCGGAAGTTGAAGTGGAAGTTCCCGGACTCTTAACTGACCATACCGTCTCATCAGTCGGCCACAATTTTTATCGCGCCTTCAGCGACAAATGGGAAAGTGAGTACACAGGCAATTTGACCATCAATGAAAGACCCAGTGCGCGTTGGGGAAGTTGGATCACGATAACGGTAAATCAGGACGTTATATTCCAGACTTTTTTATTCCCAACGAAAAGAGACTTCGAGCGAACCGTTGACTTCGCGCTGGCGCAAACTGAAGAAGCATTAAATCGTCGGCAAATAGATCAAACGCTATTAAGCACGAGTGATTTAGCGCGCGATGAATTCTAAAATATGATTTAGTCTGGAGGCTGCCATGCGTGTCAAACATGCAGTAGTTATGCTCATGCTTATTTCACCATTAAGTTGGGCCGGAAATATGACATTCCAGTTCCGAAATCCTAATTTTGGTGGAAACCCAAATAACGGCGCATTTTTATTAAATAGCGCTCAGGCACAAAACTCTTATAAGGACCCAAGTTATTACGACGACTTCGGGATTGAAACCCCGTCTGCACTGGATAACTTTACGCAGGCTATTCAATCGCAAATCCTTGGCGGATTGCTGACGAATATTAACACCGGCAAACCAGGCAGAATGGTGACCAATGATTTTATCATTGATATCGCCAACCGGGATGGGCAACTGCGACTTAATGTCACGGACAGGAAAACCGGGAAAACCTCGACGATTGAAGTGTCAGGTTTGCAAACACAGTCAACCGATTTCTAAGCCCCAGCTACCAAAGGACAATAATCATGCAGCGCTTACTTATTTTGGTTGCAGTATGTTTACTGAGCGGATGCTTAACCGCCCCGCCTAAAGAAGCCGCGAAACCGACATTAATGCCTCGTGCGCAAAGCTATAAAGATTTGACGCACCTGCCGATGCCAACGGGTAAGATTTTTGTCTCGGTTTATAATATTCAGGATGAAACGGGCCAGTTTAAACCTTATCCGGCGAGTAACTTCTCGACTGCCGTTCCGCAGAGCGCCACCGCGATGCTGGTAACCGCGCTGAAAGACTCCCGCTGGTTTATCCCGCTGGAGCGTCAGGGACTGCAAAACCTGCTGAACGAACGCAAAATTATTCGTGCAGCGCAGGAAAACGGCACGGTGGCTATCAATAACCGAATCCCGCTTCAGTCCCTCACCGCCGCGAATATCATGGTGGAAGGGTCGATTATCGGGTACGAAAGCAACGTGAAGTCAGGCGGGGTCGGCGCGCGGTACTTCGGTATCGGTGCGGATACGCAGTATCAGCTTGACCAGATTGCGGTAAACCTGCGCGTGGTTAACGTCAGCACCGGCGAGATCCTCTCTTCGGTCAATACCAGCAAGACCATCCTTTCCTATGAAGTGCAGGCCGGGGTGTTCCGCTTTATTGATTACCAGCGACTGCTGGAAGGTGAAATCGGCTACACCTCTAATGAACCGGTGATGCTGTGTCTGATGTCAGCGATTGAAACGGGCGTTATCTTCCTGATTAACGACGGGATCGATCGCGGCCTGTGGGATTTGCAGAACAAAGCGGAGCGTCAGAACGACATTCTGGTGAAATACCGCCACATGTCCGTACCGCCGGAATCCTGATATTTCGCCAACCGTAGAATGCCCGATGGCGCAGGCTTATCGGGCCTACAGCAGGCAGGATAAGTTTGCGCCATCAGGATTGACATCATATGAGCGTGGGGGAAACCTCACGCTTTTTTATTTGCTGACCGCCGTCGGCGAAGACTCTCTTACCCGACGAGACGCCAGCCACAGCCCGCTATTTTTCATCGCATAGCCAAACACGAGTCCCAGGGCCAGCGAAGGCAGAACCAGTCGCCAGTCCCCCTGCCCTGCAAACGTCGCGCATGCGCCGATAAAGGTGCCAGGCACAAAAGAAAGCAACAGCTGCTTCGCCTGAACGCACATCAAAAACGCGACGATTCCCGTCATGACGTAACTGACGATCTCCAGATGCGGAGCCAGCGCGCTGCCGTGAATAATCACCAGCGCCCACACCACGCCGCTCAGGAGCGTACATGCAGAAATCAATAACCCTTTCAGGCCGCCCTGCGGGCAGGCGAAATAGGCCGTACAGCCCAGAAAACCCGCCCAGCTGAGCAGGCCAAGGGAAACGGCCACCCATCCCCAGATACCGGAGAGAATGCCCGTTGTGATTGCAATGGAGATAAGTATGTTCATGCCGCGCATCATAGCAGAAAAGCGGCATACGAATGAGATCACGCACACATTTTATGCAAGGAAATTAATCACGTTGCATAACAAAGTGACCATGATCACATTTACTCTTCAGCACCTTCCTGTAACTCATCCCACATTGCGCCGATCGCATCGCGCGTCAACGGCGCCATCGTACGCCAGAATGGCGTCGCGGCATGGGCTTCCACTTTGCCAAGGAAAGTACCGCACCAGGGAAGCAGGTATTCAATAAACAGCGTTTCCAGCGCTTCGCTCTCATCTTCAGCAGACTGATCCTCCAGCCAGGAGGCGGCCAGCAGCAGCGTACCGATATGGTCGGCAGGGGTATCCGCCAACGGCATACCGCGAGCGGAAAGAAATGCGCGAACATCAGATTCCTTTGCCCCTTCCACCCAGGCGCTGCGATAAGGCGACACGGCGCACTCGTCGCCGACAAACAGCGCATTGTAGTCCGCCGCCAGTTGGGCCATGTCGCAACTTTTCTGCAACCGCGCCAGAAGCTCATCCTGCTCCAGCGGCCAGCTTGCCGACAATTTACCCTCTCGGATCAGCGTAAACAGAGGAACCAGCAGAGGGTCCTGCGGTTGGCGGTAATACAGCGATCCCAGCACACGACACAGGATAGAAAACTCATTCATTGATATATTCCAGTTATCAGCAATTAAAGTTCAGCAAACTCCGGGATCGGCGCCATACCGCGCGATTCCAGAAATCTCAGTAAGCGTCCTGGCGAAACGTTTAAAACGCGTTCTTCCGGGAAATCCACTTCATCCAGGATCTTCCGGCATTCGGCAAATTCACCGAGTGTAAACGCAGTATGGGAATCTGACCCTAACGCCACCCACCCGCCAGCGTCACGCACGGCTGCGGCCACCGCGCGGCAATTATCTTCACTGCCTTTGCGCGAATGCAGGAATGACGAGTTATTGATTTCCAGCGCCACCTGGTATTTAGCCGCCGCCTGCGCAATCGCGGTGATATCGACAGGATACTTTGGGTTGCCCGGATGGCTGATAATATGCACATTTCCGCTGGCCATTGCGGCAATCATCGCCTGGGTATTGGTCTCTTTATCGTGCGGCGCGAAAACCGGTTCATGGAAACCGGCGATAATCACATCCAGCGAGTTCAGCATCGGGCCCGTGCAGTCAATCTCGCCATCAATATTCTTGATGTTGGCTTCAATACCGCGAAGAATGCCCACCCCGTCAACCAGACGCGGCCAGATACGCATGTTGATAAAGTGCCAGTGATGCGGAGCATCGGCCATATCCGGGCCGTGATCGGTAATGGCAAAGAGCTTAATACCTTTGCGTTTCGCTTCGGCAATATAATCGTGCAAGGTACTGTATGCGTGGGTGCTGGCGACGGTATGCATATGCAAGTCAACGGGATACATAACTCACTCCTGTAGTCGTTTTCCGACAAGGATAGCAGGTATCGTCACCATTTATTAGTCGAAACCCGGCGCTAACCGGGTTGTCATCAGTAGCCGCGAACGCGATCGACCTGACCCGTCACGGATTCGCCGCGCTCCAGATGCGTAATGGTGCGCGAAATATAGTCCACGGCTTCCGCCGGGCGGGTGACGGCGGCAATGTGCGGCGTCATCGCCACGCGAGGGTGTTGCCAGAGCGGGCTCTCTTTTGGCAACGGCTCGCGGCTGAAAACATCCAGCATCGCCCCTTTGAGTTTTTCGCTATTCAACGCGGCAAGCAGATCGTCCTCATTAACATGCACGCCACGCGCCAGGTTAAGCAGGTAAGCGCCATCCCGTAACTGATTGAGCAAGCCGGAATTAATAATGCCCACCGTCTCCGCCGTATTTGGCAGCAGGTTGATCAGCACCCTTGTTTGATTCAGGAATGCGCCTAACTCCTCAGCTCCCGCAAAACTCTCTACGCCAGGCCAGGATTTACGGCTACGGCTCCAGCAGCGAAGCGGGAATCCCCATGCCTGGAGCGCTTCAGCGACTTTGGCGCCCAGCACCCCCGCCCCCATAATACCGACGGTGAATTCATCGCGATCATATTCCGGCAGCGGCTGCCATGTTGACTGGTTTTTCAGCGCCTGATAATCATCGAAACGGCGGAACCAATGCAGCACCTGGCTCACGGCATACTCCTGCATTTGCAGGCCCATGCCGGTATCTTCCAGGCGGAACAACGGGATAGAGGCATCCAGCATTTCCGGGTGCGCTTTGAGCTTACTCAGAATGGAATCCACACCTGCGCCAAGCGCAAATACGGCTTTTAGCTTCCGTCCTTCGAGCATCTCCACCGGCGGATGCCACACGAGCGCATAATCCGCAGGTTCGTTATCACCGGGTTTCCATTCACGAATATTCGCGCCGGGAATCGCCTTTGCCAAAGCGTTAAGCCACCAGGCCGTATCGAAGGTCGGGTGATAGAACATTATCTCCATGTTGACTCCTGAGTGTTGTTGTGCGGAATTTACTCGCACTTATTATCATCATTTTCATAGGGATCATCAGCATAACAAATTTAGAGATGCTGGCAAAAAAAGCAGTTTCCGCTTATTTAAACTGCATGTTGATTGAAGTTTGTGTAATTGCACGATTTTTTAGAAAAGGTGATTGACGCCGGGGGCGTATTTCCCTAAATTAGCGCCCGTTCCAGCAACACTGGAACGACAATATGGTGAGGTGTCCGAGTGGCTGAAGGAGCACGCCTGGAAAGTGTGTATACGGCAACGTATCGGGGGTTCGAATCCCCCCCTCACCGCCATATTCAGAAAAAGAGCTCGTACGAAAGTACGGGCTTTTTTTTCACCTATTGCACGTACTGTGGGGGGATGAGAACCCACGACCGGGGTTCGACAACTGGCGGCAGCCAGTTGGACAGACCGCGAACGCAGAGAGCGGGCTGCCCGCAGGGCGAGCGAAGCGAGTCAATCCCCCCCAGAGCTCGTACGAAAGTACGGGCTTTTTTTTGCCTATTGCACATGCTATCCGGCTGACAAGAACACCGTAGGCCCGGTAAGCGTTAGCGCCACCGGGCTCCCGCACATCGCCGGATGGCAGCGCAAGCGCCTTATCCGGCCTACAAAAACATCCCAGGACCGGTAAGCGTTAGCGCCACCGGGCGCTCGCACATCGCCGGATGGCAGCGCAAGCGCCTTATCCGGCCTACAAGAACATCCCAGGACCGGTAAACGTTAGCGCCACCGGGCTCCCGCACATCGCCGGATGGCAGCGCAAGCGCCTTATCCGGCCTACAAAAAACAAAGCCCGGTTTCCCGGGCTATGAGATCTGACGACGCTTCAGTTATAAGCATGAAGGGTTCGTTGGCACAATGCCGAACGCACGCAGTCGTCTTTATGGAAACGGACAATACCTATCATCTCATCTTCTTCAAAGCGAGCTAACGCATCACTTAACCCTGATTGAACATGAGTCGGTAAATCGCACTGGGTAATGTCGCCATTTACGATAACCGTCACGTTCTCCCCGAGGCGCGTTAAGAACATCTTCATTTGCGCAGCAGTCACATTCTGAGCCTCGTCAAGAATGACGACTGCATTTTCAAATGTACGTCCGCGCATATAGGCGAACGGCGCGATTTCCACCTTACCAATCTCAGGCCGCAGGCAGTATTGCATAAAAGACGCGCCCAGGCGTTTCACCAGCACGTCATAGACGGGCCGGAAATAAGGCGCGAACTTCTCGGATATATCGCCTGGTAAGAAGCCGAGATCTTCATCGGCCTGCAAAACCGGACGGGTAACAATAATCCTGTCTACATCTTTATGTATCAGGGCCTCTGCTGCTTTTGCCGCACTGATCCAGGTTTTTCCACACCCGGCTTCGCCAGTGGCGAAGATCAGTTGTTTACTCTCGATAGCATTCAGGTAGTGCTCCTGAGCCTCATTTCGCGCTACGATTGGTGTGGCGTCACGGCTATCACGCGCCATGCCTATCGCTTCTACGCCGCTCATCTGCACAAGCGAGGTGACCGATTCTTCTTCACGTTGTTTGTGGCTACGCGAATCCCGTCTCAGCACACGTTTTGCTTCACGACGAGCTTTGATCACTGCTTTTTGTCTTCCCATGGATAGCACCTTGAGTTGTTGGTATACATCACACGCGCCGTTGGCGGCACGATTATGCGCACAAACATCTGAGGGTTGGCTTCCTTGTAAGCCATAGCTTGCTTTTTGAAAAGACGCCCTACACGGCTACGCGCACCGAATACGGCGTCAGTAACAGGGATAAAAAGAGGAAGTGAGAGGAATTTAGCGGTGACGACAGGGCTACCGGAGGAGAGGCATCCGCATAAGTTATTGCTGTTACTGCGAAAAACGTGTCCAGTACAGGACCTTACCATTCGCGATCTCCATAGTGAAAAGTGTCATCACTGCCGGGAACTACCGCTATTACGTATTAGTACAACATAATTTATCATTAATGCAACAACATATTTACCATGCATTAACTAAAGTTCCCCTTTGCACTGGCAATAGTCTCTTACAGAGATATTACAAAATTATTTCACCTGAACGCTCATAGTAAAAATTAATACTTTCATTCATCGACATACAGAGAAACACGCCACAATTCTGAATAAAAAGCCCGCGCATGGCGGGCGATGAAAGTAAACGGGCAGCGGTCAGATTACTCTGCCTGTAAACGCGACGGCGGTGCGGAGTGGTAATACGCATCCGCTTTTGCAAAACGTTCTTGCATAGCCGACGACGGCGCTTTACCCAGCAGGCTAAAGACCACAATCCCGATGCTGCCGAAGATGAAGCCAGGGATGATTTCGTACAGATCCAGCCAGCCAAACTGTTTCCAGACAATAACCGTCAGCGCCCCGATAACCATTCCGGCCAGCGCGCCGTTACGGGTCATACGCGACCACATCACCGAGAACAGCACGACCGGGCCAAACGCCGCGCCGAAGCCCGCCCACGCATAGCTCACCAGACCGAGCACGCGGTTTTCAGGGTTAGCAGCCAGCGCGATAGACACCAGCGCAACCACCAGCACCATAATGCGCCCTACCCATACCAGCTCTTTCTGGCTCGCGCCTTTACGCAAGAAGGCTTTGTACAAATCTTCGGTAATCGCGCTGGAGCACACCAGCAGCTGGCAGCTTAACGTCGACATCACCGCCGCGAGAATAGCGGACAGCAGAATACCGGCAATCCACGGGTTGAACAGGATTTGCGCCAGTTCAATGAACACGCGCTCCGAGTTCTGGTTCACCGCTCCGGCCAGTGCCGGGTTATTGTTAAAGTAAGCAATGCCGAAGAAGCCGACAGCCACCGCCCCCGCCAGACACAGGATCATCCAGCTCATACTGATGCGACGCGCGTGCACGATGCTGTGGTGAGAATCCGCCGCCATAAAGCGCGCCAGAATATGCGGTTGACCAAAGTAACCCAGCCCCCAGCCCATCAGGGAGATAATGGCGACAAAGTTCAGTCCCTTGAGCATATCCACATTCTCAATGCTCTTTTGTTTAATCACTTCCAGGGAGTCACCAAAACCGCCGACGCTGATGATCACCATAACAGGCGTCAGAATCAGGGCGAAAATCATCAGGCTGGCCTGGACGGTGTCTGTCCAGCTCACGGCCAGGAAGCCGCCAATAAAGGTATAGATAATGGTGGCTGCCGCCCCCGCCCACAGCGCAGTTTCATAGCTCATGCCAAAGGTGCTTTCAAACAGACGCGCCCCTGCCACAATCCCCGATGCGCAATAAATGGTGAAAAACAGCAGGATAACCAGGGCAGAGATAATGCGCAGAATGCGACTTTTATCTTCAAAACGCCCGGTAAAATAATCCGGCAGAGTCAGGGCGTTATCATTAAATTCAGTGTGGACGCGTAAACGTCCAGCCACCAGTTTCCAGTTAATCCATGCCCCTAACGTCAGACCAATCGCGATCCAGCTTTCAGAAATCCCCGACAGGAAAATCGCCCCCGGCAGACCCATCAGCAGCCAGCCGCTCATATCAGATGCGCCAGCGGATAATGCCGTCACAAACGGCCCAAGGCTGCGGCCGCCGAGAATATAGTCATCAAAGTTTTTGGTCGAACGCCATGCAATAAACCCTATCAATATCATGCCAAAGATATAGACACAAAACGTCACCAACATCGGTGTGCTAATAGCCATCAAAAGTCTCCAGATTTTATGTGCCGGCAATAATAAGAGCTGCCGTTTTATACCCTGCCGGAACGTGGCAATGGTGTTTATGTTTACCAGGGCGACCGTATCCTGCCGGAAGCGGTGGTCATTCACAATCGATTTAACACATCATTTACATCAAATTTTATTCGGGTGGGATACTATTTTTCTCCAGGTTGCACTCTCTCACATTTTTTAAGGTTGCACCTTTCAAAAGTGTTAACTGCCGCAGAGAAAAAGATTTGGTTATTGTTTTTATCCCATCCAGAAGAGTCTCTTCTTTTAACATTTCATTCATTTTTAAGCTTGCAAGGCAGGTCACATTTAACGAGGTTGCACAAAGTTGCAACATGGTGGATATTTCTCGATAACTATCAGCAGCACATATCAGAACAACAGGAGTAGACGGCATGGGAACCACCACGATGGGGGTTAAGCTGGACGACGCGACGCGCGAACGTATTAAAACAGCAGCAACACGAATTGATCGCACCCCACACTGGCTGATCAAACAGGCAATCTTTAATTATCTGGAAAAACTGGAAAGCGACGAGGCGTTACCGGAGTTGCCCGCCCTGCTGGCTGGCGCCGCCAATGAAGGCGATGAGTCAACCGCACAGCAGGAAGAAAACCACCAGCCTTTCCTTGAGTTTGCCGAGCAGATCTTGCCTCAGTCGGTCTCCCGCGCCGCGATTACCGCAGCTTACCGTCGCGCCGAAACCGATGCGGTGCCGATGTTAATGGAGCAGGCGCGTCTGCCGCAGCCGGTGGCCGAACAAGCCCACAAGCTGGCCTATCAACTGGCGGAGAAACTGCGTAACCAGAAAACGGCCAGCGGCCGCGCCGGGATGGTGCAGGGGCTGTTGCAGGAGTTCTCCCTCTCCTCACAGGAAGGCGTCGCGCTGATGTGCCTTGCAGAAGCGCTGCTGCGTATCCCGGATAAAGCGACGCGTGACGCGCTCATCCGCGACAAAATCAGCAACGGCAACTGGCAGTCGCATATTGGCCGCAGCCCGTCGCTGTTTGTTAATGCCGCCACCTGGGGTCTGTTGTTTACCGGCAAGCTGGTCTCTACCCACAACGAAGCCAGTCTCTCTCGCTCGCTGAACCGGATTATCGGTAAGAGCGGCGAGCCGCTGATCCGCAAAGGCGTGGACATGGCAATGCGCCTGATGGGCGAGCAGTTCGTCACCGGCGAAACCATCGCCGAAGCGCTGGCGAATGCGCGTAAGCTGGAAGATAAGGGCTTCCGCTACTCCTACGATATGTTAGGCGAAGCGGCGCTGACCGCCGCCGATGCGCAGGCTTATATGGTTTCGTATCAGCAGGCTATTCACGCCATTGGCAAAGCGTCTAACGGACGCGGAATTTATGAAGGGCCGGGGATCTCCATCAAGCTTTCCGCCCTGCACCCGCGCTACAGCCGCGCGCAGTATGACCGTGTGATGGAGGAGCTGTATCCGCGCCTGAAATCCCTGACGCTGCTGGCGCGTCAGTATGATATCGGCATCAACATCGACGCCGAAGAAGCTGACCGTCTGGAAATCTCCCTCGACCTGCTGGAAAAACTTTGTTTTGAGCCGGAACTGGCTGGCTGGAACGGCATCGGTTTCGTGATTCAGGCTTATCAGAAACGCTGCCCGTTTGTGATTGATTATCTGATCGATCTCGCCACGCGCAGCCGTCGCCGCCTGATGATCCGCCTGGTGAAAGGCGCGTACTGGGACAGTGAAATCAAACGCGCCCAAATGGACGGACTGGAGGGATACCCGGTTTACACCCGCAAGGTCTATACCGACGTTTCTTATCTGGCCTGCGCGAAAAAACTGCTCGCCGTACCGAATCTGATTTACCCGCAGTTTGCGACCCATAACGCCCATACTCTGGCGGCGATTTATCAACTGGCGGGGCAGAACTACTATCCGGGCCAGTATGAATTCCAGTGTCTGCACGGCATGGGCGAACCGCTGTACGAGCAGGTCACCGGTAAAGTGGCAGATGGCAAACTCAACCGTCCGTGTCGTATTTATGCCCCGGTCGGCACGCATGAAACGCTGCTGGCGTATCTGGTGCGCCGCCTGCTGGAAAACGGCGCTAACACCTCATTCGTTAACCGTATTGCCGACGCCACGCTACCGCTGGATGAACTGGTCGCCGACCCGGTGGAGGCCGTGGAAAAACTGGCGCAGCAAGAAGGGCAAACCGGCTTGCCGCATCCGAAAATCCCGCTGCCTCGCGACCTCTACGGACAAGGCCGGGAAAACTCCGGCGGGTTGGATCTGGCTAACGAACACCGTCTGGCTTCCCTCTCCTCCGCCCTGTTGAACAATGCGCTGCAAAAATGGCAGGCCAAACCGATGCTGGAACAGCCGGTCGCTGACGGAGAGATGACGCCGGTGATCAACCCGGCAGAGCCGAAAGACATCGTCGGCTACGTGCGCGAAGCCAGCGCTGCGGACGTTGAACAAGCGCTGCAAAACGCGGTTAACAACGCCCCTATCTGGTTCGCGACGCCACCGCAGGAACGCGCCGCCATCCTGCAACGCGCGGCGGTATTAATGGAAGGCCAAATGCAACAGCTGATTGGCATTCTGGTTCGTGAAGCCGGGAAAACCTTCAGTAATGCCATTGCAGAAGTACGCGAAGCGGTGGATTTCCTTCACTACTACGCCGGGCAGGTACGCGATGACTTTGATAACGAAACGCATCGTCCTTTAGGCCCGGTCGTCTGTATCAGCCCGTGGAACTTCCCGCTGGCCATCTTCACCGGACAAATTGCCGCTGCGCTGGCGGCGGGCAACAGCGTCCTCGCGAAACCGGCGGAACAAACGCCGCTGATTGCCGCCCAGGGCATCGCCATCTTACTGGAAGCCGGTGTTCCGCCGGGCGTAGTGCAGCTGCTGCCCGGCCAGGGTGAAACCGTTGGGGCGCAGTTAACCTCCGACGAGCGCGTACGCGGCGTGATGTTTACCGGCTCGACCGAAGTCGCCAGCTTATTGCAGCGTAACATCGCCACCCGTCTGGATGCGCAGGGTCGCCCGATTCCGCTGATTGCGGAAACCGGCGGGATGAACGCCATGATCGTGGACTCCTCCGCCCTTACCGAACAGGTGGTTGTGGATGTGCTGGCATCTGCGTTTGACAGCGCCGGGCAGCGCTGTTCGGCGCTACGCATACTGTGCTTGCAGGATGATATCGCCGACCACACCCTGAAAATGCTGCGCGGGGCAATGGCGGAATGCCGCATGGGCAATCCGGGCCGTCTGACCACCGACATTGGCCCGGTTATCGATAACGAAGCCAAAACCAATATCGAGCGCCATATTCAGGCGATGCGTACGAAAGGTCGTCCGGTATTCCAGGCCGTACGTGAGAACAGCGATGATGCGCGCGAATGGCAAAGCGGCACCTTTGTTCCGCCAACGCTGATTGAGCTGGAAAGTTTTGATGAGCTGCAAAAAGAGATCTTCGGGCCGGTGCTGCATGTGGTGCGTTACACGCGTAATCACCTTCCCGAACTGATTGCGCAGATCAACGCCTCCGGCTACGGTCTGACGCTGGGCGTACATACCCGAATTGACGAGACCATTGCGCAGGTCACCGGTTCAGCGCACGCAGGCAACCTGTACGTCAACCGTAATATGGTCGGCGCGGTCGTGGGCGTCCAGCCATTCGGCGGCGAAGGCTTGTCCGGCACCGGGCCGAAAGCGGGCGGTCCGCTCTATCTCTACCGTCTGTTGGCAAATCGCCCGGAAAACGCGCTGGGTATTACGCTTGCCCGTCAGGATGCGGACTACCCGGTGGATGCCCAGCTTAAAGCCGCGCTGACTCAGCCGCTTGACGCGCTGACCGGGTGGGCGGCGGATCGCCCGGCCTTGCATACGCTCTGTCAGCAGTTTAGCGAGCTGGCGCAGGCCGGAACCCAGCGTTTGCTGCCTGGCCCTACCGGTGAGCGCAATACCTGGACGTTACTGCCGCGTGAACGCGTATTGTGTCTGGCTGATGACGAGCAGGACGCTCTGGTGCAGGTCGCCGCCGTGACAGCGGTCGGGAGTCTGATTTTGTGGCCGGACGATGCCTTCCATCGCGAACTGGCGAAGCGCCTGCCCACAGCGGTTTGTGAACGTATTCAGTTTGCGAAAGCGGACACGCTGACTTCGCAGCCGTTCGATGCGGTGATCTTCCACGGCGATTCCGATCAGCTACGGGCGCTGTGCGAGGCGGTAGCCGCCCGTGACGGCGCGATCGTGTCGGTACAGGGCTTTGCCCGTGGTGAAACCAATATCTTGCTGGAGCGTCTGTATATCGAGCGCTCGCTCAGCGTTAACACCGCTGCGGCAGGTGGTAACGCCAGCCTGATGACAATTGGTTAAGGCTGTGGTTAATTAAGGCTTTGGAAAATGCCCGGTGGCGCTACGGCTCACCGGGCCTACAAAACACATTTGTAGGCCGGATCAGGCAAAGCCGCCATCCGGCAATGTTTTAGAGCCAGAGGGAAGTATGAAGCGAATTATATTCACATGCGCTGCGCTGCTACTCAGCGCTCCGGCACTGGCCGATGACTGCGCCAACGCCAGCACGCAAATGGAGATGAACACCTGCGCCGCCGCGCAATTTCAAACCGCCGATAAAAAACTCAATGAAACGTACCAGAATGCGCTAAAACGCGCCGAACCGCCGCAGCGTGACTTGCTGAAAAAAGCGCAAATCGCCTGGATTGCCCTGCGGGACGCCGACTGCGCGCTGGTCAGTTCCGGCACGGAAGGCGGCAGTATACAGCCGATGATCGCCAGCCAGTGCATGACGGACAAAACGGACGAACGCGAAGCGTTTTTAGCTTCGCTGCTGCAATGTGAGGAAGGCGATTTGAGCTGTCCGTTGCCGCCTGCCAGTTAACGTACGCGAATGCCTTCAATAATCATCCGCTGTACGCTTTCGACCGTTTGATTGAAAAAGGCTTCATCACGCAGCGTTGCGCCCGTTACCGCTTCGACCTGAGGCGCAAAATCGGCGTAATGCTGCGTTGAAGCCCAAATCATAAAGATCAGGTGATGCGGATCGACGGGCGCCAGTTTTCCACTGTTTACCCATCCGGCAATCAATGCCGATTTTTCGTCAATCAGCGCCTTCAAATCCCCGGTCAGTTCTTCCATCAGCAACGGCGCGCCCGCCAGCATCTCCATGCAAAAAAGCCGGGAAGCCTGCGGATAATCACGGGAGACCTCCAGTTTAAGACGGATGTACTCTTTGATCGCCACCAGCGGCGCGAAATCTTCACGAAAGGCCTTTAACGGCGCCAGCCAGATATCAAGGATTTGCCGCAGTACGGCGACATAAAGCGCCTCTTTCGACGGGTAATAATAGAGCAAATTGGTTTTGGACACTCCCGCCTGCTCAGCCACCTGCTCCAGACGTGAGCCATGAATACCGTACTGGGAAAACGTGTTTAATGCAGCAGTTAAAATCGCCTGCCGCTTGGCGCTGACGGCCTGTGAACGTTTACCTGTTTTTTTCTCTGCGCGTTGAACCATGCGCCCTCTCCTTGTTTTATTGCCGCCAGGATACCGTGGCAACGGCGCTTTTTTCTTTTTGAACGTCAGGACGCTTAGTTTGCGTCGCCTGCTGCGACACTTCAATCTTACGGACAAAAAAACCGCCGGAGGAACCGGCGGCGGTGGCATCATAACGTTTACCAGCGGCATGCGCTAAACATTATGGCGTTAACTTACAGGCTAGCTGTTACGGTTACCGTGACTGCTTTTGCCCCCTTTTTTGCCTGCTTCTGATGCACGCTGCGGGTCATTCTTAAAGTTGCCCCCGCTGTGCTGGCCACCTTTACGACCTGCTTCTGATGCTCTTTCGCGGTCTTCCGCAAAATTACCGGAACCGCCCCGATGGTTTGCCATTACTGACCTCCGTCATAGATTAGACATCATATTGCATCGGTGTTGAGGAAGATCTCCTCACGCGGCATATGGCAGACGCCACAATTATTGCCACGCGGAACTAAGCTTAGCGAAGTTACCCCGGCTGACCAGTAAATCGTAATATTCTGCAACAGGTTCGTCAGGGGGACAGGAATAATCCCCCCAGGAAATCAATAAGCCTCTCTTATGGTTAAAGAAATCCTAACGGCGAAAAATGTATCATTTTGCAACAAAAACGATGCTGATAAATCTTGTTATAAATCAAAGAAATGGTTGTGATATTTGCACTCTCTCCAGGACGTCATATCTTTAAATAGAGGTAGCGAATCGCTACGGACACGGTTAACTCGAGGAGTAGTGCAAAATGGCAAAAATTCTGGTGCTTTATTATTCCATGTACGGACACATCGAAACTATGGCGCATGCGGTGGCGGAAGGGGCAAACAAAGTGGACGGCGCAGAAGTCATTATCAAACGCGTACCGGAAACGATGCAGCCTGAAATCTTCGCAAAGGCCGGAGGTAAAACACAAAACGCACCAGTCGCAACCCCGCAGGAACTGCCTGATTACGACGCCATCATTTTTGGTACGCCGACGCGCTTTGGCAATATGTCAGGCCAGATGCGCACCTTCCTGGACCAGACGGGCGGTTTGTGGGCATCCGGCGCGCTGTATGGAAAACTCGCCAGCGTATTCAGCTCGACAGGCACCGGCGGCGGTCAGGAACAAACCATTACCTCAACCTGGACCACGCTGGCTCACCACGGCATGGTGATTGTCCCTATCGGTTACGCCGCGCAGGAACTGTTTGACGTCTCGCAGGTTCGCGGCGGTACGCCATACGGCGCCACCACAATTGCCGGGGGCGATGGTTCACGCCAGCCAAGCCAGGAAGAACTTTCTATCGCTCGCTATCAGGGTGAATATGTTGCAGGTCTGGCAGTAAAACTCAACGGCTAATCTTCAACAGGAGGATTCGAATGCCAACTCAAGAAGCGAAGGCTCATCACGTCGGCGAATGGGCAAGTCTGCGTAATACATCACCAGAAATAGCCGAAGCCATTTTTGAAGTCGCGAAGTATGACGAGAAACTGGCTGAAAAAATTTGGGAGGAAGGCAGCGACGAAGTGTTGCTTAAAGCCTTTGAGAAGACGGATAAAGATTCGCTATTTTGGGGCGAACAAACCATCGAACGTAAAAATGTCTGACCTTTTCTCCCCCGCCTGCGCGGGGGAGAACCTCTGCTATTTTGCCGCGCTGTTCAACACGTTATCGAACTTATCAAGAGGACAGAAGCCGTTTGCGTCTATCGGGCATCCTGCCAGTTCCAGAGTGACGCGCTGCGCCGGTGATTTCAGCGTCAGGACGTCCGCGTTACGCAACTGCTGCGAGCTCTGATACACATATTCGATTTTCATCAGGTCGCGATTGCCTTTGCTGTCATGCCAGCGCTGGAACACAATCTTGCCGCCAATCGGGGTGCGTTCGTACTGATCGTGCAGCTGGTAGGGTTTGAAATCCAGCGCCGTCAGCAATGAAGCAATATTCGAGTCATGCCCCACCAGAACGGTAATTTTCGGCGCGCTGCTACGGTCAGTCACCAGCGCTTTATCAATATATTTGACCAGCGGTTTGGCGACGTTGCGCGCCACTTCACCCGAGGTAAACAGGCTGTCCTGATACCCGTTCTTCAGCTTTGACAGGACTTTCCACTGCTGATCGGATTTAATCTCGCCCCAGGCGACCTGGTCCATCGGGAAGCCTTCGTAGTATTGCAGCGTAAACGCATCCACCAGCGAGTTGCCGACTTTCAGCGGCCCCGAAACGCCAGGCTCCTCCTGATACTTCGCGCTAAAGGCGTCTTTGGCTTCGGTCAGCGAACACTGCTGTTTTTCTTTGCAGGACGGTGAATCTTTGTAGTCCGTCATCTGCGCCAGCAGTTGATAGCTGTCGTCAAGCTGCATCTGGCTGCGCTCTTTTTCCATCGCCTGCACCGCTTTCTGGCTAAACGCCGCAGAGTCATCGGTGATCACCGGATTAAACGTTGGGTCCATCGTGCCCATTTTTTCCTGATGATGTACCGGAATATCGCACCCAGGGAAAGCGCCGGTGATAAAGAATTGTGCCGTCGCGACGGTGCGTTGCAGACTGTTGGCATAGGTATATACCGTGTCCGGCGTCGGGCATTCGCCTGACGTGACCATCCCCTGCTCCGCCAGCCATTCTCGCATGTAGTGGCCCATATAAATTTCCAGCACACCGCCTTTCGTGGTGAGCTGCCCGCCGGGCACATCCCACTCCGGCCACTGATTCGGCGTGGACTGCTCCAGCACGCTGCCATTATTGGCCAACGGCGCGCGCAAGTTGTGTCGGCTCATCATCAACACTTGTTGCAGTTGATAACCTTCCGGCGTTGTCTGCGCTTGCGCGGCGGACGACAATAAAACAGCCCCTGCCACAGCGGCGGCGAGTATCAATTTTTTCATCCCTACAACCTCTTGTTGTTATCAATCCTCATAGAGTGTGACAGAAATATGACATTTTTCCGGGAACGGTTTCGCAAAACGGGAGATTCCAGAAGATAACCGACAGGTCAGCGTGTTCCGGTTATTCCGAGATAAAAACCTCATACTTAATATTGCGGGCGCAATAAAAAGTGCCGTCCGTCAGATACAGTTCACGAAATCGCGTGTTATCAGAGATGTTGTCCAGTAGGGAACGCTCCGTATCGACAAATTCTTTTTGCACGCGGTAATGAACGGCGTTTTCCGTTTCAAAAGAGACATATTCCGTGGTGGCGTAGGGCTTATTTTTTGATTTCACGTACACGATATATTGCACGGTACTGGCCGTCAGCCCCGTTTTCGCCGCGATCTCTTTGAGACTCAACGTCTCAGAGGCATAAAGCGCCTGAACCTGCGCTATGCGTCGGTGATTATACGCCGTCACCCGAAGGCTCAGTTTCAGCCGATAGGCCATATTCCGCACGGCGGTAATATTGGTGTGAAGCAGTTGCGCTATCTGCTCGGTTGTGAGGATGCCCGCGTTTTCCCGCAGAATCGCAAGGCTTTCGTCGTTCCAGATAAATGCCATTGGGTATCTCTCCGTACGCGTCGTTCATCGCGCCGCCAGGCGCGCAAACGTGGCCTCTAACTCAGGCGGCTTACGCATACCCTGGTGTAGCTCCAGAACGCGTCCTTCGGGGTCAATCAGTACGGAGGTCGGCGTGCCGATCACCTGATAACGTTCCTGGGTAATGTTGAGCTGATCGCGCACCACCGGATAGGTTATCTGATGCTTTGCCAGCAGATCGTTAATCCTGACCGTTTCAGGGTCGGTATTGACCGCCACAACCACCACTTTATCGCCCCATTTTTTGCTCAGCGCTTCCAGCGTGTCCATTTCCGCCAGACACCCCCCGCATCCCGCAGACCAAAAATTCAGGTACACCGCCTTTCCTTGCCAGCGTTCAAGGCCTGACTCCTGGCCTTGCAGATCAAACGCCGCCAGCGCCGGGGCCGGTGCCCCGACCGCCAGCTTTTCTTCTTTACACCCGCTTATCAGGATCGCCGCCGCGAGTAGCAGCACATTATGCCAGCGCATGTTGATTGGCCTCCTCACCCAGATATTTACCATGTTGCAGCCGCAGAATACGATCGGCAAACTGCCCAAGCGCAGGGTTGTGCGTCACCATCACAATCGTGCGCCCCTGACGATGCAGATCGGTGAGCAGATCCAGCACCCGCTGCTCATTCTCTTCATCCAGGTTGCCCGTCGGTTCATCCGCGAAAATAACCGGCGGTTCGTTGACCAGCGCCCGGGCGATACACACACGCTGCTGCTCACCACCGGAAAGCTGGCTCGGCAGGTGCGTCACACGATGCCCAAGCCCTACCTGTTCCAGCACCTTCCTCGCCGCCGCTTCATCCACCACGCTGTGGTAATGCTGGGCAAGCATGATGTTTTCCAGCGCAGTTAAGAACGGGATCAAATGGAACTGCTGAAATACCAGGCCGATTTTCTCGGCGCGAAAGCGACGGCGCCCCTCTTCATCCAGCGCGGCGGCATCGGTGCCGTCAAGAAACACCTGCCCTTCCGTCGCCGTATCAAGGCACGTCAGAATATTCATCAGCGTGGTTTTACCAGAACCAGAAGCGCCCATAATGGCGACAAATTCACCCTGCGCAATGCGCAGATTAATGTCATCCAGGGCGGTAACGTCACCGAACCGTTTGTATAAGTGGCGGGTTTCGATCGCCACCTGAGGGATATGCGTAACGGACATGGCGCTACTCTCCTTTCAGCACTTTAGCAGGCTCGACGCTTACCGCGCGTCGCACCGGAACAATCGCCGCCAGAATGGCGACCAGTAAAGACAACACCAGAGTAATGGGCAACACCGGCAGACGCAGCGAAATGGCGGCATTAAACACCGTTAATCCCAACAGTTGCGCCAGCAAATATCCCAGTACCCAGCCGCACGCCACCGCCGCCAGCGCGATGATGCTGGTTTCCAGCAGAATTTGCCGCACGATATCGCCGTTGCTGGAACCAAGCGCTTTTTGCAGCGCAAACTCGCGCGCCCGCTCGCCGACAATCGCCATCAGCGTGGTATTCACGCACAGCGAAGAGAGCGCCAGAATCACGATCGAGACCAGTCCCATCAGACCTTTAATTTTATCCAGCACCTGCCCTTCGGAAGCAGAGACCTTACGCACCGGACGAATCTCCAGGTCAGGATACTGCGCCTGCAACCGGCTGGCGTAGTTCTCCACCTGGCCGACATCGTTACTGACGCTCAGCAAGCCGTGGCTGATTTTGCCCGGCTGATGCAGCCAGGCCTGCGCCACGTCGAGGCTGACGATCAGCATGTTGTCCGTCGCATCGCCAGACTCCACAATGCCTTTAATCTGCAAATTCTTACGCTGATTGTGATCCACCAGCGTGATGCTGTCGCCCGGCTGCACGTTGAGGCGTTCCGCCAGTTTGACGCCGATCATCGCGTTACGGTCGTCAAAACTGACGCCAATCCAGCTACCGGTGACCTGCCAGTACGGCACCAGTTTTTGCAGCGACTCGAACCACACGCCAACCATCACCACTTTTTCCAGCTCGGTACGCGCCATGCCGTACAACCACGGACTGGCGCCATGCACCAGTCCCTGCGGCGCCTGATCGAGAATGCTCTGCAACTCCTGCTGCGGCATACTGGAACCGTGCCCCGGCCCAATGTAAAAATTCGCGCCGAAGGTGCGCAGTTCTTCGCTCATTTTGGTGTTAATGTCGAACCAGACGGCAGAAAGCGCCGTCACGATGGTCGCCCCCACCATCAGCGCGGCAAACACCACGCTGACCCGCTGAAAACGCAGACGCAGCGCCCGCCACACCAGCAGCCAGAGCATGGTACGTTTAGCGGCCATACAGCACCTCCACAGGATACAGTCGGGCGATCCGCCGGGCCGGGAACCAGGTGCCGATCAACGCAATCAATACCGCAATCACCAGTACGCACGGCACCACAATCCAGGCAAAATTAAGCGGCGCGTCGAAGAGCATGACGCCAATCGCTTTCGCCAGCCCCCACCCGGCAATACATCCCAGCGCGCCGCCCGCCAGCCCGCTGGACGCCGCTTCCAGGTAGAACAGCAGCATGATTTGCCACTGTCGCGCACCCAGCGCCTTCATCAAACCGATCTCTTTGGCGCGCTCCATAATGGTGCTGGTCATCAGCGAGGCGATCCCCATTGCGGAAGCCGCCAGCGCCGCGACGGTAACGACCGCCATCAGCAGCTGAATTTTATCGATCACCACCCCTTCGGACGCCGCGACCTGCCATACCGGGCGCACTTCCGCGCCGGAAATCGCTTCTTCCAGCTGATGCGCGATCGACGACACATAGGCCGTGCAATACCAGAGGTCGTACTCTTCGGCATTGAGCGCGTCCAGGTTTTCCCGCGCGCGGCGGGACAGTTCGTTTTCCGGCACCGTCAGCGCCGAGACGCGAATCGCCTGCACTTTTCCGGGGAGCCCCAGCAGGTGCTGTACCGTGCTTAGCGGCATCACCAGTTGGTTATCTTCATCGCCGCCGCTGGAGAGGATACCGCTGACGGTGACCTGCGCCGCTTCGCCTTCGGTACGTAATGTCAGCTTATCACCAGGTTTCCAGCCCATTTGCCGCGCCAGCGCGTGCCCGACTAAGGTCTGCGGCTCTGCGCCTGCCGGTTCCTGCGGCCAGTCGCCGGTCACCTGCCAGTAAGGGCTGACCGTTTTCTGCCCCGTCTCATATCCCTCTTCATCAGGAATATCCACTGGCTGACTGAAGAAGGTGCCCAGAATCCGCACCGGTTCTCCCTCCACGCTGGCTTCGCCGCCGAGCATCGGCGCAAACCCGACAATGTTGTTTCGCCAGAAGATATCTTTGATGTTCGGCAGTTCGGCTTCATCAAGAAAATCCTGACCGGAAAGCGGATTACTGCTCTCACTAAACAGCGCGGGCAGCGCAGCCTGTCCGGCGGGTTCTATCAAAATGTTCGCGCCATAAGACTTCAGCTCTCTGGACATTTTATCGCCGATATCAATGGACACCGCCAGCAGCGCCGAGATCAGGCTGGAGGCCAGAAAAACGGTGATTATCGCCAGCACTTTGCGGCGTAAATTGCGCCCCCAGGATTGTCGTAACATCCGCCACAGCATGATTATTCCTCCCTCATGTCGGCAGGAACAAACTGCTCCGGCGTTTCACGGAAGCGTTCATAGTTAGCCTCTGACGAGAAGAACCAGGTCTTGCCGCCATAGCTGTATTTGTAATCGGCTGAGGTATTGGTCAACGTTGAACCATCGACCGGATCGGTCACTTTAATAGTCATGACCGTCGAGAAGTAGTTCACCCCTGTCGCCAGTTCTTTACCGGGGATCACCAGCTCTTTTTCATCATTGTGCCAGTTTTCAATCGGCACCGGGTTACAGCCACCGGCCTTGCCGATAGACGGAATAAAAATATGCACTCCGCAGGCGACGCAGATAACCTGATTGCCCTCCATGACATAACCCTGATCGCCGCACAGCAGGCAGGCGTCGAACACCACGCCAAAACGCAGCTTGTCGGGATAGCGGTTAATCACGAAGAAGCGCACCGCTTTGCCATCGTCCGCCACCCAAACGAAACGATGCAGTTTACCGTCACGAAGCTGTTCGACCGGCAGGCGCACCATGCCATCGCTCCCCAGCGTTACGGGCACGGCTTCAGAGAGTTGCGGCGGCTGCGAGGCCACTTTATCCCACCACAGCTGGCCTGCGATAACGACCACCGCGCAACCGATTGTGACCAGCCACAGCCGCAAAGCGTTGCGACGCTGCGCCAGCGCCAGACGGTGAGCGATCGGTTCTTCGGTTTCCCGCGTCTGTCGAAAAGCCCGCAACAGCGCCGGAAGCCAGCACAGCGCCAGGGCCAGCAGCAGCGCGGCTCCCGCCCAGTTATACAGCGCCGTGTTATTTGTGACTTTCGCCACGAAGCTCAGCAGTGATTTTCCCAGCGGAACAACCTGTAATTTCATCAGCAACAACAGCAGGTTGCCGCTCAGCGGCAGCCAGATCATCACCAGCAGAATCAGCGTTAACGGCCAGTACAGGCCGCGAATACGCCGCAGCAGCATCGCGCAGAGTACGCCCGCCAGACAGAGGATCGCAAAAGCGAGAACGACGGCCGTCAGGTTTAACAGCAGGTCAGTATTCAGCACATGCGTACTGGTCAGCCCGCCCAGATTAGGGTCCAGCGCCCAATGGCGGGCAGCGCCGAAAATCAGAATCCCCTGCCACAGATAGCGGATACGCGTTGAAGCCCACCAGAAACTGAGGACAAACAGCAGCGATACCATGACCTCCGCCCCAACCAGCAGCAGTTGTACCGGTTGGCTGCCGTGAATAAACAGTCCCGCCAGCACGCCGGCAATCAGCCCGGTCAGCAGCGTCCAGGTCAGCGGACGTAAAGAGGGAGGATCGTTTCGACTCCAGAGAACACCGGAAAGAAGCGCAATGCAGAAAAAGACCTGTAGCGTCGTGACGAAAAAGTAACTCATAACTTCGACTCTGTACGGCGGGTTGAATTAAGCGACGGGCATATGATCGGTCTGACCAACGCGCCAGAAGGGGGAATCCTCCTGGCGCGTTGGTTAGTCGGTTTTAGTTCAGACCGACATATTTAAACTCGTAGCTCACATCAAACGGTTTCCACCAGCGGCCTACGCCTGTTTCGCTGTCAGTATGGCGATGCATCCCGGCTTTTGACGGCGGTTCAATGTGGTAGGTCACTTTATAGTTGCCCACGCCCATCATTTTGATGTTCGCGCCATAGTGCGGGCCATCGCTGGCAACCATCGGCATGAAGGTGCCTTCCTGTTTTTCGCCCGTGTCGTTGTTGACCAGGGTGTAGCTGATGGTCAGGTACGGGATCCATTCCCCTGCGCCAAAGCCGTTTTTATTGCCTTCTACAGCGTGGATATCCGCTTCAAGGTGAACATCGGCTTTTGCTGCCGGTAAGCCCATGCCGCGCGGTTCCATATCAATCGGTTGCAGGTAAACGGCCGCCAGCTCCATTTCATTCATGGTGACAGGCTCGCCTGCCGGGTACTCTTTAAAAGCAAACGCGGCTGGCGCAGTGAAAATGCTGGCCATCACTGCGCTGGCAATCAGGGTTTTCTTCATGGTCATCAAACGTATCCTCTCGTCTAAAACAACGGCTATACAACGATTATGGGTTATTTTTTATCGTCTCCCCGGGAACCGCGCTTTTGCGCCGCATCACCCACAGCGCCACCAGCGCCGCGAGCAGCAATACGACCTGCGGTAACAACGTTTCCACGTAGGGATAAATCCCCAGCCAGCTGATTTCAGGGAAGCCGTTAATCAACGTAGGCTGGAACAGTTTGCCTTCCACCAGTTCCAGAACGCCTTTGCCCGCAAAGACGAAGGCCATCAGATACATGAAACTGCCGGTAAACATAAAGAAGGGTTTCAGCGGCAGGCGCACCACTGAGTAACGCATCACCAGCCAGGCGAGCAGCAGCACCACGCAGCCAATCACAAAACCGGCGCCAATCGCCATATGGCCGGATACCGTGTTTGCATCGCCAATCAGAGCGTAATAGAACAGCACCGTTTCCGCCCCTTCGCGGTACACCGCCAGGAAGCTGGTCAGCCATAGTCCGACCAGGGAGCCTCGCGACAGGGAATGAGACAGTTTGCCTTCCAGCCAGGCTTTCCAGTGGCGCGCTTCCACTTTGGACAGCAGCCAGTAACTCATAAAGAACAGCATCACGACGGCAATCAGCATCGTTATGCCTTCCAGCAGTTCACGGCTGGCGCCGGAGTTAGTAAACAGCATCTGGAAGATAGCGGCGGTGATGACGCTGGCGATCAGCGCCACAATTACCGACTGACGAATAAGCGGCAGCTTATCCTGATGGTTGTTTTTCACCATGTAGGCCACGATTGCCGCCACAATCAGCAGCGCTTCCAGCCCCTCGCGCACGATGATCATCAGACTATAGAGCAGCAGACTCCACTGGGTTTCTTCGCCTTCGCCCAGCATCGTCACGGCTTTTTGCAGATCCTGCGCCAGCGCGCTGGCCTCCGCATTCAGGCGCTCAACCGGCTGACCGGCCTTCATCAGACTGACCAGGCGGGTAAAATACGCCTCCAGCGTGGTTTTAAATGCCGAATCGCGAGAGCCGATTTTGTTTTCCATGCCGCTGGCTTCGAAGCGGTCGAAGTAGGTATCCTGGATATCCAGAATCGCATTCTTCGCATCGCCGCCCTGATAGCGCGCTATCGCGTCCTGAATGCTTTGGTTAATGCCCGTCGTCACCTCAGCCCAGTCGGTGCGGTTATTTCCCTCGTCCGCCGCCGGAATGTTGTCTGCGCTTTGCGCTGCGGCAACCTGCTGATCGTCACGGGTGGTTGGCAAGCCGGGTAAGATATCCTCGATATCCTGTAGCAGCGTAGTGACCTGATAAGAGACATCGTTGAGATGGTCAGGTTGCGCGGTCAGCGCAATCAGGGATGAGAATTGTTGGTTAATGGCGGCGGCATCTTTTGCAGAACGGTTTTGTCTGAGGGACATCTCCATCTCAGAGTTTTTAAAGCCCTGATAGTGCGCCTGTTGAACGTGCTGACTGGCAACGCTGTAATTCCCGGCCTGATATTCAGTGACCGCCTGCGCCAGCAGATCGTCGATCGTCCTGAAACTCTCCTGCCAGTGAACGGCAATGTCGTCTCTGGACAGCGCGTTGTGCTGCTCTTCGGCCACCAGACGATGTCCGCCATCCAGCACCGGTTCCACTTCGCGCAGTGCGGCTTTCAGCCAGTCAATGCGCGCCTGAACGTCAGCGAGCGGTTTTTTCTCGCCAATCATTCGACGGATCTCGCCGAATGCGCTCTCCATCTCGTAACTTTTGCGCGCGGAAATGTTGATGCGGATCGGCCCTTCCAGGTTCTCGAATACCTCGAAATAGGCCATTTGTACCGTGCGGCGCGCCTCGTCGGTATGCTGTTGCTGATAAAGTTCCGCTGTTTTATCAAGACGTTGTTCGATATCTTCAATCAAAGGCGCATAATTCGTCGACGCCCAGACACTCATGCTTATAAACAAGCCAAAGAGAGTAACCAACAAAGAGTTACGGAAGTTACGCACGTGCACACCGCCAAAGAATACAAATGATAATTATTATCATTATATCTTTTTGTCGCGTTGTACATGACCTGGATCATAAAAATGTCAGCAGACGACAAGTTATGTAAACTTATTTCATCAAATCGTGATGAACACACACATTATGCATTGATAAAAGGGACGTTATCTCCCTGTTTTTCTCATGGAATTAACGGCAAGGCAGGCGCGGTAACAGAGGAATAAATTCCCCTGCCGACAGTGATGTTATTCATTGTCGGCAGGCAGAAATAAAACGCGTTATTGCGTACAGCAATATTCAAAGATTAAGGTTATTTCGATCGCTGGCAAGACGCTGTAAGAATTGACCATATCCCTGCGGCCCCATCCAGTAGTTAATACTTTTCTCAACGCCGGTTGATGTCAACGTCGCACCGGAAATACCGTCAACGGTATATTCATCGGCATGTTCAGGTTTATCCTGTACTATTTTCAATGCAGGATGTCCGCTGTTATCTAATAATCGTTTCCCTGGCCACTGTTTGCGCCAGTTGGCGTCTTCCACCCTAGCCCCCAGAAACGGCGTTTCCCGTTGCTGATAATAATACAGATTTCTCACCGTACGACCGTCCAGCCCCAGAGCAAGAAACGCATGCATCATGGATTTCGCGCCTTTACCGGTAACCGGAATGATAACCTGCTGAATTTCATTATTTTTATCTTTCACAAAGAACACATCCGCCACCGTACAGCGCTGACGAACCTGCGCTGGGTCGCGTTCAGGGGCGAGTTTTTCACATTTCTGGCGCGCGGCGTCCGCGCTGCTTTCAGCCACCAGTTCGCCGGAATCTAAATTGACATGGCGTTGAATAATATAACGATGATAGAGCGTTTCGACTGATTTTTTATCCTGGGTCTCTGATTTCATCAGGCCCGCAGCGTGTAAAATCGCCGCCTGTTTTTCCTCCCCTGTCGGCTCCGTCATTTCTCCCTGGAACAGCATAAACCATGCTGCCGCCGCAACAAAAATAAGGACACAAAGCACCATCATTGATGCAACAATAATTTTACCCTTGCGCATTGAATTGTTATCCCTGTCAAAATGGAAATCGAAAAAATCGCCTGAACGTATCACAGACTTTCATTCAATTAAAACAGATATGCCATTATCAATTCAGGTTTGCAACGTCAGGCAGCGGTAAAAAATAATAACTGGCGTCAGTAAAAAAGCAGTAAAAATAACAAAAAACACGCTCTCCGCTCGTTTTACACATCCTGACAATGGGTTAAAAAATGCCGGGTTTCCCCGGCACGCTATCAAAACATGGCTGCCCGCCACAGACGTAACTTCATGCCCCAGTAGCTGGTCCAGCCGCTGGTCGTGGTTACCACCTGCCCCTTCGACACCACCACCAGCGTTGGCGTGACGCTGATTTCCCAGTTTCGTGATATCTCACCGCCGCTATCATTCACGACGGGGAACGTCACCCCTTTACGCGATAACCAGCGGGAAACCTCCCCGTCATTACCGGAACGCAGCGCGATGGTCATGACGCTCTCCCCTTCCGACTGCAAACGGGCGACATCCGGCGTGGTGAAACGGCAGATACCGCACCAGCTCGCCCAGAAGTAGAGCAGCACCGGGCGCTCTTCACTGATCGACGCCAGCGTTACGGTCTCCCCGTCCAGCGTATGCAGCGGCGTGCTGTCAAACATGGCCGGCATCTGCGGAGAACGCCAGACATCCAGCAGGATTATCACGCCAGCCAGCAGAACCAGTAAGATCGCGCCTTCACGCAGCCAGCGGCGCAGTTTACTGAGCATGGGCCACCGCCAGTTTTTCTTTCACCACCGCCTCAAGGGTCTCCCACGATACCGCGCCGGAGATCATCTCGTCGCCAATGATGGTTGCCGGCGTCCCCTGAACGCCAACCAGCCGGGCGAGTTGCAGATTGGTGCTCAACGTCTCCATGCTTTTCTCATCCAGCGTAACCGGCGTGGCGGCGGACTTTTCCTGCGCCTGTTTAATACTGGCGGCGGTGTGGTAGCCCTTTTTCTGCATCAGTTTCTCATGTAGCGCTAAAAACTGCTGCGGGTGCTCACGCCAGGTGGTTAACGCGGTACGCGCCGACAGTACCGAGCTTTCGCCCTTAAACGGCAGCGGCTTAATCACTACCGCGACCTGCGGATACTTTTGCACGATCTTCTCCAGCAACGGATCGAGCTGCTTGCAGTACGGGCAGTTGTAGTCCGTAAAATTGACGAGCGTCAGCGTCGCCTTCTCCGCGCCTATCCGTGGGCTGGCAGGATCGTTAAACAGCGCTTCCTGGATCAGCGCTTCAATTTGCTTTTCCTGCTCCGGCGTAAACGGCGCGGGTTCTTTCGCCGCGCTCAGACCGGTAAACAGCGCTAACAGCATGATCATCAGATATTTCATGGCGTAACTCCTTTCGCATCGCGCAACGTTTGCAGCACCGCATCGCGCGTCAGCAGCGTGGGCAATGACTGACCCTGCGGTAAACCGGGGCCATAAATCTGGTTAAACGGCACAGCCACCTGACCGCGTTTTTTCAAAAAGTCGGTGATGTCATCCGCAGGCAGCGTCCAGTCACCGCGCAATGCGACAACATCCGGCTGTTGCAGCGCATCCTGTATCTCTTCTCGCTGTAACACGTTGTACTTATTGACCTTGCAGGTAATGCACCACTCAGCGGTAACGTCAATGAATACGCGTTTGTGCTGCGCAAGCGCGTCCTGGATCGCCTGTTCGCTCAACGGCTGCCAGACGACGCGCTCTTTCGCCGGGCTGCTTGTCGCGTATCCCAGATGCGGCAGCAGGAGCGTCGCCAGCCAGATTGCCGAACCGAGCATCATAACGCCCAGTACGCGCCGCAATCCGTTCATCCAGCGTCCGGGACGCGGCAGGCGCAGCGCCAGACCAGGGCGTAGCGCGACAAACAGCCACGGCAGGCTCATCCCCACCCCGAGCGCCAGAAACAGCCCCCATAACACCGGGAAGGAGGCCGTCAACGCCACCGCAACGGCCGTCCCGAGAAACGGCGCGCTGCACGGCGTCGCCAGCAGCGTGGCAAACGCGCCCTGCCAGAAATGACCGGCCATCCCGTTGCCGCCGTGGGTGGCAAGTCGGGTCGTCATCGCGGAAGGCAGACGGAATTCAAACAGCCCGAACAGGCTGGCGCTGAAGATCAACATCACCAGCACCATAAACCCGATAAACCACGGGCTCTGGAACTGAATGCCCCACCCAAGCGCCTGATGGGTCAGCCGCAGAACGGTCATTAGCATCGCCAGCGCCATAAAAGAGGCAATAATCCCGGCAACCGACGCCAGAAACTGCCGCCGTATCCGCTGACGACTTTTCTCTTCGACGAGCAGAATCGAGCCGAGCTTCATCCCCAGTACGGGCAGCACGCAGGGCATCAGGTTGAGAATCAACCCACCCGCCAGCGCCATCAACATCACCTGCCAGAGCGGCAGTTCGGCGCTATCGGCCATTTTTGCCGTCGTACTGCCGATCGCCAGGGTACTTTCCTGAGCCACGCCGTCATTCGCCAGTACCAGCGTGACCGTTTGACCACGCAAATCGGGCGCCCCTTCTCCCCAGCCGTCGCTGACAGGAACCATCGCCAGCAGTTTTTCGCCCTCAACACGCAGTTGCGGCTTGCCAAAATCAGCGTTATCAACGGCGTCGAGAAACAATGCTGGCGATGACCAGCCTCCGGCACGCGTGGCTTCAACCACCAGCTTACCAGGACGAGCGCCCACGCTGAGCGTCTGCGTCAGCCCCCGGGAGAGCGGGATCTGCCCCATCGCCTGGGCATAGTCATGCGCGAACGCCGGGTCATGCGCCGAAGGTTTGAGGGTAAAGGGGTAATCGGTCAACAGGCAGACATTGCTGCAAGTGGACAAGGTCAGCACACCGCTGAGCATCGCGGGTGACGGACCGCGAACCGTCATCGGGAAGGTCACGCGGTGGTGATAACCCTGGGTGGTCATACCGGCGACGTCAAAGCGCGACGGCGTCGGCCAGAACCAGTCAACCGCAGGCATATTTTCTTTCCAGGCAATGGCGGGCGCCACGCCCCCTTCCCCCGGCGAACGCCAGTAGGTTTTCCAGCCGTCCTCCAGTTTTACATCCAACAGTAGCCGGGTTTCGCCTTCCGGGGACGTGTCCGCGCACAGGCGGACGCTGGCATGGTCGTTATCCGGCGAGCGCAGCCAGCCGCTTTCTGCCGCCCACGAGACGGGCAGCCATAGCAATAACAGACAGCACAAAGTCTGCCTGAAAACAGTGATCATATTTTTTCTCCGTGAACAGGTAATTAACAGTCAGCAACGGCCAGACTGTCATTCACGGAATACGCAGAAGCGTAGATGGACTCTTAGTGTGGGAGGCGAGATTGCTCGCGGTGGAAAGAATGGCAGGCGTACGGCGCGTACGGGTGCCAGCAGGGACAACAACAGACACAGCGCGAGAATCGCCCCTTCAAACAGCACGGGCGGCGCGGCAAGCAATGATTTCGCGCTGAGTTCGCATGGCGTCACGGGCGAGGCATCATCAGCAGACGAGCTATCCGCCTGAGTGACGACCGCCGTCGCGGCTGGCGCCATCTGCAAGGCGTGCAGACCCGCCATGCGCTGCGCGGTGCACACTATCACCACAACACATGCCAGGCAGAGGAACCACCATCCCAGTTGTTGACGTTTCGCCATGACATCCTCACTGATTGACGCGAGTTATCTTAGCCACTGACAAGGTTTTAGCAACCTTTGCGCTGTAAAGTTATGTCGGCGCCGCCCCGCTCATTACAGGCGAAACGCATTAGTTTTAATAATGATTTTGCTGTTTTCATACGCATCTTTCGGGTTTACCCTACACTTAACAACGATGACTTTTCCGGGGATTCCCTGCCGTATGTATTGATTTACGCGAGATAACGCTATGGAATTAAAGGATTATTACGCCATTATGGGCGTGAAACCGACGGACGATCTCAAGACTATCAAGACCGCCTACCGCCGACTGGCCCGCAAATACCATCCTGATGTCAGCAAAGAGCCTGATGCCGAAGCCCGCTTTAAAGAGGTGGCGGAAGCATGGGAAGTGCTGAGTGATGAACAGCGCCGCGCCGAATACGACCAGTTGTGGCAACACCGCAACGATCCGCAGTTCAACCAACAGTTCCAGCAGGGCGAAGGCCAGAGTTATAACGCCGAAGATTTTGACGACATTTTCTCGTCCATCTTTGGGCAACACGGCCGACAATCCCGCCAGCGTCAGGCGACGCGCGGCCACGATATTGAGATTGAAGTGGCGGTGTTCCTGGAGGAAACCCTTGCCGAACACAGCCGTACAATCAGCTATAACTTGCCAGTGTATAACGTGTTCGGTCTTGTGGAGCGTGAGATCCCTAAAACGCTGAATGTGAAAATTCCCGCAGGCGTTGGCAACGGCCAGCGCATTCGTCTGAAAGGCCAGGGAACGCCGGGGGAAAACGGCGGGCCGAATGGCGATCTGTGGTTAGTGATTCATATCGCGCCGCATCCTCTGTTTGATATCGTCAATCAGGATCTGGAGATTGTGGTTCCTCTCGCCCCATGGGAGGCCGCGCTGGGCGCGAAGGTCGCCGTACCAACGCTAAAAGAGAAGATTCTGCTGACCATCCCGCCAGGCAGTCAGGCCGGGCAGCGCCTGCGCATCAGAGGCAAAGGCCTGGTCAGTAAAAAACACACGGGCGATCTGTACGCTGTGATCAAAATCGTGATGCCGCCGAAACCCGACGACAGTGCCACAGCCCTGTGGCAGCAACTGGCGGACGCGCAGTCCTCCTTTGATCCACGCAAAGAGTGGGGGAAAGCATAATGGCTAACGTAACCGTCACCTTTACAATTACCGAATTTTGCCTACATACCGGGGTTTCGGAGGAAGAGCTTAACGAAATTGTCGGGCTTGGGGTGATCGAGCCCTGCGAGAACGAAACCGCATCCTGGTTATTTGACGATCATGCGGCGATCGTCGTGCAGCGTGCTTTACGTTTGCGCCAGGAGCTGGCGCTGGACTGGCCGGGCATCGCGATGACGCTGACCTTGCTGGAAGAAAATGACCGGCTACGCCAGGAAAACCGCTTGCTGATACAGCGTCTTTCCCGCTTTATCAAACACCCATAAAATAATAAACGGGGGGTTGGCACACTGCCCGCCCCCTTATTTTTATCACCGCGATACGGTAAAAAATTCACATTAACGTCACAGGGAAGCTGCTGGCCTCAACGGTTAAACCTTGCAGCCTTTTCCATTCTTTCGGCTGGTCACGCGACTTTCTTTTCTTGTTTCTGACGTTCCGCAAGAAAATCGCTCGCCGTAATCACCCTGCTCATCTCTACCTGAAGGCGGGCATTGTTTTCAGTTTCCCATACATCTACAGCAGTCTGTAGGTTCATCCAGAACTCTACAGAGGTATCGAAAACTTTAGACAGGCGAAAAGCCATGTCAGTCGTGAGTTTACGATTGTTGTTAACCAATGCGCTGGCGGTATTACGATGCACCTGCAACATTTCCGCGAGATCATTAATTTTGAGGTCAAGCGGTTCCAGGTATTCATACAGAAGGATATCACCAACTGTCGTGGGTTTTCTGGTTGCCTGGTTCATGAGTTAGTCCATCCATTTTGAGGGCAATTAAGCCGCTGACTCGGCTTAACCTTGTACAAATGGCTAAGCCGATAGTTTCACGCTTGTTTAATACTCATGTGGATCAAGGTAGAGGTCTTGTGCCTTGCCGTTCACCCATTTGAATATCAAACGATATTGCTTGTTAACTCTTATCGAAGAATATTCCTGCAATTTACCTTCCAGTTCTTCGTATCTGTTACCCGGCGGTGACTTCAAATCCTTGTAGCTCACTGCCGCGTTTATGATATCGAGCTTACGGGCCAATGCTGAATGTATATCCGGGGGAACTTTCTTATGTGGTGCAGAGTACATAAAAAAATCATCCAGCCACTGGTCACGGAAGTCTTCAATACTGACAAGTTTCTTTGGCATTCCAGGTTGCCTTCCGTTTCCTCAGGACAGGAACATTGTAACGCACATATGCACTGTGCACAAGTGCATTCATTATAACTCAACTCCAAAAGCAGACGCTCGCAAAACTGCTCCATCGTCATTATTCCGTGGCAAAAGCCGTTAATCCGATATAAATCAAACCCTGCCCCCGGGAACCGCCGTAGCATAGTGGCATTCTGAATACATGTTCACAGGGAAATAAAGATCATGGGTGGGATGAAAAGAACGCGCTGGCAGCGTCGACCAGGCACCATCGGCGGTAAATTGCCGTGGAATGACTGGCGAAATGCATCGACCTGGCGCAGGGCGACACAATTTCTGCTCCTGCTGATCAATATTTATATTGGCATCACATTCTATTTTTGGATCCGGTATTACGAAACTGCCGCCGCCAGCGTTTACGTCCCCAGACCCGGTGGTATTGAAGGCTGGCTTCCTGTCGCCGGTTTGATGAACATCCGATACACCTGGGAAACCGGTTTGCTCCCTCCTGTTCACGCCGCCTCCATGCTGCTTCTGGTTGCATTTATCGTCATCAGCCTGCTGCTAAAAAAATCTTTTTGCTCATGGCTGTGCCCTGTTGGCACGTTGTCAGAGCTGATCGGCAAACTCGGGGAAATGCTCTTTGGGCCGTCGATTACCCTGCCCCGCTGGCTGGATATTCCCCTGCGCGGTCTGAAATATCTGTTATTGAGCTTTTTTCTTTATATCGCGTTATCCATGCCTGCACAGGGTATTCAGATGTTCCTGATGTCAGCTTATGGCATTATTATCGACGTTAAAATGCTCGATTTTTTCCGCAATATTGGAACAACCACGCTTATCTGCGTCATATTTTTCGCCGTCGCCAGCTTATTTATTCGTCATTTCTGGTGTCGTTATCTGTGCCCTTACGGCGCTCTGCTTGGTCTGTTTTCGTTTTTTTCTCCCTTTAAAATCCGCCGCAATGCCGACAGCTGTATTGATTGTGGAAAGTGCGCTCAAAATTGTCCCTCCCGTATCCCGGTAGACAAGCTGATTCAAGTCAGAACCGTTGAATGCACAGGCTGCATGACCTGCGTGGAGTCCTGCCCGGTTGCCTCAACGCTCAACTTTTCACTACGCACGCCTTCTGGCGCGCCGGAAGGAAAACGCGAGGCGATAAAACCGTTATGGCGACAGGCCGCGCTCTCGGGCGTCGCCATGACAATATTGATACTCGGGATACTTTTTGCCGCTATCGCGATTGCGATGTATGCCGGCGCCTGGGATAGCCCGGTGCCGGAGCATCTTTATTTCCGCTTAATTCCCCAGGCGAGGATGATTGGGCATTAGTTAAGAAATAACGCGCCCACGCTGGCGGTGTTTTCATCCTAAATGGCGCTTCGCCTCCTGGCGCACCCGGTGCAGTACGTGATGTTTGATCCCACTGTAAGCCGGGTGTTCAGCCAGGGTTTCGATATCGCGTTCGCGGCCAAAAGGCAGGATGACCTCCTCAACGATTTTTCCGGGCTTCGCCGACATAATCAGAATACGATCGGCCAGGAACAGCGCCTCTTCTACGTCGTGAGTCACAAACAGCAGCGTGGTGCCGGTGGCAAGCCAGGCATCGCGCAGGAGTTCCTGCATCATCAGACGTGTTTGCGCATCCAGCGCGCCGAACGGTTCATCGAGTAGCAACACCTCCGGCTCCGGCAGCCAGGCGCGGGCCAGCGCCACGCGTTGTTTCATCCCGCCGGAGAGTTGCCAGGGCGCATGATGTTCAAAGCCTTTCAGCCCTACCCGCGTCAGCCAGTCCAGCGCCTGGGCGTTGACCTCATCTTTGTGGTATTTCCCCAGCCGTGGGCCAAAGGTGACGTTTTCCAGTACCGACAGCCAGGGAAACAAATTTGGCTGCTGGAAGATCATTCCCCGGTCTGGCCCTGGCAGCTTCACTGTCTTTCCGCCTGCCGCCACGCGCCCGCGATCCGGCTTGTTGAATCCGGCGACCAGATTCAGGATCGTGGACTTCCCGCAGCCGGACGGCCCCAACAGAACAACAAACTCCCCTTTCTCCAGAGACAGGCTGATATCGTCCAGCACCGTGAACGGCTGCGGTTTTGCCGCAAAAGAGAGCGATACGTTTTCCAGTGTGATGGCACTCATTACTCTTTCCCCGCCCAGGGCACAAAAAAGCGTTGCAGCCCCAGCAGCAATAAATCCAGTAAATAGCCGATACCGCCGAGCAGCAGGATCCCCAGCATCACGATATCGGTTCGCAGATACGAGCTGGCGTTAATCACCATCCAGCCGAGACCCGAACTGGCCGCCACCATTTCCGCCGCGATGAGCGATGTCCAGCCGATCCCTATCGACAGCCTGACGGTGGTAAACAGTTCCGGCAGCGCATCCGGCAACACCACGCGCAGAAAAATCTGTTTGCGCGACGCGCCGAGCGTTTGCGCCACACGAATGCGCGAGCGGCCAATACGATCGACCGCAGCAGATGCCCCCACGACCACGCTCAGGAAGGTGGCGATGAAGATCAGAAAGAACTTCGACGCCTCACCGATCCCCAGCCAGACGACCGCCAGCGGAATAAGCGCAATCTTGGGTAGCGGGCGCAAAAACTGCACGAACGGATTCAGTACCGCCGCCAGACCTTCCGACAACCCCATCAGCAACCCCAGGGGGATGCCGATGATAATTGCCACAGAAAAAGCGCTTAAGGCCCGGGCCAGGCTGACTGCGACATGCTCCCACAACGGCACCTGACGATAACCATCAGCCAACAGCTCTTCGGTTGTCAGACCGATATCCTGTAGCGACGGCAGCAGCAGCGGATCCACCCATTGCCGCATCGTCACCACTTGCCAGACGATAAAGAAAATAGCCACCGAAACGACGCTGATGGCGATGTGATAACTCAATCTCATTGCGCTGCTACCGCCGCGTCACGGATGTAGCGGGAGTTAATGGCGCTGTCCCAGTTCGCCGGGATATCACGTTTGCGGATCTCGCCAATCCCCGCCAGGAAGTCAGAGGTTTTGGTCAGCGCTTTACCAATACCGCTGTCAGTCGTCTGGGTTCCATTGCCAAGCCAGTCCGCCGTACCCTGCTGCGTCAGGGTTGGGTATTCCAGCCCACCCAACGTATTCACGGCAGTCGTCACCGGCGCGCCCACCTCTTTCGCCACAATCGCCGCCGCGCGTTCCGGGTCTTTCTTAAACTCATCAACTTTTTCCTGGTGAACGCGCAGGAACGCGCTGACGGTTTGCGGATACTGCTCGGCAAAGGCTTTACGCACGACGTAATTGTTGTAAATCAGGTAGCCGTCCTTTTGCAGATCTTTGGTCGCGAATACCTGATGCCCGCCGGAGGCTTCAAGTTCCTGAGCAAACGGCGCCCAGACATAGCCCGCGTCGATATCGCCGCGTTTCCAGGCCGCGACCATTTCCGCCGGACGCAGCGGCAATAAGGTTATTTTGCTGCGATCGAGATGGTTAACGCTGATGGCGGCTTCAAGCGCATATTGCGCCGTCGAGTTTGGCGGATAAGCTACGCGTTTACCTTCAATATCGTTAATACGGGTAATGCCGTCTTTACCAATTAAACGCTCGTAGCTGGCAATCACCCCGGAGACACCGACAATCTCCACCGGCAGTTTTCTGACAATGCCTGCCGTTGCCGGGCTGGAGCCGAAATTGGCAATATCAATCGCGTTGCTGGCAAAATAATTTAACGCATCCGCACCGGACGCAAATTGCACCCATTTGACCTTGCTGTGTAAAGCGTTATCCAGAGAACCATCGGCTTTTGCCAGCATCAGCACCTGAGAACCGCCGCTGTATGCCACGCGGACTTCTGCGGGGGTTTCGGCAAAGCTGGTATTGACCCACAGGCCACCCGCTGTAAGTAATACGCAGAGACTTTTTTTCATTTAATTTATCCTTTAAATAATAACGTTATTAATGCCATGCTTCGCGCTGCGTTAGCCATAACCGGGCACACTGTTGCGCCAGCGCTTCTGCGGGATCAATCGACACGGTTAAATGCGGGGATGTCACCTCCGCCAGCGCAACCGGCACTTCCGTACAGGCCAGCACCAGCCTCTCTGCGCCGCGATCGCGCAATGCCTGAGCCTGTAAACTCAGCAGCTCACCACCGGTACGCAGTTCGCCGCGTTTTACCGCATAGCACCCCGGCACAAACCACTGCCGTAGCTCCTCTGGCGTCGGCTGCACGCTTTCAATCCCCATAGAGGCGAAACCGTGCTGGAACCAACCGGCATCCAGCGTGCCCTGCGTAGCGATAAGCCCGACCCGGCGGGGCTTCTCTTTCCCTTCAAATACCGCCAGCGTGGCGTCCACAATATGCAGCAACGGCGCGTCGCTGTGCTGCGCCAGCGCCTCATACCAGTGGTGCGCCGTATTACAGGCGATCACAATGTGGCTGGCGCCCGCGCGGTTCAGCTGTTCCACACCGAGCAAGAGCTGCGGCAACGGCGAAGGCCCCGTTCCCGCCAGCGCCTGTTGGCGATCCGCAATTTGCGGCACATTCCACACCACATGGGGAATTTGCTGTTGATCGCTGCTGGCGGGCGTTGCGCGCAGCAATTTATGCATCAAATCAAGCGTCGCCAGCGGCCCCATGCCGCCAAGAATCCCCAGCAAAAAAGGTGTGCTCATGATGACAAAGAATCTGCGATGACCTGACGATAGCCAAACAGACCTGCGCTTCCTCCCGTATGGATAAACACCACATTCTCATCCTTGCGGAAATGGCCTTGACGGATCAGATCAATCAATCCGGCCATACCTTTACCGGAATAGACAGGGTCGAGCAGAATCCCCTCATGCTGCGCCAGCAGTTGCAGCGCTTCAAGCATCCCCTCGGTGGGCAGACCATAGCCTTCGCCCACATAATCACTGTTGGCGACCACCGCCTCACGCGGCAATTCACCCGGCACGCCGAGCAGTTCCCGGGTCTGCTGCGCCAGACGCCAGACGTTGTGTTCCTGTTTATCACGCGGGGCGCGTACGCTAATCCCGAGGAGAGGAATGCCGCTGTGCGTGGCGGTTAAACCCGCAATCAGGCCAGCCTGCGTGCCAGCGCTGCCGGTGGCATGGACGATATGATCGATACGCAGCCGTAACTGGCTGGACTGCCAAAGCAACTCTTCCGCGCAGGATACGTAACCCAGCGCCCCGATTGCGTTCGAACCGCCACCGGGGATGACATAAGGGGTATGGCCCTGCGCACGCAGGCTTTCCGCATGATGCTCCATTGCCTGCTGCATATCCGTACCGCCAGGCAAATGAGCAATAATTTTGCCGCCGAGCAAACCGTCCAGCAGCACATTGCCGGATTGCTGATACTCATCACCCAGCGTCGTGACGCGTTGTTCGAGAAAAACATGCGCTTCCAGACCCAGTCTGGCCGCCGCCGCGACGGTCTGACGCACATGGTTAGACTGCGTGGCGCCCTGGGTAATGATAATATCCGCCTGTTTCGCCTGGGCGTCGCCGAGCAAAAACTCAAGTTTGCGGGTTTTATTGCCGCCAGTGGCAAGGCCGGTGCAATCGTCTCGTTTTATCCAGATATTTGGCCCCCCCAGCAAACGTGAAAGTTGAGTGAGAGGCTCCAGTGGAGTCGGGAAATGGCCAAAATGAAGCCGGGGAAAACGCGCCAGATGCATAATAACTCCTGTAAAGAATAACGACGCCGCACATTAAAATTCGGCAGCGAGAGTAAGAAAGGTTCATGGAATATAAGAATGACTATATTGATTTTCTCACTCGCGGCTTACCAAGTTTTTCAGCTATGGATATGAGGAAAAAAGATAAAACAAAAAACGATCGCTTTATTTATTCACCAGCATTCATTAACTGACCATCATGCCGATCCGTTTAAACAAATAACCAAATATGTCTTTTGGTGCGCAGGCACGCTCAGGTATTTAATGCTTCCAGGGCGACAAACGCCTGCCAGCTGACGTCATCAATCCAGATGCCCTCTTCCTGGCGCCGGGCATACGCGCGCAATTCCGGTTCTCCGGGGATCTGCACATCGTGCCCTTCCTGCCCGCTACGAACCCAGTCAACCTGCGCTAACAGCGCCTGTGAGTAATGTTCCTCCGCGCCCAGTCGCGCGGGGTCAAATAGAATCGACAGCATATTGTTAATGATTCCGGCACGCGGCGGAATCTGCTGGCTTTCGGTCTCGCCGCCGGTCAGCGCAGCGCCGAGTAAGCTACATATTAGCGACAATCCCGCGCCTTTATGGCCGCCAAAAGGCAGCAAAGCGCCGAGCGGCTCAGTCATTAATACGGCAGGGTCGGTCGTGGGTTGCCCGTTCGCATCTACCGCGCATCCTGCCGGGATGGCGCGCCCTTCATTCCAGGCGATGCGCGCTTTATTGCCCGCAATGGCGCTGGTCGCGAAATCAAGGATAACCGGAGGGCGGTTCTGTAGCGGTACGCCCACGCAAAAGGGGTTTGTACCAAGCCTGGCGCGCAGCCCATCGAACGGCAACACGGCCGACGGCGCCGCCACGTTAGCAAAATGGATCGAGACCAGCCCGGCGCTCGCCACCTGCTCTGCCCATGCGCCGATCCGCCCAAGATGGTGGGTATTAGACAAGCCAATTATTGCCACCCCAAACTGGCGCACACGCTCAATACCCACGGTCATGGCCTGTTCGCCCAACGCCTGGCCGAAGCCATGTCCCCCATCAAAAGAGACAATCGGCCCGGCATCAGACAAGGTGGTCAGCGTGGCGCCAGGGTTCAAATCTCCCGCCAGAATGGCCCGTATATAGCGAGGCAACAGGGTCACGCCATGCGAGTCGTGGCCTTTTAATGAGGATTCGACCAGGTTATCCGCTACTTTTTGCGCGATATCAGATCCCGTACCCGCCCGTACCAGATAGCGTTGTAAAAGCGAACGTAAGTGATGATGTGAAAATAATGGCATGATTCTACTCACGGACATTGCCCCTGCAATGGCAAGGGCTATTAAAGAGGTGAGTCCGACTATAGCGAGGATGTATTTGTTACATAACCATGAATAATGACTAAGCTTTTCCGCTTATTAACTAACACGCCATGAATATCGTTATTCATTTTCCTGATATTCATTGCCATTTAAATCATTTCCTTTCCCTCTCGCCTCTGCCCATGATTTTTTGCTGAGAAACACCTTTCTGGGGAACAGATATGAATAAAAGAAACAGGGTATTTGCCTGGACGCTGGCGTTTTCCGCCCTTGGCGGAGTCAGCCAGTCGGCATTTGCGGAAGGGAACATTAGTATCGCGCAGCAATTTGGCATCGGTTATTTAATTCTTGATGTGGTGCGAGACCAGCAGCTTATCGAAAAAGAGGGGCAAAAAGAGGGGCTGGATATCAAGGTAGAGTGGCGCACGATTTCAGGCGCAACCGGGATGAATGAAGCGTTGCTCTCTGGCGCTCTGGACGTTGCGTCAGCAGGCGTTCCCCCGGTACTCACCCTATGGGATCGCACCAAAGGTAAGCAAAATGTGAAAGCGATAGCCTCGCTGGGATCGATGCCCAATTATTTATTGAGTAATAACCCGGCGGTAAAAAGCATTAAAGACCTGACCGAAAAAGACCGTATTGCCGTTCCGGCGGCTGGGGTCGGTTTTCAGTCTCGTACATTACAAATCGAGACGGCGAAATTATATGGCGACCAGGACTTCAAACGCTTCGATAAGATTAGCGTCAGTTTACCGCACCCGGACGCCAGCGCAGCCTTAATTGCTGGTGGCTCGGAAATTACCACGCATTTTTCCAGCCCGCCGTTTCAGTATCAGGCGCTGGAGCACAGCAACGTGCATAAAGTGCTCAGTTCCTATGATGTGCTGGGTGGGCAGGCGACATTTAATGTTCTCTATACCACCCAGAAATTCCATGATGAAAATCCAAAAACCTATAAAGCGTTTTATCGCGCCCTCAGTGAAGCCGCAAATATCATTAACCGTGACAAAAATGCGGCTGCCGAAACGTATATTCGCGTCGAGAAATCACGGCTGCCCTTACCACTGGTACAAAAAATTGTTAACGATCCAGAAATCAGCTTTACGGTTTTCCCTGAGCGTACTGGCGTATATGCCGAAAAACTCCATGAGCTTGGCGTACTGAAAAATAAGGCCGATTCCTGGAAAGACTATTTCTTTAACGAAGCATGGGAAAACCCAGGCAGTTAAACCGCAACACCGGAGGCTCTGATGGTCACTCAGCAAATCGACGGCCCGCTGCTACAGGTCAGTAATGTTGATATTGAATACCGTACCCGTGAACGGCAAGTGCGCGCGACGCATGATGTCAGTTTTGATGTCTGGCCTGGCGACCGCTTTATTTTGCTTGGGCCGTCAGGCTGCGGGAAATCAAGTCTGTTGAAAGCCACTGGCGGTTTTCTCGCCCCGCGCAGCGGCCACATTTCGCTTGCGGGAACGCCGGTTAGCGCTCCCGGCCCGGAACGCATGATGGTATTCCAGGAGTTCGACCAACTGCCGCCGTGGAAAACCGTGCTGGAAAACGTCATGTTTCCTCTGCTGGCCAGCCGGAAAGCCAGTCGTTCACAAGCAAAAGAGACGGCGCTGCATTTTCTCCACAAAGTCGGATTGGCAGAATTTGCCGACGCTATGCCCCATATGCTCTCCGGCGGGATGAAGCAGCGCGTCGCCATTGCGCGGGCGCTGGCGATGAAACCACGCATCCTGCTGATGGACGAGCCCTTTGCCGCGCTGGATGCGCTGACCCGACGCACAATGCAGGAGGAACTGCTTGCGCTCTGGGAAGAAGAGCGCTTTACCCTGCTGTTCGTCACCCATTCGATTGAAGAGGCGCTGGTGGTGGGCAGCCGTATCCTGGTGCTTTCGCCGCATCCAGGGCGCGTCAGGGCGGAGCTTAACTGTCATCAGTTCACGCTTAATGATTTCGGCAGCGAGGCGTTTCAGCACGCTGCGCGCCATATTCACCATCTGTTATTCCCGACAATCGGGAACAGTCCGTCCCACTCATCCGGCGAGGAGCCAGAGTATGTCCCAGCCACCGTACATTCGTCCTGAATTCGAACGCGAATTACCGCCGCTGCGCAATCTGCCGGTGGAAACGCCGCTGCCTTTAAGCCAGCGCCTGTGGAATCAGACGTGGCTGCGCAAGTGTCTGATTGTCGCCCTGGTGCTGGCACTATGGGAGATCGCCGCGCGCATCCAGCAAAACGATCTGATGTTGCCCGGAGTACTTCAGACGTTGCAGGCGTTTAGCGAAGACATGCGCAATGGCGAACTGCCGGAAAAAATCGTCAACTCACTCAGTACCCTGTTGAAAGGGTATCTGGCAGGCAGTGCGCTGGCGCTGATTGCCAGCGCGCTGGCCGTGACCACCCAGTTTGGCCGCGATCTGCTCAGCACATTAACCGCGATGCTAAATCCGCTGCCGGCAATTGCGCTGCTGCCGCTGGCTTTGCTGTGGTTTGGTCTGGGGAATGCCAGCCTGATATTTGTGCTGGTACATTCAGTGATGTGGCCAATCGCGCTGAATACCTGGTCCGGCTTTAGCAGCGTACCGGAAACGCTACGCATGGCGGGGCGCAACTACGGCCTCAGCGGGCCACGCTATGTGATCACGATTCTTATTCCGGCATCGTTGCCCGCTATCCTGTCCGGGCTCAAGATCGGCTGGGCGTTCGCCTGGCGCACGTTGATTGCCGCCGAACTGGTATTTGGCGCGTCCAGCGGCGAAGGAGGCCTGGGCTGGTATATCTTCCAGAATCGCAATGAGCTGTTCACCGACCGGGTATTTGCAGGACTGTTAACGGTAATCGCGATTGGCCTGCTGGTGGAAGGCGTGGTATTCGCCAGTCTGGAAAAGATCACGGTGAAACGCTGGGGGATGCAGCGTTAACCCCTCCCCGCGTTCTTTGCAGCCGGACGTTGTCCGGCTTAGCGCGAAATGGTCTTAGTTCCCTTTTTGCTTTTCACGTAGCCACGGCGTTCTGGCGATCAAGACCTGCTCACACTTTACCGATAGCGGTTTCATGAAAGACGACAGCCTTTCGATGCAAATCAGAATCCCAAAATACAGCATCACCGCCTGGGTCGCATTCAGTACCGACATATCGATATTGGCGCTGACAAATATCACCACCACATGCTGCAACAGCATAATAATGTAGGCCCGCGACGCCAGGCTGGATAACCCCTGCCGAAAGCGATCCAGATTAAACAGAGGATGAATCAGCGGGTATCCCGCCAGCAGAATGAAGAGGAAGGCCGCAGCAAACAGCAGGCTTGAGGGTTTCAGAGGAAACAGCACTTCCCGAACCGGTAGCTGATCGATATGCGCCACAATCACCCCGGTCACCACCAGCAGCAGGCTGACTGACGCCGCCTGAAGACGGTAGCGCGTGAACCACGGCTGAAAGTGTATGAACAGCATCCCGAAGGTAAAATCACTCACCCGAACCTGTGCTGACCAGTAAGGGTTCACGATGCTTTTATCATATGCCAGTAGCGTAACGACGACCGCCGCCAGCATCGTACAAACAGGAAAACGGACAATGGCCCAGTAGATCACCGGAGAAACGGCGTACAGCAGGATAATACAGCCAATAAACCACTCTCCGGTGAAGTACGCGGTATTGATGTCGTAGACACCGTGCAGATAATGGTCAAACCCGAGAACGGAAGGCAGCAGCGAGTGAAATGCACGCTTCCCGGCGAGCACGTCAGCCAGCGGATTGCCTGGATAGAGGAAAAACACGCTCAGGATGAGGAACAGGATCGCCATTGAGAAATAAGCGATGTTGTAGGGAAGCAGGATCGAATAGACGCGTTTCAGGTAATACTCCTGCACAGAGTATTTACGCAGCGACAGGTAAGCCAGCGCGCCGGATATCATGAAGAAGAAAGAGACGCCCAGCCGCCCTATTCCTCCGGTCAGGTATTCGCGCGGGAACGTCAACACGGTACTGGTATCGAACATGTAGCTGTAATGCGAGGTAACAACCAGCAGTACAGCCAGAATGCGGAGAATATCAAAAAAATAATTACGTGTTGTTTGCATACTCTTTCTTGTTAACAAGCCAGCAGACAACATGACAAAGGTCCGGTTGCATACTGGGAAAATGACCAGGCCTGTTCAAGGATAACGTGTAGATTACGCTTGCGTGATACTTTGCAGATCCCTCAGCATCCTTCTGAGGCACTTAAGTTTGTTTTTATCCCGTATAACGCTCCAGAACTTGCTCAGTTGAAAGAGCGTCTTATCCCCAAAGCCATCAATAACTTTGAAGCGGTACTCCTGACGAGCATCGTCCCAGGCATAAACAATATTTTTGCAATGCAGCGAGTTGATAATGACGTCTGTATGAATAAACCACGCTAAAAAAGTGTTGAGCTTACTGAATTTCTCCGCGTCCAGTTCGTTGTGCTTTGCAAGGTCATACAATGTTCTGGCAATGTTGCCCTGTTGGTCATGCTCTTTGACGATAACCTGCCCAATCCCTTTATCTGTCTCCACTAGCCCTTCAATTTTCTGGATGAAGAGCGAGTCAGTTTCGTCGCGCGGCTTGCACTCTTTGACGTCCCGATAGACTTCACGAAGTTTACTTTTATATTTGGGAATGCTCGGGATGACGACTTTGATCAGTAGTTGATGATTGTGCGGATGCTGAAAGACGTAACGATCGTTCCCTCTGGCCAGTAAATCATTTTCGGTCAAGGTAAGCTTTTTCATACAGTGTTGACTCATAAAAGAAAAAAACAGACTGGCCCATGCAAACGAAGAGATGGCGTTACGTCATGTCCTGGTTACAGCCGAGACAGTTTAATGTTAATAACCTAAACGGCAGGTCAATGAGTCATGAAGTCGGCGGACGGTTCACGTCCGCCGGAAGGCTATCAAAACGTCACGTTCACTTTTCCCCAGAATGTTCTTCCCGGTTCATTCACTGACGTATTCGCGGAGTAACCAAAGCTGCTGTTACCGGCAAGGTTCAGATGTTCGCTGTAGGCTTTATCAAACAGGTTATCAACGCCCGCGCTGAGTTTCACAGACTTGTTCAGCCGGTAGGCCGCATTCGCGGAGAAGATGGCAAACCCAGCGCTGCTATCAAAATCTTTACCCACGACGTTCCCTTCGTTAATCGCGACGCGATGCTGGCTGCTGACCAGACGCAGCAGACCGGTACTGCTCCAGTCGCCGCGTTCCCATGTCAGACCCAGGCGCGCTTCAAGCGGCGGTATCTGCGGCAATGGCTGATAGTCGTCGGTATTTCGCCCCCAGGAATAAGCAACGCTGGCATCGGTTTTCCATGTTTCGGTCAATTGATAGCCGATGCCCGCTTCTCCCCCCATGATGGTCGCATTGACGTTATCAACCTGACTTATACGGGGATGATGAGGGTCGTAACGGAACAGAATAAAATCATTAACCCGGCCAATATAGGCAGAAACCCAGCCGTTAAGACGCTTACCGGTATACTGCGCGCCAATATCAAGCTGAGTCGTCTTTTCCGTTTTGACGTTATCGAAAACATCTGCCGACCCGCCAGGGCCATAGGTGGGAGAAAAAAGCTCCCAGTAGTCGGGGAAACGCTCGGTATAGCCGATCCCCGCGTAAAACATCACGGGCATCTCCGCCAGATTATGCTCAACGCGCACAAACCCGGCCGGTAGTAGATCCGTGCGCTGCGAGGAGCCGGTGTCAGTGAAATTGTCCACCAGTACGCGATCAAGACGCGCGCCGCCTGTCACTTTGCTTTGCTCCGTCGCAAGCCAGGTCAATTCACTGAATAAACCATAGTCGTGAAAACGGGCGTCTTTGTCCCAGCGGTCATCGTCTTTACTGCGATGCGTGCTCAGTTGCGTATCAACGCCGCTGCGTAACTCATAGTCTGACCACAACCACGTTCCCATCATCCGCCCACCAACGGTACGGCGATCCAGCTGCATTGCCATTGGCATACTCATCGAATGCATGGCAGAACTGTGTTCCATTGCCGAACCCATGCTTCCTGACATATTCATGCCGGGAGCGCGCAGCGAGTAGTTATCCATAACGTGATTCGCATAGTTGTAGTAGATATTCGCTTCTAACTTATCAAATACCTCGCCGATGCCGGATTTCTCAAACCGCATCCCCAGGCTTTCACGCCTGAACCGGGAACCGTCCATACTGCGCCCGGCATAGCGGGCTTCACCGTCGCCCTTACCCGCCGTCATTTCCAGCAGCGTGTCTTTGTCTGGCGTCCAGCCCAGCGCCATATCGCCGTTCCATTTATCCCATTTCGACGGCACGCGGTCGCCATTGCCATCTTTGTAGTCACCCGCCCGGGATTTGTTGCCGATAAGCCGCAAATAGCCGTCCTCACTTCCCAGACTGATGTCCGCATTTTCATCCCAGCGGTTATTCGAGGCGGCAAGGACGCTGGCCGTCCCCTGAATACCGGGTTTATCAAAACGCGGCTGTTCCCGGTCAAAGCGGAGGGTTCCCGCAGAGTTGCCCGGCCCCCAGAGCACGGTTTCCGGCCCCTTTATCAGGGTCAGCACATCAAAACTTTCCGGGGAGATATAAGAACTCGGCGCATCCATACGTGCCGGGCAGGCTCCCGGCATCTCGCCGTTATCGGTCAAAATTCGCAGACGAGAGCCAAACATCCCGCGAAAGACCGGATCGCCGTTTGTCCCGCCATTGCGAATTTGCGAGAACCCAGGGATCGTTTTCAGATAATCAGAGCCATCGCTGGCGGGAACGGGCTGACGAGGCGTTTTTGGCGACGTGACGATTCCCAGCGGAGAAGCAACCGGCGCGGTCACAATCATTACCGAATCATCCGCTATTTTTGCATGATCGTGCTGTTCGCTTGCCCACGCCGCCTTTGCGGTCAGCGCGATCAGAACCAGAGAAGCCAGAGGAGTAAGCCCGAAGTATTGCCGTTTCATAACATTCCTTACTGTTTTTCAGGCGCAACGACGCATTGCCCGTCAAAAGGGCAAAACGCTACGCAATGTCTGTTTTTTTATTGTTTAAAACGAAAACGGAAATACAGCAGGCGGCGCGCGAGCACGCTGAGGCGCCCACGGGCGGAAGATAACGGAAAGGTGTAATGGCCGTACCGAACAACAGATAACAAACAGCAGCAACAGCCAGAGCAAAAACACCAGCGCAAACTGGACAAACGGCAGATGTACCAGCAACTGGCAGTACCCGCAGACGATCTCTTCCACGGGCGACATCGCTTTGCCAGACATCATCTGGTGAGCGACCGAAAGAGAAGGCTCACACGGCGCAGAAGCCGCCATGTCATGGTGCGAGCCTGACAACATCATCACCATTGAGTGCGACGAGTGCTCACAGTCGGCCTGGCGGGCAATTGATTTTGAAATAACGGGCGCAATAAACAACATGGCGACGGCAAATAATGCCAGCCATGCTGTTATTCGGTTGATTCGCGTTCGCCCGTGCAAAACGTTACCCGGAGTTGAGGTGTTTGTCAGATTGTAACTGATTTACATTCGCAATATCACAACTAATTACAGGGGAACAGGTGATTCATAGCCCCACACATCACATCCCGCTTCCCTGACCTGCGCTAAAACTTATAGTGCTCTTTACTCAGGCCATATTTCTTCATTCTGAGATAGAGCTTTTTACGGGGAATTTGCAGGTACTCTGCCACTTCGTTAATGCGCCCCTGATGGATATTCAGCGCTTCGGTGATGATCTGCCGTTCAACGTCTTCAACCCGCTGGTCAAGCGGCGTCGGCTCCCCGACGTGCATCTGTGGATTCGCCGTTTCCGCGAGCGGCAATACCCCCACGGCAAACAGTTCGGCGGCGTTCGCCAGTTCACGGACGTTGTTCGGCCACACCCGGCGCATCATCCCCTTCAGCAGGTCGTTATCCACCTCCGGCACCGGATGATTCAGCCGTTGACAGGCTTTCTGCAAATAGTGATGGAACAACGGCCCGATATCATCAGGTCGCTGTGACAGGGGCTGACAGGCGATTTGCGTCATAGCGAAACAGTAATAAAGCTCCGCTACAATCTGGTTGCTGGCCGCCAGTTCCACCAGCGAAGCGTTGCCGATACCGATCAGGCGAAAAGGCCGCCGCTCCAGACTCTGCAACTGCACCAGTTGATGCTGCTGTTCGCGGGTCAGATTCTCCGGGTGACTTAATACCAGCGTCCCGCCCTGAACCTGCGCGATAAGCTCATTAAGTTTTTGGGCACTGTCAGGGGTCAGTTCGCAGTAAATAAAAGGGCCCCCGGCGTTACGCCCCAGTTGGTGCAAATAGCGCGCGCCGGTCATGCGGCCGGTTCCCGGTTCGCCGTAAAGCCAGACCGCAATATCCGTCTCTGCCAGTTGCTGTAAGCGCTGACGATACTGATGCGTCCATTGGTTGCGCCCAATTAGCTCAACCTGCAATTTCTGCTGGCAGTACTGGCGACGCGCTATCACCGATTGCCTATGGCGTAACGCCGCCTCAACCAGCGAGAGTAACTTGCCCGGGTCTACCGGCTTTTGCAGGAAATCCCAGGCCCCTTTTTTCACCGCATCCACCGCCATAGGCACGTCGCCATGTCCGGTGATAAGCAGAATCGGCAGTTGCTCGTCATCCTGATGAAACAGCGTCATCAAATCGATGCCGGAGCAGCCAGGCATGCAGACATCGCTCAACACGATACCGGGCCAGTCCTTCTGCACCCACTCCCGCGCATCAAAGGGATTATTGCAGACACAGACGCGATAGCCCGCCTGCTCAAGCAGCTGTGTATAGGCATCAAGCACATCAGCATCATCATCAATCAGCAGAATCGAACATTCATTACTCAACATCTTTTACATCCGTCACATTGAATTGCAGCACCACGCAGGCATTTCGCGTCAACGTGGACGCCAGGCGCAACGCGCCTTCCATTTGCGTCATCAGCGAAACACAAATCGAAAGCCCAATGCCCAGCCCCACATCTTTACTGGTCGTAAACGGCTTCAGTAATGAGGGTAGCAAGGCCGCAGGCCAGCCGGGGCCATTGTCGGCAATCAACACGCACAGCGTGTCGCCCTGAATTTGCCAGCTCACCGTAATTGCCGCCGCGTTCGGGCAGGCGTCGAGCGCATTCGCCAGCACGTTCACCAGCACCTGCTGGATGCGTACTTCATCACCGCTGACCCAAACGGTTTCATCCGGTATCGCGAGCGCCCCCTGCTGAGGCTTATGGCGCATCGCCAGCAGTTCCCACGCCGCCGTAAACGTCTGGCGCAAATCAACCGGATGCAGCGGCGTTTCCAGTTCAGCACGACGGGTAAACTGGCGCAGCGAGCGGATAATCGCGTCAATGCGGTTAATCAGCCCTTCCGCTTTGCTTAACGTCGTTCGCGCCTGCTCCGTCTGCCCCTGTTCAATCGCCCGCCCCGCCGTAAACAGATACATCGACAGCGCATTCAGCGGCTGGTTGATCTCATGCGCCAGCGTGGTCATCGTCTGCCCGACCACCGCCAGTTTTGCCGTCTGGATCAGCTCGTCCTGGGTGGCGCGCAGATCGGCCTCAATCGCTTTTCGCTCGGCGATCTCCTGCTCAAGTTGCTGTTTTTGCGCGTTAAGCTGACCCAGCGTGTGGCGAAGCAAACCCGCAATACGCCCCAGCTCATCCCGCCCATACACCGGAATCGTGGCATCCGTCCGCCCTAAACCAATCTGCACCACCGCCTGATTCAGCGCGGTAAAGCGTTTCACCAGCCGCGAACGGATAAAATAATGGTTCAACACCCACGCCAGCAACAGCGCCAGCAGCGTCGCCACCAGAATCAACCCGCCGCTAACGCGGACAATCTGCTCCATACGCTGATTAAACATCTGCATTTGCTGGTGACTGCTGCCCAGTTGGGCCTCAAGCAGCGTCCTGAAGCGCCCCAGCGTCGCTTCTCTGGCGCGGCTGGCATCCACTAACGCTTTTTGCGCGGCGACATAGTCGCGCATGGTGTCCGGCATTTTATTTTTCACCATGCCGATTTCCAGCAGCTCATCAATGGTTTGTCGCAGGGTGATCGTGCTCGGCCAGTCATTCAGCGCACGAATATTTTCATCCGCCGTTTTTTTCAGGTTTTCGAGATAGCGGATATGCGTCTCAACCAGCATGCCATCATCATTTCCAGACTTCAGTTCATTGAGCCTGTCGCGCAGGTCGTCAACAATTTGATTCTCGATGCGCGCCAGCGTATAGACCTGCTGCTGCTCGTTCTGTACTTCACGGGAGCGTTTCAGATACTGCGCCGCATCGCCTTGCCGGGCTTCAATCTGATCCAGCAGCGTTCCCTGTTGCCAGGTGAAATCCTGCACCAGAGAATTCAGTTCGGTGGTGAAATCGTCGTGAAGCCAGTCAATACGCGCAGACAGCTCACCCACCTTTTCACGTACCAGAAACATGTTGTAGAGCACGCGATCCAGTTCCGACAGCAGCGCGCGGCTGTCCTGCAAAATCACCGCCAGCTGCTGGCGTTCTGCGGGTGACAGCCCTTGGCTCAGCCGCTCGATTTTATCCAGATGCTGAATAATCTGGTTGCGCAGTTGCAGGCGCACTGTAGTGTTCGGCGCCAGCAAAAACTCATTCAACTGATCCACCACCAGATTGAGATTCCCTTCAATCAGAAAAGCAGAATGGATGCGGGGAAAATATTCATCCAGCGAATAGCGTATTTGCGAGCTTTGCTCATGCCATGAATAGAGGCTGACGCTGCTGACTATCAGCGTCAGCAGCGCGCCCATCAGGAAAGCGCCCCGTAAGCTGCTGCTGATGCTGATTTGCCGCAGACGTTGCAGCATTGACCCGCCCTTCATTTCAGTTCTTCCAGTTTATTGATAGCCTGACGCTGGTTGTTGAGAAACCAGATCTGCCACTCCATCATTTGCTGTTCCGCAAAGCTCTTATTGTCGAACTGCGCCAGCCAGGCTTCATCTTCACTGCTTGCCGGATCGACCGGCACACGGGTTAGCAGCGCGCGTATTTCAGGCAACGGGCGCTTAAGGCGGGCTTCCGCGCTGTGCAGCGCTCGCCAGGCATCTTTCAACTGGGCGAGACGAAAGCTGATTGCCGTATCAAACATACGCTGAACCAGACGCTGACGTTTCAGGATCAGCCGATAATTTAACGGCGGTTGATTCATCAGCACCGCCTGTTGCGCTGCCCGTGGGTTTCCTGCCGCCAGCGGCGTAACCGGATATTTCCCCGTATTGGCATCAGCGAGGATCCGCTGCCCTTCCGGGCTTAGCAGATAGCGAATAAAACGCCGCGCTTCGCTGGCATGCTGGCTGTTTTTGAGTACCGCAACATAGGTAGGCGAAACGGCCGACTGCGGAAAGTAGGTAAAGGCCAGATGAGGATCGTTCAGCAACAGATTGGCATAGTTATCAATCACCGGGCCGGCCACGCCCAGCCCGCTTTTTATTTTATCCGCCACGCCAAAGCTGCGTGATGAAATCGTCACGAGGTTTCCCGCACTCGCCAACAACGTTTCCCATCCCTGCGCCCAGCCTTTTTGTTGCAACAGCGCCTCCACCATCAGGTGGTTGGTATCCGAGCGCGATGGGCTGCTCATCAGCAGCGCCCCCTGATATCTGGGGTCGGTCAGGTCGTCCCAGTCCGTTGGCGAAGGCAGATGCCGTGCAGTCAGCGCCGAGCGATTAATCAGCAAACCGAATCCCGATATAGCTACGGCAACGGAGGTTGAACGGATCGATTCCGGCACCAGATGTTGACTGACTGACGGCGCACCGTTGAACGGCGCTAGTTTTTGATGTTCCTGAAGATGCTGAAGCAACATCGGCGACGAGGTCAGAATCAGATCAACGTTTTCTGCATTTGCCGTATCAAGCAACTGTTCCAGCGAGGCGCTGGTGCGATTGAGCGTGCGAATCATCACCGACCCCGGCTCCGTCTGCCAGCGCTGGATAATCCACGCGGTGGCGCTGGGGGAAAATGTTGTCGCCATCACCAGTTCATTGCTTTGCGCCGCACAGGGTCTGAACAACGCGGTCAGCAGCAGCAACGCGAACGTTTTGCTAACCATCCCGCCCCGACGAAGAAACATGTTTGTGATCCCGTTCATAAATATTGAGATATCGAAAAAATAGCGTTGAGACAAAACTTACCCGTTTATGACGATTAGCGGATGAATAACCACTATCGTAAAAATATTCGTGCTGGCATCCGAAAATACCAGTAAAGATTACCAGATAATGAATGTGGAATTTGTTAATATCCGCACAAGCCAGACATAAAATCAGCGTCTGATTAATTACGCCGCATTTCACTCATTCAAAACGTGTCAAAAATAACCTTTCAATTCATCATTTTGAGTCAATTTTGACACATTTCATCGACTTGAGTTTCATGGCCGCTTATTTCACTCTTCATGCCGAATACTCCTGATGTTCATACCAATATAAAATACAGGTGACGACATGTTATCAATATTTAAAACAGGGCCATCGGCGAATAAAGTTCCTGCTGAGAAAATTCAGGCAACTTATGGTCGATACCGTATGCAGGCGCTGCTTAGCGTATTTCTGGGCTATCTGGCGTACTATATTGTGCGCAATAACTTCACATTATCCACGCCTTACCTGAAAGAACAGTTAGACCTGAGCGCCACGCAGATCGGTTTGCTCAGCAGTTGTATGCTCATTGCGTACGGAATCAGCAAAGGCGTCATGAGCAGCCTTGCAGATAAAGCCAGCCCGAAAGTCTTTATGGCCTGCGGCCTGGTGCTGTGCGCTATCGTAAACGTCGGATTGGGGTTCAGTACCGCATTCTGGATCTTCGCTGCGCTGGTTGTCCTGAACGGCCTGTTTCAGGGGATGGGCGTCGGCCCCTCTTTTATCACTATCGCTAACTGGTTCCCGCGTCGGGAGCGTGGACGTGTGGGGGCGTTCTGGAACATTTCGCATAACGTTGGCGGCGGGATTGTCGCCCCGATCGTAGGTGCCGCGTTTGCAATCCTCGGCAGTGAACACTGGCAGAGCGCCAGCTACATTGTTCCGGCCTGCGTGGCGGTGGTTTTCGCCCTGATTGTACTGCTGCTTGGTAAAGGCTCGCCGCGTGAGGAGGGCCTGCCTGCGCTGGAAGAGATGATGCCGGAAGAGAAAGTGGTGCTGAAGACCAGACACGCCGTAAAAGCGCCGGAGAACATGAGCGCATTCCAGATCTTCTGCACGTACGTGCTGCGTAACAAAAACGCCTGGTATGTCTCCCTTGTGGACGTGTTCGTCTATATGGTGCGCTTCGGCATGATCAGCTGGTTGCCTATCTACCTGCTGACGGTGAAACATTTTTCCAAGGAACAGATGAGCGTCGCCTTCCTGTTTTTTGAATGGGCGGCCATTCCTTCTACCCTGCTGGCCGGCTGGCTCTCCGACAAATTGTTCAAAGGGCGTCGGATGCCGTTAGCCATGATCTGTATGGCGCTGATCTTCGTCTGCCTGATCGGTTACTGGAAAAGTGAATCTCTGCTGATGGTGACGGTTTTCGCGGCGATTGTTGGCTGTCTGATTTACGTCCCGCAGTTTCTGGCCTCCGTCCAGACGATGGAAATTGTTCCCAGCTTTGCCGTAGGTTCAGCCGTTGGCTTACGCGGATTTATGAGCTACATCTTTGGCGCCTCGTTAGGCACCAGCCTGTTTGGCGTGATGGTGGATAAAATGGGCTGGCACGGCGGTTTCTATCTGCTGATGGGCGGGATCGTCTGCTGCATTCTGTTCTGCTATCTCTCTCATCGCGGCGCGCTGGAACTTGAGCAACAGCGTAAGAACACTCAGCAGGAAGACGCCTCTTTAACACTGGCCGACGCACAATAATCGCCCACACCAGGGAAAAGAAAACCCCGGATAGCTTTTGTTATCCGGGGTTCGGCATGATCTGAAAGAAGCGGGATACGATATTCTTTGATACAAAAACAAAGGGGCTACCTTTCGGTAACCCCTTGTTTAATCTGGCGGAAGCGCAGAGATTCGAACTCTGGAACCCTTTCGGGTCGCCGGTTTTCAAGACCGGTGCCTTCAACCGCTCGGCCACACTTCCTGAATGAGGCGCACTATAAACATCCCAATGCGCCGTGTAAAGCCCGAATGTGTTCGTTTGCCTGAAAAACAGGCAAAAAGCTGTTAATAGCCTGAAATAACAGCAGATTGACCATTTATTCAGCATAAAAAAGAGGCCCGGCGGCAAATGTTCCGTTGCGCCTCTTTTATTATGTGCTCATCATCAACCTTTACTGCCGCCTCTTCTCCCCCGTCACGTTTTATGTCGGGTAGGTTTCGCGACAACGCCTGAAATAACATGCTTAACCTGTTAGAGATCAAATGCGTAAAGATGGGTAAAACCGCTGTGTGATTATCAGCGGTTTTATTATCCTCTTTCGCTAACTACATCTGTCATAAGAGAGTGACTCATGGATCGTATTATTACTTCTTCACGCGACCGCACATCGCTACTCAGCACCCATAAAGTGCTGCGCAATACCTATTTCCTGCTGAGCCTGACGCTGGCGTTCTCTGCGATCACCGCCACCGCCAGTACGGTGCTGATGCTGCCGTCTCCGGGTCTCATTTTGACGCTGGTAGGCATGTACGGTCTGATGTTCCTGACCTATAAAACGGCGAATAAACCCACCGGTATCCTGTCGGCGTTCGCCTTTACCGGCTTCCTGGGCTACATTCTTGGCCCGATTCTCAACGCCTACCTCTCAGCGGGTATGGGCGATGTTATCGGCATGGCGCTGGGCGGTACGGCACTGGTCTTCTTCTGCTGCTCCGCTTATGTCCTGACAACGCGTAAAGATATGTCCTTCCTGGGCGGTATGCTAATGGCGGGTATCGTTGTGGTGCTGATTGGCATGGTTGCGAATATCTTCCTGCAACTGCCTGCGCTGCATCTGGCCATCAGCGCGGTGTTTATCCTGATCTCTTCCGGGGCAATCCTGTTCGAGACCAGCAACATCATCCGTGGCGGTGAGACGAACTACATTCGCGCAACGGTCAGCCTGTATGTCTCGCTGTACAATATCTTCGTCAGTCTGCTGAGCATTCTGGGCTTCGCCAGCCGCGATTAAGATATAAGAACGCATTAACCAGGCCCCGCTTATGCGGGGCTTTGTTTTTTGGTAAACTGGCGCCAGTTTGACTAACGCTGTGAAGAATTTATGTTGATCTTTGAAGGCAAAGAAATCAGTACGGATAGCGAAGGCTATTTAAAAGAGACGGCGGAATGGAGCGAGCCTCTGGCAGTCGCGATTGCTGAAAAGGAAGGTATTACCCTCTCTCCTGAACACTGGGAAGTGGTGCGTTTTGTGCGTGATTTCTACCTGGAGTTTAATACGTCTCCGGCCATCCGCATGCTGGTGAAAGCAATGGCGAATAAGTTTGGCGAAGAAAAAGGCAACAGCCGCTACCTGTATCGCCTGTTTCCGAAAGGCCCGGCAAAGCAGGCAACGAAGATTGCTGGCCTGCCTAAACCGGTAAAATGTATTTAATAGCGGATACGGAAACCTGTTAACTCCTCGCCAGGGCGATGTGGCTCACTCAGAACCCTGTCTACCCTGGCGCTACGCGGCCCGCCATCCTTCAGCCACTTCATCAGTTTGTCCACCTGTTCACTTTCGCCACAGGCCACCACCTCCACGCTTCCATCATCCAGATTGCGCGCATAGCCCGTCAGCCCCAGGCGCTGCGCTTCATGCTGCGTGGTATAGCGAAAACCAACGCCCTGAACTCGACCGTGTACCCAGGCGATTATGCAAACTTTCGACATTGTTGTGCTCCTTATCATCGCGGGGCGCGTTGCAAATCCTCGCAAAACTCAGGACAATGGCGCCCATTTCTTTGATTCGACAGAATAGCAAATTATGAGTGTACGTTTAGTGTTAGCCAAAGGGCGCGAAAAATCTTTACTTCGTCGCCATCCGTGGGTCTTTTCCGGTGCCGTAGCCCGAATGGAAGGTAAAGCCAGCCTCGGTGAAACCATCGATATTGTTGACCATCAGGGTAAATGGTTAGCGCGCGGCGCCTATTCTCCCACCTCGCAAATTCGTGCACGCGTCTGGACATTCGATCAGGCGGAATCCATCGACATTGCGTTCTTCACTCGTCGTCTGCACCAGGCGCAACAGTGGCGCGACTGGCTGGCGAAAAAAGACGGGCTGGACAGCTACCGTCTGATAGCCGGTGAATCCGATGGCTTGCCGGGCATCACTATCGACCGCTTCGGTAACTTCCTGGTTCTGCAACTATTGAGCGCAGGCGCGGAATATCAACGCGCCGCGCTGATCAGCGCATTGCAAACGCAGTATCCCGAATGTGCGATCTACGACCGCAGCGACGTCGCCGTGCGTAAAAAAGAGGGGATGGAACTCACCCAAGGGCCTGTCACTGGCGAACTGCCGCCTGCCCTGCTGCCCATTGAAGAGCATGGCATGAAGCTGCTGGTGGATATTCAGGGGGGTCATAAGACAGGCTATTACCTCGATCAGCGTGACAGCCGCCTGGCGACGCGTCGCTATGTGGAAAACCAGCGCGTGCTGAACTGCTTCTCCTATACCGGCGGATTTGCCGTGTCGGCACTGATGGGTGGTTGCCGTCAGGTGGTGAGCGTTGATACATCGCAGGAAGCGCTGGATATCGCGAAGCAAAACGTTGAGCTGAACAAACTGGATCTGAGCAAAGCCGAGTTTGTGCGTGACGATGTGTTCAAACTGCTGCGCACCTATCGCGATCGTGGAGAGAAATTCGACGTCATCGTGATGGACCCACCGAAGTTCGTCGAAAATAAAAGCCAGCTGATGGGGGCCTGTCGCGGCTATAAAGATATCAACATGCTGGCTATCCAGTTGTTGAATCCGGGCGGCGTGCTGTTGACGTTCTCCTGTTCCGGCCTGATGACCACAGATTTATTTCAGAAAATCATTGCAGATGCCGCAATAGATGCCGGTCGTGATGTACAATTTATAGAGCAGTTCCGTCAGGCTGCCGATCATCCGGTGATCGCTACCTACCCGGAAGGGCTGTATCTGAAAGGGTTTGCCTGTCGCGTCATGTAACTTGAAAAGTGGAATGTTACCCTCATATTGAGAGTATCTATTTCCCGGGAGGTGACTATGATTGCCAGCAAATTCGGTATCGGCCAGCAGGTCCGCCATTCCCTGTTAGGTTACCTCGGAGTGGTCGTGGATATCGACCCGGAATATTCGCTTGATGAACCGTCACCTGATGAGCTGGCGGTTAACGACGAACTTCGCGCCGCTCCCTGGTATCACGTGGTGATGGAAGATGATGAAGGCCAGCCTGTACATACCTATCTGGCTGAAGCCCAGTTAAGCAGTGAAACGCAAGATGAGCATCCCGAGCAACCCTCGATGGATGAACTGGCGCGCACTATTCGCAAACAGCTGCAAGCGCCGCGTCTGCGCAACTGATTCAACGTAAAATGCCCGATAGCGCGACGACGCTTATCGGGCTTACACGCTATGTCTGAGCCCTTATTTCGCCAGCCCTAAACGCGGAATCTCTATTGCCGGACAGCGATCCATCACGACTTTCAATCCCGCATTTCGCGCCAGCACGGCGGCCTGCTCATTAATTACGCCCAGTTGCATCCATAAGGTCCTCGCGCCAATGGCGATAGCTTCCTGCGCGACGCCCCATGCGGCTTCTGAATTACGGAAGACATCAACCATATCGACCCTTTCCGGTATGTCCGTCAGCTTCGCATAGCCTTTCTGCCCCAACAACGTGGTTCCGGCCACCTTCGGCGAGACAGGAATAACGTGGTAGCCCTGGTCGAGTAAATATTTCATCACACGGTAACTTGGGCGCTCGGGCTTATCACTTGCCCCCACCAGCGCGATGGTACGCGTGGACGTCAAAATGCCAGCGATATCGGTCTCTTTCATCATCTTTCTCCAGGCTGTTTTGCAAAGTGTACGACAAACCTGACATTGCAACCATTCATCCCATACGGACGTATGAGAGCAAAAGCTAAAAATATGTCTATATGTTAGTAAACATGATTAGCGAAAAATTTTGATACATTATTAACCGGGCGGTTTTTGGACAGGAGAACCCTATGAAAACCGGCATTATAACCATGTTATTCGTTCTGTATTTGCCGGTAACCGCCTTTGCCACGACCCTTCGTCTTTCAAATGACATTGACCTTTTAGTGTTAGACGGCAAAAAAGTCTCCAGTTCATTGCTGCGCGGCGCGGACAGCATCGAACTGGACAATGGCCCGCATCAGCTTGTGTTTCGCGTTGAGAAAACCATTCGCCTGTCCAGCCACGAGGAACGACTCTACATTTCTCCCCCGCTGGTGATCAGCTTTAACACGCAACTCATCAGCCAGGTCAATTTTCATCTTCCGCATCTGGAAACCGAACGAGAAGCCGCGCATTTTTCCACCACGCCGCGTCTGGAACTGCTGGACGGCGACGCAATGCCGATTCCGGTCAAACTGGATATTCTGGCAATCACCTCGACCGCCAAAATCATTGATTACGAAACCGAAACCGAGCGCTACAACAAAGCCGATAAACGCGCCTCCTTGCCGCAGTTCGCCACGATGATGGCCGATGACAGCACGCTGCTTTCCGGGATCTCTGAGCTGGACGCCGTTCCGCCGCAGTCTCAGGCACTCACGGAGCAGCGACTCAAATACTGGTTCAAACAAGCCGATCCGCAAACGCGTAATAACTTCCTGCAATGGGCGGAAAAACAACCGCCCTCCTGACATTTTATGTCGACGCTGGCGAGTATGACGAGTCGGCGCGCATTTTTTTCGTCTTTCTCTTGCAGCGTCAAGCGCTTCCAGTACTCTGTAGCAAGGTTAACTACGGAATTGAACTATGGAACTGACGACTCGCACCTTGCCTGCGCGCAAACACATTGCTCTGGTGGCGCACGACCACTGCAAACAGATGTTAATGAGCTGGGTGGAACGCCACCAGCCGCTGCTGGAAAAGCACGAGCTTTATGCCACAGGCACAACCGGAAACTTAATTCAACGCGCCACGGGTATGAACGTTAACGCGATGCTGAGCGGCCCGATGGGCGGCGATCAGCAGGTCGGCGCCCTGATCTCTGAAGGGAAGATTGATGTGCTGATTTTCTTCTGGGACCCGCTCAATGCCGTTCCGCACGATCCAGATGTGAAGGCGCTCCTGCGTCTGGCTACGGTGTGGAACATTCCGGTCGCCACCAACGCGTCTACGGCTGACTTTATTGTCCAGTCTCCCCATTTTAACGATGCCGTGGATATCCTGATCCCGGATTATCAACGTTACCTGGCTGAACGCCTGAAATAACGCTCCCACAGGCGGCACAAGCCGCCTGCTTTTAAGGCTTCCTCGCCACCGGCACGTCCAGATGCTTAAGATCGTCCACAAAGCGCGACGGGTTCTCTTTGTTAAATAACAGCCAGACCCGATGCCGGGCGCGCGTCAGCGCCACATACAGCAGTCGCCGCTCTTCCGCATCCGGGAAATCCTCCACCTGCGGCAGTAATGCTTCTTCCATAATCGACTCGCGCGCAGGCGCCGGGAAACCATCACTGCCTTCCTGTAACCCGACAATAATCACATAGTCAGCCTGCTGACCCTTACTGGCATGGATGGTCATAAAATCCAGTTGCAGCTTAGGCCAGCGGGTCGCCGCTTTTTCAAGACTGGCTGGCTTCAGATGGTGGTAGCGCGCCAGCACCAGAATGCGCTCATCCTCTTTCGCATATCCTGAAAGCTTATCCAGCAAGGCATCCAGCTGGTTTTCATCCAGTAACGTTACCGCTTTCTTATCGCCCGCCGTCAGACTGTTAAGCGGCTTTTTGAGCTGATGCGGATTTTGTTGGATAAAACGATTGGCAATTTCGCCAATGCGCCCGTTAAAACGGTAGGTTGTATCGAGGTCACAGCGATCGCCCTCGCCAAAAGTGTGATGAAACGCGGTCGTTAAAGAGAGCTGCGCCCCGCTGAAACGGTAAATCGCCTGCCAGTCATCGCCAACGGCAAACAGCGTGGTATGCGAATTTTGTTTGCGCAGCGCCGCCAGCAATGCCGCACGCTGCGGGGAGATATCCTGAAATTCGTCCACCAGAATATGTTTCCAGGGACTGATAAAACGCCCCTTTTCCAGGATAACGATCGCCTGGTGGATAAGCCCGGAGAAATCGACGGCGTTTTCCTCTTTCAGCGCGCCTTTCCACGCTTTCAGCAACGGCGCCATCAATTTGATGCGCTTACTGAACAGATCGCGAATCTCTTCAGGCGCGCTGGTGATCATCTCAGCCTGAGCGCCGCCATGCATTCGCATCAGGCTCACCCAACGGTCCAGCCGGGAGGCCAGACGGCGCTGTAGCTTTTCATCATCCCAGAAATTGCCCTCAGGCAGCGGCCATTGCATTTCCTCTTCCAGCCACTGCCGCCACCCTTTCGCCTGCGCTTTTTTCTCGCTGCACTGCTGACGCCAGGTCTTGATGAACAGTTTATGTCGCGCGGCAGCGTCGTTTTCCAGTTTGCTGATGGTCGGGACTTTCTTACTCCCCTGCTGAATGATATGCAGCGCCAGGGCGTGGAACGTACGGGCGGCGATCGCGTCCGTATGCAATCTTTCACGAATGCGTTCGTCCATCTCTTCTGCGGCCTTGCGGCCAAAGGCCAGCAGCAGAATTTGCTCAGCCGCCGCTTCCCCCCTGGCTAACAGCCAGCCTGCGCGCGCGACCAGCACAGACGTCTTACCGCTCCCGGCTCCCGCAAGCACCAGCAAAGAATGTTCACCATTGACCACTGCTCTGGCCTGCGCCAGATTCAGCGGCGAGGACTCAATGTTCTGGAAGAAGTCAGCATATTCCGTCAGCATCACCTCGGTATAGGCCTGGTTATGCTGCTGGCGGCATCCCTCGATATCGTTCAACCATGCCAGACAGCTACGCCAGGCATCGCGGCAGTTCTCGAACTCCTCCAGGCGATTAACCGGCAGCGGTAACGCAGCAAAAGCGCGGCGAATGTGTTGCTGTAATCCTGACGTTTGCTCGCGCGTTAACCACCGTTTTTCTCCGGTTCGCTCGGCAATAAGATCCCGTTGTTCCTGTAAAACCCGGGCCGCCACCTCGCTCATCTCCTGGCTCCAGCGCTGCCAGTGCGCATCCAGGTAGTGATGAAAACGCTGCGTCTCTGCCCATTCAGTACCGTGTAGACGCACCACTTTGTCATCCGGGAGGACAAACTCAAGCTCCCCCCACACCAGTCCCCGTTTACAATGAATAGCCAGTAACTGATTGAATGGAATAAGATACTCGTGGCGATCGCCCGAGACTTTAATACCGGCATTGAGAATAACGGCCCGATCGTACGGGTGTTGCGCCAGACGTTTTCCAAGAGAAGTTGCTTTCAGTTCCATGACTCAGCGAATCCAGACGAAGAGTATTTCTTGTCAGTGTAACCGCCAGAGAAAACGTGCTCCAGCCCAAAAAAACGTTACAATTGCCTGCAATCACAGAAAACCAGAGTTAGCCGAGGGTTTATGCGTACTGTTCTGAATATTTTAAATTTTGTATTGGGTGGTTTTGCCACCACTCTGGCCTGGCTGCTGGCCACACTCGTCAGCATCGTGCTCATTTTCACATTACCGTTAACCCGCTCATGCTGGGAGATTACAAAACTTTCGCTGCTTCCCTACGGCAATGAGGCCGTTCATGTTGACGAGCTGAACCCGGCAGGGAAAAGCACGCTGTTGAATACCGGCGGTACGGTACTCAACGTTTTCTGGCTGATCGTCTTTGGCTGGTGGCTCTGCCTGATGCACATCGCCTCCGGCATTGCGCAATGCATTACGATCATCGGCATTCCCGTCGGCATCGCGAATTTTAAAATCGCCGCCATTGCGCTCTGGCCGGTAGGACGTCGCGTGGTTTCCGTAGAGACAGCTCGCGCGGCACGTGAAGCCAGTGCGCGTCGCCGCTTTGAGTAATCAGGACTGATGGCCTTTATGTTAAGTCCCTTGCTCAAACGCTATACCTGGAACAGCACCTGGCTGTATTACGTTCGCATTTTTATCGCGCTGTGCGGCACAACGGCCCTGCCCTGGTGGCTGGGCGATGTCAAACTCACCATACCGTTAACGCTCGGTATGGTCGCCGCCGCCCTGACCGATCTGGATGACCGTCTCACCGGGCGTCTGCGCAATTTAATCATCACATTAATCTGTTTTTTTATCGCCTCCGCTTCCGTGGAACTGCTCTTTCCCTGGCCGTGGCTGTTCGCGATTGGATTAACGCTCTCTACCAGCGGATTTATTCTGCTCGGCGGTTTAGGGCAGCGTTACGCCACCATTGCTTTCGGGGCGCTGCTTATCGCTATTTACACGATGCTGGGCACCTCGCTTTACGACCAGTGGTATCAACAGCCCATTCTGCTCCTTGCTGGCGCCGTATGGTACAACCTGCTGACGCTGACCGGGCATCTGCTCTTCCCGATTCGCCCCCTACAGGATAATCTGGCGCGCAGCTACGAACAGCTGGCACGCTACCTGGAGTTGAAGTCGCGCTTGTTTGACCCGGATATCGAGGATGAAAGCCAGGCGCCGCTGTATGATTTAGCGCTGGCCAACGGACAACTGATGGCGACGCTGAATCAGACGAAAGTCTCTCTTCTTACCCGCTTACGCGGCGACCGGGGGCAACGGGGAACCCGTCGCACGCTGCACTACTATTTTGTTGCGCAGGATATTCACGAGCGTGCAAGCTCATCGCATATTCAGTATCAGACGTTGCGCGATCATTTCCGCCACAGCGACGTGATGTTCCGTTTCCAGCGCCTGATGTCGATGCAGGGGCAAGCCTGTATGCAGCTCTCACGCTGTATATTACTGCGTACGCCTTATCAGCATGATCCACACTTTGAGCGCGCGTTTACCCATATTGATGCGGCGCTCGAACGTATGCGCGCCGCTGGAGCATCTGCTGACTTACTCAAAACACTGGGCTTTTTGTTGTCCAATCTGCGGGCGATTGATGCGCAACTGGCGACGATTGAATCCGAGCAGGCGCAGGCAATGCCGCGCAGCGAATCAGAAAACCTGCTTGCCGACGACAGTCCTCATGGGTTCAGCGATATCTGGCTACGCCTGAGCCGTAACTTCACTCCCGATTCAGCGCTATTTCGCCACGCGGTGCGTATGTCGCTGGTGCTCTGCGTCGGTTACGCGCTGATCCAGATTACCGGCATGACTCACGGTTACTGGATCCTGCTCACCAGCCTGTTCGTCTGCCAGCCTAACTATAACGCCACGCGGCACCGGCTGGCGCTGAGGGTCATCGGGACGCTGGTCGGCGTCGCCATTGGTATACCAATCTTGTGGTTTGTCCCCTCGCTTGAAGGCCAGTTGATACTGCTGGTCATCACCGGCGTACTGTTTTTTGCTTTTCGAAACGTACAGTATGCCCATGCGACGATGTTCATCACCCTGCTGGTGCTACTCTGTTTTAACCTGCTGGGTGAAGGCTTCGAAGTTGCCTTGCCGCGCGTGATCGATACGCTGATCGGCTGTGCGATCGCGTGGGCCGCCGTCAGCTTTATCTGGCCCGACTGGCGCTTTCGTAACCTGCCGTGTGTCCTGCAACGGGCCACGGATGCGAACTGCCGCTACCTGGACGCGATCCTTGAGCAGTATCATCAGGGGCGGGATAACCGGCTGGCCTACCGCATTGCCCGCCGTGACGCCCACAACCGTGATGCCGAGCTGGCCTCGGTGGTGTCGAATATGTCCAGCGAACCCGACGTCACTGCCGAAACTCGTGAGGCGGCGTTCCGGTTACTCTGCCTCAATCATACCTTTACCAGCTATATCTCTGCTCTGGGCGCGCATCGCGAACAGCTCACCAACCCGGATGTCCTGGCGCTGCTGGATGATGCAGTGTGTTATGTCGATGATGCGCTTCACCATCAACCCGCCGATGAACAGCGCGTTCACCAGGAGCTGGCAAGCCTGAAAGAGCGGATTCAGCACCTGGAGCCAAAACCAGACAGTAAAGAACCCCTGGTGGTGCAACAAGTCGGCCTGCTCATTGCATTACTGCCTGAGATTGGTCGTTTACAGCGGCAAATCACGCCGTCGCCTTCTGGTGCTCCGGCGTAAGCGACTGCGCCCACTCAGCAAGCTCCTGGCGGCGTACCGCCGGGAGCGCCGCTTCATGTACGCCAGCAATCGCCCCTTCTAACGCATAGAGAGTTTTCACCGTCAGCAGCTTATTGCTCTCTCTTAGCCGCAGCCAACACATTTTTGCGCCGAGTATCCGCAATGTGTTTTCATCATTAATTCCGGCCTCATGCAGAAGGTTCTCCAGATGAAACGTCACGTTTGGCAGATTCTTCAATCGACGTTGTGAAAAACGGGTACGTTTTTCTTTTATGGCAGCATCCAGCGAATACTGCGATAAAAGCACCAGCTGTTGTTGATCGCGCCATAAGCTTTCATCCACCCGGTAATAATTCAACATAACGGGACGGCCACGTTTCATAAATGTTAACCAGACGGGGGAATGCTTCACGCAATACGCGACGCTTTGCTCACAGGCGCGCAGGTATAGCTCTCCCTCAGCCACCATCGCAAACACCGTATCCTCGATTGTCAGGCTGTAGCTACCAAACAGCGAACGATAGTGAACCGTGCCCAGAGAGGCTAAATATTCTTGTGATTTATAGATCTTGTCATAGGAACGTAATTTCATAAAATCCCTTTTAAATCATAAAGTAAAAGAATGATTTGCAGTAACAGATCCGTTAATGACGAAAATAGGCAACTTATTCTCAGTGAGCAAGATGAATTTCATTTTTACGGTGACAACAGATAAAAATTGCGAGTCTGTTTCCGAAAATAGGGTTGATCTTTATTGGCGGCAGGGTTACTGTATATCCATACAGTAACTCACAGGGCTGGATTGATTATGTACACTTCAGGCTATGCAAATCGTTCTTCGTTGTTCTCTTCCACTGCGGGCAGCATTGCGCGCGTCTCTTCAGAGAACACCACCGCCGGGCTTATTAGCGAAGTGGTCTATCGCGAGGACCAGCCCATGATGACGCAATTACTGCTTTTACCGCTGCTGCAACAATTAGGTCAGCAATCACGCTGGCAGCTCTGGCTGACGCCGCAACAAAAGCTGAGCCGGGAATGGGTTCAATCTGCGGGGCTGCCTTTAACAAAAGTGATGCAGATCAGCCAACTTTCTCCATGCCATACGCTGGAGTCGATGATTCGCGCATTGCGGACGGGCAACTACAGCGTCGTTATCGGCTGGCTGGCGGATGAGCTTAGCGAAGAAGAACACACCCGGCTTGTGCAAGCGGCAGATGAGGGAAATGCGATGGGATTTATCATGCGTCCTGTGAGCGCACACGCTCATGCCACGAGACACCATTCCGGGCTAAAAATTCACTCAAATTTATATCATTGAGTGAAATTAGGATTTATCCTGGAATTTTTTTTCTGCTCTTTCATCTGCTCTGAAGCTTAATACTTTTTGTGTGTGAATGCTTGTCAGAAGCGGTTTCCGCGATTTTCGCTGAGCGATTTCTCAGCAGGAAATGTTAAATATTATGTATACAAGCCTTTTTTTTTCATATGCCTGACGGAGTTCACACTTGTAAGTTTTCAACTACGTTGTAGACTTTACATCGCCAGGGGTGCTCGGCATAAGCCGCAGATATCGGTAGAGTAACTATTGAGCTGATCCCCCGGTGAAGGATTTAACCGTGTTATCTCGTTGGAGATATTCATGGCGTATTTTGGATGATAACGAGGCGCAAAAAATGAAAAAGACAGCTATCGCGATTGCAGTGGCACTGGCTGGTTTCGCTACCGTAGCGCAGGCCGCTCCGAAAGATAACACCTGGTACACTGGTGCCAAACTGGGCTGGTCTCAGTTCCATGATGTTGGCAACAACCAGATCGACAACAACGGCCCGACCCATGAAAGCCAACTGGGTGCCGGTGCGTTCGGTGGTTATCAGGTAAACCCGTACGTTGGTTTTGAAATGGGTTACGACTGGTTAGGTCGTATGCCATACAAAGGCAACACTCAAAACGGTGCATTCAAAGCTCAGGGCGTTCAGCTGACTGCTAAACTGGGTTATCCGATCACTGACGATCTGGATGTCTACACCCGTCTGGGTGGTATGGTTTGGCGCGCAGACGCTCAGAACAACACTGGCTTCAAAGATCACGATACCGGTGTTTCCCCAGTATTCGCTGGTGGCGTAGAGTACGCTGTAACGCGTGACATCGCTACCCGTCTGGAATACCAGTGGACTAACAACATCGGCGACGCAAACACCGTTGGCGGTCGTCCAGATAACGGCCTGCTGAGCGTTGGTGTTTCCTACCGTTTCGGCCAGCAGGAAGAAGCAGCTCCGGTTGCTCCAGCTCCGGCACCGGCTCCAGAAGTACAGACCAAGCACTTCACTCTGAAGTCTGACGTTCTGTTCAACTTCAACAAAGCAACGCTGAAACCAGAAGGCCAGCAGGCTCTGGATCAGATGTACAGCCAGCTGAGCAACCTGGACCCGAAAGACGGTTCCGTCGTGGTTCTGGGCTTCACTGACCGTATCGGTTCCGACGCTTACAACCAGGGTCTGTCCGAAAAACGTGCTCAGTCTGTTGTTGATTACCTGATCTCCAAAGGTATCCCGGCTGACAAAATCTCCGCACGCGGTATGGGCGAATCCAACCCGGTTACTGGCAACACCTGTGACAACGTGAAAGCTCGCGCTGCACTGATCGACTGCCTGGCCCCGGATCGTCGCGTTGAGATCGAAGTTAAAGGCGTTAAAGACGTTGTAACTCAGCCGCAGGCTTAAGTTTCCGTCTAATAAAAAACCCCGCACTGCGGGGTTTTTTTCGTCTGAAACCAGAAGAAAGAAGAAACGAACCGCTACTCTTTCCCCAGTAATGCCTGCAAATCCTGCTTCAGGGTCGACATCTTGCTGGCGTATTTCTCTTTATGTTCCGCATCTTCAATCAACTGCACAATCGTTTCTGAAAGCGTTTTGCCACGTCGCTGCGCGAGTCCCGCCAGACGCTGCCAGACAATAAACTCCAGATCGATAGACTTCTTGCGCGTATGTTGATGCTCGGCATTAAAGTGTCGTTTACGCCGCGCTCGTATGGTCTGCTTCATACGGTTTAACAGCGCAGGATTCATATGCTCTTCAATCCAGGCATTTACCCGAATCGGTTCATTTTCGAGGGTTAGCAACAAATCAACGGCTTCTTTGGCAGCACTGGCTTCCACGTACCGGGTAATCAACTCCCCTTCGCGGTGCTTCTTCACCAGATACTTCCATTTCCAGCCGCTTTCAAGGTTTTCAAGTTGTTGATATTTCATTGCGCTCTCAACGTTACCGTGTAACTCCTATCAGAATATCAGTTTTTTGGGCATCTGAAGAAAAGAATATCCAGCCTGTGAACTCTCACGCGTCATCCTGCACGTTTACATTCGCTTTCCGCGTGTGCAGCGTTGCCTGTTACGGTATAATCGCGTTTTTTACAACAGACTAAAAAACCTCAACTTTGACCATTACGAAACTTGCATGGCGTGATCTGGTTCCTGATACCGACAGTTATCAGGAAATATTTGCACAGCCACACTTTACTGACGAAAGCGCCACCCTACTCAGCGATACTCAACCGCGACTGCAATTTGCGCTGGAACAACTTCTCCAGCCCTGGGCGTCGTCCTCTTTTATGCTGGCGAAAGCGCCGGAAGAGCCCGAGTATCTCACTCTCCTTTCTGATGCGGCCAGAGCGTTGCAAGCCGATGCCGGTCAGCTGACCGGGGGCCATTACGCAATTTCGGGCCATACCATCCGTTATCGTGCAGCAGAAAAAGCAGAAGACAATTTTGCCACGTTGGCGCAGGTTGTCAGCGCTGACTGGGTTGAAGCCGAACAGCTATTTGGCTGTCTGCGCCAGTTTAACGGCGAAATTACGCTGCAACCGGGTCTGGTGCATCAGGCTAACGGCGGCGTTCTGGTGATTTCCTTACGCACCCTTCTGGCGCAGCCGTTGCTGTGGATGCGTCTGAAGGCGATTGTCAGCCATAACCGATTCGACTGGGTCGCGTTTGACGAGTCGCGTCCGTTGCCGGTCTCTGTGCCGTCTATGCCGCTCAAGCTGAAAGTCGTGTTGGTCGGCGAACGTGAATCGTTAGCCGACTTCCAGGAAATGGAGCCGGAACTGGCTGAACAGGCGATTTACAGCGAATTTGAAGATAATCTGCAAATAGTGGATGCCGAAACCATGACCCAGTGGTGTCAGTGGGTTCAGCACACGCTTAAACGCAATAATCTGCCCTCGCCAACGCCTGATGCCTGGCAAGTGCTGGTACGCGAAGCCGTTCGCTACACGGGAGAACAGGACACGCTTCCACTGTGTCCGCTATGGATCTCCCGCCAGTTCAGAGAAGCTGCGCCGTTGTGCCAGGACGGGACATGCAGCGCCGAACAGCTCGCCCTGATGCTTGCCCAACGCGAATGGCGTGAAGGCTATCTTGCGGAGCGCATGCAGGACGAAATCCTGCAAGAGCAGATCCTGATTGAAACGGAAGGCGAGCGCATTGGTCAGATTAACGCCCTTTCCGTCATTGAATTTCCCGGCCATCCGCGCGCGTTTGGCGAGCCTTCACGTATCAGCTGCGTCGTTCATATTGGCGACGGTGAATTCACGGACATCGAGCGAAAAGCCGAGCTTGGCGGTAACATTCATGCCAAGGGGATGATGATCATGCAGGCTTTCCTGATGTCGGAACTACAGCTTGAACAGCAAATCCCGTTCTCCGCCTCGCTGACCTTTGAACAGTCCTATAGTGAAGTGGATGGCGACAGCGCCTCAATGGCAGAACTGTGCGCATTGATCAGCGCTCTGTCCAACGTGCCGGTTAATCAAAATATCGCGATTACCGGTTCCGTCGATCAGTTTGGACGCGCTCAGCCTGTTGGCGGCCTGAACGAAAAAATTGAAGGCTTTTTCACAATTTGTCAGCAGCGTGAACTGACGGGTAAACAAGGCGTTATTATTCCGGCAGCTAACGTAAGACACCTCAGCCTCCAGCCTGCGCTGTTGCAGGCCGTGGAAGAAGAGAAATTCAGCATCTGGGCAGTAGACGACGTAACAGACGCACTGCCGCTTCTGCTTAATCTGGTGTGGGATGGCGAAGGTCAGACAACATTGATGCAGACCATCCAGGAACGTATTGCCCAGGCTACACAACAGGAAGGACGTCATCGTTTTCCCTGGCCGCTACGTTGGCTAAACTGGTTTATACCGAACTGATCGGACTTGTTCAGCGTACACGTGTTAGCTATCCTGCGTGCTTCAATAAAATAAGGCTTACAGAGAACATGGTAGATAAACGCGAATCCTATACAAAAGAAGACCTTCTTGCCTCTGGTCGCGGTGAACTGTTTGGCGCTAAAGGCCCACAACTGCCGGCACCAAACATGCTGATGATGGACCGTGTCATCAAAATGACAGAGACTGGCGGTAACTTCGACAAAGGTTATGTTGAAGCTGAGCTGGATATCAATCCAGATCTCTGGTTCTTCGGATGCCACTTTATCGGCGATCCGGTTATGCCGGGCTGCCTGGGTCTGGACGCAATGTGGCAGTTGGTTGGATTCTATCTCGGCTGGCTGGGCGGCGAAGGTAAAGGCCGTGCGCTGGGCGTAGGTGAAGTGAAATTTACCGGTCAGGTTCTGCCAAGCGCGAAGAAAGTGACCTACCGTATTCACTTCAAACGTATCGTTAACCGTCGTCTGATCATGGGTCTGGCGGATGGCGAAGTTCTGGTTGATGGCCGTCTGATCTACACCGCCAACGACCTGAAAGTAGGTCTGTTCCAGGACACGTCAGCGTTCTGATCGCGGACATCTCCAGGTCTGATAAGCGTTGCCACAAGCGCGGCGTTATTGCCGGATGGCAGCGTAACCACGTTATCTGACCTGCCTGTAAAAAGGCGAAACCTCCGCACTGCGGAGGTTTCTTTTTTCTAAAGAGACAGAATCAGGCCATTACTACCCTGTCCGCCATGGCTTCTCGCCAACCTCCCAGCCAGTGCGACCTCTGATTCAGCGTCTGATAGGGACACATTTCTTTTGAGCGTCCGGCAATGCCGGCCTGATATCCACGTTGATGTGCCCGTTCCAGGCGATCTCGTTTTTGTCTCTTCATGCCTCGTTTCCCTCATCTTCATGTCTGGTGGAAAAGAAAACAGTGATTACGAAATGTGCAATCACAGTAAACGAATACCGCGAAAAAGTTGTCCCGTCAATGCGCAAAATTCACGCCATTGTCATATTTGTGAGCTACTCAATAAATCATTTGTACAAAAATTGTGAGCCAGAACAGCTATTTTCACCGGGCAGAAAAACAAAAAAACCGCCCCCGGCGACGTGCCGAAAGCGGTTAAATTTACAATATTTTTAACTTATGGTATTTGCTTCAGCGCCTGAGCGATAGCAGCGGCTTCCTGATTCCAGGCGGCTGCCAGCACCTTGACCATTTCGTCATACCCGTCCTGCTGCTGCGCGGTTTCGATGTGGAATGGGCGCTTAATCAACTGCCCCTGATGGTTCAGTAGCCACTCCCCGCTTACGATAACTTTGCCATCATAACGGCCATGAAATCCCGTCACCGTCACGTTAAGCGTATCCTGCACGCTGCCCAGCGGCTGTGAGGCAACCACCCAGCCCGGAAGCTGAGCGCTCAGATTCGCCACCAGCGTATTGCGCAACTGCTGGTCCAGCGGGCTGGCCCAAAGATTGTTACTCGCAATCACGTACTGCACATCACTGGTTTGATACACCACGCCGTTGCCCGCCAGGTAGTCCGGCACCGAAACCTGTTCCACCCACAATAAGCGGTTTCCCTGGCTTGCCGTACTCTGTACGCCCCCTTGCGCGACGGGTAGCTGGTAGTAGCTCTTGTTTTCTCCGCTACTGCTACATGACGTTAACCAGAACGCCATCATCACCACTAGCCACTTTTTCATTGTTTCGCCCTCTTCGGCTCTGGATCTTTCTTGTCCTTCGCTTCAAATACCAGCGCGTTGCTCTTTTCGTTCAGCGTTTTCAATACCGGTTGCAGTTCACGGAGAACCTGATCAAGACGCTGCATATCCGCCACCATCTTGTTATACGCCGCGGAGCCTGGCTGGAAGCCCTGCATGCTGCGGTTCAGTTCGCGCAAGGTGTTCTGCATATCCGCCGGAAGCTGCTGCATCGACTGGCTGGAGGTAATCTTGTTCATATTATCCAGCGTGGTTTGCAGATGCTTCATCGTCCGCTGGCTTTCCGACAGCGTATTGGTCGCCTGTTGAATCATCGGGTTCAGCGGCAGGTTATTAATTTTATCCAGCGCTTCCATCAGACGCTGCTGGATTTGCGCCAGACCGCCGCTTACCGTCGGGATGATCTGATAACCGTTAAACTCATGAATGCCCGTAATTGGCGGCTCTTTCGGATAGAAGTCCAGATCAACATACAGCGCGCCGGTCACCAGATTGCCCGTTTTCAGTGAACCGCGCAGGCCGCGTTTGAGCAGTTCGGCCAGATGCGCGCCGACATCCGTCTCTTCACCCAATTGTGCTTTCAGGCGTTCCGGCTCAATGCGTACCAGCACCGGAATACGGTAGTCAGTGTTAAACACCTGACGCATATTCGGCGCAAAGAAAGGCACTTTGCTGACCGTACCCAGGCGAATCCCGCGAAACTCCAGCGGTGCGCCCGGTTGCAGGCCGCGAATCGAATCTTTGAAGAACATCAGATAGTCGATGTGGTCGGTATACAGCGAATCCTGAATGCTTCGCTGATCGTCATACAGGCTGAAAGCGGTTTTTTCCGCAACCGGCTGCCCCAGTTCAAGCCCTTCCGGCACGTCAAAGCTCACGCCACCGCCAAACAGCGTGCTTAGCGATCCCATTTCAACCCGCATACCGGCGGAAGTCAGATCCACCGCGATACCGCTGTCCTTCCAGAAACGGACGTTGCTGGTCACCAGGCGATCGTTTGGCGCATTAATGAAGAGTTGATAACTGATGGAGCGTTTTTGCGGATCGAAGGTGCTGGTTTCAACCGAGCCAACGCGGTAGCCGCGGAAAAGCACCGGATCGCCCGGACTGAGCTGCCCGGCTTTTTTGCTGTCAAGAATAACGCGGATACCTTTCGCATCTGGCGGCGCCAGAGGTGGGGAATCCAGCAACTGGTAATCCTCCAGCCTGTTACCTTTCGTCCCCGGCTGCAACTCAATATAAGCCCCGGACAGCAACGTGCCTAAGCCGCTGATCCCTTCACGCCCGACCTGCGGTTTCACCACCCAAAAGACCGAATCTTTGTGCAGCAGTTTTTCCATGCCGGAATGCAGTCTGGCTTTGATCTCTACATGCGTAAGATCGTCGGTCAGCGTCGCGCTTTCCACCACCCCCACATCCACGCTACGGCTCTTGATGGTGGTCTTACCGCCTTCAATACCTTCGGCATTCGTGGTGATCAAGGTGACTTCAGGCCCCTGATGGCTGTAGTGATAAAACAGCACCCATGCCCCAATCAGCGCAGTGACGATAGGGAATATCCACACGGGAGACCAGTTTTTTACCTTCTGCACTTTGGCTTCCCCATTTTTAGATTCCATACTGTCAGGACTCCTCATGGCCTGGTTCAGGTTCACGATCCCACGACAGACGCGGATCAAAGGTCATCGCAGAAAACATTGTCATAATGACGACTAAAGCAAACATCAATGCACCCATCGCTGGATAAATATTCATTAACCCCCCCATGCGCACCAGCGCAGAGAGTACGGCAATTACAAACACATCAATCATTGACCAACGTCCAACAAATTCCACCACCTCATAAATCAGGTGCATTCTTTCACTGTCGCGTTTGCCATGCCCTTTCGCATCCCAGCACAGCCAGGCAATCGCAATCATTTTTAGCGTTGGCACCATAATACTGGCAATAAAAATAACCGCCGCCACCGGATAAGACCCTTCACTCCAGAGCAAAACGACCCCGGCGAGGATCGTAGAAGGCATCTTTGATCCCAATAAATCGGTGATCATGATCGGCATGATATTCGCGGGCAGATAAAGCATGATCGACGTAAATAACAGGGCCAGCGTCCATTGCAGGCTGTTTTTGCGTCGCACATGACCCTTTGCATGACAGCGCGGACACACTAATTCATTTTCCGGGAGAATGGCCGTACAGCAGGAGCAGGAACGCAGTCCCTGGCGGATGCCGGTAACGCCAGGTTTCAGCGGCTGCGCCAGCACAGGCATCGGCGTAATATCGTCCCATAACCAACGGCGATCGACGCACTGAAACGCGCGTAATTGCAGGATGCAGAAAAAGCACCACGGAATAAAACTGCTTCCAACCCCGATATCCCCGTAAGCCATCAGCTTAACAAAACTGACCAGCACGCCTGCGAGGAAGATCTCCGCCATTCCCCAGGTTTTTAGCTGGAACAGCACGCGCGCCAGAACCTTTTTCACACGTAGCGGCAATTCGACGCGATTCACAAGCAATAATATCGTCACCAGACAAAAAGCCGGAACCAGCTGGACAAACAGCAAAAAGAAGGTGCCAAGGCTGGCGTAATTTTCCGAAAACATGACGCCGGGGATTTCAAGCAGCGTAACTTCGCTCCTCACACCCGCGACGTTCATATTCACGAAAGGGAAAAGATTGGAAAGCAGCAGCATAAACAACGCCACTAACGAATAGGCGGTAGGACGCTGCCTTGGCGCGTCCCACTCGGTCGTCAGCGTTGTGCCACATCTTGGACATGCCGCTTTCTGCCCATGCTCAAGGTGGGGCAACGCCACCAGCATGTCACATTGCGAGCATAAAATGTGCTTCGCAGCATGATGATGTTCGCACATATGCGCTCCTTTAATTATGCGCCATTCTTCAAGGCTTCAAGATACTCCCAGCGCTCAAAGGCTTGTTCAAGTTCCTGCTCTGCGTGGCTCAAATCGGCCAGAACTTTTTGCGTATGATCATGCGGTTGGCTGAAAAAGGCGGCATCCGCCACCTGCGCCTGCAACGCTTCCAGTTTGGCCTCCAGCTCTTCCAGTAACTGGGGGAGCTGTTCCAGTTCGCGTTGCAGTTTATAGCTTAGTTTGTTACTGCCGCGCTTTACAATTTCTGCTTTCGGGGCAACCACTTCCTCAGTTTTCTTGACGACGGGTTGTTTAAACGCCAGATGCTGTTCCTGCTGACCACGCGCATCATGATATCCGCCGACATAGCGACCAATCTTACCGCCGCCCTCGAAGATCCAGCACTCGGTCACGGTGTTATCCACAAACTGACGGTCATGGCTCACCAGCAGGACAGTTCCCTGATAGCCGTCAATCAACTCTTCCAGCAGTTCCAGCGTTTCAACGTCCAGATCGTTGGTCGGTTCATCGAGAATCAGCAAATTGCTGGGTTTCAGGAACAAACGCGCCAGTAAGAGGCGGTTACGTTCTCCGCCAGACAGGGCGCGAACCGGCGTCATGGCGCGCTTAGGATGGAACAGGAAGTCCTGAAGATAGCCCAGCACATGACGCGGCTTACCGTTAACCAGCACCTCTTGCTTACCTTCAGCAAGGTTATCCATTACGGTTTTATCGGGATCCAGTTCCGCGCGATGCTGATCGAAATAAGCCACTTCCAGCTTCGTGCCGACATGAATACGTCCGCTGTCTGCCTGAAGCTGACCCAGCATCAGTTTCAGCAACGTGGTTTTCCCACAGCCGTTAGGGCCAATTAAAGCAATCTTGTCGGCACGCTGCACCTGCGCGGAGAAATCGTTTACCAGCTGCTTGCCATCAACCTGATAGCTGACATTTTCCATTTCGAAAACAATCTTGCCGGAGCGGGCCGCTTCTTCGACCTGCATCTTCGCCGTCCCCATCACTTCACGGCGTTCGCTACGCTCGCGGCGCATCGCTTTCAGAGCACGTACGCGACCTTCATTGCGGGTACGGCGCGCTTTAATACCCTGGCGGATCCAGACTTCTTCCTGCGCCAGTTTGCGATCGAACTCGGCATTCTGTAACTCTTCCACACGCAGGGCTTCTTCTTTCTCCAGCAGATACTGATCGTAATCTCCCGGATAAGAAACCAGTTTGCCGCGATCGAGATCGACAATGCGGGTAGCCATATTGCGAATAAATGAACGGTCGTGAGAAATGAAAATAATCGTCCCGTTGAAAGATTTCAGGAACGTTTCCAGCCAGTCGATCGTTTCAATATCCAGGTGGTTGGTCGGCTCATCCAGCAGCAATACGCGAGGGTTGCTGACCAACGCCCTGCCCAGCGCAGCTTTACGCAGCCAGCCGCCGGAAAGCGAAGAGAGCGCCGCGTTAGGATCGAGCCCAAGCTGCGCCAGCACTTCATTAATACGGTTTTCCAGTTGCCACAGGTTGTGGTGGTCGAGCTGTTCCTGCACTCGCGCCATCTCATTGAGATTTTTATCGCTGGGGTCGGTCATCACCAGGCGGGAAATATCGTGGTAACGTTTCAGGTATTCAGCCTGCTCCTCGATCCCTTCCGCAACGAAATCATAAACGCTGCCTTCGACATTACGCGGCGGATCCTGTTGCAGACGCGCGACGATCAGATCCTGCTCGTAAATGATGCGTCCGTCATCCAGTCCCTGTTCGCGGTTGAGGATCTTCATCAGCGTTGACTTCCCGGCGCCATTACGGCCCACCAGGCACACGCATTCGTTATCCTCGATATGCAGCTCTGCGTTATCGAGAAGCGGCGCGTCGCTAAACGACAGCCATGCGCCATGCATACTGATTAATGACATTTACTTTTCCTTTCAGGCTGCGGTAATCAGCCAGCAGTTGTGGATCTGACGATTACGGGCAAAGTCCTGAGAAAGCGTTTTTTGCGTAATTTCTTGTGCTTTCAGTCCCAGCGCCGCCAGGCCATCCAGATCCATACGGAATCCGCGTTTGTTGTTGGAGAACATGATCGTGCCGCCTTTGCGCAGCAGACGTTTCAGATCTTTCATTAACACCAGGTGATCGCGCTGCACATCAAACGACTCGTCCATCCGTTTTGAGTTGGAGAACGTCGGCGGATCGATAAAAATCAGATCGAACTGTTCATTCGCCTCACGCAGCCAGCCCAGGCAATCGGCCTGAATCAGGCGGTGCGCACGGCCGCTCAGCCCGTTCAGACGCAGGTTGCGTTCAGCCCACTCCAGATAGGTACGCGACATGTCCACCGTAGTGGTGCTGCGTGCGCCGCCCAGCCCCGCATGTACGCTGGCGCTGCCGGTATAGGAGAACAGGTTAAGGAAATCTTTGCCTTTGCTCATCTGACCCAGCATCCGGCGCGCAATACGGTGATCGAGGAACAGACCGGTATCAAGATAGTCGGTCAGGTTAACCCATAAACGCGCGTTATATTCGCTGACTTCAATGAACTCACCTTTCTCGTTCATCTTTTGATACTGGCTTTTGCCTTTCTGGCGCTCACGGGTTTTTAACACCAGTTTATTCGGCGCAATCTCCAGTACCAACAGCGTGGCGGCGATGATGTCGAACAGACGCTGACGCGCTTTCTGCGCATCAACCGTTTTCGGCGGCGCATATTCCTGAATCACCACCCACTCGCCGTAGCGATCGACCGCCACATTGTATTCCGGCAGATCGGCATCATACAGGCGATAGCATTCGATCCCTTCCTGGCGCGCCCATTTCTCCAGCTTCTTAATATTTTTGCGCAGGCGGTTGGCGTAATCTTCCGCCACCGTCGCAGGCTTGCTGTCTGGCGTTTTTTCCGCCAGATGATAGTTTTTCTGCACGCAGTCCAGCGGGCCGTTTTTGGCTTTGAATTGCTTATCCGCGCGCAGTTGCAGGCAGTTCAGCAGATCCGGCGAGGCGCTGAACAGCGACAGGCTCCAGCCGCCGAACTGATTTTTCATGGTGCGCCCCAGCAGGCTGTGCAGCGCAATCAGCGCCGGTTCGCTGTCCAGACGCTCACCATACGGCGGGTTGCTGATTACCGTACCGTACGGCCCTTTCGGCAGCGGGTTGCTCAGTTGGGCGACATCTCTTACCTCGAAGGTAATCAACTCACCGATGCCTGCGCGACGGGCGTTGCTGCGCGCACGTTCAATCACGCGGGCATCGCTGTCAGAACCATAAAAATGCGAGCTATATTCCGCAAGCCCTTTACGGGCGCGGGTTTGCGCTTCTGCTTTGACTTCCTGCCAGATAGCCTCATCATGCTGCGCCCAGCCGCTAAAGCCCCAGTGACCACGATGCAGACCCGGCGCGCGATCGGTCGCCCACATTGCGGCCTCGATCAGCAGCGTACCGGAACCACACATCGGGTCGAGCAGCGGCGTTCCCGGCTGCCAGCCGGAACGCATCACGATGGCCGCCGCCAGCGTCTCTTTAATGGGCGCCAGACCGGTACGATCGCGATAGCCGCGCAGGTGCAGGCCATCGCCGCTCAGATCGAGGGCAATGCTGGCAGTGTCTTTGTTCAGCCAGACGTTAACGCGAATATCTGGAGATTCACGATCGACATTAGGACGCGGCAGGTTTTTACGCGTGAACGCATCAACAATCGCATCCTTTACTTTCATTGCACCATACTGGCTGTTGCGAATGGTGTCGTTCAGCCCACTAAAATGCACGGCAAAGGTGGCGTCTGGATTAAAAATCTCTGTCCAGTTGATTGCCTGCACGCCGAGGTACAGGTCTAAATCGCTGTAGACCTTGCACTCTCCCATCGGCAGCATAATGCGCGAGGCCAGGCGGCTCCACATTAAACTCTGGTACACAAGCCGCGTGTCGCCCTGAAAATGGACACCACCCTGAACCACCTGGCAATCCGCAGCGCCCAGGTTTTCAAGTTCAGTTTTTAACAGCTCTTCCAGCCCGCGGGCCGTACTGGCAAACAGAGAATTCATATTGTCACTTTTACTCTAAGAAAATTGCTGCGCATTATACACAAAATCTTTCGCGTTGCCTCGCAGCGACAAGCGTGAAGGATGGGGCTTATATAGCTAATCTGGCGCTCATGTCATAAGATTGAAAGCTTATTTTCGTTCGAGGGCTGTACAGTGGTGACGTTAACCCGGCTTTTTATTCATCCGGTCAAATCGATGCGCGGCATCGGCCTGACGCATGCGCTGGCAGACATCAGTGGCCTGGCTTTCGATCGTATCTTTATGGTTACTGAACCTGATGGCACCTTTATTACCGCCCGCCAGTTTCCGCAAATGGTGCGCTTTACGCCTTCTCCGCTACACGACGGATTACATCTTAGCGCCCCGGATGGCAGCAGCGTGGTGGTGCGCTTTGCTGATTTCGCCGCGCAGGATGCGCCAACCGAAGTCTGGGGAAACCATTTTACTGCCCGTATCGCCCCGGACGCGATAAATCAGTGGTTAAGCGGATTCTTTTCCCGTGACGTGCAATTACGCTGGGTCGGCCCCCAACTTACGCGTAGAGTCAAACGCCGCGACGACGTGCCGTTGTCATTTGCCGATGGTTATCCCTTTCTGCTGGCCAACGAAGCCTCACTGCGCGACTTACAGCAGCGTTGCCCGGCTGGCGTGAAAATAGAACAGTTTCGTCCCAATCTGGTCGTTTCCGGCGCGGCGCCCTGGGAGGAAGACACCTGGAAGGTCATTCGTATCGGCGACGTCGTCTTTGATGTCGCAAAACCGTGCAGCCGTTGTATTTTCACCACCGTCAGCCCTGAGAAAGGGCAAAAGCACCCAACGGGTGAGCCGCTGGCAACCTTGCAAACCTTTCGCACGGCGCAGGACAACGGCGATGTTGATTTCGGGCAGAACCTGATTGCGCGTAACAGCGGCGTCATTCGCGTAGGCGATGAGGTTGACATTCTCGCAACCGCCCCCGCCAAACCTTATGGCGCCGCAAATTCTGATGATGCGGTGGCGCCGGAAAAACAGCCTGATACGACAGTCACTATCGACTGGCAGGGGCAAACCTTTCGTGGGAATAACCAACAGGTGCTGCTTGAACAACTGGAGAATCAGGGTATCCGCATCCCTTATTCATGTCGGGCCGGAATCTGCGGCAGTTGCCGGATAACGCTGCTGGAAGGCGAAGTGAGTCCGTTGAAAAAATCAGCGATTAACGATGACGGAACGATTCTTAGCTGTAGCTGCGTGCCAAAAACCGCGCTCAGGCTGGGAAATTAAACCGCTTGTTCAAGGCTGAAGCTGGCGAGTCGCTGTTGCGGCTTCAGTCTGTCGTTCATGATCTTAATCGCATCGCCAAGCTGCATAGTGCGTCCAGCCACGACGACACCGGGCTGGGCCAGCAGGCACAGCGCCGCGTTTTCACCCGGCTCAACCACCAGTAAATTCACCTGCTCTTCGGTATCGCTAAGCCACACGCAGGCGGCATCACCCACCGTTGGCGTCCAGATCTCGCCGTGTGCGACAAAATGCCAGCTTTTTGGCATCTGTGGTTTCAGATAACGGATCGCCACCAGCGCATTGAGCACCAGTTCCGCTTTTTGTTCTTTCGATAATTCGAGATCGCGACATTTTTCTTCAAAAGAGAAATAGAGCGCGGCGTCATCGACACAAAAACCAGACGGCGAAAATGCATCCGGCGTGAGCATTTTGCGAGCAAAGCGCGAGCGAAATAACATGCCATTGGCTAAATCGAGCATCATTCGGTCATGCTCTTCATCATAATACCAGCGCCAGTTATCGTCAGGTTTAATTCGCATTGTACTCTCTCCCGTTTCCATCACCCTGTTGCAAAAATGTCCTTTTTCACCGCTTCGTTTATTACCTTAATAAGCAAAGCCTAAAATGTTTAAATAAGCAACAATGAAGGAATATAAAACAACCAGGGCCGGAAATAAAGCCCTGGTTGTCTGATAATGAGAGAAAAGAATCAAATATGGGTAACGATTTCTTTAATCAGTTGCGGGCCTTTAAAAATAAAGCCGGAATAAATTTGTACCAGCGTAGCGCCAGCAGCCATCTTCTCACGCGCCGCGATGACAGAATCTATCCCGCCGACGCCAATAATCGGTAACTGTCCTTTCAATTCCTGGGACAGTCGGCGAATAATTTCTGTACTTTTTAACTGTAATGGTCGACCGCTTAAACCACCCGTTTCATCGCAATTTTTCATTCCCTGAACCAGAGAACGATCGAGTGTCGTATTTGTCGCAATCACACCATCAATATTATGGCGAACTAAACTGTCCGCCACCTGGATCAATTCGTCCTCAGAAAGATCCGGGGCGATCTTTACCGCGATCGGAACATATTTATGGTGGATCGTCTGGAGATCATTTTGCTTATTTTTAATTGCCGTCAGCAAATCATCCAGCGCCTCGCCATATTGTAGCGTACGTAACCCTGGGGTATTTGGCGAAGAGATATTAATGGCGATATAACCGGCATATGCATAGATTTTTTCCATACAAATCAGATAGTCATCTTTGCCATTCTCTACCGGCGTATCTTTATTTTTGCCGATATTAATTCCGAGGATACCGTCGAAATGCGCTTTTTTGACATTCTCTACCAGGTTATCAACGCCCAAATTATTAAAGCCCATCCGGTTGATCAACCCTTCGGCATCAACCAGGCGGAAAAGGCGCGGCTTATCGTTACCAGGCTGAGGGCGCGGCGTCACGGTTCCGATCTCAATCGATCCGAATCCCATTGCGCCCAGAGCGTCGATGCACTCTCCGTCCTTATCCAGACCCGCAGCAAGGCCGAGCGGATTCTTAAATGTCAGCCCCATGCAGCTTACTGGCTTCGCAGGGACTTTCTGTCGGACAAGCGCTTCCAGCGGCGTGCCTGTTACACGGCGTAATTGCTGAAACGTAAATTCATGAGCGCGCTCTGGATCGAGCTGAAAAAGGGCTTTACGAACGAAGGGGTAGTACATGAACTCTCCTGGATTCCCGGTGTGCAGACCGGGGGCGTATTATGTGCGATATCCAGCGAAAAGGGAATTGACTTGCGGCAATAAATAGCAATCGTTTTCCTTGTTGTCCTCTTTTTATTCAATTTCCAACTTTTCTATCCCGCATAAATCATTTCGGTAAACAAAATCTCTCTGTCAGACTGCACAAATTGTTATCAATGTTAATGAAAATCGAATAATTAGTTATAAGGGGAGATTGAGATTATGCGCGTCATCACTCTGGCGGGAAGCCCACGCTTTCCCTCTCGTTCCAGTGCGTTACTGGAATATTCACGGGAAAAACTGAACAGTCTGGACGTCGAAGTCAGCCACTGGAATTTGCATAACTTTGACCCCGAAGACTTGCTATATGCGCGTTTCGACAGCCCGGCGTTAAAAACATTTATTGAACAATTACAGGATGCAGACGGACTGATCGTCGCAACGCCGGTTTATAAAGCCGCCTATTCCGGGGCGTTAAAAACGTTGCTCGACCTGCTTCCTGAACGAGCGCTGGAAGGCAAAGCCGTATTGCCGCTGGCAACCGGCGGTACTGTCGCCCATTTACTGGCCGTTGACTACGCGCTCAAGCCGGTGCTGAGCGCGCTGAAAGCACAAGAGATCCTGCACGGCGTATTTGCCGACGATTCCCAGGTAATTGATTACCAGCATAAACCGCAGTTCACCCCTAATTTACAACATCGCCTTGACAGCGCGCTTGAAACATTCTGGCAAGCGTTGCACCGCCGCGATGTGCCGGTTCCCGTCATTCATTCACCACGAGGCGTTGCCCATGTTTAAATTTTTCAGACATCGTCCTCAATGGCTGGCGCTGGCCGGATTGCTCTCGCTTTCGGCCTGGTCACACGCGGCAGAGTCAGCGCCTGACGCACTGCGCATCGGCTATCAGAAAGGCAGCATCAGTATGGTGCTGGCGAAAAGCCACCAACTGCTGGAGAAGCGTTACCCGCAAACCAAAATCTCCTGGGTTGAGTTCCCGGCAGGCCCGCAAATGCTGGAGGCATTGAATGTCGGCAGTATCGATCTCGGCAGTACCGGCGATATCCCCCCTATTTTTGCGCAGGCTGCCGGGGCGGACCTGGTTTATGTTGGCGTTGAGCCTCCCAAACCAAAAGCCGAGGTCATTCTCGTCCCTGAAAACAGTCCGATAAAAACCGTCGCGGATCTGAAAGGACACAAAGTCGCCTTCCAGAAAGGTTCCAGTTCGCACAATCTGCTGTTGCGCGCACTGCAACAGGCCGGACTTAAATTTACCGATATCCAGGCCACATACCTGACGCCAGCAGACGCCCGCGCCGCGTTCCAGCAGGGGAATGTCGATGCGTGGGCAATCTGGGACCCTTACTATTCCGCTGCGCTGTTGCAGGGTGGCGTTCGCGTCCTGAAAGACGGGACCGACCTGAAACAAACCGGTTCGTTCTATCTGGCGGCGCGCCCTTATGCCGAAAAGAACGGCAGCTTCATTCAGGGCGTTCTGGACACCTTCAGTCAGGCCGATGCGTTAACGATAAGCCAGCGTGAACAAAGTATCACCCTGCTGGCAAAAACGATGGGATTGCCTGAACCGGTGATTGCCACCTATCTGGATCATCGCCCGCCAACCACCATTACGCCGGTGAGCGCCTCTGTCGCTACCTTGCAGCAGCAAACCGCCGATCTGTTTTACGACAACCGTCTGGTGCCGAAAAAAATTGATATTCGCCAGCGTATCTGGCAGCCCACTCAACAAGAAGGAGCAAAATTATGAGCCTGAATATGTTCTGGTTTTTACCTACCCACGGTGACGGGCATTATCTGGGAACCGAAGCAGGCTCGCGCCCGGTCGATCACGGTTACCTGCAACAAATCGCGCAAACGGCGGACCGCCTGGGCTTTACGGGCGTATTGATCCCAACCGGGCGTTCCTGCGAAGACGCCTGGCTGGTTGCCGCCTCAATGATTCCGGTCACACAGCGACTGAAATTCCTGGTCGCCCTGCGCCCAAGCGTCACGTCGCCAACGGTTGCCGCCCGTCAGGCTGCAACGCTGGACAGACTCTCCAATGGCCGCGCGCTGTTTAATCTGGTTACCGGTAGCGATCCGCAGGAGCTGGCCGGTGACGGCGTCTTCCTTGACCACACCGAACGCTATGAAGCCTCATCCGAGTTTACGCAGGTATGGCGACGCCTGCTGCAAGGCGAGACGGTGGACTTCAACGGTAAACATATTCATGTTCGTGGCGCAAAATTGTTCTTCCCTGCCATTCAGCAACCGTATCCACCGCTCTATTTTGGCGGTTCATCGGATGTCGCACAGGATCTCGCCGCTGAGCAGGTCGATCTCTATCTCACCTGGGGCGAACCGCCTGCGCAGGTAAAAGAGAAAATTGAACAGGTACGCGCCAAAGCAGCGGCTCGCGGGCGTAAAATCCGTTTCGGCATCCGCCTGCACGTTATTGTGCGTGAAACCAATGAAGAGGCCTGGCGTGCGGCCGATCGCCTGATTGCTCACCTGGATGACGATACGATCGCCAAAGCACAAGCCGCATTCGCCAGAACGGATTCTGTCGGTCAGCACCGGATGGCCGCGCTGCATAACGGTAAGCGTGATCAACTGGAGATCAGCCCTAACTTGTGGGCAGGCGTCGGGCTGGTGCGCGGCGGCGCGGGAACCGCTCTGGTGGGTGATGGCCCGACCGTCGCCGCACGTATTAATGAGTACGCGGCGCTGGGTATCGACAGTTTTGTGCTCTCCGGTTATCCGCATCTGGAAGAGGCCTACAACGTGGGCGAACTGCTGTTCCCGCATCTGGACGTCGCCATCCCGGAAATTCCGCAACCGCAGCCTCTGCATCAGCAAGGCGAAGCTGTTGCCAATGAATTTATCCCCCGTAAAGCCGCGCAGAGTTAAGGAGTACGCCAATGGCAACGCCCACAAACAAATGGTTATTGCGCGTTGCCCCCTGGTTTTTACCGGTGGGCATCGTGGCGGTCTGGCAAATAGCCTCTTCGATGGGCTGGTTGTCAACCCGCATACTACCCTCTCCTGAAGGGGTGATCGCGGCATTCTGGACACTCTCCGCCAGCGGCGAACTCTGGCAGCATCTGGCCATTAGTTCGTGGCGCGCTTTCATCGGCTTTTCAATTGGCGGTTCTATCGGTCTGACGCTGGGGCTGATCAGCGGTTTGTCGCGGTGGGGAGAACGTCTGCTGGATACTTCAGTACAAATGCTGCGTAACGTACCGCACCTGGCGCTGATCCCGCTGGTGATTTTATGGTTCGGGATTGATGAAAGCGCGAAGATTTTTCTCGTGGCGCTGGGAACGCTGTTTCCGATTTATATCAATACCTGGCATGGGATTCGTAATATCGATCGGGGTCTGGTGGAGATGGCTCGCAGCTATGGCTTATCCGGCTTCCCGCTGTTTGTGCATGTGATCCTCCCCGGCGCCCTGCCCTCTATTATGGTTGGCGTCCGTTTTGCGCTCGGGTTGATGTGGCTGACGCTGATTGTGGCGGAAACCATTTCGGCGAACGCCGGGATCGGCTATCTGGCGATGAACGCCAGGGAATTCCTGCAAACGGACATCGTCGTGGTCGCGATTATTTTGTATGCCCTGCTCGGTAAACTCGCCGACGTCAGCGCGCAGCTGTTAGAGCGCGTCTGGCTGCGCTGGAATCCTGCTTATTACACGAAAGAGGCAACCGTATGAATACCGCTCGTCTTAATCAGGGAACGCCGCTACTGCTCAATGCGGTAACCAAACAATATGCTGACAACACGGTGCTGAACCAGTTGGATCTGCATATTCCCGCCGGGCAATTTGTGGCGGTGGTTGGACGCAGCGGTGGCGGGAAAAGTACGCTGCTGCGTCTGCTGGCCGGTCTGGAATCCCCTACGGCTGGCGAATTGCTTGCCGGAACAACGCCGCTGGCCGAGATCCAGGACGACACGCGTATGATGTTCCAGGATGCGCGCCTGCTGCCGTGGAAGTCGGTGATCGATAATGTTGGATTGGGTCTGAAAGGCGGCTGGCGGGATGCGGCGCGTCAGGCGCTGGCGGCGGTCGGTCTCGAAAACCGGGCGACGGAGTGGCCTGCGGCGCTGTCCGGCGGGCAGAAACAGCGTGTCGCGCTGGCCCGCGCGCTGATCCACCGGCCGGGATTATTGCTGCTGGATGAACCTCTCGGCGCGCTGGATGCCCTGACCCGGTTGGAAATGCAGGATTTGATCGTCTCGTTATGGCAAGAACACGGTTTTACAGTGCTGCTGGTCACGCATGACGTCAGCGAGGCCGTGGCAATGGCCGATCGGGTTCTGTTGATCGAGGACGGGAAAATTGGTCTGGACTTGACGGTGGATATCGCGAGGCCGCGCCGTCTGGGGACGGTACGTTTAGCGGAACTGGAAGCGGAAGTGTTGGGTCGGGTGATGCAACGTGGCGAAAATGAGGCTCCGCTACGCAAGCACGGTTAAAAAATGCCGGATGGCGCTGTTGCTTATCCGGCCTACACGTAAATGGTAGGCCGGACGCATCCGGCAATATTATCAGGCTAACGCTTTGGTAATCTTCTCGAACAGATCGCCAGAGAGGTTTTCCAGCCCTTTCAGTTGCTCCAGCGCGGCGCGCATTTTTTCCTGGCGCTTCGCATCGTAACGTTTCAGACGAATCAGCGGTTCAATCAGGCGTGATGCCACCTGTGGGTTACGGCTGTTGAGGTCCGTCAGCATTTCGACCAGGAACTGATAGCCGCTGCCGTCTTCAGCATGAAACGCCGCCGGATTGCTCCCGGCAAATGCGCCAATCAACGAACGAATACGGTTCGGGTTGCTCATACTGAAAGAACGATGCTTCAGGAGGCCACGCACCGTTTCCAGCACGTTATCCGCCGGGCTGGTGGATTGCAGGATAAACCATTTATCCATGACCAGTCCGTCCTGATGCCACTTATCATCATACTCCTGCATCAACGCGTCACGGCACGGCAATTGCGCCGCGACCGCCGCCGACAGCGCCGCCAGCGCATCGGTCATATTATTGGCTTCATGGTACTGCTTGCTCACCAGCGTATCCGCCAGGTGGGTTTCACCAAAGGCCAGGAAGCGCAGACAGGCATTGCGTAGCGTACGCTTGCCAATGTCGGCGTGTTCAACGCGGTACTCATCAAGATGATTCGCGTTATAGATTGCCAGGAATTCGTCTGCCAGTTCCGCCGCCAGCGTGCGGGTCAACGCTTCGCGGACTTCGGCAATCGCCAGCGGATCGATGATCTCGAACAGTTCCGCGATCTCATTCACCGAAGGCAACGTCAGAATTTCCGCCGCCAGCGCCGGATCGATTTTCTCATCCAGCAGAACCGCCCGGAAGGCATCCGCCACATGTACCGGCAGCGACAGCGGCTGCCCCTGCTGGTGGCGCGCAACGTTCAGCTTAATATACGTCGCCAACAGGCTTTGCGCCGCGTCCCAACGTGAGAAGTCATTGCGCGAATGACGCATCAGGAACGTCAGTTGTTGATCGCTCCATTTGTACTCCAGTTTCACCGGCGCGGAGAATTCGCACAGCAGTGCTGGCACCGGCTGGAAATACACATTGTCAAAGACAAAGGTTTGCTCCGCCTGGGTTACATTCAACACGGAATTGACCGGATGACCGCCCTTCTGCAACGGAATAACGTTGCCTTCGTTGTCGTACAGCTCAATCGCGAACGGAATATGCAGCGCTTGCTTTTCTGCCTGATCCGCCGTCGCAGGCGTACGCTGACTAATGGTCAACGTGTACTGTTCCGTTTCCGGGTTATAGTCGTCCCGTACGCTGACAACCGGCGTGCCGGACTGGCTGTACCAGCGGCGGAAGTGAGACAAATCGACATTCGACGCATCCTCCATTGCTTGCACAAAGTCATCACAGGTAGCGGCGCTGCCGTCATGACGCTCAAAATAAAGCTGCATCCCTTTCTGGAAATTCGTTTCGCCCAGCAGCGTGTGGATCATACGAATCACTTCCGCGCCCTTCTCGTAGACGGTCAGGGTGTAGAAGTTGTTCATCTCAATGACCTTATCCGGGCGGATAGGATGCGCCATTGGGCTCGCGTCCTCAGCAAATTGCAGACCACGCATGGTGCGCACGTTGCTGATGCGGTTCACCGCGCGGGAGCCGAGATCGGAACTGAATTCCTGGTCGCGGAAAACGGTCAGGCCTTCTTTCAGACTCAACTGGAACCAGTCGCGACAGGTAACGCGGTTACCCGTCCAGTTGTGGAAATATTCGTGACCAATAACGCGCTCAATGTCGAGATAATCTTTGTCGGTCGCCGTATCGGTGCGGGCCAGCACATATTTGGAGTTAAAGACGTTCAAACCTTTATTCTCCATCGCGCCCATATTGAAGAAGTCCACCGCCACGATCATGTAGATGTCGAGGTCATACTCCAGGCCGAAACGCTCTTCATCCCATTTCATGGAATTTTTCAGCGAGGTCATCGCCCACGGCGCACGGTCCAGATTGCCGCGATCAACGTACAGTTCCAGCGCCACCTCCCGGCCAGAACGCGTGATGAAGGTATCGCGCAGTACATCGAAATCGCCCGCCACCAGCGCAAACAGGTAGCAGGGTTTCGGGAACGGGTCCTGCCACTGCACCCAGTGACGGCCATTATCCAGTTCACCCTGCGCAATACGGTTGCCGTTGGAAAGCAGGAACGGATATCTGGATTTATCGGCAATGATTTTGGTGGTAAACCGCGCCAGCACATCCGGGCGGTCAAGATACCAGGTTATATGGCGGAAACCTTCCGCTTCACACTGCGTACACAGCGCGTCGCCTGACTGGTACAGGCCTTCCAGCGCCGTGTTCGCCGCCGGGCTGATCTCATTCACAATGCGCAGAGTAAAGCGCTCGGGCAGACTGCCGATCACCAGCTCGCCCTCTTCTTCTTTGTAGTCAGTCCACGGCGCATCGTTTACATGGAGGGATACCAGTCGCAGATCTTCACCGCTCAGGCGAAGGGGCGCGTCAGATGCGCCATGACGGACAGCCTGACTCAGTGCTGTAACGACGGTTTTCTCAGCATCCAGGTCAAAGGTCAAATCAATGTCAGTAATCTGGTAATCCGGGGCACGGTAGTCGTGACGGTATTTGGCTTGTGGCTGTTGTGTCATAAAAAACCTTTAGCATCTTTTGTAGAGTCCCGACTCCAGTCTATTCCTGTTGTCGAAATCGCGCTATGCAGAATGTTCATCTTTTCAGACACAAACACTCTTTTTGCTACATTTTTATAACATAAAGGCGTCACGTTTAAAATCACGGAGGCCGTTCAGGCCCCCACCAGCCAAATGAAAACGTCACATCACCAGTACAATGAGAACCACAGGCTTAAATCTCAAAACTTGATTTATGACCAAGCCTCATTTCAAAGGCATTTCTTAGCGTAGTCGTTACCTTTTCAAAATCGTGTAACTTTTCAGTGTCATTAAAACAGGCCTGCGCGGTGCCATTTGACAGCGTCTTGATGGCCTCGTTTATGTTACTGGACGACAAATTGAAATATACTCCACGCCCTTCCGGGTTCTTAGGATTAAAGTTACCGTGGGCCAGTTGCCAGTACCTGAATAAATACTGCGTTAAACATAATGGCTCTCTGAACCTTTTGCTTGATGATTTTTTCAACAACTCCTCTTCGGCCTGCCATATCTCAGTGAATGTACTTTTCAGGAATGGCTGCGGAAGATGCTTACCGTAGAAGCCTTCAAAATAACTTGCACGACGGTTCATAAAATTTTTCAACAGACCTTTTTTATAACGTAAGCTATAGTATTTACGTCTGTTTTCTTTGATTATTGTCTTTTTATTAATATGCGTATTTAAAACACTGACATTAAGAAATTCTGACGACCTCATTATGATCTCATCTTTATTTTTAGGTGATTGTTTTTTTATGATGAGGAAGTCATTAGGATAGCCATTATCAAAATAAAAATCTTCCCGCAAAGGAGAGGTAATGAACGTATCGTCATTAAATAAAACAAATTTATTACTGAGATCTTTTATCCGATGAAGATTTAACTCTATCGTATTAGAGTTGAACGTTGGTAAATATTCCGACGGAATAAACTCATCATGAAAGACAATATTTAATTTTTCATGTTCTACATTGATCCATGACGGAATTTGTCCACAGGTAACCAAATGTACTTTTCTTACCCATGGCGCATATTTTTCGACACATCTGAACCAATATTTAAAGATACCCATATCCCTGAACCGCGCAGGGTGGACGGCTCTCTCACCGTGGCTACCTTTTCCTTTGAACTCAGTAAACTTTTCTTGCCAGGCTACATCGGTTGAATCAACCCATAAAACAACAAAATCAATATCACTCATCGTTTTTATCTCAAATAATCATTGCGCTCATAAAATATAACAAGTCCGAAAGGCTATTTTTAACCCCATCAAGGCAAAGGCAAACAAGATGAGCACGGTTAAATTGCCTGACGATGAACCCGCCGGAGCGGTGAGTCGCGCATAAATAATCAGGTAATAAAAGCATCAGCCGGGCACGTTTTCATACCCTTTAAGCCTTTGAGAATAAAGATTCAATATTGATAAGCCCAGGTAATAGAGGGTTTTCCTGGGTTCGAACAGGCTCTGCGATACTTTATCGCGAAAATGATACATGACGGATTCAGATGAAATCAAGGACAGAAGTCATAGAATCGCCCTGTTATCCGGTAATGCAGAATGATTTTTGAAGAAAAAACAAACGATGAGATGATTCTTACGCGTCGATATTTCACGATCTGATCAATTTGATTATTGGGGGCGGGATGAACATTGTCTCCACCAGCCCCTCAGGGCGCGGCATCGGGGGCTAACAGTGATTAAATTCAAAGAGTTAATAGCATACGTTCTACATTTTCATAACACGCGGCACGAAATGCACTCGACCGCAAAGACAGCTTATGTTGTGATCGGGGTTCAATAAATCGCTAAACAAGGTATACTCCAGCGGTTTTCTTAGTTGTTTATTGTACTAAACGCTCCCGTGAGAGGATGCTACTGCGCACCTATGACACAATTCGCTTCTCCTGTTCTGCACTCGTTGCTGGATACAGACGCTTATAAGTTGCATATGCAGCAAGCCGTTTTTCACCACTACTATGATGTGCATGTAGCGGCTGAATTTCGTTGCCGTGGTGACGACCTGCTCGGTATTTACGCCGACGCTATTCGCGAGCAGGTGAATGCAATGCAACACCTGCAACTTCAGGAGGACGAGTTCCAGTGGCTCTCCAGCCTGCCCTTCTTTAAAGCTGATTATCTCAACTGGTTACGTGACTTCCGCTATAACCCGGAACAGGTCTGCGTGACCAACGATAACGGGAAGCTAAACATCCGCTTAACCGGTCCGTGGCGCGAAGTCATCATGTGGGAAGTCCCGCTGTTGGCGGTGATCAGCGAACTGGTGCACCGTTACCGCTCGCCGGAAATGGGTGTGGCGCAGGCGCTTGATGCGCTGGAAAGTAAACTCGTCGATTTCTCTGCATTAACCGCCGATCTCGATATGTCCCGCTTCCATCTGATGGATTTCGGCACCCGTCGCCGTTTCTCTCGCGAAGTGCAGCAGGCCATCGTCAAACGCCTTCAGCAAGAACCGTGGTTTGTCGGCACCAGTAACTACGATCTCGCCCGTCGGCTATCGCTTACGCCTATGGGCACTCAGGCGCATGAATGGTTCCAGGCGCATCAGCAAATCAGCCCGGATCTGGCAACCAGTCAGCGCGCAGCTCTCGCCGCCTGGCTGAATGAATACCCTAACCAGCTCGGTATCGCGCTGACGGACTGCATCACGATGGACGCTTTCTTACGCGACTTCGGCACCGAATTTGCCACGCGTTATCAGGGCTTACGCCACGATTCTGGCGATCCGGTTGAATGGGGTGAAAAAGCCATCGCCCATTACCAGAAGCTGGGCATTGACCCGCTGAGTAAGACGCTGGTCTTCTCAGATAACCTCGATCTGAAGAAAGCAGTCGATCTCTATCGTCACTTCTCTTCACGCGTGCAGTTGAGCTTTGGTATTGGCACCCGTCTGACCTGCGATATCCCGCAGGTGAAGCCGCTCAATATTGTCATCAAGCTGGTGGAATGTAACGGCAAACCGGTCGCCAAATTGTCAGACAGCCCGGGGAAAACAATCTGTCATGACAAAGCTTTTGTGCGTGCATTACGTAAAGCTTTTGACCTTCCTCATATAAAGAAAGCCAGTTAATCATTGTTGGCCGGATAACGCGCTTGCGCCGCTATCCGGTCGACAGAAAGCACGTCTTATCGCGACTTTGCTTCCCTTTTCATGTTTATTTCCGAAATCTTTCGTTCCAGCTGCGAATTCTGCTTGTCTGATTGCAGATGCCAGGTAACATAGGTATCCCCCCAAGCAGGGTGGACAAGTGTTTATTTTTTCCGACTATTAACAGAGAGAATATTATGAGCGTTGTGCCTGTAGCCGACGTACTCCAGGGCCGCGTAGCCGTTGACAGCGAAGTCACCGTGCGCGGATGGGTGCGTACCCGCCGAGATTCAAAAGCTGGCATCTCCTTCCTCGCCGTTTATGACGGTTCCTGCTTTGATCCTGTACAGGCTGTCATTAATAATTCTCTGCCCAATTACAATGAAGACGTATTGCGTCTGACAACCGGCTGCTCGGTTATCGTCACGGGTAAAGTCGTTGCGTCTCCAGGACAAGGGCAAAGTTTTGAAATTCAGGCCACCACGGTTGAAGTAACCGGTTGGGTTGAAGATCCTGATACCTATCCGATGGCGGCGAAACGCCACAGTATCGAATATCTGCGTGAAGTCGCGCACCTGCGTCCGCGCACCAATATGATTGGCGCAGTCGCGCGCGTGCGCCATACGCTGGCGCAAGCGCTGCACCGTTTCTTTGACGAGCAGGGTTTCTTCTGGGTTTCGACGCCGTTGATTACCGCCTCCGATACCGAAGGCGCGGGTGAAATGTTCCGTGTATCAACATTGGATCTGGAAAACCTGCCGCGTAACGACCAGGGCAAAGTCGATTTTGATAAAGACTTCTTTGGGAAAGAGTCCTTCCTGACCGTATCCGGCCAGTTGAACGGCGAAACCTATGCGTGCGCCCTGTCTAAAATCTATACCTTTGGCCCTACATTCCGTGCAGAAAACTCCAACACCAGCCGCCACCTGGCTGAATTCTGGATGCTGGAGCCGGAAGTCGCCTTTGCCAACCTGAATGACGTAGCTGGCCTTGCCGAAGCGATGCTGAAATATGTCTTCAAAGCCGTACTGGCTGAACGCGCGGATGATATGAAATTCTTCGCCGAGCGTGTCGATAAAGATGCGATTTCTCGTCTGGAACATTTTATTGATGCAGACTTCGCCCAGGTTGATTACACCGATGCGGTCACAATTCTGGAAAACTGCGGTAGGAAATTCGAAAACCCGGTTTACTGGGGTGTGGATCTCTCCTCTGAGCACGAACGCTATCTGGCAGAAGAGCACTTTAAAGCGCCAGTGGTAGTGAAAAACTACCCGAAAGACATTAAAGCGTTTTATATGCGCCTTAACGAAGACGGTAAAACCGTGGCGGCAATGGATGTTCTGGCGCCGGGCATTGGTGAAATCATTGGGGGTTCCCAGCGTGAAGAGCGTCTGGACGTACTGGATGCCCGTATGGCGGAAATGGGCCTGAATAAAGAAGATTACTGGTGGTATCGCGATCTGCGCCGCTACGGTACTGTTCCGCATTCAGGTTTCGGTCTCGGCTTCGAGCGTCTGATCGCTTATGTCACCGGCGTGCAAAACGTTCGTGATGTGATTCCGTTCCCGCGTACTCCACGTAACGCCAGTTTCTGATTTTAAAAGGCCAGCTTTGCTGGCCTTTTTCTCTCTCAGAATGTCAAGTTTTATGGATAAGAAGTAAACAAATCTAAAAACAAGCCCCTCAGCTCCCCCTTCCTGTTACCTGATATTTCATTGCAACATCTCAGTACAAAAAATAATCCCTCCGATCATTGCGGATTAGTTTTTCCTCACCTGATAGCATAATTTTTAATCAATCGCACGGCATTCCAGACGTCTGAAAAAAGTTATCAATCACACCCTCGTTCAATCACATTTGCAGTAAGTGCTATGTTTAGAAAAATTAAACATAAGGAAATCATATAAATAGAAATAAAAATGGGAAATGGTGGCTGAAATTGGCCCGAAATTTGAAGTCGTTCACAAAGCGCCAAAAATAAAACATTTAGTTACACATTTTTTCTTTTTGAAACTAATTCTTTATCTTTGTAGCACTTTCACGGTAGCGAAACGGTGGTTTGAATGGAAAGATGCTTGTCAGACACATAAAGACACCAAACTCTCATCAATAGTTCCGTAAATTTTTATTGACAGAATTTATTGGCGGCAGTGGCAGGTGTCATATAAAAACCAATGAGGGTAATAAATAATGATGAAGCGTAATATCCTGGCAGTGGTAATCCCTGCCCTGCTGGCAGCTGGCGCCGCAAACGCAGCCGAAGTGTATAACAAAGATGGCAATAAACTGGACCTCTACGGTAAAGCGGTAGGTCTGCACTACTTCTCTAAAGACAACGGCAAAAACAGCTACGGCGGTGATGGCGACCAGACCTATGCACGTCTGGGTTTTAAAGGTGAAACCCAGATCAACGATCAACTGACCGGTTACGGCCAGTGGGAATACCAGTTCAGCGGTAACAGATCCGAAGGTGGTTCTGACTCTCAGAAAGGCAACAAAACCCGTCTGGCATTCGCGGGTCTGAAACTCGGCGATGCGGGTTCTCTGGACTACGGTCGTAACTACGGTATCGTTTACGATGCACTGGGCTACACCGATATGCTGCCAGAATTTGGTGGTGACACCGCATACAGCGATAACTTCTTTGTTGGCCGTGTTGGCGGTGTGGCAACCTACCGTAACTCCAACTTCTTCGGCCTGGTTGACGGCCTGAACTTCGGTGTTCAGTATCTGGGCAAAAACGAGCGCGCAAGCAACTACGTTGTTAACGCAGACGATTCCAGTAACTTCAGCGACGTACAGCGCTCTAACGGCGACGGCTGGGGTGCATCTCTGAGCTATGAATTCGAAGGCTTTGGTATCGTTGGTGCTTACGGTGCCGCTGACCGCACCAACGCTCAGCAAGATTCTCGCCTTGCTGGTCGTGGTAAAACCGCTGAGCAGTGGGCTACTGGTCTGAAATACGACGCCAACAATATCTACCTGGCAGCCAACTACGGTGAAACCCGTAACGCCACGGCTATCGACGGCGGCTTCGCCAACAAAACTCAGGACATCCTGTTAGTTGCTCAGTATCAGTTCGACTTCGGTCTGCGTCCGTCCATCGCTTACACCAAGTCCAAAGCCAAAAACGTTGAAGGCGTGGGTAGCGAAGATCTGGTCAACTACATCGAAGTTGGCGCGACTTACTACTTCAACAAAAACATGTCCACCTATGTTGACTACATCATCAACCAGATTGATTCTGACAACAAACTGGGCGTAGGCTCTGACGACACGGTTGCTGTAGGTATCGTTTACCAGTTCTAATCAGCAGACCTCTTTGTTAAATGCCTAAAAAACAGGACTTCGGTCCTGTTTTTTTATGTCTGCCAGCAAAATCTGGCGTCTTAAAAAAACACTCAGGCTTTTTGTCACTAACAGTTGGCATTTTGTAAATCTGCCGTTAACCTGATTACGGATTTCCCTTCTGTAACCACAATGGAACCTCGTCATGTTTGAGAACATTACCGCCGCCCCTGCCGACCCTATTCTGGGCCTGGCCGATCTGTTTCGTGTCGATGACCGTCCCGGAAAAATTAACCTTGGTATCGGTGTCTATAAAGATGAGACAGGCAAAACGCCGGTGTTAACCAGCGTTAAAAAAGCCGAGCAGTATTTACTGGAAAATGAAACCACCAAAAACTATCTCGGTATTGATGGTATTCCAGAATTCGGCCGTTGCACGCAGGAATTACTGTTTGGCAAAGGTAGCGCGCTGATCAATGACAAACGCGCTCGCACCGCGCAAACGCCAGGCGGTACTGGCGCGCTCCGTGTTGCCGCGGACTTCCTGGCAAAAAATACGGCGGTAAAACGCGTGTGGGTAAGTAATCCAAGCTGGCCAAACCATAAGGGCGTGTTTAATTCCGCCGGTCTGGAAGTGTGCGAATACGCTTATTACGATGCAGAAAACCACGCGCTTGATTTCGATGCCTTGCTGGCAAGCCTCAATAACGCGCAGGCTGGTGACGTCGTTCTGTTCCATGGCTGCTGCCATAACCCAACCGGTATCGATCCGACGCTGGAACAGTGGCAAACGCTGGCTCAGCTTTCTGTCGAAAAAGGCTGGCTGCCGCTGTTTGACTTCGCCTATCAGGGTTTTGCTCGCGGTCTGGAAGAAGACGCGGAAGGTCTGCGTGCGTTCGCAGCGCTGCATAAAGAGCTGATCGTCGCCAGTTCCTACTCTAAAAACTTTGGCCTGTATAACGAGCGTGTCGGTGCCTGTACGCTGGTTGCCACAGATGCGGAAACCGTTGACCGCGCATTCAGTCAGATGAAATCCGCCATTCGCGCCAACTACTCTAACCCTCCGGCACACGGCGCATCCGTTGTAGCGACTATCCTGAGCAATGATGCCCTGCGTGCTATCTGGGAACAAGAACTGACCGATATGCGCCAGCGTATTCAGCGCATGCGTCTGTTGTTCGTCAATACGTTGCAGGAAAAAGGCGCAGATCGCGATTTCAGCTTTATCACCAAACAGAATGGCATGTTCTCATTCAGCGGCCTGACGAAAGAGCAGGTACTGCGTCTGCGTGAAGAGTTTGGCGTATATGCGGTGGCTTCTGGTCGCGTCAACGTGGCTGGAATGACGCCGGATAACATGGCTCCGCTGTGCGAAGCCATTGTCGCCGTACTGTAAGTATCATAGCGCCAGGTAGTGCCTGGCGCTTACCCGGCCTACAGTGGTTTCCCATTGCAGACCGGACAAGAATTTACCAGACCGGCATTTCATCTTGCAGGAACGGGTTATGCAGTCGCTCATGACCAAGCGTCGACATCGGCCCATGACCCGAAATAAACGTCACATCATCGCCCAACGGCAATAATTTACGCTTGATCGAATCAATCAGCTGAGCGTGATCGCCACGCGGGAAATCGCTGCGCCCAACGCCGCCTTTGAAGATCACGTCACCGGAAATCAGTAGCCGTGAAGACTCATCAAAGAAGACGATATGGCCCGGCGTATGCCCAGGACAATGCAACACCTGTAAAGTCACATTCCCTACGCTAATACGGTCTCCTTCATTCAGCCAACGGTCAGGCGTCAGCGGCTGACACTCTTCCAGACCAAACATGCGACTTTGCGCCGGTAAACCCTGTAGCCAGAACTCATCTTCTTTTTCCGGGCCGATCACTGGCACGCCATAATGCTTCGCCAGTTCCGCCGCCGCGCCAACATGATCGAGATGACCGTGCGTAAGCAGGATCTGCATCAACGTCACGCCGCTGGCGTCCACTTCCTGTTTGATGGTCTGTGCGTCGCCGCCGGGATCGACCAGCGCGGCCAGACGGGTTTGCTCACACCAGATCAATGAACAGTTCTGGGAGAATGCGGTGACCGGAATAATACGATAGTTCATACTGCTCCTGTTTCGTTAAGTCTGCGGATCACCAGTGCCGTGCCGGCCCGGTGTCAATATGCACAAAGTTACTGCGTGGGTAGTATCCTACACCACCTGCGCGCATAGATAACGCAGCTTTGCGAATATTACTTAACGAAACGCCTTCAATATGGAAATCCATCGCCTGCCCTTTCGTGTGGTAGCTTTTTTTCGCCACTCCACGACTGTGCGCACGCAGTTCGTTATTGGTATCCAGTGAGCGGTAACCCGAGATGAGCTGTACGGGTTTACGGGTGCCTAAAAGGCCTTGCAGGCGGAAGAGCTGGTCGAACAATCCTGGGTCGATGGCTTTCACTTTATTCGCGCGAAAATCACGGAAAAAATGGTTTAGTTTTGCTAATTCATCCTGAATATAGGCTCTTCCGTCGAAAAACTCCGCTTTAATTGACTCTCCGGTATGGAGGTTGTTCAGTGTCAAAATACGCGGACGTGGGGTGGAGAGTGTGGCAAATGCTGGCGTAGGCAAGATGGCGGCGCCGAGAGCAACGCCACCAAACGCCAGCAACTTGCGGCGATTAGCGTCAAATTTGTCCATGATAATCAGGTCTACAGGTAAATGTTTTCGTTAATATGCACTTCTGGCGCACGAGGGGCACCTTAACTGGCAAAAAAGCCGACGTCAAGGTGGCCCATCCCCAGCAACGGCGGGGCTTGCAGCGAATCAGCCCTGCCGATGACCAATATTACGACAACAGATTTATCAGAACTTCTTCATTTACCTGATTAATTGTTCTGCTTTTGACACAATTTGTGCGCTGGATCGCGCAGTCAGATCATAATTGTAAATATCTGTACGATACTGAGTGCGTCCGTCTGCTCCCACAAACGCCGTCAGGTAATACAGATTCACCGGAATATTCTGGCGGATGTTGACGTACCGGGTATCACCTTGCTTCAGCGCATCCGAAATCCGCGTATCGTTCCAGCCAGCATCCTGAAGCAGCATATTTGCCAGCTCAGAGGCCTTATTCACACGCACGCAGCCGGAACTGAGCGCTCGCGTATCTTTCTGGAACAGATTGTGATTCGGCGTATCGTGCAGATAAATCGCGTCTGAACTTGGCATATTAAATTTGTAACGCCCCAGCGAGTTGTGCGCGCCCGGCGCCTGCTGGAAGCGGAACGGCAGGTTCGATGGCGTAATGGTCGACCAGTCCACCTGCCACGGGTTAATCGTCTCTTTGCTGTTCCAGCCGCGCATAACGGTATAACCGTGGCGTTCCAGATACCCCGGATCATTCCAGACTTTGGGCAGAATATCTTTTCGGGCCAGCGTTGGCGGCACATTCCAGGGCGGATTCACCACCACGTTATTAAGCGCGCTGCTCATCATTGGCGTTTTCCGATCGGGGCGGCCAACAATCACCCGGGAAGCCAACACCTGGTTGCCGTTCTGGTAATAAACCAGCGAATAGGCCGGAATATTGACCATAATGCCCGTTGATAATTCTCCTGGCAGTAAACGCAAACGCTGAATATTCAGCGCCAGCACCCCCGCACGTTGCGCAGGCGTCACATTCAGCCATTCGCGCGTCGCCGGGCCGACAGCGCCATCCGCCCCCAGCCCTTGCCAGGTCTGAAAACGTTTCACCGCATCAACAAGCTCACGATCATAAGCCGCACGGACTGCCGGAGCGGGTTGGCTGCGCTGAGTGGATTGCCGGGCGACAGGTTTCACGGCGGCAGGCTCCACTGCGACGGCGGAAGGGCTGACAACCACATCGGCCGCCACGTCATCCCCCGGGAGCGCTATCTTAGGCCCGCCTTCCAGCATACCGGTGCGCTGTAAAATCTCACGCAGCGCAGGCACATCATTGCTCCACTGACCAGGACGCAACGTCGCGGTACTGGTCAACTGCGGCCAGGGGCGAGCGTCGCTAACCAGCTTTTTCAGTGAATCATGCAGCGCGGCGTATTGCGGATGCTGTGGCGCAAGGCTGGCGACAAACGTCGTCAGTTGACCGTTGTCCAGCGCAACCTGCCACTGGTTGATCACCGAAAGCGGCGGTGTTGCCAGCGCATAAGGTTTGTCGCTGTACAGCCAGCGCGTCCCTTTTACGGGAATATTGGCGATGAAATGGAGATAGCCCATCATGGCGTCGGATAAAACAGCATCTCGCGCCAGACCGGTGACTGACGGGTCGGTCAGCAGCGCGACCCAGGTGGTGAATTGCGGCTGGAACCCGGCGATGGCCACTTCCGCCAGCTGCTGCTGAAACGCTTTCACCGCATCGCGATTTTCCCACATTGGTTGCATATCGCGGGCGGCATACAGCAGTTCCAGTTGATTCAGATAAACCGGCGTATAACCAGAAGGAAGTTGCGATTGTAATTCAGCCCGGGCTTTCTCCGCAGAGATCCCCTCCGGCAGCGGCTGAATCCCCGCCATTACCGCTGTCGCAGGCGATTGCGCTTGCGGCTGTGACAACGCGGTAGGCTGTTCGCTGACGGTCGCAGAGCTGTCGCCAGGAATCATTTCAGGCTCATCGGCCTGCACACTGAACAGTGGAGCAAATGTTACGGCCAGGCATAAACTGATTGCCGACAGCCGACGACTACAAATTTTGTTAAGCAACATCCCTTGCCCCCTGTTTCTTTATCATACTTTGAATAGCCAGGTTGCCCGCTCACATTGGGTAAAAACCTGAAAACGCCAATACCTTCTGAAGTATGACGAGCAAGCCTGCTTACTCGTCAGGCTTACCTTCAGTATATAAACATCAAAAAGGTTTTGCCTAACCTAATGTAAAGAAGTTTAAAGAAAAAGCACCTGGTGTAAGGTGCTTTTCAGACTTCTATTGATCGATTTTATGATGAAAAAAGACGGCGCGAAGGCCGTCTTCATCTTACTTACCCGGCGGCCTGCGACGAGGCATCTTCGGTACCGGTGCCAGGTAGCGTCTCCGGCAGTTGTGGAGCGAAGCCACGCAGTCCGACCACATGAACGTGTTCGGTATTGTGGAAAACCTTACGCACCAGCTTATAGGTGGTGCCTTTCTCAGGGCTGATGTTTTCCGGCGCTGCGATGATAAGCTGCATTTGCAGACGTTCGCACAGTTCGAACAGCGTCGCGATGGAACGCGCATCCAGACGTGCAGCCTCATCAAGGAACAGCAGGCGGCATGGGGAGATATCTTTTCCGCGCAAGCGGCGGCCTTCGTCTTCCCAGCTTTGTACTACCATCACCAGAATGGACATCCCGGTACCAATCGCTTCACCGGTAGACAGCGCGCCGGACTCCGCACGCAGCCAGCCGTCTGAACCACGGTTGACCTCGACTTCCATCTCCAGATAGTTACGGTAATCCAGCAGCTCCTCGCCAATGGTCTGCGGCGTACGCTGCCCCATATCAATCTGCGGATTCAGGCGCTGATACAGCTTCGCCAGCGCTTCAGAGAAGGTCAGGCGGTTGCTGTTAAACAGATCCTGATGCTGCTCATGCTGTTCGGAAAGAACATCCAACAAGGTCGCATGCGTTTCCCGCACGTTAACGTTGAGACGCACGCTGTTCACCTGACCGAACGAGACGTTTTGCAGCCCCTGGTTCAGCATACGAATACGGTTTTGTTCGCGCTGAATCGTCTTACGAATAATGTTCGCCACGCTGCGCGAGCTGATCGCCAGCTTCTGTTCGCGGGAGGTCAGCTCTTCCGTCAGGCGACTCAACTCAATTTCCATCTGTTCGATGGCCTCAACCGGGTCATCGGTACGGATGATATCCTGGCGAATACGCTCCCGAAGATGCTGGTAAACCGCCACGAAGAACTGGATCTTACGTTCCGGTCGTTTTGGATCTTCCGACATACGTAATACATCACGCAGGTGTTCGTTATCCGCCACCGCCAGACGCAACGCACCCAACGCCTTATCCGACATGGAGCGAAGTTCATCTGCCGACAGATAAGCCAACTCGCGACGATGCAGACGGCGCTCTACCCCGTTATCTTTCACCATCCGCATCACCGCGCACCACCCGGCTTTCGCGGTGACCACCTGCTCGCGCATTTCATGATAATCGCGTTCCAGCTTGCGCAGTCTGCGGGTCAGGTTATCCATTTCTGCTTCACAGAAGGTCAGCGCTTTTTCCAGCTGGTTACGACGTGAGCGGTTATTGCTCAGTTGCGTATGCAGTTCGTCACGGCGGATACGCGCGCGCTCTTCCGAACCGCTGTCGGCGCGCACGCCGATATCCTGTAATTCACGTTGCAGGTCGCCCAGCAGCTCTTTCTTGGTGTCATACGAGCTTTTCAGTGAGGCCAGAACCTGATTGTACTGGCTGAGTTGCGCGGCATGACCGCGTAACGCTTCACGGGCACGGGTACGCTCGGCTTCCGCCTGTTCCAGACGCTGGCGCAGTTTTTCGTTCAGATCGCTGTTGCCGCTCAGCATTTCGGCCGAGTCGGAATAGCTGAAGTGCGCCCGACGCTGTACGACCTCGGTCAGCGCAAAAGCCTGCTGACGCGCATCCCGCTGCATTTGCTGGGAGTATGCGTAATCTTCTTTCAGTTGCTCAAACTGTTCGGGATCGTTTTGCAGAACCGAGACGATCGGCTCCAGTTTGGCTAACTGATTACCGTGTTGCTGTATAAAACGCGCCGCTTCCTGCGCATCATCCAGACGTTCCTGAATTTCATCCACGCGGTCAGCCAGCGTGTCGTCCGCCAGCAGGTTCAGGCGCGGCAGTAAGCGGTTCAGAGCGGAGACGCCCTCTTTCGCCTGTTCAAACTGAATACGCTGCTGCTGGTTGTCGTTTTCATGCGTAGCCAGCGCGCGTTCCAGTTCAACGCGACGGCCATTCAATTGGCGAATTTCCGCTTCCGGGTCGGCCTCAAACGCGACCGCCAGATGGCTGCCGATAAAACGACTGAACGCCTGATGCAGACGCTGAGTTTTCTGCACGTCGAAGGACAACGTCGCAAAGCGTTCAGACAGCCCTTCGCGCTCAGCATGCAGACTTTCAATACGGTTTTCACGCGCGGCGCGACCAAAGATCGGCACCGTCGGGAAACGGGAATAACGCCACTGACGCTCGGCGGTTTTCACCACCACCGCGTTTTCCAGCTCATCAACGCTGAAGACGCTGTCATCGAACGACTGCGGGTCCCCTTCGATGAAATAGAGATCTTCCGGGCAATCCGTCAGCCCTTCAAGCTGTTCGGCGATCAGCGACAGATCCGGCACCACGATAGCATGACGGGACGGGCCGTACAGCGCGGAGAAGTACGGCGCGTCTTCGAAGCTGACGTCATCATAGATTTCCGACAGCAACACGCCGCCAAAACGCTCCGCCAGCGCGTTCAGACGCGAGTCTTCCGAGCCACCCGGCTGGCTTAAGCGTTCAATCTCTTCGTCAACCGCGTTCTTACGCGCGCCAACTTCGTCGCGCTCTACAATCGCTTCACGCTCGCGCTCCAGCAACTGTTGCAGATACTCGGTTACCTCCTGGCTGGAGGTAAACTCTTCGCCGCTCTGTTCGCACAGCTGATTCAGACTGTTTTGCGCCGCCAGCCAGATCGGGGCGCGCTGCATTAAGTGCTGAATGCGGGACTGGAGTTGCTCCTGCTCCTGACGCAGCGTCATACGCTGTTCATGGGCGTTAGAAACGCTATCCGACAGGGCAGCGATGCGGGCTTCCAGCTCCTGGTGCAACGCTTCCAGCTCATCAATGTCGAAATGTTTGCCCTGACGTTTACAGAATTCCGCCAGCAGGCGTTCAGCTTCCTGCTGTTCGCGCAGACGCTGTTCCAGTTCACTCAGACGCATACGCAGCGGCTGAACCTGCTCCGCCAGGTGACGCTGTTCCACGCCTTCGCGCAGCAGGTCACGCGCCACGCTCCAGGCTTCATTACGCGCCAGCGGGCCATTAATGGCGGCCACCAGCTGATATGCCTGTTCAAACTGACTGTGCGCGGTTTGCGCCACGCTCATTTTCTGTTCCAGCGAAAGCAGTTTTTCCGTTGCTTCCTGCTCTTTCGCCTGGAACGTCTCCAGCCATTCTGCGGCGCTGTCCGCCGTCAGGTCAGGCAGATGACAAAGCGCTTTGGCGCGGTCGAGCGCCTGGATCGCCTGGTTGTACTGAATCGCGCGCGTCTGCTGCACATCCAGCGCCTGCTGATAGTCCGCCAGTTGGCTTTTCAGTTCATCCACTTCCAGCTCGGCGGCTTCCGCACGGGCTTCGTTCTCTTCCTGCATGTCGGCGGCTTCAGCCACCACTTCATTTTGCTCTTCGAGACGAATTTGCAGCTCATCGAGATCCGCTTCGTAGCGCTCGATCTTCTCCTGCTGGCGCAGCGCGGTCTGCACCAGGTTCAGGTGGTCGCTGGCGGCCTGGTAATCCGCTTCCAGATCCCCTTCCGCACCGTTGTGCTCGCCCAGTTCACGCGCCATGTCGACGTGTTTGTACTGTTCCGCCGCCAGTTGCTTACGCGATGTGTACAGCTCGCGACGAAACTCCAGCGCTTTATCCAGATGAACCCGGCGTTCGTTGGCGTGGCGCATGTAGTCCGCCGCCACGTAGTTAGTGGCTTCGCTAATCAAATGCTTGAACAGGTCACGATCCGACTGGGTTACGCGGATCGCTTCCAGCGTCATACGGTTTTCACGCAGCGCGGCTTCCATATCCTGGAACGCTTTACGCACGCCGCTATTTTCCGGCAGCAGGTAGTCACGCAGGGAACGGGTAATCGCGCTGGAGATCCCGCCGTACAGCGAGGCTTCAATCAGACGATAGAACTTGCTGCGATCGGACGCAGAACGCAGACGGCGGGCAATGATGCCCAGATCGAACATCAGTGAGTGATAATCGGTGATCGAGTTAAACTGCTTAAACTGCACGCCTTCCATCGCATCGAGCTTCTCTTTCAGCTCCGCGAGGGTCAACACGCGCGCCTGGCGCTCGTTCAGCGTTTCGGTCACCAGCTGCGTCGGCTGCACCGACATCGGCAAGCCCTGAATGGCAAACGGTTTGATATCAACTTTGCGATCGCGTCCGGCGACCTGCTGCAAACGCACGCCCACCACAACACGCTGATGGCGGGAATTGAGGACGTCGAGCATGGAATAACAGACGCCCGCTTTCAGCTTACCGTGCAGGCCTTTATCGCGCGATCCGCTGGTGGCCCCGGCTTCCGTGGTGTTACGGAAATGCAGTAAGGTTAAGTCCGGGATCAGCGCCGTGACGAACGCCGCCATCGTGGTGGATTTACCGGCGCCGTTCCCGCCGGACAGCGTGGTGACCAGCTCATCGAGGTCAAAGGTGCGGGCAAAAAAGCCGTTCCAGTTAATCAGCGTTAGTGAGCGAAATTTACCGCGTTCAATCATTATTCTTCCTCTCCACTGTCCGGCTGATTCTCTTCGGTCTCATCGTTGAGTTGCAGGTGATTTTCAACCGGCATGGCTTCCCCATCGCGGATTAAGCGACGCTGCGCTTCACGCGGATCGTCACCGGTACGCACATCCGCGCCAAAGCGGAACACCGATTCCGTGATGCGGAATTTGCTGCTGTCATGGCCCATAAACCACACCATCCCTAAGCGACGCAGACGGTTTAACGACGAGCGCACCTTCTCCTGTAGTTTCTGACGATCCACGTCAGACCCCGTTGAGCGGTTGTTGACCAGTTTCAGCAATTTGGCTTCGTCTGTCAGGGCGAGCAGCTCATCGTACAGTTCCTGCTGGGTAAAAATCCCCTCATTCGCCAACCGCTCCGGGCTGAGATAGAGGTAACAGAGGATTTTACCCACCATCATGTCCAGTTCAGACAAGACGGAGCGCGGGATAATCGTCGTGGAACGCGGGCGCAGGTAGAAAAACCCCTCCGGCGCGCGAATCAGTTCGACGTTATAGCGACTGTAAAACTCTTCCAGATACTCCTGGAAATCCATCAGGAAGGCATGATTATCCAGCTCATCCAGACCGATATGTCTGCCGGAGCGTAATGCGCTATCCAGCGCCGGAAATAACGGGTTTGCCAGCGCCTGCGCCAGCTTAACCGGCATCACTTGTTCAATATTTGTCAATGACATGCGCCTGTACCTTGGCTCCGTAATCATTAATCGGCTGCCATTTGGCTGGCAGTCCGGTGAAGTCTGCTTGCGCTACGCCAAGACGTACCGCCTGATCGATAACAATACGCGCCACGTCGAAGTGACGCGCTCGTGGGTATTGCGCCAGATATTCGCGCACTACCAGGCCGAGATCCAGTGGGGCTTGTCTGGATTTATAGATAGCCAGCTGTTCTTCGATGATCGCCGCCAGTTGTTCGCGGATCTCGTTAAATTCTTCATATTCCAGGTCCGGCGGCAGTTCGCCGGTCACCTCTTCATCGCGCAGCGCCATCTCTTCATCGCGCATATCCAGCAGACGATCGGCATTGGCATAGGTCAGCGCCCACGGCTCATCAAAATAGCTCTGGATGGACTGGCGCAGTCGCTGGGCAAAGACGCGGTTTTTATCCATATCAATCGCAGTACGGATAAATTTGTGTACGTGTCGGTCATAGCCAATCCACAGGTCGATGGATTGCTGACCCCAGCTAATAATGCGGTCGAGTTTGCTTTGCAGATCGAACACCAGACGATCCACAAAATGCAGGTCGTCATGCGCCATCGTGGCGTCCTGGATGCGTAACAGATTGGCCTGCAATTTATCGCCAGCTGCTTCGAGCGTATCCTGCAACTCACGCAGCGTGCCGGATGTTTCAGAAAGCAGCAGTTCGCAACTCGAAATCGCCGCGCGCCAGTCTTTGTTCAGCAACTGCGCAATGTCGTCTTTTACCTGCTGCTGCTGCTCATCCATGATGCGCTGGGTCAGGTCGATGCTGTCGAAAATTTCCGCGACCGAATATTTCAGCGGCGCATAAACGTTGCGATGCCAGTGAAACTCGTCGCCGCCCTCATCTGCCGCATCCGCCGCCCGCTTCAGTTCACCCGCGACAATGGATAGCTGCATGGAAAGGCGCAACGTGGAAAACTCACGCTGGCGGATATAGTAATCGGTAATGCCAATCCCGAGCGGCGTCAGGCGATAAATAGCGTTGCCTTCCGCTTGCTCGCTGGTAAAGCGGTTCAGCAGACGTTGACGTACCATATCGTTGATCGCGTTGTTGGCGCGCACGCCGATGGTTTCGCTGGTTTGCTCAAACGCATCACTGACATGGCGGAACGCATCCACCAGTTCGCCTTCACTCATCTCCCCGTCCAGGCGCTCGCCGTTCAGCGTGGCTACCGCCAGCAGGAACGAAAGTCGGTCTACCGGCAGAGAGATGGAAAAGTCATTTTTTCTGGCCCAGGCAACCAGTTCGGGGACTGTCTGGGAAAATTCACTCATAAGTTATCCTTGCATCTGCGGTTTGCGCGCGGTGACATGAATGTAGCGGCCAAGGCTAATATACGGCTCCTGGCGGCAATAACGCGTTTCTAATTCAACTAACATCTCATAGCTGTCACGCTGTTGATGCTTCTCACGCAGATAATCATGAAATACGCGTACGCCGGTCTTACCGGTAATCTGCCAGCCAATATCTTCCAGCCACTGATAAACCTGCTCGGGTTTACGTGGATAGTCTGGCGAAAGCGTACGCTTTTTGCGTTTTGGCATCCCCACCTGCACATAGTCAAAGTTCCCTGCCACCATGTTATGCATCAACAGGCCGTTAGCATTGTAGAACATTAACGACAGTGCTCCGCCGGGGCGCAAAACTGACCAAAGCGTCTCTAACACGCCGACCGGTTCCGCCACCCACTCCAGCACAGCATGAAACAATATCAGATCAGCGGAGGTTTCCAAATGCGAAGCGACATCCTGAACGGCGCATTGTATAAAATGCATGTTTCCGCTCACACCTTTTGCTTCTGCCGCCTGCTGCGCACGCGCGATCATCTCGCCGGACAGATCGCACAATGTAACCTGGTGCCCACGCTCCGCCATTCTGATGGCCGTTTGCCCCTCTCCGCCGCCAGCATCCAGGATGTGCAGTTTTTGCTCGCCGAATTCCGCCAGCAACCGATCAAGATCCTGCCACAGAATCGCCTGTCGCAGCTGTCCTTTGGTGGTTCCGTAGATGTTACGGGAAAACTTTTCAGCAATGTCATCAAAATTGCGGTCCCGCATCGGACTCTCCACAGGCTGGCTCAGGTGTGCTTTTAAAAAGAAGCTATTTTGTCATAGTCGCGGCGATATTTAACCTGTCTGGTGTAATATCCCTGCTGATCCCCTGCTGTATGGTCAAAAAAGGAACCAAAAAGGATGCTTTTTACTCTGAAGAAAGTGACTGGCGGTCTGTTGCTGCCGCTTCCCTTTATGCTGCTCATCATGGGCGTGGGGCTGGCGCTGGTATGGTTTAGCCGCTTTCAGAAAACCGGGAAGGCGTTTATCAGCCTGGGATGGCTGGCAATATTTCTGTTAAGCCTGCAACCTGTTGCTGACCGTTTACTCAAACCGATTGAAGACAGTTACCCCACCTGGCAGGGAACGCAAAAAGTAGACTATATCGTGGTGCTGGGTGGCGGCTACACCTGGAACCCCCAGTGGGCGCCCAGTTCGAATCTGATCAATAACAGCCTCCCACGTCTGAACGAAGGCGTACGCCTCTGGCTGGCCAATCCGGGATCGAAACTGATCTTTACGGGCGCGGCGGCAAAAACCAATCGCGTGAGTACGGCAGAAGCGGGCGCAAGAGTGGCACAATCGCTGGGTGTGCCGCGCAGCGATATCATCACGCTGGATCAGCCAAAAGATACCGAAGAAGAGGCGGAAGCGGTGAAACAGGCCATCGGCGATGCCCCTTTCCTGCTGGTCACTTCCGCCTCCCACTTACCGCGCGCCATGATCTTCTTCCAGCATGTTGGGTTACATCCGCTGCCTGCGCCAGCCAATCAACTGGCGATAGATTCACCGTTAAATCCGTGGGAGCGAGCAATTCCCTCCCCGGTATGGTTGATGCATAGCGATCGCGTCGGTTATGAAACGCTGGGGCGCATCTGGCAGTGGCTGAAAGGCGCGTCAGGCGAGCCAGGGCAGCAGTGATTTTGTCGCGAGGTCAAAGTTGGAGCGGCTAAAACGCCCGGTATTGACCAGCTGCGCGACTTCGTCCCATAACACATAAAGCCAACGCCGCCAGATGAACGATTCCGCCACTGGCGCGTGTTGCAGATAATGCCAGAGCAACCCTTCCGCCAGCGCATTGTCCATCAGCCGAAACAGTTCATACTCTCGTGGCGCCCACAGCATAACGCCAGGCCCTACCATCGCCAGAAGCTGATCGCTGCGGGCATCTTTCAGCATACTGCGCAGGCTAAAATTGCCGTGGATGAGCACGCAATTATCATTAAATCCTTCAAACAGCGCAGGCAGGCACTCCCGGGTACGAAACAGAATGCGTTTATCCTGCATGGTTAACCCGGTGTTGTTGAACTGGTTTAACGTCGTCCATAGCACTTCAACACGCTGGCGATACCAGGACGGCCAGATATTTTCCTGCGTATGATCCACCGCGCCCACGCAACCCCGGCTGTCCTGTCGATGCCAGGCTAACAACCCTTCTACAATCTGATCCTTCAATTGCTCCCAGCGCTCAGGCGTGCGGGCGGGCGCTTCCACAGAGACGCCACGCAGACGCTCCAGCAGCAGGACATCAGGCCCGGGGTGTTCCTCATGCGTCATCACGCCATAGACAACCGGCATGCGTACCGTGCCGCTACGCGCCAGCATGGTCGTTTTCCATGCCAGTTGCTGCGCCACACCAGGGGTCGTAAAACTTCTCGCCATTAGCGGCATCGGGTTTCCCTGACTGTCGTACAGCGACCACAAGGCCGTATCCGCCTTTTCACTCACGCACTCTATACGGCTGAGTTTTTCGCCCAGCAGATGACTCAGTTCGGCTCGCAGCTGTTCCATTTCAGATTGCCCTCATAAACGCCACTGCTTTTATAATGAGCGCCGTATGGACAGATGTCACCCGGATGAGATCAATTGATGAAAAGAAAAATGAAGGGAAAATCGTAACGATACGACACTCCTCCCATTTGTGAGAGGAGTGCGATAGCGGATATCAGCGCATTTCGGCGCGAACGCGCTCAAGATCTTCGGCTGTATCAACGCCCGTTCCCGGGACTTCTTTGGCGACGGCAACATGGATTTTTTCGCCATACCACAGCACACGAAGCTGCTCCAGCATCTCAATATGCTCAAGCGGGCTGGGCTGCCAGTTCACGTAGCGGCGAATAAACCCGGCGCGATAGCCGTAAATTCCCAGATGGCGCAGGAACGTGTCGCCCACGGTCTCAAGGCTTTTCGCAAAACGATCGCGATCCCAAGGGATCGTCGCACGCGAGAAATAAAGCGCATAGCCTTCAGCGTCCAGCACAACTTTCACTGCATTAGGATTAAAAGCTTCTTCAGCACCGTGAATCGGCGCCGCCAGCGTCGCCATACCAACCTGGCGCTGCGCCAGGTTTTCCGCCACCTGACGAATAATCACCGCCGGGATCATCGGCTCATCGCCCTGCACGTTCACAATAACGGTATCGTCGCTAAAACCGCATTTTTCAACGACTTCCGCCAGACGCTCCGTCCCGGACTGATGGTCAGCGCGCGTCATGCAAACTTCTCCACCCGCCGCTTCTACCGCGCGAGCGACATCTTCATGGTCCGTCGCGACAATAATGCGTTCAGCGCCAGATTCGCGCGCGCGTTCCAGAACATGCACGATCATCGGTTTGCCGTTGATATCCAGTAAAGGCTTACCGGGCAGACGCGTGGACGAAAAACGAGCGGGAATAATGACCACAAAACTCATGATTTACTCTCATCTGCAGTAATGGAACGCGCTTCCGTTTCCAGCAATACCGGAATGCCATCGCGCAATGGGAAAGCCAGGTTATCCAGTTTGCAAATCAGTTCTTGTTTTTCCTGGTTATACCAGAGTTTGCCGTTGCATACCGGGCAGGCAATGATTTCAAGTAGACGATGATCCATAGTTCCTCCAGATGGACCGGATTGTGAATTCATCAATATTAACATAATCGTTTATGAGACCGCGTCTATTTCCCAGCCATGACGATTTTCTGCAAACAAGCCGGATGGGCAGCTCCCTAGCGTGACGCGGCTGGCCTGTTGCCAGCGAGCGAACGCATTAATCGCCTGCAACAGCCCTTTTTGCAGCGTCGGGCCCGGTTTAACCCCCTCCTGCAACCAGAGCGAGATGACTTCCAGAACGCCCGTTTTGCGATGCATTTTGGCATCCATGCGCCCAACCAACTGCCCCCGATGCAGCAGCGGCAAAACAAAATAGCCGTACTGGCGTTTAGGCGCCGGAGTATAGCATTCCAGGCGGTAGCTAAAATCGAACAACTGCTCTGCCCGTTTCCGGTCCCAGACGACGGGATCAAAAGGGGATAAAACCGCGCTATGCGTAGCGGTGAGCTTATTGTTCAGCGCCTGCTCCAGTAGCGGCAACAGATCGGCGTGTAGCCACATTGCCCCCAGCCTGTCGGCCTGAACGGGAACCAGTTGCCCTTGTTCAACGCGGATATCACGCCACGTTTTCACTTCAGGTCGCCGCAGGCGATAGTAATCCGCCAGCCACTGCTCGCGAAAAATCCCCAGACTGCGCGCGCTATTATCCAGCATGGCGATTTCTGCTTCTGCCTGCGACAGTAAATCGCGTTTATCGTCCCAGTGCGGCATCACGCGTTGCGTCAGGTCATACACGCGCTGAAAGTTGCGCCGTTCTACAACCATGACTTTCCCGGCAGTGAACAATCCTTCAAGATGGCGCTTATGCGGCTTCCATTCCCACCATCCACTGGCGCCTTTGCGCGGATGCGCAAAATCCGCTGAGCGCACAGGGCCGTTATGGTGAATATGCTGGATCAACTGCGCGATCTCATCGGCATGTTCCTGCATCCACGATGCTTTGTACTTCCAGCCCATCTTCTCAGGCGCCAGCATACGGTGACGAATTAGCGTAAAGTCGCTACGCGGTAAGAAACAGGCCTCATGCGCCCAGTATTCCATGAGTTCGCCACGCGACAACGAGTCGTCCAGCCACTGTTGCGGGTAGTGGCCCAGACGGCTAAACAGCACCAGATAGGGGCTGCGCGCCACAACGTTGATCGTATCGATTTGCAATAAAGACATGCGCGAAATCGTTGCGAGAATATCCGCAGGCAATGCCTGACGGCGGGGCTTTTTCAGCAAACCTTGCGCAGCAAGATGGAGATGACGAACATCCGTAAGAGAGAGATGCGGCAACGACATGTATAACTCCGGGAATCGTTCGCTGCCGCCACATCAATTTGTGCTAGCGAGCCAGCGAGATGAGTTGTTCAAGCAGTGCGTCAGGTTGTTCACCCGACAAACGCGCGTCTACAGGTAAATACCACCAGTTGTCCTCGGCAAATCCCCGGCATTTAACGGCATCTTTTTCCGTCATGACCAGCGTTTGCCCGTCGGTTACTAACGCCTTCACATCGTTAAAGGCGAGAGACTGATGATCGGCCAACGGAACGCATTTCTGTAGCGACGCCCCACACGCTTCGAGCGTAGCAAAGAAACGTGGAGGATGGCCAATCCCCGCCATCGCGACAATGTTGCTTAACTCCGCGACATGACGGCGCTCACCGGTGCATAAATTGACCGCCAGCCCTGGCGCCAGCTGCATCGGAATTTCTCCTGGTCTGGCAACGCCGCCGTTGACGATCACCGCATCTACCGATTTAAGCCGGCTGGCGCGCTCACGCATCGGCCCTGCGGGCAACCACCAGCCATTGCCAAACCGACGCACGCCGTCGATGACAACGATTTCAATATCGCGCGCCAGACGATAATGCTGTAGCCCGTCATCCGTTACGATAATTTGTACATCGTGACGCGCGAGAATCGCTTTTACTGCGTCTGAGCGAACCGGCGAGACAGCAACAGGCGCGCCGGTTCGTTGATAGATCAGTACCGGCTCATCGCCCGCTTCCGCAGAGGACGTTTGTGGAGTAAGCAACAGCGGATAAGACGCCGCTTTACCGCCATACCCCCGCGAAACAACCCCCACGCGAATGCCGCGCTGTTGCAGTTGCTCGACCAGCCAGATAACGACCGGCGTTTTTCCGTTGCCTCCCGCCGTAAGGTTTCCGACGACAACGACCGGCACCGGCGCACGCCAGGCGCGTTTAATTCCCAGCCGGTAGCACAGGCGAATCCCCCCACTCACCAGGCCATACAGCCAGGAGAGTGGGAGCAACAGACGCCACAGGGGCGATTCACCAGACCAGATGCGGGCGATCATTGGCCAAATTGCATTTTATGCAGTTGCGAATACACACCGCGCTGCTCCAGCAATTCGCGATGGGTTCCACGCTCAACAATAATCCCGTCTTCCACCACGACAATTTCATCAGCTTGTTCAATCGTTGAGAGGCGGTGCGCGATAACCAGCGAAGTACGGTTTTTCTGCAACTCATCCAGCGCGGACTGAATCGCGCGTTCGGATTCGGTGTCCAGCGCAGAGGTGGCTTCATCCAGAATCAGGATTGGGCTGTCACGCAGCAACGCACGGGCAATCGCGATACGCTGACGCTGACCACCGGAAAGCAGTACGCCGTTCTCGCCGATAACCGTATCCAGACCGTCATCCATCTTGCTGATAAAGTCCATGGCATACGCCATACGCGCCGCTTCTTCAATTTGCTCGCGGCTGTACTCTTCAGTACGCGCATAGGCGATGTTGTTCGCAACCGTATCGTTAAACAGGTGCACATTCTGCGAAACCAGCGCGACCTGATTACGCAATGAAGACAGGGTATATTCACGCAGATCGTGTCCATCCATCAGGATGTTCCCTTCATTGATGTCGTAGAAGCGCGTGATCAGACTGGCAATGGTTGATTTACCTGAACCGGAACGCCCGACCAGTGCAACCGTCTTACCCGCCGGAATGTGCAGATTGATATTGCGCAGCGCAGGCGTTTCACGCCCCGGATAGGTAAAGGTCACATTGCGGAATTCCAGATCGCCCGTCGAACGTTCAATTACGCGTTTGCCTTCGTCTTTCTCTTGCTCGCTATCCAGAATAGCAAACAGCGTCTGGCATGCCGCCATACCACGCTGGAACTGCGCATTGACGTTGGTCAGCGATTTCAGAGGACGCATCAGGGCAATCATTGATGAGAATACGACGGTAATCGTACCCGCAGTCAGGCTGTCCATTACGCTCGGGAAGCTAGCCGCATAGAGAACAAAGGCCAGCGCCAGAGACGCGATCAGCTGAATGATCGGATCAGAGATGGATGATGCAGACACCATTTTCATCCCTTGCAGACGCATTTTATTGCTGACTTTGTCAAAACGCTTCGTTTCAACTTCCTGACCGCCAAAGATAAGCACTTCTTTGTGGCCTTTCAGCATCTGCTCTGCACTGGTGGTCACCTGCCCCATCGTGTTCTGCATGTTTTTACTGATGCTACGAAAACGCTTCGATACCACGCGAATCGCAATAGACACAACAGGCGCCAAAATGACCAGAATGATCGACAGTTGCCAGCTGTTATAGAACATCATGATAAACAAAGCGATGATCGATGCACCTTCACGCACGACCGTAATCAACGCCCCGGAAGACGATGATGCAACCTGTTCTGAGTCATAGGTAATACGAGAAAGCAGTGTCCCCGTTGATTGTTTATCAAAGAATGCAACAGGCATCCCCATCATATGACCAAACAGACGACGGCGCATGGTCATCACCACTTTGCCCGATACCCATGAAATACAGTAGCTGGAAATATAGCTGGTGATACCACGTAATATCATCAGGCCAATAACCACCAGCGGCATCCAAAGCAGCACTGATCGATCTGTTTTACCAAAACCATCGTCCAGCAATGGTTTGAGGAGCGATAACATAAAAGCATCGCTGGCCGCATTGAGGATCAACGCGACACCCGCCACGATCAGCCCAGTTTTGAAAGGCGCAATGGTAGGCCACAGTCGGCGGAACGTCTGCCACGTAGAGAGATCTTTATCGTTATGCATTCAAAAAACCAGCATTTGTTGAAATAGCCGCATATTCTACCCGTTATCCTCTGACACGCCAAACCACTGATGATACCAACGAGGTAAAATTTGCTCCCGTAAACCTCGTATGCGCCAGCCTTGCGGGGAAAAATCCACCGAAATTTGCCCCTGATGCGGGGTATCCAGCCACTGATAACCTTGTTGTTGATAGCGCTGTTTTACCTTCCAGGAAGGCAGACGCCAGGCGTTGTAGCGCGATGCTGACGCCAGCGCGGCCAGGCCCTCAACCCGTTGAATTAACGCTAATGACGACGATGTATTACTGCCATGATGCGGAACCTGAATGATTGTCGCCTGCAAATGCCGCCAATAACGACTTAGCATTTTTTGTTCAGCCGGAGATTCAATATCGCCCGTCAGCAAAATACTCTGCTTTCCGTCATCCACTTTAACCACGCAGGAATGGTTGTTGCCCTTTTCCCTGTTTCCTTTAATCGGCCAGTGTGCGCTGAAGGATAGCCCCTGCCACGTCCACTGCTCCGCACGAAAGCACGGCAGATGGCCCTTCCAGCCTAATGGGCTTCGTATCCAGAGCGAAGGCCACGTCTTCTGTAATGATGACAGGCCACCCCGATGATCCAAATGTTCATGGCTCAGGATAATCCCCTCAGGTTCCAGATTGTGCCAGCGTAGCCAGGGAATGATGAGCTGCTGTGCGCTATCGCCATCCGGCCAGGCGCGTCCCGTATCATAAAGTATCGCTTTCCCGTTATGTGCGATAACCATCGCCAGCCCCTGTCCGACATCCAGCATATGAACCTGCCACGCCTCCGTGCGCGGCGTACGCCATAACGGCCAGCTCAACAGCAACACGCCAGACAAACAGATCACCGGGTAAGTTCGCCAGGCATTCAATCGCCATGCCATAAGCGTTAACCAGGGAGCCAAAGACAGGTATTGCCAGCGATAATCAATATTAATCCACCCTTCCGGCAGACTTTTCAGCGCCCGGAACAACACGTCCAGAGAGGCGTCAGCCAGCACCCAGAGGCCTTCTTCAGCCATCAGCGGCCCGGTCAAATGGCCGATCATTCCCGCCAGTATCAGTGGTACAGAGATAAATGTAACCAAAGGAACAGCAAACAGATTCGCCAGAAAAGAGGTCACACTTACGCCATGAAAAAGCGCTATTTGCACAGGTAAGAGCAGAAGCGTAATGCCCAACTGTAAGTGAACGAGATCCAACGCGACTTTCCCTGCCCGAGGCAACGCCCAGGCTGGTACAGGAAACCACTGATACCAGAAAATAAGCGCAGCGACGGCAAAGGCCGAAAGCCACAGACTTTGCGACAGAACGGCAATCGGATCGGCAATCACTATTGCCGCCAGACAGCAGAACCAGACTTCCCAACCGCTCCATTGCCGACCGCTCAGCTTCAGTAATCCCCACGCTGCCAGCGCCACAACCGTACGCAACGCGGGGGGTTGTAACCCCGTGAGCCAGGCGTAAAACGTCGCGCACACAATCCCTCCCACTAACGGCGTTTGCCAGTGAATCCACCGGGCGGGAAGTAAAAATTGCGCGCCACGAATCAATCCTCCGGCCAGCAGTGCGGCAAAGGCGATATGCAACCCTGAAATGGCCATCAGGTGCGCCGTACCAGTATCGCGCATAATATTTTTGACCTCTTGCGATACTGATAAACGCTCGCCCATGCCTAATGCCAGGATAACCTGCTGCCAGGAGTAGTGCGCCAGCGTGGTATTGAGGGAAGCAAGATAACGCGCGCGTAAACTACATGACGATTCGATGACCGTCGCATGCAGAAACCGGCCGCTCAGAGGCTGATGTTGCGTGAGCGCATAACGCTGGCTATCAAATCCCCCCTCATTAAGCTGACCATGCACGGCACGGACTTTTAGTTTCATCGCCCAACGTTGACCTGCACACACCTCGCCGGGCAAATATTGTCCATAAAGAACAACGCCCACCGAGGGAAACAGGCGTTTCCCCTGTACATGGGTAATTTGCCCGTAATGTGTGGTGGCATGATCGGTCGCCGTAATTTGCACCACGGCTGCTTGTGTTGCGCCAGGCAAGGTATTACCCGGCCAGACAGCTTGCTTTGCAGCAAGTATTCCCCAGAGAAAAAACAGCAGGGTCAAGCTGGCGTACTGCGTATATTTATATGGAACAAAGGACAGCGCGCAGGCAAAACAAAATATGCCAATGAGACACAACGAACCGGGAAGTACAGGTAAGAATATTAGCGGAAGAATTCCGCATAATGCACACACGCTGACCGTTGTTATTTTCATAGACACCTCCCTGTTACAAGAAGTGTGCAGATTTAGCTAACGTTTGTCTGGCGACAATTTGTGGTTATTCGGCGCAAATTCCGTGGTTTTCACGTTAGGAATGCAAGATGCACATAAAAATGAGAGAGGCTTTCCAGTTACGCCTACGAGCACGTATCTGTAGATCTGATGAATGTAGCGCCATCAGGCGCTGCTTTGTGCCGGATGGCGACGCGAAGCGTCTTATCCGGCCTACGGAGTCACGGGAGCATACCTGTAGTCCTGATAAGCGTAGCGCCATCAGGCGTAGGTTTATGCCAGATGGTGGCGTTAAAGTCTCTTTTCCTGTCGGAATACAGAAATGAAAAAAGCACCGTTCAGGTGCTTTTTTCTGGATCAAGTTTTTCGTTAAAACTTAACCGTAAATATTGGCGCGATCGCGCAGTTCTTTACCCGGCTTAAAGTGCGGAACATACTTTCCTTCCAGTTCTACTTTATCGCCAGTCTTCGGGTTACGTCCGGTACGAGGTGCGCGGTAGTGCAAAGAAAAGCTGCCGAAACCGCGGATTTCAATACGCTCGCCCTGCGCAAGAGTCGAGGCCATATGTTCCAGCATCTCTTTTACTGCATCTTCAACCGCTTTCGCGGGAATGTGAGATTGCTGGGTTGCAAGTCTTTCAATCAATTCTGACTTGGTCATGATTCCTCCGGTTCCTGTAAGCAAATTGGCTGCTGCTGTTATTGCATTGATTAAGGGCGGCCGTAGCCGCCCTTAGTGCTTGATTACAGGACGAATCTTGTAATCTGTCAAGTAAACTCATCAAACTTCGGGATAAAACACCCGAAGTTTCAGAGAATTACTCGCCTTTAGCTGCTTTGAAAGCTTCAGCCATTGCGTTGTTGGAGAAGTTTGCATCTTCCTGTTTGTTAACAGTTGCGATTGCATCTTTCTCGTCAGCTTCGTCTTTCGCACGAACAGACAGGCTGATTGCGCGGTTTTTACGATCAACGCCGGTGAATTTAGCTTCAACTTCGTCGCCAACGCTCAGAACCAGAGTCGCATCTTCAACGCGGTCACGGGATGCTTCAGAAGCACGCAGGTAACCTTCAACGCCGTCAGCCAGTTCTACGGTTGCGCCTTTAGCGTCAACAGCAGTGACTTTACCGGTTACGATAGCGCCTTTCTTGTTCAGAGCAACCCAGTTGTTGAACGGATCTTCTGCGAGCTGTTTAACGCCCAAGGAGATACGCTCACGCTCTGCGTCAACTTGCAGAACAACTGCTGCGATTTCGTCGCCTTTTTTGTATTCACGAACTGCTTCTTCGCCTGCAACGTTCCAGGAGATGTCAGACAGGTGAACCAGGCCGTCGATGCCGCCGTCCAGGCCGATGAAGATACCGAAGTCAGTGATAGACTTGATTTTACCTTCAACACGGTCGCCCTTGTTGTGGGTTTCCGCAAACTGCTGCCACGGGTTGGATTTGCACTGTTTCAGACCCAGGGAGATACGACGACGTTCTTCGTCGATATCCAGAACCATAACTTCCACTACATCGCCAACGTTAACAACTTTGGACGGGTGGATGTTTTTGTTGGTCCAATCCATTTCGGAAACGTGAACCAGGCCTTCAACGCCTTCTTCGATTTCAACGAAGCAGCCGTAGTCGGTCAGGTTGGTCACGCGACCAGTCAGTTTGGTACCTTCTGGATAACGCTTAGCGATAGCTACCCACGGATCTTCGCCCAGCTGTTTCAGGCCCAGAGATACACGAGTACGCTCGCGGTCGAACTTCAGCACTTTAACAGTGATTTCGTCGCCAACGTTTACGATTTCGCTCGGATGCTTAACGCGTTTCCATGCCATGTCGGTGATGTGCAGCAGGCCGTCAACGCCACCCAGATCAACGAATGCACCGTAGTCAGTGAGGTTCTTAACGATACCTTTAACTTCCATGCCTTCTTGCAGGTTTTCCAGCAGCTGATCGCGTTCTGCGCTGTTTTCGGATTCGATAACGGCACGACGGGAAACAACAACGTTGTTGCGCTTCTGATCCAGCTTGATGACTTTGAATTCAAGCTCTTTGCCTTCCAGGTGCAGCGTGTCGCGCACCGGACGAACGTCTACCAGGGAACCTGGCAGGAACGCACGAATACCGTTCAGCTCAACAGTGAAGCCGCCCTTAACTTTGCCGTTGATAACACCGGTAACAGTTTCAGCATCTTCGTAAGCTTTTTCCAGCGTGATCCAGGCTTCGTGACGTTTCGCTTTTTCACGGGACAGCAGGGTTTCGCCGAAGCCGTCTTCTACTGCATCCAGAGCAACGTCAACTTCGTCGCCAACCTGGATTTCCAGTTCGCCCTGGGCGTTTTTGAACTGCTCAGCCGGAATGGCGGATTCAGATTTCAGACCAGCGTCAACCAGTACGATATCTTTATCAATAGCAACAACAACGCCGCGAACGATGGAACCCGGGCGGGTTTCGATTTCTTTTAAGGACTCTTCAAAGAGTTGAGCAAAAGATTCAGTCATGTTTAATCTTCAGGTTTCATATTTAACGTCCACCTGGCTCCATGCCGGATGGGGTTGTTTCACATACCCACTGTCAATCCATTGCAGCGGGGGTACTACAAATTCGGTCGCACTTAAGCGAGTGCCAGTTTTTGGCGCGCGTATTGTAACGCTTTTTCAATCACTTGCTCAATGCTTAATCGGGTAGAATCCAGAACTAAAGCATCGGCAGCAGGAACCAGCGGCGCGACAGCGCGATTACGATCGCGGTCGTCACGTTCCTTTATCTCGGCCAAAAGGCGTTCAAAGTTAACACTAAAGCCCTTCTCCTGCAACTGTAGCATACGGCGGTGAGCGCGTTCTTCAGAAGACGCATCCAGGAAAATTTTTACTGGCGCATCAGGGAATACCACCGTTCCCATGTCGCGGCCATCGGCAATCAACCCTGGCGCATCGCGAAACGCACGCTGGCGGCGCAAAAGCGCTTCGCGCACGCGCGGGAACGCAGCGACCTGAGATGCCGCGTTCGCGACTTCTTGCGTGCGGATTTCCCCGCTCACATCTTCCCCTTCCAGAATGACTTCCAGATTGCCATTGGTTGAGACAAAACGAACATCCAGATGAGACGCAAGCGGTACAAGAGCGTCTTCAGAGGTGACATCAACATGATGATGTAAGGCCGCCAGCGCCAGTACACGATAAATCGCGCCCGAGTCCAGCAGATGCCATTGCAATGCTTCCGCCATTGCCTTGCACAAGGTGCCTTTGCCTGCACCGCTTGGGCCATCAATGGTAATTACCGGGGCAATTGCCGTCATCTTTTTCTCCTTAAACAGGCATACCGTTAACGTGAACGCCGCGCATTATACGCGCCAACGCTCACAATCGTTATCTTTGTATGCAAAAACCCATTTTGTCTGTCATCAGATGAGGAAGATTTGCGCAATTATAGCGGGCTGGCGAAGAGCCAGCCCAAAAGATGACAATGTTTTACTTTTATCAGGCAGGCGTACTAATACGCGCCAGTTGCTCGAAGTAATCCGGGAAGGTTTTAGCGGTACATTTCGGATCGAGAATCGTCACCGGCGTATCCGACAACGCGACCAGCGAGAAACACATCGCCATACGGTGATCGTTATAGGTGCCGATTTCGGCGAACTGCAACTGAGCCGGTGGCGTGATACGAATGAAATCATGCCCCTCTTCCACTTCAGCGCCGACTTTACGCAGTTCCGTCGCCATCGCAAACAGGCGGTCAGTCTCTTTCACACGCCAGTTATAGATATTACGCAGCGTGGTGGTGCCTTTAGCAAACAACGCCGCCGTGGCGATGGTCATCGCCGCATCCGGGATATGGTTCATGTCCATATCCACAGCGTTCAGTTCACCGCGCGTACAGGCAATGAAGTCATCGCCCCAGGTGATGGTGGCGCCCATCTTCTCCAGTACGTCGGCAAAGCGGATATCGCCCTGCATACTGTTGCGGCCAATCCCCGTCACTTTTACCGTTCCGCCTTTAATGGCGCCAGCGGCAAGGAAATAAGAAGCGGATGACGCGTCGCCTTCCACCAGATATTGACCCGGTGAACGATACTGCTGCTCCCCTTTCACCACAAAACGCTGGTAATTATGGTTCTCAACCTCAACGCCGAATGTTTTCATCAGGTTCAGCGTGATGTCGATATACGGTTTGGACACCAGATCGCCTTTAATTGCGATCGTCGTATCCTGCGGCGCAAGCGGCGCGGTCATCAGCAGCGCGGTGAGGAACTGACTGGAGACGCTGCCATCAACCTCAACGTGACCGCCGCTAAAACCGCCGCGCAGACGCAGAGGCGGATAGTTTTCCTGCTCCAGATAATCAATCTTCGCACCGCCCTGACGCAGCGCATCGACCAGATGACCGATCGGGCGCTCTTTCATGCGAGGCTCACCGGTCAGCACGATATCATTTGCCCCCAGGCACAGCGCGGCGGCAAGCGGACGCATCGCCGTTCCCGCATTGCCCAAGAACAGTTCCAGCGCGCCTTCGGCATGTAATACGCCGCCCTGCCCGGTAATTTCACAGCGGGTACGGTCGGCGGAAAGGGTATAACTGACCCCCAACGCACTCAGCGCGTTCAGCATATGGCGAACATCATCGCTGTCCAGCAGGTTTGTCAGAACAGTGGTGCCGCTTGCTAATGCCGCCAGTAACAAAGCGCGATTCGAAACACTCTTGGAGCCAGGCAGATTGATGGTGCCATCGACCCGCGCGATGGGTTGTAACGTCAGGGATTCCATGAAACTCAACTCTCAAAAACAGAAATAAAAACCCCACAGGCTGGCTGTGGGGATGAAAAAAGAAAACGAATTAGCCGTGGCGACGCTCGAAATCGACCATGAAATCCGTCAACGCCTTCACGCCTTCAAGCGGCATTGCGTTATAGATAGAGGCGCGCATTCCGCCCACCACGCGATGACCTTTCAGCGCATGCAGACCCGCAGCGAAAGACTCCTCCAGGAAGACTTTATCAAGCGCGCTGTCCGCTAGCTGGAAAGGCACGTTCATACGTGAACGATTCGATTTCGCCACATCGTTACGGTAGAAATCACTGTTATCAATCACGCCATACAGCAGTTCCGCTTTTTGCTGATTGATTTTGTTCATCGCCGCAACGCCACCCTGCGCTTTCAGCCATTTGAACACCAGACCAGAAAGATACCAGGCAAAGGTCGGCGGGGTATTGAACATCGAGTCGTTGTCGTTCAGCACGGTGTAATCAAGGATAGACGGGCAAGCGATGTTCGCTTTACCTAACAGATCTTCACGCACGATCACAATTGTCAGCCCCGCCGGGCCGATGTTTTTCTGCGCCCCGGCGTAGATCACGCCATAACGCGACACATCCAGCGGCGCGGAAAGAATTGTGGATGAGAAATCCGCAGCCACAACGACATCCGAACCAAAATTCGGCGTTTCATCAATTGCGATACCGTCGATAGTCTCGTTCGGACAATAATGAACGTAAGCGGCGTTATCAGAAAGCTGCCACTCGCTCATCGGTTTGACCGCACGCAGACCGTCAACCGTGACTTTGGCGTCAATCACGTTTGGCGAACAGTATTTTTTCGCTTCTTTGATGGCGCTGGCCGCCCAGTAACCGGCATCAACGTAATCCGCCGACGTTTTATCGCCCAGAATATTTAACGGAATTGCCGCAAACTGCCCACGGCCGCCGCCGTGGCAGAACAATACTTTGTAGTTGGAGGGGATGCTGAGGAGATCGCGAAAATCCTGTTCCGCTTCCTCTGCGACCTGGATAAATTCTTTGCCGCGGTGGCTAATTTCCATTACTGACGTGCCAAGACCGTGCCAGTCACGCAGATCCTGTTGAGCCAGTTTAAGCACTTCCGCCGGTAGCATTGCCGGACCTGAACTAAAATTGAAGACCTGAGCCATTTCCCCTCACCACGTTGCGTTATTATCGCCTCAACACCCGAACGTCTGCGCAAGGCAGGACGACGGATATTGGGTATAAGTTATTCCTGTGGATATCGGTTTTATCATTCAGTGACACGCGCCGCAATGGGTAAAACTCATCAGGCCAAAAATGCGCGCTACGTCACACAACAGAATCTATCGGATTGACGACATAAAACCGATAGATTCGCTGTCAGGTAGCCCGTTTTACCCGGCTGGCCTTCGACCATTCTGGATTTGCGCCTCGCGGGCGTCATTGACGATCCCCGGCATTCACAGGAACGACGCTACTACGCACTTTTATTTACGCTGCCGGGGCGGCGGCGATAGCGCCGTCAACATAAAACCCGTATCATTGCGCGCTTTCCGTACGACAAAAGTGATTTTCATGACGCAAACATTTATCCCCGGCAAAGACGCCGCCCTGGAAGATTCCATCGCTCGCTTCCAGCAAAAACTGCTCGACCTCGGTTTTCATATTGAAGAGGCCTCCTGGCTGAATCCGGTGCCTAACGTCTGGTCGGTGCATATTCGCGACAAAGAGTGCGCGTTGTGCTTTACCAACGGCAAAGGCGCAACCAAAAAAGCCGCGCTGGCTTCCGCGCTGGGTGAATATTTTGAGCGTCTGTCCACCAACTATTTCTTCGCCGATTTCTGGCTGGGTGAAACCATCGCCAATGGCCCGTTCGTGCATTATCCGAATGAAAAATGGTTCCCGCTAACCGATGACGACGCCCTGCCGGAAGGGTTACTGGATGACCGTCTGCGCGCGTTCTACGACCCGGAAAACGAGCTGGCCGGAAGCATGCTTATCGATCTGCAATCCGGTAACGAAGATCGCGGTATCTGCGGCCTGCCGTTTACCCGCCAGTCTGATAATCACACCGTGTATATTCCGATGAACATTATCGGCAACCTGTACGTTTCCAACGGGATGTCGGCCGGTAACACCCGCAACGAAGCGCGCGTGCAGGGTTTGTCTGAAGTGTTCGAACGTCATGTTAAAAACCGCATCATCGCCGAAAGCATTAGCCTGCCGGAAATTCCAGCCGATGTGCTGGCACGCTACCCGGCAGTGGTAGAGGCCATCGCTAAGCTGGAGGCAGAAGGTTTCCCAATCTTCGCTTATGACGGCTCGCTGGGCGGTCAGTATCCGGTTATCTGCGTCGTCCTGTTCAACCCGGCCAACGGCACCTGCTTCGCCTCCTTCGGCGCGCATCCTGATTTCGGCGTTGCGCTGGAGCGCACCGTCACCGAGCTGTTGCAGGGCCGTGGACTGAAAGATCTTGATGTCTTTACCCCGCCAACGTTCGACGACGAAGAAGTGGCTGAACACACCAACCTTGAGACGCACTTCATTGACTCCAGCGGTTTGATCTCCTGGGATCTGTTCAAGCAGGATGCCGACTACCCGTTTGCTGACTGGAGTTTCTCCGGCACTACGGAAGAAGAGTTCGCCACGCTGATGGCAATCTTCAATGCGGAAGATAAAGAGGTCTATATTGCCGACTATGAGCACCTCGGCGTTTATGCCTGCCGCATTATTGTGCCGGGCATGTCTGATATTTATCCGGCAGAAGATCTGTGGCTCGCCAACAACAGCATGGGCAGCCATCTGCGCGAAACCCTCCTTGCCCTGCCGGGCAGCGCATGGGAGAAAGAGGCTTACCTCAATCTGATTGAACAATTAGATGAAGAAGGCTTTGATGACTTTACCCGCGTGCGCGAGTTACTTGGCCTGGCGACAGGCCCGGATAATGGCTGGTATACCCTGCGCATCGGTGAGCTTAAAGCCATGCTGGCGCTGGCTGGCGGCGATCTGGAGCAGGCGCTGATCTGGACAGAGTGGACGATGGAATTCAACGCCTCCATCTTTAGCGCTGAACGTGCGAACTACTACCGCTGTCTGCAAACGCTGCTGCTTCTGGCGCAGGAAGAAGACCGCGAACCGCTGCAATACCTGAATGCTTTCGTTCGGATGTATGGCGCCGAAGCTGTTGAAGCGGCCAGCGCGGCACTGAGCGGCGAAGCGGCATTTTATGGGCTGCAAGCGGTTGATAGCGATCTGCATGCTTTCGCATCACATCAGTCTCTGCTGAAAGCCTATGAGAAATTGCAGCGCGCAAAGGCCGCTCACTGGTCAAAATAGAAGCGAATAACCTACTGTAGGTAGGTTTAAACAATCGACTGAGCTATATTACGGGGCGCTTTATGCGCCCTGTTTTTTTATTTTTTTGGCAAACGAAAATAAATGTAATAACAAGGTTAAATATTGGTAGTTGATATTACAGATATTAATGTGCTGGTGTTACTTTATTTGCCAATTACTCCATTTTAATTAACTGCCATCGGGGAGGCTCAGCGAAAAAATTCAACTCACTTTATAATTTTTAAAATTTATTTTTATTTGGATAATCAAATATTTACACCGCAATCGCGTAAAAACCACGCATCTTGCGGGCCTATAAGCCAGGCGAGATATGATCTATATCAAATTCTCATCTATAATGCTTTGTTAGTATCTCGTCGCCGACTTAATAAAGAGAGAGTTAGTGTGAAAGCTGACAACCCTTTTGATCTATTACTCCCTGCTGCAATGGCCAAAGTGGCCGAAGAGGCAGGTGTCTATAAAGCAACGAAACATCCGCTGAAGACTTTCTATCTGGCGATTACCGCGGGTGTGTTCATTTCCATTGCCTTTGTTTTCTATATCACCGCCACAACCGGTACAGGCACAATGCCTTTTGGTATGGCGAAACTGGTTGGAGGCATCTGCTTCTCGCTGGGGCTGATTCTCTGTGTTATCTGCGGCGCAGATCTTTTCACATCAACAGTGCTGATTGTTGTCGCGAAAGCGAGCGGCCGAATCACATGGGGCCAACTGGCAAAAAACTGGCTCAACGTTTATTTTGGTAACCTGATCGGTTGTCTGCTCTTTGTGTTGTTGATGTGGCTTTCCGGCGAGTATATGACCGCCAACGGCGGATGGGGGCTTAATGTCCTGCAAACCGCCGACCACAAGATGCATCATACTTTTATTGAAGCTGTCTGCTTGGGTATCCTGGCTAACCTGATGGTTTGCCTGGCCGTGTGGATGAGCTACTCGGGTCGTAGCCTGATGGACAAAGCGTTTATCATGGTATTGCCCGTCGCCATGTTTGTTGCCAGCGGTTTTGAGCACAGCATCGCAAACATGTTTATGATTCCGATGGGGATTGTAATCCGTGACTTCGCCACACCGGAATTCTGGGCCGCAGTGGGCTCCAGTCCGGAAAGTTTTTCTCACCTGACCGTGATGAATTTCATCACCGATAACCTGATTCCGGTCACAATCGGTAACATTATCGGCGGCGGTTTATTGGTCGGGTTGACATACTGGGTCATTTACCTGCGTGGCGACGATCATCATTGCTGATGAGCGTTATACGCAGTAAATAAAAAATCCACTTAAGAAGGTAGGTGTTACATGTCCGAGCTTAATGAAAAGTTAGCCACAGCCTGGGAAGGTTTTACCAAAGGTGACTGGCAGAATGAAGTAAACGTCCGTGACTTCATTCAGAAAAACTACACTCCGTACGAGGGTGATGAGTCCTTCCTGGCTGGCGCGACGAATGCGACCACTGCACTGTGGGACAGCGTAATGGAAGGCGTTAAACAGGAAAACCGCACTCACGCGCCTGTTGACTTTGACACCTCCGTTGCTTCTACCATCACTTCTCACGACGCTGGCTACATCAATAAAGCGCTTGAGAAAATCGTTGGTCTGCAAACTGAAGCTCCGCTGAAACGTGCGATCATCCCGTTCGGTGGTATCAAAATGGTTGAAGGTTCCTGCAAAGCGTACAATCGCGAGCTGGACCCGATGCTGAAAAAAATCTTCACCGAATACCGCAAAACCCACAACCAGGGCGTATTCGATGTTTATACCAAAGACATTCTGAACTGCCGTAAATCCGGTGTTCTGACTGGTCTGCCGGATGCGTATGGCCGTGGCCGTATCATCGGTGACTACCGTCGCGTTGCGCTGTACGGTATCGACTTCCTGATGAAAGACAAATACGCCCAGTTCGTCTCTTTGCAGTCTGACCTGGAAAACGGCGTAAACCTGGAAGCGACTATCCGTCTGCGTGAAGAAATTGCTGAACAGCACCGCGCGCTGGGTCAGATCAAAGAGATGGCGGCTAAATACGGCTGCGATATCTCTGGTCCGGCTACCAATGCTCAGGAAGCTATCCAGTGGACCTACTTCGGCTACCTGGCCGCTGTTAAGTCTCAGAACGGCGCAGCAATGTCCTTCGGTCGCGTATCCACCTTCCTGGATGCGTACATCGAACGTGATATCAAAGCAGGCAAAATCACCGAACAAGACGCACAGGAAATGATTGACCACCTGGTCATGAAACTGCGTATGGTTCGCTTCCTGCGTACGCCGGAATACGATGAACTGTTCTCTGGCGACCCGATTTGGGCAACTGAATCTATCGGCGGTATGGGCGTTGACGGCCGTACTCTGGTTACCAAAAACAGCTTCCGCTTCCTGAACACCCTGTACACCATGGGTCCGTCTCCTGAGCCGAACATCACTGTTCTGTGGTCTGAAAAACTGCCGCTGAACTTCAAGAAATTCGCCGCTAAAGTGTCCATCGACACCTCTTCTCTGCAATACGAGAACGATGACCTGATGCGTCCAGACTTCAACAACGATGACTACGCTATCGCTTGCTGCGTAAGCCCGATGGTTGTTGGTAAACAAATGCAGTTCTTCGGTGCGCGTGCAAACCTGGCGAAAACCATGCTGTACGCAATCAACGGCGGCGTTGATGAAAAACTGAAAATGCAGGTTGGTCCTAAATCTGAACCGATCAAAGGCGACGTTCTGAACTTCGACGAAGTGATGGACCGCATGGATCACTTCATGGACTGGCTGGCTAAACAGTATGTCACCGCGCTGAACGTGATCCACTACATGCACGACAAGTACAGCTACGAAGCCTCTCTGATGGCGTTGCACGACCGTGACGTTATCCGCACCATGGCGTGTGGTATCGCAGGTCTGTCCGTTGCTGCTGACTCCCTGTCTGCAATCAAATATGCGAAAGTTAAACCGATTCGTGACGAAGACGGCCTGGCTGTAGACTTCGAAATCGAAGGCGAATACCCGCAGTTTGGTAACAACGACTCTCGCGTTGATGACATGGCAGTTGACCTGGTAGAACGTTTCATGAAGAAAATTCAGAAACTGACCACTTACCGTGGCGCTATCCCGACTCAGTCTGTTCTGACCATCACTTCTAACGTTGTGTATGGTAAGAAAACCGGTAACACCCCAGACGGTCGTCGTGCTGGCGCGCCGTTCGGACCGGGTGCTAACCCAATGCACGGCCGTGACCAGAAAGGTGCTGTTGCCTCTCTGACCTCCGTTGCAAAACTGCCGTTTGCTTACGCTAAAGATGGTATCTCTTACACCTTCTCTATCGTTCCGAACGCACTGGGTAAAGACGACGAAGTACGTAAAACCAACCTGGCGGGTCTGATGGATGGTTACTTCCACCACGAAGCGTCCATCGAAGGTGGTCAGCACCTGAACGTGAACGTGATGAACCGTGAAATGCTGCTGGACGCGATGGAACACCCGGAAAAATATCCGCAGCTGACCATCCGTGTATCAGGTTACGCAGTACGTTTTAACTCCCTGACTAAAGAACAACAGCAGGACGTTATTACTCGTACCTTCACTCAGACCATGTAATTGGGTTTTGACTGAAATCGTACTGTAAAAAGCGTACAATAAAGGCTCCACGTAAGTGGGGCCTTTTTAACAACTAAGTCTCTTTCGCCAGCTATCTATACTCAATGGATGACTGCCAAAACAGACTCGACACAGTTAATAACTGTGCACTAACACGGCCCCGGATGGGCCACATCTGGAGAAACACCGCAATGTCAGTTATTGGTCGCATTCACTCCTTTGAATCCTGTGGCACCGTTGACGGCCCGGGCATCCGCTTTATTACGTTCTTCCAGGGCTGTCTGATGCGCTGCCTGTATTGCCATAACCGCGACACCTGGGATACGCATGGCGGCAAAGAAGTTACCGTTGAAGATCTGATGAAAGAGGTCGTCACCTACCGCCACTTTATGAACGCATCCGGCGGCGGCGTAACGGCTTCCGGCGGCGAAGCGATCTTACAGGCAGAGTTTGTTCGCGACTGGTTCCGCGCCTGTAAGAAAGAAAGCATCCATACCTGTCTTGATACCAACGGCTTTGTTCGCCGCTACGATCCGGTCATCGATGAACTGCTGGAAGTCACCGACCTGGTGATGCTTGACCTGAAGCAGATGAATGACGAGATTCATCAGAATCTGGTTGGCGTATCCAACCATCGCACGCTGGAGTTCGCCAAATACATCTCCGCAAAGGGCATTAAGACCTGGATTCGCTACGTTGTGGTGCCGGGCTGGTCTGACGATGACGACTCAGCACACCGTCTGGGCGAATTCACCCGCGATATGGGCAACGTTGAAAAAATCGAACTGCTGCCCTATCACGAGTTAGGCAAACACAAATGGGTCGCAATGGGCGAAGAATACAAGCTTGATGGCGTTAAACCGCCGAAGAAAGAAACCATGGAGCGCGTAAAAGGTATTCTTGAGCAGTACGGTCATAAAGTGATGTACTGAGTTATTTTGTCGGTATCGCCGGATGGCGACGCGAAAGCGTCTTATCCGGCCTACAGACTTCATACCTGATCACATAAATTAAACGTGCGCCACAGGGGTCGGTGTATGTCCTGCGTTGCGCAGCAGCATAAGCAAATAAACAAACGAGACGCTGGCAATCATAATAAACAACAGATTATCAGAGTAATTCTGCATCAGCATCGCGGTAAATGACGGCCCCAGCAGGCTGCCTACGGTATAGCTGAGCAGCAACGCCTGGTTCATCGCCACAAGCTGATGACGTTCTACCTTTTCACAAGCCCAGGCCATCGCGACGGGATAGAGCGTAAAGCCTGCCGCCCCCAGAATGAATAAGGCGGGCGCCATTGCAGCCTGAGTCAGCATGGCAATACTGCCGAGGATCACCACAAAGACCTGTACACGCAGCACCAGAAGACGACCAAACTTATCGGCCAGACGACCAATCGGCCATTGGCCTAAAATACCGGCGCTCACCAGCACGGCCATCCAGAAACCGATGCTCGCATTGCTAATCCCCTGATGATTAAGGTACAGCGGCATCAGGCCATACAGCGATCCCAGTACAATCCCGGAAATAATGCACCCATTTACACCTAACCGCGCCTGACGCAGTCTCAGCATTGACGTAATCGGCGTCGTATCGTGTTCTTCCGACTGCTGGTTCAGGATACGGGTAAAGAGCAGCGGCAAAATGCCCGCCAGAATCATGCCGGTTACCCACGGCAGAACGCTCATTAATTCTGTCGGAACTTTACTGACCAACAGTTGCCCCAAAAACGTTCCCACGTAATAGACCATCATGTACGCAGCCAGTAACCGCCCACGATTACGGGATGTTCCGCTGCACATCAAAGCGCTTTCCACCACGACCCAAATCATGGCGCAGCCCACGCCGGCAACAAAGCGCCAGGCCAGCCAGCTCCAGAAACCAATCATCATGCCCAGCCCTACGCAACCCGCCGCAAAAATAAGCGAGGCAATATAGTAACTGCGGTTAAAGCCCAGGCGCTTGATTAAATACCCGGTAAGCAACGTCCCAACCAGATTCCCGGTAAAGTAGGACGAACTGACCATACCGACCTGCCAGGTTGCCAGGCTTTCCTGGGCAAGCCACAAGGGGACGAGCGTGTTTAATACTGCGATCGCCAGGGTCAACAAAAGCAGGCCGCACAGCAAAAGCATGACGGGCCGGGTATAGATGGACATGGATAAAAACCGTGAGGAAGTTCAAATTTCATGCGCATCATGCCACCAACAGAAACATTGTCAATCTACCCGAATCGCGGCATTACGCGCTTTCCCGCCCTTCGATTTGAAATACTGATTCATGGCATGAAAGAGCAGCATCCGATAAACATCATGTTATTGTTTTAATTGACCTAAAACAAAACTGCCGCGTTTCGTTCAGTCGAAAAATTTCATGGTTCCTGCAACATCATTTTTCCGGTCTATGCTTTTGGGGAAGACAACACACCGGAATGGCTTTTGATGTAACGCTAACTCTCATCAGGAGAAGATAATGACTAAGCCTTACGTTCGTCTCGATAAAAATGATGCCGCGGTTCTTTTAGTTGATCACCAGGCGGGGCTGCTGTCTCTTGTACGAGACATCGATCCTGACAAATTCAAAAATAACGTTCTCGCACTTGGCGATTTAGCCAAATACTTCAACCTCCCCACCATCCTTACCACCAGTTTCGAAACGGGGCCAAACGGGCCGCTGGTGCCGGAATTGAAAGCACAGTTCCCCGATGCCCCCTACATTGCACGCCCCGGAAACATCAACGCGTGGGACAATGAAGATTTCGTGAAAGCCGTTAAGGCGACAGGTAAGAAGCAGCTCATCATTGCGGGGGTTGTCACGGAAGTGTGCGTGGCCTTCCCCGCCCTCTCTGCGATTGAAGAAGGGTTCGATGTGTTTGTCGTGACCGATGCGTCAGGCACCTTTAATGAAATTACCCGTCACTCCGCCTGGGATCGCATGTCGCAGGCTGGCGCGCAATTAATGACATGGTTTGGCGTGGCGTGCGAGTTACACCGCGACTGGCGTAATGATATCGAAGGTCTGGCAACGCTGTTCTCTAATCACATTCCTGATTATCGCAATCTGATGACCAGCTACGACACGTTAACTAAGCAGAAGTAAAAGACCAAGGACATATTGCCTGATGGCGCTTCGCTTATCAGACCTACACGATCCGTAGGTCTGATAAGGCGCGAGCCGCCATCCGGCATATTATGGATTAACTCGCCACCGCCATTCCCACGGTCATATGGAGCCCGTAGAATATGCCGCGACCAATCAGTTCCCCCACCAGCAGCAGGATAAACGCCACCGACAGCAGCGGAACCGCAGGTTGATAACCTTTCAACTGCGGCACAATCCAGCAGCACAGCGCCACGACCAGCACCACAATACGCCAGGCCATCAGCGAACCATAATCCGGTACGAGCGCAGAAGCCTGCTGGATGGAGCTATGAATTGTCGCCAGCTCCGCTCCCTGCATCACTGACATAATGGCGCTGACCACCAGTGCGAGAACAGAAATTACGGGCAGCAGACGCATCGCCCAGCCATCGACGCCCGCAATACGCAGCAGCAGATAACCCAGCAGCGGCCCCCCCATAAACAGCGTCAGGAAGAAGCCCAGCGGCGTCCAGATGCTGTACCAGGTCGGTACGGTATCAATGCTGTTATACACGCGCACCATCATCCAGACAAAGATAACGCCCAGCACGATCGTCACAACCAGCCAGAGATTACGCAGCGCCGGAGAGAGCTTTTTCAGCACCGCCAGTAACCAGCCGATCCCGCCGACGGCAAAAAAGAGCGAGCCGCTGGCAATTTCATTACTCAATGCCGACGAGCCCACGCGGTTCAGCGAATTGAAGGCGCGCATTGGCGACCCCAGATGCAGCATAGACGCGATGAAGCCAATTCCCATTAGCACCCACAGAGCAAACATGCCGGTCAGCACACGCTGTTGAGATTCGGTACGCAACTCGCCTTTCATCAGTGCCAGAGCCAGAACGATAAAACCGCCGACCACGCACTGGCCAAAAACCGTGAAGATCATCAGCGGCCATTCATGCCATCCACTTCCCATCTTACACCTCCTTCGGATTTGCCAGATAACCCGTGGTATCCCCGGTCGGGCGGCTGTTGGCGTTGGGTTTAATCACAATGTTCGGTCTGGTGAAGTGCGCGCCCGGCAGCGGCGCAACGGCCGCCAGCGTGCCATGTTTCTTCCGCAGCTCTTCTATCGGGCCAAAGTCCAGCGCGCGCAGCGGGCAGGACTCGACGCAGATCGGCTTTTTGCCGTCGGCAACGCGGTCATGACAGCCGTCGCATTTGGTCATGTGGCCTTTGGCGGCGTTGTACTGCGGCGCACCGTACGGGCAGGCCATATGGCAGTAGCGACAGCCGATGCAGACATCCTCATCCACCACCACAAAACCGTCCTCGCGTTTGTGCATCGCGCCGCTCGGACACACTTTCGTGCAGGCCGGGTCTTCGCAGTGGTTGCAGGAGATGGAAAGATAGTAGGCAAAGACATTCTGGTGCCAGACGCCGTTATCCTCCTGCCAGTCGCCGCCCGCATATTCATAGATGCGGCGGAAGCTGACGTCCGGGGTTAAATCTTTGTAGTCTTTGCAGGCCAGTTCGCAGGTTTTGCAACCGGTGCAACGACTGGAGTCAATAAAAAATCCATATTGGGTTGTCATCGGTTACTCCTTATACCTTCTCAACCTGAACGAG
>NZ_JAOWGF010000024.1:0-1032607 GCF_030333285.1 Citrobacter sp. CK199 | reverse complement strand
TGGTGGGTGATGACGGGATCGAACCGCCGACCCCCTCCTTGTAAGGGAGGTGCTCTCCCAGCTGAGCTAATCACCCCCGCTGTGTGGAGTCGCATTATAGGGAGAGTTGAAAATGAGTCAACGCATTTTCTAAAGAAATTGTCCGTTCGTCGTAAATTTAAACAAAACGATCGCGAATTACTCCGTTCAGCATGATTTGCATACGAAAATCGCAAAGCGTGATGTTCCAACCCGAACAACATTGAGGAATCAGACCACGGTGATAGAATACCAGCCTGATAATCTTTCCCGGATTTGCCGGTTGTCGGCATCTTTAATAAACGTAAGGCCATTTCATGAAAATCAAAACTCGCTTCGCGCCAAGCCCGACAGGCTATCTGCACGTCGGCGGCGCGCGTACTGCTCTTTACTCCTGGCTTTTTGCACGTAACCACGGCGGTGAGTTTGTGCTGCGTATTGAAGACACCGATCTCGAACGCTCCACGCCGGAAGCTATTGAAGCCATTATGGATGGTATGAACTGGCTGAGCCTGGAATGGGATGAAGGCCCGTATTTCCAGACCAAACGTTTTGATCGTTACAACGCGGTGATTGATGAGATGCTGGAAGCGGGTACGGCATATAAATGCTACTGCTCCAAAGAGCGTCTGGAAGCACTGCGCGAAGAACAAATGGCGAAAGGCGAGAAGCCGCGTTACGACGGCCGCTGCCGTCATGGTCACGAACATCATTCTGACGATGAGCCTTGCGTTGTGCGTTTTGCCAACCCGCAGGACGGCTCCGTTATTTTTGACGACCAGATCCGTGGGCCGATCGAATTCAGCAACCAGGAGCTGGACGATCTGATCATTCGTCGTACCGACGGTTCCCCGACCTATAACTTCTGCGTGGTTGTGGATGACTGGGATATGGAAATCACCCATGTGATTCGTGGCGAAGACCATATCAACAACACGCCGCGCCAGATTAACATCCTGAAAGCGCTGAACGCGCCGGTTCCGGTGTACGCGCACGTTTCCATGATCAACGGCGACGACGGTAAAAAACTGTCCAAGCGTCATGGCGCGGTCAGCGTGATGCAGTATCGTGACGACGGCTACCTGCCGGAAGCGCTGCTGAACTACCTGGTGCGTCTGGGCTGGTCCAGCGGCGATCAGGAGATCTTCACCCGTGAAGAGATGATCAAGCTGTTCTCGTTGAATGCCGTGAGCAAATCCGCCAGTGCGTTCAACACTGACAAACTGCTGTGGCTGAACCATCACTACATCAATTCTCTGGCGCCGGAATATGTGGCAACGCACCTGCAATGGCACATTGAGCAGGAGAATATCGATACCCGTAACGGCCCGCAGCTGGCTGAACTGGTGAAACTGCTGGGCGAACGCTGCAAAACACTGAAAGAGATGGCGCAAAGCTGCCGCTATTTCTATGAGGACTTTGCTGAGTTCGACGCGGATGCGGCGAAAAAACACCTGCGCCCGGTCGCGCGTCAGCCGCTGGAAGTGGTGCGTGATAAGCTGGCGGCCATCACAGAGTGGAGCGCAGAAAACGTACACCATGCAATTCAGGCGACAGCCGATGAACTGGAAGTGGGGATGGGGAAAGTCGGTATGCCGCTGCGCGTTGCCGTCACTGGCGCAGGCCAGTCTCCGGCGCTGGACGTCACGGTGCATGCGATTGGTAAATCCCGCAGCATTGAGCGCATCAATAAAGCGCTGGCTTTTATCGCGGAACGTGAAAATCAGCAGTAAGGTGTATTAACCGTAGGCCGGATGGGGGTTGCGCCGCCATCCGGCCTGTTGCCCGATGGCGTTGCGCTTATTGGGTCTACGATTCATCAAGGCCCAAACGGGCGAGAAAACCGCGTATGCCTTCTCGCGACAGAAACTGCGCCAGCTTTTCCTGCTCTTTGGACGACATGTTCTCTACGGCATCAATAATCTGGCGATAGGCGTGGCTGCGCACAACGTGGCTGTATTCGGCAAGCGGCTCCTCCGCCTGATAAAACGCAGAATGGTTGCGGAAGGCAGGGATGTTAAGAATAAATTCCTGTACGCGAGCATCAATGTGAATGAGCCTTGCCCGACCGCCTTTTACGCCCGGAAACTTTTCAGTTTCCCATCCTTGTTCTCTGATCCACCGATTAACGGTTTGTCTGGCAACGCCAAGGCACTCCGCCAGCTCTTCGGTCGTCATTTTGCTGCGTAATTTTTTCATATTATTTGCTATCGCGAATCCCTAAGCGTTGTAACAAACCGGTAATCCCTTCACGCAAAAGCAAAGACGTAAAGTGCTTCTGTTCAGATGGCGTCATCTCTTTGGCCAGCGTGACCAGCAGCGATTCAAGAGAGGTATCGCTGGTTAACGAAAAGGATTCCGATGCTCCCTCCGCAGAACGCTCGGCGCTGCGGATATATTCGCGAACCTGCTCATTAACGTGTACCAGCCGGGCTTTTCCTCCCTGTACGCCTGGTTTGGGCGACGTCGTCCAGCCTTCCTTGCGCACCCATTTATTGATGGTTTGTCGGCTGTAACCGGTCAGATTAGCGAGTTCTTCTGGCGTCATCCGTTCCTTGAACATAACGATTCCCTGAATAGTCGTATGGTTAATTAGCGGTTCACTTTATAGCATCATTTTAGTTGAAACCGTGACGCGTTTAACTACTAAATGCGAGTTGTTACGCAATGTTCTTCATTTGCCTGCTTTTTCAGCGATTGAATTTGCCGGCGGCATTTTGCCGTTGACACATGCGAAGGGAATTCATATGATGCCGCCCGTCAACTCGACAAGCTTTACGTGACGGGGCTATAGCTCAGCTGGGAGAGCGCTTGCATGGCATGCAAGAGGTCAGCGGTTCGATCCCGCTTAGCTCCACCAAATTTGAATCCCAACAAATCTGGTACGTAAAAGCATCGTGGGGCTATAGCTCAGCTGGGAGAGCGCTTGCATGGCATGCAAGAGGTCAGCGGTTCGATCCCGCTTAGCTCCACCAAAATTTGAACCCTCGCTGAAAAGCGGGGGTTTTTTGTATCTGCATTCCCGCCATTTTTGTAATACAGTTTCAGTAAGCGTCAATACCTTTGTATCAAATGAAAGAACGTGTAAGAGCGCCTGATATCAGGCCTGTGCAGGTTTGCTTCGCGTCACGAATAAACTTATTATTTGTGTGCCTTATAGCGTGACTGATGAGAACAGGGAATCTATGCAGGATAAGCATAACTTACTAAAAAATATAAGAATATTTATCGTTTCTTTGACGCTATCCATTGTCGGCATACAGTTCTCCCGCTCTATTTCTCCGCTCGCCGTTGTCGATGACAGCTCTATTTTCCTGGCCTGGCTGCCGCTATGCGTCATGTTTTCCGTGCTGTTCTTATTTGGCCGACGCGGTATTGCCCCCATCATTTTAGCGATGATGGCGACCAATCACTGGAACCTTCATCTCCCGTTAATGCAGGCAGCGGTGCTGTTATTTTGTCAGACCTTTTCCGTATTGGGCATTTGCGGGATTGTCCGCTGGCAAGTGGGGGCGCGCTGGCGTCATGGATTGCCTGACAGGAATATCTGGTTGCGTATCTTCTGGCTCGGGTTTGTCGCGCCGGCGGGCATCAAAGCCAGCATGTATCTCGCGGGGCATTGTCTGGACTACCCTGTTGCGATATCAACATTCTTTGGTACGGCAACCATTATTTATACTATCGTGGATATTCTGAGCCTGATTTCAGCGGTCCTGATTTTCACTATGCTCTTTTATTATCCTCTGCGGATGATAATCAACCCGCGCTATTGCCGCATTTTCTGGCGCAGGGACATTGCGCCGTATCTGGTCAAAGAGAAGCGTCTGTTTACCCTGACCTGGATCTCCGTCGTCGTGGCGCTGATCGTTCTGATGTGCGCGCCTTTTGATGCCGACTATATTGCCGGTTATCTGGTGCCCGTCTTTTTTATTGTTTTTACGCTCGGCGTGGGCAGGCTGAGTTATCCGCTGCTGAACCTCAGCTGGGCCATCTCTGCGCTGTGCCTGCTGGTGTATAACCGGAATTTCTTGCAGGGCGTCGGCTCCGAATATTCACTGGCCTTTATCCTCTCTGTTCTCATCTCCTTTAGTATTTGCTTGCTGTATATGGTGTGTATTTATCAACGCAGCGAATGGTTGAACCGACAGTGGCATGGTCAGGCATTAACCGACCCGTTGACGCGTCTTCCTAACATTCGCGCGCTGGAGCAATTTTTGTTGCAGGGAACAGGACAAACGGTTTGCTGCCTGCGGATGGAAAACCTGGAATTTTTGAGTCGACATTATGGCATGCTGATGCGCGTTCATTGCAAACGCTCGGTGTGTCGAATGCTGCAACCGTTCTTGCAAGAAAACGAGAGCGTATTTCAGGTGCCAGGCAGCGAATTGTTGTTAGTGCTTCGCGGCCCTGAGACGGAAGCCCGCCTGCAACATATGGTTAATCTCCTCAATAGCCGCAAAATTTACTGGAACAATACCGGGCTGGACATGGAATACGGCGCCGCGTGGGGCGCTTACGACGGCAGGCAGGAGACGCTGCAACCCCTGCTGGGGCAGCTTAGCTGGCTGTCGGAGCAATCCTGCGCGAACCACCGGGTTATGGCGCTGACCCAAAGCCTTGATGCGGTCTCCGATCAGACGACGGAACGGGTATTACTGCTGCAAAAGGTTCGCAAAGCGCTGGAGAACGGCGATCTGGTTTTGTACGCGCAACCGATTCTCAACGCGCAGGGGAAAGGGTATGCGGAGGTTCTGGCGCGACTGAAAAGTGATGACGGCATCATGACGCCGGATCAGTTTATTCCACTGATTGCCCAATTTAACCTCAGCGCCCGCTTTGATTTACAGGTTGTGGAAGCCCTGCTGCGATGGATAGCCACCCATCCGACGACAGCGTCGGGCGCCCGTTTCTCGGTCAATTTAATGCCGTTGACGTTACTGAATAAAGAGAGCGCATCACGCATTATCGGCCTGTTCAGGCGTTATGGTATTACGCCAGAAAGCGTGATCATCGAAATCACCGAAGAGCAGGCGTTTTCCAATTCTGAAATCAGCACGCAGAATATTGCGCAACTGCGGAATTTCGGTTTCAGGATAGCCATTGATGATTTTGGTACGGGATACGCGAACTATGAACGTCTTAAACGCCTGCGGGCAGACATCATCAAGATTGATGGTTGCTTCATAAAAGACATTATGACGGACTCTCTGGATGCGATGATCGTGAAATCAATTACCGATCTCGCGAAAGCGAAATCCTTATGCGTGGTTGCCGAATTTGTCGAGACGCCGGAGCAGCGGGAATTACTCTTAAGCCTGGGCGTGAATTATCTGCAAGGTTATCTGATTGGGCGCCCGCGCCCGCTGGAAACGTCACAGCCATAAAAAAACCGGGGAACATGTCCCCGGTTGCGCGTCGTAAGGCCAGATGAAGGCGTTTGCGCCGCCGCCTGGCGATACCGTAATTACAGCACCAGCGCTGCGATAGACGCAGACAGTACGCTCACCAGCGTTGAGCCGTACACCAGTTTCAGACCAAAACGTGAAACCACGTTGCCTTGCTCTTCGTTCAGACCTTTAATCGCGCCTGCGATAATCCCGATAGAAGAGAAGTTAGCGAAGGAGACCAGGAATACAGAGATGATGCCTTCCGCGCGCGGAGAGAGCGTAGAGGCGATTTTCTGTAGATCCATCATGGCGACGAATTCGTTAGATACCAGTTTGGTCGCCATGATACTGCCTACCTGAAGCGCTTCATTCGCCGGAACCCCCATGACCCAGGCCACCGGGTAGAAGATGTAACCCAGAATGCCCTGGAAGGAGATGCCCAGAACGGCCGCGAACAGGGCGTTCAGCGCCGCGATCAGGGCGATAAAGCCAATCAGCATCGCCGCAACGATAATCGCGACCTTAAAGCCTGCCAGAATGTATTCGCCCAGCATTTCGAAGAAGCTCTGACCTTCGTGCAGGTTAGACATCTGAATATTTTCTTCGCTGGCTTCGACGCGATACGGGTTGATCACTGACAGAACGATAAAGGTGCTGAACATGTTCAGAACCAGCGCCGCAACGACATATTTCGGCTCTAGCATGGTCATGTACGCTCCCACGATAGACATGGATACGGTAGACATCGCCGTTGCCGCCATCGTGTACATACGATTGCGGGACATTTTGCCGAGGATATCTTTATACGCGATAAAGTTCTCAGACTGGCCCAGAATCAGGGAGCTGACGGCGTTAAATGATTCCAGTTTACCCATCCCGTTGACTTTGGATAAGAGGAAACCAATCGCGCGAATCACAACCGGCAGAACGCGGATGTGCTGAAGAATACCGATCAGCGCGGAAATAAAGACGATGGGGCAAAGGACTTTCAGGAAGAAGAAGGCCAGGCCCTGATCGTTCATGCTGCCGAAAACGAAGTTGGTCCCTTCGTTGGCAAAACCGAGCAGTTTTTCAAACATCTCGGAGAAACCTTTCACGAAGCCCAGACCAACGTTTGAGTTCAGGAAGAACCAGGCCAGTAAAACTTCGATAACAAGCAGCTGAATGACGTAACGAATGCGAATTTTTTTACGGTCATGGCTTACCAGCAGTGCGAGTACCGCAACAACAGCGAGGGCCAGGACAAAATGAAGGACGCGGTCCATATTTGCTCCAAATATGAGGCAGGTTTAATTTCCGTGCACATTCTATGCAACAACAATAAAGAAAACGAGATCAAACACACACTATAATAAGGAGCTGTGATGAGATTCAAAATTAGTGATCTGGAATACGTTTCTGTTATGTTTAGTATGGAAGTGAAAAGTTATGTCATTGTGCTAATCTCATACAATTAACAAACAACCTGGTTTTGTTTTTCGACCCTCCCTTGCTGGCCCATAGCCTGGCGCTATCAGAGATATCAACGTTACCCATTAAAATGCACTTGATAATCATTCTCAATAAACATAGCATAAAACATAGCAAAGGCTATGTTTCTGAGGCAAAAGATGACAAACGATCGCGTTGAAAGCAGTAGTGGACGAGCGGCGCGCAAGTTAAGGCTCGCATTGATGGGCCCGGCGTTCATCGCCGCGATCGGATACATCGATCCCGGTAACTTTGCGACCAATATCCAGGCCGGGGCCAGCTTTGGCTATAAATTGCTGTGGGTGGTTGTCTGGGCGAACCTGATGGCGATGCTCATTCAGGTTCTGTCGGCCAAACTGGGGATTGCGACAAGCAAAAACCTGGCGGAGCAAATTCGCGATCATTACCCGCGCCCTGTCGTCTGGTTCTATTGGGTTCAGGCGGAAATCATCGCGATGGCCACCGACTTAGCGGAATTTATCGGGGCGGCGATCGGCTTTAAACTCATTCTCGGCATCTCCTTGTTGCAGGGGGCGGTGCTGACGGGTATCGCCACATTCCTGATTCTGATGTTGCAGCGTCGTGGGCAAAAACCGCTGGAAAAAGTGATTGGCGGATTACTGCTGTTTGTGGCCGCAGCCTATATTGTGGAACTGATTTTTTCGCAGCCAAGCCTGGCGCAGCTGAGTAAAGGGATGATCATCCCCAGCCTGCCGAACTCTGAGGCGGTATTTCTGGCCGCCGGGGTGCTGGGCGCGACCATCATGCCCCACGTTATCTATCTGCACTCCTCTTTAACGCAGCATCTGCACGACGGCTCCCGGCAGCAGCGCTATGCCGCCACCAAATGGGATGTGGCGATAGCGATGACGATTGCAGGGTTCGTGAACCTGGCGATGATGGCGACCGCTGCCGCCGCGTTCCATTTTAGCGGGCATACCGGTATTGCCGATCTTGATCAGGCGTATCTGACGCTGGAACCACTGCTTAGCCATGCTGCGGCGACGGTGTTCGGCCTGAGCCTGGTTGCGGCGGGGCTCTCTTCCACCGTGGTCGGTACGCTGGCGGGGCAGGTTGTGATGCAGGGATTTGTTCGCTTTCATATTCCGCTGTGGGTACGCCGCACCATCACGATGATGCCGTCGTTTATCGTTATTCTTATGGGGCTTGATCCAACCCGAATCCTGGTGATGAGCCAGGTCCTGCTGAGTTTCGGCATTGCGCTGGCGCTGGTGCCGTTATTGATTTTTACCAGCGATCGCACATTGATGGGCGATCTGGTGAATACCCAATGGGTTAAGTACATCGGCTGGATGATTGTGGTGCTGGTGGTGGCGCTGAATATCTGGTTGCTGGTAGGAACCGCGCAGGGGTTGTGATTTAAAGACCGTATAGCCAGGGAAGTTAAGAGAAATGGTTGAATCGGTATTGCTGATAAAAACACAATTCGAAAATAGCCCCGTTTGAACGGGGCTATTTTTAATGACGGTGTCCGTGACCCCGGCCAGGGTGGTGGTCGCGATCGCGCCAGCCTTCGCGGTAGCCGCGTTCATAGGCTTTGCGCTTATCCCAGCCGCGATGATAGCCATTATCGTGTCGCCACCAGCGATTTTTACGCCATTCATAATGGTGGTGCCAGTAATCCCGGTCGCGCCAGTATCTGCCGTCCCAGTAGTTACCGTAATTATCGCGATCGCCAATTTGTAATTTTATCGATGGCAACAGGGTGATTTCGCCAGCATTCGCGGCAAGCGGTGTAAAAGCCAATAAGGCTGCCGCCAGAATCAGTGACCTGAACATTCTTTTTCTCCTTCACGATCGAGCCGTAATCGGCCTGTTAACGCAATATTACGGGGCGGTAAAGCCCCGTTTCATCGCCTTAACTCTTAAATCATGAGTGAGAGCACTTTTTGCTAAAAAGTGATTATTGGCTGCCGTTCAGGATTGCGTTGATTTCTGCGCATTCGGCGGGAGAAAAATGACGATTCGCCAGCATCCCCACGGCATCTTCAATTTGTGCGGTCTTGCTGGCGCCAATCAGCACTGACGTCACCTTGTCGTCGCGCAGCACCCAGGCCAGCGCCATCTGGGACAGTTTTTGCCCCCGACGTCCGGCCAGCGCATTTAACTGGCGCACTTTTTCCAGTTTCTCCGGGGTAATCTGATCCGGGTTAAGGAAGCGGCTTCCGCTGGCGGCCCGGGAATCAGCCGGAATGCCGTTGAGATAACGATCGGTTAATTGCCCGCCCGCCAGCGGTGAAAAGGCGATACTGCCGACGCCTTTCTCCTGCAATAATGCCAGCAAGCCGTCTTCGACCCAGCGCTCAAACATCGAGTATTTGGGCTGGTGAATCAGGCACGGCGTGCCCAGGTCGTCCAGGATCTCAATGGCCTGTCTGGCCAGATCCGCTGGATAGTTAGAAATCCCGACGTACAGCGCTTTTCCCTGACGAACAATATGATCCAGCGCTTTCATCGTCTCTTTGAGCGGCGTTTCCGGGTCAGGGCGGTGGTGATAGAAGATATCGACATATTCCAGCCCCAGACGTTTCAGGCTTTGATCGAGGCTGGCTATCAAATACTTGCGCGAACCCCAGTCACCGTAAGGGCCATCCCACATGGTATAACCCGCTTTAGTAGAAATGATCAGTTCATCGCGCCACGGTAAAAAGTCTTCCTGTAGGATACGGCCAAAGTGGCGCTCTGCTGAGCCTGGCGGCGGGCCGTAATTATTCGCGAGATCAAAATGGGTAATTCCCAGATCAAAAGCACGCTGTAGCAGCGCCCGGCTGTTCTCTACCTGAGTGGTATCACCGAAATTGTGCCATAGCCCAAGTGAAATGGCGGGGAGCTTTAAACCGCTCTGACCGCAGCGGCGATACTCCATTGTCTGGTAGCGATTTTCATCGGCCCGATAAACCATGTTGTTGCCCTCTGAATGACGTGAGTTTCCAGTGTATACGTTTACACGGATTGTTATTCAATGAGATTACACCGTGAAAAACTGTAAATCCTGCTTTCCACCCCTTTTGCAGCGGCTTTTCTGGACAGCTATCACAGTTCTTTAATACTCAACATGAGGTTACCGTCAGAAGGATAGCTGTCATGCAAACCCCATATTCCGTTGCGGATTACCTGCTGGACAGACTGGCAGGCTGCGGTATCGGGCATCTTTTTGGTGTGCCGGGCGATTATAATTTGCAGTTTCTTGACCATGTGATTGCGCATCGTGACGTATGCTGGGTAGGGTGCGCGAATGAGCTGAATGCCGCCTATGCGGCTGATGGCTACGCCCGGTTAGCCGGGGCAGGGGCGTTGTTGACCACTTTCGGCGTAGGGGAGTTAAGCGCGCTTAATGGCCTGGCGGGAAGCTACGCAGAGTACGTTCCCGTGCTGCATATTGTCGGCGCGCCATGCAGCGGCGCACAGCGGCGGGGCGAACTGATGCATCACACTCTCGGCGATGGCGACTTTCAGCATTTTTACCGTATAAGCCGGGCTGTAACGGCCGCCAGCGCCGTGTTGAATGAACAGAACGCCTGTTATGAAATCGACCGCGTATTACGCGAAATGCTGACGATGCGCAGACCCGGCTATCTGATGTTACCGGCGGATGTGGCAAAACGACCTGCTGTCCCTCCTGTAAACGTTCTCACACCTGACCGTGCCGAAGGGGAAAATGACACGGTGGCGGCGTTTCGCTATCGCGCGCGCCAGCGGCTGATGAACAGCCCGCGCGTGGCGCTGCTGGCAGACTTTCTCGCCCTGCGTTTCGGCTTGCAGCCAGTTTTACAACGCTGGATGGCGGAAACGCCAATAGCGCACGCGACGCTGCTCATGGGCAAAGGGTTGTTTGATGAGCAGCACCCGAATTTTGTCGGTACATACAGCGCCGGAGCCAGCAGTGAATCGGTGCGTCAGGCGATTGAAGAGGCTGATACCGTTATCTGCGTTGGCACCCGGTTTGTTGATACGCTGACGGCGGGCTTCACACAGCAACTGCCGCAGGAACGCACAATTGAAATCCAGCCGCATGCTTCGCGTGTCGGGAATAGCTGGTTCAGCGGTCTGTCGATGGAGCAGGCGGTCACTACGTTGCGCGAGTTATGTCTGGAACTTTCATTTTCGCCTCCTCCGACCCCGGCGCATGCGCCCGGCGGCCATATTGAGAAAGGGGCGCTGACGCAAGAAAACTTCTGGCATACGGTACAGGCGTACCTGCTGCCGGGCGATATTATCCTTGCCGATCAGGGAACCGCCGCGTTTGGCGCGGCGGATCTTTCACTGCCTGCTGGCGCGGACGTGCTGGTGCAACCGCTTTGGGGATCAATCGGCTATGCTTTGCCCGCCGCCTTTGGCGCGCAAACCGCCTGCCCGGAACGGCGAGTGATTCTGATTACCGGAGACGGCGCGGCGCAGCTGACGATTCAGGAACTGGGGTCGATGATGCGGGATGGACAGTCGCCGGTCATTCTGCTGCTCAATAACGATGGCTATACCGTGGAGCGCGCCATTCATGGGGCGAACCAGCGTTATAACGACATTGCCGGATGGAACTGGACGCAGGTTCCGCAGGCGCTCAGTGCGAACTGTCAGGCGGAGTGCTGGCGGGTAACGCAGGCTATCCAGCTGGAGGAAGTGCTGGCGCGCCTGAAATCCCCGCAGCGGCTTTCGCTGATTGAGGTCGTGCTGCCGAAAGCCGATTTGCCGGAATTGCTGCGTACCGTCACCCGCGCGCTGGAATCGCGCAACGGGGAGTAAACGCGGTGGCCGGTTATCTGTCGTGGCGGTTGACGGCCATCATTGGCTTGCCTGCCAGCAGGAGCCAGGCGGGAAGCATAACGATGCACAACAGCGGAAGCAGGGTGGTGTCCGGTACGACGACTGCGGCCATAAACAGGCTCAGCCAGCCGTCACGGGTTACGACCAGCATCAGCCCCAGAATCGCGCATGAGACGGTAATTGCCGCCGGAACCGCTTCAACATGCGCGTGCAGCATCAGACCCAGCGCCACGCCCACAAAGACCGCCGGGAAGATACGCCCGCCCCGGAAACCGCAGGCGGCGGCGATAACCAGCGCGCCCAGCTTAACGATCGCCAGCATAAAGTAGTCCGTGGCGCCCAGCGTCTGGCTGAACGCCAGCTGCTGCATCTCGTCCAGTCCTTTAAAGAGGGTCAGCGGCCCGCCCAATACGCCCAGAATCCCCAGCATAAAACCACCGATACCGAGAATAAGTACCGGATTTTTCAGACGATGCACCAACGTATGCAGACGTGGTAAACACCATACCGCCACCATACCCGCCGCAATCGCAATGGCTGCCACCACTGCGCCGCTGAAAATATCGCTCAGCCGCATTTGCGTGTAGTGCGCAATCGGCAAGGAGAAGTGTGGATGGAAGAACAGGCTGGTGGTTAACGATCCCGCAGCTGCCGCCATCAGCGGAGCGAACAGACGATCCCACAAGGGCGTGTCGTCAGAGCTGTTCAGGGTTTGCGAGAAAATCAGCGCAGCGGCGACAGGGGTGCCGAACAGCGCGCCGATAGTGCCTGCGGAAGCCAGGATCGTCCAGTCCAGCGCCCCTATGCGTGGGAAAAGGCGCGCGCCGATAGCGACGGCCAGCGCGATATTCACCGCCATAATGGGATGCTCCGGCCCCAGGCTTACTCCACCTGCCAGGCCGAGAATGAGCGCGATCAGCAGGCCCGGAAGCGCGACAGGGTTCATCGGCGCGCCGATCAGCGGTTCGGTCGCCGGGTCCGGGCCTGCATGCCCAGGGCTGTAGCGGATGACAAGCCCGACCATGATCCCGGTAAACGTGAGCATGCCGATAATCCAGACGGGGGAATCATGAGCAATGCCCAGGCCGACGGGGATTTGCTCCCACAGCAGGCGCTGTAAAACGGAGGCGACTTTCATCACGGCGATCAATACCAGACTGGAGGCAATGCCAATAATGAGTGCGGGAAGCGATAATAACAGCATCGTTCTGGCTCGCGGATGGAGCATGATCTATTCCTTAATACTGAGTCATATGCTTAGTTTGCACAGCCTGCCCGACGGCATCGCTGCAAATGGTGCTGAAACGATAAAGTAATTATGTGATGCAGATCGATATTTTTGGGGAGCTCGCCTCTCGACCGTTGTTGTTATGCCCCCATGAATTTACAGTGTGGCAAAGATTTATTCTGACTTTAGCGGAGCAGTAGAAGAATGACAAAATATGCTTTAGTAGGTGATGTAGGCGGCACCAACGCGCGTCTTGCTCTGTGCGATATGACCAGCGGGGAGATTTCGCAGGCGAAAACCTATTCCGGGCTGGATTATCCGAGCCTCGAAGCCGTGGTGCGCGTGTATCTGGACGAGCATAGCGCCAGGGTGGAAGACGGCTGTATCGCTATCGCCTGCCCGATCACCGGTGACTGGGTGGCGATGACCAACCACACCTGGGCATTTTCTATTGCGGAGATGAAAAAGAATCTTGGCTTTAGCCATCTGGAAATCATCAACGATTTTACCGCCGTGTCGATGGCGATCCCGATGCTGCGCAAAGAGCATCTGATCCAGTTCGGCGGCGCGGAACCGGTTGCCGGCAAACCGATTGCCGTTTACGGCGCCGGAACCGGATTAGGGGTGGCGCACCTGGTTCATGTCGATAAACGCTGGATCAGCCTGCCGGGCGAGGGTGGTCACGTTGACTTCGCGCCGAACAGCGAAGAGGAAGGCATTATTCTCGAAGAACTGCGTGCGGAAATTGGTCACGTCTCCGCCGAGCGCGTGTTGTCGGGGCCTGGGCTGGTGAATCTGTATCGCGCTATCGTCAAATCTGATGGCCGTCTGCCGGAAAATCTGCAACCGAAGGATATTACCGAACGCGCGCTGGCGGATACCTGCATTGACTCTCGTCGTGCGCTGTCGCTGTTTTGCGTCATTATGGGCCGTTTTGGCGGTAATCTGGCGTTGACGCTGGGCACGTTTGGCGGCGTCTACATTGCGGGCGGCATCGTGCCGCGCTTCCTGGAGTTCTTTAAAGCCTCCGGCTTTCGTGGCGGGTTTGAAGACAAAGGCCGTTTCAAAGCCTACGTTCAGGATATTCCGGTTTACCTGATTGTGCATGATAATCCCGGCCTGCTCGGTTCCGGCGCGCATCTGCGTCAGACGTTAGGGCAAATTCTGTAATTGAAGATCGGCAGGCCTGATACGCGTTAGCGCCATCAGGCAGGGCATGACAGTCATTGCCTGCATTATCCGGCCTTAAACCGCGTCATTGACGCGGTTTTTTTGTGCCCGTCATCGACCTTTCCGACGCTCGTCACATTTCTGTTTAACGGGATTATTTGTCCAGTAAAAGCATTATTTGTCTGATAACAATGCGCAGGCTCTCACCGCCATAATTTCTCTCGTTAACTATCTGGAGGAGTCTGTTATGGCGAAAAAACTCATTGCTGTTTGCGCATGCCCGATGGGGCTGGCCCACACATTTATGGCGGCTCAGGCGCTGGAAGAGGCGGCGGTTGAAGCGGGATACGAGGTGAAAATTGAAACCCAGGGGGCGGACGGCATCCAGAATCGCCTGACGGCGCAGGATATCGCTGAGGCGACGCTAATCATCCATTCCGTTGCCGTTACCCCCGAAGACAATGAACGGTTTGAGTCGCGCGATGTGTATGAAATTACGCTCCAGGACGCGATAAAAAACGCCGCCGGTATCATTAAAGAAATCGAAGAGATGATTGCGGCAGAGCAACAATAATTTTCGACAGGGATACACATATGGCCATTAAAAAACGCAGTGCAACCGTTGTGCATGGCGCATCCGGTGCGGCAGCGGCAATAAAAACCCCTCCGGCCTCCCGTAACAGCTTCTGGGGCGAACTTCCGCAGCACGTCATGTCGGGTATTTCGCGCATGGTGCCCACGTTAATCATGGGTGGGGTGATTCTCGCTTTCAGCCAGCTGATTGCCTATAGCTGGCTGAAAATTCCCGCAGATACCGGCATTATGGATGCGCTGAATAGCGGAAAATTCGACGGTTTTAACCTCTCATTACTGAAATTCGCCTGGCTATCGCAATCCTTTGGCGGCGTGTTGTTTGGCTTTGCGATTCCAATGTTCGCGGCGTTTGTCGCTAACTCTATCGGCGGTAAGCTGGCCTTTCCCGCAGGATTCATCGGCGGCTTAATGTCCACCCAGCCAACCCAGATACTGAATTTTGACCCGGCCAGCCTGCAATGGGTAACGACCGCGCCCGTACCGTCAACGTTCATCGGGGCGCTGATTATCTCGATTGTCGCGGGCTATCTGGTGAAGTGGATGAATCAAAAAATCCAGTTGCCTGATTTCTTACTGGCCTTCAAAACCACCTTTTTGCTGCCCATTTTGTCCGCCATTTTTGTGATGCTGGCGATGTACTACGTGATCACGCCGTTTGGCGGATGGATCAACGGCGGTATCCGCACGCTGCTGACGGCGGCGGGTGAAAAAGGAACGCTGATGTATGCGATGGGGATCTCGGCGGCAACGGCAATTGACCTCGGCGGCCCGATTAACAAGGCCGCAGGATTTGTCGCTTTTAGTTTCACTACCGATCATGTTTTACCCGTCACCGCGCGTTCTATCGCGATTGTGATCCCGCCGATTGGTCTGGGGCTGGCAACGATTCTCGATCGTCGCTTAACCGGTAAACGCCTGTTTAACGCGCAACTGTATCCGCAAGGCAAAACCGCGATGTTCCTGGCGTTTATGGGGATCAGCGAGGGGGCGATTCCTTTCGCGCTGGAAAGCCCGATCACGGCAATCCCTTCGTATATGGTGGGCGCGATTGTCGGCTCGACAACCGCCGTCTGGCTGGGCGCCGTGCAGTGGTTCCCTGAGTCTGCGATTTGGGCATGGCCGCTGGTGAGCAATCTTGGCGTCTATATGGCGGGGATCGTGTTAGGGGCGGTGATCACGGCGCTGATGGTCGTTTTCCTGCGTCACATGATGTATCGCAGAGGCAAACTGCTGATTGAAAGCCTCTGAAAAAAGGACTGACATCATGACGTTACGTGCATCGCTTCGCCAGTGGCTGGTGGAACAACGCCTGGATGCGGTATTGATTTCATCCCGGCAGAACAAGCAACCGCATTTGGGGATTTCCAGCAGCGCCGGGTTTGTTTTTATCACGCATAAAAGCGCGCATCTGCTGGTGGATGGCCGATATTACGCTGACGTTGAAGCGCGAGCGCATGGCGATCAACTGCATCTGTTGGCCGGGTCGCAGACGCTGACTTCCATTGTGAACCAGATAATCGACGACGAGCAATTGCAGGTCATTGGTTTTGAAGGCGCGCAGGTGAGTTGGGATTGCGCGCAACGCTGGCAGGAAAGGCTGCGGGCGAAGCTGGTGAGCGCGTCGCCGGACGCGCTGCGACAGATCAAAACGGCACAGGAAATAGCGTTGATACGCGAGGCCTGCCGGATTGCCGATTGCAGCGCAGAGCATATCCGCCGTTTTATTCGCCCCGGCCTTCGCGAACGAGAAATTGCCGCGGAGCTGGAGTGGTTTATGCGCCAGCAGGGGGCGGAAAAAGCCTCTTTTGACACCATCGTCGCCAGCGGCTGGCGTGGGGCGTTACCCCACGGTAAAGCCAGCGAAAAAATCGTCGCAGCGGGTGAATTTATTACCCTGGATTTTGGGGCGCAATATCAGGGGTATTGTTCGGATATGACGCGAACATTCCTCGTGAGCGGGCAGGATGCGCCCGTCGCATCTCATCCGCTGTTCGCCGTTTACCAGACGGTTCTTGAGGCGCAGCAGGCGGCGATTGCCGCCATTCGTCCGGGCGTGTGCTGCCAGGCGGTGGATGCTGCGGCTCGTCGGGTGATTGGGGCGGCGGGCTATGGCGATTATTTCGGCCACAACACCGGGCACGCTATCGGCATTGAGGTGCATGAAGCGCCGCGCTTTTCACCAACGGATACCACCCGACTTGCCGCAGGTATGTTGCTGACCGTAGAGCCGGGCATTTATCTGCCGGGGCAGGGCGGCGTGCGTATTGAAGATGTCGTACTGGTCACGGAAGACGGCGCGGAAGTGCTCTACACGATGCCGAAAACAGTATTGCTCACGGGAGAAGCATAATGGATTTATCGCTGTTAAAAGCCCTGAGCGAGGCGGATGCCATTGCCTCCTCAGAGCAGGAAGTGCGCCAGATCTTACTGGAGGAAGCGGATCGTCTGCACAAAGAGGTGCGCTTTGACGGGCTGGGATCGGTGCTGATCCGTCTTAATGAGTCCGATGGGCCGAAAGTGATGATCTGCGCGCACATGGATGAGGTGGGGTTTATTGTGCGCAGTATCTCGTCGGAAGGGGCGATCGATGTGTTGCCGGTCGGCAACGTGCGTATGGCGGCCCGCCAGCTCCAGCCCGTGCGTATTACCACGCGGGAAGACAGTAAAATTCCCGGTTTGCTGGATGGCGAGCGTAATGGAAATGAGGTTGGCGCCTTGCGGGTCGATATTGGCGCACGCTCATATGATGAGGTGATCCAGGCGGGCGTTCGACCTGGCGATCGCGTTACTTTTGACTCTGCGTTTCAGGTGCTGCCACACCAGCGGGTAATGGGGAAAGCATTTGATGACCGACTGGGGTGCTACTTGTTGATCATGCTGCTGCGTGAATGGCATGACGCAGCGCTGCCCGCCGAGGTCTGGCTGGTAGCCAGCTCCAGCGAAGAGGTCGGGTTGCGCGGCGGGCAAACGGCCGCTCGCGCGGTTGCTCCCGATATCGCTATCGTGCTGGACACCGCCTGCTGGGCGAAAAACTTTGATTATGGCGCGGCGAATCATCGGCAGATCGGTAAAGGGCCGATGCTGGTGCTTGCCGATAAGTCACTCATCGCGCCGCCCAAACTGACCGCCTGGGTTGAAAGCGTCGCCAGCGACTCAGGTCTGCCGCTGCAACTGGATATGTTCAGTAATGGAGGGACGGATGGCGGAGCGGTGCATTTGACCGGGACGGGAACCCCGACGGTGGTTATTGGGCCTGCCACGCGTCACGGGCATTGCGCCGCGTCCATTGCGGATTGCCGCGACATTATCCACACGCAGCAACTTTTATTGGCACTTATTACCCGTCTTACGCGTGAGACCGTCGTTCATCTTACGGATTTCAGATGAGCGTCTTGCGTTAATCAGGAGTTGTTATGTTAACGATTCAATTTCTTTGCCCGCTGCCAAATGGCCTGCATGCGCGTCCGGCGTGGGAACTGAAAGAGCAGTGTAGCCAGTGGCAAAGCGAGGTGACGTTTATTAACCATCGCCAGAATGCGCGCGCGGACGCGAAAAGCTCGCTGGCGCTGATCGGCACCGGAACGCTGTTTAACGACAGTTGCAGTCTGAACATTAGCGGCAGTGATGAAGAGCAGGCCAGGCGTTCTCTGGAGACCTATCTCCAGCACCGGTTTATCGACAGTGACAGCGTTCAGCCGACCTCTGCGGAACTGGCGGCGCATCCGCTGCCGCGCTCGCTGGTTCGACTGAATCCCGATTTACTGTATGGCGCGGTATTGGCTAACGGCGTCGGCGCTGGCGCGCTCACGTTGTGGCAAAACGATAATCTGGAGGCGTATCGCGCAATTCCGGCCAGCGCGGAAGACAGCACCCGGCTCGAACATAGCCTGGCGACGCTGGCGGAGCAGCTTAATCAACAGCTTCGCGAACGTGACGGTGAAAGTAAAACGATCCTTAGCGCCCATCTGTCGCTGATCCAGGATGACGAGTTTGCGGGAAACATTCGCCGCTTGATGGACGAGCAGCACAAGGGGTTGGGCGCGGCGATTATCGCCAATATGGAGCAGGTGTGCGACAAGCTGTCGTCCTCCGCAAGCGACTACTTACGCGAGCGGGTAAGCGATATCCGTGATATTAGCGAACAGTTGCTGCATATCACCTGGCCGGAACGACGCCCGCGTAATACGTTGATTCTTGAACAACCGACCATTCTGGTGGCGGAAGATCTGACGCCAAGCCAGTTCCTGAGCCTCGATTTGCAGCACCTGTCCGGCATGATTCTGGAGAAAACCGGCAGAACGTCGCACACGCTGATTCTGGCGCGCGCATCCGCGATTCCGGTGCTCAGCGGGCTGCCCCTGGACGCGCTCGGTCGCTACGCCGGGCAACCTGCGGTGCTGGATGCCCAGTGCGGCGTGCTGGCGATTAACCCGAACGCCGCCGTCTGCGGCTATTACGCCATTGCGCAGCAACTGGCGGATAAGCGTCAACAGCAACAGGCGAGAGAAGCGTCTTTGCCTGCTTTCTCCCGGGATAATCAGCGTCTTGATATCGCCGCCAATATTGGTACGGCGCTGGAAGCGCCGGGCGCGTTTGCCAATGGCGCGGAAGGCATCGGTCTGTTCCGCACCGAAATGTTGTTCATGGATCGCGACAGCGCCCCTGACGAACAGGAACAGTTTGAGGCCTACCAGCAGGTACTGCTGGCGGCGGGAGAGAAGCCGGTTATTTTTCGCACGATGGACATTGGCGGCGATAAAAATATTCGCTATCTCAATATCCCGCAGGAAGAGAACCCTTTCCTCGGCTATCGCGCCGTGCGTATTTATCCTGAGTTTGCCGGGCTGTTTCGCACGCAGCTTCGCGCTATTTTGCGTGCGGCAACCTTTGGTCAGGCGCAACTGATGATCCCGATGGTGCACAGTCTCGATCAGATCCTGTGGGTTAAAAGCGAGCTGCAAAAAGCGATCGTGGAACTCAAAAGAGACGGGCTGCGCCATGCTGCAACGATCCCGCTGGGGATTATGGTGGAAGTTCCGTCGGTCTGTTACATCATCGATCACTTCTGCGATGAGGTGGATTTCTTTAGCATCGGCTCGAACGATATGACCCAGTATCTGTATGCCGTCGATCGTAATAATCCGCGCGTCTCGCCGCTGTATAACCCGATTACGCCGTCATTTCTGCGCATGTTGCAGCAGATCGTCCGCACGGCGCATCAGCACGGAAAATGGGTGGGGATTTGCGGCGAGCTGGGCGGTGAAAGCCGATATTTACCGTTACTGCTGGGGCTGGAACTGGATGAATTAAGCATGAGCAGCCCGCGAATCCCTGGCGTGAAAAGCCAGCTGCGGCAGATGGACAGCCAGGCGTGCCGGGCGCTTGCGGCGCAGGCCTGTGAGTGTCGTAGCGCAGAGGAGATTGAAACGCTGTTGAATCAGTTTGCGCCGCAAAAAGACGTGCGTCCGCTGCTGGCGCTGGAAAATATCTTTGTGGGCGAATCATTGATCAACAAAGAGCAGGTGATTCAGTTTCTTTGCGGCAATCTCGGCGTAAACGGGCGTACTGAGCATCCGTTTGAGCTGGAAGAGGATGTCTGGCAACGCGAGGAGATTGTCACGACTGCTGTCGGTTTTGGCGTGGCGATCCCGCATACCAAATCACAGTGGATACGTCATTCCAGCATCAGCATTGCGCGGCTGGCGCGCCCTGTTGACTGGCAGTCGGAGATGGGCGAGGTTGAGCTGGTGATTATGTTGACGCTGGGCGCTGATGAAGGGATTAACCATGTGAAAGTCTTTTCGCAGCTGGCGCGTAAGCTGGTGAATAAAAACTTCCGCCAGTCGCTGTTCGCCGCTCAGGATGCCGAAAGCCTTCTGGCGCTGCTGGAGGCGGAACTGACGTTTTGAATCTGAGTGTCTGAGTGAATGCCCGGTGGCGCTTCGCTTACCGGGCCTACGTGTACGCCAATTATTCGTTTTACGTGTACACCGCATCCGGCGGTTATGCCCGGTTATCCGTTTTACATGTAGGCCGGATAAGGCGTTTACGCCGCCATTCGGCGGTTAACCCTGAAAACGCGCGCTGTACTCTCCCGGCGTCAGGCCAAACTGCCGACGAAACAGGCGGCAAAAATAGTCGCTGTCGTGATATCCGCAACGTTCCGCCACCTCGCTAATCGACAGATGGTACTTCTGCAAAATGATGCGCGCCTTCGCCATTCGCACCCAGCGAACATACTCGACAAAACTCATGGTGCCGTGCTGGGTGAACAGTTTTGATAAGTGATTCGGCGTGATATTGAAAAACTGTGCCACGCTTTCTCGCGTCAGCGGCCGGGCGTAGTTGTCCTGCACCCAGTTGCACATACTGTGATAGAGAAATTCCGAGCGCGGGCGGCGTGAGTCCGGGCGAGTATTGACCACGCTACGGCACAGATGCAGCAGGCTGAGAACCAGAGGCTGAATAATATCCTGCGCCTGAGGCGAGCGGCTCAGATGGGTCAGAGCCGTGAGCATGGCTTCCCCTTCGCCGCGCTGCTGGTGCGCTAACTCAATGCGTCGCACCGGGCGTAACAGGGAAGCGGTACGGTTATCGTAAAACGATAATCCTAACCAGGCCGGGGCAAACACCAGACTTAACAGCATCACCGGTTTATCGCTACCGGGCAGGTTTGCCGCCCTGGCGGGGATGAACAGCATCTCACCCTCCGTCAGGGCGTGCTGTTTTTTTTCGAGCAGGTTGCCGTATTCTCCGCGCAATACGATGTCGAGACGCGGTAAATCAATACACAGGCTGCCTGTGGGGAGAGCGGTATGTTGCGTGGCAAACCAGACGCGTCCCAGTCGCTGCGGGTTTAACACCAGGCCGCTGAACAGATCGGCAAAAAACTGTTGGTCTGCGGGCAAGCCTGGCTCTTTCATCACTTAATCCTGCGTCATAAATGCATTAACTGCCTGAACTCTTTCACTTTACTCCGACTGACCGGGATTTCAAATTCCAGATCTTTGAGCCGCAGGATGTACGTGTTGTTAAACCAGGGTTCGATTTCGCGGATCTTGTTCAAATTCACACAAAACGAGCGGTGGCAGCGAAAGAAATGCGACGCTGGCAGTTTGCTGCAAAACTCGGTGATATTCATCGGCATGACATACGATTCCCGCCGCGTGTAGACAAACGTCATCTTTTCATGCGCTTCGGCGTAATAGATATCGTTGATCGGCGTGACGATAATGCGTTCGTCTTTGATCAGATTGATGGTGTCGTTTTCACGGGCGACAGGGCTGCCGGGAACGGCGACGACCTGCTGTTGTTGCCAGGCAGCCTCCAGCTTTTGCAGCATCCCCACGATGCGTGATTCCTGGTACGGCTTCAGTATGTAGTCAAATGCTTCCAGTTCAAACGCCTCTACCGCGTGCTCTTTCCATGCGGTAATAAACACAATAAACGGCTTATGGGCGAACTGGCTGATGTTTTGCGCCAGCAGTACGCCATCCAGCGAGGGAATATTGATGTCCAGAAAAATGGTGTCAACGCGGTTATGCTGTAGAAATTTGAGCACGTCCAGACCGTCGTCAAACGTACCGACAATCTCCATCTGGCTATGCTCTTTTATCAGCCAGCTTAATTCTTGCTGGGCCAGGAATTCATCTTCAACGATGATGACTTTCACTACTCATCTCCGGGTTAAAGCAATAACGTTGCCGGTGCGGCGGCAGGGGAGCGCTGATTGGGTACATAAAAGGCGATTTCGGTGCCCGACTCCAGACGGCGGATGTGCAGCCCTTCACCGTATAACAGCTTAACGCGATGATGGACATTCAGCAGGCCGATTTTATTTCCCGGCATTTCATTCGCCTCCACCCGCTCAATTACTTTAGGATCAATACCGTGGCCGGTATCCCTGACGGCGATTCGCACACGGTTGCCGCATTCGGCGACGCTGATGGTCACTACGCCTTTTCCTTTACAGGGTTGAATGCCGTGGACGATTGCATTCTCTACCAGCGGCTGAATAAGCAGGCTGGGAATGTAGCAGTTCACCTCTTCATCAATGTCATAAATGACGGTCAGCTTGTCGCCAAAACGAGCCTGCTCAATGGCGATGTAGTCCTTGATTTGATACAGCTCCTTTTTGATATCAATTTGCTCATCATCTTTTAATTCAATGTTATAGCGCAGATAACGTGACAGATTAAAAATGAGCTGGCGTGCGGTGTCCGGGTTGAGCCGAATGGATGACGAAATGGCGTTCAGCGCATTAAACAGGAAATGGGGATTAATTTTACTTTGCAGCGCTCGCAGCTCTGCCTTATTTGCCATTTCCCGCAGTTGCTCCGCGCGGGACACTTCCAGTTGGGTGGAGATAATCTGCGACAGGCCGATCGCCATCTCTTGCAGGGAAGAGGTGATCTGATGCGCGTGGCAGTAGTAGATTTTTAGCGTCCCGGTCACCACGCCCTTTTCCCATAATGGGATGACCAGCATTGAGTGTATTTCCGGCGTGCGGTGCGCTTCATCATTGTTTTTAATGATGATTTTCCCGTAATTGATGGCCTGTTGCGTGGTCGGGCTGACAAAATCATCGTTATTGCGGTAGTTGGTTTCCCCCACGCCGACATAGGCCAGAACGTGTTCGGTATTAGTGATTGCTACCGCGTCGGCATGGATATCATGACGGATGATTTCGCACACCTGGCGGAGTGATTCGCTGTTGACCTGGCGAAAGAGCGGCAACGTTTTGTTAGCGATATCCAGCGCCAGCTTGGCCTGCCGCGCGGCGCTGGCCTCTTTCTCGCCCTCCACGCTTTGAACCAGCAGCACGATAAAACCGATACATACGCTGCCGAGGATCATCGGGATACCGATTTTGGACACGATATCTACGCCCAGCGCGATGGTCGGCGCCCAGACAATGACCAGAATCATGGTCAAGGTTTCACAAAGCATCCCGCCCAAAATACCCACGCGCCAGTGCTGTGCTTTTGGGATTTTCCGGTTTATCCAGCCCGCGATACATCCCGCCAGAATACTGGTGACAAAGCACGGTACGGCAGTGACCCCGCCAATATCGATAAGGTAGCGGTGAATACCGGCGATCACACCCGTAATGATCCCGACCCACGGGCCAAACAAAATGCCCCCGGACATCACGGCGATGATACGAACATTCACCAGCGAGCCTTCGACCGGCACGCCGGACCAGGTGCTGAACAGGGCGAACATCGAGAAAATCGCGGTAACGGCGAGCAGCTCTTTCGGGGAGTGCGCTGACTTATGCAACAGTTCGCGAAACAGGCGGATACGGATGAGGAAAAACAGACAGAACAGCATTAGCGCTGCCCGGTCAAATACCGCCAGCAGCATGTTGAATATTTCGTGCACGGGTGACTCTTGTGACTGGGTTAAACCACTATGATAGGTAACCCGCACCCATATGACCAGCCCGCTGATGCGGCGCTGTTAATGAGGAAAAACCATAATATTAAAAGGGGATTGATCTTTTGTTAGAGAAATGACAAGACCTCGCCAGGATGAGGAATACCTTAAGGTAATTTTATTGATATCAAAATGTTAATTAATTGATGGTTGTTATGGGCGATATTTTGCTGAGTATTCCCATTTTCTTTTTAGTATTCCCCTTTTAAGCCGATGAAAAATATTTTCGTTTGCCTCTCGACAGGAGGATTTTTTTCAGGCTATTTTCTAAGCATGCCACGGTCGTGGCAGCGTCGCTCGGACGGTCCGGGCGCTAACGTGAATCTGAGGATACTATGGCTGATACCCGCCCTGAACGTCGCTTTACGCGTATTGATCGTCTCCCTCCCTACGTTTTTAACATTACCGCTGAACTGAAGATGGCTGCGCGTCGGCGCGGCGAAGATATTATTGACTTCAGCATGGGGAACCCGGATGGGGCAACGCCTCCTCATATCGTCGAGAAACTCTGTACGGTGGCTCAACGCCCGGATACGCATGGTTACTCGACCTCACGCGGGATCCCGCGTTTACGCCGGGCGATCTCCCGCTGGTATCAGGAACGTTACGACGTGGATATCGATCCAGAAACGGAAGCGATCGTCACTATTGGTTCGAAAGAAGGGTTAGCGCACCTGATGCTGGCAACCCTCGATCATGGCGATACCGTGCTGGTGCCGAACCCCAGTTATCCCATCCATATTTATGGCGCCGTCATCGCCGGCGCGCAGGTGCGTTCGGTTCCGCTGGTGGAAGGCGTGGATTTCTTCAACGAGCTGGAACGCGCGATCCGTGAAAGCTACCCGAAACCGAAGATGATGATTCTTGGTTTCCCCTCCAACCCGACGGCACAGTGCGTTGAGTTAGAATTCTTCGAAAAAGTGGTTGCGCTGGCCAAACGCTACGACGTGCTGGTGGTCCACGATCTGGCCTATGCCGATATCGTATATGACGGCTGGAAAGCGCCGTCAATTATGCAGGTGCCGGGTGCGCGCGACGTGGCGGTGGAGTTTTTCACCCTGTCGAAAAGTTACAACATGGCGGGCTGGCGCATTGGCTTTATGGTGGGCAACCAGACGTTAGTCAGTGCGCTGTCGCGGATTAAGAGCTACCACGATTACGGAACCTTCACGCCGTTACAGGTGGCGGCGATTGCCGCGCTGGAAGGCGATCAACAGTGCGTGCGTGATATCGCTGAGCAGTATAAACGTCGCCGCGACGTACTGGTGAAAGGCTTGCATGAAGCCGGATGGATGGTCGAAATGCCAAAAGCTTCGATGTATGTCTGGGCAAAAATACCGGAGCAGTACGCGGCAATGGGGTCGCTGGAATTTGCGAAAAAGCTGCTTAACGACGCCAAAGTGTGCGTGTCGCCGGGGATCGGTTTCGGCGACTACGGCGACACCCATGTGCGTTTCGCGCTGATAGAAAACCGGGATCGTATACGTCAGGCGATCAGAGGTATTAAGACCATGTTCCGCGCAGATGGCCTGCTGCCTGCGGGGGCGAAATCGGTAACAGAAGGTACCGAGTAGAAAAGCAAACAGGAGCCATCTGGCTCCTGTTTTTTGCTGCATCTTCTCAATTTAGATCATCAGGGCAAAAGTACCGGCCCAAACGATGACCATAAATGAAATGCCCATAAAGAAATATTTCACGTTTCATCTCTCCGCGTCGCTTTAAGCACGCCTAAATGAACTTAAATTTACCTGTGTATAGAGAGCTGGTGCCCGCCAGAATGAGATTGAGAATGTTCTCCGTCTTTCTTGTGGCATCACCTCAGAATTCTGTGCGTTATTGCTCCAGACGGCGCTAATGTACGCCTAAAAATGAGGCGAGACAAGAGGCATTTTTTTATTTACTTTTAGTAACTTACAACTGTCGTGATTCGGCGACAGTTTAATTTCTGACGGTAATAAATTGCTATTCAGCGACGCTATTGCTGTTCAGAAAAAGTCACATAAAAACCAGATGGTTAACAGGGATATTGGAAGGAAAGATAGCGCCGGGCAATAAAAAAGGCCTTGCGGCCTTTTTTAAACATACAACGATGCTTCCCCTAAAGGGCGCGTTTTGAAACGACGATGGATCCAGAGATATTGCTCAGGTGCGCGCATAATCTCTTTCTCAATAATCTTGTTCATATAGGCTGCCGCCTGGTTCTCTTCTTCCGGGTAGCCTTCCATTTCTGGCGTGATGTACAGACGATAACCTGAGTTATCACCTTTTCTGATCATGGTGACGGTCAGCATCGCTGCACCGGAAAGGCGGGATAACACATAGGTGCCGTTAGTCGTTGCGACGTCTTTGACCGCGAAGAAGGGGGCAAATGAACTGCCTTTACGGCCGTAATCCTGATCCGGGGCGAACCATACGGCTTCACCTTTTTTCAGCGCGCCGACGATGCCGCGCAGATTGTTGCGCCCAATCATCGCTTTATTTGAACGCATGCGACCCCGCGTCTGAACCCACTCCATCAGCGAGTTATTGTGCGGGCGGTATGTCGCCATCATCGGCTGGCACAGCCCCATGACCCGACCGCCTAATTCCAGCGACATAAAGTGGACGCCAACGACCATCACACCGCGTTTTTGCGCTTGCGCCTGCATGAGGTTATCCAGACCGTCCACATCAAACCATTTACGTACCCGCTTATCAGGCCAGAACCACGCCATACCCGTTTCAATAAGTGCCATACCGAGGGAGTGGAAGTTCTCCACTATCATCTTTTCCCTTTCTTCCGGCGTCAGATTGGGGAAGCAAAGCTCAAGATTCTTACGGGCGATGGATTCGCGACGTTTCAGAAAGGGACGGGCAAGTCTGCCGGTTCGCGTACCCAGGAAGCGTAAAACGGGGTAGGGAAGCAGCACCAGTAACCAGAGTACAGTAAGACCAAACCAGGTAAGCCAGTAGCGCGGGTGCAGTAGCGCACGAGAAAATTTGCATTGTGGGAACATAAATACCCTCTGTTGATACGAACAATATGTATCGCAGAAGATTCATTGTCCGCAGCGGTACACTCACGATAGTTAGGCCATCATGTACGACAATGGTTCCTGTAAAGAGTGTAAAGCTTAGTCAGGACAAAACCACGAGGGGCATGAATGCTTGGACAACTAATGTACCACCGGGGGATTAATATCAGCCAGAAATTATTAATTAAGATGCGTAAATATTTTTTGATGGGGGTGGTTTTGTTATTAATTTATTGTTTTTAAATGGTTTTTTATGTGTGTGCACATGTTCGTTTTCCCTGAAAAGCCGCTTCTGGCCGGTAAGCCTGTCAGAGTCTGACGCTTCTGAATGTGATAACAATTGCTTTAAATATTCTCATTGATGGAAGCATTTAATTAAATGAGTTAACAAAGGATATTTTAAATCAAAAAACAGCGATTTTAAGAATAATCTTAACTAAATAAAAACATGTTTTATATCAATTAGATAACAAATTAAGACATTAAATAATCGATGTTCAGATTACCCCATCAAATAAATCTTTTCCACCTTAAAAAAACAATAATAAACATAAAAAATATAAGTCAGGTAATTAATTATACCTATATAAATCATGTGGTTAAAAAGGAAATATCGGTTTTTTCTATGATTTTTATTTTCCTGCATTGATCGCTATGAACGATCATCATTTGAATTTTAATAGTTAGCACCTATCAAAATTAACTATACGATCGTTGTAATCGATCAATGTTTGTTGCTTGTGATAAACTCGCCACGTTCTGAGAAGTATTGGTTGTTTAACGATTTGGATTTCTTGTCTGGCAAGAAATCGATATTTGCTAGTCGATGCGTTGGGGCGAATGGTGTCTTTTTAATGTTTTGCCACGTATCAATGCGGCGTTTTGAATAATGGTAAAATTATGAATAAAGTGTTTAAAGTCATCTGGAACTCCAGGCTGAATATATTTGTCGTGGCATCTGAATTAGCGCGTGGTTATTGTAAAAGCACGGCCGGGAGCACCAGTTTTGGCAGTCTTTTAAAATACCCATTAATGAGTGCGCTGGCTGTTTCGATTTCGTGTATTTTAACGACTGGCACATTCGCCGCCGATTTACAGGTTTATGATTTCTCTCCTCAGGATCCGTTTGAAGAGATTATTTCTGGTTCCACGCATTTGACAGGCGGTTTTTCTGGAATACAGCGAGGAGAAACAGGATATACCTGGACAACGCTTGGTCAGGCCAGAGAGGATGGGTTAATTACCGGCGATTCCGGGCAATGGGTGGATAAAGATATCTTCCGTATGGGCTCGCAGACCAAATCTATAAATTACACCGACCCCGTTACCGGTAGCACGGTAACGATGAAAGTTTATGATAACAATGATATGCAGACCGAAGCGGCCAAAGATTTCCGGGTTGTCGTTTCTCAACCCGTCGGAAAAGATGGTCAGTATGTCGATCGTAATTTGTATCAGGTTGGGGCGGGCGCTTCTCTTGATGTCGATGTCGGTCAGAAAACGGGGAATTGGGTCGGTGCTGCGGATAACCAGTTCAACGTTATCATGAAAAGTTCGGTAAATACGCAAAACTTATCGTCTGCTTATCATGTCACTAATGGCGGCAGCCTTAACTACCAGTCTAAAACAGTCGTTCAACTGGGGAATAGTGATAACAATATAAAAGACGCCAGCAATGCACTGGCATGGATGACGGCGGCTGATTTTGTTGGTGAGTTTGACAGCGTTATTGGTAAGCAGAATATTACCAACATTGATGAGTTCAAGGCGTATAACGATGCGTTGATTCAGGCGCTCCAGGATGGGCAAATTCAGCTAACGGAGGCGCAATATGCTGATGAACTGAATAAAGCCAGGGATACCTCACTGCACGGGATCTTCGCTGATACGGGGAGTATTGCGGCTGATGATGCCATCAGAGCCTTTGTTAACAGGGATGCGGTATCCTATATTCATGGCGTGGGCAGCGGCACCAATGTGGTTATCGATAAGGATGCCAACATTCAGTTAGTGGGATCGGATGCCACGGTTGTTAACCTGGAAAATGGCGCCAGACTGACAAACAACGGCACCCTTGGTACCGCAGGTAATACTTATCGCGGCGCTTATATCATTGCTGCGAGAAATACGTCTTTTGTTGATAACAACGGCGTTATTGATGCGGGCACAAATCCCGAAATGGCGGATTTTTTCTCAAGTGGGGCGGCAGGCGTAGCACAAGGTGCGCATATTGCCATTCTGGCTAATGGTTCCTCTGTAATTAATAACAACAGCAGCGGCGTGATAAATGTTGCGGCCAGAGGTAACTATTACGGTAATACCGGCGTGTTGATGAGCGGTAATGCCACGCTTAATAATGATGGTGCTATTAATATTGCAGCGAGTAATGAGGCGAACAGTATATTAGGTAATGGTGCCAACATCGGCGTCGTTACCCAACAAAACACCACCTTTAATAACCGGGGCACATTGTATATTGGTCGCCTGGCGCAGCGTGCACCTGATGATGCAAACACGGATATCGCGATCAAGCAGCAGTCAATTGGGGTTCATCTGTACGGTAATGGTACTTATAACGGTTCCGATACTTCACAGATTATTATTGGCAGTAAAGTCCAGAATGCGACAGCGATTGATGTTGGCGGGAATGCAACTCTCGATCAAAAAGGGAGCATTAATATCAATGGTGCTGTAACCGGGGAGTCCGTTTCTTCGAATATTGGTATTATTGCACGCGCAGGAACCCAGGCCGCTAAAGTCGTTCATGATGGCATCATTAATCTGAACGGCCTGAACAGTACCGGGATACAGGTGCTGGAAAATGGTCAGATAACCAGTTCGGGCACGATTAATATTAATGGTGGACTGGACCCAGTAACCCACTATGCCAACTATGGTATTTACGTCCAGGGTGAAAAGGCACTGGCAATATTGTCTGGCACCGTAAATTTAAGTGGCGATGGCGCTATTGGGGTTCATGCGCGTGATAAAGGTGAAATTGATGTTACCGAGAATGGTACTGTCAATTTCAAAGATGGCGTTAATCAGACGGGCTATTATATTTTTGGCGCGGGTTCTACTATCAAAAACGCGGCCTCCAGCGTTCAGGACGCGTCAACCCAGAATGCCACGCTGTACCGCGTTGACGGAGGCGCCAGCTTCTATGGTTCTGCCGATAGCTCAGCGCAGCTAAACGCTTCTGGTGATGGCGCAACGATTATTCGGACAACCGGTGCTGGTAGCCACTTTGATTCCGGTAAACTTGCTCTTAGCGTCACGGGGACAGGAGCGACGGGCATCCGAATTGAAGGAGGCGCGACGGGCGAAATTACCTCGGATGCGGTTATTGTCAGGGTGGCCGGGAAAGATACCACTGCCGGCATTGTTGATGGTAACTATTACAACCTTGATGGCTCCGTTAATGATGCGCAAAAAGGTGACTCCGTATTAACCAGTTATGCGGTGCTGGAGACAGCAAACACGGCAGACGGCGCATTTGGCTACATCGCCAGAAATGGCGGCCGTCTGATCCATGAAGGCTCGATTAATTTCACGGCTGACAACAGTACCGGGATACTGGTGGATGGCGGGATCCTGGAAAACCATTCTGATGTCACTGTGAATGGCGTGGCGGTTAATATTCAGGGCGCTAACTCAGAGGTGACCAACAGTGGCGTGGTGACCGCAACGGATGGCCAGGCTGCCTATCTGGTTGGGAACAACGCCACGCTGGCGCTGAATGGTAACGGTGAAACCCGGGCGGCGGGCACCGCTCACGGGATCTTACTGGATACTGGCGCGAAAGGTCTGACGGTTGATGGTGCGTCTATCACAATGGATAGCGCTGGTAGCGGCAACGCAATTGAAAACAAAGCCGCGATTAGCGGTATTCAGTTGAAAAATACCACTATTAATGTCGGTAATGGCGTGGGTGTTCACACCGGCGCATCAATGGCGCAAACCAACTCCGGCACGATCAACATTAATGGCAGCGGTACAGGGATACTGTTTGAGAACGTGGCTGATGGCTCTGACACCGATCAGACGCTGGATATGTCTGACTCCAGAGATCTGGTGATCAATGTGAACGGTGCTCAGGGGAACGGGATTATTACCCGAGCATCCACCGACCTGAAAACCGGCGCCAGCGTTAACGTCCTGGACAGTGACGGGAAATCAGCGCTGGTTGTCCAGGGGACGACGAAGAATGTAGAGCAATCCGGCAAACTGACCTCGGTGTCTGACAAGGCGGCGGTGGTCGATTTGAATAACGGCGTACTTGAGAGCTTTATCAATAAAGGCGATATCCTGGCGCTGGATGCCAGCCACACTGCGCTGGAAATGAACAGCGGTAACGGGATTACCTTCACCAATGCCAGTGGGGCAAATATTGTCGGTCAGGTGAATCTGCTTAATGGCGACAATACGGTGATCCTTGAATCAGGAAGCACTGCGACTGACATTACCAGTGGCAGCGGCAAAGATAACTTCATTCTGAAGAATATCAGCGAGAATGAAAGCGGCTCATTGTTCACATCATTAAATGGCGGCAGCGGCGACGACACATTACAGTTTGAGAATTCGTCATACACTTTAACCCGTGCTGATGCCATTAACGGCATGGAGCATATTGCGCTGGCGAATAATTCTGTTTTTACCCTTGACAACGTTGCATTGGGGTTGGGTGACGACGAACTTGATGGCGCGGGAACCGGATACACCATTGACGGTTCCAGCCAGCTTAGTATTAAGAATACGGCGGATGTGACTTTCAAAAGCCATCTTGCCGGGACGGGAGTTGTTGCCGTTGATACGGCGAATAACCACTTCAACTTTGATGCTAATAATGCCGCAGATGGTTTTGCCGGTACGCTGGCGCTTACTAACAGCCGTTTTGAACTTGATGGTCTGAATACTCAGGCGCTTAGCAACGCTACGCTGCAAGCTGGAAATGGCAGCATTACCCATGTTGGCAGCGGCGAGCAGAATATCGGCGGTCTGGATTTCAAAGGGGGGACCGTACAGTTTGACGGCGTAACGCCGGGTAACCCAACGGCTTTAGGAACGATTCACGCTGGCGCGATGGATCTCTCTGGTCGCGGTACGGTTCAGGTTGACAGCGGAACGGTCAGTAACGATCGTCCTCAGGCTGATACGCATCGTCCAATACTGGAGCAGGATGACGCGCAGGCATTGATTAAACTGGCGACCTCTGACACCGCCGTTCAGGGGGGCGCCGGTAACCTGGTGCTGAAAGATAAAGACGGTAATGTGATCAGCGATAGCATCATTGCCGATATCGCCCAGAATGGCGCAGTGGTGGCGAAAGGAACGTATGACTATCGTCTGACCGGCGGTGACAGTGATGACGGACTTTATGTCAGCTATGGCCTGACCCAGGTCGATTTGTTGGGTAAAGACGCCGATGCGCTTATCCTTGATGCGAACGGGAAAAGCGGCAACGCGGCTGACCTGAGCGCCAGAGTGACCGGCAGCGGCGATCTGGCGTTTGACAGCCAGAAAGGCCAGACGGTGACGCTGTCGAATATGGACAATGATTACAGCGGCGTCACCGATGTGCGCAGCGGTAATCTGGCGATGCTGAACGATAACGTGCTGGGAAATACCCGCGAGCTGAAACTGGCTGGCGATACCGGGTTTGATATGCGCGGTCATTCACAAACCATCGGCAAGCTCACGGCTGAAAGCGGCTCTCTGACCGATTTGAACGGCGGTCATCTGACGCTGACAAACGGCGGTGAAGCGTCTGGCGTACTGACGGGCGACGGGGAGCTCACCGTTGCAGGCGGAACCCTGAATGTCTCCGGGGCGAATACGGGGCTGAAGGCGACGACCACGATTGCTCAGGGCGCGACGGCGGTGCTGGATAATACGCTGGGGCTGGGAACCGGAGATATTGTTGCCGCCGGGCTGCTTAATCTGAGCAACGCCACGGGCGTGCTGTACAACAGCATCAGCGATGCCGGGAAAGTCGCACTGGATGCCAGTGATGTGGTGCTTGCTGGCAACAATAGCCATTTTGCCGGGACCTTCGACATCGACAACGACTCCACGCTGACGGCCTCTTCCGCGCAGCAGTTAGGCACCTCCGCGATTCAGAATGCCGGTAAGTTTGTGCTGAACACTCACGAAAACTGGTCGCTGGAGAACGGTGTCACAGGCAGCGGGAGCGTGGTGAAAAATGGCAGCGGCAACGTCACGCTTAGCGACAGCGCCCAGTGGACCGGCGCGACGGATATCAACGCCGGTGGTCTGACTCTGGGCAGCGCGGATAACGCGTTCACGCTGGCCAGTCATCAGGTCAATATCGGGAAAGACGGGCGCTTATCCGGGTTTGGCGGCGTAGCCGGAAATATGGCTAACCAGGGCACGTTATTGATTGGCGATGACGTCAGCGCGGCTCGCAGAGCGGCTTCTTCACCTGTCAGCTTTACCGTAGGCGGCAATCTGACGAACAGCGGCGATATCTGGACCGGAAGCAAAGGTAAAGATGCCGGTAATCAGCTTGTGGTAAACGGGAACTATCAGGGAGATGGCGGTCATCTTCATCTGAATACCGCGTTGAATGATGATAATTCCGTCACGGATAAACTGATTGTTAAAGGAAACACCTCTGGCACAACCGGCGTCAGCGTGACGAATGCTGGCGGTTCTGGTGCGCAGACGATCAATGGCATTGAAGTGATTCATGTTGATGGTCAGTCCGACGGTGAGTTTACGCAGGACGGCAGGATTGTGGCCGGGGCGTATGATTATTCACTGGCTCGTGGTCAGGGCGACAACAACGGTAACTGGTATTTAACCAGTCATAAGACAGATCCAAATCCGGGGCCGGGCCCGAAACCTGAACCTGATATCCGTCCTGAACCGGGCTCCTGGACAGCTAACCTGGCGGCAGCCAATACGCTGTTTGTCACGCGGCTTCACGATCGTCTTGGCGAAACGCAATATATTGACGCGCTGACGGGCGAGAAGAAAGTCACCAGCATGTGGATGCGTCAGGCGGGTGGGCATAATGCCTGGCGGGACAGCTCCGGTCAGCTTAAAACCCAGAGTAACCGCTATGTGATGCAGGTAGGGGGCGATATTGCCCGCTGGAGCGGCGACGGACTGGATCGCTGGCACCTTGGCGTCATGGCCGGATATGGACACAACAGCAGCAACACGCGCTCCTCATCGACAGGGTATCGCTCTGACGGTTCCGTGAACGGCTACAGCGCCGGGGTGTATGCAACGTGGTATGCCAATGATGAAACGCATCAGGGCGCTTATCTGGATTCATGGGCACAGTACAGCTGGTTTAATAACAGCGTCAAAGGCCAGGATATTCAGAGCGAATCGTACAAATCTAAAGGGATCACCGGGTCGCTGGAGCTGGGGTACACCCACAAGCTGGGTGAATTTGCAGGAAGTAAGGGTTCTAAAAATGAATGGTTTATCCAGCCGCAGGCGCAGGCCATTTGGATGGGCATCGAAGCTGACGATCATCGTGAATCGAATGGCACACGTATCAGCGGTGAAGGGGACGGCAACGTTCAGACCCGACTGGGCGTCCGTACTTTCCTGAAAGGCCACAGCGCGATTGATGAAGGCAAAGCGCGCGAGTTCCAGCCGTTCGTGGAAGTGAACTGGCTCCACAATACGCGCGATTTCGGCACAAAAATGGATGGTGTCAGCATCCGGCAGGAAGGCGCGCGTAATCTGGGTGAAATAAAAACGGGCGTTGAGGGACAAATTAATCCACAACTCAATGTCTGGGGGAATGTCGGCGTCCAAATGGGCGATAAAGGATACAATGACACCTCAGTAATGATAGGGATTAAATATAACTTTAAATAGCAGAAAGGGGGCGTCGTGCCCCCTTTTTCTGTCATGAGTTCTCATCTTTATAACATTAAAAAACAATTTTCTTCAGGAAGAATAGAGTGAGGGATGAATGATTGTAATCTCAGAAAATAGTTTTTTCCATCTTGGGGTTAGCGCATTAGTAGAAAGAATGGCATTGAATACCACCCGTAATTTGATTGTGTTTGATACGGGGCGCGATTGTCTCTATATGCTTGATACTGAAGAGGCAAAGATGCCTTTTTTCCATGAACCGATTTTGATTTTTTCACATTGTCGGCGTATTTATCTCACCGAGAAAAACAGAAAATTCAAAATCGAAACGCTGCTATCAAAAACGAAATCTCATCCTGCTGTCAGACGGAAGCGAGAAGTATTAACCGTAAGTGAGTTACGCGTCATAAAAAAAGTTTGTCAGGGGATCAGTCAACGACGAATTGCAGAACAGTTCAAGGTCAGCGAAAAGACGATCAGTAATCAAAAAATGAACGCCTTGCGAAAGCTGAGCATCAATAAAACAACAAAGTTTTTCGTTGAGTATCTGGCCTGGCTGAGATTGTGGCATGAGTATGTTGAGTATAAAAACAATCAAATGCGAAAACCGGTTAAACTCTCTGTCATCACGCCTGAAACCTTTACAAAAAGGCAGAGTGAGGTTTTAATAGAGGTTTAATCTACGTAAGCCAGGATGACAATGAGTCTTGCTTATATTTAAAGGGACTTTTACAGAACTCAATGAAACAACATGCTGGGGGATTGGTGGGAAACAAGCTAGTTTTTGTGATCGTATTCTTAACCATCACTATAACCGGCATGGTGACTTTTTGGCTGGGTGCGTCCAGCCGGGTAGATAATGACAAAAGAGCATTAATCCAGCGCGTAGATTCGCTGCTGTTTGAAGCGAAACAGATATCAGATTCGTTGACCGCGCATTTAACAGAACGCTGCTCAGATGAAACGGTGCGTATGCTGACGAAACAGATACACCGTTATCCGCATATTGGGGGCATTTTCCTGTTGCAGGATTCGCAGGTATATTGCTCATCCGGGATGGCAAAACCTGAACTCAGCAATTTAACCGCAGGGGAGAACGGTAATCGGCTATTTTTAGTTGATGAAACGCCGGCATTTCGCGGGGAGCCTGTATTAGCCTACGTTACTGTGAGAGGAAATAACGCAATAGTGGTGACGATCAGTACCTACTGGTTTAAGTCGCTGCTTGCAGACAGTCGTTTACTTGTTAACGTGAATGGAAATATTCTCTCCGATGATAAGTTAATCAGTACAAACAGTATTGATTTTCAAAACTCCGCCTGGCAACAATCTAATATGTTTGATTATCAGGTAATGGAATACCCGGAACATACGGGCATTGCTTCTGTTCTTAACTTTATTTTTATTCTCTTTTTATCCGCAGCGATTGCCGTCCCTGCCGCTTTTCTGTTTAACTATACGCTACAACGAATCGCGATGTCCCGGTATATACAACTTCGCCGGGGGCTGCGCAAACAGCAGTTCGTTCCTTATTACGAACCCGTCATGAATTGTGCTTCCGGGGCGTTATATGGCGCAGAAGTGGTCATGCGATGGAAGAAGGGGAACGATACATCCGTTATTAATGAAGAGATTATCTCTCTGGCAAATAAAACCGGGATGATATCTCCATTAGTTAACTTCATTTTACGACAGGTGGAAAAAGACATACTCTCTTTACGCCTCAGACTGCCGAGAACATTCTACATTAATTTCCGACTTAGTGAATCGATGATCGCTATGCCAGAACTTATTGATTCGTTTGTTGAGTTTCAACAACGCTTGCCCAGCGATGTAAAACTGACGCTGGAATTTCCTGAGGTTGTTTATCGTGATACAACGCTTGAGTTTGATTCAGTTCTCAGGAGGTTACGTGTTGAAGGCATTAAAATTAAAATGAGTTCCTTATTTTTAGAGCGTTTAAATTCTGACCGTAATTTATACCTTCCGGTTGATGCTGTCAGAATTGAAAAGTCAATTACCGGATTAATCTCGGACTCCAAAGAACCTGTCGCGAGTGTTGATGATATTATTCGTTCGGCGGTAAATAAAAATTATACGATTATCGCGGATGGTATTGAAAATGATCAGCAGTACCACTATTTATCACTGCGCGGTGTTGTTTTACAACAGGGGAATTACTGGTCAATGCCATTGTCCAGTTTTCATTTAATGCAGTATATTATTCAGAGCGATAAAGTATTACTGTGTTAATTTCTGATAATAATGCGAAATTTATCGATATATCATGCGCATATTACCTGGAGTAAGTGGTGGGCGATATACAGTTCACGACTGTCACGAATGATCCACCACGGATTACCGCCATTGTTGAATGTTTTTTTACTCGTCAGCCGTCTTTTTCTGCACGTCCAGCCAGCCAACGGCATACCGCCGCCCCGATAAGGGGGCGAACGGCATGCGTCAGACGTTGTGAAAATGTCATGTCAGGTTCCACGGTCAGACTGCCCAGCAGGAGCAGCCAAGCGCGCCAAAGAACCCTTTCAGGTCCGATACCGGCAGGCTGGATGTCCATGCGCCAGCATGATCGTGCCCGTGCAGGCCGCAGCCGTGAGAGCAACCGCAGGAGGCCATCGCCATTTGTCGTACGGCAAGCGAGTTTTTCCCCGCGCCTTCTGGCTCTCCCCATGCGGCGTAGCCTTTGAAGGTGCGCGTTGGCGACCAGTCCGGCATCGCGGGTGGGACAGGATTGTCATCCAGGGATTCGAAAGGACCCGCCCCCCAGACGATTTTTCCGCCCACCATCGTTAATTCTGAAGACAGGAAGGAGATCTCATCCTCGGCGCAGGCAAAAAAGTCTTTGTCCGGCACAATGAGGTCAGCGAACTGACCGGCCTGAATACGGCCTTTTTTACCTTCTTCATTGGAGAACCAGGTGACGTTCTCCGTCCACATTCGGAGCGCTGTTTCCCGATCCAGACAGTTACGACGCGGATAAAGCTGCATGCCTCCCACGGTTTTCCCGGTGATCATCCAGGCGAGAGAGACCCACGGGTTATAGGATGCTACGCGGGTGGCATCCGTACCGGCGGACACTTTCACCCCTTTTTCCAGCATACGGGCAATAGGCGGCGTGGCTTCCGCAGCGCCGGCACCGTAACGCTCAACGAAATATTCGCCCTGATATGCCATACGGTGCTGAACCGCAATACCGCCGCCTAACGCCGCGATACGATCGATTGAACGCTCAGAAATTGTTTCGGCGTGGTCGAAGAACCAGTTAATCCCTTCAAGCGGGATATCCTGATTGACCTTCTCAAAAACATCGAGGGCGCGAGAAATGGTCTCGTCATAGGTGGCATGCAGGCGCCAGGGCCAGCGGTTTTCCGCCAGAATGCGAACCACTTCTTCCAGCTCGCCTTCCATTTCCGGCGGCATATCCGGTCGCGGCTGGCGGAAGTCTTCGAAATCCGCCGCCGAAAATACCAGCATTTCACCGGCGCCGTTATGGCGGAAGTAGTCGTTACCCTGTTTGTAGGTGACGGAGCGGGTCCAGTTGAGGAAATCCTCTTTCTCTTCCTGGGGTTTTTGCGTGAAGAGGTTATAGGCCAGGCGCACGGTCATCAGATTTTCATCTGCAAGTTTCTGAATAACGGCGTAGTCATCGGGGTAATTCTGGAATCCGCCACCGGCGTCGATGACACCGGTTACGCCCAGACGATTCAGCTCACGCATGAAATGGCGGGTGGAGTTAACCTGGTAGTCAAACGGCAGTTTGGGGCCTTTGGCCAGCGTGGCATAAAGGATGCCCGCGTTGGGGCGCGCCAGTAATAATCCGGTAGGATTGCCTTTCGCATCACGGGTTATCTCGCCTCCGGGTGGTTCCGGCGTCTCTTTTGTATACCCGACGGCACGCAAGGCCGCGGCGTTCAGGAGCGCACGGTCATAGAGATGCAGCAGAAACACCGGGGTGTCCGGCGCAATGGCGTTGATCTCTTCGATGGTTGGCAGACGCTTTTCCACAAACTGATGTTCAGTAAAACCGCCAACCACGCGAACCCACTGCGGTGCCGGGGTGATGGCTACCTGCCGACGCAACATATCCATCGCGTCAGCCAGCGAACGTACGCCATCCCAGCGAAGCTCCATATTGTAATTAAGCCCGCCGCGTACTACGTGCGTATGGTTATCAATCAGCCCGGGTAATACCCGTTTGCCTTTCAGGTCGACGACTTTGGTTGCCGGACCCGCGAAGGCCATAATTTCAGCGTCGCCGCCAACCGCGAGAAACTTCCCGTCTTTGACTGCGACGGCGCTGGCGGTTGGGTTGCTTTTATCGAGAGTGGTAAACAGACCATGATGCAGAATAACGTCTGCGACAACATGTTGTGTCATGAGCGTTTCTCCTCTGAGGAATGACTGTCTTCAGCTGCCTGGCGGCCGGGGAGCTGCCCGAAGATATGGCTGATGGCATGTGTTTTGGTACAGGCCGAAGAAAAGGCTGTGCCGGACAGAAGTTGTTTGCCTACCGGAATAACTTGTTCGCCGACCAGCATTCCCAGCAAGCCAAGGAGGGCTATCAGCGGTGGGGCGGGGGAGCGGACATTCAGCAAACTGTAAATAATGCCGACAAGAAGTCCGGCACCCAGAGAAAGGATATACATTTTCATGCGGACCTCATCAGGACAGGCGCAATGCGTGGTGCATTACGCCTGCCGTAAATCAGTTGGAGGTGTTATTTAGCCGGGTTTGGGCCGATACGTTCGCCGTGTTGTACGCGCTCAGGCGCTTTATGAACCATAGTATAGGCATAATCGACGCCCATGCCGTAGGCGCCGGAGTGTTCACGCACGATATCCATAATGCCGTTGTAGGTCTCTTTACGGGCCCAGTCGCGCTGCCACTCAAGAATGACCTGCTGCCAGGTTACCGGCACGATGCCTGCCTGAACCATACGATCGATAGCGTATTTGTGTGCATCAACGGAGGTGCCGCCGGAAGCATCAACCACCATATAGATTTGATAATCCGCGTCTTTGACTGCACACAGGGCAAACGTGGTGTTACAGACTTCCGTCCACAGACCGGAAACAATCACTTTCTTACGACCATTCGCCGCCAGCGCATCACGAACGTTCTGATCGTCCCATGAGTTCATTGAAGTACGTTCCAGGATGTTGTTTTCCGGGAAAACGGCCAGGAGTTCGGGATAGGTGTTACCGGAAAAACTTTCGGTTTCTACGGTCGTGATGGTGGTGGGGATATTAAACAGTTTTGCCGCTTTGGCCAGGCCAACAACGTTGTTTTTCAGTACCTGACGGTCAATAGATTGTACCCCGAAGGCCATCTGGGGTTGCTGGTCGATAAAAATCAGTTGACTGTTCTGCGGGGTGAGGACATCAAGGTAATGAGACATATCACTTTCTCCTGAACTAATATAGTGTAAGCACAACATGATTAGAAATGCGCATTCCCGAAGAGAATAATGCCGTGTTATTCCTTCCTGACGTTCAACATTTTCCCGTTGCACTTATTTCATGTTACGGTATACGTGCTGTCAGCAATGTTCGTTCCTTATCCGCGTACTCTTCCTTTTTATTTGTTATCCATCCGTCATCTGATTAATGACAGGGGAATATCTTTACCATCATTTTGAGCTGTCGGTCAGAATGTGACGACAGACTCAGTTTAGAAGTTTTATGGCTAACATCAATGTTCAAAAACATTACTCACTGTCTTTTAAAATGTGACAATCATATTTTTCTCATGTCTTGTTTAAGAATTTTATACAACATGTTTAAGAAAACTTTTGGAAACTTATTATTTATTAAATATTGTTCCTTGTCATGACTCATGGGGTTTACGATTTCACCACCGGTAAACTATTATAGGGACTGTATTCATAACAGGACAATCATACGTCCCGTATCTGGTGACAGTAATGCATTTAGAAGATATTCGAATTTTTGTAACCATCGTAAATATGGGAAGTTTTACAGCAGCAGCCGAACACCTGAGTCTATCCAAACAATTTGTCAGCAGAAGAATGGCCGCGCTGGAGAAAAAAGTTTCAGCCCGATTACTGGTGCGAAATACCCGAAAGTTGTCCGTTACGGATACCGGCCAGGCTTTTTTTCATCATGCCCGGCGCATTCTGGAAGAGGTTCATGAAGCCGAGCAGGTTATCTCCGCCCGGCAGCAAAAACTGGCCGGGTCATTCAGGATTAGCCTGCCGATGACATACGGCATCAGGCGACTTGCCCCTCTGATTGTTGAATTTCAGGCGGCGCATCCAGAACTTACCGTTCATATTGATATGAATGACAGATATGTTGATGTGGTGGGCGAAGGCTACGATATGGTTTTGCGCATCGGGAACCTGATGGACTCTACCTTAATTGCTCGCTGTCTGGGTAAATTACCGATGGTGATTTGCGCCAGCCCGGATTATCTCCGTTTGCACGGTACGCCTCTGGCGCCTTCTGAACTGGCGCAGCATAGCTGCCTTTTGTATGGTCGGGAGGGGCAATTCGGCTGGAAATTGACGGAGGAAAATTCACCGAATACGTATGCCGTCAGAGGCAATCTGAGCAGTAATAACGGGGACGTGATCCGCGAGGCCGCAGAAGCGGGGGCCGGTATTGCGCTTTTGCCGCTTTTTATCGTTGAAGACTCGCTGCAACAAGGCGCTTTAGTGCAGATATTGTCTGATTACTCGCCGCCTCCGCTGACGATCAGCGCGCTGTATCCAAAACATCGCCAGCGCAGCGCAGTGACCCGGATCTTATTGCCATTTCTGGCCGAAAGAATTGCCGGCATCGTCGACCCGATTAAAAAAACATGAGTGATGTAGGGGCTGATGTTGTCAACTAAATCAGGATAGTGAATATGTTATTTGAGTATTGATGGGCTCAGGCAGTGACATAAAATGGCCGTGTCAAGCCGACGCTGATAACTATCATATGATCATCAAAGCGATGTAATCCCTGGTATTCCAGAAGGGATAAGATGTTCGTTGCTCTTTAAAATTATGCTTGCCTGATGTTCGGTTGAAATTAAACGCGTTCTCTTTTTTCTGTCATATCGCGTCTGACTTGTCCTGGCGTTTTCCCAAAGTATTGATGGAATCGTCTTGAAAAGGCTTGCTGACTGGAAAAACCTACGATAAAGGACACATCCATTATCGGTGTCCTGGTTGTCGATAAAAGTTCAAAGGCCTTATTTAATTTTAACTCTGTCACATACTGACCAAGGGTTACGCCGGTATGCGACTTGAATATTCTCTGGAGGTGCCAGGGCGAATATCCAGATCTCGCGGCTATGTCAGTAATTCGTAATGGTTTGTCTGTATTGTTGTGGAGCCATTCAAGTAGAACGTCGAGCACACTTTTGTACATGATAATACATCTGCCATTTTCGGTTATTGATTATGTATCAACGTATCATAATCATAATGCTTATATCGAACTTTATTGTGCAGTTTTTTTGATGATAACCAGCAATAAAATTATACAGCATCGGCAACCTTGTTGTGTATGTTGGTAGTGTCTTATGAGCGCTTTTATTTTGAGGATTGAATATGAAAAGAATTGGCATCAATGGTTTCGGTCGTATCGGTAGACTGGTATTACGCCGGATTCTGGAAACCGAACTGAATGTGGAAATTGTCGCTATAAACGATCTTACCTCGCCGGATGTTTTGGCTTATTTACTGAAATATGATTCAAACTATGGTCCCTTTAACGGCACGGTTTCCCATGCTGACGGTTCAATTATCGTCAATGGTAAAGTCATCAAAGTATTTGCTGAGAAAAATGCGGGTGATATCCCCTGGGGTAGCCTGGGTATTGATGTTGTTGTGGAATGTACCGGTTTTTATACCTCAGCAGAAAAAGCGAATGCCCATATTGAAGCCGGAGCGAAAAAAGTGCTTATCTCCGCGCCTGCTGGCGATATGAAGACCATCGTTTATCATGTGAATGATGAAACGCTCACTTCTGCTGATAACATTATTTCCGTTGCGTCCTGTACGACAAACTGTCTGGCGCCGGTGGCAAAAGCCCTGAATGACGCCTTTGGTATTAACGTCGGCACGATGACGACGGTACATGCTTATACCGGCACCCAGGTTCTGGTGGATGGTCCCCGAGGTAAAGACTTCAGGGCTTCTCGTGCTGCGGCGGAAAATATTATCCCGCATACGACGGGGGCGGCCAAAGCGATTGGTCTTGTTATTCCTGAACTTAACGGGAAACTGAAAGGTCATGCCCAGCGTATTCCGGTAAAAACGGGTTCAGTGACGGAGTTAGTGACCGTCCTGAATAAGACCGTCACCGTTGAAGAGGTCAATAACGCGCTGAGAAATGCAACAGTTGATAATGAGTCATTTGGCTATACGGATGAGCCAATTGTATCGTCTGATATTATTGGCATCCATTTTGGTTCCGTTTTTGATGCGACCCAAACGGAAGTGACCGAATTTGATGGCGTGCAACTGGTCAAAACGGTCGCCTGGTATGATAATGAATACGGGTTTGTGACCCAGTTGGTCAGAGTATTGAAGAAGTATATTTCCCTCTGATTTTTGTTGAAAAGAAACCCCTGCACAAAAATGCGGGGGTTTTTAAATGGTGATATAAATTTAGGTTATGTCGGATTTTTATTGTTGATGTGCGCTGTCGTTCAGGTAATGAAAACGGCAAACATGGCTTCGTACTGCGTAAGAAAAGGAACCGGGCAGAAAAGGAATAGCAGGCATGATAAGCGTGACATATTTTATACCGCTGAGTGGAAGTAATCCGTTTGCTTCAGTAGACTTTTCCTACAGGGTTTGAATAGCGAAGCGCGGCAGGTGACGTCATCACCATGTATCGGCCTGCCTGAGGCTGTGGTTTGCAGGGACAATTGTTCAGGATAATGTGACTTTCCGTCAGTCAGGCATTATCTGTTGAGGAGTTATCTGAAAATGAAAGCTGCGGCTGACAATATTCTGTTTCCTGCTCTTGAGCAGACGTTCATGGCGGTTGTCCTCGTCGACGAGCGTAACCGGGTTCTGTTCTTTAACGAAGCCGCAGAGAAATTGTGGGGCTATTCCAGGGATGAAGTGCTTGGCCGGGATATGAATATATTAATTCCCGGGCCTCTGAAGCATGTTCATGGGGATTATGTCCACCATCACCGCGACGGGGGAAATTCCCGGGTTGTCGGGATGAATCGTGAACTTCAACTGGAACGAAAAGACGGCACGCAGGTCTGGACCAGCTTTTCGCTCTCCAAAATAGATGTGGATGGCCGCATCCACTACATGGCCGCCGCCCGGGACGTCAGCAAAGAGGTGGCCAGGCGCGAGCAAAACCGTCTGTTGTTGCTTGCCGTCAATAACACGGACAGAGCCGTGGTTGTTCTGGATGAACAACGTCGTATTGTCCAGACCAACCGTGCGTTCACCAGCATGTTTGGATATGGCGCAGACGAGGCCATGAACCAGGTATTCCCTGATTTCCTGCTGTCTTCAGGAAACAGCGATGACGCGCTAAAACGTGTGGAAGAACATCTGCGGGGAAGTCGCTGGTTTCAGGAAGAACTCCTCACCGCGACCAGAAACGGCAGGGAAGTCTGGAGCCGGGTTTCGGTAAACCCTGTCCTCAATGAGCGTGACCACCGCCAGACCCGTAACCTTGTCGTAACCTTCGTTGATATTACGGAAGAACGTAATATTCGTAATCTGGAACGGGATGTACTGGCCGCGCTGACCAGCCGGATGACTTTCCAGGAAACGGGTGATTACATCTGCCAGCGAATTGGAAATATTGCGCCAGGCGTACTGGTCTCGGTATGCCGGATCGTCGATAACCGGATGCGCCCGTGGGCAGCTCCCGGTTTTCCAAAAGAATATGGTGAATACTGGGATGGCGTGGCCGTCGGTGAAGGCGTGGCAAGCTGCGGTACTTGTGCTGCGCGTGGCGAGCCCGTCATGGTTCAGGATATCAGCACCGATCCTCTATGGGCTCCCTATAAACATCAGATGTTGCCTCATGGTTTTCGGGCATGCTGGACATACCCTGTAAAACGTCGAGATGGTTCCGTGGCAGGGACGTTTGCTTTTTATTTCAGGACACAGAATGAGCCGGATACATTTCTGGTTCGCATTGCCGATGCCAGCGTTCATCTTTGCGCTCTGGCGATTGAGCGGGAGGAAGGTCGCCAGCAAATCGACCGGCTGGTTCGGTTCGATGCCCTTACGGGGCTGCCCAATCGTCAGTATCTCTATCACCATCTGGATAAACTGCTGTCGGGTAATGAACCGGAACTCGCCGTGTTTTTCCTCGATATTAACCGTTTTCGTAAGGTGAATGAGTCACTGGGGTATTCCGCTGGCGACCAGGTGATTATCACGCTGGCTAACCGCTTGCAGGAGAGGTTCGGGCCGCATCACTTTATCAGCCGGGTGGGTGGCGCGCAGTTTGTTGTGGTGGCGAGCGCCTGTCGTGTTGATGAGGCCTCACACCTGGCTGAGCTTATGCAGCATATTGTTGGCGCTGAAATGAGCGCCGCCGGGCAGACCTTCGAGCTTAAAGCCTGTATTGGGATCAGCCATTCCATTGGCGGCGACAGGGAAACGCTGCTGGCCCACGCCGAGAGCGCGATGGAGCGGGTACGCGAAAGCGGTGGAAGTTATCAGTTTTTTAACCCGGAACTGAATCAGGTCGTCATGCAACGTCTGAAACTGGGCATGGCGCTGCGAAATGCGATTACGGAGGGGCATTTGCGGCTGGAATATCAGCCTCAGATCAGGGCTGCGGACGGGCAGGTATACGGTTTTGAAGCGCTGACCCGATGGCACGATCCGCACGCCGGCGACATCTCTCCAGGGACGTTTATTCCTCTGGCTGAAGAGACGGGAGAGATAGAGCATATCGGCCTCTGGGCGCTACGTGAAGTCTGCCGACAGCTTTTTGAATGGCGGGAAAAGGGCACGAATGTGTCGGCGGTATCTGTAAACCTGTCTGCCCATAACTTCCGTAAGCCTGATTTACCCCGTTATATCGCCGACCTGCTGAATGAATATCAGCTGCCCGGCAATATCCTGACCATTGAAATTACGGAAAGCGCCATGATGGAACTGACGGACGAGATGCTTGCGCGGGTCAGGGAGATTCGCTCGATGGGCGCGGGGGTCTCAATGGATGATTTTGGCACCGGCTTTTCCAGTCTGGCCAGCCTGGCGTATCTGCCGGTGACTGAGGTCAAAATTGATAAAAGCTTCATTGACCGGTTCGCCCGCGATCGTCGCGTCAATGCGCTTGTCGAAGCGGTTGTTAGTATTGGGCATAACCTCGACCTGACGGTTGTGGCGGAAGGTGTGGAAAATACCCATCAGCATCAGCAACTGAGAAAAATGGGCTGTTCCGTACTTCAGGGATTTCTTTTTTCCCGACCATTGTCGGCGAATACGTTACCGGTATGGCTAGAGGCTTACCGTTCACCCTTGCAGGATGCACAATCATGAAGAAAAAACTGTTACAGATGCTGAATTTGCGTCTGCTTATTATTGCTTTTGCGTTTCTGATGACCCTCCTTACTCTTTTCAATAGTTTCTATTCAGCCTGGCGTGTCCAGAAGCAGGTACTCATTGAGAATGAACTCAGTGAAAACCAGGCATATGCGGAGAGGATTGCTTCCACTATTGATTTGTATCTGGCGGTTTTCATGGAGCGTCTGGAATACAGTGCGAGCGTCATCGGTCAGCATTTCGATGATGAGAGCATTATCGCTGGTGAAATGATGAGGATGCAGCGGCGAGATTTTGGTTTTGATTCCGTTACGCTGGTGGATGAAAAAGGCAAAATTATTGGCGTGCTGCCTGAATCCCTGAACCTGAAGGGGAAAATGCTGACCACGCCAGGCGGCGTCGAGGCTCTCAAAGAAATGCAGCCGACGGTCAGCAGCGCCTACAATTCACTGTCCGGTAATCTGGTGGTGTATATTTCACATCCCGTCAGGAATGCGCAGGGGAAATACCTCGGTTTTATTGGCGGCGCGATTTATCTGCAAAGAAGCAACGTTCTTTCTGCGCTCATTTCTAATCATTTCCGCAATGATGACAGCTATATTTATGTCGTTGATAAAAATGACCAGCTCTTATATCACCCCGATCCGGCCCGCAGAGGGGAAAAAGAGGAAGGCAATGCCGCAGTGAAAGCCGTGGAGCAAGGGCTGAGCGGCGCGATGGAGGTGACAAACTCCCGTGGCGTGGAAATGCTGGCGGGGTATGCCAGTATAAACACCTCGGGCTGGGGCGTTGTGGCGCAAAAACCAAAAGATAAAACCCTTACTGCGCTTGATGGGCTCATGTGGCAAATGATACGCGGCGTTGTACCGCTGGGTATTGTGGGGTTGTTTATTCTCTGGTGGCTGGGGAATGAAATCGTCAGACCATTGCGTCAACTGGCGGATCACGCCATTTCGATGGACAGCGATGAGTCCGCAGAAAAAGTACGAAACGTTCGATCATGGTATATCGAAGCCTCCCGACTCAGGCGCGCGTTGCTTCAGGGAATGGAATTAATCCGGGAGAAAATGAAATGGCTGAACGATCAGGCCAGCACTGACCCGCTTACCGGCCTGGTCAACCGACGGGCGGCAGAGAAACTGCTGGCTGAATACGAACATCAGCAGCGACAGTTTGCGGTGATTTCTCTGGATATCGATCGCTTCAAAGCCGTCAACGACACGTTTGGTCATGACATTGGCGATGTTACGTTAAAAGCGCTGGCGCAGCTGCTGAAGCGAAGCTGTCGTAAAAATGATACCGCCTGCCGTATGGGAGGAGAGGAGTTTATGATGTTTTTCCCGGAGACGTCGGTAGAGGCTGCGGCGGATATTGCGGAGCGGCTGAGAAAAGAGGTCGCCGCCGCAAAGATAGAGACGGTAGGGCATATCACCATTTCTCTTGGCGTGACGGTGTGGCCGTCGGGCGTTGCCTCTGTCTCTCAGGCGCTGAAACGGGCTGATGAATTGATGTACCAGGCGAAACAGGCGGGCAGAAACCAGGTGGTCGCAGGATAAAAAAGCAGGCGAATACCTTATTCGTATTCGCCTGTTATTGAATTATTTGCCCGTGTATTCAAAGACGATAATAGAACCTGGGTTACTCAGATTATGCGTTGGATGGTTGGATTCATCCATCACATTACCAAAGTTATCCGTCGCCACGTAGATTTTACGGGTGTCCGGGCTCACCAGCACCATGCGGTAACGGTTTGCCGTGTGGAAATATTTCGCGACGTCACCCTGGACATCTTTCTTATCGGCATTCAGCAGAACACGGTACAGCGCGCCATTTTTCATGGAGCTGATAATCACCGAGTTTCGCCAGCCTTTAATTACGCCGTTTTCCGGGTAGTATGCCACGCTGGATGGCGCAATTGTCGGCCAGCAGATATATGAAGAATCCGGGCCGCAGCTGGCGTCGTTATAGGTAAAGCCTTCTTTGACCGTAAAGAACGTTTTAATCGGCGCTTTAAAGTCTGCGGCTTTCCACTCTGTTTCTTTCTGGACAGGAACGCCTGCCGGAATATGGTTAGGGTCCCAGGTCAGAGACGGGCAATTCGCCGCTTCAGAGTAGTTGGCATAAACGTAAGCCTGATCGTCCTGGAAACCGGCAACGTGTGGCCAGCCATAGTTGCCGCCGGGTTCGAGGATATTCAGCTCGTCATCGGAGGATGGCCCTTGTTCGGATGCGTAAAGGGTATCGCCAATAAATACCAGTCCCTGAGGGTTACGGTGTCCGTAAGTAAACAGGTGGCTTTTGATCCCTTTAATAACGGGGTTATCATCTGGAATGGAGCCATCGGTATTCAGACGCAGCACTTTACCGGCATAGGCGGCATAGTCTTTATTCTTCAGTTCATCCTCAGTGGGAATACGCTGAGCTTCGATAGGTTTACAGAAATTCGCGCCCTGGTTATGCCCTTGTTCACCGATGGTATAATACAACTTCCCGTCCGGGCCAAAGCGCAGGCGTCCACCGTTATGGTCATTGCCCGCCGGGAATCCAGCCAGGATCTCTTTTTCATTACCCAGCTTCTGGGTTTTTTCGTCATATTCCAGGCGAACGATTTTGGCGTGTTCCTTGTCGCCGTTCATATAGGTATAGGCCGTATAAACATAATTATCGCCACCCGGTTTCATGAAGCTCGGTGACAACGCCAGGCCCAGAACGCCTTCATGCTGCGGCCCGGTATGAACCCCGCTCAGCGTAATGGCGACTTTTTTCTCACCGGTTTTCGGGTTGATACGATCGATAGAAGCGGCTTTACGTTCGGTTACCCATAAATAATCATCCGGCCCCCACACCATATCCCACGGGGCATCAAGCCCGCTAATGAGGACATGCGCGGAAAAAGGTTCTGAGGCTTGTATCTCGGTTTGTTTTGAATTTGCGGCCTGTGATGAGGTTGCGGCATAACTAACGCCAGATATGGCAAGGGCTAACGTAACAGCCTGACTGATGCGCTTTATTTTATTATTCATCATTGTGTTCCTGTATATGATAAATAATTTCGACGGATGTCGAAATTTTCAAAGATGTAACAACTATTGTCCTTGAGAGGTAATTTATCAAGTTGCGCCAGAAGCCGATAATTTATTAAAAATGAATCTGTTGCGATAAGGTGGAATAAGTCGATTTGTGTGTGTTGGCATTGGAGTGTTGTTTAACGTGTTGTTTGTGCTGAATGTTTTTCTCTGGCAGTTGTTAGAGGTTCATTTGTTGGCTTCTCACAATATCGCGATATGAATTTATTGTCTCATTTTTTGAAATTCACTGTCCGACATGTGTTGTTAATGTTGATTTTCACCCACTGGCTTATGTGGTTGTGTTCTATAATGAGAGTGATGTCCATGAATAGTCTCTATTTTTCAGTGATAACACTTTATTTAAGGATTATCAGGCACATTTCTACCGGAGATGGTATTGTCTGAACGCGGATTTTAATTCTTGTTATTTATTTTTATAAAAGGTAATGTCATGAGATAAGGGACTGTATCTAAATATTCCCCATAAATCTTCTTTTCCTGTTTTGTATTTTGATTACGATATTGTTGATACCTGTGACAAGTAAATGATTACCGGTCATCTTAAGCTGGAGGGCATATTTATATGGCAGAACAACATTCATCAGCATGGTCACCTTTACGTAACCGTGTTTTCTTCATGTTATGGATAGCCACACTCTTTTCCAATATCGGGACCTGGATGAATGATGTTGGCGCCGGTTGGTTGATGACCAATTTAAGCCCGGACCCTGTCATGATTGCCGCTATTCAGGCAATGACCACGCTGCCCGTATTCTTGCTGGCGTTACCGGCGGGGGCCATTGCGGATATTTTCGACAAGAGAAAGTTACTTATTCTTGTTAATATTATGATGCTGTGTGCCGCATCTCTGCTCGCAATTATCGTCTATTTTAATGTTGTCAGTATCGGATGGTTATTATTCATCACGTTTATTCTCGGATCCGGCGCCGCGTTTTTAGGCCCGGCATGGCAGGCCATTGTACCTGCTATTGTTGAACCTCATGAATTAAAATCCGGGATTGCGTTAAATAGTATGGGTATTAACATCAGCCGGGCGATCGGGCCCGCGCTGGCCGGTATTTTGATTTCACAGGTCGGTCTTTATCTTCCTTTTCTTCTGAATGCGTTGAGTTTTATTGCGATTATTGCTGCGGTATGGTGGTGGAAAGGAGAAGAAAAAACGAACGGGAGTCTTCCGGCTGAATCTGTTGTTGCCGCAATGGTTTCAGGTTTGCGTTATGCCCGTTACAGCCCGGAATTAATGAGAACAATAATAAAGGCTGCCAGCTTCTTTGTTTTTGCCAGCGCGTATTGGGCAATGCTCCCGTTGGTGGTGAGACTTTCACTTCAGGGAGATGCAACATTATATGGCGTGTTAACAACCAGTATCGGGATCGGCGCTGTCTGTGGCGCATTCAGTTTGCCCGCGCTGCGTAAGCGACTCAGTGCCGGCGCTCTTATTACCTCAGGAACATTCGGTACTGCTGCCGTATTGCTGATATTCGCCGGAGCAGCATCTCAATATGCCGCTATTTTCGCCAGTATTGTGGCTGGTTTCAGCTGGATTATTACCTTGTCAACGCTCATGATATCAGCCCAGACAGCGCTCCCGGACTGGGTTCGCGCAAGAGGGCTGGCCTTATACCTGACCGTATTTTCCGGGTCAATGGCATTCGGTTCTCTGGTCTGGGGACAAATTGCCTCGCATACGTCAGTAACCACAGCATTACTTTCTGCCGCAATCGGTATTGTCGTTGTCTGGTTATGCGTATTAAAGGTAAAAATTGACCATGACAATATTAACTTGCAGCATTCAGATCACTTTAGCCTTGCTGAGGACGGTCTTAATGATATTACCGGCCATACCGGTCCGATGCTGGTGTCTGTTTATTATCATGTCGATGCTGAAAAGAATGGCCAATTTATCAGTTTGATGAAAAAGTTAAAAAATATCCGGTTAAGGGATGGCGGTTACGCCTGGGGACTGTTTGTGGTTCCTGAGAAATCCAATGAATTTATTGAAACATTCATGGTGTCGTCATTGGCTGAACATCTGCGTCAGCACGACAGAGCGACTGTCGATGACAGACAAATACAGCAGCAGCTGGATGACATCATTCTGAATAAAAAAGCAACACACTATTTTTCTGCGAGTGTAGCGGAATCTTTTGTCATACAAGAGGAATAAGAATAAGCGTCAGCTTATACCGTCTGGTGAATAATAGAACGTTGTGGGGCGGCAGGACTGAATCACGCATCATCCTGTCTGCCGCGTGGCAATGTAGAAATGCAAAATCACAAGACGATGGCTGATTGTGGTGGTTTTACTGAACCCGGCAGACGTCAGGAGAGGTATGTATGGTGTCCCCTGCAGGAATCGAACCTGCAACTAGCCCTTAGGAGGGGCTCGTTATATCCATTTAACTAAGGAGACGAGGCGGCACGAGTATAGCGTTTTTTACCCTGCACAGTAAGTATATCGCCGCCTGACTGCTCAAACAGTCGCCATTCAGGACTGTTTTTTCTGCTTTTCCGCCTTCTTTCCGGCACGCAGCCTGGCCTCTTCTTTGCGTCTGGCGCTCATATCATTACGGATCTGCGCATGGCTCATAAGCGCGAAGATGAATGTACCGCCGCAGATATTCCCCGCCAGCGTGGGCAAAGCAAAGGGCCAGAAAAAGTCGCTCCAGTGCAGCGTGCCGTTAAACACCAGATAGAGGATTTCAACCGAACCCACGACGATATGGGTCGTGTCAGCGAGGGCGATAAGCCAGGTCATCAGAATGATCACCACGATTTTTGCGGCGCCGGCAGCGGGAAACATCCATACCATTGTGGCAATGATCCAGCCGGAGATAATGGCATTGGCAAACATCTCGCCAGGGCTGTTTTTCATCACATCCATGCCGATTTTGACAAACGCATCACGCGTTTCTTCGTCAAATATAGGCATATATTCAAAAGCCCATGCGGCGATGCCAGTACCGACTACGTTGCCCAGTAACACCACGCTCCAGAGCCGCATCAGCAGACCCGCGTTGCCCATCGTCGGGTTTTGCATCACCGGCAGAACGGCGGTGACGGTATTTTCAGTAAACAACTGCTGGCGCGCCATGATGACGATGATAAAACCAAAGGTATAACCCAGATTCTCAAGTAAAAAACTGCCGGGGACGCCGTCCAGCTGTACGTGAAAAATACCTTTCGCCAGTAGCGAGGCGCCCATTGAGAGCCCTGCGGCAATGGCTGACCACAGCAGCGCCATAGCGTCACGCTCCAGCTCTTTTTCGCCGTCCTGGCGGATATGTTCGTGAATCGCCATCGCGCGTGAGGGGAGGCGATCCTCGTCGACCTCTATCTTTTTCCCGCGTTGTTTTTCTTCGCTTTCGACTTCGAGTTCGTCACTGTGTTGATCAATTTTCTCTTCGCTGAATTTATCCATTGTGAGACCTCGTGATGAACACATTTGTCTAAAGCGTAGTGGCTTTTATCCGACTGAAGGCAGGGCAAACTCTGAAATCGCAAAAAAGGCGACGCGCGTTTTTACCCGCCCGGTTAGAATGAAACCCGCCATGAGCCAGAGTTACAGGCTATGATCAAATCAACAAGAATCAGTATATAGACATCATTTGACGTGCTGTTACAATCGCTCACACCTAAACAGGCGGATACGGTCTCGTTCCGTCATGGATGGCAATCAGCGATAGCCATAATCAACAGGGAGACATTTATGAAGCTTCGCCTGTCGGCGCTTGCGCTGGGGAGCACACTGCTGGTGGGATGTGCAAGCTCCGGTACAGAACAGCAGGGGCGTTCAGATCCGCTCGAAGGATTTAACCGCACCATGTACAACTTCAACTTTAACGTGTTGGACCCGTATGTCGTTCGACCGGTCGCTGTCGCCTGGCGTGATTATGTTCCGCAGCCTGCCAGAAATGGTTTGAGTAATTTTACCAGCAACCTCGAAGAGCCTGCGATTATGGTGAACTATTTCCTGCAGGGCGATCCCTATCAGGGCATGGTGCACTTCACCCGCTTCTTCCTGAATAGTATTTTGGGGATGGGGGGCTTTATTGATGTTGCGGGGATGGCGAATCCAAAACTACAGCGTGTTGAACCGCACCGTTTCGGCAGTACGTTAGGCCATTACGGTGTGGGGTATGGCCCCTACGTGCAACTTCCGTTCTATGGCAGCTTCACGCTGCGTGAAGATGGCGGTGATATGGCCGATACCCTTTATCCGGTACTTTCCTGGCTCACCTGGCCGATGTCGATCGGTAAATGGACCATTGAAGGAATTGAAACCCGCGCGCAACTGCTGGATTCCGATGGTCTGCTGCGTCAGTCTTCCGACCCGTATATTCTGGTGCGTGAAGCATACTTCCAGCGTCATGACTTCATCGCTAACGGCGGGAAGCTTAAACCGCAGGAAAACCCGAATGCCCAGGCGATTCAGGACGATCTCAAAGAGATTGATTCTGAATAACCACACGAGGCCAATAAAAAAGGTGAGTCAAAAGACTCACCTTTTTTTACGTCTGATGAAAATCAGAATGCGTAGTTAAAGTTCGTACCGAACAACCAGGCTTTACCGTCAGACTTGAAGGAGTAAGCTGCCGGGCCTTCCCCTTCGGTAAATTTCACGTTCTGGCCGTGCATATAAGATGCGCCAACGTCAATAGAAGCATCTTCATTGAAGGCGTAAGTTGCACCCGCGCTCAGCCACAGACGGTCCTGATCGGGAATAGAAATGGAACGTTTGTTTGCCGGAACCGGGCTATCGTCATACGCGATACCGGTACGGAAAGTCCAGTTCTTATCGTAGTAGTAGGTCGTACCCAACGCGATACGGTACGCATCCTTAAAGCTTTCATCTTTATAGAAGAGCGTCTGGCCGTCGTCGCCTTTGGCTTTTAACTCCTGGAACTGGCTCCAGCTGGTATAAGTCAGGCTATAGTGGATAGCCCATTGCGGCGCGACGCGGTTATAACCGGAGATTTCCCACATTTCAGGCAGGTTCAGGGTTAAGGAACCATTCTGTGTTGCGCCGCCAGTGCCGTATGGCAGGCTTGAAAGCCCCATACTGGCGAAAATATTGTTCAGATTTGGGTTAATGGAGCTTTTGTAATCGCCTTCGAAGTCGATTTTCACTTCAGAGCGGTAGGTCAGGCCCCAACGGTTATCCTTGTCGAGTTCATACAGGATGCCTGCGTTCCAGCCGAATCCCCACTCATCACCCTTCAGGTGGGCGATCTGGGAGTCAGGGGAGTTAATGCCATCCGTCCACTGAGAGGGGACGCCTTGTCCAACCAGCTGTTGTGAAAGCACCGGACCGAGGGAACCCGCATAGCGCTCAATTTTAGCCTTCGCGTAAACCGCATCAAAACCAACCCCGAAGCTCCAGCTATTATTCAGGCGATAGGCGCCGCTGAGGTTCAGGTTCACCGTTTGCAGGTCTGTTTTACCGCCATAGATACCGGCTGAATAATCTTTATTGAATTCGGTGGCGAGGCCATAGTTGGAGGTAATGGATGCCCCCCAACCGAACTGATCGTTGATCGGCGCAACGAAGTGCAGGTTAGGAACCCACGCTGTTGGCGCAATATTATTCGCGTTGGCATTTTGCCCGGTTAAGTTAGAGCGGCCGGTCACATTGACATCTGGATCGATATACACCGCACCCGCAGAGAAGGTGGGGCGATCGAACATCATAATTAACGCCGGGTTGCGGCTAACGTTACCGGCATCATCTGCGATAGCGCCTTCACCCGAATAAGCCCGGCCAAGGCCAGAGGAAGAAAATTCGTTTAACTGAAAGCCTGCAGACCAGGCCTGTGTGGAGACGATTGCCACTGCGACTGCGAGAGCAGACTTTGTAAACAGGGTTTTCTGGCTCATGACCATAACCTCATCGATTTATTTTTATACAAACTATGTTACATGCCGTAACAGGAGCGCGAAGTGTAGGGTCTGAGGTACGACAGAGAAATCAGACCAGTGGCGTGAGTATAGGTCTGACCAGCTGGAATGTTGCAAGTATGTTTATAATATTTTTCAATTGTGATCGTAGAAACGCGATCCAGCTGGCAAATTTGAGGCCTGGCGCACTCACTCGATTGGGCGATTTTTGTTTTAGATCATTTTTAAGTGTGATTTCGGTCACTTATCCCATTTTGCGTCATTAACGACTGGAGAGCCTTTTTCCACGAGCGTAAAATATCCTCAATATTTATCTGGCACCTTGAGTGCAAATACAGAGGAAATCTACAATGAGTAAATGCAGTGCTGATGAAACCCCGGTTTGCTGCTGTATGGATGTTGGCACCATTATGGACAACTCCGATTGCACCGCGTCCTACAGCCGTGTGTTTGAAAACCGCGCGCAGGCCGAAGAAACGCTGGCGGCTCTGACAGAAAAAGCGCGTGGTGTGGAATCTGAACCTTGCCAGATTACATCCACCTTTACCGAAGAAGCTGAAGGCGTGCGTCTGGACATCGACTTTGTCTTCGCCTGCGAAGCTGAAACGCTGATCTTCCAGCTGGGTCTGCGTTAATCCCCTTCTTTGAATGCCCCTGTCAAATTCTGGCAGGGGCATTTTCGTAACCCTCTGTTACTATCCTCTGTGTCTTAGCTCTCACTTTCTGGCGTCTCCGCTTGGCGAAATGTAAAAAATTGGTTAAGACTGTGATCAGGTCAGACCACTTATTTTATTTTTTACAGGGGAATGTTATGAGTCAGGCTTTACCACTGGTTACCCGCCAGGGCGATCGTATCGCCATTGTAAGCGGATTACGTACGCCGTTTGCTCGTCAGGCCACCGCTTTTCATGGCATTCCTGCTGTTGAGTTGGGAAAAATGGTTGTTGGGGAATTGCTGGCGCGCAGTGAAATACCTGCCGAGGTTATTGAGCAACTGGTTTTTGGCCAGGTGGTGCAAATGCCTGAAGCTCCCAACATCGCCCGGGAAATTGTGCTGGGTACGGGGATGAATGTTCACACCGATGCCTACAGCGTAAGCCGGGCGTGCGCGACCAGTTTTCAGGCGGTAGCGAATGTTGCGGAAAGCCTGATGGCGGGGACGATTCGCGCGGGGATTGCTGGCGGCGCGGACTCCTCTTCCGTGTTACCCATTGGCGTCAGCAAAAAGTTGGCGCGTATACTGGTGGACGTCAATAAAGCCCGCACGACCGGGCAAAAACTCAAACTCTTTTCCCGCCTGCGTCTGCGAGACCTGATGCCTGTTCCGCCCGCGGTCGCTGAATATTCCACCGGGCTGCGGATGGGCGATACGGCCGAGCAAATGGCGAAAACCTATGGCATTACGCGTGAGCAGCAGGATGCGCTGGCGCATCGTTCCCATCAATGTGCCGCACAGGCCTGGGCTGAAGGTAAACTGGCGGATGAGGTAATGACGACATATGCGCCGCCGTATAAAGAGCCTTTTTCTGAAGATAATAATATTCGTGGCAACTCTACTCTGGCAGATTATGCGAAGCTGCGCCCCGCGTTTGATCGACAACATGGGACGGTCACGGCGGCGAACAGTACGCCGCTGACGGATGGCGCGGCAGCCGTCATCCTGATGACGGAGTCTCGCGCTAAAGAACTTGGCCTGGCGCCGTTGGGCTATCTGCGTAGCTATGCGTTTACCGCAATTGACGTCTGGCAGGACATGCTGCTGGGCCCGGCCTGGTCGACGCCGCTGGCGCTGGAGCGGGCCGGATTAACGCTGGCCGATCTCTCGTTAATTGATATGCATGAAGCCTTTGCCGCTCAGACGCTGGCTAACATTCAACTGCTTGGCAGTGAGCGTTTTGCCCGCGACGTGCTGGGCAGGGCGCATGCGACCGGAGAAGTGGATGACAGTAAGTTTAACGTCCTCGGCGGGTCGATTGCCTATGGACATCCGTTTGCCGCAACGGGGGCGCGGATGATCACGCAAACCCTGCATGAGCTACGCCGTCGGGGAGGCGGTTTTGGCCTGGTGACCGCGTGTGCTGCGGGGGGTTTAGGGGCGGCAATGGTTCTGGAGGCGGAATAATGGACATGACATCGGCTTTCACGCTTAACGTGCGTCTGGATAACGTCGCGGTCGTCTCTATTGATGTCCCCGGTGAGAAAATGAATACCCTGAAGGCGGAGTTCGCGACGCAGGTTCGCGCCATCCTGAAACAGATTCGGGAAAACAAGGCGCTGCGCGGTGTGGTTTTTATTTCTGCGAAGCCGGATAACTTTATCGCGGGGGCGGATATCAACATGATCGGCAACTGCAAAAGCGCGCAGGAAGCTGAAACGCTGGCGCGTCAGGGCCAGCAGATAATGGCTGAAATTCAGGCGCTGTCTGTTCCGGTTGTCGCCGCCATTCACGGCGCGTGTCTCGGCGGTGGGTTAGAGATGGCGCTGGCTTGCCATCGGCGCATTTGTACTGATGATGCGAAAACCGCGCTGGGCCTGCCGGAAGTGCAACTGGGGCTGCTGCCAGGGTCTGGCGGTACGCAGCGATTACCGCGCCTGGTTGGGGTGAGTACAGCGCTGGACATGATCCTCACCGGTAAGCAGTTACGGCCAAAACAAGCGCTCAGGGTTGGCCTGGTGGACGAAGTCGTGCCGCATGCCATCTTGCTTGAGGCCGCTGTGGAACTGGCGATTAAAGGGCGTTCCGCTCAGCGGAATTTACCGGTGCGTGAACGTATTCTGGCGGGGCCGCTTGGGCGCACGCTGCTGTTTCGCATGGTCAGTAAAAAAACCGGGCAGAAAACGCAGGGTAATTACCCGGCGACAGAGCGAATCCTTGAGGTGATTGAAACCGGGCTGGCGCAGGGAAGCAGCAGCGGATACGACGCGGAAGCGCGGGCGTTTGGCGAACTGGCGATGACGCCGCAGTCGCAGGCGTTGCGGAATATCTTTTTTGCCAGCACCGAAGTGAAAAAAGATCCGGGGAGCGACGCGCAGCCTGGCCCGTTAGCCAGCGTAGGCGTGCTGGGCGGAGGTCTGATGGGCGGCGGTATTGCTTACGTGACGGCCTGTAAAGGCGGCTTGCCGGTTCGCATCAAAGATATTAATGCTAAAGGCATCAACCACGCGCTGAAGTACAGCTGGGATCAGCTTGAAACCAAAGTTCGCCGCCGCCATATCAAAGCGGGCGAACGCGACAAACAGCTGGCGCTAATCTCCAGCTCAACGGATTACCGCGGCTTCTCGCATCGGGATCTGGTTATTGAAGCGGTGTTTGAAGATCTGGCGTTAAAACAGCAGATGGTGGCGGAAGTCGAGCAAAACTGCGCTCCTCACACCATTTTTGCCTCCAACACCTCATCTTTACCCATCGGCGACATCGCGGCTAACGCGGCCAGGCCTGAGCAGGTGATTGGTTTGCACTTCTTTAGCCCGGTAGAAAAAATGCCGTTGGTGGAGGTCATTCCTCATGCGACAACCTCCGCGCAGTCGATCGCCACGACCGTTAAGCTGGCGAAAAAACAGGGCAAAACGCCGATTGTGGTCAGCGATAAAGCCGGGTTCTACGTTAATCGTATTCTTGCCCCGTATATCAACGAAGCAATACGGCTGCTGACCGAAGGCGAACGCGTCGAAGCGATCGATGCCGCGCTGGTCAAGTTTGGTTTTCCGGTCGGGCCAATCCAACTTTTGGATGAGGTTGGCATCGATACAGGCACTAAAATTATACCTGTACTGGAGGCCGCTTACGGCGAACGTTTTAGCGCGCCTGCAAACGTTGTTGCCTCAATTTTGAATGACGATCGCAAAGGCAGAAAAAATGGTCGCGGTTTCTATCTTTATGGCGTGAAAGGGCGTAAAAGCAAAAAACAGGTCGACCCTGCAATTTATAGGCTTATTGGTACGCAAGGGCAGAGCCGACTTTCTGCGCAGCAAATGGCTGAGCGGTGCGTGATGTTAATGCTCAATGAAGCGGCGCGCTGCTTTGATGAGAAGGTGATCCGCAGCGCGCGTGATGGCGACATCGGCGCGGTATTTGGTATTGGTTTTCCGCCGTTTCTTGGCGGCCCGTTCCGTTATATGGACACTCTCGGCGCGGGTGAAGTGGTTGCGGTTCTGCAACGACTGGCTACGCAGTATGGCGACCGGTTTACCCCGTGCGAGCGCTTATTGCGGATGGCTGAACGCGGTGAACGTTTCTGGAACAGTGGGGAAACAGACCTGAAGGAATAAGGTCATATCAGGACGAGACCGCACCGAATGACTGTGTGGTGGTCAATTTGTAAACAAAGATTGACTATACTTACGCCATTGAGGTAAAAAACAGCGTTTCATTCGGTGAATGGATAAGGCACAATGCCGGCCACCGCATTTTTATCATACCCGTCAGGGTTTTTGCTAAGAATGTGGGTGATTCTGGTTAACAAAAGCGGTGCAATATGCAAGTTTTTATCATGCGTCACGGCGACGCGGCCCTCGATGCCGCCAGTGATTCGGTTCGTCCCTTAACCTCGTGTGGTTGTGACGAATCCCGCCTTATGGCGAACTGGCTGAAAGGTCAAAAAGTGGATATCGAACGTGTTCTGGTGAGCCCGTTTCTACGAGCCGAACAAACGTTGGATGTGGTAGGGGAGTGTATGAACCTGCCTGGCAATGTGGACGTTTTGCCGGAGCTTACTCCTTGCGGCGATGTCGGTATGGTCAGCGCCTGGTTACAGACGCTGGCGAATGAAGGCGTCGCATCGGTGTTAGTGATCTCTCACCTGCCTTTGGTGGGATATCTGGTGTCTGAACTCTGTCCTGGCGAGACGCCGCCAATGTTCACCACATCTGCGATTGCCAGCGTAACGCTTGATGAAAGCGGCAAAGGGATTTTCAACTGGCAGATGAGCCCGTGTAATCTGAAAATGGCAAAAGCGATTTAACGTTATTATCGTCGGTTGGATACCGTGCCTGATGGCGCTTCGCTTATCAGGCCTACATCCTGCACTGACCCCGTAGGCCGGATAAGGCGCTTGCGCCGCCATCCGGCAATCGGCATTGTCAGGGAAGCTCCGGCGGCAACCACTCTTCTACTTCAATCAATACCAACAGCGCAGCGTCCCCGCCGTACTCTTTTGGCGCCTGATGGAAGGCCATAACGTGCGGATGTTGCGCCAGCCATAACGGCGTTTGTTGCTTAAGAATATGCTTTCCGTGGCCGTGCATCACACAGGCGCAAAAGACATGCTCGCGGCGACAGGCGGCAATCAGCGCCCCCAGCTCTTGTTTGGCCTGTTGTTGCGTCAGACCGTGCAAATCCAGGAACAACTCCGGCGAATAGTCGCCCCGACGCATTTTCTTCAGCTCGAAATGGCTGACGTCGGCACGTACATATTTCACCGGGCCGTCGGTATTCAATAACGGTTGAAATTCATCGGAGAAATAGTGGCTGGCATCAGCCTGCTCCTGTATCAGACGTTTGACCGGGACTTCTGTGATTTTTTTACGTTGCGGCCGGTGGACAATGGTGTCCTGCTTAATCTGGCGGGTGCCGGTCATTAACTGCCGGAACAACGCCTGGTCCTCCTCGCTGAGCGATGTTTTCTTTTTCATTCGAACGTCTCATCTTTTATTTTGCGTTAGTTTACCCGACTCAGGGGACATTCGTTCAGCCAAAACGCAATTTTCACGCTCTGGCGCCGCGTGAGTGCTGATTTATCGCCGTCTTCGTGGCAAACTAGCCGCCGAATTTAATGCGAGCATGCCCTGGAGGAATACGTGGATAAAATTTTCGTTGATGAAGCAGTGAGTGAGCTGCATACCATTCAGGACATGTTGCGCTGGGCGGTAAGCCGGTTTAGCGCGGCGAATATCTGGTATGGTCACGGCACGGACAACCCGTGGGATGAGGCCGTACAGCTGGTGCTGCCGTCACTTTATTTGCCGCTGGATATTCCAGAAGACATGCGTACCGCGCGCCTGACGTCCAGCGAACGTCACCGCATTGTTGAACGGGTCATTCGCCGTGTCAACGAGCGTATTCCGGTGGCCTACCTGACCAATAAAGCCTGGTTCTGCGGCCATGAATTCTATGTTGATGAACGCGTATTAGTGCCGCGTTCGCCGATTGGCGAGCTGATCAATAACCGCTTCGCGGGGCTTATCAGCGAGCAGCCGCACCACATTCTGGATATGTGTACTGGCAGCGGATGTATCGCTATCGCCTGTGCTTATGCTTTCCCGGAGGCGGAAGTGGATGCCGTTGATATCTCCAGCGACGCGTTAGCCGTAACCGAACACAATATTGAAGAGCACGGTCTGCTCAACCATGTCACGCCGATTCGCTCCGATCTGTTCCGCGATCTGCCGAAAGTGCAGTATGACCTGATTGTGACGAACCCGCCGTACGTTGATGCGGAAGATATGTCCGATCTGCCGAATGAATATCGTCATGAACCTGAACTGGGCCTGGCGTCCGGCACTGACGGTTTAAAACTGACCCGCCGTATTCTGGGAAACGCGCCGGACTACTTGTCCGATGACGGTATTCTGATTTGTGAAGTCGGAAACAGCATGGTACATCTGATAGAACAATATCCCGATGTACCGTTTACCTGGCTGGAGTTCGATAACGGTGGCGACGGCGTCTTTATGCTGACGAAAGCGCAGCTCATTGCGGCTCGCGAGCATTTCAGCATCTATAAAGATTAATCAACGGTCAACAACACAACAACGATAACGGAGCCGTGATGGCAGGAAATACACTTGGACAACTCTTTCGCGTAACGACTTTTGGTGAATCACACGGGCTGGCGCTCGGTTGTATCGTTGATGGCGTTCCGCCGGGCATTCCGCTAACGGAAGCCGACCTGCAACACGATCTCGACAGACGCCGTCCGGGAACCTCGCGTTACACGACCCAGCGTCGTGAACCGGACCAGGTGAAAATTCTCTCCGGCGTCTTTGAAGGCGTGACGACGGGCACCAGCATTGGCCTGTTGATTGAAAATACCGATCAGCGTTCACAGGATTACAGCGCCATTAAGGACGTTTTCCGCCCGGGCCATGCCGACTATACCTACGAGCAGAAATACGGTCTGCGCGATTACCGTGGCGGCGGTCGTTCTTCCGCCCGTGAAACGGCGATGCGCGTCGCGGCTGGCGCGATTGCTAAAAAATATCTGGCGGAGAAACACGGCATCGTCATTCAGGGGTGTCTGACCCAGATGGGCGATATTCCGCTTGAAATCAAAGACTGGCAGCAGGTTGAACAAAACCCGTTTTTCTGTCCTGATCCAGATAAAATCGACGCGCTGGATGAACTGATGCGCGCCCTGAAGAAAGAGGGCGATTCGATTGGGGCAAAAGTGACCGTCGTGGCAAACGGCGTTCCGGCAGGGCTTGGCGAACCGGTCTTTGACCGTCTGGATGCGGACATCGCTCATGCGCTGATGAGCATCAACGCGGTAAAAGGCGTGGAGATTGGCGATGGGTTTGATGTGGTCGCGTTGCGAGGCAGCCAGAATCGCGATGAAATTACCAAAGAGGGCTTCCTGAGCAACCATGCGGGCGGTATTCTCGGCGGTATCAGCAGCGGGCAACAAATTGTTGCACATATGGCGCTGAAACCCACTTCCAGTATTACGGTGCCGGGACGTACGATTAACCGCTTCGGTGAAGAAGTCGAGATGATCACCAAAGGGCGTCACGATCCGTGCGTTGGGATCCGCGCCGTGCCGATCGCTGAGGCCATGCTGGCGATCGTGCTGATGGATCACCTTCTGCGTCAGCGCGCGCAAAATGCGGATGTAAAGACTGATATTCCACGCTGGTAATCAATGAAAAAAACGGCACTCGCGTTGCTGGCTCTTCTGGTCAGCAGCGCCAGCCTGGCGGCGACGCCCTGGCAGAAAATTACGCATCCTGTTCCCGGAAGTGCGCAATCCATCGGCGGCTTTTCGAATGGCTGCATTGTTGGGGCAGACACGCTTCCCGTGCAGTCCGAACACTATCAGGTGATGCGTACCGATCAGCGCCGCTATTTTGGTCATCCCGATCTCGTGATGTTTATTCAACGACTGAGCACTCAGGTCAGCAATCTTGGGTTTGGAACGGTGTTGATCGGCGATATGGGGATGCCTGCGGGCGGGCGGTTCAACGGCGGACATGCCAGCCACCAGACCGGGCTCGATGTTGATATTTTTCTGCAACTGCCGAAAACACGCTGGACGCAGGCGCAGCTACTGCGACCTCAGGCAATTGACCTGGTCTCCCGCGACGGCAAACATGTGGTGCCTTCGCTGTGGAAGCCGGAAATTTCCAGCCTGATCAAACTGGCGGCGGAAGATAACGACGTCACGCGTATTTTTGTTAATCCTGCCATTAAACAGCAGTTATGCCTGGATGCCGGAACCGACCGTGACTGGTTGCGTAAAGTGCGACCCTGGTTCCAACATCGTGCGCATATGCATGTACGATTACGTTGCCCTGCCGACAGCCTGGAGTGCGAAGATCAGCCTTTGCCTCCGCCTGGCGATGGATGCGGCGCAGAACTACAAAGTTGGTTTGAACCTCCTGAACCTGGAACAACAAAGCCTGAGAAGAAGACACCGCCACCGTTGCCGCCTTCCTGCCAGGCGCTACTGGATGAGCATGTACTCTAATGGACAATTTTTTAAATCTGTTTATGGTGTCCCCGCTGTTATTGATTGTTCTTTTTTTCGTGGCAATGCTGGCTGGATTTATTGATTCGCTGGCGGGGGGAGGCGGCTTATTAACGATCCCTGCATTAATGGCGGCAGGCATGTCGCCAGCACAGGCGCTGGCGACCAATAAATTGCAGGCCTGCGGCGGCTCACTCTCCGCGTCAATCTATTTCATTCGTCGCAAAGTGGTCAATCTTGCCGATCAGAAACTCAATATTCTGATGACGTTCATTGGCTCAATGAGCGGCGCGTTACTGGTGCAATATGTCCAGGCGAGCATTTTGCGGCAGATTTTACCGGTGCTGGTTATTTGTATTGGCCTTTACTTCCTGTTGATGCCGAAACTCGGCGAAGAGGATCGTCAGCGTCGGCTTTATGGCCTGCCTTTCGCGCTGGTCGCCGGGGGCTGCGTCGGATTCTACGATGGCTTCTTCGGCCCGGCTGCCGGATCGTTTTACGCGCTGGCGTTTGTGACGCTGTGCGGGTACAACTTGGCGAAATCCACCGCCCATGCCAAAGTGTTGAATGCCACCTCGAATATTGGCGGCCTGTTGCTGTTCGCTATTGGCGGTAAAGTCATTTGGGCGACAGGTTTCGTGATGCTGATTGGCCAGTTTCTGGGCGCTCGTATGGGCTCGCGACTGGTGTTAAGCAAAGGACAGAAGCTCATTCGCCCGATGATTGTCATCGTCTCTGCGGTGATGAGCGCCAAACTACTTTATGATAACCACGGACAGGAGATTCTCCACTTGCTGGGGATGAACTAATGAACAGTACGCATCATTACCAACAGCTAATTGATATTTTTAACGGCTGCTTTGCCGACGATTTTAATACCCGTCTGATTAAAGGCGATGACGAACCGGTCTATCTTCCTGCTGATGCGGACGTGCCGTACCACCGGATTGTTTTTGCGCACGGCTTTTACGCCAGCGCGCTGCATGAGATTTCGCACTGGTGTATTGCCGGAAAGGCGCGTCGCGAGTTGGTGGATTTTGGTTACTGGTATTGCCCGGATGGGCGTGATGCGCAAACCCAAAGCCAGTTTGAAGACGTGGAAGTGAAACCGCAGGCCTTTGACTGGTTGTTTTGCGTGGCGGCGGGTTATCCGTTTAACGTCAGTTGCGACAACCTGGAAGGGGACTTCGAACCGGATCGCGTGGTATTTCAGCGCCGGGTTCATGCTCAGGTGATGGAGTACCTGGAAAAAGGCATTCCTGAACGCCCGGCCCGGTTTATTAAAGCGTTACAGAATTATTATCACACGCCTGACATTACGGCGGAACAGTTCCCGTGGCCGGAAGCGCTCAACTGAGGCCGACGCCACGTTTACAATGAGGAAAGAAGATGATCGCGGAGTTTGAATCACGCATTCTGGCATTAATCGACGATATGGTAGAGCACGCAAGCGATGATGAGTTGTTTGCCAGCGGATATCTGCGTGGCCACCTGACGTTAGCAGTTGCAGAACTGGAAGGCGGTGATGACCATTCCGCAGAAGCGGTGTATGCCAACGTCACCAGCAGCCTGGAAAAAGCGATTGGCGCAGGCGAGTTGTCGCCGCGTGACCAGGCGTTAGTGAAAGAGATGTGGGATAACCTGTTCCAGAAGGCCATTAACGCGTAGGCCGGATGCGTCGCCATCCGGCATTTTCACCTTGCCGGGTGGCGTTAACGTTCATTCGGCTGATGGACTTATTTCACCGCTTTTCCCTTCAATAACTTCCGTACCCACAGACGATTCGGGTTTAACGCCGCCAGCGTGTCAGCATCCATCGGAATGGGCTCTTCGCTCATTTGCGCCGCGAGAATTTCCGCGCAGAGCGGGGCTGAACACAACCCGCGCGATCCGAGCGCTCCCAGCATAAACAAATCAGGATAAACCGGCGCGCGTTCGGCGGCGTCTTTCTGTCTGGCAAGAGCGGCGTATTGTGCGAGCGTTGCATCATAGTCCGGCACATTTCCGACCATCGGCAGATGATCGCGCGTGGCGCAGCGTACGCCACAGCGCGCCGCTTTTTCGCTGACATCAACCTCTTTTGCCCATGCGGCATTCGGGAAGCAGTCGATCAAGCGCTGGCGATTCTGCTGCTGATCGTCTTCACGATAGGCAGTTTCCTCACTGCCGCGATGGTAACTGGCGCCAATGCAGTGCTGATGAGTGGCAGGGTTTTGCGGCGTGAGGTATCCGTCGTAGCACAGCACCTGGCGTAATGCGGAAAGCGCAGGCGTCGTCGGGATATGGCTCACCTGACCGGCCACCGAATAGACCGGTAACGGAAGCGTCTGGTCAACGTGGTTAATCTGATGCCCGTTTGCCAGCACGACCACCTCATGTTCAACTGCCTTACCCTCTGCAAATTGCAACTGCCAGCCTGTGGCCTGGCGCGAAAGGGCGGTGAGCGTGTGTGTGTAATGCCTCCGCAGCCCTTGTGTGGCCGCCAGCGCCAGCACCGCAGCGGTTAATTGTGCGGGGCACAGCCAGCCGCCAGCCGGATACGTTATTCCGCGACAGTGTGTCGCCACGCCTGTTTCCTGCTGCGCCTGGTCTGGATCTACAGCCACTGCGAGGGCATCGGGCAACGCCAGCGACAGCATCTGATCGATTTTGTGCTGGCTCTTTTCGTCCCAGCCCAGTTGCGTGACGCCGCACCAGTCATGGTCGAAAGTCACCGGCAACGCGTCATACAGACGCCGCGCGAACGTAAACGCGCTCGGGAAAAAGAGGTTAATCGCCGCATCGTGTTTGCTGAGCAGGGGATAAAGCGCCCCCTGGCGATTGCCGGATGCGCCTTGCGCGGGCTGCTCATCTGAACAATAGAGCGTTACCTGCCAGCCGCGGCGCAGAAGCGCCAGCGACAGCAGCGCGCTGGCGATGCCACCGCCGATGATTGCGACGTCTCGTTTGGCGCTGCCGCTGCGGGTGAACCACGGCGTCGGGGAGGGGGACGTCAGCGCGTGTGCCATGACGCCGCAAAGCATTTCACGCTTGCGGCCAAAACCTTTGCGTTTTTGCATCGTGAACCCTGCCTCCTGCAACCCCCGGCGCACGAATCCCGCAGAGGTAAACGTCGCCAGCGTTCCGCCGGGGCGAGCCAGTCGCGCCATGGTGGAAAACAGATTCTGCGTCCACATGTCAGGGTTTTTCGCGGGGGCAAAACCATCCAGAAACCAGGCGTCCACTTTCTGGTTCAGAGATTCATCCAGTTTCCCCGTCAGTTCATTAATATCGCCGAACCAGAGATCCAGCGTCACGCGACCGTCATCAAGAATCAGACGATGGCACCCGGCCAGCGGCAGCGGCCACTGCGCGTGTAGCTGCTGTGCCCAGGGGGCAAGCTCCGGCCAGTGTTGATGGGCTAAAGCGAGGTCGGCCTGCGTCAGGGGAAATTTTTCAAAACTGATAAAATGTAATCTTTGTAGCGTAGCCTCAGGGTGAGCGTCGCGAAACTGCGAGAACGCCTGCCAGAGCGTCAGGAAGTTAAGGCCAGTGCCGAAACCGCTCTCCGCCACCACGAATAATGGGCGAGGGTGCAGCGGAAAACGCTCCTCAAGCTGATTGCCGCCGAGAAAAACATAACGCGTCTCTTCCAGCCCATTATCATTGGAAAAGTAGACGTCATCGAAATCTCGGGAAACAGGTGTACCCTCAGCGTTGAATTCAAGGTTGGCAGGTTGTATAGCGTATTGTTTCACGTAAGTTACTCGTCTGACAGGCAGTGTCACGATCTTAGCGATGTGCGCCCGGAGGCGCAAATTTCCATATTAATTGGCTGATCGGACTTGTTCGGCGTACAAGTGTACGCTATTGTGCGAGTCGAATCTTAAAATAGTGCGACTTACAGAGGTATTGAATGAAACGTGCAGTGATTACTGGCCTGGGCATCGTTTCCAGCATCGGTAATAACCAGCAGGAAGTCCTGGCATCTCTGCGTGAAGGACGTTCAGGGATCACTTTCTCTCAGGAGCTGAAGGACTCCGGCATGCGTAGCCATGTTTGGGGTAACGTCAAACTGGATACCACTGGCCTCATTGACCGCAAAGTAGTGCGCTTTATGAGCGACGCATCCATCTATGCTTACCTTTCTATGGAGCAGGCGATTGCTGATGCGGGTCTCTCTGTAGAAACTTACCAGAATAACCCGCGCGTTGGCCTGATTGCAGGTTCCGGCGGCGGCTCCCCGAAATTCCAGGTCTTTGGCGCAGATGCCATGCGTAGCCCGCGTGGTCTGAAAGCCGTTGGCCCGTATGTAGTGACCAAAGCGATGGCCTCCGGCGTTTCTGCCTGCCTCGCTACGCCGTTTAAAATCCACGGCGTGAACTACTCCATCAGCTCTGCTTGCGCGACCTCTGCGCACTGCATCGGCAACGCGGTTGAACAGATTCAACTGGGCAAACAGGACATCGTCTTTGCCGGCGGCGGCGAAGAGCTGTGCTGGGAAATGGCGTGTGAATTCGACGCGATGGGCGCACTGTCCACCAAATACAACGACGATCCGTCTAAAGCTTCCCGTACCTATGATGCGAACCGTGATGGTTTCGTTATCGCGGGCGGCGGCGGTATGGTTGTGGTTGAAGAACTGGAACACGCTCTGGCGCGCGGCGCGCACATCTATGCGGAAATCGTCGGTTACGGCGCAACGTCCGATGGCGCTGACATGGTTGCACCGTCAGGCGAAGGCGCAGTGCGCTGCATGCAGATGGCGATGCACGGCGTTGACACTCCGATTGACTACCTGAACTCCCACGGTACTTCTACGCCGGTAGGCGACGTGAAAGAGCTGGGTGCAATTCGTGAAGTCTTTGGCGATAAGAGCCCGGCTATCTCCGCGACCAAAGCGATGACCGGTCACTCTCTGGGTGCGGCTGGCGTGCAGGAAGCTATCTATTCGCTGCTGATGCTGGAACACGGCTTTATCGCGCCGAGCATCAACATTGAAGAGATGGACGAGCAAGCGGCAGGTTTGAACATCGTCACCGAAGCCACCGATCGCGAGCTGACGACCGTCATGTCCAACAGCTTCGGCTTTGGCGGCACCAACGCGACGCTGGTTATGCGTAAGCTGAAAGCGTAAATCTGAAGACGTTGGGCGGATAAGGCGTTTACGCCGCTATCCGACATCAACGTTTGCCTGATGGCGCTTCGCTTATCAGGCCTACAGGGGAGCCGATGATGGCTCCCTTTTTTATTGCTTGTTTTCGTATTCCTGCGCGATTTTTGCAGACCACGCCCTGGCGCGGGCAATAGCGCCTGCATCGTAGATCGGGTGTTCAAACTGGTGGGTAAGATCGCGTACCCGATAAATTTTCCATTGACCATTTTCCCGGCGAGTGTACACCATTAAATGGATAAGGCGGGTATCGGAATCGCCAAGCCACACATCCACTTTTTCACCTCCCAAAAAAGCACTGGCTGTTCCTGCGTGGAATTTAGCGATCCATTCCGGCGCGTAGTCCTGCACGTACATAAAGTAGTCTGACGCCACAATTTCCTGCTCATAAAGGTTATCAATTAGCGTCAGGCGATTGATAAGTTCTTTCGCGACATAGCGTTGCATTAATGCCGACTTATCATGAGGGGTATCCTGATCCTCTGTGAATGTTTTCATCCATGAGAGATAGAATTGGTTAATATCCTGCGTACTATCGCGATGAGGTGTAGCGCAGCCGCAAAGCAACAGGATAAGCGTAATAAGAGGAAACGCTTTCATTACTTTTTTCCCTGAAAGAAAATGACAGTATGTTTTAACCGTGTTCAATTCGACAGAAATGACAAATAATGCTGTGATTTCTAAGTTGACAAGCCCGGTCTCCCACAGGCAGACTTCACGCTCAACATTATCCCCATGATAATGCGTAAGCGTTTAACGTTATCCAACGCACCTTAATCCTGATGGTCAGGTGGAGGGGGCGTGGCATTTCCTCGCCTTACTCTGCATTCTGGAGTAACGCATGACAGCTGTATCCCAAAAAGAAAAAACACCTTCTGCGAATTTTTCGCTTTTTCGTATCGCTTTTGCGGTTTTTCTGACCTATATGACGGTCGGTTTACCGTTACCTGTAATCCCTCTTTTTGTTCATCATGAGCTGGGCTATGGCAACACGATGGTCGGCATCGCGGTGGGCATTCAATTCCTTGCAACGGTATTGACCCGTGGTTACGCCGGGCGACTGGCCGATCAATATGGCGCTAAACGTTCCGCGCTACAGGGGATGTTGGCCTGCGCGCTGGCGGGGGGCGCGTGGCTGTTGGCGGCGTTGTTACCTGTTTCTGTACCTGTAAAATTCGCGTTGCTGATCGTCGGGCGACTGATCCTGGGTTTTGGCGAAAGCCAGCTACTGACCGGAACCCTGACCTGGGGGATGGGGCTGGTAGGGCCTTCGCGCTCCGGTAAAGTGATGTCGTGGAATGGCATGGCGATTTACGGCGCGCTGGCTGCCGGTGCGCCGCTTGGTTTACTGATTCACAGCCATTACGGTTTTGCGGCGCTGGCAGGAACGACAATGGCGCTGCCGCTGCTGGCCTGGGCATTTAATGGCACCGTGCGTAAAGTACCTGCGCACGCGGGCGAACGTCCGTCGCTGTGGAGCGTCGTCGGCCTCATCTGGAAGCCGGGCCTGGGGCTGGCGCTACAGGGGGTTGGTTTCGCCGTTATCGGCACCTTTATTTCACTCTATTTCGCCAGTAAAGGCTGGGCGATGGCCGGTTTTACGTTGACCGCGTTTGGCGGCGCTTTCGTGCTGATGCGCGTGCTGTTTGGCTGGATGCCGGATCGCTTTGGCGGTGTGAAGGTGGCGGTTGCGTCCCTGTTGGTCGAAACGGCAGGGCTGGTGCTGCTTTGGCTGGCGCCTGTGGCCTGGATTGCGCTATTGGGCGCGGCGTTAACCGGGGCAGGGTGCTCGCTCATCTTCCCGGCGCTGGGTGTTGAAGTGGTGAAGCGCGTACCTTCTCAGGTACGCGGTACGGCACTTGGCGGCTATGCCGCGTTTCAGGACATCTCCTACGGCATTACCGGCCCTCTGGCCGGGCTGTTAGCCACCTCGTGCGGCTACTCTTCCGTGTTTCTCGCCGGGGCGATTTCTGCCGTCGTGGGGATTGTGGTAACGCTGCTGTCGTTTCGCCGGGGTTAAGACACCAGCCAGAACAGAATGAAGGCAACCGCCAGTGCGATAAAGATCAGCCCCGGTCGCGCCGTTACGGATTTGATGGTTTCAATCATCGGGGCGAACGGGCTGTATATCGGCTGAATGTGATGCGGCTCGGTTAACTCTCTTTCGCGCGCAACGCGGCGCAGAAAGACCTGGTTCAGCAGATCCTGAACCTGAGCGGTTGTCAGAATCGTATGCGGCAACGCCTGATATGTCTGCTGGGCGTAATCTCTTAACGCCGTGAATTCATTCGGCTCCAGCGGCAGTTTTAGCGCCGCCTGTAGCGTCTGTAGGGTGGGCGCGCTCTGGTTGCTGAGGGTCTGGCGCGCTTGCAGCCAGGTGACCAGGTGCGTGAACTGTTTTGCAGGGATCAGCTCGCCGCTTTTCACACCGGAAAGTTCCAACATGGACTGCCAGATAAGTTTGCCCGATTCGCCCGTCGCGGCGGCCAGCTTCGTCACCAGTTGGTTGAGCGTATTATGCTCGGCAGGCAATAACGGTCTGTCGGTTGGCGGACGTTGTTGAGGCTGAGGAATGGAAAGTTGCCCCTGTTGCAGTAGCGTCAGCACATTCTTTAACTGCTCGGGCGTTAACTGGCTGAGCGCCGTCTGACCGTACTGTTGGCGAATAAAATCGCTGACGGCCTGACGGTTGTTCCCCTGGCTCAATAATTCCGTCAACTGCGAGAGCACCTGACGATTCGCGTGGTTCTGCTGAGCGACGCTCAGGCGTTGCGTGAGATTTTGTTCTGCGGCGGGGAAGTGGCGCGACAGCAACGGCGTGTCGCTTTTTACGCCCAGATCGTGTTTCATTCCGGCCCAGACTTCCGCGCTTTGCTGTTGCGTCAGTGAAATCAGACGCGTAATCAGGCGTTCCAGCACCGTGCGCTGCTGGGTGGATAGCGGCTGTTCTCCGGCAACGGAAGGCGCAGTCTGACCTTCACCGGGAGGGCGTGCGGGAGTACCGGAAATGGGTTGCATCATCACTTATCCTTAAACCATAAATCTTAGCAAAGTATGCCTGGCGGCCAGATTATGGCACACTTGCCCGGTTAACTCTCGTTCTCAAACAGGTACGCAGACGTGAAAATCCTCGTTGATGAAAATATGCCTTATGCCCGCGAATTATTTAGCCGTCTGGGCGAGGTCAAAGCGGTTCCCGGTCGCCCCATTCCCGTTGCAGAACTTGATGATGCGGATGCGTTAATGGTGCGTTCAGTCACCAAAGTGAATGAAGCGCTGCTTGGGGGGAAATCCATCAAATTTGTCGGCACCGCAACCGCCGGTACCGATCATGTGGATGAGGCGTGGCTTAAGCAGGCTGGCGTGGGGTTTTCAGCGGCGCCTGGCTGCAATGCTATCGCTGTTGTTGAATATGTCTTTTCCGCTTTACTGATGCTGGCGGAGCGTGACGGTTTTGCTTTAAGCGACCGCACCGTGGGGATTGTCGGCGTAGGTAATGTTGGCGCTCGCTTGCAGGCGAGGCTGGAAGCGTTGGGCATTCGTACTTTGCTGTGCGATCCGCCGCGTGCGGACCGGGGCGATGAAGGTGATTTCCGCTCGCTGGATGAACTGGTCCAGGAAGCGGATATTCTGACGTTCCACACGCCGTTGTATAAAGAGGGGCCTTACAAGACGCTGCACCTGGCGGATGAGGCGCTGATCGGGCGGCTGAAGCCGGGGACGATTCTGATTAACGCCTGTCGCGGCCCGGTGGTGGATAACACCGCGCTGCTGGCGCGCCTGAATGCCGGGCAGTCGCTGAGCGTGGTGCTTGATGTCTGGGAAGGGGAGCCCGATCTTAACGTGGCGCTGCTGGAAAAAATTGATATCGGCACATCGCACATTGCCGGTTATACCCTGGAAGGGAAGGCGCGCGGCACCACGCAGGTCTTTGAAGCCTATAGTACGTTTATCGGACGGGCGCAAAAAGTGGCGCTGGATACGCTGCTACCCGCGCCGGAGTTTGGGCGTATTACGCTGCATGGCCCGCTGGATCAGCCGACGCTGAAAAGGCTGGTGCATTTGGTGTATGATGTGCGCCGCGATGATGCGCCACTGCGTAAAGTCGCCGGAATTCCGGGCGAGTTTGATAAGCTGCGTAAGAATTACCTTGAGCGCCGTGAATGGTCTTCCTTGTACGTGATGTGCGACGATGCCAGTGCCGCCACGCTGCTGCATAAGCTCGGTTTCAACGCCGTTCATCATCCGGCCCATTAACATTCTTTTTGTCGCTCCCTGCATAGCGCGGGGAGCTTTGCTATTTCTGGAGTAAACCACCATGTCTGAAGGCTGGAACATTGCCATCCTGGGCGCAACAGGCGCCGTAGGCGAAGCCCTGCTCGAAACGCTGGCTGAACGTCAGTTCCCGGTCGGTGAGATTTATGCGCTGGCGCGTAATGAAAGTGCGGGCGAACATCTGCGCTATAGCGGCAAGTCGGTCATTGTGCAGGATGTCGCTGATTTTGACTGGACGCAGGCGCAACTGGCGTTTTTTGTCGCTGGCGCTGAAGCCTCTGCCGCATGGGTTGAGGAAGCCACCAATGCGGGCTGTCTGGTGATCGACAGCAGCGGCCTGTTTGCCCTGGAACCGGATGTGCCATTAGTGGTGCCGGAAGTGAACCCGTCTGTGCTGGCCGATTACCGCAACCGCAATGTGATCGCCGTAGCCAACAGCCTGACCAGCCAGTTGCTGGCCTCGCTGAAGCCGCTGATTGATGAAGGCGGTCTGTCGCGCATTAGCGTCACCAGCCTGCTTTCTGCCTCGGCACACGGGAAAAAAGCGGTGGATGCGCTGGCCGGTCAGAGCGCGAAACTGCTCAACGGTATCCCTATCGACGAAGATGATTTCTTTGGTCGCCAACTGGCGTTTAACATGCTGCCGCTCCTGCCGGACAGTGAAGGCAGCGTGCGCGAAGAGCGCCGTATCGTTGACGAAGTGCGTAAGATTTTGCAAGACGACGGGCTGATGATTTCCGCCAGTTGCATTCAGTCGCCGGTATTTTATGGTCATGCGCAAATGGTCAGTTTTGAAGCGCTGCGCCCGCTGGCAGCGGAAGAGGCGCGCGATGCCTTTTCTCGCGGCGAAGATATTGTGCTGTCTGAAGAGACTGACTTCCCGACTCAGGTGGGCGATGCGTCTGGCAATCCGCAGCTTTCTGTCGGTTGTGTGCGTAACGATTATGGCATGCCGGAGCAGGTTCAGTTCTGGTCGGTGGCCGATAACGTTCGCTTTGGCGGCGCGCTGATGGCGGTTAAAACCGCGGAAAAACTGGTACAGGAGTACCTGTACTGATGTCAGCAGTGGAACAACCGCCAGTTTATAAAATTGCGCTGGGCATTGAGTACGACGGCAGCAAATATTATGGTTGGCAACGCCAGAACGAAGTGCGCAGCGTTCAGGAAAAGCTGGAAAAAGCGCTTTCTCAGGTTGCCAACGAACCTGTTAACGTGTTTTGCGCCGGGCGGACAGACGCTGGCGTACACGGAACGGGGCAGGTGGTGCATTTTGAAACCACCGCGTTGCGTAAAGACGCGGCGTGGACGCTGGGTGTAAATGCGAATTTACCTGGTGACATCGCGGTTCGTTGGGTTAAAGCTGTACCTGAGGATTTTCACGCCCGGTTTAGCGCAACGGCTCGCCGTTATCGCTACATCATCTACAATCATCGGTTGCGCCCGGCGATTTTAGGTCATGGGGTTACGCACTTTTATGAGCCGCTGGACGCAGAACGTATGCACCGGGCGGCGCAGTGTCTGATTGGTGAAAATGATTTTACCTCGTTTCGCGCGGTACAGTGCCAGTCGCGTACGCCGTGGCGAAACGTGATGCACATTAACGTGACGCGTCACGGTGCGTATGTGGTGGTCGATATCAAAGCCAATGCCTTTGTACATCATATGGTCAGGAATATTGTCGGTAGCCTGATGGAAGTAGGCGCCCACAACCAGCCGGAGAGCTGGATAGCAGAGTTGCTGGCGGCGAAGGACAGGCGGCTTTCAGCAGCAACGGCGAAAGCGGAAGGGTTGTATCTGGTTGCGGTTGATTACCCGGAACGGTTTGACCTTCCCAAAACGCCACTGGGCCCGCTGTTTCTGGCGGACTAATTTGAGTCGTATAAGGCATCAATATGGACCTGATTTATTTTCTGATTGATTTTATCCTGCACATTGACGTGCACCTGGCGGAGCTGGTCGCGGAATACGGCGTCTGGGTATATGCCATTCTGTTCCTGATCCTGTTTTGTGAAACCGGACTGGTGGTGACGCCGTTTCTGCCGGGGGATTCGTTGCTGTTTGTGGCGGGCGCGTTGGCGTCGCTGGAAACCAACGATCTCAACGTACATATTATGGTGATGTTAATGCTGATCGCCGCGATTGTCGGCGATGCGGTGAACTACACGATCGGCAGATTGTTTGGCGAACGGTTATTCAGTAACCCGAATTCAAAAATTTTCCGTCGCAGTTACCTTGATAAGACGCACCAGTTTTATGAGAAGCATGGCGGGAAAACCATTATTCTGGCCCGTTTTGTCCCGATTGTCAGAACCTTTGCGCCGTTTGTTGCGGGTATGGGACATATGTCTTATCGCCATTTTGCCGCGTATAACGTCATTGGCGCGCTTTTATGGGTGCTGCTCTTCACATATGCGGGGTATTTCTTCGGTACGATCCCTATGATTCAGGATAACCTTAAGTTACTGATCGTAGGGATTATTGTGGTGTCGATATTGCCAGGCGTGGTTGAAATCATTCGTCATAAGCGCGCTGCGTCGCGTGCCGCAAAATAGAAAGTAACTCAGCGGTTCGACCACTTTTTTATCCAAAGTTTCGGGCTGTTATGTTTTAATGTGCAACATTCATAGTCTGTTGGGGGCAAAAATGGCATTATGCGCTCCTGATAACAAAGCTGACGACTAAGGTTCAGGCAGAAAGGTCACTAATGAGCTGGATTGAACGAATTAAAAGCAACATTACTCCCACCCGCAAGGCAAGCATTCCTGAAGGGGTGTGGACCAAGTGTGATAGCTGCGGTCAGGTTTTATACCGTGCTGAGCTGGAACGTAATCTTGAGGTCTGTCCGAAGTGTGACCATCATATGCGCATGTCGGCGCGCAATCGCCTGCATAGCCTGTTAGATGAAGGAAGCCTTGTGGAACTGGGCAGCGAACTTGAGCCGAAAGATGTGCTGAAGTTCCGTGACTCCAAGAAGTATAAAGATCGTCTGGCTTCCGCGCAGAAGGAAACCGGCGAGAAAGACGCGCTGGTGGTGATGAAAGGTACGCTCCACGACATGCCGGTTGTCGCGGCGGCGTTTGAGTTCTCCTTTATGGGCGGTTCTATGGGGTCTGTGGTCGGCGCGCGTTTTGTCCGTGCCGTTGAGCAGGCGCTGGAAGATAACTGCCCGCTGATCTGCTTCTCCGCTTCCGGCGGCGCGCGTATGCAGGAAGCGCTGATGTCGCTGATGCAGATGGCGAAAACCTCCGCTGCGCTGGCGAAAATGCAGGAGCGTGGTCTGCCGTATATCTCCGTGTTGACCGATCCGACAATGGGCGGCGTTTCCGCAAGTTTTGCGATGCTCGGCGATCTCAATATTGCAGAACCGAAAGCGTTAATCGGTTTTGCGGGCCCGCGTGTTATTGAACAAACCGTACGTGAGAAACTGCCGCCGGGATTCCAGCGCAGTGAGTTTCTGATTGAAAAAGGCGCTATCGATATGATCGTCCGCCGCCCGGAAATGCGCCTGAAACTGGCAAGCGTTCTGGCGAAGCTGATGAATCTTCCGGCGCCGAACCCGGATGCGCCGCGCGAAGGCGAGGTGGTGCCGCCGGTACCCGATCAGGAACCCGAGGCCTGATAATTTACTCTATGGATTTCGAGTTGCAGGAAGGCGGCAAGAGAGCGAATCCCGATGAGCTTGCACAGGCAAGTGATTCGGGTGAGCGAGAGCAGCCAACACACCTGCAGCTTGAAAGACGACGAGTACAAAAGGGCAGGGCCAGCTGGCGCTGCCTTTTGCTTTTCTCAACGTAATAAATTTACAGGCATCATGGACAATAAACGCATTCCCCAAGCCGCGTCGCCCCTGGCAGCGTGGCTTTCTTATCTGGAAAACCTGCACAGTAAAACTATCGATTTGGGTCTGGAACGCGTAAGCCGGGTTGCGGCGCGTCTGGGCGTGCTGAAACCCGCGCCGTTTGTCTTTACGGTGGCGGGTACTAACGGTAAAGGAACAACCTGCCGCACGCTGGAGTCTGTGCTGACGGCGGCGGGCTATAAAGTGGGCGTCTACAGTTCTCCGCATCTTGTGCGCTATACCGAGCGCGTTCGCGTGCAGGGAAACGAGTTGCCGGAGTCTGCTCATACCGCCTCGTTCGCCGAGATTGAGGCCGCGCGCGAAGACATTTCTCTGACCTACTTTGAATATGGCACGCTGTCGGCGCTGTGGCTGTTTAAGCAGGCTCAGCTTGACGTGGTGATTCTGGAAGTCGGGCTGGGCGGACGTCTGGACGCGACCAATATTGTTGATGCGGATGTTGCGGTAGTGACCAGCATTGCGCTGGATCATACCGACTGGCTGGGGCCGGACCGCGAAAGTATCGGGCGTGAGAAGGCGGGGATCTTCCGGGCGGAAAAACCGGCTATCGTCGGCGAACCGGAAATGCCGTATACCATCGCCGATGTGGCGCAGGAAACCGGGGCGCAGTTACAGCGTCGCGGCGTGGACTGGCATTATGATGTGACGGGCGACGGCTGGTCGTTTACGGACGGCGAAGGTACGCTGGCGAATCTTCCGCTGCCGCAGGTGCCTCAGCCTAACGCCGCCACCGCGCTGGCGGCACTGCGCGCCAGCGGGCTGAACATCAGCGAGCAGGCGATTCGTGACGGTATTGCCCGGGCGATTTTGCCCGGTCGTTTCCAGATAGTGAGCGAATCGCCACGGGTGATTCTGGATGTCGCACATAATCCCCATGCTGCGGAATATCTGACAGAACGCCTGAAAATGTTGCCGAAAAACGGGCGTATACTTGCCGTTATCGGTATGCTACATGATAAAGATATCGCAGGGACGTTAGCCTGGCTGAAAAGCGTGGTCGACGACTGGTATTGCGCGCCGCTGGAAGGGCCGCGCGGCGCGACGGCGGAGCAATTGCTGGAACATCTGGGCAAAGGCACTGTCTATGACAGTGTCGCGCTGGCGTGGCATGCAGCGCTGGCAGAGGCGAAACCAGAAGATACCGTGCTGGTGTGTGGATCATTTCACACGGTTGCACATGTCATGGAAGTGATGGACGCGGGGAGAAGCGGTGGCGAGTAAGTTTCAGAATCGTTTAGTTGGCACAATCGTGCTGGTCGCTCTCGGGGTGATTGTGCTTCCCGGGTTGCTCGACGGGCAGAAAAAACATTATCAGGATGAGTTCGCGGCGATCCCGCTGGTGCCAAAGCCTGGCGATCGCGATGAGCCTGATATGATGCCAGCCGCAACACAGGCGTTGCCGACCCAGCCGCCTGAAGGCGCTGCTGAGGAGGTGCGTGCCGGAGATGCGGCAGCGCCGTCTCTGGACCCTTCCCGTTTTGCTGCGGAAAACAACGCCAGTTTCGATCCTGTCCCCGCACCTGTTGAGCCACCGAAGCCGAAACCGGTTGAAAAACCGAAGCCACAGCCGAAGCCGCAGCAACCGGTAGCGGCAACGCCGACACCGGCGCCTGAGCCGAAACCTGCTGCTGAAGAAAAACCCGCGCCAACGGGTAAAGCGTACGTTGTGCAGTTGGGGGCGTTGAAAAATGCCGATAAGGTCAATGAGATAGTGGGTAAACTTCGTGGCGCGGGCTTCCGGGTATATACTTCTCCGTCAACGCCGGTACAGGGTAAAATAACCCGTATCCTCGTCGGGCCTGACGCCTCAAGAGACAAGCTGAAAAATTCTCTTGGCGAGTTACAGCAGATCTCCGGTTTGAGTGGCGTGGTGATGGGTTACAGCCCGAACTAAGCCACTGCTGCCTGACGGCGACGCTGCGCGTCTTATCAGGCCTACGGTGTACTGTTTTCCAGGCCGGATAAGGTGCTTGCACCGCCATCCGGCAATGCCCGAAGAGGCAAAAAGTTTGATGGCGTTGAATATTTTTTCAGCGCCATTTTTATTTACGCACGGGAAGGAAATCCCTACGCAAACGTTTTCTTTTTCTGTTAGAATGCGCCCCGAACAGGACGACAGGGCGTAAAATCGTGGGACACATATGGTCTGGATTGATTACGCCATTATCGCGGTGATTGGTTTTTCCTGTCTGGTTAGCCTGATCCGTGGCTTTGTTCGTGAAGCGTTATCGTTGGTGACATGGGGTTGTGCTTTCTTTGTCGCCAGCCATTACTACACTTACCTGTCTGTCTGGTTTACGGGCTTTGAAGACGAACTGGTTCGAAATGGGATTGCTATCGCGATACTGTTTATCGCGACGCTTATCGTCGGCGCTATCGTGAACTTTGTGATAGGTCAGCTGGTGGAGAAAACCGGCCTGTCGGGTACTGACAGGGTGTTGGGGATCTGTTTTGGCGCGCTGCGAGGAGCGTTAATCGTCGCCGCCATTCTGTTCTTTCTCGATACGTTTACCGGCCTGTCGAAAAGCGAAGACTGGAGCAAGTCGCAGCTTATCCCGCAGTTCAGTTTTATCATCAGATGGTTCTTTGACTATCTGCAAAGCTCGTCAAGTTTCTTGCCCAGAACGTAACGGTTCTGAGATGTGGCTTAACGAGGAAAAGACGTATGTGCGGTATTGTCGGTATCGCCGGTGTTATGCCGGTAAACCAGTCGATTTATGACGCGTTAACGGTGCTCCAGCATCGTGGTCAGGATGCCGCTGGCATCATCACCATTGATGCCAACAACTGCTTCCGCTTGCGTAAGGCAAACGGGCTGGTGAGCGATGTTTTTGAAGCTCGCCATATGCAGCGTATGCAGGGCAATATGGGCATCGGGCATGTGCGTTACCCAACGGCTGGCAGCTCCAGCGCCTCCGAAGCTCAACCTTTTTACGTCAACTCGCCGTATGGCATCACGCTTGCTCATAACGGCAACCTGACCAACGCGCATGAGCTGCGTAAAAAGCTGTTTGAAGAAAAACGTCGTCACATCAACACCACGTCAGATTCTGAAATCCTGCTCAATATTTTTGCCAGCGAGCTGGATAACTTCCGTCATTATCCGCTGGAAGCCGATAACATTTTTGCCGCCATTGCCGCGACCAACCGCCAGATTCGCGGCGCGTATGCCTGTGTGGCGATGATTATCGGGCACGGTATGGTGGCTTTCCGCGATCCGAACGGCATCCGCCCGCTGGTGCTGGGCAAGCGCGACATTGGCGATGGCCGCACTGAATATATGGTTGCGTCCGAAAGCGTGGCGCTTGATACGCTGGGCTTCGAATTCCTGCGCGATGTGGCACCGGGCGAAGCGGTGTACATCACCGAAAAAGGCCAGTTGTTTACCCGCCAGTGCGCGGATAACCCGGTCAGCAATCCGTGCCTGTTCGAATACGTCTACTTTGCGCGCCCGGACTCGTTCATCGACAAAATTTCCGTCTACAGCGCCCGCGTGAATATGGGGACGAAGCTGGGCGAAAAAATTGCCCGTGAATGGGAAGATCTGGATATCGACGTGGTGATCCCGATTCCAGAAACCTCCTGCGATATCGCGCTGGAAATCGCCCGCATTCTGGGTAAACCGTACCGCCAGGGCTTTGTGAAAAACCGCTACGTTGGCCGGACGTTTATCATGCCGGGCCAGCAGTTGCGCCGTAAGTCCGTGCGTCGCAAGCTGAACGCCAACCGCGCTGAATTCCGCGATAAGAACGTCCTGCTGGTGGATGACTCCATCGTGCGCGGCACCACCTCTGAACAGATTATTGAGATGGCCCGTGAAGCAGGCGCGAAGAAGGTCTATCTGGCTTCTGCGGCACCGGAAATTCGCTTCCCGAACGTTTACGGTATTGATATGCCAACGGCAAATGAGCTGATTGCTCACGGTCGTGAAGTGGATGAAATTCGCCAGATCATCGGCGCTGATGGGCTTATCTTCCAGGATCTGGACGATCTGATTGAAGCTGTTCGCGCTGAGAACCCGGATATTCAGCAGTTTGAATGTTCGGTCTTTAACGGCGTGTATGTCACGAAAGACGTTGACCAGCAGTATCTCGATTATCTGGATTCCCTGCGTAACGACGACGTCAAAGCGATGCAGCGTCAGAACGAAGTGGAAAACCTGGAAATGCATAACGAAGGTTAATCTCTCCTCCCGGCAAGGGCGCGCAATCCGCGCCCTTGCTTGCAACGCCCCGTAAAATCCTGCAAAGTCAGCCCAGACGCAAGAAAGGGCAAAAATCATGAAACGACTCATTGTAGGGATTAGCGGCGCCAGCGGCGCGATTTATGGCGTGCGCTTGTTGCAGGTTCTGCGTGACGTGGCGGATGTGGAGACCCACCTGGTGATGAGTCCGGCTGCGCGTCAGACGCTTGCGCTGGAAACCGAATTTTCCTTGCGGGAGGTGCAGGCTCTGGCCGATGTCACCCATGATGCGCGCGATATTGCCGCCAGTATCTCTTCTGGCTCCTTTCAGACGGCGGGGATGGTGATTTTACCGTGCTCGATCAAAACGCTCTCCGGTATTGTGCACAGCTATACTGACGGACTTCTCACCCGTGCGGCGGATGTTGTCCTGAAAGAACGCCGCCCGCTGGTGTTGTGCGTGCGGGAAACGCCGCTGCATTTAGGACACCTGCGCCTCATGACTCAGGCGGCTGAAATTGGCGCCGTTATTATGCCACCGGTTCCCGCGTTTTATCATTGCCCGCAAACGCTGGATGATGTGATTAATCAGACGGTTAATCGTGTTCTGGATCAGTTTGATATCACGTTGCCGCACGATCTTTTCACCCGTTGGCAGGGTGCATAACGCTGCCCGTTCACAGTGCGTTTTTGCACAAATTGCCCTGTTTCAGGGCAATTTTGTAACCGCGATCATATCCTCAACATTTAATTCGCTAAAAGCGACCGAAACGCTGCGGTTCAACCGTCATACCTGCTATCTTCAACATCAGGACAATATTGCAACGTTTTATTAACATATTTAACGTCAAATAGGGACGCCGACGTGAAAATGGCATAAGACCTGCATGAAAAAGTCTGCAAACACACAACACAATGCAAAACATAATAAAATTACGCCACTTGAGGGTTATGTATGAAGAAGACAGTTCTCGCTTTGTCTTTGCTGGTAGGACTTTCCGCAACGGCGGCCAGCTACGCAGCGCTACCGCAGACGGTTCGTATTGGTACAGACGCGACATATGCGCCTTTCTCATCGAAAGATGCCAAAGGGGATTTTGTCGGTTTTGATATCGATCTGGGCAATGAGATGTGCAAGCGTATGCAGATCAAATGCACCTGGGTCGGTAGCGATTTTGACGCGCTGATTCCTTCCCTGAAAGCGAAGAAAATCGATGCCATCATTTCATCGCTCTCCATTACCGAGAAACGCCAGCAGGAGATTGCCTTCTCCGACAAACTGTATGCCGCCGACTCGCGCCTGATTGCCGCGAAAGGCTCATCTGTCCAGCCGACGATTGACTCGCTGAAGGGCAAGCACGTTGGCGTACTGCAAGGCTCCACTCAGGAAGCCTATGCGAATGATAACTGGCGCAGCAAAGGCGTGGATGTTGTGGCCTACGCGAACCAGGATCTCATCTATTCCGACCTGACGGCGGGCCGTCTTGATGCTGCATTGCAGGATGAAGTTGCGGCCAGCGAAGGGTTCCTCAAACAGCCTGCGGGCAAGGACTATGCGTTTGCCGGTCCTTCCGTGAAAGATAAAAAGTACTTTGGCGACGGCACCGGGGTTGGCTTGCGTAAAGACGATACCGAGCTGAAAGCGGCGTTTGATAAAGCGCTGAGCGATCTGCGTGCTGACGGCACCTACGACAAGATGGCGAAAAAGTACTTTGACTTTAACGTCTACGGCGACTGACAGGTTGCTGCGGGGAGTGTTGCGCACCGTTTTGGTTAACCATCACGGTGCGTGATGAGAGATTTGCACCATCATGGTGCGTTTGTCGCTGTCAAAATGAGCATGAATGCATACTTAAGCGCTTTTCATGCAAAATAAACCGGCTGACAGGGTAGAATGCTTTGCCTTGTCGGCCCGATTAATGGCACGATAACTGCACCTGGTCCTGTAAAGATCCCCTATAAAAGACAGTCTGTTGAGGATAGTTATGAAAAAACTGGTGTTGTCTCTTTCTCTGGTCCTGGCTTTCTCCAGTGCTACCGCAGCATTTGCAGCCATTCCGCAAAAAGTTCGTATCGGTACCGATCCGACTTATGCCCCTTTTGAATCGAAAAATGCACAGGGTGAATTGGTCGGTTTTGATATCGATCTGGCCAAAGAGCTGTGCAAACGCATTAATACACAATGTACCTTCGTGGAAAACCCGCTGGATGCGCTGATCCCCTCGTTAAAAGCGAAGAAAATCGATGCCATCATGTCCTCGCTTTCCATCACCGAAAAGCGTCAGCAGGAAATCGCGTTTACCGACAAGTTCTATGCAGCAGACTCTCGCCTGGTCGTCGCCAAAGATTCTGATATTCAACCGACCGTTGAGTCCCTGAAAGGCAAGCGTGTTGGCGTATTGCAGGGCACCACGCAGGAAACGTTTGGTAATGAGCACTGGGCGCCGAAAGGCATTGAAATTGTCTCTTACCAGGGTCAGGACAATATCTATTCCGACCTGACGGCAGGGCGTATCGATGCCGCTTTCCAGGATGAAGTCGCAGCCAGCGAAGGCTTCCTGAAGCAGCCTGTAGGCAAAGATTACAAATTCGGCGGCCCGTCAGTGAAAGACGAGAAACTGTTCGGTGTGGGTACGGGTATGGGGCTGCGCAAAGAGGATAACGAACTGCGCGAAGCCCTGAACAAAGCATTTGCGGAAATGCGTGCTGACGGTACTTACGAGAAGCTGGCGAAAAAGTACTTTGATTTTGATGTTTACGGCGGTTAATCGCCGCTGGTGCAGATAACGCCCGCAGATTTTTGACGCGCTGATTTTATGCCTGATGGCGCTGCGCTTATCAGGCCTACAGAGATTTTGTAGGTCGGATAAGGCAAAGCCGCCATCCGGCATTTAACGGTTCGACTGAGATCAAAAGAGGCGTCTTACTCACCACACACGACAGGACAGGCAGCATGTTGTACGGGTTTTCAGGTGTTATTTTTCAGGGCGCGCTTGTCACGCTTGAGCTGGCCCTCAGCTCAGTTGTGCTGGCCGTGCTGATCGGTCTTGTCGGCGCGGGCGCGAAACTTTCGCAAAACCGGGTGACGGGACTTATTTTCGAAGGCTATACCACCCTGATTCGTGGGGTGCCGGATCTGGTTTTAATGCTGCTGATTTTCTACGGGTTACAAATCGCGCTCAATGCGGTGACCGACGCGATGGGAATAGGGCAGATTGATATTGATCCGATGGTCGCCGGTATTATCACCCTGGGTTTTATCTATGGCGCGTACTTTACGGAAACTTTCCGTGGCGCGTTTATGGCGGTGCCCAAAGGGCATATTGAAGCGGCGACGGCATTCGGTTTCACCGGTTCGCAAATATTCCGGCGGATTATGTTCCCGGCGATGATGCGCTACGCCTTACCGGGGATTGGTAATAACTGGCAGGTTATCCTCAAAGCGACGGCGCTGGTTTCGCTGCTCGGGCTGGAAGATGTGGTCAAAGCCACGCAGCTGGCCGGCAAGAGCACCTGGGAGCCATTCTATTTCGCCGTAGTGTGCGGGCTGATTTATCTGGTATTTACAACGGTTTCCAATGGTGTGCTGCTGTTCCTCGAGCGCCGCTACTCCGTGGGTGTGAAGAGGGCTGACCTGTGATCGAGATTATTCAGGAGTACTGGAAATCCCTGCTCTGGAGCGATGGCTATCGCTTTACCGGCGTGGCCATTACGCTGTGGTTGCTGATCTCCTCGGTGGTGATGGGCGGCATTCTGGCGCTGTTTTTGGCGATTGGCCGCGTTTCCAGCAACAAATTTATCCAGTTCCCCATCTGGTTGTTTACCTATGTTTTTCGCGGTACGCCGCTGTATGTGCAACTGCTGGTGTTCTATTCCGGGATGTACACGCTGGAGATCGTGAAAGGAACCGATCTCCTCAACGCGTTTTTCCGTAGCGGTCTTAACTGTACCGTTCTGGCGTTGACGCTGAATACCTGCGCCTATACCACGGAGATTTTCGCTGGCGCCATCCGTTCAGTACCGCACGGGGAAATTGAAGCGGCGCGGGCGTATGGCTTCTCATCGTTCAAAATGTATCGCTGTATTATTTTACCTTCCGCGCTGCGTATCGCGCTGCCAGCATACAGTAACGAAGTGATCCTGATGCTGCACTCAACCGCGCTGGCGTTTACCGCGACGGTGCCGGATTTGCTGAAAATCGCCCGTGATATTAACTCGGCAACCTATCAACCGTTTACCGCATTCGGCATTGCCGCTGTGCTGTATTTGATTATTTCGTATGTCCTGATTAGCCTGTTCCGTAAAGCGGAAAAGCGCTGGCTCCAGCACGTGAAACCTTCTTCAACGCACTGAGAATACGATGTCTGAGAATAAATTAAACGTTATCGATTTGCACAAGCGCTACGGCGAACATGAGGTGCTGAAAGGGGTATCGCTACAGGCTAACGCCGGAGATGTGATCAGTATTATCGGATCGTCTGGCTCCGGTAAGAGTACCTTTCTGCGCTGTATTAACTTCCTCGAAAAACCGAGCGAAGGGTCGATTGTGGTGAGCGGCCAGAATATTTCCCTGGTGCGTGATAAAGACGGCCAGCTCAAGGTCGCCGATAAAAACCAGCTGCGGCTGCTGCGTACGCGCCTGACGATGGTATTTCAGCACTTCAATCTCTGGAGCCACATGACGGTGCTGGAGAACGTTATGGAAGCGCCGATTCAGGTGCTGGGATTAAGCAAACATGAAGCGCGCGAGCGTGCGGTGAAATACCTGGCGAAAGTCGGTATTGATGAACGTGCGCAGGGAAAATACCCGGTACACCTCTCTGGTGGTCAGCAGCAGCGCGTCTCGATTGCCCGCGCGTTGGCGATGGAACCTGAGGTGCTGCTGTTTGATGAGCCGACATCGGCGCTTGACCCCGAACTGGTAGGCGAAGTCTTGCGTATCATGCAGCAGTTAGCGGAAGAGGGGAAAACGATGGTGGTGGTGACGCATGAAATGGGATTTGCCCGCCATGTTTCCACCCATGTGATTTTCCTGCATCAGGGGAAAATCGAAGAAGAAGGCGATCCAGAGCAGGTATTCGGCAACCCGCAAAGCCCGCGTTTGCAACAGTTCCTGAAAGGCTCGCTGAAGTAGCGGTTTATCCGTCGCTCAGAGAAACAATTTTGCCCGGTGACTCTGTGCTTACCGGGCCGACACGTAGGCCGGATAAGGCATCGCCGCCATCCGGCGATTATCGCCCCATCTCGCTTTCCAGACGGTATACCCATTCGTCATACCGGATGCCGTTCACCTCATAGGCGTTTTCCAGCACCTGAGTCCGCGTAAAACCACGCTTTTCCAGCACGCGCACAGACGCGTGATTCTCTGCCAGCACATAGGCGTTTATCGCTTTCACGCTGGTATGCGTAAAGGCGTAATCGCAGACGGCATATAAGGCTTCTGTGGCGATCCCTCTCCCTTGCGCTTCCGGGAGAACCGTATAGCCGATATCGGCTTCCTGCGGATAATGGTGGCTAATTTGTAAGCCAATGTCGCCCAAAGGCTTATCGCTGTTATGCAGGCGGATGACGAAGGTATGCTTTGAGACGAGGCGACGGGCGAACAGCAGGCGAGTGTCTTTTTCCGGCGTGATATCAGCCATATAACGCATGATTTCAGGGTTTTCACGCAGTGCGAGAAAAAAGGACCAGTCAGTAGGTTGAAAAAGGGAGAGGGTCAATCGGGAGGTGGTTATTATCGCCATAAAATCGCCATTCCAGAAGTCAGGCATACTACCTTACCACCGGAATGGCTACAGTGACCAGGTGAATGGTTTAACGGATCACATCGGCCAGCGCTTCTTCTAAATCGTACCAGCGAAATGAAAACCCCGCCGCCTCCAGTCTTTTTGGCAATGCGCGCTGTCCGCCCAGCACCAGTACCGATGATTCCCCCATTAACAGGCGGATGACGGTCGCGGGAACGCGCAGGATTGCGGGGCGGTTCAGCGCATGACCCAGCGCATGGGCGAACTGTTCATTACGAACCGGATAAGGCGAAACCATATTGAACGGACCGCGCAGGTCGTTATCCAGCAGCCAGAGAATACCGTTTACCATATCATCAATATGGATCCAGGCCAGATACTGACGCCCATTGCCAATTGGCCCTCCCAGCCCCAGGCGAAACGGCGGGATCATTTTGGCCAGAATGCCGCCTTCCGGCGCCAGGACGACGCCGGTGCGTAGCAGACAAACGCGCGTTTTATCACTTTGCGCGCTACAGGCAATCTGCTCCCAACGCGCGCATAACTTATGGGTAAATTCGTTATGCGGCGGCTCTTCTTCCGTTACGACAACTTCGCCCAGATCGCCGTAATAGCCTGCGGCAGACCCGGAAATTAACGTGGACGGGGGCGTCTCGCTGGCGTTGATCAAATCCGCCAGCTTTTGCGTGATGGACCAGCGGCTTTGACACAAACGCTCTTTTTGCTGCGCGGTCCAGCGTTTGTCGGCGATAGGCTCGCCAGCAAGGTTGACCACGGCGTCTATGTCGTTGAGGTTTTGCCTGTCCTCCAGCCCTTTCCACAGCGCAACCCGGGAGTCGAGAAGCTGACGCGCCTTATCGGGACTCCGTGTGACGACCGTCACCTGATGCCCCAGCTCCAGCAGACGGGGAATCAGGTGGCGTCCTATCAGGCCAGTACCGCCGGTAATCAGAATCTGCATGTTTCCTCCCGGATAGCGCTTAACGTCGCCAGCTGAGCGTCATGGAGACGGAATCGGCATAACGCAGCGCATGAAGTTTGTCGATCTCTACTTCAGCATAAGTGACCCAGTGATGTTCGCGTGCGATGTCGAGCACATCCTGAGTTAATTTTTCTAACAGCGAGAATCGGTTGCTCTCCACATGCTGAATAATGTTTTTTGTGATGGTGCGGTAATTCAGCGCATCGTTGATGTCCTCGCTTACGCGGGCTTTTTCCGCCGGATAGTGAATGGCAACGTTAATAACAATATCCTGGCGGTTGAGGATCTCTTCCTCTTTGATACCGATAAACGTGCGCAGACGAAGGTTTTTTATACGAATAATAGCGTCAGGTTGTGACATTGCAGGCGTCCTCCATGGTTGAACCTTTGCATGATACACGAGAACCCGGCCGCGTTATTCGCTCTGACTCTCAGGCTTCTGCTAAGGCCGCAGTCTTGCGCGTTCTGTTGCCGGGCTCAGTATGAGTTTTCATCAGGTGACAGTATGCGAAAGACTCTATATTTTGAGAGAAAGCCCAAAGAACGAAGAGGACATTATGAGCAAACCCGAGATTACGCTTTGGTCAGACGCTAACTTTTTCTCTCCTTACGTCTTATCCGTTTATGTTGCCTTGCAGGAGAAAGGACTGCCTTTTAGCCTCAAAACCGTTGACCTGAGCAGCGGCGAGCATTTGCAGCCCTCATGGCAGGGCTACGCGTTAACGCGCCGCGTCCCGGTGCTGGAAATCGATGGCTTTGAGCTTAGCGAGTCGTCGGCGATTACCGAGTATCTGGAAGATCGCTTTGCGCCGCCGCAGTGGGAGCGCATCTACCCGCACGATCTGCAAAAACGCGCCCGCGCGCGCCAGATTCAGGCGTGGTTACGCAGTGATTTAATGCCCATTCGCGAGGAACGTTCGACGGATGTGGTCTTTGCGGCGGCCAGGAAAGGCCCGTTGAGCGAAGCGGGGAAAGAGAGCGCGGCAAAACTGGTGGCGACGGCCAGTGGTTTGCTCGCTCACGGTAAGCCGAATTTATTTGGCGAATGGTGTATTGCGGATACCGATTTGGCGCTCATGCTTAACCGCCTCGTACTCAACGGCGACGAGATTCCTGAGGCACTGGCGGAATATGCAGCATTCCAGTGGCAGCGCGCCTCCGTTCAACGTTTTATTGCGCTTTCCGCAAAGCGTTCAGGCTGATAATCCGCGTATAATCCAGTATCATAGAGCGGTTTTTTATGACGAGGAGTGAGTGATGAAACTGATGTTTGCATCGGACATTCATGGTTCGTTACCTGCGACAGAGCGCGTACTTGAACGGTTTGCGCAAAGTGGCGCGCAATGGCTGGTGATACTGGGTGATGTGCTTTATCACGGGCCGCGTAACGCGCTGCCGGAAGGCTACGCACCGGCGCAGGTGGCAGAACGCCTGAACGAGCAGGCGGCGCGTATTATTGCGGTACGGGGAAACTGTGACAGCGAAGTGGATCAGATGCTGCTCCATTTCCCGATAACCGCGCCGTGGCAGCAAGTGCTGCTGGAAAACCGGCGCATCTTCCTGACCCACGGACACCTGTTCGGGGCGGATAATGTACCCGCGTTAAATGCGGGCGACGTTCTTGCTTATGGGCATACTCATCTGCCGGTCGCTGAAAAACGCGGCGAGCTGTATCACTTTAATCCAGGCTCAGTCAGCATCCCGAAAGGTGGGTTTGCAGCAAGCTACGGCATTCTGGATGATAATGTTTTGAGCGTAATCGCACTCAATGATCAAAGTATCATTGCGCAGGTCGCGATTAATCCGTAATTTACCCCACAATTGTAAATGCGCCGTAAGAGCGCCAGAAAAAGAAGGTTTCCTGATGGTGGAACAGCGTCGTTTGGCAAGTACTGAATGGGTGGATATTGTGAATGAAGAGAACGAAGTCATTGCGCAATCCAGCCGGGAGCAAATGCGAGCGCAGCGCTTACGTCATCGTGCAACGTATATCGTCGTGCATGATGGTATGGGCAAAATTCTGGTTCAACGCCGTACTGAGACAAAAGACTTTTTGCCCGGCATGTTAGATGCCACCGCAGGTGGAGTGGTGCAGGCCGATGAGCAACTGCTGGAGTCTGCACGACGTGAAGCGGAAGAAGAACTGGGTATCGCAGGCGTGCCGTTTGCTGAGCACGGTCAGTTCTATTTTGAAGATGATAATTGCCGTGTCTGGGGCGGGTTATTTAGCTGCGTTTCTCATGGGCCATTCGCGCTTCAGGAAGAAGAGATCAGCGAAGTCTGCTGGCTGACGCCGGAAGAAATTACGGCGCGTTGCGATGAGTTCACCCCGGACTCATTGAAAGCGCTGGCGTTGTGGATGACCCGCAATGCCAACAATGAATCGGCAAAGCAAGAGAAGCAAGAAGAGACGGAATAAGGTCTCTAACAGCTATCCCGCAGGCATAAACTGGAGGCGATCTGTTTCCGATCGCTCCAGTTGCCATCCTTCAGACGTTCCAGCAGCGCGCGTCCGGCTTCAAGGCCTATCTTACGATGCGGTACGGCCATTGTCGTTAACGGCGGCTGACAAACCCGGCTCACATCGCTGTCGCCGAATCCTACCACCGCCAGATCGTCAGGGACTTTGATCCGTCTGCGCTGACACTCATATAACGCACCGCAAGCCAGCTCATCGGATACGCACACCAGCGCGTCCAGCTCGGGCCACGCCAGAATAAATTCGGGAAGCTGCGAGGCGCCGGTGGAAAAGTTTGGCGGCAGGGCGGCGTTAATCACGCGATTGGGCGACATATGGTGGCGCAACATCGCCTTGTACCAGCCCTGCAAATGCTGTTGAAAGATCCACTGCTCCTGATTGGCGCAAAGCAGGCCAATATTCTGATAACCGCGCTGAATGAGCATTTCGGTCAGTTCGTACATTGCCGCGACGTTATCAATACCGATATTCATATCAATCGGATCGGTACGAATGGCGCCAATTTCCATCACCGGAATCGACGCGTTTTTTAACCAGTGACGCACCGTGTCGCTGTGCTCGACGCTGAGTAAAATGGCGGCGGCGATGTTGGAGGCCAGCAGCGTCTCCAGCAGTTTCTCTTCCTGTTCGAGATGGTGAAGGGACTCCGCCAGCATAATCTGGTATCCCGCAGGCTGTAAAACTTGCTGAAGTCCGGCAAACATTTCTGAACAACCGGCTTCCGTGAGGTTTGGGACGACCATCGCGATGGTTCGTGACGAGGCGGAAGCCAGCGCGCTTGCGGCAAGATTGGGCATATAACCAAGTTCATTCACTGCGGCTTCGATTTTTTCCCGGAGTTTATCGGAAACTTGCTCAGGCGTGCGTAACGCACGGGACACGGTCATGGTGCCGACACCGGCAAGCTGAGCAACATCGGCGATGGTCACCTTACCAGTACTACGCCGTTTTCGAGTTATAGACATACAGATTCCTGCGCAATTACAACGTATTGAGATGTTTTTTTATTGTCATTCATCGCTTCACGGGAATAGCAGTATACGCCTTAAATCCGGTTTAAGGCTGTGATTTCACGCGTTGATTGTATTTTGATAGCGCTATCACATATCTGACTGATAACTTTTGATAGCGCTATCTTTGTGAATATGATCACAGATAAGGTTTCAGCGCTTGAATAAAGTTTGCTCATATCTGGCAATCACGCGAGGAGGATATGTGCTCAATCACTGGCTAACGGATGCAACCATCATGCGGCAGGCGAGAGTGGAAAACTGGCCGCAGGCGCTGGAAATATGCGCCAGACCGCTGCTGGATGCTGGCGTTATCACACCTGAATATGTGACGGCGATTGTTGAGCAGCATCATAAGCTGGGCGCGTATTACGTTCTGGTGCCGGGTCTGGCGATGCCGCATGCGCGACCGGAAGAGGGAGCAAAGGGATTAGGCTTGTCGTTGTTAAAGCTGGAGCAGGGTGTCTCATTTGGGGCGGGCGAGTTCGATCCGGTGGATATCATCGTGATGCTCGCGGCACCCGACAAACACAGCCATATTGAAATGATTTCGGCGCTGGCAGAGTTATTTTCCAGCGATGACGATATGGATAAATTACATCAGGCGAAGTCGCTGGAGGAAATAAAAACAATAATCGCACGTTTCTAATTTAATTACGCATTCCGAATTACCTGACACATTACGCGCCTGCGTGATGCGGGCGTACTCTACTTAAAAGAAGGTGATGATAATGAAAATTATGGCTATTTGCGGTTCTGGCCTGGGCAGTAGTTTTATGGTCGAAATGAATATTAAAAAAGTGCTCAGGAAGCTTGAAATTGATGCCGATGTTGAGCATTCCGACCTCTCCTCGGCGACGCCTGGCGCTGCGGATCTGTTTGTCATGGCGAAAGATATTGCCGCCAGCGCCAGCGTGCCGGAAAGCCAGCTGGTGGTGATTAATAACATTATCGATATTAATGAACTTGAAGCGCAGCTGCGCGCCTGGTTCGCCAAACAATAACCTTATTGCAAGCGAGGCGGATATGTTTATCCTTGAAACGCTGAATTTTGTTGTTGATATATTAAAAGTGCCCTCGGTGCTGGTGGGGTTAATTGCCTTAATTGGCCTTGTCGCGCAGAAAAAAGCGTTTTCCGATGTGGTGAAAGGCACGATTAAAACTATTTTAGGTTTTATTGTACTGGGCGGCGGCGCAACGGTACTGGTCGGGTCTTTAAATCCACTCGGCGGAATGTTTGAACATGCGTTTAATATCCAGGGGATTATTCCAAATAACGAAGCGATTGTTTCCATCGCGCTGGAAAAATACGGGGCGTCTACGGCGCTGATCATGGCCTTTGGCATGGTGGCGAATATTGTGGTCGCCCGTTTTACCCGTCTGAAATACATCTTTCTGACAGGACACCATACGTTTTATATGGCCTGTATGATCGGCGTAATCCTGACGGTTGCCGGTTTTGACGGCGTTGGTCTCGTCTTTACCGGATCGCTGATTCTGGGGCTGGTGATGGCCTTTTTCCCGGCGCTGGCGCAGCGCTATATGAAGCGTATCACCGGCACTGATGATATTGCGTTTGGTCACTTCGGCACGCTGGGTTATGTGCTGTCCGGCTGGATCGGCAGCCTTTGCGGTAAAGGTTCCCGCTCTACCGAAGAGATGAACCTGCCTAAAAACTTAAGCTTCCTGCGCGACAGTTCGATCTCTATCTCTCTGACCATGATGATTATCTATCTGATCATGGCGGTGAGCGCGGGGCGTGAATATGTCGAGAGCACCTTCAGCGGCGGTCAGAACTACCTGGTCTACGCCATCATTATGGCGATCACCTTTGCGGCGGGCGTGTTCATCATCCTACAGGGCGTACGTCTGATTCTGGCGGAAATCGTACCGGCCTTTACCGGATTCTCAGAAAAACTGGTGCCGAACGCCCGCCCGGCGCTGGACTGCCCGGTCGTCTATCCGTATGCGCCTAACGCGGTGCTGATTGGCTTCCTGTTTAGCTTCCTTGGCGGCCTGGTCGGTCTGTTCCTGCTCGGACAGATGAAGCTGGTGCTGATCCTGCCGGGCGTGGTGCCGCACTTCTTTACCGGTGCGACGGCTGGTGTATTTGGTAATGCCACTGGCGGGCGGCGCGGCGCGATGATCGGCGCATTTGCCAACGGTCTGTTGATCACCTTCCTGCCCGTTCTGCTGCTGCCCGTGCTGGGGGCGATCGGCTTTGCGAATACGACCTTCTCAGACGCTGATTTCGGCGCAGTGGGGATTGTGCTGGGCAATCTGGCGCGCTACCTGTCGCCGCTTGCCATCACAGGGCTTGTTGTGGCGTTGTTCGTGCTGCTGGTGGCGTACAACGTGTTTGCGAAAAACAAATCTGCGGGGGGTAACACGCAGGAGAATACCGGAGCCAAATTATGAATGTGAATGAAGTTACTCAACTGGCGCGCGATATTCGCGTTGCCACTCTTAAGTCATTGACGCAGCTTGGCTTTGGCCACTACGGTGGCAGCATGTCGGTAGTGGAGACGCTGGCGGTGCTGTACGGCGCGGTGATGAAGATTGACCCGGCCGACCCCGACTGGCCGGAGCGCGATTACTTTGTGCTGTCTAAAGGTCATGCTGGCCCGGCGCTCTACAGCACGCTGGCGATTAAAGGTTACTTTCCGACAGAAGAACTGAACACGCTTAATCAGAACGGCACCCGTTTGCCGAGCCATCCAGACAGGTTAAAAACGCGCGGCGTGGATGCGACGACCGGTTCACTGGGGCAGGGGATCTCGATTGCCGGGGGGATGGCGCTGTCGCACAAACTTGCCGGGCGCCCGAATCGGGTATTTTGTATCGTCGGCGACGGCGAGCTGAATGAAGGGCAGTGCTGGGAAGCGTTTCAGTTTATCGCCCATCATCGGCTGAACAACCTGACGGTGTTTATCGACTGGAACAAGCAGCAGCTGGACGGCGAACTGGATGAGATTATTTGCCCGTTCGATCTGGAAGGGAAATTCCGCGCTTTCGGTTTTGATGTTGTCACCGTGAAAGGCGATGACATTGCCCGGCTGCTGGAGGTCGTTCAGCCGGTTCCTGCGGCGGATGCCCGTCCACGCGTGGTGATCCTCGACAGTATTAAAGGACAGGGCGTGCCCTATCTGGAGCAATTAAGCAACTCCCACCACCTGCGTCTGACCGATGAGATGAAAAAGGCGCTTAACGAGACGATTCGCCAACTGGAGGCCGCGCATGATTAAGGTTGCACCCGCGGGACAAAAAGAGAGCATGGAAATGCGTAAAGTGTACGCCGGATTTGTGGCGGAGCAGATAGAGGCCGGAAGCCAGATTATCGCACTTGAAGCGGATCTCATGAGTTCTATGGCGATGGACGGTGTTGCGAGGGATTATCCTCAGCATGTGATCAACTGCGGCATTATGGAAGCCAATGTGATCGGCACTGCGGCAGGGCTATCGCTCACCGGACGCAAACCGTTTGTCCATACCTTCACCGCCTTTGCCAGCCGTCGCTGTTTTGATCAGCTGTTTATGTCGCTCGATTACCAGCGCAACAACGTCAAGGTGATCGCGTCGGATGCCGGCGTGACTGCCTGCCATAACGGCGGTACCCATATGTCTTTTGAAGATATGGGCATTGTGCGCGGGCTGGCGCATTCGGTTGTGCTGGAAGTGACCGATGCCGTCATGTTTAAGGATATTTTGCGCCAGCTTATCGATCTTGAGGGTTTTTACTGGGTTCGAACTATCCGCAAACAGGCCCCGAGCATTTATGCGCCGGGATCGACGTTCACCATCGGTAAAGGGAATGTTCTGCGTGAAGGCAGTGATATCACGCTGATTGCCAACGGCATTATGGTTGCCGAGGCGCTGGAGGCGGCGCGCCAGCTGGAGCAGGATGGCGTGAACGCGGCGGTTATCGATATGTTTACCCTCAAGCCTATCGACCGCATGCTGGTGAAAAATTACGCGGAGAAAACCGGGCGAATCGTCACCTGTGAAAACCACAGCATTCATAATGGACTTGGGTCGGCCGTGGCTGAAGTGCTGGTTGAAACGTGCCCGGTGCCCATGCGCCGCGTCGGCGTTAAAGAGCGTTATGGTCAGGTCGGGACGCAGGATTTCTTGCAGAAGGAGTATGGTTTGACCGCAGAGGACATTGTGGAAGCGGCGAAAACGCTGCTGTAATAACGATGTATTGTTGCCGGATGGCGCTACTGCTTATCCGGCCTACAATAACCTGACTCATAGGCCGGATAAGACGCACTAGTTAACGTTATGGTCAGGTCGGGACGCAGGATTTCTTGCAGAAGGAGTATGGTTTGACCGCAGAGGCCATTGTGGAAACGGCGAAAACGCTGCTGTAATAACGATGTATTGTTGCCGGATGGCGCTACCGCTTATCCGGCCTACAATAACCTGACTCGTAGGCCGGATAAGACGCGCCAGCGTCGCCATCCGGCATTTTTGATCAATGGTATCCCATCAACTGCGCGCCGATAACCACCACGCTGGACATGATAAACAGCAACCCCAGCAGCGTCGCGCCAACCTTCAGCCAGTTGCGAAAATCGACCCGGCACACGCCTAATGTCGCCATTAACGATGCGGACGTTGGATAGATGATGTGACTGAAGCCATCGCCAAACTGGAAAGCCAGTACCGTAACCTGACGGTTTACGCCCACCAGATCGCCTAACGGAGCCAGAAGCGGCATCGTTAACGCCGCCTGACCGGAACCGGAGGTGACAAAGAAATTGAATACGGCCTGAAACAGCAGCATAAACCATGCGGCGACAGCGTTGTTCAGACCGCTAATGCCGTGAGCAATACTGTTCAACAGGGTATTTAACATGCTGGCGTCGCCCGCCTCGCCGTTGCCCACGAGCAATAAAATACCTTTGGCGAAGCCGACCAGCAGGGCCGGGGCAATCATCATTCTGGCGCCTTCGGTGAACGAGGAGGCCATGATGTTCACCGTCATACCGTTGAGGCGGAAAATAACCCCAATGATGCCGATGACCACGCCCATCGTGAAGAACTGGCTGGCAATCTCAGGAATAAACCACGCGTGAACAATCACTCCCCAGATAACCCAAATCATCACTCCGGTCAGCACAATCAGCACCAGCCAGTCGCCTGCTGTGAAAGGACGTTGGGCGATTTCGTCCTGCTTCTCACGGAAATAGCGATCGGATTCATGGACGCGCGACAGATGGGGATTCTTTTTCACCCGCGCGGCATAGGTCAGGGTAAAAAGAAGACCAATCAGCGTGGAAACGAACCACACAACAATGCGCAAGCCAGAGCCGGAAAGGACCGGTACGCCCGCAATCCCCTGCGCGACCACGACGCAAAACGGGTTCATCCATGAACTGGCAAAACCAATCTGGGTGGCGATATAGGTAACCAGTACGGTGGTAATGCTGTCATAGCCCAGGCGCACCATCAGCGGCGCGATAATAATCGCAAAGGCGACGGCCTCTTCCCCCATACCAAAAACCGCGCCGCCCAGTGAGAAGAGGATGAACAGCACCGGGATAAACAGCACCTCATTACCGCGCGTATGGCGTATCAGCGCCAGAATACCGTTATCAATGGTGCCTGTGCGCATGACGATGCCGAACGCGCCGCCGATCACCAGCATAAACATGATGATGCCGACAGCCGTGCCGAATTTAGAACCGGAGGTTAATCCTTCGAACGGGAAATTCATTAAGCCGGGTCTTTCATCGCCGGTTGTAAAGAGCTGGACGCGGTGATACTGCGCTTCACCGGCTTCGTTGGTGAGAATACGAAAAGAGTGGGGATCGACCACTTTGCGGGTTTTCGTCTGCCCGTCAACCTGATACTGCACCTCCTGGCTGTCGAACATTCCGACGGGAACAACCCAGGTGGCAAGACTGGTCAGAATGGCGACGAAAAAAATAATCACCAGCGTATCGGGCATCGCCCATTTTTTGGCAGGCCGCGATTGCGATTCTGTTACTGCGGACATAACACACTATCCCTGTTGCAAGGCAAAGAGATAATTATGCGAACAGAGGAATAGTTATTCATTGATACAGCGCAGCTAAGCGGGAAAATCGGATTTCGTTCATGCCGGTTCGGCAGGCATAAAAAATCTGGAAATAATCGCTATTTCCAGACCTTAGATATGAAGTGCTGGCCGGATAAGGACGCCTTAGCGTCGCTATCCGGCACACAAAGCAGATTACTGCTGTTGCTGTGAAGACTGAATCGCGGTCAGGGCGATGGTGTAGACGATATCATCTACCAGCGCGCCACGGGACAGGTCGTTCACCGGCTTGCGCATACCCTGTAGCATCGGCCCGATGGAGATCAGGTCGGCAGAACGCTGTACCGCTTTGTAGGTGGTGTTACCGGTGTTCAGATCCGGGAAGATGAACACGGTCGCGCGACCTGCAACCGGAGAGTTCGGCGCTTTGGATTTCGCAACATCAGCCATGACTGCGGCGTCGTATTGCAGCGGGCCGTCGATCATCAGGTCAGGACGTTTTTCCTGCGCCAGACGGGTCGCTTCACGCACTTTCTCTACGTCGCTGCCTGCGCCAGAGGTGCCGGTGGAGTAGGAGAGCATCGCAACGCGCGGTTCGATGCCGAAGGCAATTGCGGACTCCGCAGACTGGATGGCGATTTCAGCCAGCTGTTCTGCCGTCGGGTCCGGGTTGATCGCGCAGTCGCCGTAAACATAGACCTGTTCCGGCAGCAGCATGAAGAACACGGAAGAGACCAGAGAGCTGCCCGGCGCTGTTTTGATCAGCTGTAGCGGCGGACGAATGGTGTTTGCCGTGGTGTGAACCGCACCGGAAACCAGACCGTCAACTTCATCCTGTTCCAGCATCAGCGTACCGAGAACCACGTTGTCTTCCAGCTGTTCGCGGGCGACGGTTTCGGTCATGCCTTTGCTCTTACGCAGCTCAACCAGACGAGCAACATAGCTTTCGCGAACCACTTCCGGGTCGACGATTTCAATGCCTGCGCCCAGTTCTACGCCCTGAGAGGCGGCAACGCGGTTGATCTCTTCCGGGTTACCCAGCAGGACGCAAGTCGCGATGCCACGTTCAGCACAGATGGCTGCCGCTTTAACGGTACGCGGTTCGTCGCCTTCCGGCAGAACGACGCGTTTACCGGCTTTACGCGCCAGCTCGGTCAGCTGGTAGCGGAATGCAGGCGGAGACAGACGACGGCTGCGCTCAGAGGTCGCGGTCAGGGATTCAATCCAGTCAGCGTTGATGTAGTTAGCAACGTATTCCTGAACTTTTTCGATACGCTCATGGTCATCAACCGGAACTTCCAGGTTGAAGCTCTGTAGGCTCAGAGAGGTCTGCCAGGTGTTGGTGTTCACCATGAATACCGGCAGGCCGGTTGCGAAAGCACGTTCGCACAGTTTAGAGATGCGCGCGTCCATTTCGTAGCCGCCGGTCAGCAGCAGAGCGCCGATTTCCACGCCGTTCATTGCCGCCAGGCAAGCCGCAACCAGTACGTCAGGACGGTCAGCAGAAGTCACCAGCAGAGAACCCGCACGGAAGTGCTCCAGCATGTGCGGAATGCTGCGCGCGCAGAACGTGACAGACTTCACGCGACGGGTGTTGATATCGCCTTCGTTCACAACGGTAGCGTTCAGGTGACGCGCCATGTCGATCGCACGGGTTGCAATCAGATCGAAGCTCCACGGCACCGCGCCCAGAACCGGCAGCGGGCTGGATTCCTGGAGTTTAGCCGGATCGACTTTCACCACTTTCGCTTTGGAAGAGTCGTCGAAAATCTCAGACAGATCCGGGCGGGTACGGCCCTGCTCATCAACCGGTGCGTTCAGTTTGTTAACAATAACGCCGGTGATGTTGGTGTTTTTCGCGCCGCCGAAGCTGCTGCGAGTCAGTTCGATACGCTCATTCAGTTGTTCCGGGGTGTCGGTGCCCTGAGACATCACGAAGACGATTTCCGCATTCAGCGTTTTCGCGATTTCGTAGTTCAGAGACTGAGCGAACTGGTGTTTACGCGTCGGAACCAGGCCTTCAACCAGCACCACTTCCGCATCTTTGGTGTTCGCGTGATAGTTCGCGATGATCTCTTCCATCAGCACATCTTTCTGATTGCTGGACAGCAGAGATTCAACGTGGCTCATCTTCAGCGGTTCAGCCGCCGGGACAGACGAGTTTGCACGAACGATAGCGGTAGTCTGGTCTGGCGCATTGCCACCCGCGCGCGGTTGAGCGATTGGCTTAAAGACACTCAGACGAACGCCTTTGCGTTCCATAGCACGGATGACGCCAAGGCTGACGCTGGTCAGGCCGACGCTGGTTCCGGTAGGGATCAGCATAATAATACGGGACACGGTTTATCCTCTTTCGTTACCGCCGGTTTCAGGCGGGTTACAAAACAGCACCGCCAGCTAGGCTGGCGGTGTAAAATCAGGCAGTCAGACGGCTCGCGTCTTGCGCGATAACCAGTTCTTCGTTGGTTGGGATAACCACCGCAGGACGGGTACCTTCTTTGTTGATGAAACCAGATTTGCCGAAACGGGCAGCCAGGTTACGTTCGTGATCGACTTCAAAGCCCAGCACGCCCAGTTTGCCCAGAGACAGCTCACGCACCATCGCCGCGTTTTCACCGATACCGCCAGTGAAGACCACTGCGTCCAGACGACCTTCCATCAGCGCGGTGTAAGAGCCGATGTATTTCGCCAGACGGTGGCAGTATACGTCCATCGCACGTTTCGCATCTTCTTTAGCGGTGTAGTTGTCTTCAACATAACGGCAGTCGCTGGTGACTTCGGTCAGACCCAACAGACCTGATTCTTTGGTCAGCATTTTGTTGATCTGATCGATGTTCATGCCCAGGTTGTCATGCAGGAAGAAGATGATTGCCGGGTCGATGTCACCGGTACGGGTGCCCATCACCAGACCTTCCAGCGGGGTCAGACCCATAGAGGTGTCAACGCACTGGCCGTTGCGGATTGCAGAAACGGAACCACCGTTGCCCAGATGGCAGGTGATGATGTTCAGTTCTTCAACTGGCTTGTTCAGCATTTTTGCGGCTTCCTGAGTCACATAGTAGTGGCTGGTGCCGTGGAAACCGTAACGACGTACGCCGTGTTCTTTGTACAGGCTGTACGGCAGGGCATACAGGTAAGACTCTTCCGGCATGGTCTGATGGAACGCGGTGTCGAACACTGCAACGTTCTTTTCTTTCAGTTCCGGGAAGGATTTCAGCGCTTCAGTAATCCCGATCAGGTGAGCCGGGTTGTGCAGCGGAGCGAACGGCGCAGCGTCTTTGATGCCCTGGATAACGGAGTCATCAATGACCACGGAGCTGGTATACTTCTCGCCGCCGTGTACGATACGGTGACCAATTGCGGTCAACTGCGCAGACAGTTCTGGTTTTTGTGCCAGAATAGTATTAACAATAAAGTTCAGCGCTTCACTGTGAGCGGCGCCTGCACCTAAAGCCGCTTCTTGTTTATTGCCGTCCATTTTCCATTTGATACGTGCTTCAGGAAGATGGAAACATTCGGCTAAACCAGAAAGGTATTCTTCACCGTTCGCTGCATCGATGATTGCAAATTTCAGTGAGGAGCTACCGCAGTTCAGAACCAGTACTAACTTACTCGACATGGAAGTACCTATTTATGATACGTGGCTAAAAAAACGTCAGTGAGCCATAGAGCGTAACGCATGATGACGCTGACGTTTATGATTAACATCATGCGCAATAATCTTTTTCGGCATGATGGAAGAAATACCTTTGAGTCTATGCCATTTTGCGTATTTTTCAGCCAATGGCATACTATATGTAAATTTGACGACTCAATGATTTTGGACTACTGGCCTTAGAGGCCGACACAGGATACCTGATAGTGGGTATCAATGACAAAATGTTTTGAACGATGTCCCTTGCAGTTGTTGTTTTGCACAAATTTTTGAATTTTTATATGTGAAGTTGAGGTAAAGCCATGTCGACACCGGATAATCGCTCCGTGAATTTTTTTAGTTTGTTTCGCCGGGGGCAGCACTACGCAAAGACGTGGCCGATGGAAAAGCGCCTTGCGCCGGTCTTTGTTGAGAACCGCGTGATTCGTATGACGCGTTACGCCATTCGCTTTATGCCGCCGATCGCGGTGTTTACGCTGTGCTGGCAAATCGCGCTGGGCGGTCAGTTAGGCCCGGCGGTTGCCACAGCCCTGTTTGCGCTCAGTTTACCGATGCAAGGCATGTGGTGGCTGGGAAAACGCTCCGTTACGCCACTCCCGCCTTCCATCCTGAACTGGTTCTATGAGGTTCGGGGAAAATTGCAGGAAGCCGGGCAGGCGTTGTCGCCAGTAGAAGGCAAGCCGGATTACCAGGCATTAGCTGACACGCTTAAGCGCGCCTTCAAACAACTGGATAAAACTTTCCTTGATGATTTGTAATTGACCCCTGATTACGCATATAAAAGAAGGCATACCAATGCCTTCTTTTTTTGACCGCAGTAGAGTGATACAGGAGTCCCAAAATGGAAATGACCAACGCTCAACGTCTGATTTTGTCTAACCAGTACAAAATGATGACCATGCTCGACCCGACCAACGCCGAGCGTTATCGCCGTCTGCAAACGATCATTGAACGCGGCTACGGCTTGCAGATGCGTGAGCTGGATCGTGAGTTTGGCGAACTGAAGGAAGAAACCTGCCGCACGATTATCGATATCATGGAGATGTATCACGCCTTACATGTGTCCTGGACTAACCTGAAAGACGCGCAGACCATTGACGAGCGTCGCGTGACGTTCCTCGGGTTTGATGCCGCAACCGAAGCGCGTTATCTGGGCTACGTTCGCTTTATGGTGAACGTGGAAGGGCGCTATACCCACTTTGATGCCGGTACGCATGGCTTTAATGCCCAGACGCCGATGTGGGAAAAATACCAGCGTATGCTGAATGTCTGGCACTCCTGCCCGCGCCAGTATCACCTGAGCTCGAACGAAATTAATCAGATTATCAATGCCTGAGGGGGTGAGCGTGCAGTGCAAAGGCTTTCTGTTTGATCTGGATGGAACGTTGGTTGACTCCTTACCCGTTGTAGAGCGGACATGGTGCAACTGGGCCGATCGTTTTGGCCTCACGCATGATGAAGTGCTGAGCTTTATTCATGGCAAGCAGGCTATCACCTCTCTGCGACACTTCATGGCGGGAAAGCCGGAGGAGGAGATCGCCGCAGAGTTTACCCGTCTGGAACAGATAGAAGCGACGGATACGGCAGGGATTGTGGCGTTGCCGGGCGCGGTCGAATTGCTGAACCATCTCAATAAAGCCGGTATCCCCTGGGCTATCGTTACTTCAGGCTCGATGCCGGTTGCGCGGGCGCGCCATCAGGCGGCCGGCCTTCCTGCGCCAGAGGTGTTTGTTACCGCTGAACGCGTGAAGCGCGGTAAACCGGAACCGGATGCCTATCTGCTGGGCGCCCAACTGCTCGGCCTCTCGCCGCAGGAATGCGCGGTGGTGGAAGACGCGCCTGCCGGGATTCTCTCCGGGCTGGCCGCCGGGTGTCATGTCATTGCGGTCAATGCGCCTGAGGACACGCCCCGCATTGCGGACGTCGATTTTGCCCTGAGCAGCCTTGAGCACATTTCCGTGACCAAACAGCCCAACGGAAACGTGGTCGTTCTTAGAAATACCTGAACATGATTTAGCCCCGCATTGTTGGGGCTTTTTTATGGCAGAATCAGTCCATCCCTCTCATTTAACAAGGATATGTTGTGAACGGTGAATTGATATGGGTTCTCTCCTTACTGGCGATTGCCGTTATCTTGTTTGCGACGGGCAAAGTGCGCATGGACGCGATTGCTTTGCTGGTCATTGTCGCCTTTGTTCTGAGTGGAACATTGAGCATCTCAGAAGCCTTTTCCGGCTTCAGCGATCCTAACGTTGTTCTGATTGCCGCCTTGTTCATTATCGGCGACGGGCTGGTGCGTACCGGCGTCGCGACGGTCATGGGCGCCTGGCTGGTGAAAATGGCCGGTAGCAGCGAAGTCAAAATGCTGGTGCTGCTGATGATCACCGTTGCCGGGCTTGGCGCGTTTATGAGTTCAACCGGCGTGGTCGCGATTTTCATCCCGGTGGTGTTAAGCGTTTCTATGCGTATGCAGACCTCGCCTTCACGCCTGATGATGCCGCTCAGTTTTGCCGGTCTTATCAGCGGCATGATGACGCTGGTGGCGACGCCGCCCAACCTGGTGGTGAACAGTGAACTGCTGCGCGAAGGGCTGCACGGTTTTAGCTTCTTTAGCGTCACGCCGATTGGGCTGATGGTGCTGTTCCTTGGCATTATCTACATGCTGGTGATGCGCTTTATGTTGAAAGGGGATGATGCGTCGCAGCAGCGTGATGGCTGGAAGCGTCGCGCCTTTCGCGATTTAATCAAAGAGTACCGTCTGACCGGTCGCGCTCGTCGGCTTGCCATTCGTCCAGGTTCGCCGATGGTCGGCCAGCGTCTGGATGACCTCAAGCTGCGTGAGCGCTATGGCGCGAACGTGATCGGCGTTGAACGCTGGCGGCGCTTTCGGCGCGTTATTGTTAACGTCAATGGGGTGTCGGAATTTCGCGCCCGCGATGTGTTACTGATCGATATGTCTGCCGCAGAGGTGGATCTCCGGGAATTTTGCAGTGAGCAACTGCTGGAGCCGATGGTTTTACGCGGCGAGTATTTTTCCGATCAGGCGCTGGACGTGGGGATGGCGGAAATCTCCCTGATTCCCGAATCGGAACTGATTGGCAAATCGGTGCGCGAGATCGGTTTTCGTACGCGCTATGGCCTGAATGTCGTCGGTCTGAAGCGTGACGGCGTGGCAATCGAAGGGTCGCTTGCTGATGAAGCGCTGTTAATGGGCGACATTATTCTGGTGGTGGGAAACTGGAAGCTGATTGGTCAACTGGCGAAGCAGGGCCGTGACTTCGTGGTGCTGAATATGCCTGTGGAAGTGAGCGATGCCTCCCCGGCGCACAGCCAGGCGCCGCATGCGATCTTCTGTCTGGTGCTGATGGTTGCGCTGATGCTGACCGATGAGATCCCTAACCCGATCGCGGCAATCATTGCTTGCCTGCTGATGGGGAAATTCCGCTGTATTGATGCAGAAAGCTCCTACAAAGCGATTCACTGGCCGAGCATTATCCTGATTGTCGGGATGATGCCTTTTGCGCTGGCGTTGCAAAAGACCGGCGGCGTTGATCTGGTCGTTAAAGGATTGATGGATGTCGGCGGCGGCTATGGCCCTTATATGATGCTGGCATGTCTGTTTGTGCTGTGCGCCACCATCGGGCTGTTTATTTCCAATACCGCGACCGCCGTGCTGATGGCGCCGATAGCCCTTGCGGCAGCGAAGTCGATGGGGGTGTCACCGTATCCTTTCGCAATGGTGGTGGCAATGGCGGCGTCGGCGGCGTTCATGACGCCGGTCTCCTCGCCGGTAAACACGCTGGTTCTGGGGCCGGGGAACTACAGTTTTAGCGACTTTGTTAAGATCGGGGTGCCGTTTACGATAATCGTTATGGCGGTATGCGTGGTGATGATCCCGGTGCTGTTTCCGTTTTGATTTTTTGCCGGATGGCGCTATTCGCTTATCCGGCCTACAAATGTAGCAGTAGGTCGGATAAGACGTTTACGTCGCCATCCGGCAAAACGATTTATAGCGGCGAATCCTGGCTGATTTCATCCAGCGAGAGGTGAAAACTGGGCACAAACACCGCCATAAAATAGTCCATCTCTTCGCTGCGGCGCGACGCCAGGGTTTTTTCCAGTCGCGTTTTTGCCAGCAGGAATTCATTATTGCCCGCCGATAACTCTTCCAGACACTTCAGATAGGCGCAAAGCGCGTCGGCTTGCTTCACAACCGATTTCTCTTCTTCGCTGTAAGCATGTTCGTCGATCAGCGGTGCAAAAATATCGCGCAGTTCGTCAGGAACCATATCCACCAGTTTTTGTTGGGCAATTTTCTCAATCGCTTTGTATTCCTGCGCGATTTGCGAATTGAAGTATTTCACCGGAGTCGGGAGATCGCCGGTCAACACTTCAGAGGCATCGTGGTACATCGCCAGTAGCGCAATACGCTCGGCGTTGACCTGGCCGCCGAATTTGCGATTTTTGATAGCGGCAAGCGCGTGGGCGACCATCGCCACCTGCAAACTGTGTTCGGAGACGTTTTCGGTGCGCACGTTGCGCATCAATGGCCAGCGGTTAATCAGTTTCAGGCGGGAGAGGTGGGCAAAAAAATGGCTCTGCTTCATAGTGACCTTTTCATGATGACAACCTGAGGGTCATTGTGCGCAGAGAAGGCCATCGGATGCAAATACTCGTCTTTCTCACGTTGCATCCGACGGCCAGTTTACGGTTACAGCTGATGATATCCTGACAGGAAGCGCCCGAATTTACTCAGCGACATTTCAATGTCGTCAATACGAGGCAGCGTTACAATGCGGAAGTGATCCGGCCAGGGCCAGTTGAACGCGGTTCCCTGCACCAGCAGCACTTTTTCCTGCAACAGGAAGTCGAGCACCATCTTCTGGTCATCGTGGATGTTAAAGCGCTTCGCATCTATTTTCGGGAACATATACAGTGCGCCGCGCGGTTTCACGCAGGAAACGCCCGGAATATCGTTAATCAGCTCCCACGCGCGGTTACGTTGTTCATACAAACGCCCGCCCGGCATGATGAATTCGCTAATACTCTGGTAGCCGCCCAGCGCCGTCTGGATCGCGTGCTGTGCCGGAACGTTGGCGCACAGACGCATTGACGCCAGCATCTCCAGCCCTTCAATGTAGCCCTTGGCGTGTTTTTTTGGCCCATTCAGCACCATCCAGCCCTGGCGGAATCCGGCGACGCGATAGGTTTTGGACAGCCCGTTGAACGTAATGGTCAGCAGATCCGGCGCCAGCGCGGCGATAGAATGATGCTCAGCGTCGTCGTAGAGGATCTTGTCGTAAATCTCATCGGCGAAAATGATCAGATTATGTTGACGGGCAATCTCAACGATCTCCATCAGCAGCTCTTTGGAGTAAACCGCGCCGGTTGGGTTATTCGGGTTGATTATCACAATGCCACGGGTACGCGGCGTGATTTTGGCGCGGATGTCGTCGAGATCCGGGAACCAGTCAGAAGATTCATCGCAAAGATAGTGTACCGCTTTGCCGCTGGAGAGCGAGACTGCCGCTGTCCACAGCGGGTAATCCGGCGCGGGAACCAGCATTTCGTCCCCGCTGTTCAGCAACGCCTGCATTGCCTGCACGATCAATTCGGATACGCCGTTACCAATATAGATATCTTCTACGGTGACGTCGCGCATGCCGCGCGCCTGGTAATGCTGCATGATCGCTTTGCGTGCGGAATACAGACCCTTTGAATCGCAATACCCCTGCGCCGTTGGTAAATTGCGGATGACATCGACCAGGATCTCATCAGGCGCTTCAAAACCAAAAGGGGCGGGGTTGCCGATGTTCAGTTTCAGAACTTTATTGCCTTCTTCTTCCAGGCGTTTCGCTTCTTTCAGAACAGGGCCGCGGATGTCATAACAGACATTTTCTAGTTTGCTGGATTTTTCAATGGGGGACATGAATCTTGACCTTTTTAGCTGTTATCGCCACTCCCTGCCGTGGAAGTCAGCACGGAACAATGTACTCCCACAGCGGTGAGTTTTGAAGGGTCAGCAGTAGAAGATTTTGCTCAGGCTTAGTGTGGGATTGTGCTGTTAAGTCCTGCTTTAATGCCATTATTGTAGTTTTTATTACTGCTTTTATTTATTTTATTGGTTTTTTATTTTTAGTATCAGGCTTTTGTGTGGTTGTATGTTTTGTTAAAAAATAGTCTAAACTCAGGGAGGAAAGTGTTAGCGGCGTCAGCATAACTCAATTATCAGGAAAATACTGAATGCTTTTACGAAACTACTGTTATCGCCATGATCTGTAAACGTTAGGGTGTAAATCTATTGTTAAGTAGAATTAATGAGTAGTGGCGATCTTAATTAATTATTATTTAATATTTAAAAAGCACCTGCTGGTGAGATTAATAATACATAATTTTCTTAGTTAAGATAACATAATCACGCTTCAGATTATTCGTATTAAGGCTTATAAATATAGTGGTTTTGGGTTAAGATAAGCCCCAGGAAATGGTGCGCAGTCTGCGTTGTCTGCTAATTTTTATGACGAGCATCTATAACTAACTTGTTGCTCAGTAGGCTTTTTTTGTGTCGGTAAATGTCCGTTAACTTCTTTTACATTTACAAAATTACACGTTTATCCTTAGCAGAATTCCGTTGTTACCTAAAAAGGTATGCGTCTTCTCCTCGATATATCCCTGGTAATGACCTCTGGGATTATTCGAAAAGAAAGGAGAAGAGGTTGTTAGCAGCACCAAATACATTTTTACTTTCACTTGGTTACGCAAGTGAAACGGCGAGGGAAGCACATTACAAATGGAATTGTTTGTTTATGAACACACAGCATTAACCAGGTCAGCATGGTATGACCCGCCAGTAAGTGAAAAATTATGATAAATGCAAATCGTCCGATAATTAACCTCGACCTCGATCTGCTGAGAACGTTTGTTGCTGTTGCCGATCTGAACACGTTCGCCGCTGCGGCGGCGGCGGTGTGTCGTACTCAGTCTGCGGTGAGTCAGCAAATGCAGCGTCTTGAGCAGCTTGTGGGCAAGGAGTTGTTCGCCCGTCATGGTCGTAACAAGCTGTTGACTGAACACGGTATTCAGCTTCTGGGTTACGCCAGAAAAATCCTGCGCTTTAATGATGAGGCGTGCTCATCATTGATGTTTAGCAATCTTCAGGGCGTATTAACAATTGGCGCTTCTGATGAATCCGCCGATACGATATTGCCTTTCCTGCTCAATCGGATCAGTTCGGTTTACCCGAAGCTTGCTCTGGATGTGAGGGTGAAACGTAACGCCTTTATGGTGGATATGCTGAAATCGCAGGAAGTGGATTTGATTGTCACTACGCACCGTCCGGGATCTTTCGAGTTCCTGAACCTGCGCACATCGCCGACACACTGGTACTGCGCGGCGGAATATGTGCTACAGAAGGGAGAACCGATCCCGCTGGTGTTGTTAGACGATCCCAGCCCGTTCCGCGATATCGTATTAGCGACGTTGAATGCGGCGAATATTCCCTGGCGCCTTGCCTATGTGGCCTCAACGTTAGCGGCGGTACGCGCGGCCGTAAAAGCCGGACTGGGGATCACCGCGCGACCGGTTGAGATGATGAGCCCGGATTTACGCGTGCTCGGCGCTGCGGATGGATTACCGCCGTTGCCAGACACGGAATACTTACTGTGTCGCGATCCATCAGGCCAGAACGAACTGGCGCAGGTTATCTATCAGGCGATGGACAGTTACCAAAACCCCTGGCAATACAGTCAGTTTACTCCCGAAGGAGGAGACGATTCGCTGATGGTTGAAGGTGACTTTGAGTAGCCAGTCACAAAAAAAACGTTATAAAATGTAAGTGTAAAAAAGGGCCGCTGATGCTGAAAAAACATCCAGCGGTTCTTTTTTTATACAATTTACCGGCGTTTCGAACGTAAATGCGGGAAAAAGCCTAAAAAATCAGTAAGTAGTCATTAACCTGTTAATTTGGATGAAAAATAGGCACTGACGGTCTGGTTTTGTTTCCATGTTAAAAAACTAGAGAAATTGTTGCTGTTTTTTATGGCGGATTAACAAAAGCGTGTCACAGATCAAGAAAATACTCCCATTTAGGGGGAGGCATCTGCGTAAAATCCTGTCAAAATAGGAGTGTATTATCTCATTTACTTCACAACGGACACGATTCAACAACATTAAATTCGGGCTGGTGATGCGATCGAAATCAGTCAAAATGGCATTAAATGTTAATGGTGTTGTGTCGATGTAAATTAATGTGAAGGAACTTTTGTTAAAGTTGACAAAAGGTTATAGAAAGGAGTAAAAAACCACATCAATTAGCTGTTTAATCATTTTCTACAGTGATTGTAAGGTTTTTTTTATTCCTCCCCATGAATCGATGTGGCGTTCATCTGCCGAAAAGAGCAGAGAATTTGGCGCTACTTTTGATGAGTAAGCAATGAGTATGTCAACATCCACTGAAATCATCGCTCATCACTGGGCATTCGCTATCTTTCTTATTATTGCCATTGGCCTGTGCTGCCTGATGCTCGTCGGCGGTTGGTTTTTAGGCGGTCGCGCGCGCGCGAGGTCGAAAAACACCCCGTTTGAATCAGGTATCGACTCGGTCGGCTCCGCCCGCTTACGCCTGTCTGCCAAGTTTTACCTGGTAGCCATGTTCTTCGTTATCTTCGACGTTGAAGCGCTGTATCTGTTCGCATGGTCGACCTCTATCCGTGAAAGCGGTTGGGTAGGCTTTGTGGAAGCTGCAATTTTTATTTTTGTGTTACTGGCTGGTCTGGTTTATCTGGTGCGTATTGGCGCGCTGGACTGGACGCCCGCGCGTTCACGCCGCGAGCGTATGAACCCGGAAACGAACAGTATCGCTAATCGTCAACGCTAACCGCGAGGCATTAAGATGGATTATACGCTCACCCGCATAGATCCCAACGGTGAGAATGACCGTTACCCCCTGCAAAAACAGGAGATCGTAACCGACCCCCTGGAGCAAGAAATCAACAAAAGCGTGTATATGGGCAAGCTCGAACACGCGCTGCATGACATGGTTAACTGGGGTCGTAAGAATTCAATTTGGCCGTATAACTTCGGCCTTTCCTGCTGCTATGTCGAGATGGTGACCTCTTTTACCGCCGTGCATGACGTGGCGCGCTTCGGCGCGGAAGTACTGCGTGCTTCGCCGCGTCAGGCCGACCTGATGGTGGTAGCGGGAACATGCTTTACCAAGATGGCGCCTGTTATTCAGCGTTTGTATGACCAGATGCTGGAGCCGAAGTGGGTGATTTCCATGGGGGCATGCGCTAACTCTGGCGGTATGTACGATATTTATTCGGTTGTGCAGGGCGTTGATAAATTTATCCCGGTAGATGTGTATATCCCGGGCTGCCCGCCGCGCCCTGAAGCGTACATGCAGGCGCTGATGCTGTTGCAGGAATCTATTGGCAAAGAACGTCGTCCGCTCTCCTGGGTGGTTGGCGATCAGGGCGTTTATCGCGCCAATATGCAGTCAGAGCGCGAACGTAAACGCGGCGAACGCATTGCAGTAACGAATCTACGTACACCAGACGAGATTTAATTTGCGCCTGTCGGCAGCAGACTTCACTTCGCTTATCACTACATAAATAACGCGAAGTACTGCCGACTACCACGGACCATTTGCAATGGTGAACAATATGACCGACTTAACCGCGCAAGACGCTGTATGGCAAACCCGGGATCATCTGGATGACCCGGTCATTGGCGAACTGCGCAACCGTTTTGGGCCGGATGCCTTTACCGTTCAGGCGACCCGCACCGGGGTACCCGTTGTTTGGGTCAAGCGTGAACAATTACTGGAAGTTGGCGATTTCTTAAAGAAACTGCCGAAACCTTACGTCATGCTGTTTGACTTACACGGCATGGACGAGCGTCTGCGCACGCACCGCGACGGGTTACCCGCTGCGGATTTTTCCGTTTTCTACCACCTGATCTCAATAGACCGCAATCGCGACATCATGCTCAAGGTGGCATTGTCTGAAAACGACCTGCATGTGCCGACGTTTACCAAACTCTTCCCGAACGCCAACTGGTACGAGCGTGAAACCTGGGAGATGTTTGGCATCACGTTTGACGGCCACCCGCACCTGACGCGTCTGCTGATGCCGCCGACCTGGGAAGGGCATCCGCTGCGTAAAGACTACCCGGCGCGCGCTACCGAATTCGATCCGTTTGAGCTGACCAAAGCCAAGCAGGATCTGGAGATGGAAGCGCTGACCTTCAAACCGGAAGACTGGGGGATGCAACGCGGCACCGAAAACGAGGACTTTATGTTCCTCAACCTCGGTCCGAACCACCCGTCCTCACACGGCGCATTCCGTATCGTACTTCAGCTTGACGGCGAAGAAATTGTCGACTGCGTGCCTGACATCGGCTACCACCACCGTGGCGCTGAGAAAATGGGCGAACGCCAGTCCTGGCACAGTTACATTCCGTATACCGACCGTATCGAATACCTCGGCGGCTGCGTCAACGAAATGCCGTACGTACTGGCGGTAGAAAAACTGGCGGGTATTACCGTACCGGATCGCGTAAACGTGATTCGCGTTATGCTCTCCGAACTGTTCCGCATTAACAGCCACCTGCTGTACATCTCGACGTTTATTCAGGACGTCGGCGCGATGACCCCGGTCTTCTTCGCCTTTACCGACCGTCAGAAAATTTATGATGTAGTGGAAGCGATCACCGGTTTCCGTATGCACCCGGCCTGGTTCCGTATCGGCGGCGTCGCGCACGACCTGCCGCGCGGCTGGGATCGCCTGCTGCGCGATTTCCTGGACTGGATGCCGAAGCGTCTGGACTCCTACGAGAAAGCGGCGCTGCGCAACACCATCCTGAAAGGGCGTTCCCAGGGCGTTGCCGCTTACGGCAAGAAAGAAGCGCTGGACTGGGGCTGTACAGGCGCCGCGCTGCGTGCAACCGGTATTGATTTCGACGTGCGTAAATCACGTCCGTACTCTGGCTACGAGAACTTTGACTTTGAAATCCCGGTTGGCGGCGGCGTGTCCGACTGCTATACCCGCGTGATGCTGAAAGTCGAAGAGCTGCGTCAGAGTTTGCGCATCCTTGAGCAGTGCCTCAATAACATGCCGGAAGGCCCGTTCAAAGCGGATCACCCGCTGACGACGCCGCCGCCGAAAGAGCGCACGCTGCAACATATCGAAACCCTGATCACCCACTTCCTGCAAGTGTCGTGGGGCCCGGTCATGCCTGCGAATGAATCCTTCCAGATGGTAGAGGCGACCAAGGGTATTAACAGTTACTACCTGACCAGCGATGGCAGCACCATGAGTTACCGTACTCGTATCCGTACCCCGAGCTATGCGCATTTGCAGCAGATTCCGGTGGCGGTACGCGGCAGCCTGGTGTCTGACCTGATCGTTCATTTAGGTAGTATCGATTTTGTTATGTCAGATGTGGACCGCTAATTATGCACGAGAATCAACAACCACAAACCGAGGCTTTTGAGCTGAGTGCGGCAGAGCGTGAAGCCATTGAGCACGAGAAGCACCACTACGAAGACCCGCGTGCGGCGTCCATTGAAGCGCTGAAAATCGTACAGAAGCAGCGTGGCTGGGTGCCGGATGGCGCGATCTACGCGATCGCCGACGTGCTGGGTATTCCGGCGAGCGATGTCGAAGGCGTCGCCACATTCTACAGCCAGATCTTCCGCCAGCCGGTCGGTCGCCATGTGATCCGTTACTGTGACAGCGTGGTGTGCCATATCACCGGTTATCAGGGGATCCAGGCCGCGCTGGAGAAAAAACTCAATATCAAGCCGGGGCAGACGACCTTTGACGGTCGCTTTACGCTGCTGCCGACCTGTTGCCTGGGGAACTGCGACAAAGGGCCGAACATGATGATTGATGAGGATACTCACAGCCATCTGACCCCTGAAGCCATTCCCGAACTACTGGAGCGGTATAAATGAAAAACGTTATCCGTACTCCCGAAACGCATCCGCTGACCTGGCGTCTGCGCGATGACAAGCAGCCGGTATGGCTGGACGAATACCGTAGTAAAAACGGCTACGAAGGCGCGCGTAAAGCGCTGACCGGGCTGTCTCCTGACGAGATCGTCAATCAGGTGAAAGACGCTGGCCTGAAAGGGCGCGGCGGCGCGGGCTTCTCTACCGGTCTGAAGTGGAGCCTGATGCCGAAAGATGAATCCATGAACATCCGTTACCTGCTGTGTAACGCCGATGAAATGGAGCCGGGCACCTATAAAGACCGTCTGCTGATGGAGCAACTGCCGCACCTGCTGGTGGAAGGTATGTTGATCTCCGCCTTTGCCCTGAAAGCGTACCGTGGCTACATCTTCCTGCGTGGCGAATACATCGAAGCGGCTGTGCATCTGCGCCGCGCAATCGCGGAAGCGACCGAAGCCGGTCTGCTCGGCAAAAACATCATGGGCACCGGTTTCGACTTCGAACTGTTTGTTCACACCGGGGCAGGGCGTTACATCTGCGGTGAAGAAACCGCGCTGATTAACTCCCTCGAAGGTCGTCGCGCCAACCCGCGCTCTAAGCCGCCGTTCCCGGCAAGCTCCGGCGTATGGGGCAAGCCGACCTGCGTCAACAACGTGGAAACGCTGTGTAACGTCCCGGCGATCCTCGCGAACGGCGTGGAGTGGTATCAGAACATTTCGAAGAGCAAAGATGCGGGCACCAAGCTGATGGGCTTCTCCGGTCGCGTGAAAAATCCGGGACTGTGGGAACTGCCGTTCGGCACTACCGCGCGTGAGATCCTCGAAGATTACGCCGGTGGCATGCGCGATGGCCTGAAATTCAAAGCCTGGCAGCCAGGCGGCGCGGGAACCGACTTCCTGACCGAAGCGCACCTCGACCTGCCGATGGAATTTGAAAGCATCGGTAAAGCGGGCAGCCGTCTGGGTACGGCGCTGGCGATGGCCGTTGACCACGAAATCGGCATGGTGTCGCTGGTGCGTAACCTGGAAGAGTTTTTTGCGCGCGAATCGTGCGGCTGGTGTACGCCGTGCCGCGACGGCCTGCCGTGGAGTGTAAAAATTCTGCGTGCGCTGGAACGTGGCGAAGGCCAGCCAGGGGATATCGAGACACTTGAGCAACTGTGTCGTTTCCTCGGGCCGGGTAAAACCTTCTGTGCGCATGCGCCAGGCGCGGTCGAACCGTTGCAGAGCGCCATTAAATATTTCCGCGAAGAATTCGAAGCTGGCATCAAGCAGCCGTTCAGCAATACCCATGTGATTGGTGGTATACAGCCGAACCTGCTGAAAGAGCGCTGGTAATTGCGGGCTTACCCCTGCATCGCGATAAGTCATTCGATTAACGCTTAGTCCCTGACTAAGCCAACTGGAAGCATGCTGACTATGGCTACGATTCATGTAGACGGCAAAGAATATGAGGTCAACGGCGCAGACAACCTGCTACAGGCATGTCTGTCCCTCGGCCTTGATATTCCGTACTTTTGCTGGCACCCGGCGCTGGGTAGCGTCGGTGCTTGCCGCCAGTGTGCGGTGAAGCAATATCAAAACGCGGAAGATACGCGTGGTCGCCTGGTGATGTCTTGTATGACGCCTGCCACCGACGGCACCTTTATTTCTATTGATGACGAAGAAGCGAAACAGTTCCGCGAAAGCGTGGTGGAATGGTTAATGACCAACCACCCGCACGATTGTCCGGTCTGTGAAGAGGGCGGTAACTGCCACCTTCAGGATATGACCGTGATGACGGGCCACAACTTCCGTCGTTACCGTTTCACTAAGCGTACTCACCGCAACCAGGATTTGGGGCCGTTCATCTCTCACGAAATGAACCGCTGCATCGCCTGCTACCGCTGTGTGCGTTACTACAAAGACTACGCAGACGGCGCGGATCTGGGCGTATATGGCGCGCATGACAATGTCTACTTCGGTCGTCCTGAAGACGGTACGCTTGAAAGCGAATTCTCCGGCAACCTGGTGGAAATCTGCCCGACCGGCGTATTCACCGACAAAACGCACTCCGAGCGCTATAACCGTAAGTGGGACATGCAGTTTGCGCCAAGCATCTGCCAGCAGTGCTCCATCGGTTGTAACACCAGCCCGGGCGAGCGCTACGGCGAACTGCGTCGTATCGAGAACCGTTACAACGGGACCGTTAACCACTACTTCCTCTGCGACCGTGGTCGTTTCGGTTATGGTTATGTGAACCTGAAAGACAGGCCTCGTCAGCCGATTCAGCGTCGTGGCGATGACCTGATCACCCTCAACGCCGAACAGGCGATGCAGGGCGCGGCGGATATTCTGCGTCAGTCGAAGAAAGTGATCGGCATCGGTTCTCCGCGCGCCAGCGTTGAGAGCAACTTCGCGCTGCGTGAACTGGTGGGCGCGGATAACTTCTATACCGGTATCGCTCAGGGCGAGCAGGAACGTCTGCAACTGGCGCTGAAAGTGCTGCGCGAAGGCGGCATTCATACTCCGGCGCTGCGTGACATCGAATCTTACGATGCGGTACTGGTGCTGGGCGAAGATATTACCCAGACCGGCGCGCGCGTTGCGCTGGCGGTTCGTCAGGCGGTGAAAGGCAAAGCACGTGAAATGGCGGCGGCCCAGAAAGTGGCCGACTGGCAGATTGCGGCCATCCTCAATATCGGCCAGCGCGCTAAGCATCCGCTGTTTGTGACCAACGTTGACAACACCCGTCTGGACGACATCGCGGCATGGACTTACCGTGCGCCGGTGGAAGATCAGGCGCGTTTAGGCTTTGCCATCGCTCATGCGCTGGACGACAGCGCACCGGTGGTCGACGGCATCAGCAGCGATTTGCAGAACAAAATCGACGTCATCGTTCAGGCGCTGGCAGGTGCGAAGAAACCACTGATTATCTCCGGCACCAACGCCGGTAGCGCGGAAGTGATTCAGGCGGCCGCCAACGTGGCGAAAGCGCTGAAAGGCCGTGGTTCGGATGTCGGCATCACCATGATTGCCCGCTCGGTCAACAGCATGGGGCTGGGCATGATGGGCGGCGGTTCGCTGGATGACGCGTTGACCGAACTGGAAACCGGTCGTGCCGACGCTGTCGTGGTGCTGGAAAACGATCTGCACCGTCATGCAAGCGCCGTTCGCGTAAATGCCGCGCTGGCAAAAGCGCCGCTGGTGATGGTGGTTGACCATCAACGCACGGCGATTATGGAGAATGCGCATCTGGTGCTCTCCGCCGCAAGTTTTGCGGAAAGCGACGGTACGGTCATCAACAACGAAGGCCGCGCGCAGCGTTTCTTCCAGGTTTATGACCCGGCCTATTACGACAGCAACACCGTGATGCTGGAAAGCTGGCGCTGGCTGCACTCGCTGCACAGCACCGTGCAGAACCGCGAGGTGGACTGGACGCAACTGGACCACGTTATTGACGCCGCGATCGCCGCAATGCCGCAACTGGCGGGCATTAAAGATGCCGCGCCGGACGCGACCTTCCGCATTCGCGGGCAGAAACTGGCGCGTGAGCCGCACCGTTACAGCGGTCGTACCGCGATGCGCGCTAATATCAGCGTTCACGAGCCGCGTCAGCCGCAGGATAAAGACACCATGTTCGCCTTCTCAATGGAAGGGAACAACCAGCCGGGCGCGCCGCGTTCGCAGATTCCGTTTGCCTGGGCGCCAGGCTGGAACTCCCCACAGGCGTGGAACAAGTTCCAGGATGAAGTGGGCGGCAAACTGCGTCATGGCGATCCGGGCGTGCGTTTGATTGAAGCATCTGAAAACGGTCTTGATTACTTCACTACCGTACCGGCCAGCTTCCAGGCGCAGGATGGTCAGTGGCGTATCGCGCCGTACTATCACCTGTTTGGCAGTGACGAAATGTCGCAGCGCTCTCCGGTCTTCCAGAGCCGTATGCCGCAACCGTACATCAAACTCAACCCGGCTGATGCCGCGAAGTTGGGCGTGAATGCGGGAACGCGCGTTTCCTTCAGCTACGACGGCAATACGGTAACGCTGCCGGTTGAAATCGCTGAAGGCTTAACGGCAGGGCAGGTCGGATTGCCGATGGGTATGCCTGGCATCGCGCCGGTTCTGGCGGGCGGTCGTCTTGAGAATCTGCAGGAGGCGCAACAATGAGTTGGATTACACCGGATCTGATCGAGATCCTGCTGAGCATTCTCAAAGCGGTGGTGATCCTGCTGGTGGTGGTCACCTGCGGGGCATTCATGAGCTTTGGCGAACGTCGTCTGCTGGGTCTGTTCCAGAACCGTTATGGGCCAAACCGCGTTGGCTGGGGCGGTTCGCTCCAGCTGGTCGCGGACATGATCAAAATGTTCTTTAAAGAGGACTGGATCCCGAAATTCTCGGATCGCGTCATCTTTACCCTGGCGCCGATGATCGCTTTTACCTCGCTGCTGCTGGCGTTCGCTATCGTTCCGGTTAGCCCGACCTGGGTTGTCGCTGACCTGAACATCGGGATTCTGTTCTTCCTGATGATGGCGGGCCTGGCGGTGTATGCGGTGCTGTTCGCCGGTTGGTCGAGCAACAACAAATACTCGCTGCTGGGGGCGATGCGTGCATCAGCACAGACGCTCAGCTACGAAGTGTTCCTCGGGCTTTCCCTGATGGGCGTGGTGGCGCAGGCCGGTTCATTTAATATGACCGACATCGTCAACAACCAGGCTGATATCTGGAACGTTATTCCGCAGTTCTTTGGTTTTGTCACCTTTGCCATCGCGGGCGTGGCGGTGTGTCACCGTCATCCGTTTGACCAGCCGGAAGCCGAGCAGGAACTGGCCGATGGTTATCACATTGAATATTCCGGTATGAAATTCGGTCTGTTCTTCGTGGGGGAATACATCGGTATCGTTACTATCTCCGCGCTGATGGTGACGCTGTTCTTCGGTGGCTGGCATGGCCCGTTCTTACCGCCATTCATCTGGTTCGCGCTGAAAACCGCGTTCTTTATGATGATGTTCATTTTGATTCGTGCGTCGTTACCGCGTCCTCGTTATGACCAGGTAATGTCCTTCGGCTGGAAAGTCTGCCTGCCGTTGACGCTCATCAACTTGCTGGTAACGGCGGCTGTCATTCTCTGGCAGGCGCAATAAGGGGCACAAAGACCATGACCTTAAAAGAATTGTTAGTAGGCTTCGGCACCCAGGTACGCAGTATCTGGATGATCGGCCTGCATGCGTTCGCGAAACGCGAAACGCAGATGTACCCGGAAGAGCCGGTCTATCTACCGCCTCGTTACCGTGGCCGTATCGTGCTGACGCGCGACCCGGACGGCGAGGAGCGTTGCGTTGCCTGTAACCTGTGTGCGGTAGCCTGCCCGGTAGGCTGTATCTCGCTGCAAAAAGCAGAGATGAAAGATGGTCGCTGGTATCCTGAGTTTTTCCGTATCAACTTCTCACGCTGCATTTTCTGCGGCCTGTGCGAAGAAGCCTGTCCGACGACGGCCATTCAGCTCACCCCCGATTTTGAAATGGGTGAGTACAAGCGCCAGGACCTGGTTTATGAGAAAGAGGATCTGCTGATCTCCGGTCCGGGCAAATACCCGGAATATAACTTCTACCGGATGGCAGGTATGGCAATCGACGGCAAAGATAAGGGCGAAGCAGAGAACGAAGCCAAGCCTATCGACGTCAAGAGCCTGTTACCGTAAGGAGAGGGGCAATGGAGTTCGCTTTTTATATCTGTGGCCTGATCGCCATTCTCGCAACCTTGCGAGTCATCACCCATACCAATCCGGTACACGCGCTGCTGTATCTGATTATTTCGCTGCTGGCGATTTCCGGGGTGTTTTTCTCGCTGGGCGCTTACTTTGCCGGTGCGCTGGAAATTATCGTTTATGCGGGCGCCATCATGGTGCTGTTCGTGTTCGTGGTCATGATGCTCAACCTCGGCGGTTCGGAAATCGAACAGGAACGCCAGTGGCTGAAACCGCAGGTGTGGATTGGCCCGGCGATTTTGTCGGCCATCATGCTGGTGGTGATCGTGTACGCCATTCTGGGCGTCAACGACCAGGGTATCGACGGTACGCCAATTAGCGCCAAAGCGGTCGGTATCTCGCTGTTTGGGCCTTACGTTCTGGCGGTCGAACTGGCCTCTATGCTGCTGCTGGCCGGTCTGGTTGTCGCCTTCCACGTCGGTCGCGAAGAGCGTGTGGGCGAAGTGCTGAGCAACCGTCCTGGTGACAGCGCGAAAAGAAAAACGGAGGAGCACGCATGATCCCCTTACAACATGGACTGATCCTCGCGGCGATTTTATTCGTGCTGGGCTTAACCGGTCTGGTTATCCGCCGCAATCTGCTGTTTATGCTGATTGGGCTGGAAATCATGATTAACGCCTCCGCGCTGGCCTTCGTGGTCGCCGGGAGCTACTGGGGCCAGACGGATGGTCAGGTGATGTACATTCTCGCCATCAGCCTTGCGGCTGCGGAGGCGAGTATTGGCCTGGCGCTGTTACTGCAACTTCATCGCCGTCGCCAGAACCTGAACATCGATTCAGTAAGTGAGATGCGTGGATGAACATGCTTGCCTTAACCATTATTCTGCCATTGATTGGCTTTGTATTACTGGCGTTCTCTCGCGGTCGCTGGTCGGAAAACCTCTCCGCGACTGTGGGCGTCGGCTCCATTGGCCTGGCGGCGCTGGTGACGGCGTTTGTCGGCGTTGACTTCTTCGCTAACGGCAAGCAGGCGTTCAGCCAGCCGCTGTGGACGTGGATGTCGGTGGGTGATTTCAACATCGGTTTCAACCTGGTGCTGGACGGCCTGTCGCTGACCATGCTCTCGGTAGTGACCGGCGTGGGTTTCCTGATCCACATGTTCGCCTCCTGGTATATGCGCGGTGAAGAGGGATACTCCCGCTTCTTCGCCTACACCAACCTGTTTATCGCCAGCATGGTTATTCTGGTGCTGTCCGATAACCTGCTGTTGATGTACCTCGGCTGGGAAGGCGTGGGTCTGTGCTCCTATCTGCTGATCGGTTTCTACTACACCGATCCGAAGAATGGCGCTGCGGCAATGAAAGCGTTTGTTGTGACCCGTGTGGGCGACGTGTTCCTCGCGTTTGCGCTGTTCATTCTGTACAACGAACTGGGCACCCTGAACTTCCGCGAAATGGTGGAACTGGCGCCAGCGCACTTCGCCGACGGCAACAACATGCTGATGTGGGCGACGCTGATGCTGCTGGGCGGTGCGGTAGGTAAATCTGCGCAGCTGCCGTTGCAGACCTGGCTTGCAGACGCGATGGCGGGCCCGACGCCTGTCTCCGCGCTGATCCACGCCGCGACGATGGTTACCGCCGGTGTTTACCTGATTGCCCGTACCCACGGCCTGTTCCTGATGACGCCGGAAGTGCTGCATCTGGTGGGGATCGTTGGGGCGATTACGCTGGTGCTGGCCGGTTTCGCCGCGCTGGTGCAGACCGACATCAAACGTGTTCTCGCTTACTCCACTATGAGCCAGATTGGCTACATGTTCCTGGCGCTGGGCGTCCAGGCGTGGGATGCGGCGATTTTCCACCTGATGACGCACGCCTTCTTTAAAGCGCTGCTGTTCCTGGCGTCCGGCTCGGTGATTCTGGCCTGCCACCACGAACAGAACATCTTCAAGATGGGCGGCCTGCGTAAGTCTATTCCGCTGGTTTATCTCTGCTTCCTGGTGGGTGGCGCGGCGCTGTCAGCTCTGCCGCTGATTACCGCCGGCTTCTTCAGTAAGGATGAGATTCTGGCTGGCGCGATGGCGAATGGTCATATCAATCTGATGGTTGCAGGTCTGGTCGGTGCGTTCATGACCTCCTTGTACACCTTCCGTATGATTTTCATCGTGTTCCACGGTAAAGAACAAATTCACGCTCATGCAGGGAAGGGGATTACGCATCACCTGCCGCTGATTGTGCTGATGGTACTGTCCACCTTTGTTGGCGCGCTGATTGTGCCGCCGTTGCAGGGTGTGCTGCCGCAGACGACCGAGCTTGAGCATAGCCGCGTGATGACCCTGGAAATTGCCTCCGGCGTGGTTGCGATTGTCGGCATCCTGATTGCCGCATGGCTGTGGCTGGGTAAACGTACTCTGGTGACTTCTGTCGCCAACAGTGCGCCGGGCCGTCTGCTGGGCACCTGGTGGTATAACGCCTGGGGCTTCGACTGGCTGTACGACAAAGTGTTCGTGAAACCATTCCTCGGCGTCGCCTGGCTGCTGAAACGCGACCCGCTCAATGCGCTGATGAACGTTCCGGCTATCCTTTCCCGCTTTGCAGGTAAAGGCCTGCTGCTCAGCGAGAACGGATATCTGCGCTGGTATGTGGCATCCATGAGCATCGGTGCGGTCGTTGTGCTGGCGCTGTTGATGGTACTGCGTTGAGTTTGAGGATTGTGGGTTGATGTCGGATGGCGCTGGCGCTTATCCGACCTACGGGAATCTGTAGGCCCGGTAAGCGTTAGCGCCACCGGGCAAAAAAGGCCGCAATCCGAAGTGAATTTTCTGTTGTGAGAATTCGTTGAAAATCAGGTCCTGATGGGACTTTAACAAGGAATAAAGATCGCCATGTTACTACCCTGGCTAATATTAATTCCCTTTATCGGTGGCTTTCTGTGCTGGCAGACCGAACGCTTCGGCGTGAAGGTGCCGCGCTGGATTGCGCTGATCACCATGGGACTGACGCTGGCGCTTGGCCTGCAACTGTGGTTGCAGGGCGGCTATTCACTGACGCAAGCCGCTGGCATTCCGCAGTGGCAGTCTGAGTTCATTCTGCCGTGGATCCCGCGCTTCGGCATCTCTATCCATCTGGCTATCGACGGTTTGTCGCTGCTGATGGTGGTGCTGACCGGTCTGCTGGGCGTTCTGGCGGTACTCTGCTCCTGGAATGAAATCGAAAAATATCAGGGCTTCTTCCACCTGAACCTGATGTGGATTCTGGGCGGCGTTATCGGCGTGTTCCTTGCCATCGACATGTTCCTGTTCTTCTTCTTCTGGGAAATGATGCTGGTGCCGATGTACTTCCTGATCGCGCTGTGGGGGCACAAAGCCTCTGACGGTAAAACGCGTATCACGGCGGCTACCAAGTTCTTCATCTATACCCAGGCGAGCGGTCTGGTGATGTTGATTGCCATCCTGGCGCTGGTGTTTGTACACCACAATGCGACCGGCGTCTGGACCTTCAACTACGAAGACCTGCTGAAAACGCCGATGTCGCACGGGGTGGAATACCTGCTGATGCTGGGCTTCTTCATCGCGTTTGCGGTGAAAATGCCGGTGGTTCCGCTGCACGGCTGGCTGCCGGACGCGCACTCCCAGGCGCCGACCGCAGGTTCCGTTGACCTCGCCGGTATTTTGCTGAAAACGGCGGCTTACGGTCTGCTGCGCTTCTCGCTGCCGCTGTTCCCGAACGCCTCTGCCGAGTTTGCGCCGATTGCGATGTGGCTGGGTGTGATTGGCATCTTCTACGGTGCGTGGATGGCTTTCACCCAGTACGACATTAAACGTCTGATTGCGTACACTTCCGTTTCGCACATGGGCTTCGTACTGATTGCTATCTACACCGGCAGCCAGTTGGCGTACCAGGGCGCTGTAATCCAGATGATTGCGCACGGTCTGTCGGCAGCGGGTCTGTTCATCCTGTGTGGTCAGCTGTACGAACGTCTGCATACGCGTGATATGCGTATGATGGGCGGTCTGTGGAGCAAAATTAAATGGTTGCCTGCGCTGTCGATGTTCTTCGCGGTGGCGACGCTCGGTATGCCGGGCACCGGTAACTTCGTTGGCGAATTTATGATTCTGTTCGGTAGCTACCAGGTGGTTCCGGTCATTACCGTGATCTCAACCTTTGGTCTAGTGTTTGCTTCCGTTTACTCGCTGGCGATGCTGCATCGCGCTTACTTCGGTAAAGCGAAGAGCCAGATTGCCAGCCAGGACATGCCAGGGATGTCGCTGCGAGAGCTGTTTATCATCCTGTTGCTGGTCGTGCTTCTGGTACTGCTTGGCTTCTATCCGCAGCCGATTCTGGATACCTCGCATTCTGCGATGAGCAACATCCAGCAGTGGTTTGTTAATTCCGTTACTACTACAAGGCCGTAAATCGCCATGACAATAACTCCACAACACCTGATTGCGCTGCTACCGCTGCTGATCGTCGGCTTGACGGTGGTGGTTGTGATGCTCTCCATTGCGTGGCGACGCAATCACTTCCTCAATGCCACGCTGTCGGTCATTGGGCTTAACGCCGCGCTGGTTTCGCTCTGGTTTGTTGGCCTGGCGGGCGCGATGGACGTCACCCCGCTGATGCGCGTTGACGGTTTCGCCATGCTTTACACCGGGCTGGTTCTGCTGGCGAGTCTTGCCACCTGTACCTTTGCCTATCCGTGGCTTGAAGGCTATAACGACAACCAGGAAGAGTTCTACCTGCTGGTGCTGATTGCCGCATTGGGCGGTATTCTGCTGGCTAACGCCAACCACCTGGCGGCGCTGTTCCTCGGTATTGAGCTGATCTCTCTGCCGCTGTTTGGCCTGATTGGTTACGCCTTCCGTCAGAAACGCTCGCTGGAAGCCAGTATCAAATACACTATTCTGTCTGCCGCAGCGTCTTCCTTCCTGCTGTTCGGTATGGCGCTGGTGTACGCGCAGTCTGGCAACCTGTCGTTTGTCGCGCTCGGTAAGAGCCTCGGCGACGGCATGCTGCATGAACCGCTGCTGCTGGCGGGCTTCGGTCTGATGATTGTTGGTCTCGGCTTTAAACTCTCGCTGGTGCCGTTCCACCTGTGGACGCCAGACGTATACCAGGGCGCGCCTGCGCCGGTTTCCACCTTCCTGGCGACGGCGAGCAAAATCGCTATCTTCGGCGTGGTGATGCGTCTGTTCCTGTACGCACCGGTTGGCGACAGCGAAGCGGTACGTATCGTGCTGGGCGTGATTGCCTTTGCCTCCATCATCTTCGGTAACCTGATGGCGCTGAGCCAGACCAACATTAAGCGTCTGCTCGGTTACTCCTCTATTTCTCACCTCGGCTATCTGCTGGTGGCGTTGATCGCCCTGCAAAGCGGCGAGATGTCGATGGAAGCCGTTGGCGTTTATCTGGCCGGTTATCTGTTCAGCAGCCTCGGCGCGTTCGGCGTGGTCAGCCTGATGTCCAGCCCGTTCCGTGGCCCGGATGCCGATTCACTGTTCTCCTACCGTGGTCTGTTCTGGCATCGTCCGATCCTCGCGGCGGTGATGACCGTGATGATGCTCTCTCTGGCGGGTATCCCGATGACGCTGGGCTTTATCGGTAAATTCTACGTCCTGGCGGTCGGTGTGCAGGCCAGCCTGTGGTGGCTGGTTGCCGCAGTGGTGGTTGGTTCCGCGATTGGTCTCTACTACTACCTGCGTGTTGCGGTAAGCCTCTATCTGAGCGCGCCGCAGCAGCTTAACCGCGATGCGCCGTCTAACTGGCAGTACAGTGCGGGCGGTATTGTGGTTCTGATCTCCGCGCTGCTGGTTCTGGTGCTGGGTATCTACCCGCAACCGCTGATTAGCATCGTGCAGTTAGCTACGCCGCTGATGTAAGCGAAAGCAGAAACGAAAAAACCCGCCGTGGCGGGTTTTTTTATGCCCTGAACGTCAGGACGTTAACTCAGCAACTGACGGCTGACCAGCGGCCCGCTGACGTTTTGCGCGGCGCGTTCCATTACTTCCTGAATCACCGACGACAGTTCGTTGACTTCAAACTTCGCGACATAACCATCCGCTTTGACTTTACGCACATGATCTTCGTTGGCGCTGCCGGAAAGGGAAGAGTGGATCACCACCGGAATTTTCTTCAGACGCTCGTCGGTTTTGATCTTACGCGTCAGGGTGAAACCGTCCATCTCCGGCATTTCGAGGTCGGTCAGCACCAGAGCGATTTTCTCGCTAATTGGTTTGCCTTCCGCCTCCGCTTCTTTCGCCAGTTGCTGGATTTTCTCCCAGGCATCCTGACCGGTGACGTGCATCTGATGCGGGATCTCCATCGCATTCAGCCCTTTCTCCAGCATGGCGCGGGCAACTTTAGAATCTTCCGCCACAATCGCCACCGCACCCGGCGTGATGTTGAACTTGCTGGTCTTCAAATTGGTGGCGCGCAAGTCGTGATTTGACGGCACGATATCATAGAGAATTTGCTCTACGTCGAGCACCAGCGCCAGGTTGTTGGTCTCTTTGTCTTCATCCAGACAGGCAATGCTGGTGATATAGCGGCCGTTAACCGCTTTCTCGGCGGTATGCACCTGCTGCCAGTCCAGACGCATAATATTCTCGACGGACTCCACCGCAAATGCCTGTACGCTGCGCGCATATTCGGTGATCAGCAGGATGTTAAGCCCGTTTTCCGGTTTACACCCGGCCACGGCGGGCAGGTCGATGACCGGGATCACCTGATCGCGGATGTTGACCATACCTAAAAGCGGGGCTTTCATTCCGGCAGGGCGCGTAAATGTGGGCATTGGCACAATTTCGCGCAGTTTGAATACGTTGATGCCAAATAGCTCCGATTTCTGCTCATGCAGCGATGTGCCGAGACGGAATAACAGCAGTTCAAAGCGGTTAGACAGGGTTAAGTTAGCCCTGTCATCAATATCTTTCTGGAAATTATCCATCGCATCCTCAATATGAAAGCCAGCCTTTTCTCTGTTATCGGCACTGAGGAAGAAAAATGGAGCGTTAAACCGTGAAAACGGCGAAATCGTGAGCCAGCGCAGTTGCGGGGAAGATCGCCTGACATTCTGCCAGCAGGCGTTGATAGCCTCTGTCGTCGTAACGCGAGCTGACGTGAGTAATGATGAGCTGGCCTACCTCGGCATTGTGCGCCAGCTGCGCGGCCTGCCTGGTGGAGCTGTGTCCACGGCTGTTGGCTTTTTCTTCCATTGAGGTATCCAGCGTTGCTTCGTGCACCATTACGTCCACGCCTTTTGCCAGCGTGATGGCCGACGCGCATGGCGCGGTGTCGCCAAATATCGCCACCGATTTCCCGGGCGTAGCTGGCGCGAGAAAATCGGCGCCGTTAATGACGCGACCATCGTTCAGGGTGACGGTTTTACCCGCTTTCAGATCCTGAAACAGCGGGCCGGGCTTCACGCCTGCCGCTTTTAGCGCACTGGCATCCAGCGCGCCGGGCTTGTCATGCTCTTCAATCCGATAGCCATAGCATTCAAGCGGATGCTCAAGCGCAAAGGCGGTCACTTTGCGCAGGCCGTCGTCCAGAATTTCGCCTGCGGTAATTTCAATGATCTCCAGCGGATAATCAGTCCAGGAGCCGCTAAGGCGCAATGCGGTTTCGGTGAACTCGCGAATGCCTTTGGGGCCGTAAATCGTCAGCGGCTGTGCGTTTCCCGCCATCGAACGGCTGCACAGCAGACCGGGCAAACCGAAAAGGTGATCGCCATGCAGATGGCTGATGAAAATGCGATCGAGCTTACCTGGGTTGAACGCGGTGTTGAGCATCTGGTGCTGGGTGCCTTCACCGCAGTCGAATAACCATAGCCCAGCCTGCGTCGGGTGCTGTAAATTCAGTAATATTGCCGTGACATTACGCGTGCGGGTAGGAACGCCGGCAGAAGTACCTAAAAAAATTAATTCCATTATTTCATTACACGTTTAAAAAATATTCTGGCTAGTATAAAGCGAATACGTAAAAGGAGCGCACCATGATTCACTGGCAAGACCTGCATCATTCTGAATTATCCGTCCCGCAACTCTATGCGTTACTGAAATTGCGCTGCGCGGTATTTGTGGTTGAACAACAGTGTCCGTATCTGGATGTGGACGGCGATGACCTGGTGGGGGAGAACCGTCATATCCTGGGCTGGCATAACGATGAGCTGGTAGCGTATGCGAGGATTCTGAAAAGCGACGACGAACTGGAGCCGGTGGTGATTGGGCGCGTGATCGTCAGCGAAGCGCTGCGCGGCGAAAAACTGGGGCAACAGCTTATGGCGCAGACCCTGGCATCCTGCGAGCAACACTGGCCGGAGAAGGCGCTTTATCTCGGCGCACAGGCGCATCTGCAATCCTTCTATGCGCGATTCGGTTTTGTTCCGGTGACGGACGTTTATGACGAAGACGGTATCCCGCACATGGGTATGGCGCGTGAGGTTAGCCAGGTGTGATGTTCCGGTTTTGTCTATAGTTAGTGGGAACGTTAATCGAAAGGGAGAATATAATGTCTTTTCATTCTTATGGTTCACGTATTGATGACGACCTGGAACTCCTGAGCGAAACGCTGGAAGAGGTACTGCGTTCCTCCGGCGATCCTGCCGATCAAAAATATGTTGAGTTAAAAGCACGCGCAGAACGGGCGCTTGAAGAGGTAAAAAATCGCGTCAGCCATGCGTCTGACAGCTACTATTACCGCGCAAAACAGGCGGTTTATAAAGCGGATGATTACGTGCATGAAAAACCCTGGCAAGGGATTGGCGCAGGCGCGGCGGTCGGCCTGGTGCTGGGATTACTGCTGGCGCGGCGGTAATGTAACCGGGATCGCATTTCCTCCCTAAACGGGGGTACTGCTTTTTCTCCGCTGTACCCCGTATAATGTGAGGTTTTTAACAGGGAGAGGTCCGCGTGCATTCAATCATTACTGCGCTGGAAAATCTGCGGCGCCAGTTATCGCAGGAGATACCGGCGGTGCCAGGAATGCGTATTGTTGATGTGCCTTTCCCTCTGAATGATGCGTTTGACGCATTAAGCTGGTTGGCCAGTCAGGCCATCTGGCCGCAATTTTACTGGCAACAGCGTAACGGCGATGAAGAAGCCGCGGTGCTCGGCGCCGTTGAAACGTTCCCTTCTCTCGAACAGGCGCAACACTTTCTCCGCCAGCATGAATCACAATCCGATTTGCGTATCTGGGGATTGAATGCGTTTGAACCGCAGCAGGGGCATTTGCTGCTGCCGCGTCTTGAATGGCGACGCGCTGGCGCAGTGGCAACGCTGCGGCTGTATCTCTACAGCCCGGTTTCACTGCGTGAAGACGCCGGGCGGGCGATCGCGTTTCTCTCTTCATTAAGGGGCGTAAAGCCGATCCCGGCGCTGCGCCTGCACCTGACGGGCGAGCAGCACTGGCCGGATAAAGCGGGCTGGACCAGCCTGATTCAGCTTGCCACGCAGACTATCGCCGAAGACGATCTCGACAAAGTGGTGCTGGCGCGGGCGACGGATTTGCAGTTTTCCCATCCGGTGAATGCCGCCGCCGTGATGGCGTCCAGTCGCCGTTTAAACCTTAACTGCTACCATTTTTTTATGGCGTTCTCCGCCGGAAGCGCCTTTCTTGGCTCGTCGCCGGAACGCCTTTGGCGGCGACGCGAAACGGCATTGCGCACCGAGGCGCTGGCCGGCACGGTGGCGAATCATCCCGACGACCATCAGGCCTGGCAACTGGGCGAATGGTTGATGAAGGATGATAAAAACCAGCGTGAAAACATGCTGGTGGTGGAAGATATTTGTCAACGCCTGCAAAGCTGCACCCACTCGCTCGATGTTTTGCCGCCGCAGGTGCTCAGATTACGCAAAGTACAGCATCTGCGCCGCTGTATCTGGACGGCGCTCAATCAGGCTGACGACACGCTCTGTTTGCTACAGCTACAGCCCACGGCAGCCGTCGCGGGGATCCCGCGTGAACGGGCGCGCGCGTTTATTCAGCAACATGAACCGTTTGAACGTGAGTGGTATGCCGGGTCGGCGGGTTATCTGTCTTTACAGCAAAGCGAATTCTGCGTGACGCTGCGCTCGGCGAAAGTTGCGGCGAACGTTGTTCGTCTGTATGCCGGGGCAGGCATTGTGCGCGGGTCTGACCCGGAACAGGAATGGCAAGAGATCGACAACAAAGCAGCCGGGCTACGCACGTTATTACAGATGGAAAGCTAATGAGTCGCACATACACCTCATCCTTCAGGCGGTCTGCTGAATGATTTTGTGTATATTCCCGACTCATATCAATAATCCATTTTTTCTGATCCTTATACTGAGTCGCAATATTGATACCGGACAATCTCATGTCAGTAAGCGCATTTAACCGACGCTGGGCGGCGGTCATTCTGGAAGCACTCACTCGCCACGGCGTCAGGCATGTTTGCATTGCCCCTGGCTCCCGCTCCACGCCTTTAACCCTGGCGGCAGCGGAAAATTCAGCCTTTATTCATCACACGCACTTTGATGAGCGTGGTCTTGGTCATCTGGCGTTAGGGCTGGCGAAAGTCAGTAAGCAGCCCGTTGCCGTTATCGTTACTTCCGGTACGGCGGTGGCAAATCTCTATCCGGCGCTGATTGAAGCGGGGCTTACCGGTGAAAAACTGATTTTATTGACTGCGGACCGTCCGCCGGAACTGATTGACTGCGGCGCGAATCAGGCGATTCGTCAGGCCGGGATGTTCGCTTCTCATCCTTCTCAAACGCTCTCTTTGCCGCGCCCGATGCAGGATATTTCCGCGCGCTGGCTGGTCTCCACCCTTGATAACGTCCTGGCGACGCTGCATGCCGGCGCGGTACACATCAACTGTCCGTTTGCGGAACCGCTGTATGGCGATATGGACGACACGGGGCTTGCCTGGCAGCAGAGCCTTGGCGACTGGTGGCAGGATGACAAACCCTGGCTGCGCGAAGCGCGTCGGCTGGAAAGCGACAAACAGCGCGACTGGTTCTTCTGGCGGCAAAAACGCGGCGTAGTGGTGGCCGGGCGCATGAGCGCGGAAGAGGGCAAGAAAGTCGCGCTTTGGGCGCAGACGCTGGGCTGGCCGCTGATTGGTGACGTGCTGTCGCAAACCGGGCAGCCGCTGCCGTGCGCCGATCTCTGGCTGGGCAATGCGAAGGCCGTCACTGAGCTTCAGCAGGCGCAAATTGTGGTGCAACTCGGCAGCAGCCTGACCGGAAAGCGCCTGCTGCAATGGCAGGCCGCCTGCGAGCCGGAAGAGTACTGGATTATTGATAATATCGAAGGTCGTCTGGACCCGGCGCATCATCGCGGACGCAGGCTGGTGGCGAAAATCGCCGACTGGCTGGAGCTGCATCCGGCGGAGAAACGCCATCCCTGGTGCGTCGATATCCCGCGCCTGGCAGAGCAGGCGTGGCAGGCGGTTGTCGCGCGTCGCGATATGTTCGGCGAAGCACAACTGGCGCACCGCATTCGCGACTATCTGCCGGAACAAGGGCAACTGTTTGTCGGCAACAGCCTGGTGGTGCGCCTGATTGACGCGCTGTCGCAGCTACCGGCGGGCTACCCGGTGTACAGCAACCGGGGAGCCAGCGGTATTGATGGTTTGATCTCGACGGCGGCGGGCGTTCAGCGCGCCAGCGCGAAATCGACGCTGGCTATCGTCGGCGATCTGTCTGCGCTCTACGATCTCAATGCGCTGGCGCTATTGCGCCAGGTGTCCGCGCCGTTTGTGCTGATTGTGGTGAATAACAACGGCGGGCAAATTTTCTCTCTGCTGCCGACGCCGCAAAGCGAGCGCGAGCGGTTTTACCTGATGCCGCAAAACGTCCACTTTGAACATGCGGCGGCCATGTTTAACCTCAAATATCACCGCCCGCAAAGCTGGGATGAGCTGGATGCGGCGCTGGCTGGCGCCTGGCGAACGCCGACAACCACGGTGATTGAGCTGGTCGTGAACGATACGGACGGGGCGCAAACCCTGCAACAGCTGCTGGCGCAGGTGAGCCATCTATGATCCTGCGCGCGCAGGCGAACGGTGGTCAGCCGGGGTCTCCCTGGCTGGTTTTCCTGCATGGATTTTCCGGTGATTGCCGGGAATGGCAGCAGATCGGTGAGCAGTTTCCCGACTTTTCGCGCCTGTATATCGACTTGCCTGGTCACGGCGATTCTGCCGATATTCGTGTCAGCGGCTTTGCTGATGTGTGCGACTTATTGCGTAACACATTATTTAGTTACAACATACTTAAATACTGGCTGGTCGGCTACTCGCTCGGCGGCAGAGTGGCGATGATGGCGGCGTGCCAGACTCTGCCGGGTCTTTGCGGGCTGGTGGTTGAAGGCGGCCACCCGGGACTGCAACGCGAGGCTGAGCGTGACGCGCGCCGACGGTCTGACGGTCGTTGGGCAGCGCGCTTTCGCCGTGAACCGCTGCGCGACGTGTTTACTGACTGGTATCAGCAGCCGGTTTTCGCTTCGCTGGATGCTTCGCAAAGAGAAGCGTTAGTCGCGCTGCGCAGCCAGAACAATGGCGAAACGCTGGCGGCGATGCTGGAGGCAACCTCGCTTGCCGTACAGCCTGATTTACGTGCGTGGCTAAATGCGCGCACATTTCCGTTTTATTATTTATGTGGTGAACGCGACAGCAAATTCCGCGCGCTGGCGGCGGAGTTGTCTGTGCCTTGCCATATGATTCGTAACGCCGGACACAACGCGCATCGGGAAAACCCCGCAGGCGTGGTGGACAGTCTGGCTCAGATTCTGCGTCTCTGACTAAAGGACACACTATGATCTATCCTGATGAAACAATGCTTTACGCACCGGTTGAATGGCACGACTGCTCCGAAGGTTACACGGACATTCGTTATGAAAAATCCACCGATGGTATTGCAAAAATCACCATTAACCGTCCACAGGTGCGCAACGCATTCCGTCCTTTGACCGTCAAAGAGATGATCCAGGCGCTGGCGGATGCCCGGTATGACGACAACGTGGGCGTCATCATTCTGACCGGCGAAGGCGAGAAAGCCTTCTGTGCGGGCGGCGACCAGAAGGTACGCGGCGACTACGGCGGATACCAGGATGATTCCGGCGTGCATCACCTGAACGTACTGGATTTCCAGCGCCAGATCCGTACCTGCCCGAAACCGGTCGTGGCGATGGTCGCAGGGTACTCTATCGGCGGCGGTCACGTACTGCACATGATGTGTGACCTGACCATCGCGGCGGAAAACGCCATCTTCGGCCAGACGGGCCCGAAAGTCGGCTCCTTCGACGGCGGCTGGGGCGCTTCCTATATGGCGCGTATCGTCGGGCAGAAAAAAGCGCGTGAAATCTGGTTCCTGTGCCGTCAGTACGACGCTAAACAGGCGTTGGATATGGGGCTGGTCAACACCGTCGTACCGCTGGACTCCCTCGAAAAAGAGACCGTGCGCTGGTGCCGCGAAATGTTGCAGAACAGCCCGATGGCGCTGCGCTGCCTGAAAGCGGCGCTGAACGCCGACTGCGACGGTCAGGCGGGTCTACAGGAGCTGGCGGGCAACGCCACGATGCTGTTCTACATGACGGAAGAAGGTCAGGAAGGCCGTAACGCTTTCAACCAGAAACGTCAGCCTGATTTCAGCAAATTTAAACGGAATCCGTAATGCGTAGCGCGCAGGTGTACCGCTGGCAGATCCCCATGGACGCGGGGGTGGTTCTGCGCGACAGGCGGTTAAAAACTCGCGACGGGCTGTATGTCCGTCTGTGCGACGGCGAGCGCGAAGGGTGGGGGGAGATCTCCCCGCTTCCGGGTTTCAGCCAGGAAACCCTGGAGGAGGCGCAGGCCGCGCTGCTGGACTGGGTTAACGGCTGGCTGCAAGGCCAGTCAACGTTGCCTGAAGTGCCCTCCGTGGCGTTTGGCGTTAGCTGCGCGCTGGCGGAGGCGGCGGGGACGTTGCCAGAGGCGGCGGATTACCGCGCCGCGCCGCTATGTACGGGCGATCCAGACGATCTGGTTCTGCAACTGGCTGATATGCCTGGCGAGAAAGTCGCCAAGATCAAAGTCGGTCTGTACGAAGCGGTACGCGACGGAATGGTGGTCAACCTGCTGCTGGAGGCGGTTCCCGATCTGCATCTGCGTCTGGATGCCAATCGCGCCTGGACGCCGCTGAAAGCGCAGCAGTTCGCGAAATACGTCAACCCGGACTACCGTGCCCGCATCGCCTTCCTCGAAGAACCGTGTAAAACCCGCGACGACTCCCGCGCTTTTGCGCGTGAAACCGGGATTGCGATTGCCTGGGATGAAAGTCTGCGTGAAGACGATTTTGTCTTTGCGGCGGAAGCGGGCGTCAGCGCGGTGGTCATCAAACCGACGCTCACCGGAAGCCTGGAAAAGGTTCGCGAGCAGGTACAGGCCGCGCATACGCTGGGACTGACGGCGGTGATCAGCTCTTCCATCGAGTCGAGCCTCGGTTTAACGCAGCTGGCGCGTATTGCCGCGTGGCTGACGCCGCAGACCATTCCGGGTCTGGATACGCTAAGCCTGATGCAAACCCAGCAGGTGCGCCGCTGGCCGGGCAGCGCTTTGCCGTGTGTTAGCGACGATGCGCTGGAACGGCTGCTATGAGCCTCCGGGAAATGCCCGATAGCGCAAGCGTATCGGGCCTCCAGCCGTCATCTTTTAATGACTGGCCGTGGCGTCACTGGCGGCAGGTGCGGGGAGATGCGCCTGCCTTACGCCTTAATGATGAAGTGCTAAGCTGGCGCACACTCTGTACCCGTATTGACGCGCTGGCGAGCGGTTTTGCCGCTCAGGGTGTCTCTGAAGGCTGCGGCGTGATGCTGCGCGCCTGGAATCACCCGCAAACGCTGCTGGCCTGGCTGGCTTTACTGCAATGCGGGGCAAGAGTCCTGCCGGTTAACCCGCAGCTTCCGCAACCGCTGCTCGACGCGCTGCTGCCGGACTTAACGCTCCGGTTTGCTTTGCTGCTGGAGGGGGAGAACACCTTCCCGGCGTTGCAACCGCTGCAAATGCAGCAAGAGTCAGGCGAACACGCCGCAGACTGGCAGCCAACGCGGCTGAGTTCAATGACGCTGACCTCTGGCTCAACCGGATTACCCAAAGCCGCAGTGCATACCTGCCAGGCGCATCTGGCCAGCGCGGAAGGGGTGCTGTCCCTGATGCCGTTTGCCGATGGGGATGACTGGCTGTTATCGCTGCCGCTGTTTCATGTTTCCGGCCAGGGCATTATGTGGCGCTGGTTGTTTGCGGGCGCCCGAATGACCGTGCGTGAGAAGCAGCCGCTGGAAGCAATGCTGCAAGGGTGTACGCATGCGTCCCTGGTTCCCACTCAGCTGTGGCGGCTGCTGGAGAATCCGGCATCGGTAACGTTGAAAGCGGTACTGCTGGGCGGCGCAGCTATCCCGGTTGAACTGACGGAGCAGGCTCGCGCGCAGGGTATTCGCTGCTGGTGCGGTTATGGCCTGACGGAATTTGCCTCGACGGTGTGCGCGAAAGAGGCCGACGGCCTGGGCGATGTCGGCGCGGCGTTACCGGGGCGGGAAGTCCGAATCGTGAATGGCGAAGTCTGGCTGCGCGCCGCCAGCATGGCGGAAGGCTACTGGCGCGACGGTAAGCTGATCCCGCTGGTGAACGGCGAAGGCTGGTTCGCCACCCGCGATCGCGGCGAACTGAACGACGGTAAGCTGACGATTGCCGGTCGGCTGGATAATCTGTTCTTTAGCGGCGGAGAAGGCATTCAGCCGGAAGAGGTGGAACGCGTTATCTCGGCGCATCCACATGTTCTACAGGCGTTCGTGGTGCCGGTAGAGGACAGGGAGTTCGGCCATCGTCCGGTGGCGGTGGTGGAATATGACGCGCAGGCCGGAGATGTCGATCTCGCGGAATGGGTGAAAGACAAGCTGGCGCGTTTTCAGCAGCCGGTATGCTGGTTGACGTTGCCATCAGCGCTGAAAAACGGCGGGATCAAAGTTTCGCGCCGGGCATTGCAGGAGTGGGTGCGCGCTAACCGTCCGTAATGTAAGCAACACGGGAGCCGCAGCTCCCGTGGAAACGGTTATTTCGCTTCTTTTAACGCCCGCAGGGCAGCGGCGACGCCCGCGCCATAGTCAGGATGAACTTCGCTAAACAAGCCAATCTGACGCTGCTGAATAAATTCCGGCACATCTTTCATGTCGCCGGCGATGCGCGCGAACATACGCTGATGTTCTTCATCACTCAGCAACTCATACAGCTTACGCGGCTGGCTGAAGTAGTCCGTATCTTCCCGATGATCCCAGTGCGCGGCAGCGCCTTCGACAGAGAGCGGCGGTTCGCTGAAATCAGGCTGTTCCTGGAAGACGCCAAAGCTGTTTGGCTCATAGGTTGGGCCGTTGCCGCTGTTGCCGTCCACCCGCATCGCGCCGTCACGATGGTAGTTATGGAACGGGCAGCGCGGGGCGTTGACCGGGATCTGCTGATGGTTAACGCCCAGACGATAGCGGTGCGCATCGCCATAGGAGAAGAGACGCCCCTGCAACATACGGTCAGGGGAGAAGCTAATCCCCGGCACGACGTTCGCCGGGTTCATCGCCACCTGTTCCACTTCGGAGAAATAGTTTTCCGGGTTGCGGTTCAGTTCCAGCACGCCGACTTCAATCAGCGGGTAATCGCCGTGTGGCCATACTTTGGTCAGATCAAACGGGTTGTACGGCACCTGTGAGGCTTCGGCTTCCGGCATGATCTGCACGTAGAATTTCCAGCGGGGGAAGTTGCCCTGTTCGATGGCGTTGTACAGGTCGCGCTGAGAGCTTTCGCGATCGTCCGCCACCAGGCGTTTCGCTTCGTCATCCATCAGGTTGGCGATGCCCTGCTGCGATTTCAGGTGGAATTTCACCCAGAAACGTTCGTTGTCGCTGTTGATAAAGCTGAATGTGTGGCTACCGAAACCGTGCATCGTACGGTAAGAGAAAGGCAAACCCCGGTCGCTAAAGTCGATAGTCAACTGGTGCAGCGATTCCGGCAGATGGGAGAAAAAGTCCCATTTGTAGGTCGGATTGCGCAGGTTGGTGCGTGGGTCGCGCTTCACGACATGGTTCAGATCCGGGAATTTCAGCGGATCGCGCAGATAGAAAACGGGCGTGTTGTTACCCACCAGATCCCAGTTGCCCTCTTCAGTGTAAAACTTGATCGCAAACCCGCGAATATCGCGCTCGGCATCCGCCGCGCCGCGCTCTCCCGCCACGGTGGAAAAACGCAGGAACAGATCCGTTTTTTTACCGGGCTCCGAAAAGATTTTTGCGCGAGTGTAACGTGAAATATCGTGCGTGACGGTGAAGGTGCCGTACGCGCCTGAGCCTTTGGCATGCATACGGCGCTCAGGGATCACTTCACGATCGAAGTGGGCCAGTTTTTCCAGGAACCAGATGTCCTGTAGCAGCATGGGGCCGCGTGGGCCAGCGGTTGCAACGTTGTTATTATGGGCGACAGGCACGCCTGCTGCGGTGGTGAGTCCTTTTTTGCTCATCTTTATCTCCCGACGATCGTTAGAAAAAATGTTTAATTTCCGTTTAATTTCGGAAACTAATGTAGAAAATATTTGTGAATGAAATATTGATCTCGGGCAATGACTGCTGCGCTAAACGCCTCTTCTTGTAACGTTTAATAAACCTGAAAGGTAGTGTTTAGTTACAATATGTTATTAGATCGCTTTTTTAGCTCATTGATTCTGTTGCGCCTGGCAGTACAATCCTGCGGTTTTGGGGTCTTTTGTTTATTTCTTTGCTGGAAAGGGTAAAAATGAAAAAAAGCATTTTATTAGGCGTTGCCGGACTGTTGTTCGCTTCTGCATCGGCGAATGCGATGAGCATTAGCGGCCAGGCGGGTAAAGATTACACCAACGTTGGCGTAGGTTTCGGTACTGAATCCACCGGACTGGCGTTGAGCGGCAACTGGATGCATAACGACGACGACGGCGACGCTGCCGGCGTGGGGCTCGGCCTGAATATTCCGCTTGGGCCGCTGCTGGCAACGGTTGGTGGGAAAGGCGTTTATACCAATCCGAACGACGGCGATGAAGGCTATGCGGCGGCGGTAGGCGGCGGGTTACAGTGGAAAATCGGCGACAGCTTCCGTCTGTTTGGCGAGTATTACTACTCTCCAGATTCACTGTCCAGCGGCATCGACAGCTATGAAGAAGCCAATGCCGGAGCGCGCTTTACCATTATGCGTCCGCTGAGCATTGAAGCGGGCTATCGCTATCTGAACCTGGCGGGTAAAGACGGCAACCGTGACAACGCGATTGCCGATGGCCCGTACGTCGGCGTTAACGCCAGCTTCTGATTTTCGGGCGCGGCATCCGTCGCGCCGTTTCCTGTATGCTATCGCCTTCTTTCCCGGTTTGTTTCCTCTGAGTTTCTTACTCCGCCCCAGCGGGCTTTGCGTTATAGTGTTTTCATCATAGAAGCAGGAGAACACGATGTTAAACGTGGAGATGTTATCCACCGGGGATGAAGTGTTGCACGGGCAAATCGTCGACACGAATGCCGCCTGGCTGGCCGATTTTTTCTTTAATCAGGGGTTGCCGTTATCACGCCGAAATACGGTGGGAGATAATCTGGATGCGCTGGTCGCCATTTTACGCGAACGTAGCGAACATGCTGATGTGCTGATTGTGAATGGCGGCCTGGGGCCGACCAGCGATGATTTAAGCGCGCTGGCCGCCGCCACGGCGAAAGGTGAAGGTCTGGTGCTTCATGACGCGTGGCTGGCTGAGATGGAGCGTTTTTTCCATGAGCGCGGGCGGGTTATGGCGCCGAGTAACCGCAAGCAGGCAGAACTGCCCGCCAGCGCCGAGTTTATTAATAACCCGGTTGGCACCGCCTGTGGGTTTGCGGTGAAGCTAAATCGCTGCCTGATGTTCTTTACCCCTGGCGTCCCGTCTGAATTTAAGGTGATGGTCGAGCATGAAATTATGCCGCGTCTGCGTGCGCGTTTTGCGCTTCCTGAACCTCCGGTTTGTCTGCGACTCACTACGTTTGGACGTTCGGAAAGCGATCTGGCGCAGAGCCTCGATTCGCTGCCGCTACCGGCGGGCGTGACGATGGGATATCGCTCTTCAATGCCGATTATTGAACTGAAACTCACCGGCCCGGATGCGCAGCGGGACGCGATGCTGGCGCTATGGCCGGAGGTAAAGCGGGTGGCAGGGCAGAACCTGATTTTTGAAGGGACGGAAGGACTGCCTGCGCAAATCGCCCGTTGTTTGCAGACGCGCCAGCTCAGCCTGACGCTCAGCGAACAGTTCACCAGCGGGCTGCTGGCTTTGCAGCTTTCCCGTGCGAATGCGCCGATTCTTGCCAGCGAAGTGGTGCCTTCCCAGGAAGAGACGCTGGCTCAGACCGCGCACTGGACGACAGAGCGACGGAGCAACCATTACGCCGGACTGGCGCTGGCGGTATCCGGGCTGGAAAACGATCACCTTAATTTCGCGCTGGCGACGCCGGATGGGACATTTGCCCTGCGCGTGCATTTCAGCGCCAGTCGCTACAGTCTGGCGGTGCGGCAGGAAGTTTGCGCCATGATGGCGCTGAATATGGTGCGTCGGTGGTTAAACGGTCAGGATATTGCCAGTGAACATGGCTGGATTGAGGTGGTGGAGTCGTTAACCCTGTAGCCTGATGGCGCTGCGCTTATCGGGCCTGCCGTGGTTTGCAGGCCCGATAAGACGTTAACGCGCTTAACCTAATGCCTGGGCAAGCAGGGTAATCGGATGTTCGCAGCGTTTGCTTGTCGACATCTCAATTTGCCACTTACAGGTTTCACAGTCGGTCACCACAATATCCGCGCCGCTCTCTTCAATCTGGCGGAACAGCGGGGCGCCGATGGATTGCGAGGTGGGGTAGTTTTCCTTTTTAAAACCGTAGGTTCCGGCAATCCCACAGCACTGGGAGTCCAGCACGGTCAGTTCCAGACCTGGGATCTGGCGCAGCAACTCCAGCGTATAGAGCGTCCAGCCCATCTTCTCCATATGGCACGGCGTATGGTAAACCACCTTCAGCGGTAATTTTTTCAGCGGCAGCGTCTGGCCTGCATCGATCTTACGCCACAGCCAGCGGGTCGCGAGTTCGATATGCTCACGCAGCCCGCTGTTATCCACGTCCAGCACTTCCGGGTATTCATCACGCAGGGCAAAGGTGCAGGTTGATGAGGTTGCGATAACCGGAATGCCTTTTACGCCAATCGCTTCTCTGAGCGACGCCACATTGCTCACCGCCTGCTTGCGCGCTTTATCGGTAAAACCGTTGGCGATCAGCGGCACGCCACAACACTTCTCTTTACTTAACAATTGCACGCCGGTGCCCATTGCGTTCAGGACGTTAATTAAATCCTTACCAAGCTGCGGATGGTTGTAATTGACGAAGCAGCCGTGGAAGAAGGCGACCTGATCTTTGTACTGCGCCTGCTGTGCCGCAACGCTGCGATACCAGCGGCGGAAGGTGCCGAAGGAGTATTTTGGCAGCGTACGGCGATGGTCGATCTTCAACGCATAGTCGAGCAACTGACGAACCGGTTTCAGCGACGTCGCGGTATTGACGACCGGGGCGAACGGCGTAGAGACGCTGCCCATTAAATCGGTGTGGCTTAAGATAAAGTTGCGCAGCGACGGGCGCGAAGTGTCATACCTGGCGCGCGCACGCTGGATGATATCGCCAATTTTAACGTCTGACGGGCAGGCCACTTCGCAGCGTTTGCAGTTAATGCAGTATTTCAGCGCATCGTCGTACAGCGCGCCGTCTTTCAGGCGCAGGCGCTCGCCGTCCGGCCCTGCCTGTTTGGGGCCCGGATAGCCAGGATTCACCCGGCTGACCGGGCAGGCTGTGGTGCACACGGTGCATTTGATACAACTCTCGAAACTCGTATCGTTCATTGCTGACCTCCTGCACGTTTTGCAATGTGACGTGCGGCGTGTAAGGCGCTGACTGCGCATACGCCGCCTCCGCATCCCTGGGCTATCGGATCGAATCCGCCGAGCACCGAGCCGATGGCAAACAGATTTTCTACGGTCTGCCCCGCCAGTGAGGGGCGCAGCGCATCATCGGTCGTGACGCCAAACTGCTGCCAGGGTTGCGCATCAAAGAAATCACGCTGATACCATTCGGCGCGGGTGGCCGTTTGCTGAACGTCCAGTCCCATAATGGGTTCGCGAATGCCGTCACGTTCGGCGACCAGGCCGCTGCTGAAGAAGCTGCCGCTGGCGAGTACCGCAAAGCGCGGGCGCAGAGGAATGTCGGCATGGTTGCGGGTCCAGACTTCGCTCACGACGCCGTTACGGCAGGTCACTTTTTTCACTTCGTCGCCCGGCATCCAGATCCCGCCCTGACGAACAAACTGGCGCTGCAAGCGATTGTGCAGGCGAATGCCCGGCACGGAAGGCGGCAGCGTCGGCAGCAAATTCAGCGAGCAGGGCAGGCGTTCATTGAGCCAGCGCCAGAGGCTGTCATCCGCCAGGCCGAAACAGGCGGGCATGATGATCATGTCGCAGGTTTTTGCTATCGGTAAGAGCGCGTCGTGGAGCAACGGCCATTTTTCTTCGTTATCGAGCAAACGCGCAATATTCACCGCACGAAACTCCGTCGGGTTATCGCGTAATACGTCCAGCTCAGGCAGGTCGATCTCTGCCGTCTCTACCGTGAGATGGTGCTGACGCAGCGACGCCGCCGCGAGGTGCGCCTGAAAGTCCAGTAAACCGCTGATGCCGACGACGCAAATGCGTTGCGCGGCCAGCGGCCAGACGGGCACTTCTGGCGAGCTTAGCCAGGTGGCGCGCAATGTTCCCAACGGCGTGACGCGCAGATGCGACTGTTGTACATCGCCCTGTAAATGCGCGCCAGACGCTTCCAGCAACGCTTGCGCCTGCTGCGCCAGTTCCAGAACGGTTGACGCGCCAATTGTGGTGTAAGGGTGCGTCGGCGCTTGTTCGCGTAACGCATTCAGACCTTCAGTGATATTTGTGACGGGCTGACCGTCCGGCAGGGTGCTGAGTAGATCCAGCGAGCCGGAGGAGAAGTGCAGCGCGCTTTGGCCGCGAGTGACGATCGCACAGCGCAAACCGTGTTTTTGCAGTTCCAGGCCACACAGTAATCCGGCGAGACCGCCACCCATAATGACCGTATCAAATTTCATCCTGGTGCTCCTTCTCCAGACCGCACAATCCCTGATAAACCCAGCGCGTGAACTCGCTTTCGCGCAGCGCGTCTCCCCAGGCGACAGGCTGTACGCCTTTCCAGCGTTCATTGAGGAACGCAGAAAGCTGAGTGATGGACTGGGCGGCGGTAGTGACATTAAAACGTTGCAGCAGCCCGGCGGCGCGGCAGGCGCACAGTTCTCCCTGACATGTGCCCATGCCTACGCGGGTACGGCGGCGCAGATCCAGCAGGCTGTTGACGGTTAAATTTTCGACGGCGTACTGCACTTCGCCTGCGGTGACCGCTTCGCATTCACAGACCAGGCTGCGGTGCTGGCGACCTTCGCTGAGCCAGGCAGGAGTACGATCGCCGTGACGATAGACGGCAGAACCGCGTAGCGGGGCGGGCAGCGAGATCACGCGTTTAAGCGTGTTTTCCGTGGGTTCCTGCGAGCCGGGAAGGGCGGTTTGCGCGGTGACGCAGGGGCGAGTGTTGCCTAGTTTTCGGCATACCGCGTCGGTTGCCCATTCCGCCATCAGGCGGTAGGTCATCAGCTTACCGCCCGTAATGGTGATAAACCCGTCCAGCCCGTCGCGTGCAGCATGGTCAAACAGCACAATGCCACGGCTGACATTACGACCGCTCGGATCGTCATCGCTGGCGACCAGCGGACGCACGCCCGAGTAGGCGCGCAAAATGCGCGTTTTCGCCATCACCGGCGCCAGTTTTTCCCCTTCACGCAGCAGAATATCAACCTCTTCCGCAGTGACGCGGTTGCTGTCGATCTCGTTGTAATCAATGTGGGTCGACGTAGTACCGATGAGCGAGATGGTATCGCCGGGCACCAGAATATCGGCGTCGGACGGCTTGCGGCAGCGGTTAATCACATGCTGGTTAATGCGATGATCCATAATCAGCAGCGACCCTTTCGCCGGGAACATGCGGATGCTCAGATCGGCGTATTCCGCAATGCGCTGACCCCAGATGCCTGCGGCATTCACCACGACCGGCGCATGCAGCGATTGGCTTTCCCCTGTGAGATGGTTATGCACGTTCACACCGCAAATGGTCGCGCCTTCGCGAATAAGTCCGGTGACTTCATGCGCCGTTAAAATGATTGCGCCATGTTCTCTGGCATCCAGCATATTCGCGGCGGTCAGCCGGAAGGGATCGACAGTGCCGTCAGGCACTTTCACCGCACCAATCAGCTGCGGATTGACGGCCGGTTCGATCAGCCGCGCCTGTTGCGGATCAATCGCTTCGGCGCGAATGCCCGCCTCTTCGCAGGCGCGAACAAAGGTGGCCTGGAAGGATAATTCGTCTTCCGGCAAGGTAATGAACAGACCGTCCGTTGGCTCAACGCAGTGGCGGGCGATCCGTTTCAGAATCTGGTTTTCGCTGATGCATTCGCGGGCAGACTCCGCGTCGGTAACGGCATAGCGGGCGCCGCTATGCAGCAGGCCGTGGTTACGGCCGGTTGCGCCGGTCGCGATATCGTGGCGCTCAACTAAGATAACGCGCAATCCGCGTAGCGCACAGTCTCGGGCGATCCCTGCGCCTGTGGCTCCCCCACCAATGATAATCACGTCACTTGTTTGCGAGTCGCGAGTTTTCATGGTTATCCCTCACAGTTCGTTTTTTATCATTTAGCCACATAAAAAGCATGGTTTGTTTGATTTCGCGCATAATCGCTCATGATTCGAAAATGAAACGTGATTTCGTGCGCCTTTCTGAACATTTGTCATAAATGTGTAACAATCTGTGCTGTAATTCACATTAACGACAGGTATCTTTACTTAACATCGCGCCCACACTGGGAGCAGCGAGGTTGGTTAGTTAAACGAACTGCGGTGTTTACCTCTAATAAGACACGGCCACGGAGGCTACATATGTTAAGTATTTTTAAACCTGCGCAACATAAAACGCGCTTGCCAGCAGCGGAGATTGATCCGACATATCGTCGGCTGCGCTGGCAGATTTTCCTGGGGATTTTCTTTGGTTATGCCGCTTACTATCTGGTGCGTAAGAACTTTGCGCTGGCGATGCCTTACCTGGTAGAGCAGGGATTCTCGCGCGGCGATCTGGGTTTTGCGCTGTCCGGGATCTCCATCGCCTATGGTTTTTCGAAATTTATCATGGGGTCGGTCTCCGACCGCTCGAATCCGCGCGTTTTCCTGCCCGCAGGGTTGATTCTGGCGGCGGCCGTGATGTTGTTTATGGGCTTTGTGCCGTGGGCCACGTCCAGCATTGCCGTGATGTTCGTGCTGCTGTTCCTCTGCGGCTGGTTCCAGGGAATGGGGTGGCCGCCGTGCGGTCGTACAATGGTGCACTGGTGGTCACAGAAAGAACGTGGCGGTATCGTCTCCGTCTGGAACTGCGCGCATAACGTTGGCGGCGGTATTCCTCCGCTGCTGTTCCTGCTGGGGATGGCCTGGTTTAATGACTGGAAAGCCGCGCTCTACATGCCGGCGTTTGGTGCGATCCTGGTGGCGATTTTCGCTTTCGCGCTGATGCGCGATACGCCGCAGTCCTGCGGTCTGCCGCCGATTGAAGAGTACAAAAACGACTACCCGGATGATTACAACGAAAAAGCGGAAGAAGAGCTGACTGCAAAACAGATCTTTATGCAGTACGTGCTGCCGAACAAACTGTTGTGGTACATCGCGATTGCTAACGTGTTCGTTTACCTGCTGCGTTACGGCATCCTCGACTGGTCGCCGACTTACCTGAGAGAAGTGAAACACTTTGCGCTGGATAAATCGTCCTGGGCGTATTTCTTGTACGAATATGCCGGTATCCCGGGTACGCTGCTGTGCGGCTGGATGTCGGATAAAGTGTTCCGTGGCAACCGTGGCGCAACGGGCGTGTTCTTTATGACGCTGGTGACCATTGCCACAGTTGTTTACTGGCTGAACCCTCCAGGAAATCCGACCGTAGATATGGCTTGTATGATCGTTATCGGCTTCCTGATTTATGGCCCGGTCATGCTGATTGGTCTGCACGCGCTGGAACTGGCGCCGAAAAAAGCGGCAGGTACGGCGGCGGGCTTCACCGGCCTGTTTGGTTATCTCGGCGGTTCCGTCGCGGCGAGTGCTATTGTTGGCTATACCGTTGACTTCTTCGGCTGGGACGGCGGCTTCATGGTGATGATCGGCGGCAGCGTTCTGGCGGTTATCCTGCTGATTATCGTGATGATTGGCGAAAAACGCCACCATGAAGAGCTGATGTTGAAACGCAACGGAGCTTAAGTGAATGAAGACGACACTGAAAAATCTCAGCGTGGCATTGATGCTGGCGGGTATGGTCGTGAGCAGCGCGGCAATCGCTGCGGATAAAATCGTGATTGCGCACCGTGGCGCCAGCGGCTATCTGCCGGAGCACACACTGCCAGCGAAAGCGATGGCGTATGCGCAGGGCGCCGATTATCTGGAGCAGGATTTGGTGATGACGAAGGACGACCATCTGGTCGTCCTGCATGACCACTACCTTGACCGGGTTACCGACGTTGCCGAACGTTTTCCGAATCGCGCCCGCAAGGACGGGCGTTACTACGCCATTGATTTCACACTGGATGAAATTAAATCCCTGAAGTTCACCGAAGGTTTTGATATTGAGAACGGCAAGAAAGTACAGACTTACCCTGGCCGTTTCCCGATGGGAAAATCAGATTTCCGCGTGCATACCTTTGAGGAAGAGATTGAGTTTGTTCAGGGGCTGAATCATTCAACCGGAAAAAATATCGGTATTTATCCAGAAATCAAAGCGCCGTGGTTCCATCATCAGGAAGGGAAGGATATTGCGGCTAAGACGCTGGATGTGCTGAAAAAGTATGGTTATACCGGTAAAAAAGATAACGTTTATTTGCAGTGTTTCGATGCCGCGGAGCTGAAGCGCATTAAGAATGAGCTGGAACCGAAGAGGGGGATGGATCTCAATCTGGTGCAGTTGATTGCGTATACTGACTGGAATGAAACTCAGCAAAAACAGCCGGACGGCAGTTGGGTTAACTATAACTACGACTGGATGTTCAAGCCTGGCGCGATGAAAGAAATCGCCAGCTATGCTGACGGGATCGGCCCGGACTACCATATGCTGATTGATGAAAAATCGAAGGTCGGGCATATCACGCTGACCGGCATGGTGAAAGAGGCGCAGCAGAACAAGATGGTGGTACACCCTTACACCGTACGCGCCGATCAGCTTCCTGACTACGCCACGGATGTTAATCAGCTTTATGACATCCTGTATAACAAGGCGGGTGTGGATGGATTGTTCACCGATTTCCCGGATAAAGCGGTGGTGTTTTTGAAGGATAAGCACTAAAAAGCCGGGTGGCGTCTTCGCCTTACCCGGCCTGTGAACTGGTCGGGTAAGCGTAAGCGCCACCCGACAAGGCTACATCTCTATCTCAATATCGCCTTTTGCCCTGCAACAGCAGGGCAAAATTTCCCCTTCGCTGATAAAAGCCAGCGGTTCGGTCAGCCAGTCAACCTGGCCTGCGACCAGACGGCAGCGGCAGGAGCCGCAATAGCCCGCACGACACTGGTACTCCACTTCAACCTGATGCGCCTCAAGCGCCACCAGCAGAGAAGGGTGTTCTTCCCGACACAGCACTTCGGTGCCGGAAAGACGTAGCGTCACGCGTCCCATCAGAGCTGGAAGTTACTCAGATCGTCGGTATCAACTTCCGAGTCAATCTGGCCGACCAGGTAAGAACTGACTTCCACTTCCTGCGGCGCCACCTGGACGTTATCGGAAACCAGCCAGGTGTTGATCCACGGGATCGGGTTGGAGCGCGTCTGGAACGGCAGCTCCAGGCCGACCGCCTGCATACGGATATTGGTGATGTACTCGACGTACTGGCACAGGATATCTTTGTTCAGGCCGATCATGGAACCGTCGCGGAACAGGTAATCCGCCCACTCTTTTTCTTGCTGCGCGGCCTGTACAAACAGGTCATAGCACGCCTGCTTGCTCTCTTCGGCGATTTCCGCCATTTCTGGATCGTCTATGCCGCTACGCAGCAGGTTCAGCATATGCTGAGTGCCGGTCAGGTGCAGCGCTTCGTCGCGGGCAATCAGGCGGATGATTTTGGCGTTACCTTCCATCAGCTTACGTTCCGCGAAAGCGAAGGAGCAGGCGAAGCTGACGTAGAAACGAATCGCTTCCAGCGCGTTAACGCTCATCAGGCACAGGTAGAGCTGTTTTTTCAGCGCACGCAGGTTCACGGTGACGGTTTTGCCGTTCACGTTGTGCGTACCTTCCCCCAGCAGATGCCAGTAGCTGGTCATTTCAATCAGCTCATCGTAGTAGTGAGAAATGCCTTCCGCGCGCTTCTGAATTTGTTCGTTGGTGACGATGTCGTCAAATACCACCGCCGGATCGTTAACGATGTTGCGGATGATATGGGTATACGAGCGCGAGTGGATCGTCTCAGAAAACGCCCAGGTTTCTACCCAGGTTTCCAGCTCCGGGATGGAGATCAGCGGCAGTAATGCCACGTTCGGGCTACGCCCCTGAATGGAGTCCAGTAGCGTCTGGTACTTCAGGTTGCTGATGAAAATATGTTTTTCGTGTTCCGGCAATGACTGGAAATCGATACGATCGCGTGAAACGTCAACTTCTTCCGGGCGCCAGAAGAAGGAGAGTTGTTTTTCGATCAGTTTTTCGAAGATGTCATATTTTTGCTGGTCGTAGCGTGCCACGTTGACCGGCTGGCCAAAGAACATCGGCTCTTTGAGTTGGTCGTTTTTCGTCTGTGAAAAAGTGGTGTATGCCATTGAAGTGAGTCCTGTTGAGATTGTATCGCCCGGCGGTACTTCGTTTGCCGGGCCTACAAAACCGTAGGCCGGGTAAGCGTAGCGCTACCCGGCAAAAATAACTTAGATCTTACATGCGCCGCTTTCGCAGCCATCGTCCTGAATAGACGGCACCAGATCGTCCTGCGCATCTTCCGCACCGTCACGGGTGTTGTGATAGTACAGGGTTTTCACGCCAAATTTATAGGCGGTGAGCAGATCTTTCAGCAATTGCTGCATCGGTACTTTACCAGACGGGAAGCGCGTCGGATCGTAGTTGGTGTTGGCTGAAATCGCCTGGTCGATGAATTTCTGCATGATACCGACCAGTTGCAGGTAGCCGTCGTTGCTCGGCATTTCCCACAGCAGCTCATAGCGGTCTTTCAGCCCTTCGTAATCCGGCACCACCTGGCGCAGTACGCCATCTTTCGACGCTTTGATGCTGACATGGCCGCGCGGCGGTTCAATACCGTTAGTGGCGTTGGAGATCTGCGAAGAGGTCTCAGACGGCATCAGGGCGGAAAGCGTGGAGTTACGCAGACCGTGCGTTTTGATGGACTCACGAAGCGCTTCCCAGTTGTAGTGCAGCGCTTCGTTGGCGATCGCATCCAGATCTTTTTTGTAGGTGTCGATCGGCAGAATTCCCTGAGCGTAAGTGGTTTCATTAAACCACGGGCATGCGCCTTGCTCTTTCGCCAGCTCGTTAGAGGCCTTCAGCAGATAGTACTGAATGGCTTCAAACGTTTTGTGCGTCAGGTTGTTCGCGCTGCCGTCAGAGTAACGCACGCCGTGTTTCGCCAGATAGTAAGCGTAGTTAATCACGCCGATACCCAGCGTACGGCGGCCCATTGCGCCGCGTTTAGCCGCCGGAATAGGGTAATCCTGGTAATCCAGCAGCGCATCCAGCGCGCGTACCGCCAGCACCGCCAGCTCTTCCAGCTCATCCAGGCTGTTAATTGCGCCCAGGTTGAAGGCGGAAAGCGTACACAGTGCGATTTCACCGTTTTCGTCGTTAACGTCCATCAGCGGTTTGGTCGGCAGGGCGATTTCCAGGCACAGGTTGGACTGGCGTACCGGCGCAACCTGCGCATCAAACGGGCTGTGGGTGTTGCAGTGATCCACGTTCTGAATGTAGATACGGCCAGTTGATGCGCGTTCCTGCATCATCAGCGAGAACAGATCCACGGCTTTCACGCGCTGCTTACGAATGCTGTCGTCTTTTTCGTATTTGGTGTACAGACGCTCGAACTCGTCCTGATCGGCGAAGAAAGCGTCGTACAGACCCGGAACGTCGGACGGGCTGAACAGGGTGATGTCTTCACCTTTCAGCAGGCGGGTGTACATCAGCTTGTTGATCTGTACGCCGTAGTCCATGTGACGCACGCGGTTGCCTTCCACGCCGCGGTTGTTCTTCAGTACCAGCAGGCTTTCCACTTCCAGATGCCACATCGGGTAGAACAGCGTCGCCGCACCGCCGCGCACGCCGCCCTGAGAGCAGGATTTCACCGCCGTCTGGAAGTGTTTGTAGAACGGAATACAGCCGGTGTGGAACGCTTCGCCGCCGCGAATCGGGCTACCCAGCGCGCGAATACGACCGGCGTTGATGCCGATACCGGCACGCTGAGAAACATATTTCACGATCGCGCTGGAGGTGGCGTTAATGGAGTCCAGGCTGTCGCCGCACTCGATCAGCACGCAGGAGCTGAACTGACGAGTCGGGGTGCGCACGCCGGACATGATTGGCGTCGGCAGAGAAATTTTGAATGTAGAAACCGCATCGTAGAAACGTTTCACGTAGTCGAGACGGGTTTCACGCGGATAGTTAGAGAACAGGCAAGCGGCAACCAGAATATAAAGGAACTGCGCGCTTTCATAAATCTCGCCGGTTACACGGTTCTGTACCAGGTATTTACCTTCCAGTTGCTTAACGGCAGCGTAGGAGAAGGTCATATCACGGTCGTGTACGATGAACGAATCCATCTGCTTGAACTCTTCTTCCGTGTAGTCTTCCAGCAGATGATTGTCGTATTTACCCAGCTCAACCATTTTCACCACATGATCGTAAAGCGCTGGCGGTTCGAACTCGCCGTAAGCCTTTTTACGCAGGTGGAAAATCGCCAGGCGCGCGGCCAGGTACTGATAATCCGGCGCATCGCGGGAGATCAGGTCGGCAGCGGCCTTAATGATGGTCTCATGGATATCGGACGTCTTGATGCCGTCGTAGAACTGGATATGAGAACGCAGTTCAACCTGGGAGATGGATACGTTATTCAGTCCTTCTGCCGCCCAATCCAGAACTCGATGGATTTTGTCGAGATTGATGCGTTCAGTACGACCATCACGCTTTGTCACCAGCAGACTCTGATTCATGTGGGTTTTACCTGTCCGTGAAAGAAAAAATATCCCCCGTTTATCCACAATGCCACGTTGTGACTAAGTCTGTGGATAAATACTATATATAGGGGGTAACTGATAAATGAAACGCTATATGGTGAGTATTCTAGTAGGGATTCTTTTCAGTACAAGAGTTGATTTTGAGGTTAAATTGAGGTTGCAAAAGGGTGATAATCGCTAAGTGCGCGTCTTATAAGGCCTGGAGGGCATGTCAATAATTCATAAAAAAAAATGAAAATTTGATCGAGTGCTGATTTCTTCATCTAAGGCAGGAAAAGTTCCTATGATCTGGCGCAAAAATTGCCCTGACGATCCTACTCAGGATTGGTAGGCGATGCGTAGGCCCGGCAAGCGCAGCGCCCCGGGCAAAATTGCCGGATGGCGGCATAAACGCCTTATCCGGCCTACAGACGCAGTTAGTCAACTTGTGCGGTAGTGTGAACCATATAGTTAACATCAACGCCCGGCCCGAGCTTGAAGGTGTTGGTAATCGGATTGTAGTGCAGCCCGGTCATGTGACGCTCTTTCAACACGGTCTGATCGACCCAGTTCAGCAACTCCGCAGGCTTAATAAATTTTTTCACATCGTGCGTGCCTTTCGGCACCATGCGTAAAATATACTCCGCTCCTACCACCGCCATCAGCCACGACTTGCCGTTGCGATTAAGAGTCGAGAAAAAGACTTCACCGCCCGGTTTAACTAATTGCGCACAGGCCCTGACGACCGATTGCGGGTCCGGTACGTGCTCCAGCATCTCCATACAGGTCACGACGTCGTACTGGTGCGCATGTTTCGCCGCGTGCTCTTCAACCGTCTCCTGCACATAATCAACCTGAATACCGCTTTCCAGCGCGTGCAGTTTCGCGACCTGCAAAGGCTCAAAGCCCATATCCAGGCCCGTTACCGTCGCACCTTCACGCGCCATGCTCTCAGCCAGAATGCCGCCGCCGCAGCCAACGTCGAGCACCTTTTTGCCGAACAGACCGCCGGAACGCTCGGCAATGTAGCCCAGGCGTAGCGGGTTAATGCGGTGCAGAGGCTTAAATTCACCCTCAAGATCCCACCAGCGTGACGCGACAGCTTCAAATTTGGCGATTTCTTCGTGATCAACGTTATGCGTCACCGGGGGTTTTTCGGCATTCATTGGCGCTTTTACTCCTTATTTGGCAAGTCGCCTGAGTATATCAGCACGACGGGATGAATAAAGCCTCCGTAGAAGACCATTCCATTTACCTGTCTCATTGCGATTGTGTTATAATTTGCGACCTTTGAATCCGGGATACAGTAGAGGGATAGCGGTTAGATGAGCGACCTTGCGAGAGAAATTACACCGGTCAACATTGAGGAAGAGCTGAAGAGTTCTTATCTGGATTATGCGATGTCGGTCATTGTTGGCCGTGCGCTGCCGGATGTCCGAGATGGCCTGAAGCCGGTACACCGTCGCGTACTATACGCCATGAACGTATTGGGCAATGACTGGAATAAAGCCTATAAAAAATCTGCCCGTGTTGTTGGTGACGTAATCGGTAAATACCATCCTCATGGTGATTCCGCGGTGTACGACACTATCGTCCGTATGGCGCAGCCTTTCTCGCTGCGTTACATGCTGGTGGATGGTCAGGGCAACTTTGGTTCTATCGACGGCGACTCTGCCGCGGCAATGCGTTATACGGAAATCCGTCTGGCGAAGATTGCCCATGAACTGATGGCCGATCTCGAAAAAGAGACGGTGGATTTCGTTGACAACTATGACGGCACGGAAAAAATTCCTGACGTCATGCCGACCAAAATTCCTAACCTGCTGGTAAACGGCTCGTCCGGTATCGCGGTAGGTATGGCCACCAACATCCCGCCGCACAACCTGAAGGAAGTGATCAACGGTTGCCTGGCATATATCGATGATGAAGACATCAGCATTGAAGGGCTGATGGAACACATTCCTGGCCCGGACTTCCCGACCGCCGCGATCATCAACGGTCGTCGCGGTATTGAAGAAGCCTATCGTACCGGTCGCGGAAAAGTGTACATTCGCGCTCGCGCGGAAGTGGAAGCTGACGCGAAAACCGGCCGCGAAACCATCATCGTTCATGAAATTCCGTACCAGGTGAACAAAGCGCGCCTGATCGAGAAAATCGCTGAACTGGTGAAAGACAAACGCGTTGAAGGCATCAGCGCGCTGCGCGACGAGTCTGATAAAGACGGGATGCGCATCGTGATTGAAGTGAAACGCGATGCCGTCGGGGAAGTGGTGCTTAACAACCTTTATTCCCAGACCCAGTTGCAGGTTTCTTTCGGTATCAACATGGTTGCGCTGCACCACGGCCAGCCGAAGATCATGAACCTGAAAGAGATCATTTCCGCGTTCGTGCGTCACCGTCGCGAAGTGGTGACACGCCGTACTATTTTCGAACTGCGTAAAGCCCGCGATCGCGCGCATATCCTTGAAGCGCTGGCGATTGCGCTGGCGAACATCGATCCGATCATCGAGATGATCCGCCGTGCGCCAACGCCGGCAGAGGCAAAAGCGGCGTTAATCTCCCGTTCATGGGATCTGGGCAACGTGGCGTCTATGCTGGAACGCGCCGGTGATGATGCTGCCCGTCCTGAGTGGCTGGAGCCGGAATTTGGCGTGCGTGATGGTCAGTATTACCTGACTGAACAACAGGCACAGGCGATTCTGGATCTGCGCTTGCAGAAACTGACCGGCCTTGAGCATGAAAAACTGCTCGACGAGTACAAAGAGCTGCTGGAACAGATCGCAGAACTGCTGCACATTCTGGGCAGCGCCGATCGTCTGATGGAAGTGATTCGCGAAGAGATGGAACTGATCCGCGATCAGTTTGGCGATGAGCGTCGCACTGAAATCACCGCTAACAGCGCCGATATTAATATCGAAGATCTGATCAGCCAGGAAGATGTGGTTGTAACGCTGTCTCACCAGGGTTACGTCAAATATCAGCCGCTGACCGATTACGAAGCGCAACGTCGTGGCGGGAAAGGTAAATCTGCCGCGCGTATAAAAGAAGAAGACTTTATCGACCGTCTGCTGGTGGCTAACACCCACGACACGATTCTCTGCTTCTCCAGCCGTGGCCGTCTGTACTGGATGAAGGTCTATCAGCTGCCGGAAGCGAGCCGTGGCGCGCGTGGCCGTCCGATCGTCAACCTGCTGCCGCTGGAAGCCGATGAACGTATCACCGCCATTCTGCCGGTACGCGAGTACGAAGAGGGCGTTAACGTCTTTATGGCAACCGCCAGCGGTACGGTGAAGAAAACGGCGCTGACCGAGTTCAGCCGTCCGCGTTCCGCCGGTATCATCGCGGTGAACCTGAACGAAGGCGACGAGCTGATCGGCGTGGATCTGACCTCCGGTTCCGACGAAGTCATGCTGTTCTCCGCTGCCGGTAAAGTGGTGCGCTTCAAAGAAGATGCCGTTCGTGCGATGGGTCGTACCGCGACCGGCGTACGTGGCATCAAACTGGCGGGCGAAGACAGCGTCGTTTCCCTGATTATTCCGCGTGGTGAAGGCGCTATCCTGACCGTGACGCAGAATGGTTACGGTAAACGTACGGCGGAAGGCGAATACCCAACCAAGTCTCGTGGCACGCAGGGCGTTATCTCCATTAAAGTCACCGAGCGCAACGGTTCCGTTGTTGGCGCGGTACAGGTGGATGATGCCGACCAGATCATGATGATCACCGATGCCGGTACGCTGGTTCGTACCCGCGTATCGGAAATCAGCGTCGTTGGCCGTAACACCCAGGGCGTAATCCTCATCCGCACGGCGGAAGATGAAAACGTGGTGGGTCTGCAACGTGTTGCTGAGCCGGTGGATGACGAGGAACTCGACTCCATCGACGGCAGCGTAGCGGAAGGGGACGAGGATATCGCCCCGGAAGCGGAAATCGATGACGACGCAGCGGATGACGCTGACGAGTAATTCGGCGTTGTGAATTGTGTGTGAAAGGAGGCCATTGCGCCTCCTTTTTTTTGCCGGATGGCGGCGTAAACGCCTTATCAGGCCGCCACCCGGCAAAGGCGCAAGTCCTTAATTCATCCTTTCCACTATCATCGCAATACCCTGACCGCCGCCGATGCAGAGCGTGGCCAGCCCGAGCGTTTTATCGTGCGCAGAGAGGGCGTGCAGCAGCGTCACCAGAATACGCGCGCCGCTGGCGCCGATGGGATGTCCCAGGGCGATAGCCCCACCGTTGACGTTCACCTTCTGCGGATCAAAACCGAGCGTCTTACCCACGGCAAGGAACTGTGCGGCAAACGCCTCGTTGGCTTCGATCAGATCGATATCCGAAAGTGTTAAACCGCTCAGTTGCAGCGCCTTCTGCGTGGCGGGAACCGGCCCCATTCCCATTAACGCCGGGGCGACGCCGCCGCTGGCGTAGGCTTTGATACGAGCCAGTGGGGTCAGGCCCGCCGCCAGCGCTGCGGATTCTTCCATCACTACCAGCGCTGCCGCGCCGTCATTGATCCCAGAGGCGTTTCCTGCCGTTACCGTACCCGCCTTGTCGAAGGCCGGGCGTAATGCAGCAAGACCTTCCGCCGTTGAATCGGCTTTCGGAAACTCGTCGCGCTCAAACACCACGGTTTTCTTACGGGATGTGACGCTAACCGGCACAATTTCGGCCTGGAATGCGCCGGAATCAATAGCGGCAACGGCTTTGCGCTGTGAGAGCAGCGCCAGCTCATCCTGCATCTCCCGGCTGATGCCGTATTCCCGGGCGACGTTTTCTGCCGTGATCCCCATATGGTAGCCGTGAGTGGCGCAGATCAGACCGTCGCGCAGGATCACATCGGAGAGCTGTCCGTCGCCAAGGCGATAGCCCCAGCGGGCTTTGGCATCCAGCAGATACGGCGCCTGGCTCATATTTTCCATACCGCCTGCGATAATCGCCTGTGCCTGTCCGGCCTGAATCGCCTGCGCGGCAAGCGCCACGCTTTTGAGGCCGGAGCCGCATACTTTGTTAACGGTAAAGCCGCAGACCGTCTCTGCGAGGCCGCTTTTGAGCAGTGCCTGACGCGCCGGGTTTTGCCCAAGACCAGCCTGTAGCACATTGCCCATAATCACTTCATCCACCCGTTGCGGGTCGAGCTGCGCGCGTTCAAGCGCCGCCTTAATTACGGTGGCGCCAAGGTCGATGGCGCTGGTGGTTGCCAGTGCGCCGTTAAAACTGCCGATTGCGGTACGCGCCGCGCTGACGATGACACAGTTTTTCATCTTCTGTTCCTTAAAAGTGCGTGGTTGCCGTCAGAAAAAGGTCAAACCGATGACAAAAATGATCCCGGAGAAGAGCAGGGCGGTGATGCAGTAGCCCATAATGTCGCGTACCCCGAGTCCGGCGATTGCCAGGGCGGGCAGCGCCCAGAATGGCTGCGCCATATTCATCCACTGCTCACCGTAGGCGATTGCCATGACTGACTTGCCGAGGTCTGCCCCCAGCGCCTGAGCCGCAGGCATGACGAATGGTCCCTGGATAACCCAGTGGCCGCCGCCTGATGGCACGGCAAAGTTAATCAGCGCAGAGCTGAAAAAGGTCATTACCGGGAAGGTGTCTTTGTTGGCGACGTTGATGAAGAATTCAGTGATAAGGCCACCGAGGCCGGAGTGTTCCATCATCAGTTGGATCCCGGCGTAGAAGGGGAACTGCACCAGAATACCGGCGGTACTGCGCGCTGCGGCGCTGATGGCGCGCATGTAGGCCATTGGCGTTTTGTGCAGCAGCAGACCGGCGATCATAAACATCAGATTGACGGTATTGATGGTGATGTTGAATCCCTTCTCGGCGAAGTAGAGCCCCAGATAGGCAATCCCTAATGCGCCAATGATCAGCGCGAGAATGCGGCTCTCTTCCAGTTTTTCCGACGGTGGCGCGTCAGCCGGCAATTTCTTCTGAAAATCGGCTTCTTCCAGCAGCAGCTTCGGATCGATGCTGACCACGTCGGAGGGTTTTGGCGTCATCATTCGGGTAATAAACGGCATCACCACGATGAGGCCGAGCGTGATGAAAATATTGAACCCGGTGAACAGGGTGTCGCTAACCGGAATCAACCCCGCGATGTGTTCTACCGGGTTGCCTGGCGTTGCGGCCAGCAGGGGCATAGAGCCAGAGAAGCCGCCGCCCCAGGTGAGAAAACCGATATAGGCGCAGGCGATAAGCAGCGGATAATCGGAACCCGGCACGCGACGGGCCACTTCACGGGCAAACATTGCGCCGACCACCAGACCAAAGCCCCAGTTGATCACGCAGGCGACCGAGCCAAAGAAGGTCACCAGCATGACGCCCTGGGCGGGCGTCTTAGCGGCTGAAGCGGCGGTACGCAGCAGGCTTTTAACCGGACCGGAACTGGCCAGGGCGTGGCCCGTCACGATAATCAGCGCCATTTGCATACCGAAAGCCAGCAGGTTCCAGAAGCCGTCACCCCAGAACCTCACCATACTGACCGGCGTTTGCGGCGTCAGCCAGAGAGCGATCCCGAACGTCAGCAGGGTTAACAGCATTGCGAAGATCAGCGGATCAGGAAGCCAGCGGCTGACGACCCGCGTCATAAAGCGTGAAATACGCCCAATCATGCGTCACCTCTCTGAATGACCAGATCGGCCGCAACCTCAAAGTGCGCTTCAGTTTTTGCCCGCAGGGTTTCCAAATCACACCCTTCGGCGATTTCTGTCAGCCACATCTTGCCGTCGATAAAGCGAAATACAGCCAGTTCGGTAACCAGCATATGCACCGCGTGCTGGGCGGTGAGCGGCATGGTGCACTGGCGCAGAATTTTCGCCGAGCCGTCTTTCGCGCAATGTTCCATTGCAATGATCACTTTGCGCGCGCCGGTGACCAGATCCATTGCGCCCCCCATGCCGGGGACCATTTTGCCGGGAACCACCCAGTTGGCGAGGTTTGCCTGCTCATCCACCTGTAGCCCGCCGAGTACGCAGGCGTCAACATGGCCCCCGCGAATCAATGCGAACGACATGGCGCTGTCGAACATTGCCGCGCCGGGCAAAATGCCGCAGGGTTGACCGCCAGCGTTCACCAGATCCGGGTGGGCCGTCGTGACCGGCCCCAGTCCCAGAAAGCCGTTCTCAGATTGCAGGGTGATGTGAATGTCATCCTGCAGGTAGTTTGCGACCATCGTCGGCAAACCAATTCCCAGGTTAACCACGTCGCCATCATGCAGCTCTTGCGCCACGCGGCGCGCAATACGTTGTTTAGCATCCATTATTTGCTCTCCTGTGGAATAACGATGTGGTCGATAACGGCGCCAGGGGTGACAATCTGGTCAGGCAGTAGATCGCCTGTTTCAACCAGTTCGTCAGGCTCAACCAGGGTGATGTCTGCGGCGAGAGCAATGAGGGGGTTAAAATTACGGGCACTGAGCTGGTAGGTCAGGTTGCCGAGCGGGTCGGCGCAGTGGGCGCGAATAAGCGCCAGATCTGCACGCAGTGGACGCTCCAGCAGCCAGGTTTTGCCATCGAGCTGAAGCGTTTGCTTTCCCTCTTCAACCACGGTGCCGACGCCAGTCGGGGTCAGAAAACCGCCCAGCCCGGCGCCGCCGCAGCGGATTTGTTCAATCAGGGTGCCTTGCGGAACCAGCTGAACCTCCATCTCTTTGGCAATCATCCGCCGACCCGTTTCCGGGTTGGTGCCGATATGGGAGGCGATGACCTTGCGCACCCGGCCATTCACGATGAGCGGGCCGATGCCGGTATCGACAAATGCGGTATCGTTGGCGATCAACGTCAGGTCCCTGACACCGGATTCAAGTAAGGCTTCAACAAGGCGGGGCGGGGTGCCTACCCCCATAAAACCGCCGACCATGATGGTCATGCCGTCACGAAAGAAGCCTGAGGCGTTCTGTAAGGTAATCAGTTTTGTTTTCATTATGTTTCCCTTTTGCATACTCCATTTTGGGTACGCAAAGGGAATAGCAAGCGGGATGCCAGGATTAATAAACCGAAAAGAGAAGGGTTAACCTGATGAATATAAAAATTAATTTTTACTGTGAGGGGACGAGAGGGCGTGAGGCGCTATGCAGAATTTTGCGCACTGTGCAAAATTCTGCATAGCAACTTCTGGTATCAGAGGCCTGCCGGATCGATGCCGTACTCCTGCAATTTGTACATCAACGCGCGTCGGCTGATGCCCAGCATTAACGCGGTGCGCGTGCGGTTCCCCTCCTGCTGCTCCAGAACCTCCATAATGATTCGGCGTTCTTCACGTTTAATCTCTTCTTTCAGGTTCCGTTCACCGGGTTGGGCTGGCTTTATTCCGCTGGCGTGACTCACCGACTGGCGGAACTGGGTAGGGAGGTCTTCGGCAAAAATCACCGCCCCGGTGTTCATCACCACCGCGCGCTCAATCACATTGGATAATTCGCGAATATTACCAGGCCACGGCCAGGCGGTGAGAAGTGACATAGCGGAAGGGTCGATTTCAATAATATCCCGCTGGTTTTCTGAGCTGAATTTCTGCAAAAAGTGGTTGGCCAACAGGGGGATATCTTCCCGCCGCTCACGCAAAGGAGGAAGTGTCAGATGAATCACATTTAGCCGATAAAACAGATCTTCACGGAAGGTGCCTTCTTTCACCATTTCCTGCAAATTCCGGTTGGTGGCGGCGACAATGCGGATATCAACCTGAATGGTTTGATGCCCGCCAATGCGTTCAAACTCCCTCTCCTGGAGGATTCGCAGCAGCTTAGCCTGTAACACCAGTGGCATTTCGCCTATTTCGTCCAGCAGCAGCGTTCCCTGATGAGCGCGCTCAAACAGCCCCTGACGTCGCGTTTGTGCGCCGGTAAACGCCCCTTTTTCGTGGCCGAACAGTTCGCTTTCCAGCAGTGATTCCGGCAGCGCCGCACAGTTAATCTTGATGAAGGGGCCGTTTGCCCGGCGTGAGTTATAGTGAATGGCGCGGGCGATCAACTCTTTTCCTGTGCCGCTTTCGCCGCTAATGAGCACGTTGGCCTGGGAAAGCGCGATTTTCGCGGTATCTTTGCAGATATCCATCATCCCCGGACTGTTGGTCAGGATATGTCCCCATTGCCAGCTGGTGCTCAGCGCCTGATGCAGGCTGCGGATCTCCTGTTTCATGGCCTGGAGCTGCAAGGCCCGCTGAATCAATAAGTTCAGTTCATCGAGGTCGAACGGTTTAATCACATAATCAAATGCGCCGCTGCGCAGTGCTTCTACGGCGGTTTCCACTTCAGCGTAGGCTGTCATCAGAATAATGGGGACCCGTGGATGCTGTGCGCGCATCACTTTCAGCGCTTCAATGCCGTTCATCTCTGGCATGCGGATGTCCATCAGCACCACGTCGGGCGGCGTGTCGGCAAAATGTTGCAGCGCTGTCTGACCGTTACTGGCGCACTGGGTTTCATGCCCTTGCAGCGAAAACGCGGTGGCGAGCATACGGCGAACATTATCTTCGTCATCAACGATGAGAATACGGTAGCGAGTTTTCATTCTGACGAGGTTTCCTGCGGGTTAATCGGTAAAATAAGGGTAAAGGTCGCGCCGCATCCGGGCATACTGGTAACGTATATGTCGCCCTGATGCGCATTGATGATGCGCTGACTTAACGCCAGCCCGAGGCCGGTTCCTGACGCTTTGGTGGTGAAGAACGGATCAAAGATTTTTTTCTGCAAAGCGACGTCAATACCGCAGCCATTATCTTCAATGGCGATCGCCAGATGCGTGGTCGTGTAGCGCCAGGTTCGGATACGAATTTCGCCGCGCGCGCCTATCGCCTGCACCGCGTTGATAAGCATGTTCAGGAGCACCTGTTTGAGCAGTTCGCGATCGGCGACGATCGTGGGCAATGCGGCGTTGAATTCCGTATTGAAGTTGATTCGCGCCTGCACCCCGGAAGTCTGCACCAGGATCAACGCCTCCTCGATCAGCGTATTAATGGATACCTGCTGCCACTGACTTTGTCGCGGTCGGGAGAAGTCCAGCAGTTGCTGGATGACTTTATTAATAGAATCAATTTCTTTCAGTACGACGGACAGGTACTCCTGATGGACAGGCAGATTGATTTGCTGGCGAATAATCTGCACATAACCCCGGATGGCGGTGAGCGGGTTGCGCACTTCATGCGCCACGCCTGCCATCAGTTCACCCAGCGTGGCGAGTCTCTCCGTTTGCGCCAGACGGCGCTGCGCCTCTTTACGGGCGGTTAAATCGGAAAACATCACCAGCGCGCCAATCAACTCACCGTCAGCGTTATGAATACGACTGGTGGTGACGCTGAGTTCAATTGTCCGGTCACGCGCGGGGAAGCTGACTTCCTGGGCCAGATGTTCGGTGCCGTTCTCCAGAGTGTCAAGCACAGGGCTGGAGAAATGAGGATCGGCGAACAGCGTTGAGTAGGGGCGTCCGGCCAGTTCATGCAGCGTATAACCCGTAATGGTCTCTGCGGCAGGATTCATCGTGGTGACATTACCTTGTCTGTCGATCGCGATAACCCCATCGGCGGCGTTCTCAATAATCAGATCGTTCAGCGTCTTGGTTTCCCGCAGTGTCTGCGCCAGAGCGTTGACGCTGCGGCTGATTTGCCCCAGTTCACCGGGGAGATCGGGTAACTGGGCCGGCGTTTTCTGCGCAAGAGTAGGCAAGCCTTCAGTGATGATATCGATATTGGCGCTCAGGCGGCGTGAGAAGAGAATGATCAGTAACAGGCTGCTGATAAGCCCCGCCGCCAGAACGGCAATAATACGAACATCCATTTTCCAGGCCTGTCGGCGAATATCTTCGGTCAACTCATTCGCCCAGATATAACCAATGACCTCGCCATGCCGCGCTATCGGAATCATTGAGTTGAGGATATCGCCGCGCACCTGCCGGCCTGAAAATACCACCGGGGCGTTGGTACTCATGACCTCCCGGCCAGGATGGTCGGGAGCGATAGTGACCCCGACGTTGTTCTGATACAGTGCCGAAGGGGCGTAGGTGATAATGGCGTCCAGCGCCTTATTGTAATAGCCCGCGCCAATTCCCGGAAACGCGCGGGTGATACGCTCAGTGACCGGTGATAACTGCGCATTCAGCGCGCGGATACGCTCATCGCGCGGCAGATTTTCATGCTGGTTGAAGCTGTCGCCCAGCGCTTCATCGAGCAGATGCACGACAGCCGATAATTTTTTCTCTTTTTCAGATAAGACCGCTGATCGGCCTTCGGTTTCTACGATATAACCAATAGAGAGCGTCGGCACGATGACCATCAGGATAGCCATCAGTATCATTTGATTGCGTAAGCGTCGCGGGTAAAGCCGTCTCAGGTAGCGCATGCTGACATCCGTGTGGTCTTTATCAGGCAAACGCCGATTATCGGGGGTTGAGGCGCAGGTTTCTCAGCGGTATATCATATTCCCGCAAAGAGAGGGCATTGCGACGCCGGGCATTTACCGCTACCTTAACCACACTCTATTTATCGCCTGAGGCGGAGCTTCGCCCCTTTGAAATACCTTGCTTCCTTTCGTACAACCCTGAAAGTTTCGCGCTACCTGTTCAGAGCGTTGGCGTTACTGATCTGGCTGCTGATCGCTTTTGCTTCGGTGTTTTACATCGTCAATGCGCTGCATCAGAGAGAGTCTGAAATCCGTCAGGAATTCAATCTCAGTTCCGACCAGGCGCAGCGCTATATTCAGCGCACGTCTGACGTAATGAAAGAACTCAAATACATTGCCGAGAATCGCTTAACGGCGGAAAACGGCGTGATGTCCAGCCGGGCGCGCGACGATAAAACCGTGGTGCCCAATTTTGAGCCGCTGTTTGCCGACTCCGACTGTGCGGCGATGGGGAATGCCTGGCGCGGGTCGCTGGAGTCGCTGGCCTGGTTTATGCGCTACTGGCGCGACAATTTTTCTGCGGCCTACGATCTGAATCGTGTTTTCCTGATTGGCAGCGACAATCTCTGTATGGCGAATTTCGGCCTGCGCGATATGCCGGTCGAACGTGATAATGCGCTGAAAACGCTGCATGAGCGCATTGTTAAGTACCGCAATGCCCCGCAGGAAGAGAGCGGGAATAACCTTTTCTGGATTAGCCAGGGGCCGCGCCCCGGCATCGGCTATTTTTATGCCCTGACGCCGGTTTATCTGGCCAACCGCTTGCAGGCGCTGCTGGGCGTCGAGCAGTCCATTCGGATGGAGAACTTTTTCACGCCGGGAAGTTTGCCTATGGGGGTGACGATCCTCGATGAAAATGGTCATCCGCTGATTTCGCTAACCGGGCCGGAAAGCAACATCAGGCCGGAACCCCGCTGGATGCAGGAGCGCTCCTGGTTTGGCTACACGCCAGGGTTCCGTGATCTGGTTCTGAAGAAAAGCCTGCCGCCATCGTCGCTCAGCATTGTCTACTCCGTACCGGTCGATCTGGTGCTGGAGCATATTCGAATGCTGATTCTGAATGCTATTCTGCTGAATGTGCTGGTGGGCGCCGCCTTGTTCACGCTGGCGCGCATGTATGAACGGCGTATCTTTATTCCGGCGGAAAGCGATGCTCAGCGGCTGGAAGAGCATGAGCAGTTTAACCGGAAAATCGTCGCTTCCGCGCCGGTGGGGATTTGCATCCTGCGTACCATTGACGGGGTCAATATTCTCAGTAATGAACTGGCGCATACCTACCTCAATATGCTCACCCATGAGGACCGGCAAAGGCTGACGCAAATTATCTGTGGTCAGCAGGTTAACTTCGTCGATGTGTTGACCAGCAACAATACCAATCTGCAAATCAGCTTTGTCCATTCGCGCTATCGTAATGAAAACGTGGCGATTTGCGTGCTGGTGGATGTGAGCGCGCGCGTCAAAATGGAAGAGTCGTTGCAGGAGATGGCGCAGGCGGCGGAGCAGGCGAGCCAGTCCAAATCAATGTTCCTTGCGACCGTGAGCCACGAGCTGCGCACGCCGCTGTACGGGATTATCGGTAACCTCGATCTGCTGCAAACCAAAGCGCTGCCGAAGGGGGTCGACAGGCTGGTTACGGCGATGAACAACTCCTCCAGCCTGCTGCTGAAAATCATCAGCGATATTCTCGACTTCTCAAAAATCGAATCCGAGCAGTTGAAGATTGAACCGCGTGAGTTCTCGCCGCGTGAGGTGATGAACCACATTACGGCAAACTATTTACCGCTGGTGGTGAGAAAACAGCTTGGCCTGTACTGCTTTATTGAACCGGATGTACCGGTTGCGCTGAACGGCGACCCGATGCGTCTGCAACAGGTGATTTCTAACCTGCTGAGTAACGCCATCAAATTTACCGATACCGGTTGTATTGTGCTGCATGTGCAGTGTGATGGCGATTATCTCAGTATTCAGGTACGCGATACCGGCGTGGGGATTCCGGCGAAAGAGGTTGTGCGTTTGTTCGATCCTTTCTTCCAGGTGGGAACCGGCGTGCAGCGTAATTTCCAGGGAACCGGCCTGGGGCTGGCGATTTGTGAAAAACTGATCAGCATGATGGATGGGGATATCTCCGTCGATTCAGAACCCGGGATGGGCAGCCAGTTTACGTTACGCATTCCACTTTATGGCGCGCAGTACCCGCAGAAAAAAGGCGTCGAAGGGCTGGCTCAAACGCGTTGCTGGCTGGCGGTACGCAACGCGTCGCTGTGTCATTTTATTGAGTCCAGCCTGGCGCGAAGCGGTGTCGATGTGCTTCGTTACGAAGGGCAAAAACCGGCGCCGGAGGATATTCTGATTACGGATGATGTGCTGGAGCTGGCATGGCAGGGGCGTGCGGCGGTTGTTTTCAGCCGCCGCCATATTGGTATTCCGCAGGAAAGAGCGCCGGGCGAGTGGGTACACAGCGTGGCGTCGCCGCATGAATTGCCTGCGCTGCTGGCGCGGATTTACAGTATTGAGCTTGATAACGACGCGCTTGCAACGGCGCTGCCTGCGCCGGATAAAACCGACGCGACGAATGACGACATGATGATCCTCGTGGTGGACGATCATCCGATCAACCGTCGTTTGCTGGCCGATCAGTTGGGATCGCTGGGGTATCAATGCAAGACCGCGAATGACGGCGTCGATGCGTTGAACGTGCTGAGTAAAAACCATATTGATATCGTGCTGAGCGACGTCAACATGCCGAATATGGACGGCTACCGCCTGACGCAGCGCATTCGCCAGCTAGGGTTGACGTTGCCGGTGGTTGGCGTCACGGCTAACGCGCTGGCGGAAGAGAAACAGCGTTGTCTGGAGTCCGGTATGGATAGCTGCCTGTCCAAGCCGGTGACGTTAGATGTGCTTAAGCAGACGCTGGCGGTGTATGCGGAGCGGGTGAGAAAGACGCGGGCATAAAAAAGGCCGGATGGCGGTTTCGCCTTCTCCGGCCTACTGCGGTCATCAACGTCGGCCTGATAAGCGCAACGCCATCAGGCACCTGACGTTTGATCAGTCTTTGTCCGCCGGGCTCAGCGTGACGGAAGAGAGGTAATTCAGCAGCGCGATATCGTTTTCGACGCCCAGCTTCATCATCGCCGATTTTTTCTGGCTACTGATGGTCTTAATGCTGCGGTTCAGTTTCTTGGCGATTTCCGTTACCAGGAAACCTTCTGCGAACAGACGCAGGACTTCACTCTCTTTCGGGGACAGACGTTTGTCGCCATAACCGCCCGCGCTGATTTTTTCCAGCAGGCGGGAGACGCTTTCCGGGGTAAACTTCTTGCCCTTTTGCAGCGCGGCCAGCGCTTTAGGCAAGTCAGTCGGCGCACCTTGTTTCAGCACAATCCCCTCAATGTCGAGATCCAGCACCGCGCTCAGAATTGCCGGGTTGTTGTTCATCGTCAGAACGATGATCGACAGGCTCGGGAAATGACGTTTAATGTATTTGATGAGGGTAATCCCGTCACCGTATTTATCTCCCGGCATGGAGAGGTCAGTAATCAACACATGCGCATCTAATTTAGGCAGGTTGTTGATCAGTGCTGTGGAATCTTCAAACTCGCCGACAACATTCACCCACTCGATTTGTTCAAGTGATTTGCGAATACCGAACAGTACAATCGGATGGTCATCGGCAATAATTACGTTCATATTGTTCATGTATTGGGCTACCTTGCTACAGCAAGCTCTTGACGTAGCTGTCAATGTCGCTGATGTATTTTTCTATACCTGGAGCATCTTTCTCACGAATAAGATGTTCCAGCGTTTCACATAACTGCTTGCCGGGTACCAGATTAAGCATAGCAAACACGCCTTTCAGGCGGTGGGCTGTCTGCGCCAGCGCAGCGAAGTCACTGGTCGCTGCCTCAGTATACAACCTCTTAACATCATCCGGTACTGTGTCTACAAAGAGTGCGTAATAACCGCTGGCATGAAGTTCGGCGTTTTCATCTCCGCCGAGGGGCGACTCTGGAATCTCTTCCTGCGCCAGTTGCTCTTCTATCAGTTGTAGTACAGCTTCCTGCATAGCGTTGCTCATATTAAAGTTGACGCGCAGTTGGCCAGGACCCATTTTCCGCACGCCTGACTCATCATCGCTTAAAAGCAAGCCGGAGGCAGTAAGATTAGACGGATTATCAGTTAAAAAGAGATCATATTCTTGACTTATTTGCCGATCATCCGGCGTGATGCAGGTGGCTCCCCAGTTTTCCAGCTGACGCAACACAATATTGCGCACGTCATTAGAGGTGACGTCAACCATTACGCAAACGTCATCCAGCAAGCGCTCTTCATCATTTACATGCTGGTCATGCGGGGTCATTTTAACATGTACGGTATAGCGCGTCCCCAGCGCATCGCGTGCTTTAATATTCAGATGCCCGCCGAGCTTACGCGCCAGTTGATCGCACAACCGGAAGGTTAACGGATTCGCTTTCCCGTAGCGGTCGCTTTGCGTTTCATTGATATACGGGAAATGGAGATTGTCGATCTCATTGAGCGTCACGCCTTCACCGGTATCCAGAATGCGGAAGGTCAGGCGTTCTTCAGCAGACTCATCCTGATCGACTTCCAGCGTAATTTTTCCAATCTGCGTGGTCGTGACCGCGTACTGGATCAGCAACAGCAGAATGCGGCGCAGGGCGTCACGGTCGCCACGGCGTTCATCGTTGGCGCTAAGGTGGTTTTTGATCAGCAGTTGCAGACCCTTGCGCTTAATCGCAGGCAGAACGTCCGGCACCACTTCGTCAATCAGATCCTGAATGGAGAACAGCGTCGGCTCACTTTTCCAGGTATCATTCTCCAGAATATTCGCCAACTGAATTTCATCTATCATACGCACCAGAACATCCGCCTGGTTCGCCAGCTTCTGGCTTTCCGGCGTGTCTGCGGCAGCGGCGTTGATCGCCAGTATCCGCACGGGTTCTTTCAGGGCATTGCCAATATTTTGCATAAACGCGGCGCGGCCCTGCTGGTTTTTCTCATACAGACGCTGCGCCTGCCTGAGCTTCTTGTTCACCAGCACTTCCCGGTCCTGATCGCGAATAATAAAGATCTGCGTGCGAGGGGCGACCTGGCTGCGGAACAGGCGAATTTCATACAGCTCGTTATTGATCGTCGCCTGAATGATGCCCTGATGCTGCTCCGCCATGCTGGTGATGTTTTGCAGATTTAAATGCGGCAGCAAATGGTCGGCGATTTTATTGCTGATGACGGTGCGATTGGCCTCCTGGTCATGCACCAGCAGCCCCAGCGGCAGCAGGGAGACGATCTCTTCATTAATCGCGCGCAGAATACGCAGTTCATTATTTGCGGTATTGCTTGTCGCCACTTCCGTTGAACGGCCAGGCTGGTGGCGGAAGGTGGTGTAGCCAAACAGCGCCAGCGCAAGCAGGCCGATATTCAACAGTAACGGCAGCAGGATATTTTGCAGCGTATCAAGCAATAGCGTGCCGAAAGGAACCTGCCAGACCAGCCGCATATCGGTTGAGTTCAGCGCGGAAGAAATCTCAATTTTGGCGCTGTTGAAGCTGATGCTGACGCTGTCTGGAGACTCTTTCTCCGTATTACGTACCGTCGTGGTTGAGGAGTCGGGTTCCAGGCGGAAGCTGTCCAGCGGCATTCCCGGCGGGATCAGGTCGTTGATCGGCAAATCGAACGCCACAACCGTTGCCAGATGCCCCGGCTGATTAAAAGTGGTGCGCAGCGTAAAGTAATGGCCGTTTTGCCACGCCAGACGACGTAACGAAGAGAAGCTTTCGCGTTCATCCAGCGCATTCGCCTGTTGCAGCATCTCCGCCCGACGGGAATCGACAATATTGCCAATCGCAGACTCTTTAAAGCCGGAGGAGAGATCCTTGAGCGGCAGGGTGGAGATGAGAATCAGGCTGTTGTCCTGCCCGTTCAGATAATACATCGACCAGGGCACGTTCTCCGCGCCCCACAGCGTATCGAGATAGGTGGAAATCCGCTGGGTCATTTCCAGCGTTGAACTGTCATGCGAGCCAAAAATAAGCGCTTCGGTCTTACGGCGCGGTTTTTCAAGGTAGTAGACGTCTTGTTTCAGACGCGTTTCCTGCAAACCCTCGCTCGTGGATGGGTTAGCCGTCGCGGCAATGTTGTCATAGATTTGCCAGGTCACGTAGCGCCAGGTGTCTACGCGCTTATGAATAGCATGGGTGATATCGACAATCTGATAGCTCTTGTCTTTCAGCCAGGCGTTGACCGCGCTTTGCACCATCACGCCCATCGTTACAAGTAACACAATGATCAGTAATAAGAAGAAACGGGTAATGCTTCCCGGCAGAAGGGAGAATCGGGTAGAAACCGTTGTATCAGACTGACTCATTCGTGTTTATGACCTGTTAAAACAACGCTAAAGAGGAAAGGGCAGTATAAAGGGTACTGTGTGAATTTCCATACTCTCGCTCATCAGACACGCTGCATTTTTCCTCCCGCGCCGCGAAGGCGTTTCCCTAAGCAAAACGTGTACAGCGTTGGATCAGATGTATAAATATAAACACAATGAAATAAAATTTAGCACTAAATAACAAGAAATTATTTGTTGGCATGACTGGTGATTATCACGAGGGGGGTAGTAAACCGTTGTGATTATTTAAATTCGGTAGCACAAGAAGATAAAAGTTGTGTAAAGAAGGGTAAAAAAAAACCGAATGCGAGGCATCCGGTTGAAATAGGGGTAAACAGACATTCAGAAATGAATGACGGTAATAAATAAAGTTAATGATGATAGCGCTGACTATTTTAGTTGCGAGTGAAGATTTTGTTTTATCATTCAGTGCTATGATTTTCATGAATATAATGCATTGAATTATAATGAAAAATAAATATGTTTTGATGATTCGTGCTTATTTGTCCCATTTTTTGCTTTTAAAAAAGTTCCATGCCATTAATAATTTGAAACACCTATGGCGATAAATGAAACATTTTAAAGATTTTAGTATCATATCCGTGTTGGATTATTCTGCATTTTTGCGGAGAATGAAATTGCCGACTGGTTAAGAGGGTTAATCAGTATGCAGTGGCAATAAAAAAGCAAATAAAGGCATATAACAGAGGGTTAATAACATGAAAGTTAAAGTACTGTCCCTCCTGGTACCGGCTCTGCTGGTAGCAGGCGCAGCAAATGCGGCTGAAGTTTATAACAAAGACGGCAACAAATTGGACCTGTTCGGTAAAGTCGACGGTCTGCACTATTTCTCTGATGACGATGGCAACGACGGCGATCAGACCTATATGCGTCTCGGCTTCAAAGGCGAAACCCAGGTTAACGATCAGATCACCGGCTACGGTCAGTGGGAATATCAGATTCAGGGCAACGACGCTGAAACCACTAACAACTCCTGGACCCGTGTGGCGTTTGCTGGTGTGAAATTTGGCGATGCAGGTTCCTTCGACTACGGTCGTAACTACGGCGTAATCTACGATGTAACGGCCTGGACCGACGTTCTGCCGGAATTCGGCGGCGACACCTACGGCGCGGATAACTTCATGCAGCAGCGTGCTAACGGCCTGGCAACCTACCGTAATACTGACTTCTTCGGTCTGGTTGAAGGTCTGAATTTTGCGTTGCAGTATCAGGGTAAAAACGGCAGCGCCAGCGGTGAAAACGACGTTGCGGATGGTCGTAGCCTGCTGAAACAGAACGGCGACGGCTTCGGCGGATCTCTGACCTATGATATCGGCGAAGGCTTCAGCGTTGGTGGTGCAATCACCTCTTCCAAACGTACTGCCGACCAGAATTCGGCTGGCGTATACGGCAGCGGCGATCGTGCGACCGTTTATACCGGTGGTCTGAAATACGACGCTAACAACGTTTACCTGGCAGCGCAGTACTCTCAGACTTACAACGCAACCCGCTTTGGTTCTTCCCAGAACAGCCGTAGCGACTCTTATGGCTTCGCTGATAAAGCACAAAACTTCGAAGTGGTTGCACAGTACCAGTTCGACTTCGGTCTGCGTCCGTCCGTGGCTTACCTGCAATCTAAAGGTAAGGACATCTCCAACGGCACCACCAACTACGGCGATCAGGATATCCTGAAATACGTTGATGTTGGCGCGACCTACTACTTCAACAAAAACATGTCTACCTACGTTGATTACAAAATCAACCTGCTGGATGACAACACCTTTACCCGTAACGCGGGTATCAGCACTGACGACATCGTTGCTCTGGGCCTGGTTTACCAGTTCTGATTGCGGACAATGTCAACTAAAGGGCCTGCGGGCCCTTTTTTAATGCGTTTTTTACGGCGTAAATAGCGATTTTTGGTGTACTCTTGCGCGCGTTCGCATGAGGATAATCACGTATGGAAATGACCTTTTGTCGGGCAGCGCTGCTGGCCACGACGATCTTTTTTGTGGGGTGCGATGATGCCCCAAAACCGGCTGATACAGCGTCACCTGCTGCAACCGTACTGGAAGGGAAAACGATGGGCACCTTCTGGCGAGTCAGCGTGGTGGATGTGGACGCCAGCCGTGCTGAGGAATTACGTAACAGAATTCAGACGCAGCTTGATGCCGATGATCAGCTGTTGTCCACGTACAAAAATGACTCGGCGCTGATGCGCTTCAACCATTCGCAAAGTCTTTCTCCCTGGCCGGTTAGCGAAGCAATGGCCGATATCATTACCTCGGCGCTGCGCATTGGCGCGAAAACCGACGGCGCGATGGATATCACCGTGGGGCCGCTGGTGAATCTGTGGGGGTTCGGCCCGGAGCAACAGCCGCTACATGTTCCCACACAGCCGCAGATTGACAGCGCAAAAGCAAAGACCGGGCTGCAACATCTGCGGGTCATCAATCAGGCGCGACAGCAATATCTGCAAAAAGATCTGCCGGATCTGTTCGTCGATCTCTCAACCGTGGGGGAAGGGTATGCGGCCGATCATCTGGCGCGCTTGATGGAACAGGAAGGCATTGCCCGCTATCTGGTCTCCGTCGGCGGCGCCCTGAACAGTCGCGGCATGAATGCACAGGGGCAGCCCTGGCGTGTGGCGATCCAAAAACCGACCGATCAAGAAAACGCGGTGCAGGCAATTGTCGATATTAACGGGCATGGCATCAGTACCTCCGGCAGCTACCGTAACTATTACGAACTGGACGGGAAGCGCCTGTCTCACGTTATTGATCCGCAGACCGGGCGTCCCATAGAACACAATCTGGTCTCCGTGACGGTTATCGCTCCGACGGCGCTGGAAGCGGACGGCTGGGATACCGGGTTGATGGTGCTCGGCACGGAAAAGGCCAAAGAGGTGGTGCGCCGGGAAGGGCTGGCGGTGTACATGATCATGAAAGAGGGCGAGGGTTTTAAAACCTGGATGTCGCCGCAGTTCAAAAGCTTCCTCGTGAGTGATAAAAATTAAAAAGCAAGATTTCGGGTTTTCGTGCGCTGACTTACGGACACACTGAGACTAAGCACTATGCTTAATGAAGGAGTCCATGATGAAAAATCTCTCACGCATAAATGACGATGCGCGCTGGCAGTCGGTGCTGGATCGCGATCCTGACGCCGATGGTCAGTTTGTTTTTGCGGTACAGACCACCGGCATCTTTTGCCGACCGTCCTGTCGGGCAAAACACGCGTTGCGGCAAAACGTTCGTTTCTTTGCCAGTGCGGAGCAGGCGCTGGCCGCAGGATTCCGCCCCTGCAAACGCTGCCAGCCAGACAAAGACAACGCCCGACAGCATCAGCTGGATAAAATCACGCACGCCTGTCGTTTACTGGAACAGGATGCCCCCATCACGCTGGACGCCCTGGCGCAGCAGGTGGCAATGAGCCCATTTCATCTGCACCGGTTGTTCAAAGCCACGACGGGAATGACGCCAAAAGCCTGGCAGCAATCCTGGCGCGCCCGCCGTCTGCGCGATGCGCTGGCGAAAGGAGAGACGGTAACGCAGGCGATCCTGAACGCCGGTTTTCCCGACAGCGGCAGTTACTATCGCAAAGCGGATGAGACGCTCGGCATGACGGCGAAGCAGTTTCGTAAGGGCGGCGATAATCTCCCCGTTCGCTATGCCCTCGCAGATTGTGCGCTGGGACGCTGCCTGGTTGCGGAGAGCGAGCGGGGAATCTGCGCGATTTTACTGGGCGATGATGATGCCGGGCTTATCGCCAGCCTGCATGAACTGTTTCCCGCCGCGCAGGATGAACCCGCTGATCGCCCTTTCCAGCAGCGCGTGCGCCAGGTTATCGCCAGTATTAATGCACGCGATATACCGCTGTCACTGCCGTTAGATATTCAGGGCACTGCGTTCCAGCAGCAGGTCTGGCAGGCGCTGCGCACGATTCCCTGTGGGGAAACCGTCAGCTATCAGCAGATCGCCAGCGCAATCGGCAAGCCGAAGGCGGTTCGTGCCGTTGCCAGCGCCTGCGGGGCAAATAAACTGGCGATTGTGATCCCGTGCCATCGGGTGGTGCGCGGCGACGGCGCGCTATCGGGTTATCGTTGGGGCGTGGCGCGCAAGGCGCAGCTTCTGCAACGAGAGGCGCGACATGAGGATAAATGATGCTGGACTTATTTGCGGATGCTGAACCCTGGCAAGAGCCGCTGGCGTCCGGCGCGGTTATCTTGCGCCGTTTCGCCTTTCGCGAGGCGCCATCGCTGATTGAGGCCATCGCGGCGGTCGCCGCGCAGTCGCCATTTCGCCAGATGGTGACGCCCGGCGGCTATACCATGTCGGTGGCGATGACAAATTGCGGTCAGCTCGGCTGGACGACGGATCAACACGGATATCTCTATTCTCCCGTCGATCCGTTAACCGGGCGGCGTTGGCCGCCGCTGCCTGAGGTCTTTACCAGCCTGTGCCATCGCGCGGCGATCGCGGCGGGCTATGCTGATTTTCAGCCGGATGCCTGTCTTATCAATCGCTATGCGCCCGGCTCAAAGTTGTCGTTGCATCAGGATAAAGACGAACCGGATCTGCGCGCGCCGATTGTGTCGGTTTCTTTGGGCCTTCCGGCCATTTTTCAGTTTGGCGGCCTGCGTCGTAACGATCCGTTAAAACGCCTTTTGCTGGAGCACGGCGATGTGGTGGTCTGGGGCGGTGAATCGAGACTGTTTTACCACGGCATACAACCGCTTAAAGCGGGCTTTCATCCGCTGACGGCGGACTGTCGTTACAACCTGACGTTTCGCCAGGCGGGTAAAAAAGAATAAAAATAAGAATTATTATTGCTGTCGGCGTTGAGATGTTTAAACTGCGGGCTGTTATTCCTTGCCCGGGTTGTATGAATGGAACTACTTCTTCTTGTCTGGCGGCAGTATCGCTGGCCATTTATCAGCGTGATGGCGCTCAGCCTCGCCAGCGCTGCGCTGGGGATTGGCCTGATTGCCTTTATCAATCAGCGCCTCATCGAAACGGTGGATACCACGCTGATGGTGCTGCCGGAATTTCTCGCGCTGCTGCTTTTACTGATGGCGGTGACGCTGGGCTCCCAACTGGCCTTAACCGCGTTAGGGCACCATTTTGTCTATCGCCTGCGCAGCGAATTTATCAAACGTATTCTGGACACGCAGGTTGAGCGCATCGAACAACTGGGCAGCGCCTCGCTGCTGGCAGGGTTAACCAGTGATATCCGCAACATCACGATCGCGTTCGTACGCCTGCCGGAGCTGGTACAGGGGATCATCCTGACGGTGGGTTCCGCCGCGTATCTGGCGATGTTATCCACTAAAATGCTGCTGGTGACGGCAATCTGGATGGCAATCACCATCTGGGGCGGGTTTGTGCTGGTGGCGCGCGTGTATAAGCACATGGCGACGCTGCGCGAAACGGAAGATAAGCTGTATCAGGATTTTCAGACGGTGCTGGAAGGGCGCAAAGAGCTGACCCTGAACCGTGAGCGCGCGGAACATATCTTTAACCATTCATATATCCCGGATGCGAAAGAGTATCGCCACCATATTATTCGCGCCGATACGTTCCACCTGAGCGCCGTTAACTGGTCAAACATTATGATGCTGGGCGCGATTGGTCTGGTGTTCTGGATGGCGAACAGCCTGGGCTGGGCGGATACCAACGTGGCGGCGATCTATTCGCTGACGCTGCTGTTCCTGCGCACGCCGCTGCTCTCTGCGGTTGGCGCGTTGCCGACGCTGCTCACCGCGCAGGTGGCTTTCAACAAGCTGAATAAATTTTCGCTGGCGCCGTTTAAAGCGGAATTTCCTCGTCCTGACGCCTTTCCTGACTGGAAAACGCTGGAGTTACGCAATGTCGTTTTCCATTATCAGGATAATGCGTTTTCAGTAGGGCCGATCAACCTGACCATCCAGCGCGGGGAACTGCTGTTTCTGATTGGCGGCAATGGTAGCGGGAAATCGACGCTGGCGATGCTGCTGACGGGGCTGTACCAGCCTCAGTCAGGCGAAATTTTACTGGATGGCAAAACGCTTTCCGCAGAGCGTCCTGAGGACTACCGGAAACTCTTTTCCGCTGTGTTTACCGATGTCTGGCTGTTTGATCAACTGCTGGGGCCGGAAGGCAAACCGGCCAAAGCGGAACTGGTGGAAAAGTGGCTTGAGCAACTGAAAATGGCGCACAAGCTGGAGCTACGCGATGGCCGGATTCTGAACCTGAAGCTGTCGAAAGGGCAGAAAAAGCGCGTGGCGTTGCTGCTGGCGCTGGCGGAGGAGCGTGACATCATTCTGCTGGATGAATGGGCCGCCGATCAGGACCCGCATTTCCGCCGTGAATTTTATCAGGTGCTGCTGCCGCTGATGCAGGAGATGGGCAAAACCATCTTTGCGATCAGTCATGACGATCATTACTTTATTCACGCCGATCGCCTGCTGGAGATGCGTAACGGGCAGTTGAGTGAACTGGTCGGCGATGAACGCGACGCCGCCTCCCGCGATGCGGTTGCGCGTACCGCCTGATCCTGTAGGCCGGATAAGGCGTAGCCGCATCCGGCCTGGTTGCCCGATGGCGCGACGCTTATCGGGCCTGCCATTCCCTGCATGATGCTGATTTTTTATCCACTCGCGGCGCCGTTTATTGTTATTTACATAACCTCGCGCCATGCTTAATGGCATCTCATTTCATGGATTTATAATTAATGTCCGCAATGACCAAAAACAGCGCCAGACTGCGCGATGAAGAGCGTGCGCGTCTTATCTGGCTGCTCACCACCGATAAAGCGATTATTTCCGCCCTGTCAGGCAAGCTCACCCTGGCTGAGCAATATGATGTCGGTACGCTGGCCGACGATATTGCTGAGGTAGGGGCGCTGGTGGCTCACCTGCCGCCGCCGGACCTGGCGGATACCCTTGAAGCGCTGCCTTCCGAAGAACGTCATGCCTTATGGCGGCTGGTCGAGAATGAAAAACGCGGCAAAGTGCTGCTGGAAGCGTCCGAAAACGTCTGGGATGACCTGATTGATGAAATGACCGACCGCGCGCTGTTGGACGCGCTGCAATACCTCGACATTGACGAACAGATTTATCTCGTTCAGCACCTGCCGCGTAACCTCACCGGGCGACTGCTGGCGACGCTGCCGCCAGAGGAGCGCGCCCGCGTCCGTCAGGTTATGCACTACGAGAAGAATCGCGTCGGGGCGATCATGGAGTTCGAGGTCATCACCGTGCGCCCGGACGTGACGCTGGAGGTGGTGCAGCGCTATTTACGCCGTCTGGGAAAAATGCCGGAAAACACCGACAAACTCTTTGTAACGAACCGGAATAAAATACTGGTCGGCGAGCTGTCTCTGACGCGTATTCTGCTCAGTGACGCGCAGCGTAAAGTCAGCGACGTGATGGATGACGATCCGCTGACCTTTGCCCCGGAAGATATCTCTGAGAATGCGGCGCGCACCTTTGAACGTGACAACCTGGTTAGCGCCGCCGTGATCGATCCTTCCGGCAAACTGATGGGACGCCTGACCATCGATGAGATCGTTGATGTGGTCTACGAAGAAACCGACACCGATCTGCGTCGCATGGGGGGCCTGAGCGCCGAAGAAGATGTCTTTGCGCCCGTCGCCAAAGCGGTAAAAACCCGTTGGGCATGGCTGGCGATAAACCTGTGCACGGCGTTTATCGCCTCCCGGGTGATCGACGGCTTTGAACACACGATCTCGCAACTGGTGGCGCTGGCTTCTCTCATGCCGATTGTCGCCGGGATTGGCGGCAATACCGGGAATCAAACCATTACTATGATTGTTCGCGCGCTGGCGCTGCAAAATATTCAGCCCGGCAACCTGACCTTTCTCATTTTGCGTGAAATGGGCGTGGCGCTGGTCAACGGCCTTGTCTGGGGCGGCATCATGGGCGGCGTGACCTGGTGGCTCTACGACGATATCGCCCTTGGCGGCGTTATGACGCTGGCGATGGTGCTGAATTTACTGGTGGCGGCGCTGATGGGCGTGATCATCCCGATGACGATGGTAAAGCTCGGGCGTGACCCGGCGGTCGGCTCAAGCGTGATGATTACCGCCATTACCGATACCGGCGGTTTCTTTATTTTTCTGGGGCTGGCGACGGTATTTCTGCTTTAACCGCCTGATTACGCCTGATCATCCGTAGCAGCAAAAGCATGGCGATGAGCGATGCGGGAATGCTGTTGTCCCGTTAATTGTCAATAACCTTATAAATATTCAACGTATTGCTAACGTTTTTAAAATCTTAATATAATTTATAAACAATATTTAAATCTTTTACCTGAAGTGTTAACGTTGATGCCGCTCGATTTTCACCTGCAAAAAGCAAAAAAAACGATACTAAAAGTAAGGCATTAACATTATGAAAAAAGTGACTGCCATGCTCTTCACCATGGCTGTGGGGCTGAATGCTGTCTCGATGGCGGCAAAAGCGAAAGCGACCGAAGAGCAGGAAACGGATGTACTGTTGATTGGCGGCGGCATCATGAGCGCCACGTTAGGAACCTATTTGCAGGAGCTGGAACCGGAGTGGTCAATGACCATGGTTGAGCGACTGGATGGGGTTGCACAGGAGAGTTCTAACGGCTGGAACAACGCCGGAACAGGCCACTCCGCGCTGATGGAACTGAACTACACGCCGAAAAAAGCCGATGGTTCCGTCAGCATCGAAAAGGCAGTCGACATTAACGAAGCCTTCCAGGTTTCCCGCCAGTTCTGGGCGCATCAGGTACAGAGCGGCGTTCTGCACGAACCACACTCGTTTATCAATACCGTTCCGCACATGAGCTTTGTCTGGGGCGATGATAACGTCAATTTCCTGCGCGCCCGCTATACCGCGTTGCAGCAGAGCACGCTGTTCCGCGGTATGCGTTACTCCGAAGATCATGCGCAAATTAAAGAGTGGGCGCCGCTGGTCATGGAAGGTCGCGACCCGAAACAGAAGGTTGCCGCGACCCGCACTGAAATCGGTACTGACGTGAACTACGGGGAAATCACGCGTCAGCTGGTGGCATCGTTGCAGAAAAAACCGAACTTTGCGCTGCAACTGAATACCGAAGTCCGTGGATTTAAACGTAACGCGGATAACTCCTGGACCGTGACCGTCGCCGATCTGAAAAACGGTGAAGCGGAACATGCGATTAAGGCGAAATTTGTCTTTATCGGCGCGGGCGGCGCGGCGCTGAAGCTGTTGCAGGAGACGGGCATTCCTGAAGCGAAAGATTACGCGGGATTCCCGGTTGGCGGCCAGTTCCTGGTTTCAGAGAACCCGGATGTGGTTAACAACCACCTGGCGAAGGTATACGGCCAGGCGTCGGTCGGCGCACCGCCGATGTCCGTACCGCACATCGATACCCGTATTCTGGATGGCAAACGCGTCGTGCTGTTTGGGCCGTTCGCGACGTTCTCCACGAAGTTCCTGAAAAACGGTTCGCTGTGGGATCTGCTGAGTTCGACCACGACCTCTAACTTTATGCCGATGGTCAACGTAGGGATGGATAACTTCGATCTGGTGAAATACCTGATTAGCCAGGTGATGCTGAGCGATGATGAACGCTTTGAAGCGCTGAAAGAGTACTATCCGCAGGCGAAGAAAGAAGACTGGCGTTTGTGGCAGGCGGGCCAGCGTGTGCAGATCATCAAGCGTGATGAAGACAAGGGCGGCGTACTGCGTCTGGGCACTGAAGTGGTCAGCGACAAAGACGGTACGATTGCCGCGCTGCTGGGCGCGTCTCCGGGGGCATCCACTGCTGCGCCGATCATGCTGCATCTGATGGAAAAAGTGTTTAAAGAGAAAGTGGCCAGCCCGGAATGGCAGGCGAAGCTGAAAACGATTGTTCCGTCTTACGGGACTAAGCTGAACGGCAATATTGAGGCCACGGAACAAGAGCTGCAATACACCAGCGACGTTCTGGGGCTGAAATATGACAAGCCGCAGGTGGTGGACGAAGCGCCAAAACCGCAGCTTAAGCCGCAGGCTCAACCGCAGCCGGCGCATAAAGCTGTCGCGGATATCGCGCTGTAAAAACGTATTGCGGCATGCCGGATGGCGCTGCACTTATCCGGCCTACAACGAGCAATATGTAGGCCAGATAGGCGGTACGCCGCCATCCGGCAAAACGTTCCTTAACGCGCCACTGCGTCCTGTACTTTATCTTCCGCTTTCCAGATACGGTATTTCACCTCTACGTTAGCCGGGGTGTACACCACGATCGGCAGCTTGCTGTTATAACGCACCATTCCGGCATCGCCCAGATAGGCCGTCACAAACTTCTGCTCTTTCTTGCCATCCGGGCAGGCCATCATGGTAGAAACCGGGGAGGTTACTTTATCAAAAACGTAGTAGTCGTAACCCCAGCCTTCCAGCGTTTTGCTCGCCAGTTCGCCGCCAAGACGGTGATGGTTGCAATCCACTTCCAGCGTCTGGCCGATCAGCAGTTCCACTTTCAGGGTAGACTCATCTTCCTGGGGAGTAAGCTGGATAACCTGGCGCTTCATCCCTTTTTCCGCTTTCGGATACGGCGCGATTTTTTCCAGAGGTTGCGTATTGGCATCGCTGGTCGCCGCCCATGCGGAGGTACTGGCGAAAGCCGCTAACAGTACGGCAGGTACAATTGTCTTCATTTTCGAGTTCACAGCGTTTCCTTTCTTCTGTCTTCTGAACGATTCCCGGCAGGTTAACACATTCATATTGGCTATTAATCTAAATTTACTTATATTTTAAGATGGTTAATTGAGTGTTTACTTGTTTGATAGCGATATATTCCATTTCTTGCACGTTAAATAGGATTATTCTCCAATTAAGCCTTTCGTTATATACTTATTAATATAACCCTTTGAAATGTGAACAAAAGCACATTCAGATACGCTAACCCCACACTCTTTTGATCCGGCGACAGCATTTACCCCAATCGGGGTATGCACCTCTAACACATCCTGAAATATCTTACCGATCATAATAATGACTTAGTGGTAGTGCGGTTTATTTAGTCGTTCACCTTCCGGTGTGAGCGTCGTGATGGAAGGGCGATGTCATGGTTGATCTATCCCGTCGAGGAATACTGACAGGCAGTTGGCGCAAAGCCAACAGCGGGCTCCGTCCGCCCTGGTCTGGGGACGAATCACACTTCCTGACGCACTGCATCCGTTGCGACGCCTGCATTCAGGCATGTGAAACCGACATTTTACAGCGGGGGCAGGGCGGCTATCCGGGCGTTAATTTTAAGCAGGGTGAATGCAGCTTTTGTTATGCCTGCGCGCAAGCCTGTCCTGAATCACTCTTCCTTCCGCGCCACACCAGGGCCTGGGATCTGAACTTTACGATTGGGCAGAATTGTCTGGCGTATCAGTCCGTTGAGTGTCATCGCTGCCAGGATAGCTGCGAACCACTGGCGATAACGTTTCGCCCCACGCTGTCAGGCATTTATCAGCCGCAACTCGACAATCAGGCATGCAGCGGATGCGGGGCGTGTGTCGCTATTTGCCCGACATCAGCGATCAATGCGGAGTACAACCATGCAGCACAGTAACTGGCAGGTCTGTAGCCTGGTCGTCCAGGCCAAAAGTCAGCACATCACCGACATCAGCACGCAATTGCACCAGTTTCCGGGCTGTGAAGTCGCGCTGAGCGATGTCGACAGCGGTCAGTTGATCGTGGTGGTGGAAGCAGAACACAGCGGAACGCTGATGCAAACAATTGAGTCGGTACGCAACGTTGCGGGCGTGCTGGCGGTGTCGCTGGTTTATCACCAGCAGGATGAGCAAGGTGAGGAAACACCATGAAACTCAGTCGTCGTAGCTTTATGAAAGCTAACGCCGTTGCGGCCGCTGCGGCGGCTGCCGGGCTAAGCGTGCCGGGCGTCGCCCGCGCAGTGGTTGGTCAGCAGGAAGCCATCAAATGGGACAAAGCCCCGTGCCGTTTTTGCGGAACGGGTTGCGGCGTGCTGGTCGGTACTCAGCAGGGCCGTATTGTGGCCTGTCAGGGCGATCCTGATGCGCCGGTCAACCGTGGCCTTAACTGCATTAAGGGCTACTTCCTGCCCAAGATCATGTATGGCAAAGACCGTTTAACGCAGCCGATGCTGCGCATGAAAGACGGCCAGTACAACAAAGAAGGTGAATTTACCCCAATCAGTTGGGATCAGGCCTTCGATGTGATGGAAGAGAAATTTAAGGCCTCCCTGAAAGAAAAAGGGCCGGAAGCGATTGGTATGTTTGGTTCCGGGCAGTGGACGGTCTGGGAAGGTTATGCCGCCGCGAAGCTGTTCAAAGCCGGTTTCCGTTCCAACAATATCGACCCGAACGCGCGCCACTGCATGGCGTCGGCGGTGGTGGGCTTCATGCGTACTTTTGGTATGGATGAGCCGATGGGGTGCTACGACGATATCGAACAAGCCGACGCCTTTGTGCTATGGGGCTCTAACATGGCGGAGATGCACCCGATCCTGTGGTCGCGCATCACCAACCGCCGTCTGTCCGATCCGAACGTTAATGTCGCGGTTCTCTCAACCTTCCAGCATCGTAGCTTTGAGCTGGCGGATAACGGCATCGTCTTTACGCCGCAAAGCGATCTGGTGATCCTCAACTATATCGCCAATTACATCATTCAAAACAATGCGATAAATCAGGATTTCTTCAGCAAATACGTCAACCTGCGTAAAGGGACGACCGACATCGGTTATGGCCTGCGTCCAACGCACCCGCTGGAAAAAGCGGCGAAGAATCCGGGCTCTGACGCCTCTGAGCCGATGAGCTTCGACGAGTACAAAGCGTTTGTCGCGGAGTACACGCTGGAGAAAACCGCAGAAATGACCGGCGTGCCGAAAGATCAGCTGGAGCAGCTGGCGCAGTTGTATGCCGATCCGAAGAAAAAAGTGCTCTCCTACTGGACGATGGGCTTTAACCAGCATACGCGTGGCGTATGGGCCAACAACCTGGTGTATAACCTGCACCTGTTGACCGGCAAGATCTCCCAGCCAGGCTGTGGTCCGTTCTCCCTGACCGGTCAGCCTTCCGCCTGCGGTACGGCGCGTGAAGTTGGGACATTCTCCCACCGTCTGCCTGCGGACATGGTGGTCACTAATGAAAAACACCGTGATATCTGCGAAAAACACTGGCAGATCCCAACGGGCACCATCCCGGCGAAAATCGGTCTGCACGCCGTAGCGCAGGATCGTGCGCTGAAAGACGGCAAGCTGAACGTCTACTGGGTGATGTGCAACAACAACATGCAGGCCGGGCCGAACATCAATGAAGAGCGTATGCCGGGCTGGCGCGATCCGCGTAACTTCGTCATCGTCTCCGATCCGTACCCGACCGTCAGCGCGCTGGCCGCTGACCTGATTCTGCCAACGGCGATGTGGGTGGAGAAAGAAGGGGCCTACGGTAACGCTGAGCGTCGTACCCAGTTCTGGCGTCAACAAATTAAAGCGCCGGGTGAAGCGAAATCAGACCTGTGGCAGCTGGTGCAGTTCGCTCGTCGTTTCAAAACGGAAGAGGTCTGGCCGGAAGAACTGCTGGCGCAAAAACCAGAACTGCGCGGCAAAACCCTCTACGACGTTCTGTTTGCCACGCCTGCGGTCAGCAAATTCCCGCTGACCGATCTGGCGGAAGACCAGCTGAACGATGAATCCCGTGAGCTGGGTTTCTACCTGCAAAAAGGGCTGTTTGAAGAGTACGCCTGGTTTGGTCGCGGACACGGCCACGATCTCGCGCCGTTCGATGATTATCACAAAGCGCGCGGTCTGCGCTGGCCGGTGGTTGACGGTAAAGAGACCCAGTGGCGTTACAGCGAAGGCCATGATCCGTATGTCAAAGCGGGAGAAGGCTACAAGTTTTACGGTAAGCCGGACGGCAAAGCGGTGATTTTCGCCCTGCCGTTTGAACCCGCCGCGGAAGCGCCGGATAAAGAGTATGACCTGTGGCTTTCTACCGGTCGCGTACTGGAGCACTGGCACACCGGCAGCATGACGCGCCGCGTGCCTGAGCTGCATCGCGCCTTCCCGGAAGCGGTGCTCTTTATTCATCCGCTGGACGCGAAAACGCGCGACCTGCGCCGTGGCGATAAGGTCAAAGTCATCTCCCGCCGTGGGGAAGTGATTTCGGTTGTCGAAACGCGCGGGCGTAACCGTCCGCCGCAGGGACTGGTGTACATGCCGTTCTTCGACGCCGCACAGCTGGTGAACAACCTGACGCTGGATGCGACGGACCCGCTCTCTAAAGAGACGGATTTCAAGAAGTGCGCCGTCAAACTGGCGAAGGTGTAACACACCATGTCCCGGTCAGCGAAACCCCAAAATGGCCGCCGCCGCTTTTTGCGCGATATGGTTCGCACGGCAGGCGGGCTGGCTGCCGTTGGCGTGGCGCTGGGGTTACAGCAGCAAACCGCTCGCGCAACGGGCGTGCGGTTGCGCCCGCCGGGGGCATTGAGTGAAGACGCGTTCGCCAGCGCCTGCGTGCGCTGCGGGCAGTGCGTTCAGGCATGTCCGTATGACACCCTGAAGCTGGCGACGCTGGCTTCGGGTTTGTCTGCCGGTACGCCTTACTTTGTCGCCCGCGATATTCCCTGCGAAATGTGTGAAGACATTCCATGCGCCAAAGTTTGCCCCAGTGGGGCGTTGGATCGAGAGATCGAATCCATTGACGATGCGCGCATGGGGCTGGCGGTACTGCTGGACCAGGAGAACTGCCTTAACTTCCAGGGACTGCGCTGCGACGTTTGTTATCGCGAGTGCCCAAAAATCGATGAGGCGATCACGCTGGAGCTGGATCGCAATATGCGTACCGGCAAACATGCGCGCTTTCTTCCCACCGTTCACAGCGACGCCTGCACCGGCTGCGGTAAGTGCGAAAAAGTCTGTGTGCTGGAGCAACCGGCGATAAAAGTGTTGCCGCTGTCGCTGGCGAAAGGGGAGTTGGGGCACCACTACCGCTTCGGCTGGCTGGAGGGGAAAGATGGCAAATCGTAAACGCGATGCCGGGCGCGAAGCGCGAGCGAAAAAAGGCTGGTGGCGCAGCCATCGCTGGCTGATTTTGCGGCGGATAAGTCAGTTTCTGGTGCTGGGAATGTTTCTCAGTGGCCCGTGGGCGGGCGTCTGGATTCTGCACGGTAACTACAGCAGTAGCTTGTTGCTGGATACCATTCCTTTAACCGACCCGCTGATAACGTTGCAAAGCCTTGCCAGCGGGCATTTACCTGCCGCCGTTGCGCTGACCGGCGCCGCCATTATTACGGTGCTGTATGCCCTGGCAGGAAAGCGATTATTTTGCAGTTGGGTCTGTCCGCTGAACCCAATTACCGATTTTGCGAACTGGCTACGCAGAAGGTTTGACCTGAATCAGTCCGCAACGATTCCGCGTCATATACGGTACGTCCTTCTGGTTGTCGTGCTGGTGGGATCGGCGCTAACCGGAACGCTACTGTGGGAATGGATAAACCCGGTTTCCCTGCTGGGGCGTAGCCTGGTGATGGGATTCGGTAGCGGTGCACTGCTGATTATCGCTCTGTTTTTATTTGATTTACTGGTCGTTGAACACGGCTGGTGCGGACATATCTGCCCTTTGGGCGCGTTGTATGGCGTGCTGGGAAGTAAAGGCGCGCTAACGGTGGCGGCGAAAGATCGCGAGAAATGTAACCGCTGTATGGATTGTTTTCATGTTTGCCCGGAACCGCACGTCCTGCGTGCGCCGGTGCTGGATGAGCAAAGTCCGGTGCAGGTCACCAGCCGCGATTGCATGACGTGCGGTCGCTGCGTGGATGTCTGTTCTGAGGACGTATTTACAATAACAACACGATGGAGTTCGGGAGCGAAATCATGAAAAGCCATGACCTGAAGAAAGCGCTGTGTCAATGGACGGCCCTGCTTGCCCTGGTGGTGAGTGGTGCGGTTTGGGCAGCAAACGGAGTGGATCTGAGCCAGTCGCCGGAAGTTTCGGGGACGCAGGAAGGGGCGATTCGCATGCCGAAAGAGCAGGAACGTATGCCGCTGAACTATGTTAATCAGCCGCCGATGATCCCGCATAGCGTTGAAGGTTATCAGGTAACGACCAATACCAACCGCTGCCTGCAATGTCATGGTGTGGAAAGCTACCGTACGACCGGCGCGCCGCGTATTAGCCCAACGCACTTTATGGACAGCGACGGCAAAGTTTTAGGCGAAGTCGCGCCGCGTCGTTACTTCTGTTTGCAGTGCCATGTGCCGCAGGCGAATGCCGCGCCGATCGTGGGTAATACCTTTACCCCGTCGAAAGGTTACGGGAAATAAGAGGTCATTATGGAAAATTCTAACCGTAAACCTGGCGTGATTAAGCGGGTCTGGCAATGGTGGCGTCGCCCCAGCCGCCTGGCGATCGGCACGTTGCTGTTAATCGGTTTTGTTGGCGGCATTATTTTCTGGGGCGGTTTCAACACCGGGATGGAAAAGGCCAACACCGAAGAGTTCTGTATCAGCTGCCACGAAATGCGCAACACCGTCTATCAGGAATACATGGAAACCGTGCACTACAACAACCGCAGCGGCGTTCGCGCCACCTGTCCTGACTGTCACGTTCCGCACGAGTGGGGCCCGAAAATGATCCGTAAGATCAAGGCCAGTAAAGAGCTGTACGGGAAGGTGTTCGGCATTATCGATACTCCGCAGAAGTTTGAAGATCACCGCCTGACAATGGCGCAGAGCGAGTGGCGACGGATGAAAGACACCAATTCGCGGGAGTGCCGTAACTGCCACAACTTCGAATTTATGGATCTCACCGCTCAGAAAGGCGTTGCCGCCAAAATGCACGACCAGGCAGTGAAAGAGGGGCAAACCTGTATCGACTGCCACAAAGGGATTGCGCATAAACTCCCGGATATGCGCGAAGTGAAACCGGGCTTTTAATAATGAGTGGGTATGCTTGAAGCCAGAGAACTGCTCTGCGAGCGGGATGACAGAATACTGTTCAGTGGGCTGTCGTTTCGCGTGAACGCAGGGGAATGGGTACAAATTACCGGGGGCAACGGCGCGGGGAAAACCACCCTTTTGCGGTTGCTCACCGGGCTGGCGCGCCCCGACGCAGGGGAAGTGTGCTGGCAAGAGCAGGCGTTGCACCGCGTGCGCGACAGCTACCATCAAAATCTGTTGTGGATTGGACATCAGCCGGGGATTAAAACCCGGCTTTCGGCGTTGGAGAACCTGCGCTTTTTCCACCATGACGGCGATACGGCGCAGTGTCTGGCCGCGCTGGCGCAGGCGGGGCTGGCCGGATACGAAGACATCCCCGTCAACCAGCTTTCCGCTGGACAGCAACGGCGCGTGGCGCTGGCGCGTCTGTGGCTGACCCGCGCGACGCTCTGGATCCTCGACGAGCCGTTTACCGCTATTGATGTCAATGGCGTTGAGCGTCTGACGCAGCGCATGGCTGAACATACACAGCAGGGCGGGATCGTCATCCTCACCACGCACCAGCCGCTGAATGTCGCGACTGACAAAATACGGCGCATCGCGCTGACCGGCGAGAGGGCAGCGCAATGATGTGGCAAATCTTTCGTCTTGAGCTGCGCGTGGCGTTTCGTCATAGCGCGGAAATCGCTAACCCGCTGTGGTTCTTTCTGATTGTTATCACGCTTTTCCCACTGAGCATTGGCCCGGAGCCGCAGCTGCTGGCGCGCATTGTTCCCGGCATTATCTGGGTGGCGGCGTTGCTCTCTTCGCTGCTGGCGCTGGAGCGTCTGTTTCGCGATGACTTACAGGACGGCAGCCTGGAGCAACTGATGCTCCTGCCGCTGCCGTTACCGGCGGTGGTGCTGGCGAAAGTGATGGCGCACTGGGTGGTGACCGGCCTGCCGCTGCTGATCCTCTCCCCGCTGGTGGCGTTATTGCTGGGAATGGATATGTACGGCTGGCAAATCATGGCGCTGACTCTGCTGCTTGGCACACCGACCCTGAGTTTTCTTGGCGCGCCGGGCGTGGGGTTAACGGTGGGCCTGAAGCGCGGCGGCGTATTGCTGAGCGTGCTGGTGCTGCCGCTGACCATTCCGTTACTGATTTTCGCCACTGCGGCGATGGATGCGGCCTCCATGCATTTGCCCGTTGAGGGATATATGGCGATTTTGGGCGCGTTGCTGGCGGGCAGCGCAACGTTAAGCCCTTTTGCTACGGCGGCAGCGTTACGTATCAGCATGCAGTAGCGCGGTCTTTGACTGGCGACAAACTGTAGGATGCCGGATGACGTTACGCTTATCAGGAAAGTCTGTAGGTCTGATAAGGCGTCTTTGCCGTCATCCGGCATAACTGAAGTTTCATTCGTTTTGATTGAATCTGGTGACTGAACTATGTGGAAAACACTTCATCAACTGGCGATTCCCCCACGGCTTTATCAGATCTGTGGCTGGTTCATCCCGTGGCTGGCGATAGCCAGCGTGGTGGTGCTGGCGGCGGGCTGGGTCTGGGGGTTTGGCTTCGCGCCTGCGGATTATCAGCAGGGGCAAAGCTACCGCATCATCTACCTGCATGTCCCGGCGGCGATCTGGTCGATGGGGATTTACGCCTCGATGGCGGTTGCCGCATTCATCGGTCTGGTCTGGCAAATGAAAATGGCTAACCTGGCGGTGGCGGCGATGGCGCCTGTTGGCGCGGTGTTTACCTTTATCGCGCTGGTTACCGGTTCCGCCTGGGGCAAACCGATGTGGGGAACCTGGTGGGTATGGGACGCGCGATTGACCTCCGAACTGGTGCTGCTGTTCCTGTACGTCGGGGCGATAGCGTTGTGGCACGCCTTTGACGATCGCCGCCTGGCGGGACGCGCGGCGGGCATTCTGGTGCTGATTGGCGTCGTTAATTTGCCGATCATCCACTACTCGGTGGAGTGGTGGAATACGCTACATCAGGGATCAACTCGTATGCAGCAGAGCATTGACCCGGCGATGCGCGCGCCGCTGCGCCTGGCGATTATCGGTTATCTGCTGCTGTTTATCACGCTGGCGCTGATGCGGATGCGTAACCTGATTTTGTTAATGGAAAAACGTCGCCCGTGGGTGAGTGAACTGATTTTAAAAAGAGGCCGCCAATGACCAGCGCATTTGCATCCTGGAGTGATTTCTTTGCTATGGGCGGTTACGCCTTTTATGTCTGGCTGGCGGTTGTGATGACCGTGATCCCACTGGCGGCGCTGGTGGTGCATACCGCCATGCAGCACCGTGTGATTTTGCGCGGTGTGGCGCAGCAGCGAGCGCGTGAAGCGCGGATGCGTGCGGCGCAGGCGCAGCGGGAGGCGGCATGAATATCCGTCGTAAAAATCGTTTGTGGATAGCCTGCGCGGTGCTGGCCGGTTTGGCTCTGACTATCACGCTGGTACTTTATGCGCTGCGTTCCAATATCGACCTGTTCTATACGCCAGGCGAAATTCTCTACGGTAAACGCGAAACGCACCAACTGCCTGAAGTGGGGCAACGCCTGCGCGTCGGCGGCATGGTCATGCCCGGAAGCGTGAAGCGCGACCCGGATTCGCTGAAAGTGAATTTCAGCATCTACGACGCCGAAGGCGTGGTGGATGTGACGTACGAAGGCATTCTGCCGGATCTGTTCCGCGAAGGGCAGGGCGTGGTGGTGCAGGGGGAGCTGGGCGAGAAAAACCATGTGCAGGCGAAAGAGGTGCTCGCCAAACATGATGAAAACTATACCCCGCCGGAAGTTGAAAAAGCGATGCAGGAAAACCATCGTCGCCCGGAAAGCGTTTATAAGGATAAAGCATCATGATGCCTGAAATTGGCAACGCGCTGCTGTGTCTCGCACTCGGCGTGGCGCTGTTGCTGTCCGTTTATCCGCTGTGGGGCGTGGGGCGCGGCGATGTGCGCATGATGGCCTCGGCGAGGCCATTCTCCTGGCTGCTGTTTATCCTGGTGATGGGCGCGTTTCTGGTGCTGATCAATGCCTTCGTGGTGAATGATTTTACTGTTACCTATGTCGCCAGCAACTCCAACACGCAACTGCCGGTCTGGTATCGCGTCGCCGCGACCTGGGGAGCGCACGAAGGGTCGCTTCTGCTATGGGTATTGCTGATGAGCGGCTGGACGTTTGCCGTGGCCGTGTTCAGTCAGCGGATGCCGCTGGATATCGTCGCCCGCGTACTGGCGGTGATGGGGATGGTCAGCGTCGGTTTTCTGCTGTTTATTCTGTTCACCTCCAACCCGTTTTCCCGTACGTTGCCCAACTTTCCGATTGAAGGGCGCGACCTGAATCCGCTGTTGCAGGACCCGGGGCTGATCTTCCACCCGCCGCTGCTCTATATGGGCTATGTCGGTTTCTCGGTGGCGTTCGCGTTCGCGATCGCCGCGCTGATGAGTGGGCGTCTGGACAGCACCTTTGCCCGCTTTTCCCGTCCCTGGACGCTGGCCGCATGGGTATTCTTAACGCTGGGTATCGTGCTTGGCTCTGCCTGGGCCTATTACGAGCTGGGCTGGGGCGGCTGGTGGTTCTGGGACCCGGTGGAAAACGCCTCATTTATGCCGTGGCTGGTGGGCACCGCGTTGATGCACTCCCTGGCGGTGACTGAACAGCGCGCCAGCTTCAAAGCCTGGACGCTTCTGCTTTCAATATGCGCCTTCTCACTCTGCCTGCTCGGTACTTTCCTGGTGCGTTCTGGCGTGCTGGTGTCGGTGCATGCTTTTGCCTCCGATCCATCGCGCGGGATGTTTATTCTCGCCTTTATGGTACTGGTGATCGGCGGTTCTCTGCTGCTGTTCGCGACGCGTGGACACAAGGTTCGCTCGCGGGTGAATAACGCACTCTGGTCGCGTGAGTCACTGCTGTTAGCCAATAACGTCCTGCTTATCGCCGCCATGCTGGTGGTGTTGCTGGGAACATTGCTGCCGCTGGTGCATAAACAGCTCGGTCTGGGCAGTATTTCAATCGGCGAACCGTTCTTTAATACCATGTTCACCTGGCTGATGGCGCCGTTCGCGCTGCTGCTGGGCATCGGGCCGCTGGTTCGCTGGGGACGTGACAGACCGCGCAAGTTGCAGCGGTTGTTGGTTATCGCGCTGGTGAGCACGTTAGTGCTGTCGATGCTGCTGCCGTGGCTGTTTGAAGACAAGATTGTCGCCATGACGGTGGTCGGGCTGGCGATGGCGTGCTGGGTATTTGTGCTGGCGGTAGCGGAAGTCGCGCAGCGCGTTTCGCGTGGTACGAAAATGACGCTCAGCTACTGGGGAATGGTCGCCGGGCACGTTGGGCTGGCGGTGACGATTGTCGGCATCGCGTTTAGCCAAAACTACAGCGTGGAACGTGATGTCCGCATGAAAGCGGGCGACAGCGTCAGCATCCACGACTATCAATTCACCTTCCGTGAAGTGAAGGAGATTACCGGCCCGAACTATCGCGGCGGGGTGGCGATTATCGGTGTGACGCGGGAAGGTAAAGCAGAAGCGACGTTGCATGCGGAAAAACGTTTTTATAACAGCACCAGCTCAATGATGACGGAAGCGGCGATCGATGGCGGGATCACCCGCGATCTGTATGCCGCTCTCGGCGAAGAGCTGGACAATGGCGCATGGGCGGTGCGCCTGTATTACAAACCGTTTATCCGCTGGATCTGGGCGGGAGGGCTGTTGATGGCGCTTGGCGGGTTGTTCTGCCTGTTTGATCCGCGCTATCGCCAGCGTTCATGCCCGCAAAAAACCGCGCCGGAGGCTGTATGAAGCGCAACGTACTGTTAATACCTTTCGTCATTTTTCTGGTTATTGCGGCGGCGTTGCTGTGGCAGCTGGCGCGTAATGCGGAAGGGGACGATCCGACGAATCTGGAATCGGCGCTGATTGGCAAACCGGTGCCGACCTTCCGTCTCGAATCGCTGGAAAATCCTGGTCAGCACTATCAGGCAGACGTGCTGACTCAGGGGAAACCGGTGCTGCTCAACGTGTGGGCGACCTGGTGCCTGACCTGCCGCGCTGAACATCAGTATCTGAATCAGCTGTCTGCGCAGGGAATTCGCGTGGTTGGCCTGAATTATAAAGACGATCGCCAGAAAGCGATTACCTGGCTGAAAGAGTTAGGGAATCCTTATGCGCTAAGCCTGTTTGATGGCGACGGTATGCTTGGGCTGGATCTGGGCGTTTACGGCGCGCCGGAAACCTTTCTGATCGACGGTAAAGGGATCATTCGTTATCGCCATGCAGGCGATCTGAACGCCAGGGTATGGGAAAGTGAAATAAAACCGCTCTGGGAGCAGTACAGTAAGGAGGCCGCGCAATGAGATTCTTACTGGGTGTGCTGATGCTGGTGATCTCCGGCTCGTCGTTGGCTGCTATTGATGTTATGCAGTTCAAAGATGAAGCGCAGGAGCAGCAGTTCCGCCAGCTCACCGAGCAACTGCGCTGCCCGAAATGCCAGAACAACAGCATCGCGGACTCTAACTCGATGATTGCCACCGACCTGCGTCAGAAGGTTTATGAACTGATGCAGGAAGGTAAAAGCAAGCAGGAGATCGTTGATTACATGGTGGCGCGCTACGGTAACTTCGTCACCTACGATCCGCCGCTGACGCCGCTTACCGTGCTGTTGTGGATCTTGCCGATCGCCGCTATTGGCGCTGGCGGCTGGATTATCTTCTCCCGTTCGCGGCGGCGCGTACGTGTAAAACAGGAAACCTTTTCTGACGAGGTGACGCCGAAGGGACGCCAGGCCGGATTATGGCTGTTTGCTCCCGGGGTTGTGATCGCGCTGATTGTCGGGGCGGTAAGTTACTACCAGACCGGTAACTATCAGCAGGTAAAAATCTGGCAACAGGCTACGGCGCAGACGCCAGCGTTGCTGGAGCGCGCGCTGGACCCTGACGCGCAGCCGCTGAATGAGGAAGAGATGACACGCCTGGCGCTTGGTTTGCGTACCCGACTGCAAAGCGATGCTGGCAATGTGGAAGGCTGGATTATGCTTGGGCGTATCGGCATGGTGCTGGGGAATGCCAGCACGGCGACGGAAGCGTATGCCAATGCGTACAGACTGGACCCCAAAAATAGCGATGCCGCATTAGGGTATGCGGAAGCGCTGACCCGTTCTTCCGATCCTGATGATAATCGTCGGGGAGGGGAGCTGTTGCGCCAGCTGGTGAGAAGCGATCATGCCAACATTCGGACGTTGAGTATGTATGCGTTTAATGCCTTCGAGCAGCAGCGTTTCGGCGAGGCGGTCGCAGCCTGGGAGATGATGCTGAAATTGCTGCCCGCCAATGATTCCCGCCGGGCAGTGATTGAACGCAGTATTAAGCAGGCATTAGCGCAGCTTTCGCCGCAGGCGGAATAAATGAGTGTGGCAAGGCCGGATGGTACTTGCCACGCGACTTGTAGGCCCGATAAGCGTAGCGCCATCGGGCATATCTTGTTACTGCATTCCGCGTGTTTGTAAAAAGAGAATGGTCGCCGCGACGCGCGAGCGCACGTTCAGCTTTCGCAGTAAATTACGAATATGCACCTTAACCGTCTGCTCAGAAATATTCAGCACGGAGGCAATCTGTTTGTTCGACAGTCCCTGAGCCAGTTCGTGCAGCACGTCCAGTTCGCGTTCAGTGAGCACGCTAAAGGGATCTTCCTCTGCGCCAAACAGTTCCCGTTCGCGCAGGTATTCGCTGACGCGATCGCTGAATACCTTGCCGCCGTTGGCGCCAGCACGAATCGCTTCCAGCAGCACTTCCGGGTCGCTGTCTTTCAGTAAATAGCCGTCCGCTCCGGCATCAATCAGCGCGTACACGTCACTGGCAGAGTCGGAAACCGTCAGGATAATGATCTGTGCGGTGACGCCATCCCGACGCAGCGCATTCAGCGTATCAAGCCCGCTCAGGCCTTTCATATTCAGGTCAAGCAGGATCAGATCAAGATCGAGACGGCTTGCCAGATCGATAGCACTCGCCCCATCGCCAGCTTCGGCAACGACATTAAATGCGGTATCCAGTTCCAGTAATTGACGAATACCTCGTCGCATAAGTGGATGATCGTCCACAATAAGCACCTGAAAAGGCGTTGCTTCAGGCATACTATTCTCCTGAGTACATACTCGTATCATTATTGTTTTTAGCGCGAAAATCGTCCAGATTCATCGCGTTGATGAGAGAATAAATTTTACCCTATTTTGGGCATGGGTAAGTAGTAAAACCTTTTGATTATGCGGTGTTAGCACAGTACTGGAAGGGAACGGCAGGCATAAAAAAACCAACCGTAAGAGGTTGGTTTTTCTAAGGGATTTTGGTCGGCACGAGAGGATTTGAACCTCCGACCCCCGACACCCCATGACGGTGCGCTACCAGGCTGCGCTACGTGCCGACTTGTGGATGCCAATACTACCGCTTTCCACCACGAATGCAAGGGGATGTCTTGCTAACTGATTTATAATTAATCAGTTAGCAATGAATCGTTTCTCGTCGGTCAGTACCTGCAACAACAGGCTCAGCTGCGGCTTCTGGTCTTTGATCTTCTCGCCGTGTAGATCGTACGTCTGATAGGTGCCGTTATTGTTCAGTACCAGCGTCATTTCCGGCGTGGTAATCGCCAGCGTACTGCCGTCCGCTGCGGTCACCCAGTAATGGCGGCGCGTGGCGTTGAACAGATCCTGTCCCTGCGAGTACTCATTGGCTGGCGTACTGACGTGCAACAGTCGCTGCATCAGCGTCGTCATCAAATCCGTATGGTCGGTCAGAGTGTTGATTCGCTGCGCTGGCGTGCCCGGCCAGTGAATGATCAACGGCACTTGCAGATGGCCGCGAGACCAGGCGAAATGACTCTCTTCCTGCGCTAACGGTACGCCGCGACCGCCCGTAATAATCACCACGGTGTTGTTGAGTTTCCCTGCGTCACGCAGTGCGCTGAGCACCCGGTTAATCTGGGCATCCACGTTCTCTGCGGCGCGGGCATACCGTTTCGCAAAGTCTTTCTGGTTGCTGTCGTCAACGTTTGTGCCGTTGAAGGAAACCCATGAGAACCAGCGGTTATCTTCCTGGGCGTAACGTCCTAACCAGTTAATCCACTGGCTCGCCGTCTGCTCGTCGGACTGCGTTTGCACAGTTGGCATGGAGAAGTCTGACAGCAGCGCCTGGCGGTAGAGCGGGCTGGTGAAGCCGTCAGAAGAGAATAGCCCTAACTGATAGCCTTGCTGGTTCAGCGCCGAGATCAGCGCGGCAGGCGTTCTGGTCGACAGAATGCCGTCCATATAGCTGGGCGATACGCCATAGAACAGACCAAATATTCCATTGTCAGACGTGTTGCCTGAACTCATGTGGCGCGTGAACGACGTATTCTGTTCGGCGAATGCGGCCAACGCGGGCATCTGTTTTTCATAGCGGGAGTAGTTCAGCGCGTCGACCGTAATTAACAGTACGTTCTGGCCGGTGCCCATGTCGCGATACTGCAAATCGCTCAGCGGATACTGAACGGAAACGGCTTCCGGGTTGCCTTGTTCCACCAGACGGCGCTGATACTCCTGCGCATCCAGCAGACCGTGTTTTTCCAGAAAACGGCGCGCCGTCATCGGGTATGACAGCGGTAAATTCGCGCGCTGCATGGTGATCGGGCGATAGAAGTTGGCGTCTGCCCAGATATACACCACATGCGAAGCGATAAATGAGACGAAAAAGAACGCGGCAAGCGGTTTGGCGAAATGGCGACGTCGCGTCAGGCTGCGCAGCTTTTGCCAGCTCCAGGTCGCAAACAGCATTTCGATTAACAGGATGACCGGCACGCTAATAAACATCAGTTGCCAGTCGCGCGCCATCTCGTTCTGATCGGGGTTAATGACCAGTTCCCAGACAATGGGATTCAGGTGCAGGTGGAAGCGGGTAAAAACTTCGCTGTCGATCAGCAACAGCGTCATGCCCGCCGTCGCCAGGATGGCTGACAAAAAACGCATCAGCCGCTGGGACATGACAATAAATGTCAGAGGAAACAGGATCAGCAGGTAGGCGGCGAACACCAGAAAGCTGAAGTGCCCGACAATGCTCAGGTACGAGTAAATACGCCCTGCAAGCGTTGTCGGCCAGTCTGCGACAAACAGGTAACGGCTACCGAGCACCATGGCCAGCAGAATGTTGAACAGTGCAAACCAGTGCCCCCAGCTAACCATCTGGGAGACTTTTTCACGGTAGCGCTGACGATGAGTTACCATAAATAGCCGTTCGTTTCCCTTAATGCGCTTTGTCGTCGTTAATTGAAGACTGTAATGCGCGGGCAAAAGAGTTCGCAATCGCCTGGCGTTGAGCCGGTGCGATGCTGGTGTTGATAAGGTTGGTGACCATGTTTCCCAGCACCATCAGGGAAAGGTCGGTCGGTGCCTTATGTTTTTCCAGTACGTTGAGCAGGTCACTCAGTAATTGTTCAACGTGTTCGTCACTATAGCGGGAGTGTTGTGGCATAAATCGCAATCAGTTTGTTCATGAAAGGGCAACATATTACCGTAGCAACAGTTTTTTTTCTGCTTTTTTATCTCCTGTTGCGTCACCGCCCGTCAGGTGATTGAATACCGCCCGGTCATAAAGGAGAGTTTATCATGAGTCTGGATATCAACCAGATTGCCCTGCACCAGCTTATCAAACGTGATGAGCAAAATCTTGAGCTGGTCTTGCGCGATTCATTACTGGAGCCGACAACCACCGTTGTCGATATGGTGGCTGAACTGCACCGGGTCTATAGCGCCAAAAACAAAGCGTACGGCCTGTTCAGCGAAGAGAGTGAACTGGCGCAAACGCTGCGGTTGCAGCGTCAGGGCGAGGAGGATTTTCTTGCCTTTAGCCGTGCGGCGACCGGCCGTTTACGCGACGAACTGGCGAAATACCCGTTTGCGGACGGCGGTATTGTCCTGTTCTGCCATTACCGTTATCTGGCGGTGGAGTATCTGCTGGTGGCGGTGCTGAACAACTTAAGCAGCATGCGCGTGAATGAGAACCTGGATATCAACCCGACGCACTATCTGGATATTAACCATGCGGATATTGTGGCGCGTATCGATTTGACCGAATGGGAAACGAACCCGGAATCCACCCGTTATCTGACCTTCCTGAAAGGCCGGGTAGGGCGCAAAGTGGCCGATTTCTTTATGGATTTCCTGGGCGCCAGCGAAGGGCTGAACGCGAAAGCGCAAAACCGGGGGCTGTTGCAAGCGGTGGACGATTTCACCGCAGAAGCGCAACTGGACAAAGCTGAACGTCAGAATGTCCGTCAGCAGGTGTACAGCTACTGCAATGAGCAATTGCAGTCTGGTGAAGAGATTGAGCTTGAATCGCTGTCGAAAGAGTTATCCGGCGTCAGCGAAGTCAGCTTCAGAGAATTTACCGCTGACAAAGGCTATGAGCTGGAAGAGAGTTTCCCGGCGGACCGCAGCACGCTGCGTCAACTGACGAAATATGCCGGGAGCGGCGGTGGGTTAACCATCAACTTCGACGCCATGCTGTTAGGTGAGCGGATTTTCTGGGACCCGGCGACCGATACGCTGACGATCAAGGGAACGCCGCCAAACCTGCGCGATCAGCTCCAGCGTCGGACGTCCGGCGGTAATTAACGGTTTTGACGTTATGTGTTGTAACGCCGGATAGCGGTGCAGGCACCTTATTCGGCTTACGGTTCATCGCCTTGTCGCGCACCATAAAAAAACCCCGCCGTGGCGGGGTTTTTCTTCAACTTGTTGGCGATTACGCGCGAACGAAGTCGATGTGAGTCAGCTTCGGCTTGAACGCGTGACGCTGTACAGCCTGAGCTTTAACTTTTACTTCTTTACCGTCAACAACGATGGTCAGAACTTCGCTGTAGAACTCAGCTTTAGCTTGCATGTTCATAACCTGGTCGTGGTCCAGTTCGATAGCAATCGGGGCTTCAGCGCCACCGTAGATGATTGCCGGGAACTTGTTAGCGGCGCGCAGGCGGCGGCTCGCACCCTTACCCTGCTCTTTACGTACTTCTGCGTTGATAGTAAACATTTAAATCTCTCTTAAATAATTCCTGTTACAGGCGACCCAGCAACAGGTAAGTGATCTGCTTTGCGTATGCAAAAGCGGGCGAGATTCTATACTCAAATGGCTATCACATCAATCAAAAGTACGATTAACCGCGCAATTCATGTGCCCGCCGGAAGCGGCCTTCATAATCGAAGACTTTTTCGCGCACCTGCCAGTACTGGCCTTTCATGCGGGCGACGACAAAATCAGGGTGGCGAAGCAGCGCCTGTTGCGCCAGGATATCCGCCGCAGCGATCCAGCGTAACGGAATACCCGGCGTGCGGGTATGCGGGCGAATAAACAACTGTTCAAAGGCGGTGCGTTGAGCGGGCGTCTGCAATCGGAAGCGCTCACTCACATCGGCGCCGTCCTCATCGTAGTAGGTGATTTTCAGCCATTCGCCTTTCTCATCATGCCCGTGTTGTAACGCCATCCCGCTACAGCGCAATACCAGCGCATCTTTGAGTTTTAGCGCCGCTTTCAGCATATCGTCCGGGTCAACCAGAATCGTGTCGCACTCCCGGCAGCACCGGGCGGCGATATCGTTTTCCGCGTTACACTGCGGGCAGTTTTTAAAGCGGAAGCGAAAATCGCATTGTTCGCGATGCCCGTCATCATCTTCAAACCAGCCCTGGCAGCGACGACCGAAATGCTCAATCAGCGTGCCGTCAGCGGTGGTTTTCCCCCAGAAGGTATTGGCGAACCCGCAGGCAGGGCAGAACACCTGCACGGGAACGTTGTCACTTTTGCCTTTTGGCGTGCCCACTTCCGGCGCATACAGATCGTGCGGGTTCCCGGCATAGTCGAGGATCAGACAGTCGGTTTTTCCAGGCGCAAGCCGCAGACCGCGCCCCACGATTTGTTGGTAAAGGCTGACTGACTCTGTCGGGCGCAGGATAGCGATAAGATCGACATGCGGCGCGTCAAACCCGGTCGTCAGCACGGCGACGTTCACCAGATAACGAAAGCGCTGGGCTTTGAAATCGTTAATCATCACGTCGCGTTCTGCGCCCGGCGTGTCCCCGGTAATCAGCGCCGCATCATCGGCGGGCAGCAAACCCACAATCTCTTTGGCATGTTCGACGGTGGCGGCGAAAATCATCACCCCTTTGCGGGTTTGGGCAAATTCAACAATCTGGCTGATGATGTGCGGGGTCACGCGCTGCTGCTTTTTCAGCTCGCGATTGAGGTCAGCTTCGCTGAACAGGCCGTTACTCTGTGCCTGCAGGCGGCTAAAATCATACTGCACCACGGGCATATCCAGACGCTCCGGCGGCGTCAGATAACCATGTTTAATCATGTAGCGCAGCGGTAACTCATAAATGCAGTCGCGAAAGAGCGCTTTTTCGTCGCCGCGCACCATGCCGTGGTAATGAAAATGATAAATCCAGCCTTTGCCTAACCGGAAAGGGGTGGCCGTCAGGCCGAGCAGACGTAAGTGGGGATTCACTTTACTCAGGTGCGCCAGGATTTGCTGATACTGACTCTCTTCGTCGCCGCCGATGCGGTGGCATTCATCGACAATCAACAGTGAAAACTCGCCCTGGAAGGCGTCAAGGTTACGGGCGACCGACTGCACGCTGCCAAACACCACCTTGCCGTGGCTCTCTTTACGCTTCAGACCGGCGGCGAAAATGTCGGCCTCCAGCCCCAGCGCGCAATATTTGGCATGGTTTTGCGCGACCAGCTCTTTTACATGCGCCAGCACCAGCACGCGCCCACGCGCCACTCGTGCCAGCTCGGCAATCACCAGACTTTTGCCTGCGCCGGTTGGCAGGACAATCACGGCAGGCGTGCGGTGGCGGCGAAAATGGTTGAGCGTGGCATCCACGGCTTCTTGCTGGTAAGGACGAAGTGTAAAAATCATGGTCTCACTACGATGAACGGTACAGGGAATAGTATGCCATGAATCATTTCCCTTGAGCGATGGTTAGAGCCCGTTATACTGGATGGACAACGGCTTCATTTTTCGGGCGTTATGCCCGATTTCCGTATTATTACAGGCAAAATCAAACTCATGCGACTTGATAAATTTATCGCTCAGCAACTCGGCGTCAGCCGTGCTATTGCCGGGCGTGAGATTCGTAGTAACCGTGTTACCGTCGATGGCGAAATCATCCGAAACGCGGCGTTTAAACTCCTGCCAGAACATAATGTCGAGTACGATGGCAACACGCTGGTTCAGCAAAATGGCCCGCGCTACTTTATGCTTAATAAGCCTCAGGGCTATGTCTGTTCAACGGACGACCCGGATCATCCCACGGTACTCTATTTCCTTGATGAACCTGTCGCGTACAAGCTGCATGCCGCCGGGCGGCTGGATATCGACACCACGGGACTGGTGTTGATGACGGATGATGGTCAGTGGTCGCACCGGATCACCTCTCCGCGCCATCATTGTGAGAAAACCTATCTGGTCACGCTGGAATTGCCGGTAGCTGCGGATACCGCCGAACAGTTTGCCAAAGGCGTGCAACTGCATAATGAGAAAGATCTCACCAAACCGGCCGTGCTGGAGGTGATCACCCCGACGCAGGTGCGTCTGACCATTAGTGAAGGGCGCTACCACCAGGTGAAGCGGATGTTCGCCGCCGTGGGGAACCATGTTGTCGAACTGCACCGCGAACGCATCGGCGCAATTGTGCTGGATGACGACCTCGAACCTGGCGAGTATCGCCCGTTGACCGAAGAAGAAATCGCCAGCGTCGGTTTATAGACCCGGTGAGCCAGGCGCTTTACGTCCCGCTAAATTCAGGAGTTCATTTGTGACCACCCGGCAGCACTCATCCTTTGCCATTGTTTTTATCCTTGGCCTGTTAGCCATGCTGATGCCGCTGTCGATTGATATGTATCTTCCGGCGCTACCGGTGATTTCTGCCCAGTTTGGCGTACCGGCGGGCAGCGCGCAGATGACCCTCAGTACCTATATTCTGGGGTTCGCCGTGGGGCAGCTTATTTACGGCCCGATGGCGGATAGTCTCGGGCGCAAGCCGGTTATCCTCGGCGGGACGCTGGTGTTTGCGGCGGCGGCGGTGGCATGCGCGCTGGCGCAGACTATCGACCAGTTGATCATCATGCGTTTCTTCCACGGTCTTGCCGCCGCTGCGGCGAGCGTGGTGATCAATGCTCTGATGCGCGATATCTACCCGAAAGAAGAGTTCTCCCGCATGATGTCATTCGTCATGCTGGTGACGACAATCGCGCCGCTGATGGCGCCGATTATTGGTGGGTGGGTTCTGGTGTGGTTGAGCTGGCATTACATCTTCTGGATTCTGGCGGTGGCGGCGATTCTGGCATCGGTGATGATCTTCTTGTTGATTAACGAGACGCTTCCCGTTGAACGCCGTCAGCCGTTCCATATTCGTACCACGATAGGGAACTTTGCCTCGCTGTTCCGACACAAACGCGTACTGAGCTATATGCTGGCCAGCGGATTTAGCTTTGCGGGAATGTTCTCGTTCCTCAGCGCCGGCCCGTTTGTGTACATCGAGATTAACCATGTGTCGCCGCAGCATTTTGGCTATTACTTTGCGCTGAACATTGTGTTCTTGTTTGTGATGACCATTATCAACAGCCGCTTCGTGCGCCGGGTTGGGGCGTTGAATATGTTCCGTACCGGGTTATGGATTCAGTTTGTGATGGCGGCCTGGATGGTATTCAGCGCGCTGTTTGGCGTGGGCTTTTGGGCGCTGGTGGTTGGCGTCGCGGCGTTTGTCGGATGCGTTTCTATGGTCTCTTCAAACGCGATGGCCGTTATTCTGGATGAATTTCCGCATATGGCGGGCACCGCCTCGTCGCTGGCCGGTACGTTCCGGTTTGGCATTGGCGCGATTGTCGGGGCGCTGCTGTCGCTGGCAACCTTTACCTCCGCTTGGCCGATGATTTGGTCGATTGCTTTCTGCGCAACCTGCTCCATTCTCTTCTATCTCTACGCCAGCCGTCCGAAAAAACGGTGATCTAATACACAACATGGAAGCCGGAAGGCTTCCTTTGTTGACGTACATCAACGTCAAATCCATCATTTTTTCCATTTATGTTTATTTTATGTAAAATCAATTTATGTAAAAAGTCACATCATTGTAGTTAAAAAGGTTGAGTTAGATCGCAGAAACGGGTACATATAGCCCGCAAATACGTCCGGCACTGGCAAAAAATATTTTAATAACGGGCTGTACAGGCCGCTCAGACCAGGGATGTAAGCGTTTTCGATCTGTTTAAGGACGGGTTGTCAATGATGTGTTAATATGGATGTAAATAAATTGTGAAGTGAATGTGCTTCCGGGGAAAGAAAGTGACTACATTACAACTCTCAATCATTCATCGTTTACCGCAGAACTATCGGTGGTCAACGGGTTTTGCAGGTTCAAAAGTTGAACCGATTCCGCAAAACGGGCAGAACACAGAAAACAGTCTGGTGGCGCTCAAACTCCTGAGCCCCGATGGTGACAGCGCATGGCCGGTGATGCATACACTTAGCCAGGCGCTTAGCGACATCGAAGTGCCTTGCTCCGTTCTGGAGTGCGAAGGCGAGCCGTGCCTGTTTGTTAATCGTCAGGATGAATTTGCCGCGACCTGCCGCCTGAAAAATTTCGGCGTAGCGATAGCGGAACCCTTTTCGAACAACAATCCTTTTTGAGCGTCAGCTTAGCGCGAGCAACTGACGCGTATACTCCTGTTGCGGAGCGGTAAAGACACGCTCACATTGCCCCTGTTCCACCACTTCTCCTTGTCGCAGTACAATGACCTGATGGCATAATGCGCGCACAACATGCAGATCGTGGCTGATGAAAATGTAAGCCAGGCGATGCTTTTGTTGTAAAGATTTCAACAGCGCTAGGATTTGTGCCTGAACCGTTCTGTCCAGCGATGATGTCGGTTCATCCAGAATAATCAGCGATGGTTTCAGTATTAGCGCCCTGGCGATAGCGATACGCTGGCGCTGGCCGCCGGAAAATTCCGCCGGGTAACGATGGCGCGTCTCAGCATCCAGACCCACTTCCTTCATGACGGCGATAACCTGTTCTTCGCGCTGCCCGGCAGAAAGGGCCGGTTGATGAACGCGTAAGCCTTCTTCAATAATTTGCAGTACGTTGAGGCGGGGGTTCAGCGATGAGTTCGGGTCCTGAAATACCACCTGAATACGGTGACGAACCGGCAGCAACTGACGGCGGGTTAAATTTTGCAACGGCTGGCCGTCAAAAGTGATGCTGCCCTGCGAGCGAATCAACCGCAGCAAGGCCAGACCGGTGGTGCTTTTTCCTGACCCGGATTCACCGACCAACCCCAGCGTTTCACCTGGTCGAAGCGCGAAACTCACCTCGTTAACCACGACGTTATGATCCACCACGCGTTTCAGAACCCCTTTTCGAATCGGGAATGCGACGCGAAGCTGGCTCACTTCCAGCAGTGGCGACGACTCACCGGGCAATGGAACCGGGGAGCCGGTGGGTTCGCTGTTCAGCAACTTCTGCGTATAGGGATGCTCAGGCGCGCTAAGCAACGGCAACGCACGGTTTTGCTCCACGCATCGTCCGTTTTGCATCACCGCCACGGCGTCCGCCAGTTTTTTCACAATGCTGAGATTATGGGTGATAAACAGCATACCCATATTCAGTTCGCGTTGCAGTTCACGCAGCAGTTGCAGGATTTGCGCCTGTACGGAGACATCCAGAGCGGTCGTGGGTTCATCGGCGATTAACAGTTCAGGATGCGTGAGCAACGCCATTGCGATCATCACGCGCTGGCGTTCGCCGCCTGAGAGCTGATGGGGATAATCGCTCAGCCGTTTCGCGGCCTGACGAATCCCTACGCGATCCAGGCAGCTCAGGATTTCGGCCCTGGCGGCCTCACGGCGCATACCCCGGTGCAGGGACAGCACTTCGTAGAGCTGTTTTTCCAGCGTATGCAACGGGTTTAGCGATACCATCGGTTCCTGAAAAATCATGGCGATTTTATTGCCCCGCACGCCGCGCAGCGTCTGCTCGCTGGCGTGGAGCAATGACTCGCCATGAAAATGGATATCGCCCGCGAGATACACCGCAGGCGGAGAGGGCAGCAACCGCAGAATCGACAGCGCGGTGACGCTTTTACCGGAGCCGGATTCGCCCACCAGCGCCAGCGTTTCGCCTGCGTCAACCTGTAGAGAGATGTCGTTAACAACCGTGCGCACGTTCTCCTGATGGCGAAAACCTACCGATAAATTCTCAATAGTTAACAGAGGATGCGTCATCTTATACCGCCTTGTTGGGATCAAACGCGTCGCGTACTGCTTCGCCAATAAAAATCAGCAGCGACAATAACACCGCGACGGACAGGAACGCGGTGATCCCAAGCCACGGCGCCTGCAAATTATTTTTACCTTGCAGGAGTAATTCGCCGAGGGAAGGGGAGCCGAGCGGCAGGCCAAATCCGAGAAAATCCAGCGACGTCAATGTGGTAATCGAGCTGCACAAAATGAACGGTAAAAAGGTCAGCGTGGCGACCATCGCGTTGGGCAGCATGTGACGCAGGATAATGCTGCGATCGCTGACGCCCAGCGCCTGCGCGGCGCGGATGTAGTCGAAATTGCGTGTGCGCAGGAATTCCGCGCGAACCACCCCGACCAGGCTCATCCAGCCAAACAGGACGGTAATAGCCAGCAGCCACCAGAAATTGGGTTGCACCACGCTTGAGAGCAGAATAATCAGAAACAGCGTCGGCATTCCTGACCACACTTCGATGAACCGTTGCCCCCACAGGTCGATTTTTCCGCCGTAATACCCCTGCAACGCGCCCGCCAGCACGCCCATTACGCTGGAGCAGAGGGTAAGCATCAAACCAAACAGGATAGAGATTCGCGTGCCGTAGAGGATGCGCGCCAGCACGTCGCCGCCATTCGCGTCGGTTCCCAGCCAGTTTTGTATGGACGGCGGAGAGGGGAAAGGTTTATCAGTGGCAAAGTTGATGCTGGTGGCGCCAAAACGCACGGGCGCCCACAGCACCCATCCGTGGTTTTCAAGCTGCTTTTGCAGCCAGGGGTCCTGATAATCCGCCTGCGTTGCGAACGGCCCGCCGAAATCGCTTTCGCTGTAGTTTTTGACCAGCGGAAAGTACCAGCTTCCCTCATAGCGCACCAGCAGCGGTTTATCGTTGGCGACCAGTTCGGCGCACAGACTCAGACCAAACAGCACCAGGAAAATCCACAGTGACCAGTAGCCCCGGCGATTATGACGAAAACGCGCCCAGCGGGCCTGGTTTGCAGGGCTTAATCGCGGCATCAGCGTCCCTCAAAATCAATGCGTGGATCAACCAGCGTATAGCTGATATCGCTCAGGATATTCAGCAGTAAGCCGATCAGGGTGAAAATGTATAACGTGCCAAACATTACCGGGTAGTCGCGTGACACGGTCGCTTCGTAGCCCAGCAACCCCAGCCCGTTTAAGGAAAACATCACTTCAATGAGCAGCGAACCGGTGAAAAACATGCTGATAAAGGTGGCCGGAAAACCGGCGATCACCAGCAGCATGGCGTTGCGGAAAACGTGCTTCCACAGAATGTTTTTTTCGCTCACCCCTTTTGCGCGCGCGGTGACAACGTACTGTTTGCGGACTTCATCCAGAAAAGAGTTTTTGGTCAACATGGTCAGCGCGGCGAACCCGCCGATCACCGTCGCCAGTACCGGTAACGTGATATGCCAGAGGTAGTCGGTAATTTTCTGATACCAGGGCAGGGAATCAAAATTGGCGGATACCAGGCCGCGCAGCGGGAAGAGGTCGTAATAGCTACCGCCAGCAAAGAAAACGATCAATAAGATGGCGAACAGGAAGGCGGGGATAGCGTAGCCAACGATGATAAAAGCGCTGCTCCAGATGTCGAAACGGCTGCCGTTATATACCGCTTTGCGGATGCCCAGCGGGATCGACACCAGATAAATGATGAGCGTACTCCACAATCCGAGCGTAATGGACACGGGCAGACTGTCTTTGATTAACGTCAGTACGGATGCGCTGCGAAACAGGCTGTCGCCGAAATCGAAACGAACATAGTCCCAGAGCATTTTAAAGTAGCGCTCATGAACCGGCTTATCAAAGCCGTAGCGATGCGTGATCTCCGCGATCACCTCGGGATCTAACCCACGTCCGCCGCGATAGTGGCTGTCGCTAATATTCCCTACGCCGGTCTGGGCGTGGCTGGCGCGAACGCCTTCGCTACCGGCGCCGGGCAGGGCGCCAGACTGGCCGAATTCAATGGCCGCGATCGCCTGGTCAACCGGGCCGCCCGGTGCGATCTGGACAATAAAAAAGTTGATTGTAATGATGGCCCACAGCGTCGGGATCACCAGTAACAGACGTCGAATCAGGTAGGCGCCCATTTATTCTCCCTGTCGTCTGGCGGCGGGAAGTTTTGCCGCTTTGTTGACGTCATACCACCAGGTATCCAGTCCAATGGTGTAGATCGGCCGGATGGCCGGATGAGAAAATTTATCCCACCAGGCGAGCCTGTCTTCCGCCATATACCACATTGGCAGCATGTAGTAATTCCAGGTCAATACCCGATCCAGCGCCCGCCCGAGGGGAACCAGCTTTGTTTTATCGCCCTGGGCGGCAATGATTTGGGCAATCAGTTTATCAATGACCGGGCTTTGCACGCCTGGCGCGTTATAGCTGGAGTCAATGTATTCAGACGCCCAGGATATTTGTAGATCGGAGCTGGGCCACGGCATGGCGCGCCACAGTCGCGGCATCATGTCGTAGTCGCGACTGCGCATACGGTTGGTGATTTGCGAGTTATCAACCTGGCGGATGTTCATCGTGATGCCAAGACGCTGCAAATTATGCTGGAAGGGAAGAACCCACTGGCTGTTGCCGCCTGCCGGAAGCAGCAGTTCAAAGCTCAGCGTTTTGCCGGTCGCGCTGTTAACGCGTCGCTGGCCTTTCAGTACCCATCCCGCCTCTGTGAGTAATTTATCGGCCTTTAGCAGGTTTTCCCGATCGTAGCCATCGCCGTTTGAGACTGGCGGCTGATAAATCCGGGTAAAGACCTCCGGCGGCAGATCCTTTTTCATGGGCGCGAGTAAGACCAGTTCGTCTGCACTGGGGTAGTTTCTGGCGGCATACTCGGTATTCTGGAAATAGCTATTTGCCCGGCTCCAGGCATTATAAAACAATGCCTTGTTCATCCATTCGAAATCAAATGCCAGGGTTATCGCTTCACGCACGCGACGATCGTTAAATACCGGACGCTGAATATTAAAGGCCAGCCAGCGCGTATCCTGTGCGGATTCATTTTTCTGTTCGTCTTTAACGATGTAATGGTTATCGAAGTTTTTACCGGTGTAGCGCGTCGCCCAGTTTTTCGCGTCATTCTCCAGACGCAGGTCAAACGCCCCGGCCTTAAAGGCTTCAAACGCAACGTTGTCATCAAGGTAGTAGTCGTAGCGGATGGTATCAAAGTTCCAGCGCCCCCGGTTTACCGGCAGGTTAGCAGCCCAATAGTTTTTTACCCGGGAATAGACAATGTACTGGCCCATTTTCCACTGGGTTATGCGGTACGGGCCGCTGGCAAGAGGAGGCTTAGAGAGCGGGTCGCTGAGCTTATGATCCTTCCAGAATTTTTCCGGCATGACCGGTAAAGAAAACAGGCTGAGCATATCCTCTTTACCGGGTTTGGCTAATTCAATGCGGACGGTAAGCGGAGCGATGGCTTTGACGGTCGTGCCTTTGTACACCAGACGAAACTGCGGCACGCCCTCGGTCATAAATTTATGGAAGGTGAAGGCGACGTCGCGGGCAGTGATGGGCGAACCATCATGAAAACGGGCGCGTGGGTTGATGGTCACTTCCACCCAGGAGTAATCCTCCGCATATCGCGCGTTGTCGGCAATGAGCGGGTAGTAGCTGCCGGGTTCGTCGTCAGAGGTGGTAAAAAGCGTGTCGTAAAGCTGCTCGGTACGTGCGCCAGGATTACCGCGCATGGAATAGCGGTTGAAATTATCGAATGTCCCGGTCGCGGAAAGCGTTATCCGCCCCCCTTTTGGCGCCGCCGGATTGACATAATCGAAATGATTAAAATTGAAGGCGTATTTGGGTTCGCCAAGCACGGAAAAGGCGTAACTTTCTTTGATGGCCTGAGCCTGTACGCCAAAGCTGGCCAGGGCGACAAACAGAAGCATTACGCGAGCAATCATCGGAAAATGGTTTCCTTTTCTTATCACCTGCCACCGTCAGGCAAGCGTCAATCCTGAATAATAAGTGACGCAGCCTCTGTTGTGAATCCATTCGGGCAGAAGAGTGCCGTCACCATTTCGGCGCGGGCCGGGTATTCATCCAGTGAACGAAGTCCTCAAGCGCTAAAGGGCGGCTAATCCAGTACCCCTGGAGGAAGTTGACGCCATGATCGCGTAGCCATCGGGCCTGCTCCGGGGTTTCCACTCCTTCCGCAACGGTCAGCATATGCAGGCGCTTAGAGAGCATCAAAACCGCATCCAGAACTGGAGAGGTCACGGTTTCCGTACCAATCGCATTAATAAAGCCCCGGTCGATTTTCAGGTAGTCCAGCGTAAAGCGTTCCAGATAGATGAGGGCGCTATGGCCGGTGCCAAAATCATCAATTGCGATTTCGAATCCAGCACAGTGCAGCCACTCAAATAATTTAGCCGCTTCATGTTGATTGAGCATATCGCGTTCGGTAATTTCCAGTACGATCTGAAAATGATGCGGCGGTAAGGATTCCGCCAGGAGACGGATGTCCTCTTTAAAGCTGTTGCTGTGCAGGTGGTCAGGCGCGATATTGATGCCAAACTTTGCCCCGACAGGCAGTACCTTCTGCAACGCGGGGGCGTCGCGCGCCACGAGTTTAAACAGATGCTGGGTGAGCGGCACAATAAGCTGCTGGGCTTCTGCGTAATGAATAAACGCGTCAGGCGGGATTTCGCCTGCCGTAGGGTGACGCCAGCGTAACAGCACTTCCAGACCCGTGACCCTGAGCGTTTGGGTATCAACGACCGGTTGATAGACCACATAAAATTGTTCGCGCTTGATAGCCACCAGGATCTCTCGCCCCGGCTTCAGGCGGATAGAGCTGATGTAGTAGCAGAGCAGGGCGGCGATGATACCGCTCATACTGCCCAGCAGCAGGGCATAGCCCACGTCGTTATAGGTCCAGCTGTCGGCGTATAACTGTATCTTCAGCGGCAGCCCTTTTATTGTCGCCTGGCGCGAAGGCGTACCCGACAGCTCTTCCACGGTCATTAAATGCGAAGAAAACGTCGAGAGCACGGTATCGCCAATAATTAATGCGATGCCATCAAAATCTTCCTGTCGGGCGGTGTAAATAAGGTAGGGCGTCAGGTTGATATTCAGCGAGGTAAATACGCCGCTCTCTTTTAATAACGGGTTGCGATACCAAATCGCCATCGCTGGTTTATCCGGCATCATCGGCGTGCCGGGAAGTATCGCCATATCAATCTCTTTGCGGATGTCGATATTGGATACCAGGTCGGTAAGCGGCGTGTCCATCGATCCGGTTGCCGACGAGCAGAAGGCGATTTTGTCTTTGACGAGCAAAAAGGCGCGCACATTCAGGCTAAAAGCGGCGCGGGAGGTCAGCTCGGAAGAGACTTGCTGGCAGTCATTAAGCGTCAGGGGCTGTAACACATCCGTCGTGGCTTTAAGGTCGGCGAAGTAGCTCACCAGATAATGTTGTACGTCGGATATCAGCGTGTCGTATTTGACTTCACGTTTATGCCATGACATTAAAAATTGCAGGCTACTGATAAGTAACGCGACGATGACCCCTGTGAGAATGCAGGTGAGCAGGATTTTTCGCGAGGACGAGGAGGCGCGTGTGAACATAGTTACTGGTTCTACCTGAGGTAACCGAATGCGATTAAAATGCTTGATTTAAAAGACTATAACCTGGATTAAACCGCATCGTCATACTTTTCTACAGGGATGCGATAGAACGCAAAAAAAGCACCGCCGAAGCAGTGCTTTTTATGTGTCTCGTCAGGATTGCCAAGGGATAGCGGTCAGACGAAAAATTAACTGCGGCTCAGAACCCGGCGCCCTTCGTTGTAACGTTTTTTCCAGTAAGGCTCGTTCATGCTGGAAATAATAACGCCGCTACTGGTAGACGCATGAACAAACTGGTTGTTGCCGATGTAGATGCCTACATGACGGCCCGTCGAACCGGCGCGGAACAGAACCAGATCGCCCGTGCGCAGGTTATTGCGCGAAACGGATTTGCCCATTTCCTGCTGCTCATAGGTTGAGCGAGGCAGTTCTAAACCAAATTGTTCACGGAATGTACGCTGTACAAAGCTGGAACAATCGACACCTTTTTTGGTGCTGCCGCCAAGGCGGTAACGCACGCCTTTCCAGTCAGCATACTGATCCATAATCCGCGATTTAACATCGAGGTTACGCACCATATTTTCAAATTCATCCTGAGAGGCTTGCAGTGAAGAGTTATCTCCATTGCCCACAGCATGCGTCTCAGAATGCACGTTCTTTGCGGTATTTGTAGTGCTACATGCAGAAAGCAGAACCGCCACTGCAATCGCGGGAATTCCCCGCAGGATATATCTCAAAATCGGTTGAGACCTGACCATGTTGTTTGTTTTCCCTTGAAGTCCTTAACGACAAATATCGTTATAAAAATGCCAAACGTGACGAGACTAATTACCTGCGCACAATGAGACAATTCTTTAAGGTCAAATCTGTGGCGGAACGCACAAATTTATTCGCAAAGAGAATAATTATCCAGCGAGGCAAAACGAGTTCAAGATTACCCGATCGTTGCTGCCATTGCGAGCAGTTTGGCGGGATTTTTTATAAGAAATTATGATACTGAAAGTGAATTAGTGGCATTGGCTAAATTAAACGCAAATGAGGCGAATAACAGGCAATGCGTTCATTTTCAACGGGAAGAAGATGACAGGAAGATGACGGCGGGGCGGGAAATAATCGACGATCGCCATCAGGAGTGAGAACGCTCTCTGATGGCGATGTTAATTGATGTGATTTATTTGTTTAAATTTTGTTTGTTTTTGCCGGGCAGATAATTATCGAAAAACCGTATCACGCGATCGCTGAACGACGTCATTAACAGCCAGGGCAATCCAATCAGCACCGTTGTCAGCGAACCGACCGCAATATCCGTGAACCAGTGGGCGCCGATCATTACGCGCGGAAAGGCAAAAACCACAAATATAATAAGGGCGATGAAACCTGCGACTTTTCCGAAATAACGCAACATAAATGCGGAAAAAATAAGCAGCATCATTCCGTGATCGCCAGGGAAACTGTCTTTTGACGCATCCTTGGTTGGAATATGCAGGAGATCGCTGACGCGGTGAATATTTTCAAGCGTCAGCGTAGGGCTGGCGCGTTTGACCGGAATAAACGCTTGGCCTAACTGATTCACCACAACCGCAGATAAAAGCATCACCAGGCCGATGATGATAATACGCCGACGGCCTGCCGGGGTCTCTTTTAACCAGAAACTCAGCATCAGGCAGCCCATCGCCAGCAGCGCGCAACCATCAAACGCCCGGTTATTGGTGATCGCCACCAGCCAGAGAAATGCGCGGCTTTCAACCAGTTTCTGGTTAAAGAAGTGGAAAATGTTCGCGTCGAGAGGAGACCAGAATCCGTGATTGACTGGAATATACCACGACAAAAACAACGCCAGACCCGCAGCGTTAATCAGCAGTATGAGGGGATACCGGGTTTTCATTATCATCTCGCCATTCAGTAAAACGGAGGCAACCTTACGCGTCCTCGGCTAAACGAAGCTTCAACAATGCGGTCTGTAATGTATTCCAGTCTGTTTCACGGTCTGAGATGAGTTCGATGCGGCTGTCCGGCGGCGCGACGTTTTGGGTCTCAATATGAAGATCGTCGCCCTGACGATTAATACGCACCAGACCCTCCTTAATGCGCATAACGCCTTTCACTCGTCCAACCGGCGCGAGGCGCGCCCATTCGAGCAGGCCGATGGTGTCGAACACGGTATCCGCATCAAAAATCCAGCCGCAGGCCTGATGCCCCTGGCCGCTGTTCAGGCTACGACGCCAGCGCTGTTGCGCCGGCAGGCTAAGCGCGGCGAGCCCTTTTCTTTCGGCATGCTGGTGCGCGTGGGCGGCGCTGGCGGGCAGTTCCGCCAGGTTCTGGCGCGGTAAATCCAGCAGCTGTCCGTTGATTTGCCCGTGGTCGGCATGAACCAGTTGACGATTGTCGCCGTACTGTTGCCACCAGGTTTGCAGGGCGCTTTCGCTTTCCGGCGTAGCGCGATCGGTTTTATTCGCGACGATGACATCGGCGGCAGCCAGCTGGTCGCGGAAGTTTTCGTTGGCGACGCTCTTTTCATCCAGCAGTAAACGCGGATCAAGGATGCACAGCGTGGCGCGCAGGTCGATCCACGGCTCGTAAACCGGCGCGGTTAACAAATCGAGGATCTGCTTCGGATGGCCAAGTCCTGTCGGTTCGATCAGCAAGCGATCCGGCTTGCCCTGGCGCAGCAGGGTATTTAGCCCCACCTGCATTGGTAATCCGTTCACGCAACACATGCAACCACCGGGGATCTCTTTCAGCAATGCGCCGCTGTCCGCAAGCAGCGCGCCGTCAATGCCCACTTCGCCAAATTCGTTGACCAGCACGGCCCATTTTTCCGCAGGATCTTTGTTGGCTAACAGATGAAGGATAGAGGTTGTTTTTCCACTGCCGAGAAAGCCGGTAATGAGGTTGGTTTTGGTCACGTCTGCTCCAGAATAATGATATGCCGTAACGGCTCGTGCTAATCCTGGCGAAAAAAAACGAAAAAGAGAAGGGCAGAGCGGACGAAGAATTTTTTCGTCCGCTGGAAAGACAGAAATTGTTAACTTTTTAACGTATCAATGACCGCCTGATGCGCGCCATGTTGCGCAATGCGCCGCCAGGCTTGCTCAATGGCCTGCACAAACAGGGGATTTTTCACGAGATCTGTGCCGAAAACCTCCTGCAACGACAGCAGCGCGCTAACCCGCTCCGCGTCACTGCTGCTTTCAACAAGCAGGCGAATTTTTTCACTGAGCGGGTCCCGAATATCAATCGTTGCACCTGTGTCGTCCACGCCGCTGACGTAGCGCATCCAGCCTGCGACGCCCAGCGCCAGCAGCGGCCAGTTACTCCCACGCGTCAGATGTTCGCGAATGCCTTCCAGCATCCGCTGCGGTAATTTCTGGCTGCCGTCCATCGCGATTTGCCAGGTCCGGTGCTTCAGCGCCGGATTGGCGAAGCGTTCAATCAGGCTGGCGGCATAGCGGGATAAATCGACGTTGGTGATGCGCAATGTCGGCGCCTGTTCATTCATCATCAGGCGGTAAGCGGCCTCGCGAAACGCGCTGTCCTGCATACAATCGCTGATGTGCTGGAACCCGGCCAGATAGCCGAGATACGCAAGGAACGAATGGCTGCCGTTGAGCATGCGTAGTTTCATTTGCTCCCAGGGCAGCACGTCATCAACCATCTGCACGCCAGCGACTTCCCACTGCGGGCGGCCTGCCACAAAGTTATCTTCAATGACCCACTGTATAAACGGTTCACAACTGATGGCGCAGGGATCGGCGACGCCCAGCTCGCGGGTAATTTCGTCCAGTGATTCCTCTGTGGCGGCAGGCACGATTCTGTCTACCATCGTTCCCGGGAAGCTGACGTGCTGCTGAATCCACGCCGCCAGCTCCGCCGCGCGTTTTTCCGCCATGCCCAGAACGGCGTTTTTAACCACATGGCCGTTATCCGGGATGTTATCGCAGGAGAGAACCGTGAAAGGCGACAACCCGCGCTCACGCCGACGATGCAGGGCCTCCACAAGAATCCCCGGCGCTGAGTGCGGCTCCGTGGGGTGTTGCATATCGTGAATAATGCGCGGGTTTGACACGTCGAGCGAACCGGTTGCCGGATCGATGCAATATCCTTTTTCGGTGATAGTGAGTGACACTATCGCCACCTGCGGCTCGCAGAACTTTTCGATAATAGTGGCAAGCGAATCCAGCTTTGCGTTCAGACACTCCTTGACCGCGCCGACGATAATCGCCTGATTGCCGTTCGCGCCTTTTTCCAGCACGGTGTACAAGTGATTCTGCTCGCGAAGCTGGCTCATCAGGCGATCGCCGCTGAACAGGCTGATCTCGCAGATCCCCCAGTCTCCACCTTGCGCATTCAGCACTCTGTCGGTCAATAATGCCTGATGGGCGCGGTGAAACGCGCCAAAACCGAAGTGCACAATCCGGGTTTGTAGTTGTTGTCGATCGTAGCGGGGCGTCTGTACGCCTTCCGGGAGTGGGGCAGAGGCAATAGTCTTCATTAAGAACACACCTGATTAACCATTAATTAACAATGGTAGTGTAAAGTTATATGACACCAAATTGAATTGGTATGCCGCATTTATCCGGGGATTGTGAGCTGGATCAATCAATCATGCGCCCTGCGTTGACCATTTACGCGATACCTGTATGGTAGTCATCACTCAGGTAAACTAATTTGGTATAACAACTTGTGAGGTGAAGCAATGGAACAAACCTGGCGTTGGTACGGGCCTAACGATCCGGTATCGCTTGATGATGTGCGTCAGGCTGGCGCAACGGGGGTTGTGACGGCATTGCACCACATTCCGAACGGTGATGTGTGGCCGGTTGAAGAGATTAAAAAGCGCCAGGCCATTCTGGCTGAGAAAGGGCTGACCTGGTCTGTTGTCGAAAGTATTCCGGTGCATGAAGAGATTAAAACACGCTCCGGGCAGTACCAGACCTGGATTGAAAACTATCAGCAAAGCATCCGTAATCTGGCCGCCTGCGGTATTGATACCGTGTGCTACAACTTTATGCCGATTCTCGACTGGACGCGTACCGACCTTGAATATCCGTTGCCCGATGGTTCCAGAGCGCTGCGTTTCGATCAGATTGCCTTTGCGGCTTTCGAACTGCACATCCTGAAGCGTGACGGCGCGCAAGCGGACTACAGCGAAGAAGAGCAGCGCCAGGCGCTGGACTACTTCAACGCCATGAGCGCTGCGGATATCGAAAAACTGACCCGGAATATTATCGCCGGGCTGCCTGGCGCTGAAGAGGGTTATACGCTGGATCAGTTCCGTGCGCGTCTGGCGGAATATAACGGTATCAGCAAAGAGGATTTACGCGAAAATATGGCGGTATTCCTGCGTGCGATTGTGCCGGTGGCAGAAGAAGTCGGCGTGCGCCTGGCGGTGCATCCTGACGATCCGCCGCGCCCCATCCTCGGCCTGCCGCGCATCGTTTCTACCATTGAAGATATGCAGTGGCTGAAAGAAACCGTAGACAGCATTAACAACGGGTTCACCATGTGTACCGGTTCGTACGGCGTACGCGCGGATAACGACCTGGTGAAAATGATCGAGACGTTTGGCGACCGCATTCACTTTACCCATTTACGCTCAACCTGCCGTGAAGATAACCCGAAAACCTTCCACGAAGGCGCGCATTTGCAAGGGGATGTCGATATGGTCGCGGTAATTACCGCAATCCTTACGGAAGAACAGCGTCGTAAGCTGGCAGGCGATCTGCGTCCGATCCCAATGCGCCCGGATCACGGTCATCAGATGCTTGACGATCTGCATAAGAAAACCAACCCCGGCTACTCCGCTATTGGTCGTCTGAAAGGGCTGGCGGAAATTCGTGGCGTTGAACTGGCGCTGAAAAAGACCCAGTTCCGCGATTTGCTGTAACACCTGTTGGTCATAAAAAAGGACAGCCCTGGCTGTCCTTTTTTGTTGGTGCGTCGGCAACGGGCGCTTAGTCCGCGCGGCCCATGTAGCGACGTTCTTCAATGTGAATACGGATTTTTTCACCGGCGCTCAGGTATTCCGGCACCTGAATCACCAGACCGGTGCTCAGCGTTGCGGGTTTGTTGCGGGCACTGGCTGACGCGCCTTTAATGCCCGGTGCGGTTTCCACGATTTCCAGATCAACCGTCTGCGGCAGTTCGAGCGCCAGCAACTGACCGTCCCAGGTCAGCACCTGCATATCCGGCATTCCGCCTTCAGGAATAAACAGCAGCTCTTCTTCAATCTGATCTTTGGTGAAGGTATACGGGGTATAGTCTTCTTTATCCATGAACACATATTCGTTGCCGTCGATATAAGAGAAATCGACGCCACGGCGGCTCAGGGTGACGGTATCAACGATGTCGTCGCCTTTGAAACGCTCTTCGACTTTCAGACCCGTACGGACGTCGGAAAAACGCATTTTGTACAGCGTCGCGGCACCGCGGGCGGTCGGTGACTGAATATCAATATCTTTTACAATCAGCAGCTTGCCGTTGTAGTTCAGTACCATACCTTTTTTAATTTCGTTCGCTCTTGGCATCGAAAAAATCCTGTTGTAGAGAATGTCTAAAATATCGCGTCAAACTACTCGCGCCGGGCGATTCAGGCAAGTGGAATTCACATATCCCGGATGATTTTGTGTATACTGTTCGCCCACTTTCAGTCCGGTGGCTTACGAATAGAGAATACTGTATGGAATGCCGCCCGGATTGCGGAGCATGTTGCACCGCGCCTTCAATCTCCAGCCCCATTCCGGGTATGCCTGACGGCAAACCCGCAAACACGCCGTGCGTCCAGCTTGATGAACATCAACGCTGTAAGATCTTCGGTTCGCCGCTGCGTCCAAAGGTCTGCGCAGGTCTGCAACCCAGCGCCGATATGTGCGGTCAGACAAGGGCGCAGGCAATGATCTACCTCATTGAACTGGAAACGCTCACGGCGCCTTAAACGTCTTTAATGCGTGCCAGACAAACCATCGTCGCGAGGGCCATCACCAGCGCAAACCAGAATACGGCGTGGTAATTCCAGATTTCCGCCGCAATCCCCGCCAGCGATCCGGCGATAATCCAGCCTACGCGGATGGTATTGGTATACAGCGTGGTTGCTGAACCCGCCTGGCCGGGCATCAGATCCTGAAAATAGAGCATCCCGATGCCGCCGAGAATGCCGATGTAAATTGCGTTCAGCAACTGCAAGCCGAGCAGAACGACAGGCGAGTGCGCCAGCAGCATACCCGCGTAAAAACAAAACCCCGCCACGATGGCGATCCGCATCAGCAGGCGTTTTCCCAGCCGTTTAGCAAAATAACCTGCAATCAACATGGTGGGAATTTCCAGCCCGGCGGCAGTCCCCATCATGACGCCGGCAAGTTTTTCCGGCAGATGCAGTTCGTTAATGATAAACAGCGGCATATTAATGATATAGAGGCTGTTGGTTCCCCACATTAATGTGCAGATAACAAAAAGCAGCAGCGTATCGCGGCGATTACGGCGCGGCGCTTCAAGGGTTCCGGCAGCAAGTGGCGCATCTTTACGCATTGACGGTAAAAACAGCCAGACCATTACGCCACAGACGACAAACGCCGCCGCCGCGCTCAGGTACATCACGGTAAAGCTGAACCCCATCGCCAGCGCATAGGCCAGCGGCGGCCCGATCACCCACGCCAGCGAAACCTGGGCGCGCAATATCGAGCTGAACATCACGGCTTCGCGACCGGTGCGATCGGCATGTTCGCGGGCAAGGGCGAACATTTGCGGGTTCGCGGTCGAACCAAAACTACTCAGGAAAACGCCGACGAACAGCAAAATAAAATAGTTGCGGTTCCAGGCAAACAGTACGCAGGCCAACATGCCCAGCACACAGCAAAAAACGATCAGGCTTTTGCGATCGCCTTTTTTGTCGGAGCGCCCGGCCAGAAACTGGCTCACCAGAATGCCGATAACGGCGCTGCCGGTAAAAAAGAAGCCAACCATCCCCGGACGAGCGTGTACCTCATCCGTCAGAAAAAGACTGAGCGTCGGCGTCTGTAACGCACCGGCGATACCCGTCAGAAACGCGACGAGCAGGAATGCCGAAGACGTCAAGTCAAACGTTTTTGGTGTGGCGGCAACGGGGGTGTTATGCATGTTTCTGTATCAGTGGTGTGAAGAGACGCGGAGTTTACGCTGCTCGTCAGGAAATAAACAGGTGCCCAAATCAAAATCGCCACAAAAAATCAAAATAGCATTTCAGTCTATGAAGGGAAGATGCTGACGGTGCTGAAACAGATCGTTTTACGGGCAATTCACTTCAGCATTTATTACCTTCCTGAATGAAAAGTGTGCTTTATCTCTAAATTCTGTCATCAATTTTACGACTTTACTTGCGTGCTGAAGCAGAAAGCGCAAGACTTCTTGAAACGTTTCAGCGCTATTTTGTTTTTGGCTACAAGTCAGATTAGCGCCTTTTTTCTCATGTTAGCTGAATCGTTTCAAGTTCAGCAGGAGAGGAGAACTATGTTCCAGTTATCGGTTCAGGACATTCATCCGGGCGAACAGGCCGGAAACAAAGAAGAGGCCATTCGTCAGGTTGCCGCTGCGTTAGTGCAGGCGGGCAACGTCGCAGACGGCTACGTCGACGGCATGCTGGCGCGTGAGCAACAGACATCCACTTTCCTTGGCAACGGTATCGCCATTCCGCACGGAACGACCGACACGCGCGATCAGGTGCTGAAAACCGGCGTGCAGGTGTTCCAGTTTCCGCAGGGCGTAACCTGGGGCGAAGGGCAGGTGGCCTATGTGGCGATTGGTATTGCCGCCAGCTCCGATGAGCATCTCGGGTTGCTGCGTCAGCTGACGCACGTATTAAGCGATGACTCTGTGGCTGAACAGCTGAAATCCGCCACGACGGCAGAAGAACTGCGCGCGTTGCTGATGGGTGAAAAGCAGAGCGAACAGCTGAAGCTGGATAACGACACCCTGACGCTGGATGTGACGGCCAGCGACCTGGTGACGCTACAGGCGCTGAACGCCGCGCGCCTGAAAGAAGCAGGCGCTGTGGATGCCGCGTTTGTCGCCAGAACCATCAATGAACAGCCGATGAATCTCGGCCAGGGCATCTGGCTGAACGACAGCGCGGACGGCAACCTGCGCAGCGCTATCGCTGTGAGCCGTGCGGCTACGGCGTTTGACGTAGAGGGCGAAGCGGCTGCGTTGCTGGTGACCGTCGCGATGAATGACGATCAGCCCGTCGCCGTGCTGAAGCGCCTTGGCGATCTGCTGCTGAACAATAAAGCTGACCGTTTGCTGAAAGCGGATGCCGCCACCGTGCTGGCGCTGCTGACCAGTGATGAAGCATTGACTGACGACGTGCTGAGCGCCGAATTTGTCGTGCGCAATGAGCATGGCTTACACGCCCGTCCGGGCACCATGCTGGTGAATACCATTAAACAATTTAATAGCGAAATTACCGTGGCAAACCTTGATGGAACCGGAAAACCGGCAAATGGACGCAGTTTGATGAAAGTGGTGGCGTTGGGCGTGAAGAAAGGCCATCGCCTGCGCTTTACGGCGCAGGGCGAAGATGCTGAACAGGCGCTGAAAGCGATTGGCGACGCCATTGCCGCTGGTCTTGGGGAGGGCGCGTAATGAGCAGACGTGTTGCTACTATCACCCTTAATCCGGCATACGACCTGGTCGGTTTCTGCCCGGAGATTGAACGCGGCGAAGTGAACCTGGTGAAAACCACGGGTCTGCATGCGGCGGGTAAAGGCATCAACGTTGCCAGGGTTCTGAAAGATTTAGGTATTGATGTCACGGTTGGCGGTTTCCTGGGTAAAGACAACCAGGACGGTTTCCAGCAGTTGTTCAGCGAGCTGGGCATTGCCAACCGTTTTCAGGTGGTGCAGGGGCGTACCCGCATCAACGTTAAGCTGACGGAAAAAGACGGTGAAGTGACCGACTTTAACTTCTCCGGTTTTGACGTGACTCCGGCTGACTGGGAACGTTTTGTGAACGATTCGCTGAGCTGGCTGGGTCAGTTCGATATGGTCTGCGTCAGCGGCAGCTTGCCGACAGGCGTCAGCCCGGAAGCGTTTACCGACTGGATGACGCGTCTGCGTAGCCAGTGCCCATGCATTATCTTTGATAGTAGTCGTGAAGCGTTGGTGGCGGGTCTGAAAGCGGCGCCGTGGCTGGTGAAACCGAACCGCCGTGAATTAGAAATCTGGGCAGGCCGTAAGCTGCCGGAAATGAAAGATGTGATCGACGCGGCGCACGCCCTGCGTGAGCAAGGTATTGCGCATGTGGTGATCTCTCTCGGTGCGGAAGGGGCGCTGTGGGTGAACGCATCCGGCGAATGGATTGCGAAGCCACCGTCCGTTGATGTGGTGAGTACCGTAGGTGCAGGGGATTCTATGGTTGGCGGTCTGATTTACGGCCTGCTGATGCGTGAATCCAGTGAACATACGTTGCGTCTGGCGACAGCCGTTGCCGCGCTTGCGGTAAGCCAGAGCAATGTGGGCATTACCGATCGTCCTCAGTTGGCCGCAATGATGGCGCGCGTCGACTTAAAACCGTTTAACTGACAGCAGGAGAGGCATAATGAAAACGCTGCTGATTATTGACGCCAATCTCGGCCAGGCTCGCGCTTACATGGCGAAGACCCTGCTCGGCGCGGCGGCACATAAAGCAAATCTGGAAATTATCGACAATCCGAATGACGCAGAGTTGGCCATTGTGTTGGCTGACGCTGTGCCGAACGACAGCGCGCTGAACGGTAAAAAAGTCTGGCTGGGCGATATTGCCCGTGCCGTGGCGCACCCGGAACTGTTCCTCAATGAAGCGAAAGGACACGCGACGCCATACAGCGCGCCGACAGCGGTTGCCGCCCCGGCAGCGGCCAGCGGCCCGAAACGCGTCGTGGCGGTGACGGCGTGTCCGACAGGCGTCGCGCATACCTTTATGGCGGCTGAGGCGATTGAAACCGAAGCGAAAAAACGTGGCTGGTGGGTGAAGGTCGAAACCCGCGGCTCCGTGGGCGCAGGCAATGCCATCACGCCGGAAGAGGTTGCGGAAGCGGATCTGGTGATCGTGGCGGCTGACATCGAAGTGGATCTGGCGAAGTTTACCGGAAAACCGATGTACCGTACGTCAACCGGCCTGGCGCTGAAGAAAACCGCGCAGGAACTGGACAAAGCCGTAGCGGAAGCGACGCCGTATGCGCCTACGGGCAAAGCGCAGGCCGCCGCGACAGAAGGGAAAAAAGAGAGCGCTGGCGCATATCGCCATCTGCTGACGGGCGTTTCCTACATGCTGCCAATGGTGGTTGCGGGTGGGTTGTGTATCGCGCTCTCCTTTGCGTTTGGTATTGAGGCGTTTAAAGAAGAAGGTACGCTGGCTGCGGCGCTGATGCAGATCGGCGGCGGTTCCGCCTTCGCGCTAATGGTGCCAGTGCTGGCGGGATATATCGCGTTTTCCATCGCGGATCGTCCAGGCCTGACGCCGGGTCTTATCGGCGGTATGCTGGCAGTGAGCACCGGATCTGGCTTTATCGGCGGTATTATCGCGGGCTTCCTGGCCGGTTATGTCGCGAAACTTATCAGCACTAAACTGAAACTTCCGCAGAGTATGGAAGCGCTGAAACCGATCCTGATCATTCCACTGATTTCCAGTCTGATTGTCGGTCTGGCGATGATTTACCTTATCGGTAAACCGGTTGCCGGCATTCTGGAAGGGCTGACTCACTGGCTGCAAACGATGGGGACGGCGAATGCGGTACTGCTGGGCGCGATCCTCGGCGGTATGATGTGTACTGATATGGGCGGCCCGGTTAACAAAGCGGCGTATGCGTTCGGTGTTGGTCTGCTGAGTACGCAAACCTATGCGCCGATGGCGGCGATTATGGCGGCAGGCATGGTTCCTCCGCTGGCTCTTGGGCTGGCAACTCTGGTTGCGCGTCGTAAGTTCGACAAGGCGCAGCAGGAAGGGGGCAAAGCCGCGCTGGTGCTGGGGCTGTGCTTCATTACCGAAGGCGCGATCCCGTTTGCGGCGCGTGACCCGATGCGTGTCCTGCCATGCTGTATCGTCGGCGGCGCGCTGACAGGCGCAATCTCAATGTGGGTTGGCGCGAAACTGATGGCGCCGCACGGCGGTCTGTTTGTGCTGCTGATTCCTGGCGCGATTACACCGGTGCTGGGCTATCTGCTGGCGATTGTTGCGGGTACGCTGGTTGCCGGTCTGGCCTATGCGTTCCTGAAACGCCCGGAAGCTGAAGTTATCGCGAAAGCGGCATAATGTAAAACCTTGTGCCGGATGGCGGCGTGAGCGCCTTATCCGGCCTACGGATACCGATCCTGTAGGCCGGATAAAACGCATTAGCGTCGCCATCCGGCATTTTTCTGCCTTTTTTATCCCCCCATTTTGTGTCCTGGCTCGCAACTTTTTCCTCCCTTGCAAACTGTATCTATAAAAAATTGTGACTCTGTTCATATCTATTCACTTTAGGGCTTGCGGATGGATTTACTTTATCAAAAACACGCATATCATGAACACATGTTTTAATATGAACATGTGCTCTAATAATCTCGATTGTGGCGGTGGTTATTCTTAACGAACTCATTGTTATGGCAGCTTAATGCCAGAGGACGTTCTATGCGTGAAACGGAATACATAGTGACGATTGGCTCAGCCAATATGGATGTTGCCGGGTATTCGCATGCTTCTTTAAATTATGCGGACTCCAATCCGGGAAAAATAAAATTTACCCCCGGCGGCGTGGGGCGCAATATTGCGCATAATCTGGCTCTGCTGGGAAAAAACTCATGGCTACTGACGGCAGTCGGGAGTGATTTCTATGGGCAGTCATTAATGGCGCAAACGAATCAATCCGGTGTGCACGTTGATAAATGTCTGATTGTGCCGGGAGAAAATACGTCAAGTTACTTATCCCTGCTCGACAATACCGGAGAAATGCTGGTCGCCATAAATGACATGAGCATTACCGACTTTATTTCGGCTGAATTTTTATCACAGCATGCTGATTTTATTCGTGGGGCAAAAGTGATTGTCGCCGATTGTAATATCAGCGAAGAGGCACTGAACTGGGTGCTGGAAAATGCAGGCGATGTGCCGGTATTTGTTGATCCGGTTTCTGCCTGGAAGTGTGTCAAAATTCGCGAGCGACTTGGCAAAATTCACACGCTGAAACCCAACCGGCTTGAAGCTGAAACCCTCAGCGGCATTCCCCTCTCCGGGCGGGAAGATGTCGGGAGCGTTGCGGCATGGTTTCATGAACATGGCCTGAACCGTCTGGTGCTTAGTATGGGTGGCGACGGCGTTTATTACAGCGATATCAACGGCGAAAACGGCTGGTCGCTCCCCATTAAAACCAACGTCGTCAATGTGACCGGCGCTGGCGACGCCATGATGGCGGGACTCGCCGCCTGCTGGATGGACGGCTTACCCTTTATAGATTCGGTTCGATTTGCACAGGGTTGTTCATCAATGGCGCTTGCCTGTGAATATACCAATAACCCTGATTTATCTGTCGCGAATGTTACATCGTTAGTGGAGAACACAGAATGTCTGAATTAACTCTTTCCTCTGAATTATTACAAATTTCGCCAGAAGTACAGGACGCATTAAAGAGTAAGAAACCCATTGTTGCGCTGGAATCAACCATTATTTCCCACGGCATGCCTTTTCCGCAAAATGCGCAAACGGCAATTGAAGTTGAAGAAACCATTCGTAAGCATGGCGCCGTGCCCGCAACCATTGCCATTATTGGCGGTGTAATGAAAGTGGGCCTGAATAAAGAAGAAATTGAATTATTAGGTCGTGAAGGACATAACGTTACAAAAGTCAGTCGTCGTGACTTACCGTTTGTGGTTGCCGCTGGAAAAAATGGCGCAACGACGGTCGCATCCACCATGATTATTGCCGCACTGGCCGGAATTAAAGTATTTGCAACTGGCGGTATCGGTGGCGTACATCGTGGCGCAGAACATACGTTTGATATTTCTGCTGACTTGCAGGAACTGGCGCATACCAATGTCACGGTAGTTTGTGCGGGGGCGAAATCAATTCTCGACCTGGGATTAACCACCGAATATTTAGAGACTTTTGGCGTGCCGTTAATTGGCTATCAGACCCAGGCATTACCGGCATTTTTCTGCCGTACCAGTCCGTTTGACGTCAGTATCCGCCTGGACAGCGCGCAAGACATCGCCCGCGCAATGGCGGTGAAATGGCAAACCGGCCTGAACGGTGGTCTGGTTGTGGCAAACCCGATCCCGGAACAGTTTGCGATGGCGGAAGAGAAAATCAACGCGGCGATCGATCAGGCCGTGAAAGAAGCGGAAGAGCAGGGCGTCGTGGGGAAAGAAAGCACGCCATTCTTGCTGGCGCGCGTGGCGGAACTGACCGGCGGCGATAGCCTGAAATCCAATATCCAACTGGTGTTCAACAACGCTGTACTGGCCTGTGAAATAGCGAAGGAATATCAACGCCTCGCCTGATAAAAACGCACGGGCAGAGAGCGGTCGCCCGCGATATCAAAACCTGGCTTTCACGCCGGGTTTCCTGGCATGAAGGGAAAATCATTATGGATATAATGAGAAGTGTTGTGGGTATGGTGGTACTACTGGCAATCGCATTTCTGCTGTCAGTGAATAAAAAACGTATCAGCCTGCGTACCGTTGGCGCCGCGCTGGTGCTGCAAATCGCCATCGGTGGGATCATGCTTTATTTCCCGCCGGGGAAATGGCTGGTGGAGCAGGCCGCGCTCGGTGTCCACAAGGTGATGTCCTACAGCGACGCGGGTAGCGCATTTATCTTTGGCTCATTAGTAGGGCCAAAAATGGATGTGCTGTTTGACGGCGCTGGGTTTATCTTTGCCTTTCGCGTGTTGCCGGCCATCATCTTTGTGACTGCGCTGATCAGCTTGCTTTACTACATTGGCGTGATGGGACTGCTGATCCGTATTCTCGGTGGTATTTTCCAGAAAGCGCTGAACATCAGCAAGATCGAGTCGTTCGTTGCGGTCACTACCATTTTCCTCGGGCAAAACGAGATCCCGGCGATTGTTAAGCCGTTTATCGACCGTCTAAATCGTAATGAACTGTTTACCGCCATTTGTAGCGGCATGGCTTCAATCGCCGGTTCGATGATGATCGGCTATGCCGGAATGGGGGTGCCGATTGATTATCTGCTGGCGGCGTCCTTAATGGCGATCCCTGGCGGCATTCTGTTTGCCCGTATGCTGAGCCCGGCGACGGAAGAATCGAAGGTGACGTTTGAAAATCTGTCATTTACCGAAACGCCGCCAAAAAGCATCATCGAAGCGGCGGCCAGCGGCGCGATGACCGGGCTGAAAATCGCCGCCGGTGTGGCGACGGTGGTGATGGCGTTTGTGGCGATTATCGCGCTGATTAACGGCATCATCGGCGGCGTTGGCGGCTGGTTCGGCTTTGGTCACGCCACGCTAGAAGGGATCTTCGGCTGGGTTTTAGCGCCGCTGGCCTGGATTATGGGCGTGGACTGGAGCGATGCGACGCTTGCCGGTAGCCTGATTGGGCAAAAACTGGCGATTAACGAGTTTGTCGCTTACCTCAACTTCTCTCCGTATCTGCAAGCTGCCGGTACGCTGGATGTGAAGACGATAGCGATCATCTCTTTCGCGTTGTGTGGCTTTGCCAACTTTGGTTCGATTGGCGTGGTGGTGGGCGCGTTTTCTGCGATTGCGCCACATCGTGCGCCGGAAATCGCTCAGCTAGGTTTACGGGCGCTGGCGGCGGCAACGCTCTCTAACCTGATGAGTGCTACTATCGCGGGGTTCTTTATCGGGCTGGCGTAGTTGTAGTAGACGATTTTGCCGGATGGCGGCTACGCCTTATCCGGCCTACAGTAACGCACTCCGTAGGCCTGATAAGCGCAGCGCCATCAGGTATATCCGACCCACAGTGGCGCACTCCGTAGGCCTGATAAGCGAAGCGCCATCAGGTATATCCGACCCACAGTGACGCACCCCGTAGGCCTGATAAGCGCAGCGCCATCAGGCATATCCGACCCACAGTGGCGCACTCCGTAGGCCTGATAAGCGAAGCGCCATCAGGTATATCCGACCCACAGTGACGCACCCCGTAGGCCTGATAAGCGCAGCGCCATCAGGTATATCCGACCCACAGTGACGCACCCCGTAGGCCTGATAAGCGTAGCGCCATCAGGCATTATGCCAGGGTTGTTTTCAGCAGATAAAGCGCGTTATCGGCGGAGAGGGTGGGGTTGTTAATACTGATGCTGGCGCGCGATAACGCCGCGCAGGCCATCGCGAAATTCGCGCTATCGCGAAAATCACTTCCCTCCAGAAAGCTGTAGAGCAACCCGGCCATAAAGCCATCATCCGCGCCGAAGCTGTCCACGCGGGTGTGAGACGGCGGGGTGAGTAAAAACTGCTCGCCATTTTTCTCGCTACAAAAGACCGCTTCATCTTCCAGGCAAACGAAGATTCGCTGTACGCCTTGCTGATGCAGGTCATTGACGGCCTGTACACGGTCGGCATCGGAACGCACCGCTTTTCCCCACAGAATCTCCAGCTCTTTTTGCGTGGGTTTTAACGTATGAATGCGTGAATACCAGGTCCTGATTTTTTCCGCTTTGAACTCTGAAACGGTATCAATAAAGACCGGGATTTCATCCGCAATGGTAAAGACCCATTCGATGGCCTCCGGCGTCAGGTTGCAGTCCGCCAGCACCACGCCAGCGTGACGGATTAGATCCCGCGAGCTATTCAGCAACTGCGGCGTCAGCTGTTGCAGAATGTGGGTGTCGTTAATCGCCAGCACTGTCTCTTCCTGCTGGTTGGCGATGGACAGATAGGTTGAAGTGTTATGCCCATGCAGACGGATACAGCTGGAGATGTTCACACCAGCCTGACGAGTCTGCTCCAGCAGCGTTTCACCATAAAAGTCGCTACCGACCGCAGAGAGCAAATGCACATCGCGACCCAGTAGCGCCAGATTATGCGCAATATTGCGCCCCACGCCGCCAGCAGAACAGTGAATGCTGCCAGGGTTGGAAGCCGCCTGCGGATAATGGATATCCGCCACGCCGCGAATATCCATATTGATCGCCCCGACCACCACGCAATACTCCTGCTCGGTGAGGATATAGCCTTTGCCTTTGATCATCCCTTTGCGCATCAGATCCATAATATGGGCCGCCACGCGTGAGCGACTGATCTGCAAAATATCAGCGATTTCATTTTGCTGAATGAGCGGATTGCGGCGCAGGATCTTGAGGATCTGCTTTTCCCTGTCGTTCATCATTACGCAACCACCTTTGCCGTTTGCTGCGCTTTCAGCCAGGCAATCTCTTCTGCCCAGATATCCGGGTTGATGGTTTCCAGAATCAGCGGAATACCGTCAAAACGATCGTCCTGCATAATCCAGCGAAATGCATCATGACCAATGTTGCCTTCGCCCAAACTGTGGTGACGGTCAACGCGGCTGCCAAAGGCGCTTTTCGCGTCGTTCAGGTGCATGCCGCGCAGGTATGTAAAGCCCACAACACGCTCAAAGTCGGCGAATGTTTTTTCACATTCGCCGGTGGTACGCAGATCGTAACCGGCCGCGAACGCGTGACAGGTATCAATACAGACGCCCACGCGGGACTTATCGTCCACGCCGTCGATGATGGCGGCGAGATGCTCAAACCTGAATCCCAGATTGCTCCCCTGACCCGCAGTGTTTTCAATGACTGCCGTGACCCCTTGGGTTTTCTCAAGGGCAATGTTGATCGACTCTGCAATTCGCGCCAGACATTCCTCTTCCGGGATTTGCTGTAAATGGCTGCCCGGATGGAAATTGAGCAGCGATAGCCCCAGTTGCTCACAACGCTGCATTTCATCAATAAACGCATCGCGCGATTTTTCCAGCGCTTCGCTGACAGGGTGCCCGAGGTTGATCAGATAGCTGTCGTGGGGAAGGATCTGCGCAGGCGAATAGTGGTATTTCTCGCAGGCGGCCTTAAAGTCATCAATGATTTGGGCAGTGAGCGGCGCGGCGCGCCATTGACGCTGATTTTTCGTGAACAGCGCAAATGCGGTTGCGTCAATTTCTGCGGCGCGAATTGCAGCGTTGGCTAACCCGCCAGCGGCGCTGACATGCGCTCCGATATATTTCATGGAAGACTCCTGTTAAACCCGCTATACACATTATTCTTCAGGTTTGAATAATGTCGTGTATTCGAAAAAAATACTCTCCAATGATAGCGGGTTAACAGGGGCAAAATGTAGTGCTTTATGCGATAAGATGGTGAATCAGTACGTTAATCACGCCACCGCCAACAATCAGCCAGACAAACAGCACCAGCGCCATCAGTAACGGTTTCGCCCCGGCTTTCTTCAGCGCGCTGACGTGCGTTGTAAGGCCCAGCGCGGCCATTGCCATCGCCAGCAGAACCGTATCCAGCGTAATCAACATGTTTACCACCGCCTGCGGCAGCAGATGGAACGAGTTAACGATTGCCACTACGATGAACAGCACCGCAAACCACGGGATGGTGATTTTGCTTTTCTCCGCGCCCGTCGCCGGAGAAAGTTGTTTCACACGGGCGGCCAGCAGAATCAGAAACGGCGCCAGCATCATTACGCGCAGCATTTTGGCAATCACCGCGGCGTTTTCCGCGTCCGGGTTAATGGCGTGCCCGGCGGCAACGACCTGGGCTACTTCATGCATGGTCGAACCAATATAGATGCCGTAGGTTTCCGGGCTGAACCAGTGCGCCAGCAGCGGATACATTGCCGGGTAGAGGAAGATTGCCAGCGTACCGAAAATCACCACCGTCGCGACGGCCACCGTAACTTTACTGGCCTCCGCTTTAACGACGGGCTCCGTTGCCAGCACTGCCGCCGCTCCGCAAATGCTGCTTCCGGCGCCAATCAGCCAACTGGTGTGCTTGTCCAGACCAAACACTTTCTGCCCGAGGAAACAGGCGAGTAAAAAAGTGCTGGAGAGCGTCAGTACATCAATCACAATCCCGCTGACGCCCACGTCTGCAATCTGTGAGAAGGTGAGGCGAAACCCGTAGAGAATGATCCCCAGGCGTAATAGATGTTGTTTAGCGAACAGCACGCCGCCGTCACAGCTTTTCCAGATTTGCGGATACACCGTATTGCCGATGACCATTCCCAGTAAGATGGCTAAGGTGAGGGCGCTGAACCCGGCTCCCGCGACGGCTGGAATAGATCCACCCCACAGGGCGGCCCCTGTGATAACTGCGCTCAGGGCAAGCCCCGGTATAAAATGCCACACTGTACGATGGTGATTCTGTAAGGTGAGTTCTGTCATAACCTTCTCCTCTATATGGGTAAAATGTTATGGCGAACTGGTTTAAAAATAAAATTGATTATATATTTATAATTAATCTTTATAAGTGGTAAGCGACGGCCTGCCAGTGGAAAACAACAATGCATATCACGCTACGACAACTAGAAGTTTTTACTGAGGTGCTAAAAAGCGGCTCGACGACCCAGGCATCTGTCATGCTGTCGCTGTCGCAGTCGGCCGTAAGCGCGGCATTGACCGATCTGGAAGGTCAGCTTGGCGTACAGCTATTTGACCGCGTCGGAAAACGGCTGGTGGTTAATGAACACGGGCGCTTGCTGTACCCGCGCGCGCTGGCGCTGCTGGAGCAGGCTGTCGAAATTGAGCAACTGTTTCGGGAAGACAATGGCGCAATCCGCGTTTATGCCAGTAGCACCATCGGTAATTACATCCTGCCTGCGGTAATTGCCCGTTACAGGAAAGACTTTCCCGATCTGCCGCTGGAACTTAGCGTGGGCAACAGCCAGGATGTCATTACGGCGGTGCTCGATTTTCGGGTGGATATCGGCCTGATTGAAGGCCCGTGCCACAATACTGAGATTATTTCTGAGCCGTGGCTGGACGATGAGCTGGTGGTGTTTGCCGCACCGTCCTCGCCGTTGGCGCAAGGGCCGGTAACGCTTGAACAACTTGCCGCCGCGCCCTGGATACTGCGCGAGCGCGGTTCCGGTACGCGTGAGATTGTCGACTACCTGTTGCTTTCGCACTTGCCAAAATTCGAAATGGCGATGGAGCTGGGTAACTCCGAAGCGATCAAACACGCCGTGCGTCATGGTCTGGGCATCAGCTGCCTGTCGCGGCGGGTTATTGAGGAACAGCTTCAGGCGGGAACGTTGAGTGAAATCGCGGTGCCTTTGCCGCGCCTGGTGCGAACCCTGTGGCGAATCCACCATCGCCAGAAACACCTTTCCAATGCCTTACAGCGTTTTCTGCGCTACTGCGAATAAGCGTCCTTTGCCGGATGGCGGCGTAAACGCCTTATCCGGCCTACAAACTCGACGCTTTATCCGGCCTACAAATGTCGATCCTGTAGGCCTGATAAGCGTAGCGCCATCAGGCGAATGTCTTAACGTCTATCCGATCTACACTTTACTTATAATCCGCGGCCAGTCATGAAGGTCTCTTATAACTGCGCATTTGTGCCGGAAGGATGGCGTTTCGTCTGCTACAATCGCGCCTCATTTTTTGGATGGATAGCATTTTCACATGGTTTCCGAAACTAAAACCACAGAAGCGCCCGCGTTACGTCGCGAATTAAAGGCGCGTCACCTGACAATGATCGCCATTGGCGGTTCCATCGGTACGGGTCTTTTCGTTGCATCTGGTGCAACCATTTCTGCGGCGGGTCCAGGCGGCGCGCTGTTTTCTTATATCCTGATCGGTCTGATGGTCTACTTCCTGATGACCAGTCTCGGCGAACTGGCGGCGTATATGCCGGTATCCGGTTCATTTGCGACTTACGGTCAGAACTATGTTGAAGAAGGCTTTGGCTTCGCGCTCGGCTGGAACTACTGGTACAACTGGGCGGTGACCATCGCCGTAGACCTCGTGGCCGCACAACTGGTGATGAACTGGTGGTTCCCGGATACGCCGGGTTGGATCTGGAGTGCGCTGTTCCTCGGCGTGATCTTCCTGCTGAACTACATCTCGGTCAGAGGCTTTGGCGAAGCAGAATACTGGTTCTCGCTGATCAAAGTGGCGACCGTCATTATCTTTATCATCGTGGGCGTCATGATGATCGTCGGCATCTTCAAAGGGGCGCAGCCAGTGGGCTGGAGCAACTGGACGACCGGCGATGCGCCGTTTGCCGGGGGTTTTGCGGCGATGATTGGCGTGGCGATGATTGTCGGCTTCTCCTTCCAGGGGACGGAACTGATTGGTATCGCGGCGGGTGAGTCTGAAGATCCAGAGAAAAACATTCCGCGCGCGGTGCGTCAGGTATTCTGGCGTATCCTGCTGTTCTATGTGTTCGCGATCCTGATTATCAGCCTGATTATCCCGTATACCGACCCGAGCCTGCTGCGTAACGATGTGAAAGACATCAGTGTCAGCCCGTTCACTCTGGTGTTCCAGCATGCGGGTCTGCTTTCCGCTGCGGCGGTAATGAACGCGGTTATCCTGACGGCGGTGCTGTCGGCGGGTAACTCCGGGATGTACGCGTCTACCCGTATGCTCTACACCCTGGCCTGTGACGGTAAAGCGCCGCGTATTTTCGCGCAGCTGTCACGCGGCGGCGTTCCGCGTAACGCGCTGTATGCGACGACGGTAATTGCGGGGCTTTGCTTCCTGACGTCGATGTTTGGCAACCAGACGGTATACCTGTGGCTGCTGAATACCTCCGGGATGACGGGCTTTATCGCCTGGCTGGGGATTGCCATCAGCCATTATCGTTTCCGCCGTGGCTATGTGTTGCAGGGTAACGATGTGAAAGATCTGCCGTACCGTTCTGGATTCTTCCCGCTGGGGCCGATCTTTGCGTTTGTGCTGTGTCTGACCATCACGCTGGGTCAGAACTATGAAGCCTTCCTGAAAGACACCATTGACTGGGGCGGCGTAGCGGCAACCTATATCGGGATTCCGCTGTTCCTGGCTATCTGGTTTGGCTACAAGCTGACAAAGGGAACGCACTTTGTTCGCTACAGTGAAATGCACTTCCCGGAGCGTGTGAAGAAATAACCTGGTGCCTGATGGCGCTGCGCTTATCAGGCCTACAGGAGCAACATTTGTAGGCCGGATAAGGCGTTTACGCCGCCATCCGGCAGGTAAAATAAAAAAGCCCCGGCATTCATCATGCCGGGGCTTTTTGTTGTACTGAACTTAGAAGTTATAAGTCAGGCCAACCGTGTAACGACGACCGTCGAGAATGGTATCGTAAGTCTCGTAATCGATCTGTTTGTCCAGAACGTTATACACGCCCGCAGTTAACAGCAGATTTTTGTACGCGTAATAACGCACACCAACATCAACCTGCGTATAAGACGGCGTTCCCTGGGCCATTGAAGTACGGCTCAGGTATTCGGAGGTCTTGCCGCGGAAGTTCAGACGGCTCCAGAAGCCAACATCCTGCGTTGCCTGCCAGTCCAGCGTGGTGTTGAACATATGCTTCGGCATTTTATTCAACGGCTTGCCAGAGAACTGGCCGCTTTTCTGCTCAGATTCGGTATAGGTGTAGTTCGCCGTCCAGTTGAGATCGCGGGTGATCTTCCAGCCAAAGGTGGACTCCACGCCGCGCATATTGGCTTTATCAACGTTGACGCGATCGCTGACAAAGTCGTATTTCTCACCACCAATAGTACAGGCCGGATCTGAACTGCTGTTGCAGCGGCGCACTTCAGTTATCTTATCTTTGAAGTCGGTATTGAACAGCGTCACGCCAGCGTTAAGGTTATCTCCGTTATCCCACAGCAGGCCCAACTCTTCGCTCAGGCTCTTTTCTGGTTTCAGGTCTGCGTTACCGACAATAATACCGTTCAGACGACCGCCGCCGGTAATCTGTCCCCAGGTCGGGGAGGACTGGCGCAGATCCGGTGCGCGGTAGCCCGCAGAGACGCCGCCTTTTAAGGTCCACTGATCGGTAAGATGCCATACGCCATAGCCACGCGGCGTCCAGTTGTCGCCATAGTTTTCATCTTTATCCATACGGATACCGCCGGTCAGCGTAAAGCTGTCGGTCATCGCCCACTCATCTTCAGCAAACAGCGCCCAGCTCCAGCGGGTCAGCTTGTTCACGTCTTCATAGGCTTTTAACTGGTTGCCGTTATCGCTCAGTTTCTCGTAACGGTACTGCCCACCTAATGTCAGGGTATGCGCGCCGAGGAAGATCTGGTTCTGGTTATTAAAGATGGTGTTGTAAGACTTCATCTGGCGACCAGGGTTGTTGGTCTCTTCCTGCTGAATGTAGCTGGTGGTGTTGAAGTCGTCGTAATAACCGCTGTGGGTTAAGGAATAGGTGGTGTGCTCATAGCGGTTTTCGCTTTTGCTGTTTGGCTTACAGCTACCGTTGCGGCAGCTTTCTTCTGCCATTGACTTGCCTGGCGTACTGTCGCGATCCTGCAATTCACGCGCGATGTCGAAGTCAAAATCGTTTTTATCATCCGGCGTAAAGTTAAGCGTTAAAGCCCCGTTGCGCAGGCGCTGCTCGTTGTAGCCATTGACGATTTTGTCTTCCGCACGGCGAGAGAGCAGCCCGGTCACTTTCGCTCCCAGCAATCCGTCAATCAGCGGGCCGGACGCATAAGCGTTGGTCTGGTACAAATCACCGGAGTCCCTGTCTTCCTGGAAGGTGGCGTCGCCATGCAGGGAGCCGGTCCAGCCTTTCGTGTTGGACACTTTTTTGGTGATCACGTTAATGACGCCGCCCATCGCATCTGAACCGTAAAGCGATGACATTGGCCCGCGAATAACTTCAATACGCTCGATCGATTCCAGCGGCGGCAGCCAGCCTTGCTCGATCCCGGAATTATCGCTGTTCGGACGCGTGCCGCGCGTGCTGATGCGCTTACCGTTGACTAGGAACAGCGTGTATTGCGAAGCCATCCCGCGGATGCTGATATCGCTACTGCTGCCGCCGCCGGTAACGACGACTCCGGGCACATCTTTCAGCGCATCGGTGACATCGCGATAGGCTTTGTCTTCGATCTGCTGTTTGGTGATAACGGAGATAGACGCGGGGGCGTTCTGGATTTTCTGCTCAAATCCCGTGGCGGTTACAACGACGGTGTCCTGATCGGCAGCATAGACGAGCGATGGGAGACACGCTGCGCATACTGCGGCAGCGATAGCCTTAACGTGAGGTATGGTCATTTTTGTCATTCCATTAAATGAGTAAAACTGCGAGCCATGAAAAAAGGCCATGACAACGGTATGTATTTGTCTTTTAAGTACTCTTTGCGGTGAATAAGCGGGACGAATTGTACAAAAGAATGAATATTTGTAAACACAAATGATAATTGAAATCATTTGTGTTTATTTGTTTTTCACGGAAAGGTATTTCAAATCAATAAGATGACGGATCGTAAATGTGAGGAAATATTGAAGAAAAAATGGAGAAATGAAGGATGAAAAGGAGGGCAGATACCCTCCGTTGTTACGTTATGGCAATAGATTATCGTTTTTTACAGACGATGGAGACGAGAAAGTAGCGCCAGGGAGAGCGTGGTTAATAAAATAGCGATGAAGGCGTAAATATAGACGCCAGACCATTCCCAGCTATTTTTCACCAGAATGACCGGTACGCCGGCCATTGCCGCGCCAACATAACTGAATAATCCCCGGAAACCGGTAATAGAACCCGCAGCATCTTTGTGAGTAACGTCCAGGCAGCCGACGGCAAAAAGCATATGCGGCCCGTACAGTGCAAATCCCATGATGGTGAAAAGTACGGCGGTGATGGTGTAAGAGGTATCCTGCACCAATGGGATAAGCACGATGCATACGCAGAGCATTAAGGCGAAAATTAACCCCGTCATCCAGCGGTTGCTTTTAAACATAAAGTCTGACAAATATCCGGCCAGCAGTCCCCCTGCCAGCCCGCCAGCTTCGAACCACGAGATAATGGAGTTTGCTTTAATCAGGCTCCAGCCGTGTACCTGCGAGTAATAGATTTGCGGCCAGTCATTGAGAATAGTGCGCGCAATATACACGGACATATCGCCCACGATGATGATCCATACCAGTGGGTTGGTCAGAATGTATTTAACGAACACCTGCCAGAAGCTCAGATTGACCGGGCTGGCTTTTACCTGTGCAAGCTCGGTAGGGTCGTTACGCCATTCGCCGACATTGGGTAGCCCGAGGGTGCCGGGACGATCCTGAATCGTAAACAGCGCGACGACCCCCATCAGAAGGGAAATGACCCCAGGGACATAGAAGCCCATTTTCCAGCTGCCGCTAAAGGCAATGGCGAAGCTGGTGAGCAGCGGGGCAAGGCTGCCGCCAATGTTATGCGCTGCTTCAACGATTGCCCACCAGCGCCCGCGTTCGTTTTTTGAGAACCAGGAGGCCATAATTTTCGCCATTGGCGGGAAGCTGGTGCCCTGGAGAATCGCATTGAGGCTGTACAATACGTAGAACGCCGCGACGCTATCGGAAAAGCCAAAGAGAATATTGACGATGCCGACGCCAATCAGCACCGGGCCGGTCATGGCTTTAGGGTTAATTTTATCAACCAGCATGCCGCCAACAAACTTCATGGAACCATAAAGAATGTAAAAAATGGAGGACATGATGGCGAAATCTTCTGCGGTTAGCGACGTATCCGCCAGCATGGCTGGCATCGCAGCAGAAAAGTTTTTACGGGTCAGATAGAATACGGCATAAGAGATAAATACCGAGGTGATGATCTCTGTGCGAAATTTTTTATAAGTATGATCAATCTCTTTTTTCGCGTTCATAACAGGCCGATCGGCCTGACTGAAAATAAATGCTTTTATGTTCATCGTGAGTTTCCCTTCCGGCGACGGAAATGTGGTTATAATTCATCTTCAATAAAAAACAGAAGTGATTCGAATCCATGAAAATTAATCTGGTGATGGATTGTTTCTCTGACAACGGGTTTTGCCCGCCACGCGATACCGGTTCCCGCGTACGTTAGCATCGGCAGATCGTTTGCGCCGTCGCCGCAGGCAATAATGTTGTGTACAGCGAGGTTGAGTTGTGTTGCCAGCGCAGAGAGCGTTTGCCGCTTTTTCCTGGCATTCATGATCGGGAAGGTAATATTGTCCGTCAGGACGTTATCTTTTATTTCAACCGTGTTGGAAAAGGCGTAGTCGAGCTGATACTTTTCTTTCAGTCGTTGAGTGAAAATATCCAGACCACCGGAAATAATGGCCGTTTTAAACCCTTTGTTTTTCAGTACCGGCAACATAGCGGCAAGGCCGGGGGAAATCGTCATTCGATCGCAAACGGCATTGAGGACATCACAGTGCGTGCCTTTTAACATGCGAATACGGCGGGTAAAACTGGTGTCGAAATCTACTTTCCCTTCCATCGCCTGTTGGGTCATCTCCGCGATTTGCGCAGAGATGCCAAGCGTGTGAGCGATTTCATCCACGCCTTCCTCTTCAATAAACGTTGAGTCCATATCAAATGCAATCAGTCCCTTTGTGGGGATGCTCTGAGGTTTGACAAAAAAATCAAACTGCAATTGCAGTGATGCTGCGCGTAATTTCTGATAAATAGCCTGCGTCAGCATTTCATCGGGTAGCGTAAGTTTTAAATAATCCTTATTGATTAATGCCAGATGCCGACGCTCTAATAAATAATGACATTGTATTGCGTGAGAACGAAGAAAATCATTATATAACCACGCCTGAAGTTGCTCTGTGTTTGTTGATGTGACGAAGTAAGTTATTGCCATCATGTTGCTCCTTTACATTGCGCTTTATTATAATGGGCGGCGTTTGTTTCTTGTGCGTCGTGCTATCACAGATATGAATGTTAAAGAAAAGATAAAATGGTATTGTTTTTAATACCTGATAATGAATAAGCATGAAAAGTATCATTTTTAATATGTTGATTACGGTATATTATCGCCATCCCACCCTGCGCTTTTTTTAGGAATACATATATAAAAATGGAAAGTTGCGTTGATATATTCAAAATTGTGATAGGTCCATCCAGTTCAAGAACCGTGGGGCCAATGCGTGCGGCTTGCAATTTCATTTCGCAGCTAAAACGGCAGGATACGCTGCCGTTACTCAGGAATATTGAAATTGAATTGTTTGGCGCATTATCGTTAAGCCGTAAATGCCACAATGTTGATGCCGCGCTTTATCTGGGGTTGCTGGGAAATCAGCCGGAGAAGGTGGATTTACGTATGCAACTGACCGCCATCAGGCGTGCGGAAAATGACGGTATGCTTGACGTGCCAGCCCCGGCGAACAGTACGGTGACAGTGGCGGTGAAAATTATTGCGAATCACCATGCGCATCCTGGACATCCTTATGCGATGACCTTTCGCGCCAAAGATGATTACTTTACGTTATACGAGGAGACGTGGTTTTCGACCGGCGCCGGGCAGGTACGAAAATACGGTGAGTCTGCGCCCGTGGCGACAGATCAGACACGCGCCTCTCCCTTTGCCTTTCGCAACGCCGCGCAGTTGCAGACGCTGTGCCAACGAAACGGGCTTTCCGTTGCGGCGCTGATGATGAAAAATGAGCTGAACAGCCATTCTCAGCCCTCATTACAGCGCTATTTAACGCAGGTCTGGGAGGTTATGAAGCAGGCCGCCCACCGTGGCCTGCATACCGAAGGGTTGCTTCCCGGCCCTTATCAGATCCCGCGTCGGGCCTGCGCATTGCATAAATCGTTGTGTATGAAGCCTTCGGCAGCGGATTTTCTGACGACCCTGAACTGGGTTAACGTGTTTGCTATTGCCGTGAGTGAAGAGAATGCGGCAGGCGGGCAGATTGTCACGGCGCCGACGAATGGCGCAAGCGGCATTATTCCGGCGGTGCTGAGCTGGTACGATAAGTTTGTTTGTCCGCTGGACGCGGGTGCCATCACCCGTTTTTTTCTTACGGCAGGTGCCGTCGCGCTGTTGTTTAAACAGAATGCGTCGATTTTAGGATCGGAAGTGGGATGCCAGGGGGAGATCGGCGTCGCATGTTCGATGGCGGCGGCAGGGCTGGCGGAGCTGATGGGCGCATCCGTCGGGCAGGTATTAAGCGCTGCGGAAATTGCGATGGAGCACCATCTGGGGTTGACCTGCGATCCGGTTGGCGGGCAGGTGCAAATTCCCTGTATAGAAAGAAACGCCATCTCTGCCGTAAAAGCCATTAATGCGGCGACGATGGCGATGAGCCGCATCAGCGAGCCCTGTATTTCTCTGGATGAAATTATTGCCGCCATGTATGAAACCGGCAAAGACATGAGCGCAAAATATCGCGAGACTTACCACGGATGCCTCGGAAAAATTCAGCCAAGAAAAAGGTGCTAGTACATTGAAATACCAAACAATGAATAATGACGAGATCGTCTGGTCGCTCTGCGCGCGTATCAAGGAAACGCGGATTTCCCTGTCTATGACGCAACAGCAGCTTGCCGATCGCGCGCAGGTAGGCATCGCGACGATCAAGCGTATTGAGAAAGGCGCTGGCCTGAACCTCGATACGCTGATTTCTCTCCTGCGCGCGCTTGATAAACTGCACAATCTGGATGCGATTTTGTTTGAATCAGAAATGCGCAATTTTAGCGAGAGCGAGAGTGTCGGGCGACTTCAGATTCGCCAGCAGGTTGCTGATTTAAACCGGAAATCGTCTGCGCCGCAAGCCGATGACAATAACGATATTGCGGCGCTGGAAAAAGCCGTTTACTGGTGATCAGCTCAGCAGATGCTGTGCATGGAAGCGCAGATGATCCTCAATAAACGAGGCGATAAAGTAATAACTGTGGTCGTAGCCCGGTTGAATACGTAACGTCATCGGCCAGTCCTTCTGGCGCGCGGCTTCGGCCAGTACCGCCGGTTGTAGCTGATCGGCGAGGAACTGATCGTTATCGCCTTGATCAATCAGCGTTGGAATGGCGTGTTCCGGCTGGCTGGCGAGCATCAGCGCGCAACTGTCCCATTCAGCCCAGGCCGATCTCTCTTCCCCCAGATAGGCCGTAAACGCTTTTTCTCCCCACGGTACGCGGCACGGATTCACGATGGGCGCAAAGGCGGAAACGCTGGTGTATTTCCCCGGATTCTTCAGCGCCATGATCAATGCGCCGTGCCCGCCCATTGAATGTCCGCTGATCGCGCAACGTTCACCCACGTTAAACTGCGACTGGATCAGCGCCGGGAGTTCATCGCGCAGGTAGTCGTACATGCGGAAATGCGCGGCCCAGGACTGCTGCGTCGCGTTGAGATAGAATCCCGCGCCTTTACCTAAATCATAACCTTCGTCATCGGCGACCTGTTCGCCGCGCGGACTGGTGTCCGGCATCACCAGCACAATGCCCAGTTCGGCGGCAATGCGTTGCGCACCGGCTTTGGTGGTGAAGTTCTCATCATTACAGGTTAACCCTGACAGCCAGTACAGCACCGGAGGCGGCGTTGTACTGCGGGGCGGCGGGAGAAAGATGCTGAATGTCATGACGCAATTCAGCGTGGTGGAGTCGTGTCGCCAGCGTTGCTGCCAGCCTTCAAAACAACGGTGCTCTTCGAGCATATCCATGCGTGGCTCCTTTTGTGTTGAACCTGAATGAGTCGTGCAATTTCCCCATAATACAGATTATTCATTGCGCTGTGAGTAACTTTCACTTCCGCATTTATCTAACATGCTTCATCATCTACACAACTTTACATTAACACCTGGCGTCATGGCCCGTCAGATTTAGCGCGCGGAACCGCCGTGGGGAATCCGGGATATGAAAGGCAGCGGCGATTTCAATAATTATCGTTGTGAATACTGGATTATGTGCGCCGCCTCACGCACAATAAACGGGCTGCCAACAGCCTAAAAACTTTGCCCCACGCAGGGCAGAGGCGCCACACCTGCAGGAGAAGAATAAATGTCATCACTCAGTAAAGAAGCGGCCCTGGTTCATGAAGCGCTGGTTGCGCGTGGTCTGGAAACGCCGCTGCGCCCGCCCGTGCATGAGATGGATAACGAAACGCGCAAACGTCTTATTTCGGGGCATATGACCGAGATTATGCAGTTGCTGAATCTCGACTTGAGCGATGACAGTCTGATGGAAACGCCGCATCGCATCGCTAAAATGTATGTTGATGAGATTTTCTCCGGCCTTGATTACGCCAATTTCCCGAAGATCACCGTGATTGAAAACAAGATGAAAGTGGATGAAATGGTGACGGTGCGCGATATCACGCTTACCAGCACCTGCGAACACCATTTCGTCACGATCGACGGGAAAGCGACGGTGGCCTATATCCCGAAAGATTCGGTGATTGGCCTGTCGAAGATTAACCGTATTGTGCAGTTTTTTGCGCAGCGCCCGCAGGTTCAGGAGCGTCTGACCCAACAGATTCTGACCGCGCTGCAAACGCTGCTTGGCACCAATAACGTCGCGGTCTCAATTGACGCTGTGCATTACTGCGTGAAAGCGCGCGGCATTCGCGATGCGACCAGCGCCACCACCACGACTTCACTCGGCGGATTGTTTAAATCCAGCCAGAACACGCGCCAGGAGTTCCTGCGCGCCGTGCGTCACCACAACTGATCAGGGCAGGGAGTATGGAGCGTAATGTCACGCTGGATTTTATTCGTGGCGTCGCCATCCTCGGTATCCTGCTTCTTAATATCAGCGCCTTTGGCTTGCCAAAGGCGGCTTACCTTAATCCCGCCTGGTATGGCAAGATCACCGCGTCTGACGCATGGACGTGGGCGATCCTCGACCTGTTCGCGCAGGTAAAATTCCTTACGCTTTTTGCGCTGTTATTCGGCGCGGGTCTGCAAATGCTGCTGCCGCGCGGCAAACGCTGGATTCAGTCGCGTCTGACGCTGCTCGTCCTGTTGGGCTTTATCCACGGTTTGCTGTTCTGGGATGGCGACATTCTGCTGGCGTATGGCCTTGTCGGCCTGATTTGCTGGCGGCTGGTACGCGACGCGCCGTCGGTAAAAAGTTTATTTAATACCGGTATTTTGCTCTATCTGGCGGGGATCGGCGTGTTGCTGCTGTTAGGGTCCATCTCGGCGAGTGAAACCAGCCGCGCCTGGACGCCGGATGCCTCTGCCTTGTTGTATGAAAAATACTGGAAGATTAACGGCGGCATGGAGGCGGTCAGCAACCGGGTCGATCTGCTGTCGAACAGTCTGCTGGCGCTGGGAGCGCAGTATGGCTGGCAGCTGGCGGGAATGATGCTGCTGGGCGCGGCGCTGATGCGCAGCGGCTGGCTGAAGGGTCAGTACAGCCTGCAACACTACCGGCGTACGGGCGTATTGCTTGTCGTCGTCGGCGTGCTGATTAACCTTCCGGCCATTATTGTACAGTGGCGGCTGGACTGGGCGTATCGCTGGTGCGCTTTTCTGTTACAGGCGCCGCGTGAATTGAGCGCGCCGTTTCAGACTATAGGTTACACCGCGTTGATGCTGGGATTCTGGCCGCAGCTCAGCCGTTTTAAACTGGTCATTGCCATTGCCTGCGTAGGGCGGATGGCGTTGAGCAACTATCTGTTGCAGACGCTGATCTGCACCACGCTGTTCTACCAGTTCGGTTTATTTATGAAATTCGACCGACTGACGCTGCTGATATTCGTCATTCCTGTCTGGCTGGCGAACCTGCTTTTCTCCTGGATTTGGCTGCGTTTCTATCGGCAAGGGCCGGTGGAATGGCTCTGGCGGCAATTAACCCTCCGTGCTTCCGGGACGTCATTATCGGGAACATCCAGATAACGATCTGGATCACATTCATTAACAAAACGCATGTAACCGTTTCCAGCCCTGTGACCTTACTCACGTAGTCCTGAACGAAGCGCTGACAAAATACCCACCTGCTAAACACAGGGTGTCTGTGAGCAACGGCAATCTCAAACAGGGTAGTGAATATGGTAACCATTCGTGATGTGGCACGTCAGGCTGGCGTTTCCGTAGCGACCGTTTCTCGCGTGCTGAATAACAGTGCGCTGGTCAGTCCCGATACGCGCGAAGCGGTAATGAAGGCGGTCACGCTGCTGGGTTACCGTCCTAATGCTAATGCGCAAGCGCTGGCGACGCAGATAAGCGACACCATCGGCGTGGTGGTGATGGACGTGTCAGATGCGTTTTTTGGCGCACTGGTCAAAGCGGTGGATGTGGTTGCCCAACAGCACAACAAATATGTGCTGATCGGCAACAGTTATCATGAGGCTGAAAAAGAGCGTCATGCCATCGAGGTTCTGATTCGCCAGCGCTGTAACGCATTGATTGTTCACTCGAAAGCATTAAGTGACCAGGAACTGGGGGCGTTTATGGACCAGATCCCAGGCATGGTGCTGATCAATCGTATTGTGCCGGGTTATGCCCACCGTTGCGTGTGCCTGGACAATATCAGCGGCGCAAAAATGGCGACCCGCATGCTGCTCAATAATGGTCATCAACGGATTGGTTATCTGGCTTCCAGCCACCGCATTGAAGATGACACGATGCGTAAAGAAGGGTGGTTGAGCGCGTTGCAGGAGCAGGGGATTACGCCGCCAGAAAGCTGGATTGGCACGGGTTCCCCGGACATGCAGGGCGGTGAAGCGGCGATGGTGGAACTGCTGGGGCGAAACCTGCAACTGACCGCCGTATTCGCCTATAACGACAGCATGGCCGCTGGCGCGCTCACGGCGTTAAAAGACAATGGCATTGCCATCCCGTTACATCTTTCCATCATCGGTTTTGATGATATTCCTATTGCCCGTTACACCGACCCGCAACTGACCACGGTGCGTTATCCCATTGCTTCTATGGCGAAAATGGCAACGGAACTGGCGTTGCAGGGCGCGGCCGGCACGCTGGATTCAACGGCGACGCACTGTTTTATGCCAACGCTGGTGCGTCGTCATTCGGTTGCGCTAAGACAGAATGCGGCCCCGATCACTAACCAGCAACGTCAGGGGATGTAACCGCTTTCAATATGTGAGTAAATTCACAGTATCTTAACAATACGATAGCTATGATGGCACCGTTTGAAGCACTGTAAATACTATGTAACGGTGAATAATCACTTTTAACGCATCGTCAGGGCATTAAACAGCAATTAAAGCATATTTTTGGAGCGTTACCGGGCACGGAAGAAAGATTTTTTAACAGTGAGCTTCGGCGTTCAGTAACACTTCATTAACGTTCTGCCCTGCCGAGCATTTTTCTCAAGTACTACCCTGCATAATAAAACCGGAGATACCATGAATAAGAAGGCGTTAACTCTGTCTGCTGTGATGGCAAGCATGTTATTTGGCGCGGCTGCGCACGCTGCTGATACTCGCATTGGTGTGACGATTTATAAATATGACGATAACTTTATGTCCGTCGTGCGTAAGGCTATCGAAAGAGACGCCCAGGCGGCGCCTGATGTGCAGTTGCTGATGAATGACTCGCAGAACGATCAGTCCAAGCAAAACGACCAGATCGACGTGCTGTTGGCAAAAGGGGTAAAAGCGCTGGCGATCAACCTGGTTGACCCGGCTGCGGCAGGTACGGTAATTGAGAAAGCGCGTGGTCAGAATGTCCCGATTGTGTTCTTCAACAAAGAACCTTCCCGCAAAGCGCTGGATAGCTATGACAAAGCCTATTACGTCGGCACTGACTCCAAAGAATCCGGTATCATCCAGGGCGATCTGATCGCTAAACACTGGCAGGCTAACCAGGGTTGGGATCTGAACAAAGATGGCCAAATCCAGTTCGTACTGCTGAAAGGCGAGCCGGGCCACCCGGATGCTGAAGCGCGTACCACCTATGTTATCAAAGAGCTGAACGACAAAGGCATCAAAACTGAGCAGCTGCAAATGGATACCGCGATGTGGGATACCGCAATGGCGAAAGACAAGATGGACGCATGGCTGTCCGGCCCGAACGCCAACAAAATTGAAGTGGTTATCGCGAATAACGACGCAATGGCGATGGGCGCGGTAGAAGCGCTGAAAGCGCACAATAAAACCAGCGTTCCGGTATTCGGCGTGGATGCGTTACCTGAAGCGCTGGCACTGGTGAAATCCGGTGCGCTGGCAGGTACCGTGCTGAACGATGCCAACAACCAGGCGAAAGCCACCTTTGATCTGGCGAAAAACCTGGCCGATGGTAAAGGCGCGGCTGACGGCACCGACTGGAAAATCGAGAACAAAATTGTTCGCGTTCCGTACGTAGGTGTTGATAAAGACAATCTGGCTGAGTTTACCAACAAGTAATTCGTATATCGTTTTCTTTGGGCGCAATAACATTGCGCCCTTTATTAACGCACTCTGCGAGGCCAACAAGGTATAATTATGGTCAGCACTACTACTCCGTCGTCAGGCGAATACTTGTTGGAAATGAGCGGCATCAACAAGTCTTTTCCCGGCGTAAAGGCACTTGATAATGTTAATTTAAAAGTCCGCCCGCACTCGATTCACGCCTTAATGGGGGAGAATGGCGCAGGAAAATCAACATTATTAAAATGCCTTTTTGGGATCTATCAAAAAGATTCCGGTAGCATTTTATTTCAGGGGAAAGAGATCGATTTTCATTCTGCCAAAGAAGCCCTGGAGAATGGTATTTCGATGGTTCACCAGGAGCTAAACCTGGTGTTACAGCGCTCCGTCATGGATAACATGTGGTTAGGGCGTTACCCAACCAAAGGTATGTTTGTCGATCAGGATAAAATGTACCGGGATACCAAAGCGATATTTGATGAGCTGGATATTGATATCGATCCGCGTGCGCGTGTCGGGACATTATCTGTTTCACAAATGCAGATGATCGAAATTGCGAAGGCGTTTTCCTACAATGCCAAAATTGTGATCATGGATGAGCCAACCTCTTCATTAACGGAAAAAGAGGTTAACCATCTGTTCACTATTATTCGCAAACTGAAGGAGCGCGGCTGCGGTATTGTGTATATCTCGCATAAAATGGAAGAGATTTTCCAGCTGTGCGATGAAGTCACCGTCTTGCGCGACGGCCAGTGGATTGCGACGCAGCCGCTGGAAGGGCTGGATATGGACAAGATCATCGCCATGATGGTGGGTCGTTCCCTGAACCAGCGTTTCCCGGACAAGCAAAATAAGCCGGGAGAGGTCATTCTGGAAGTGCGTAACCTGACGTCTCTGCGCCAGCCGTCGATCCGCGACGTCTCTTTTGATCTGCATAAAGGGGAAATTCTCGGGATTGCGGGTCTGGTAGGGGCAAAGCGTACCGATATTGTTGAAACGCTTTTTGGTATCCGGGAAAAATCATCGGGTACGATTACGCTGCACGGCAAAAAGATTAATAACCACAACGCGAACGAAGCCATTAATCACGGTTTCGCGCTGGTAACGGAAGAACGTCGTTCAACCGGGATCTACGCGTATCTGGATATTGGTTTTAACTCTTTAATTTCCAACATCCGCAATTACAGAAATAAAGTCGGTTTGCTGGATAATTCCCGCATGAAGAGCGATACCCAGTGGGTTATTGACTCAATGCGCGTGAAAACGCCAGGTCATCGCACGCAAATTGGCTCTCTTTCGGGGGGCAACCAGCAGAAGGTCATTATTGGCCGGTGGCTGTTAACGCAGCCAGAAATATTAATGCTGGATGAGCCAACGCGCGGTATTGATGTCGGCGCAAAATTTGAAATCTATCAACTGATTGCGGAACTGGCGAAAAAAGAGAAGGGGATTATTATCATTTCTTCCGAAATGCCGGAATTGTTAGGGATTACAGATCGTATTCTGGTAATGAGCAATGGCCTTGTTGCCGGGATTGTTGACACAAAAACAACAACGCAAAACGAAATTCTGCGTCTTGCGTCTTTGCACCTTTAAGATCAGGGGCTCCTCATGAGTGCGTTAAATAAGAAAAGTTTTCTTACTTATCTGAAAGAAGGCGGAATTTACGTTGTTCTTTTAGTCTTGCTGGCCATTATTATTTTCCAGGACCCTACATTTTTAAGTCTGCTGAACTTAAGTAACATTCTGACGCAGTCCTCCGTGCGTATTATCATCGCGCTGGGTGTGGCAGGGTTGATTGTCACCCAGGGGACTGACCTGTCTGCGGGGCGTCAGGTTGGCCTGGCGGCCGTGGTCGCCGCAACGCTGTTGCAGTCCGTGGAAAACGCCAATAAGGTCTTCCCGGAAATGGCCACTATGCCGATTCCGCTGGTGATCCTGATTGTCTGCGCAATTGGGGCCGTCATTGGTTTACTTAACGGTATTATCATTGCGTACCTTAATGTGACGCCGTTCATCACGACCCTGGGCACGATGATTATCGTTTATGGCATCAACTCCCTGTATTACGACTTCGTCGGGGCGTCGCCGATTTCGGGGTTTGATAGCGGGTTCTCGACGTTTGCGCAGGGCTTTATTGCGCTGGGCAGTTTCCGGCTCTCCTACATTACCTTCTATGCGCTGATTGCGGTGGCGTTCGTCTGGATCCTGTGGAATAAAACCCGTTTCGGTAAGAACATTTTCGCTATCGGCGGCAACCCGGAAGCGGCAAAAGTGTCCGGCGTTAACGTGGGGCTGAACCTGCTGATGATCTATGCGTTGTCCGGTGTGTTCTACGCATTCGGCGGTTTGCTGGAAGCGGGGCGTATCGGTTCTGCGACCAACAACCTCGGCTTTATGTATGAGCTGGATGCGATTGCCGCCTGCGTGGTCGGCGGCGTGTCGTTTAGCGGCGGCGTCGGGACGGTATTCGGCGTTGTGACCGGTGTGATTATCTTTACCGTCATCAACTACGGCCTGACCTATATCGGCGTGAACCCTTACTGGCAGTACATCATTAAAGGCGGCATCATTATCTTCGCGGTGGCGCTGGACTCGCTGAAATACGCCCGTAAGAAGTAATTACCGGCATGAAAAAGCCCGAAGCAGGCAACTGTTTCGGGCTTTTTTGTTTCTGCGCGTTATCTAAAGAACAGAAAATAAATGCCTGCGGCGAGCGTACAAACCGACATGCACAGATATAACCCGATGTAGCTCCAGTAAAGGAGAGGGGTTTCTGCACGGTAGGCGTATACGGGTTCGCGGGCGTTCCTGACGATTTTATCCACGGCGCCAGAGCGCCAGCCTTTGTAGGCTTCCCGTAAGCTAAACAGCATCACCATCAGGACGGCGATGACCACAAAGATCGTTTTCCCTTCCACGCTTATTTTCCTTGTTTCTTTTGCAGTTCCAGCAATTGCTCAGGCGTTACTGCCGGGTAGCCCTGGGCGTCATCCGGCACCTGATGCATTGTTGGAATGGGAACTAACGGGCCTAAGAAGCGAGGTTCCCGTTTGAAAATATAGAGGTCTGCCAGCGCGCCGAATCGGGCGCCAAATTCACGTACGCGTACCGTTAACATATCTTTTGGCGACGGCACCGCATAGCACTGAGCCTGAATTCCCATATGCAGCGCAATGAACAGCGCGCGTTCACAGTGGAAACGCTGGGTAATGATGATGAAGTCGTTGGTATCAAACACTTTGCGCGTGCGCACAATGGAGTCCAGCGTGCGAAAACCGGCATAATCGAGCACGATGTCGGCAGGATCAACGCCCCCGGCGATCAGATCCTTACGCATCGTCATCGGTTCGTTATAGCTTTGCAGCGCGTTATCGCCGCTGAGCAGCAGATAATTGACCTTGCCGCTGTTGTAGGCGTTTAACGCCCCCTGAATGCGATAGCGGTAATACTGATTAATGACGCCGGTGCGATAGTATTTTGCGGTGCCTAATACCACTCCCACCTGGCGGTAGGGGAGATCCTGTAATTCGTCGTAAATATAGGGCGCGGTTTTCCAGCTCATCCATCTGTCGAGACCAAGCACAGTCAACAGCAGCAAGCCGATCAGGACTAACAGGCTGTAAAACACGCGCTTTAACATGCAGAGAACTCGATAAAGGGATGAAATTTCAATCAGGCTACTGTACCCGCTGTCGAAGCGCAAGAAACAGCAGTCTGATTGGGGGGATTTTAGACATTCTTGCCATTTGCATGTTGCCCGATGGCGCTGTGCTTATCGGGCCTACGCACATTACGTGTTCCAGGGCTTAACCCAGCAGTACGCGGTCGATATTATTGCAGCCTAATGCTTTCAGCGTGGCGGCGGTGGCATCCCACTGGATTAACGGCGCGTCGGCTTTCTCCGCCAGAATTGCGCGCTGAATATCTGGATAGTCATACCCGTTCAGGTTCAGCAGATTCAGTGCGCCCTGCAAAGGCGGCAGCGTAGGGTTAAAGGCGGCGTTCTCGGCATAGCTGCCGGTGAAAATACGCCCGTCTTTGCATTCCAGCGCCACGCCGCTTGGGGAGTGGCTGTAAGGCATATGACATTTATTGGCGGCGGCAATCGCTGCCTGAGTCAGCGCGTCGCCCTCCAGCGCGAAACCGTGATTCTGCTCGTCCATCAGCAGCGTTTTGATCTCCAGGTCTTTCGGGCCGAAAGCGTCAGGCAGATAGTCGCGTAAGGTATGCGGTACGCGCCCCGGCAGGTGGATACGCAGATCCAGGCCGCTGTTCAGTTCGTTCATAAACTGACGGCAATGACCGCAAGGGGTGTAGTTAACAGTGATGGCGGCGAGCCCTTTTTCACCGCGCAGCCAGGCATGGCCGATCGCGCTTTGCTCGGCATGAACGGTTTGCTGCATCGTCGCGCCCAGGAACTCCATATTCCCACCGAAATACCAGGTTCCACTGATGCCGCGCGCGATAGCGCCAACGTTGAAGTGGGAAAGGTCGGTGCGTGCGCAGGCGGCAGCCAGCGGCAGGAGCGCGAAAGCCAGCGCGTCTTCGTCCAGCCCCGATTCACGCTTAAGCGTCGAGACCTGCTCCGCAGTCAGCATGGCGGGAAAATGCTCATCTGCCAGAATCGGCGCCAGCGCTGATTGCAGATTATCCGCAAGTTGGCCAAAAGCAGTTTGAAAACGTGGATGCATGGCGTTGCCTCATAACAATGTAATGGAATCGTAGTTTACGGAGCTGTTACGGCTTTATATGTGATCCAAATCTCATTGTGATTGCAACTTGTGAAACTTAAATTAAAAATGCGCGACGCATCGCAAATTTTAACCTGCTACCGCTAGAATAATCGGGAAGAGAAACGGCGCCAGCAGCGAGGTGATGATCCCGCAGATCACCAGCGCCAGCGAACTGAACGCCCCTTCCTGGTAATCCAGCTCGGCGCAGCGCGCAGTGCCCAGGGCGTGCGAGGCGGTTCCCATTGCCAGACCGCGTGCGGCTTTAGTACGGATACGCATGAGGTTGAGCAGGGTATGACCAAATACGGCGCCCAGTATCCCGACGAAAATAACGCAGACGGCGCTAATGGCGGGAATGCCGCCGATGCTGCCGCCCACCGCCATTGCGATTGGGGTTGTGACCGATTTCGGTAATACCGATGCGGCGATTTCCGGCGTGGCGCCCATCAGTAAGGCGACAGTGGTTCCGGTCACCATGGCGACCACGCTGCCGACGAAGCAGATCGTGATGATGGATTTCCAGCGGGCGCGGATCTGGTGCAGTTGTTCATATAAAGGGTACGCCAGTGCCACGACGGCGGGTTGCAGCAGGTCGTTGAGCACCTCGCTGCCTTTGAAATAGTGATCGTAAGGAATGCCGGTCAGTATCAGAAACGGGATGATGACCACCATGGCAACCAGCAACGGGTTAAGCAACGGCATCTTAAAGCGCGCAGCCAGTTTGCGGGCGGCGAAAAAGACCGCCAGCGTCAGGGGTAACGACCACCAGATATACGACATCATTTTTTCGCTCCTTTCTGCCCTAACACTTTTCGTTCACCGTGTACGATATGCGAACTCCAGCTCACGACCAGGAAAACAACCAGCGTACTGATCGCACAGGAGACCACCACCGGGCCAAACTGCGCGCGCAGCAAATCGAAGTACTGCATGACGCCGACGCCAATCGGCACAAACAGCAGCGCCATGTAACGGATCAGGACATAGCATCCCGGGTTTACCCACTTCGCTGGCAGAATTTGTAGCGCCAGTAAAACAAACAGAATCAACATGCCGATGATGCTGCCGGGAATCGTAATAGGAAGCAGCGATGCAATGAAAATACCCGCATACAAACAGGCATATATCAGTACAAATGCGCGTAAATACTGCCAGATGATATTCAGTGATTTACTCATGGTAAAAGCCCTTGATGAAACAGATTCATCATACAATTAAACTTTAAAACGTGCTACCGATCACATCATGAATTCTGAGCATAGTGGAAATAGACAACGGGAACATCGGGCAACGCCCCGTTGCCCGCGCTAAACCTGCGCCAGAAAATGCAGAAAACGACTCAACGCGAGAGGAGGGGTCTCGTTCTTGCGCCAGAACATGCCCACGCTTCCTTTCTGTTCTATTTTCGGCAGGTTTAAGATAGCCAACTGGCCCTGGCTGGCATAGCGTTGCGCCAGGCGTAGAGAAAGAATAGAGATCATATCGCTGCTTTGCAGCAAATTGGTGCTGACGTTCATCGAGGCGGATTCGATGGTGTTTTCCGGCAGCATCACGCCGTTGTCCACCAGGGCGTTATCAATGCTGATGCGAATTGGCGTACCGGTCGGCCAGACAATCCAGCGCCAGTGGGCGAGGTCGTTCCAGGAAAGCGTGGCGTGTGAGGCCAGGGGATGATGGGGGCGGGCGACAAAGCAGACCGGTTCGGTGTAGAGCACCTGATAGTTTAACGGCAGCTGGAGCGCCCGACCGCCCACGCGACCTACCACCACGTCCAGCGACCCGGCGAGCAGATCGTGTAAAAGCGGGGTCATGACTTTCTCTTCAATATTCAGGTGCAGCGTCGGCATCTCATTGAGCAGGCAAAGGATCGCCTGCGACACGCAGTCTGTCGCGACCGGTGAACAGCCGATTTTCAGGCTTCCCACCAGCCCACCTTGCTTAAAGCGCGCGATCTCATACTGCGAACGTTCCATATCGTTGATGAGCCGCTGCGCATGCTGGAGCAACAGCTTGCCCCCTTCTGAAGGGCGCAACCCCTTGCTGTGGCGTTCAAAAAGCGTGATTCCGATCTCATCTTCAAGCTGTGACAGCCACTTCGACAGCGCGGGCTGGGTGATGTTCATCATTCGCGCAACGTGGGTCAGATTCCCTTGTTCCCCCAGCGCGACCAGCATTTGCAGGTGGTGCAGCTTCAATTTTTGCGCCCAATTCGCCATTTGATATAACCCCCAGGTTATACCTCTACCCGAAATGCCATTGTACATTTCATCGCCATGATTACAAACTTGCAACATACAAAAAACAAAAATGACATCTACCTTACCTGCACCGAGGCATTCACTATGACTCAACGACGTGATCTACAAGCACTGATTGACGCCGCCCCCGTCGGCAAAATGCAGTGGCGCGTTATCATCTGCTGCTTTCTGGTGGTAATGCTCGACGGTTTTGATACGGCCGCAATTGGCTTTATTGCGCCGGATATCCGTACGCACTGGCAATTGAGCGCCAGCGATCTGGCCCCGCTGTTCGGCGCGGGTCTGCTGGGGCTGACGGCAGGGGCGCTATTGTGCGGCCCGCTGTCAGACCGTTTTGGCCGTAAACGGGTGATTGAATTGTGCGTGGCGCTGTTTGGCGCCTTGAGCCTGCTTTCCGCCTTCTCGCCGGATTTGCAAACGCTGGTGGTACTGCGCTTTTTAACCGGGCTGGGGCTGGGCGGCGCGATGCCGAATACCATCACGATGACGTCGGAATACCTTCCCGCCCGCCGTCGCGGCGCGCTGGTAACGCTGATGTTCTGCGGGTTTACCCTCGGTTCGGCGATGGGCGGCATCGTCAGCGCGCAACTGGTGCCGCTGATTGGCTGGCACGGCATTCTGGTGCTCGGCGGCGTATTACCCTTAATGCTGTTCTTCGCCTTGCTGTTTGTTCTGCCCGAGTCGCCACGCTGGCAGGTGCGTCGTCAGCGCCCGCAGGCGGCGATTGCCAGAACGGTTGCCGCCATCACCGGTGAACGCTACGACAATACGCATTTCTATCTTCATGAAGCCGCCGCCATTTCAAAAGGCAGTATCCGCCAGCTTTTTGTCGGGCGTCAGCTTCCCATTACCCTGATGTTATGGGTCGTGTTCTTCATGAGCCTGCTCATTATCTACCTGCTCTCCAGCTGGATGCCGACGCTCCTGAATCACCGGGGAATCGATTTGCAGCATGCCTCCTGGGTCACTGCCGCATTCCAGATCGGCGGTACGCTCGGCGCGCTGTTACTCGGCGTACTGATGGACAAACACAATCCGTTCCGGGTGCTGGCCGTGAGCTACGCGCTGGGCGCGGTCTGCATCGTGATGATTGGCCTGAGTGAAAACGGACTGTGGCTGATGGCGCTGGCGATTTTTGGTACGGGCATTGGCATCAGCGGATCGCAGGTGGGGTTGAATGCCTTAACTGCGACGCTGTACCCGACTCAAAGCCGTGCAACCGGTGTGAGCTGGTCCAATGCCGTCGGGCGCTGTGGCGCCATTGTCGGTTCGCTCTCCGGCGGCATGATGATGGCGATGAATTTCTCTTTCGATACGCTGTTTTTCGTCATCGCGATTCCGGCTGCCATTAGCGCGGTGATGCTCGCCATGTTGACGGCGGTTGTCCGCCACTCAGCCTCTGAACCTGACGTGCTGCCCCGGGCAGGCGTCGTGAACGAATAAGGAGAACCTCCATGTCTGAAGTGAATCAGGATGTTAAACACAACCGTCAGCAGTTTTATCAGCACATTTCCGGGCAAAACCTGACGCCGCTCTGGGAGTCGCTGCACCACCTGGTGCCGCAAACGCCGAACGCCAATTGCGCGCCTGCGTACTGGAACTATCAGGAGATCCGCCCGCTGTTGCTGGAAAGCGGCAACCTGATTGGCGCGAAAGAGGCTGTCCGCCGGGTGCTGGTGCTGGAAAACCCGGCGCTGCGCGGACAGTCGTCAATTACCGCGACGCTGTATGCAGGGCTGCAATTGATTTTACCGGGCGAGGTGGCGCCGAGTCATCGCCACAACCAGTCGGCGCTGCGTTTTATTGTGGAAGGGCAAGGCGCGTTCACCGCCGTTGACGGCGAGCGGACGCAGATGCACCCGGGCGACTTTATTCTGACGCCGCAGTGGCGCTGGCACGATCACGGCAACCCTGGCGACGAGCCGGTGGTATGGCTGGACGGTCTGGATCTGCCGCTGGTGAATACGCTGGGCTGCGGGTTTGCGGAAGATTACCCGGAAGAACAGCAGCCGGTGACGCGCAAAGAAGGTGATTACCTGCCGCGCTACGCCGCCAACATGCTGCCGCTACGCCACCAGGTCGGCAATTCCTCGCCGATTTTCAACTACCGCTACGACCGTAGCCGTGAAGCGCTGCATGACCTGACCCGGATGGGGGAACCTGACGAGTGGGATGGCTACAAGATGCGCTACGTCAACCCGGTCACCGGGGGCTATCCGATGCCTTCGATGGGCGCGTTTTTGCAACTGTTGCCGAAAGGGTTTGCGTCGCGCGTGGCGCGCACGACCGACAGCACTATTTATCACGTTGTGGAAGGTTCCGGGCAGGTCACCATTGGCAATGAGACGTTCCACTTCACAGCGAAAGATATCTTTGTGGTGCCGACATGGCACGGGGTGTCGTTCCAGACCACGGAAGATACCGTTTTATTCAGTTTTTCGGACAAACCGGTTCAGGAAGCCCTCGGCTTGTTCCGCGAAGCGCGTGATTAAATTGGGAGAGAAAAGATGAGCAAATATGTATTCGAACCTCAGGCGCCAGTCGCGGTGCCGGTTGTTGGCAGCGATGAGCAATTCCCGGTTCGCCGCGTCTACTGCGTTGGCCGTAACTACGCCGCCCATGCCCGTGAGATGGGGTTCGATCCCGATCGTGAGCCGCCGTTCTTCTTCTGCAAACCGGCCGATGCGGTCGTACCGGTTGCGGCTGGCGAAACGCTGGCGCTGGCCTATCCGTCGCAGACCGATAACTATCACTATGAAATTGAACTGGTGGTGGCGATAGGCAAACAGGGCAGCGATATTCCGCTTGAGCAGGCGCATGAGTATGTCTGGGGCTATGCCACCGGGCTGGATATGACCCGCCGCGACCGTCAGATGGAAATGCGCCAGATGGGGCGCCCGTGGGAAATCGGCAAAGCGTTTGATTCGTCCGCGCCGATTGCGCCGCTGCATAAAGCGACCGATGTGGCAGACGTCAACAACGCGCCGATTTGGTTACAGGTAAACGGGGAAGATCATCAGCGCAGCGATATTCGCCATCTGATCTGGTCCGTCAATGAAACCATCAGCTACCTGTCCGGCTTTTTTGAACTGCAACCGGGCGACCTGATTTTCACCGGCACGCCGGAAGGGGTCGGGGCGGTAGTGAAAGGGGATGTGATTACCGGCAATGTGGAAGGGTTAACGCCGATCGCCGTGAAGATTGTCTGAGGTGAATGATGAAGCTGTACAGTTTTTTTAATAGCTCGGCGTCTTATCGCGTGCGTATCGCGCTGGCATTAAAAGGCATCGATTATGAGACGGTGGGCGTCAACATTCGTATCGGCCAGCAGAATGCGCTGAGCTACCGACGGATGAACCCGATCGGGCTGGTGCCGACGCTGGTGACTGATGACGGTGAATCTCTCGGGCAATCGCTGGCAATCATCGACTGGCTGGATCGCCACTTCCCGCAGACGCCGTTGCTGCCGCTGGTCGATCCGGCGCGCAGCCAGGCGCTGGAAATTGTCTATGCCATTGCCTGTGATATTCACCCGGTGAACAACCTGCGCGTATTGCGCTACCTGACTGACGAGCTGAAGATCGGCGAAGAAGACAAGAAACGCTGGTACGCCCACTGGGTGCAACAAGGGCTTAGCGCGGTGGAACAGCTGTTGCGCCAGGGGCAGTCCGGGCAGTTTTGCGTGGGGGATGCGCCTACGCTGGCGGATTGCTGCCTGATTCCACAATGGGCCAATGCGCTGCGAATGGGATGCGACCTGAGCGGTTATCCGCGCTGCAAGGCGGTTTATGACGCCTGCACCCGGCTTCCGGCCTTTATCGCCGCTGCCCCCGAAAATCAACAAGACAAAATTTCAGCCTGATAAGGAGAACGACAATGGCTAAAGTGACAAGCGCAATTATCGTGGGTGGCGGTATTGGCGGCGCAGCGACCGCGCTGTCGCTGGCGCGCCAGGGCATTAAAGTGATGCTGCTGGAAAAGGCTCATGAAATTGGTGAGATTGGGGCGGGGATTCAGCTCGGGCCGAATGCGTTTTCCGCGCTGGACAGCCTCGGCGTTGGTGAAGTGGCTCGCCAGCGCGCGGTCTTTACCGATCATATTACGATGATGGACGCCGTGAATGCCGAAGAGGTCGTGCGCATTGAAACCGGCCAGGCCTTTCGTGACCATTTTGGCGGCCCGTATGCCGTAATTCACCGGGTGGATATTCATGCCACCGTCTGGGAAGCGGCGCTGACCCATCCGGGCGTGGAGTACCGGACTTCGACGAATATTGTCGATATCCGCCAGACGCCGGACGATGTAACGGTGTTTGACGAGCAGGGGAATAGCTGGACGGCAGATATTCTGCTGGGCTGCGATGGCGTGAAATCGGTCGTACGCCAGAGTCTACTTGGCGATACGCCGCGCGTGACCGGGCATGTGGTGTACCGGGCCGTGGTGGAGTGCGACGACATGCCGGAAGATTTGCGCATCAACGCGCCGGTACTGTGGGCCGGGCCGCACTGCCATCTGGTGCATTATCCGTTGCGCGGCGGGAAACAGTACAATCTGGTGGTGACGTTCCATAGCCGTCAGCAGGAGGAGTGGGGCGTGAAAGACGGAAGCAAAGAAGAGGTGCTCTCTTATTTTGCCGGGATTCACCCGCGTCCGCGTCAAATGCTCGACAAACCCACCTCCTGGCGCCGCTGGGCGACCGCTGACCGGGAACCGGTAGAGAAATGGGGAACCGACTGCATCACGCTGGTGGGCGACGCCGCGCACCCGGTTGCGCAATATATGGCGCAGGGCGCCTGCATGGCGCTGGAAGATGCCGTTACGCTGGGTAAAGCGCTGGAGCGTTGTCATGGCGATGCGCAGCAGGCCTTTGCGTTGTATGAGTCGGTGCGTATTCCCCGCACGGCGCGAATTGTCTGGTCAACCCGCGAGATGGGGCGCGTCTACCATGCCGCAGGCGTGGAGCGACAGGTGCGTAATCTGCTGTGGAAAGGCAAATCCCAGCAAGAGTTTTATCGCGGCATTGAGTGGCTGTATGGCTGGAAGGAAGATAACTGCCTTGAGCCGCGCTGAGAGACTTTAAACCGCACCACAGAGGCGCTACCATAGCGCCTCTTTTTTTGCAGGTAACGAAATGCTATGCGTGTTTTACTGGCGCCGATGGAAGGCGTGCTCGACTCTCTGGTGCGCGAGCTACTGACCGAGGTTAATGATTACGATCTGTGCATCACGGAGTTTTTGCGCGTGGTGGATCAGCTTCTGCCGGTAAAAGTGTTTCATCGCATCTGCCCGGAACTGCACAATGCCAGCCGCACGGCGTCCGGCACAGTCGTGCGTATTCAACTGCTGGGGCAATACCCGCAGTGGCTGGCGGAAAACGCCGCCCGCGCGGTGGAGCTGGGCTCATACGGCGTGGATTTAAACTGCGGCTGTCCGTCGAAAATGGTGAACGGCAGCGGAGGTGGGGCGACGTTGCTCAAAGATCCTGAGCTTATCTATCAGGGGGCAAAAGCGATGCGCGAAGCCGTGCCTGCGCATTTACCGGTCACGGTGAAAGTGCGTCTGGGCTGGGACAGCGGCGAAAGAAAATTTGAAATTGCCGATGCCGTCCAGCAGGCAGGGGCGACAGAGCTTGTCGTGCATGGGCGCACCAAAGAGCAGGGTTATAAAGCCGAACATATTGATTGGCAGGCGATTGGCGAGATCCGCCAGCGACTCACTATTCCGGTTATCGCCAATGGTGAAATCTGGGACTGGCAGAGTGCGCAAGAGTGTATGGCGGTCAGCGGCTGCGACGCGGTGATGATGGGACGTGGAGCGTTAAACATCCCGAATCTCAGCCGCGTGGTGAAATATAACGAACCGCGTATGCCCTGGCCGGAAGTGGTCTTACTGCTGCAAAAATACACCCGGTTGGAAAAGCAGGGGGATACCGGGCTGTATCATGTCGCGCGTATTAAGCAGTGGCTGGGGTATTTGCGTAAGGAATATACGGAAGCCAGCGCGCTATTTCAGGAAATCCGTGCGCTTAATAATTCCCCCGATATTGCTCGCGCCATTCAGTCCATTGATATTTAAATCGCCTTATCAGGCCGCGTGCCTGATGGCGCTTCGCTTATCAGGCCTACAGACTGTGTAGGCCGGATAAGACGGTACGTCGCCATCCGGCAGCGGTTCGACAGGGAACTACGCAAAGGGTAAATATCATTCCATGAAATACTTTAATTATAATTATTTGTTTCAATTATAATTTTCTAATTATATTTTTCCTTTTCCAAAGATGTATTGCCACGCGTAACTAAAAAACAGGACGCAACACCACGTAATCTCTGCGCACCTTTTCTTACCAGAACGTCTCCATGAACCGCGATTCTTTCCTGGCCACAACGGTGTGCCTGTCTCTTTTTACGCTGCTGGCGGGTTGCGCGCCGATGCACGATACCCGCCAGTCGCTGACGCGACAAACGCCTGCTGCACAGGTTGATTCACCATTACCGACGGCAATAAAAAACGGTTGGCCGGACAGCCAGTGGTGGAAGGCGTACCACGATCCCCAGCTTGATGCCTTAATTGACAACGCATTACAGCATTCTCCTGATATGCAGGTGGCTGAACAGCGTATACAACTCGCCGAGGCGCAGGCGAAGGCGGTTGAAGCGCAGGATGGCCCCCGGCTGGATTTCTCTGCGGATGTTGAGCGCCAGAAAATGTCTGCGGAAGGGCTGATGGGGCCGTTTGCCATCACCGATCCGGCGGCGGGAACCACCGGGCCGTGGTACACCAACGGGACGTTCGGCTTAACCGCCGGTTGGGATCTGGATCTCTGGGGCAAGAATCGGGCTGAAGTCAGCGCGAGAATCGGCGTAGTGAAAGCGCGTGAAGCGGAACAGGCGCAAACCCGGCAACTGCTGGCAAGCGGTGTCGCGCGTTTATACTGGGAATGGCAGACGCAGGCGGCGCTTAAAGCGGTGCTGACGCAAATCGAACATGAACAGCAAAACGTCATTACGGTTGATCGCCAGCTGTATCAAAACGGTATTACCTCCTCGGTCGAAGGGGTGGAAACCGATATTGATGCCGGTAAAACGCAGCAGCAGCTAAATGATGTGGCCGGTAAAATGAAGATTATTGAGGCGCGTCTGAGTGCGCTGACCAATGCGCAATCGGCCTCGCTGACCCTGCATACGGTTGCTCTGCCAGTGACTGAAAGCCAGTTGCCCGCTCAGTTGAGCTATGAACTTCTGGCTCGCCGACCCGATTTACAGGCGGCGCACTGGTACATTGAGTCCTCTTTAGGCAGCGTTGACGCCGCAAAAGCGGCGTTTTATCCCGATATCAACCTGATGGCGTTTCTGCAACAGGACGCCCTGCACCTGAGCGATCTGTTTCGCCATTCCGCACAGCAGATGGGCGTCACCGCCGGGCTGACGCTGCCGATCTTTGACAGCGGCAGGCTGAACGCCAGTCTTGATATCGCGAAAGCGCAAAGTAATCTCTCTGTCGCGAATTACAACAAAGCGGTGGTGGATGCGGTGAATGATGTGGCGCGCGCCGCCAGTCAGGTTGAAACGATGGCTGAAAAAAATCAGCACCAACGGCAGATTGAGCATGACGCACAGCGGGTGGTTGGTCTGGCACAGGCGCGCTTTAATGCCGGAATTATTGCGGGCTCCCGCGTCAGCCAGGCGAAGATCCCGGCGCTGCGGGAACATTGCAACGGCCTGATTTTGCAAGGGCAATGGCTGGATGCGTCCATCCAGCTCACCAGCGCGCTGGGCGGCGGTTATCATCTTTGAGCGTCGTGCCGGATGGCGCTTTAATGCAGGCCAAATAAGCCTGAAGCGCTACGGCGCATCAGGCTTATTGCGCCGTTTTAACCACCAGCGAGCGCCAAAAACCAGCCCAACCACCAGCGCCAGCCAAATCACATGCTTTATATGCTGGTCGAAACTGTGCAGCCACGGCGCGATCACCTCGCCGCCAATATAGCCCAGGGTGGTAAACAGCAAAGCCCAGATCATCGCTCCCAGAATATTCAGCGGCAGAAAGATTTTAGGCGGCAGATGGCTGGCGCCAATCAATAGCGGCCCAATAATGCGAAAGCCGTACATAAATCGGGAACCGATCACAAACAGGTACGGGCGGCGCTGGATCATTTTCTGCGCCAGATGAATTTTGGCGCGATGTCGGGAAAAGCGCCGCAAAATTTTGCCGCCATAGCGACGACCCAACAAATAGAGCACCTGATCGCCAATCATGCCGCCGAGTGCGACAGAGAGCAGCACCAGAGGGAATTTAAGCAATCCCTGATGGGCTGCCACGCCGCCTAACAGGGTGATGGTCTCGCCTTCCGCCATACTGCCAATAATCAGCGTGGCGTAACCGTAATGCGTGATAAGACTGTTGATATCCATACGTGAAAACGACCTCCCGCCTTTAGCATACACCCTATCAATGTTTATGGCCGGAAAAGGCGCGACGTTAGCGCATCGGTTTTTATGCGCTGTACATAAAATAATCGAAAGCTGAATTATACTTGAAGTGTTGAGATCCAGAGCTGACAAGCAGGGGGGCGGTATGAACCATGTCTGGGGGCTATTTTCCCATCCCGATCGTGAAATGCGCGTGATCAAAAGCGAAAACGAAACGGTGTCGCATCATTATACCCACCATGTGCTGCTGATGGCGGCGATCCCGGTGATTTGCGCCTTTATCGGCACCACGCAAATTGGCTGGAATTTTGGTGATGGCAATGTGCTGCGCTTGTCTCTGTTTACGGGGCTGGCGTTCGCGGTTCTGTTTTACGGCATGATGCTGGCCGGGGTTGCCGTGATGGGGCGGGTCATCTGGTGGATGGCGCGCAACTACCCGCAACGGCCTTCCCTGGGACACTGTATGGTCTTTGCCGGGTATGTCGCAACGCCGCTGTTTTTAAGTGGTCTGGTGGCGCTTTATCCGCTGGTGTGGCTCTGTGCGTTAGTCGGTACTGTCGCACTGTTTTATACCGGCTATCTGCTGTATCTCGGCATCCCGACATTCCTGAACATCAGTAAAGAGGAAGGTCTGAGCTTTTCCAGTTCGACGCTGGCTATCGGCGTGCTGGTACTGGAAGTGCTGCTGGCGATGACGGTGATCCTGTGGGGATATGGATACCGGTTATTCTGAGATATGAAAAGAATTCGGGTCGCAGGAGGGCGATAAATGGACAACAGCAGCGCGCCTGCGCCCCGAAACAGGGAAGAGACGGGTGTAAAAGCCAGCATGCAGCATTTCGTGACGATTCTCTTATGGCGACAACGCTGTCGGGTCGCTATGATGCCGGAGCTAGCTTGAGTAAAATCCTGGCTCAGGCGGTGTACGTTCTACGTGCGTGAATCATTATCAGAAATCTCATCATGCTGAAATTCCGAGTTTCATTATTTAGCCTTGCCCTGATGCTGGCTGTCCCTTTTGCGCCACACGCTGTGGCGAAAACCGCGGCTGCCGCCGTAGCGTCTCAACCGGAAATTGCTTCTGGAAGCGCGATGATTGTTGATCTGAACACCAACAAAGTGATCTATTCGAACCACCCGGATCTTGTGCGTCCGATTGCGTCGATCACCAAATTAATGACGGCGATGGTGGTGCTTGATGCGCGACTGCCGCTGGATGAAAAACTGAAAGTCGATATCAGCCAGACGCCGGAAATGAAAGGCGTTTACTCACGCGTGCGTCTGAACAGTGAAATCAGCCGTAAAAATATGTTGCTGCTGGCGCTGATGTCTTCGGAAAACCGGGCGGCGGCAAGCCTGGCGCATCATTATCCGGGTGGCTATAACGCTTTTATTAAAGCGATGAATGCTAAAGCCAAAGCGTTGGGCATGACCCACACCCGTTTTGTGGAGCCGACGGGACTGTCGATTCATAACGTATCGACCGCCCGTGACCTGACGAAACTGCTGATTGCCAGCAAGCAGTACCCGCTGATTGGTCAGTTAAGCACCACGCGTGAGGATATGGCGACCTTTGCAAACCCGGCATACACCTTGCCGTTTCGCAATACGAATCACCTGGTGTACCGCGATAACTGGAATATTCAGTTGACCAAGACCGGGTTTACCAACGCTGCGGGTCATTGCCTGGTGATGCGCACGATGATCAACAACAAACCGGTGGCGTTAGTGGTGATGGATGCCTTTGGCAAATATACCCATTTTGCCGATGCCAGCCGTTTACGCACCTGGATTGAAACCGGCAAAGCGATGCCCGTTCCGGCCGCCGCGTTGAGTTATAAAAAGCAGAAAGCTGCGCAGATGGCCGCAGCAGGCGAGCAGACCGCGCAAAACGATTGAGTTTGTTGATATGTGCCTGAATCCGGCCTACAGTTTGTAGGCCGGATAAGGCGCTTGCGCCGCCATCCGGCACGATATTTAAAACAGCTCCATCGCTGTAAATACGAGAAATCAATGCGTCTCGTCGGACGCCGCTTCTTTCCAGAATTTCAGCTTACTTGTTTTACCAATACCCGGATTCATGCTGTTGGTGGGGTCATTTTCACGATAAAAACGCGCCAGCGTCTCCGGCGCTTTGTACAAATGACCAACGTTATGCTCTGCCGGATATTGCGCGCCGCGCTGGCGCAGCAGTTCCAGCATTTGCTCTTTCAGCGCATGGGCATCGACGCCTTTCTTCACGATGTAATCCTGATGGAAGACATAGCACATGAAATGACCGTAATAGAGTTTATGCACCAGCTGGCTGTCAATTTCCGGCGGCAGATGCTCATACCATTCGGTGTCGTTACGCCGTAAGGCGATATCCAGTGCGAGAATATCCTCCACCTCATCGGCATGCACCGCCTGATAACGGATCGCCGCGCCTGCCGCGGCAAAACGGTGCAGGAACGCTTTGCTGCCTTCCTCCGGGGTACAGGCAAAGAAATCGCCCTCGGCGGTTTTGAAAAACTCGGTCAGCCAGCTTTGCGCTTCCGCCACTCCGTCTCCCGCCATTTTTAACAGCAGATGATGCTCATATTTGTCGCGCCAGCTTTTCATGCGCGGCGGCAGATGGTTAGGGAATAAATGGCCGAACTTCTGCATCGCGCGGTCGGTGAAATGCGGACGGAAGATTTTTACCTTTTCCAGCATCGCGTCGGTACGGCCTTTGAGCGTAAAGAAGAACGGCATTTTGTCGGTGCCGAGCTTGTCGATCATCAGGAACGTATCTTTGCCATATTTCTCCGCGATGTCGTAAATATCGCGGTGCATATATTCACCGGCAACCGGCAGGTTGTCGAACTTCGCCAGGATATGACGACGAATCTCGGTCAGCACATCGGGCTGATTGGTGCCGATATAAAAGACCTGCTGGTTTTTTTCCGCCTCGAAAGTGTCCAGCCGCACGGCGAACACCGCCAGCTTACCCGCGCAGCCGGAGGATTCGAACAGGCGATCCGGGTCAGCGTTATAGCGGGCAGGGGTATCGGCCTCAATGTCCCTGACGCGAGTCACGTAATCGTAATCGTGGGCGTGGCGGCCATCGTGGCGCACATCTTCATCTTTGATGCGTTCATCATCGAGTGTGCTGAGGATCTGTTCCGGGGTCTGGCCCAGTTCGATGCCCAGATGGTTCACCAGCTGTAATTTGCCCTGCTCATCAATGCGCGCGAACAGAGACATTTCGGTATACGCCGGGCCACGTTGTACCAGCGACCCGCCGGAGTTATTGCAGATGCCGCCAATAACTGACGCGCCGATACAGGAGGAACCGATAACCGAGTGCGGTTCGCGACCAAAAGGTTTAAGCGCTTTTTCCAGTGAGTACAGCGTGGTTCCTGGGTATGCCAGCACCTGTTCGCCTTTACTGAGGACGTGCAGCTTGTCGAGGCGTAGCGTGCTGATGATGACAATTTCGCGATCGTAATCGTTGCCGTTCGGCGTGGAACCTTCAGTCAGGCCGGTATTGGCGGCCTGCATCAGAATGATTTTATCGGCGTTTACGCAGGCGTTCAGTACGCGCCACAATTCCAGCAGCGAGCCGGGGAAGACCACGGCCAGCGCTTCGCCCTGACCAGAACGGAACCCCTTGCGGTAGCGGGCGGTTTTTGCAGGATCGGTGAGCAGGTGCGAATGACCCACCAGACGGGTGAGCTCGTTAAGAAAGGCTTTATTATCTGTCGTTGTAATGGAAGACATTCTCCACTCCTTGTGGTGGGACAAACTATCGGAACTAAGCATAGCGCTTTGTATGACAATACGCTTTCTCATGCAACTTGTCTCGGTGCAGGCTTAGCGTATTCCTGATCCTCCTCCCTGCGCAGGGGACGTTAAAAAAATCAGAGAATAACCTTAGCTTTCTTCTCCTCTCCCGATTAGGCTTATGGCAAACTGCGGTTTTTGTTATATTTTTGCTGCCACGTCGGGCTAAAGAAAAAGAGAGAATCAAGATGAAATGGCTATGTTCTGTAGGTGTTGCGGTAAGCCTTGCGTTGCAGCCAGCGCTGGCGGAAGCGTTGTCTGGCAACCATCCGCTGACGCCTGAAGCTCGGGATGCGTTTGTCACTGAATTGCTCACGAAAATGACCGTCGATGAAAAAATCGGTCAGCTGCGTTTGATAAGCGTTGGGCCCGACAACCCGAAAGAAGCCATCCGGGAGATGATCAAAAACGGGCAGGTCGGGGCGATTTTTAACACCGTCACCCGCCAGGATATCCGAAAAATGCAGGATCAGGTGATGGAACTGAGCCGCCTGAAAATCCCTCTCTTTTTCGCCTATGACGTGCTGCACGGGCAGCGTACCGTTTTCCCTATCAGCCTTGGCCTGGCCTCCTCGTTTAATCTGGAGGCGGTAAAAACCGTGGGTCGCGTCTCGGCGTATGAGGCGGCTGACGATGGCCTGAACATGACCTGGGCGCCGATGGTGGATGTGTCCCGCGATCCGCGCTGGGGACGCGCATCGGAAGGCTTTGGTGAAGATACGTATCTGACGGCGATCATGGGCAAAACGATGGTCGAGGCGATGCAGGGCAAAAGCCCGGCGGATCGCTATTCGGTGATGACCAGCGTGAAACATTTCGCCGCCTATGGCGCGGTTGAGGGCGGGAAGGAATACAACACCGTCGATATGAGCCCGCAGCGCCTGTTCAACGACTATATGCCGCCGTATAAAGCCGGGCTGGACGCGGGCAGCGGCGCGGTGATGGTGGCGCTCAACTCACTGAACGGCACGCCTGCGACGTCAGATTCATGGCTGTTGAAAGAGGTGCTGCGCGACGAGTGGGGCTTTAAAGGCATCACCGTTTCCGATCACGGCGCGATCAAAGAGCTGATTAAACACGGCACGGCATCCGACCCGGAAGACGCGGTGCGCGTGGCGCTCAAGTCCGGCATCAACATGAGTATGAGCGATGAGTATTACAGCAAATACCTGCCGGGGCTGGTCAAATCAGGCAAAGTAACGATGGCGGAACTGGACGATGCCGCGCGCCATGTGCTGAACGTGAAATATGACATGGGGTTGTTTAACGATCCGTACAGCCACCTGGGCGCAAAAGAGTCCGATCCGCAGGACACGAACGCTGAGAGCCGCCTGCATCGCAAAGACGCGCGCGACGTTGCGCGCGAAAGTCTGGTGCTGCTGAAGAACCGTCTGGAAACGCTGCCGTTGAATAAATCCGGCACCATTGCGGTGGTGGGGCCGCTGGCCGACAGTCAGCGTGATGTGATGGGAAGCTGGTCTGCCGCTGGCGTCGCCAGCCAGTCCGTTACGGTGCTGACGGGGATTAAAAACGCGCTGGGCGACAAAGGCAAAGTGATATACGCCAAAGGGGCGAATGTCACTAATGACAAAGGCATTGTTGATTTCCTCAATCAGTATGAGGAGGCGGTGAAAGTAGACCCTCGTTCGCCAGAAGCGATGATTGACGAGGCCGTTAATGCCGCGAAACAGTCCGATGTGGTTGTGGCCGTTGTCGGGGAAGCGCAGGGTATGGCGCATGAGGCTTCCAGCCGCACCGACATTCAGATCCCGCAAAGCCAGCGCGATCTGATCGCGGCGTTGAAGGCGACGGGTAAACCGTTGGTGCTGGTGCTGATGAACGGTCGTCCGCTGGCGCTGGTGAAAGAAGATCAGCAGGCTGACGCCATTCTGGAAACCTGGTTTGCCGGTACGGAAGGCGGTAACGCCATTGCTGACGTTCTGTTCGGCGACTATAACCCGTCGGGTAAACTGCCGATGTCCTTCCCGCGCTCTGTCGGGCAGATCCCGGTTTACTACAGCCATCTCAACACCGGTCGTCCGTATAACGCCGACAAGCCGAACAAGTACACCTCCCGCTACTTTGACGAGGCGAATGGCCCGCTGTATCCGTTTGGTTATGGTCTGAGCTACACCACGTTTACCGTTTCCGATGTGACGCTCTCTGCGCCCACCATGAAGCGCGATGGCGCGGTAACGGCCAGCGTGCGGGTGACGAATACCGGCAAGCGCGAGGGGGCGACGGTAATCCAGATGTATTTGCAGGATGTCACGGCATCGATGAGTCGTCCGGTAAAACAGCTGAAAGGCTTTGAGAAGGTAACGCTGAAGCCGGGAGAAACGCAGACCGTTAGCTTCCCGATTGATATTGAGGCGCTGAAATTCTGGAACCAGCGTATGAAGTATGACGCGGAGCCCGGCAAGTTTAACGTCTTTATTGGCGTCGATTCCGCCCGTGTGAAGCAGGGCGAGTTTGAACTGCTGTAGCCACGCGCCATACCTGTCAGCTCCGTAGGCCGGATAAGACGCGTTAGCGTCGCCATCCGGCACCGGTGCGCCTGATTGCCGGATGGCGCTTGCGCTTATCCGGCCTGTGAATTGCCCCTGCCTTTTGTCGCTCTGCTATTTTTCAACTATGCTTTTTCCTCAAGTCTCTGAAAAGGGATGTAAAAGAATGAGGAAAGCAGCATGACAATTTCAAAAACAGGGGCGGGGGCGCTGCTGCTGTTAGCGGCGGTCAGCCTGCCGTTGCAGGCCGCATCACCCGTAACGGTCGGATCAAAAATCGATACGGAAGGCGCCTTGCTTGGCAACCTGATTTTACAGGTGCTGGAAAGCCACGGCGTTAAAACGGTGAATAAAGTGCAACTGGGTACAACCCCGGTAGTACGCGGCGCGATTACCTCTGGCGAGCTGGATATTTACCCGGAATATACCGGAAACGGCGCATTCTTCTTTAAAGACGAAAACGATCCGGCATGGAAAAACGCACAGGCGGGGTTTGAAAAAGTCAAAAAACTGGATGCTGAGCAGAACAAGCTGGTCTGGTTAACGCCAGCGCCTGCAAACAATACCTGGACGATTGCGGTACGCCAGGATGTTGCGGAAAAGAATAAACTGGTTTCGCTTGCGGATCTCGGACGCTATCTGAAAGAGGGCGGAACGTTCAAACTGGCCGCCTCCGCCGAGTTTATCGAACGCGCCGATGCGCTGCCTGCCTTTGAAAAAGCCTACGATTTTAAACTGAATCAGAACCAGTTGCTGTCGCTGGCTGGCGGCGATACGGCGGTGACCATTAAAGCGGCCGCCCAGCAAACGTCCGGCGTAAACGCGGCAATGGCCTATGGCACCGACGGCCCGGTTGCGGCGCTGGGGCTGCAAACACTGAGCGATCCGCAAGGCGTCCAGCCTATCTATGCGCCTGCTCCGGTGGTTCGTGAGTCGGTGCTAAAAGAATATCCGCAGATGGCGGAATGGTTGCAGCCGGTCTTTGCCAGCCTGGATGAAAAAACGTTGCAACAGTTGAATGCCAGTATCGCCGTTGAAGGGCTGGATGCGAAAAAAGTCGCGGCAGATTACCTGAAGCAAAAAGGCTGGGTGAAGTAACACATTTTGTATCAGGTCAGTAAGGTGTCAAAAGTCAGTCTTAACCGTGTGTTGCTGCTGTTGGTGATCCTGACGGGGGTTGCCGCCGCGCTGCCTTTCGTTAACTACGCCCCCAATCGCCTGGTGTCAGGGGCGGGGCGTCAGATCTGGGATATCTGGCCGGGTTCGGTTTCTCTGCTGGCGGGCGCCGGGTGCGCATTGCTGGTGTTGTGCTTTGTCCCTGGGAAAAAGGGCAGCGTGCTGACGCTTGTGCTGGCGCAGGCGCTGGTGATCGCCATGCTCTGGAGCGTGGGGAAAGCGGCAACGCATCTGGCGCAGGCCGGCAGCCCGCTGGCGCGCACAAGCCTGGGGAGCGGCCTGTGGCTGGGTCTTGGGCTCACCCTGCTGGCCTGTAGCGATGCCATTCGCCGTATCACCACCCAACCGCTCTGGCGCTGGCTTCTGCATGCGCAAATTGCGCTCTTACCGCTGGCGCTGCTGCTCACCGGCGCATTCAACGATCTCTCTTTACTCAAAGAGTACGCTAACCGGCAGGATATTTTTGATAATGCGCTGGTTCAGCACCTGACGCTGCTGGCGGGAACCGTGTTGCCTGCGTTGCTGATTGGCGTACCGCTGGGCATCTGGTGCTCGTTTGCAACGGCGCGGCAGGGGCCGGTCTTTGCCGTTCTGAATGTTATCCAGACCATCCCTTCCGTTGCGCTGTTTGGCCTGCTGATTGCCCCGCTTGCCGGGCTGGTGAAGGCCTGGCCCTGGCTGGGAACGCTTGGCGTGGCGGGAACCGGGTTAACGCCCGCCCTGATTGCGCTGGTGCTCTATGCGTTACTGCCGCTGGTGCGCGGCGTGGTTGCCGGGCTTAACCAGGTGCCGCGAGACGTGCTGGAAAGCGCGCGGGCGATGGGGATGAGCGCTTCTCAACGCTTTATCCATGTACAACTGCCGCTGGCGTTGCCGGTTTTTTTACGCAGCCTGCGCGTGGTCATGGTGCAAACGGTGGGGATGGCGGTCATCGCCGCCCTGATTGGGGCGGGAGGGTTTGGCGCCCTGGTCTTTCAGGGACTGCTCAGCAGCGCCGTTGATCTGGTTCTGCTGGGGGTGATCCCGGTCATTGCGCTGGCCGTGCTGATCGACGCGCTGTTTGATTTATGGATCGCACTCCTGAAGGTAACGAATGATGATTGAATTTAGCCATGTCAGCAAAACCTTCGGTGCGCAGAAGGCCGTCAACGACCTCAATCTGCATTTTCGCGAAGGCAGCTTTTCGGTGCTGATTGGCACATCGGGGTCGGGAAAATCCACCACGCTGAAGATGATTAACCGCCTGGTGGAGCATGACAGCGGGGTGATCCGTTTTGCCGGGGAAGAGATCCGCAGCTTGCCGGTGCTGGAACTGCGTCGTCGCATGGGGTACGCCATCCAGTCGATCGGCCTTTTCCCGCACTGGACGGTGGCGCAAAACATTGCCACCGTACCGCAACTGCAAAAGTGGTCGCGCTCGCGTATTGATGACCGCACAGAAGAACTGATGACGCTGCTGGGGCTGGACGTGAATTTGCGTCACCGTTATCCGCACCAGCTCTCTGGCGGGCAACAGCAGCGCGTTGGGGTGGCTCGCGCGCTGGCTGCCGATCCGCAGGTATTGCTGATGGATGAGCCGTTTGGCGCGCTGGACCCGGTAACGCGCGGGGCGCTTCAGCAGGAGATGACCCGTATTCACCGGCTGCTTGGCCGCACCATCGTGCTGGTGACGCACGATATCGACGAGGCGCTACGTCTGGCGGAGCATCTGGTGCTGATGGATGGCGGCGAAGTGGTACAGCAGGGCACGCCGCTGGAAATGCTGACCGCGCCGGCGAATGATTTTGTGCAGGCGTTTTTTGGGCGCAGCGAACTGGGCGTACGGCTGCTGTCGCTGCGCAGCGTGGGGGATTATGTGCGTCGCCATGAGCAAGTGGGCGGTGACGCGCTGGCGGAAGAGATGACGCTGCGCGATGCGCTGTCTGTCTTTGTGGCGCGAGGGTGCGACGTATTGCCGGTGGTGGATCAGCAGGGCACTCCCTGCGGGACGCTCCATTTTCGCGATCTGCTTTCGGAGGTGCTGCCCGGTGAAACGACTGTCTGATCCGCTGCTCTGGCTTATTGTCGCTTTTCTGGCGCTGCTTGCGGGGCTGCCGTACAGTCAGGCGGTGTTTGGCGCACTGTTTCCGCAGCTGCCACGACCGGTTTATCAGCAAGAAAGCTTTATGGCGCTGGCGCTGGCCCATTTCTGGCTGGTGGGCGTATCAAGCCTGATTGCTGTGGCGGTTGGCGTCGGGGCGGGGATTGCAGTCACTCGCTCATGGGGGGCAGAGTTTCGCCCGCTGGTGGAAACCATCGCCGCCGTCGGGCAGACCTTTCCGCCGGTCGCGGTGCTGGCGATAGCCGTTCCGGTGATGGGGTTTGGTCAGGAGCCAGCCATTATCGCGCTGATCCTCTACGGGGTTTTGCCGATATTGCAGGCCACGCTCGCCGGGCTGGGGGCGATTCCCGCCAGCGTCATGAGCGTGGCGTGCGGGATGGGAATGAGCCGGGGACAGCAGCTGTGGAAAGTCGAACTGCCGCTGGCCGCGCCGGTGATTCTGGCGGGGATTCGCACCTCGGTGATCATCAATATTGGGACTGCGACGATCGCCTCGACGGTGGGCGCCAGCACGCTCGGCACGCCAATTATCATCGGGCTGAGCGGCTTTAACACCGCCTATGTGATTCAGGGGGCTTTACTGGTCGCGCTGGCGGCGATCATTGTCGATCGCCTGTTCGAGCGTCTGGTGCTGCGCCTTAACCGGCACGTAAAATAAACGTATAGCCAGCGAGCATCACGCCGCCGATACCGCCGATAGCCATCAGCAGGAAGAGGGTAATCACACCGATTTTAGCTGCGCGCATTGTGCACTCCTTATGTTAACAAAAGGATTGTACCGTAAAGCACGTTTGTTAATGAATCATTAAATGCGCAGAATGTCTGATCACGCATTGATGCTGTCATCCGGTAAGGCTACAGGCCCAGCGGGTAAATATCGTGCCCCTGCGCGCGCCAGGCGTTGAGTTGCTGCTGCTGCGCGGGCGTCTGCGTCTCGCCGCACCAGATAAGCAGCGTCCTGCCGTCAAACAGCTCCGGGCGAAGCTGGTTCAGCGAGTGAGCCAGCACATCGACGCGCCATCCTTGCTGGCTGGCGACCCAGCCCTCCAGCCACAGCCGGGTGGTATCGTGAATATTCCAGCCGACCACCAGCGCGTCTTTCCCCTGTTTTTTGCGCGCGGAGGCAAGACAAATCGCAATGTAATTGATCAAGATGCCGTCAAGGATGCCGAGCAGCGCCTGGAGAGTGGGTTGCTGGCACTGTAAGCGTCGTCGCAGAGGAGTAAACAGGTGCGTGGTGAGCGTCTGGGCGGGGTAATCCTGCCCACGTTCTTTAATCCATAGCCTGAGGCTATGCAGATTGTTGCTTTGCAAATAGTGCAGCAGCGTCTCCTGCTGTTCGCGCCAGCCGTTTTGCACATCGATGTTATCGTTGCTGAGCAGCACTTTGACCTTACTGACCTGCACGCCGTTATCAATCCAGCGTTTAATCTCCCGAATCCTGTCGATATCGGCGTCATTAAACAGGCGGTGCCCCCCGTCTGTTCGCTGGGGCTTTAATAATCCGTAACGCCTCTGCCACGCGCGTAACGTGACAGGGTTGATATCACAAAGCAAAGCCACTTCACCTATTGTGTAAAGCGCCATCGTTTCACCCTTGCTCGCGAGGTCCCAGTTTTACTTTAGACGCTCTTTTACGAACCAGGTAGTTTTGTCTGTTCTTTAATCAGTGCGCGGGTGAGATTGTGGCCTGACGTGCGCTTTTGAGTGATCGTTCTCACGAATTCATGTTTTTTTGCAACAGTTCAAAGAAAGATAAGCGCAGCCAATGTATGTTACGCGTTTTTAAGAGATGTGTGGTTTGCGGGTATGTACGAGTTTAATCTGGTGTTGCTGCTGCTTCAGCAGATGTGCGTGTTTCTGGTCATTGCGTGGTTAATGAGTAAAACACGTTTATTCATCCCGTTAATGCAGGTTACCGTTCGCCTGCCGCATAAATTTCTCTGTTATATCGTCTTCTCTATTTTCTGCATTATGGGCACCTGGTTTGGGTTGCACATCGAAGATTCCATTGCCAATACCCGTGCGATTGGCGCCGTGATGGGCGGCTTGCTGGGTGGGCCTGTGGTCGGCGGCCTGGTCGGACTCACCGGCGGTTTACACCGTTATTCGATGGGCGGGATGACGGCGCTGAGCTGTATGATCTCCACCATTGTCGAAGGGTTGTTAGGCGGCCTGGTGCATAGCGTGCTGATCCGTCGTGGGCGCACCGATAAAGTCTTCAGCCCGTTAACGGCCGGGGCGATTACCTTCGTCGCTGAACTGGTGCAAATGCTGATCATTTTGTTGATCGCCCGACCTTTTGAAGATGCGTTGCATCTGGTAAGCAGTATTGCCGCGCCCATGATGGTGACTAACACCGTCGGGGCGGCGCTGTTTATGCGCATTTTGCTCGACAAACGCGCGATGTTTGAAAAATACACCTCGGCGTTTTCCGCCACCGCGCTGAAAGTGGCGGCCTCCACGGAGGGTATCCTTCGTCAGGGCTTTAACGAAGTGAACAGCATGAAGGTGGCCCAGGTGTTGTATCAGGAACTGGACATCGGCGCAGTAGCGATCACCGATCGCGATAAACTGCTGGCATTTACCGGCATTGGCGACGATCACCACCTGCCGGGGAAACCTATTTCATCAAGCTACACGCTGAAAGCGATTGAGACCGGTGAGGTGGTGTATGCCGATGGTAACGAAGTGCCTTACCGCTGCTCGTTGCATCCGCAGTGCAAATTAGGCTCAACGCTGGTGATTCCGCTGCGCGGCGAAAACCAACGCGTGATGGGCACCATCAAACTGTATGAAGCCAAAAACCGGCTCTTTAGCTCCATCAACCGAACGCTGGGCGAGGGGATTGCGCAACTGCTGTCGGCGCAGATTCTGGCCGGGCAGTATGAACGCCAGAAAGCGCTGCTCACACAGTCGGAAATTAAACTTTTGCATGCGCAGGTGAATCCTCATTTCCTGTTTAACGCGCTTAACACCATTAAAGCGGTGGTACGCCGCGACAGCGAACAGGCCAGCCAACTGGTGCAGTATCTCTCGACCTTCTTTCGCAAGAACTTAAAGCGCCCCTCGGAGATTGTGACCCTTGCCGATGAAATTGAGCATGTGAATGCCTATTTGCAAATTGAGAAGGCGCGCTTCCAGGCGCGGTTGCAGGTGAATTTAAACGTGCCGGAGGAACTTTCGCACCAGCAACTGCCCGCGTTCACTCTGCAACCGATTGTGGAAAACGCCATTAAGCACGGCACGTCGCAACTGCTCGGCACCGGTGAAGTCTCCATTACGGCCAGACAGGACGGGCAGCACCTGATGCTGGACATTGAGGATAACGCCGGATTGTACCAGCCCACGACCAATGCCAGCGGCCTGGGGATGAACCTGGTGGATAAACGGCTGCGCGAACGCTTTGGCGATGATTACGGCATCAACGTGGCCTGCGAACCCGATCTCTTTACCCGGATAACCTTACGACTTCCCCTGGAGGAAAACGCATGATTAAAGTGCTGATTGTGGATGATGAGCCGTTAGCGCGGGAAAATCTGCGGATTCTGTTACAGGAACAAAGTGATATTGAGATTGTGGGTGAGTGCTCGAATGCGGTAGAGGCGATTGGCGCGGTGCATAAGCTGCACCCGGACGTGCTGTTTCTTGATATCCAGATGCCGCGCATCAGCGGGCTGGAAATGGTCGGGATGCTCGATCCAGAACATCGACCGTACATTGTTTTTCTGACCGCTTTTGACGAATACGCCATTAAAGCGTTTGAAGAGCACGCTTTTGACTATCTGCTTAAGCCCATTGAAGAGAAGCGGCTGGAGAAAACGTTGGCGCGTCTGCGACAGGAACGAAACATGCAGGACGTTTCGGTGCTGCCGGAAAATCAACAAGCGTTGAAATTCATTCCCTGCACCGGGCACAGCCGTATTTATCTGTTGCAAATGGATGACGTGGCGTTTGTCAGCAGCCGGATGAGCGGCGTGTACGTAACCAGCAGCGAGGGGAAGGAAGGGTTTACCGAATTGACGCTGCGAACGCTGGAGAGCCGCACGCCGTTATTGCGCTGCCATCGTCAGTATCTGGTGAATATGGCGCAGTTGCAGGAAATTCGTCTGGAGGATAATGGTCAGGCCGAGCTGATTTTGCGCAACGGCTTAACGGTTCCTGTCAGCCGTCGCTACCTGAAAAGTTTAAAAGAGGCGATTGGGCTGTAAAAGACTGCTAAAATGATTTTTTGCCTCATTAACACCCGAAGGCCCCATGCTGAGTAACGATATTCTGCGTAGCGTGCGCTACATCCTGAAAGCAAACAATAACGATCTGGTGCGCATTCTGGCGCTGGGTAATGCCGAAGCCACTGCGGAACAGATTGCTGTCTGGTTGCGTAAAGAAGAGGAAGAGGGCTTTCAACGTTGCCCGGATATCATCCTCTCTGCTTTCCTGAATGGGCTGATTTACGAAAAGCGTGGTAAAGATGAGTCCGCGCCAGCGCTGGAGCCGGAGCGCCGCGTTAACAATAATATTGTGCTGAAAAAGCTGCGTATCGCGTTCTCGCTGAAAACCGACGATATTCTTGCGATTCTGACGGAGCAAAAATTCCGCGTCTCGATGCCGGAAATCACGGCGATGATGCGCGCCCCGGAGCATAAAAACTTCCGCGAGTGCGGCGATCAGTTCTTGCGCTATTTCCTGCGCGGGCTGGCGGCGCGTCAGCACGAGAAGAAAGCGTAATAAGATAAGCGGTAGGCCGGATAAGGTGTTTGCACCGTCATCCGGCATTTGCGCCTGATGGCGCTTCGCTTACCAGACCTACGGCGTGATTCGCTGGCGTTCTGGAATAAAAAAGCCGGAGAATGTCTCCGGCTTTTTGTTTATTTCACCTGCTGGCCTGGCTTCGCACCGTCATCCGGGCTTAACAGGAAGATATCTTTCCCGCCAGGACCGGCGGCCATCACCATCCCTTCAGAGATGCCGAAGCGCATTTTACGCGGGGCCAGGTTGGCGACCATCACCGTATGGCGACCAATCAGCGCCTGCGGGTCAGGGTACGCGGAACGGATGCCGGAGAAGACGTTGCGCTTTTCGCCGCCCAGATCCAGCGTCAGACGCAGCAGTTTGTCAGAACCCTCAACGAACTCAGCGTTTTCAATCAGCGCCACGCGCAGATCGACCTTAGCGAAATCGTCAAAGGTAATGGTTTCCTGAATCGGGTCGTCTGCCAGCGGGCCGGTAACTGGCGCCGCCGCCGCTTTCACCTCTTCTTTCGAGGCTTCAACCAGCGCATCAACCTGTTTCATGTCGATGCGGTTATACAGCGCTTTGAAGGCGTTAACCTTGTGGCCCAGCAGCGGTTGCGCGATTGCATCCCAGTTCAGCTCGGTGTTCAGGAACGCTTCCACACGTTCGCTCAGCGTTGGCAGAACCGGCTTCAGGTACGTCATCAGCACGCGGAACAGGTTGATGCCCATCGAGCAGATCGCCTGCAGGTCGGCATCGCGGCCTTCCTGTTTCGCGACAACCCACGGCGCCTGTTCATCAACATAGCGGTTAGCCATGTCCGCCAGCGCCATAATTTCACGGATCGCTTTACCGAATTCGCGGCTTTCCCACGCTTCGCCGATGACCGCTGCTGCGTCGGTGAAGGTTTTGTACAGCGCGGGATCGGCCAGTTCAGCAGCCAGTACGCCATCGAAACGCTTGTTGATAAAGCCCGCGTTACGGGAAGCCAGGTTGACGACTTTGTTGACGATATCCGCGTTGACGCGCTGCACGAAGTCTTCCAGATTCAGGTCGATGTCATCGATGCGGGAAGAGAGCTTCGCCGTGTAGTAATAGCGCAGGCTGTCGGCGTCAAAATGGTTCAGCCAGGTGCTGGCCTTAATAAAGGTGCCGCGCGATTTAGACATCTTCGCGCCGTTCACCGTTACATAGCCGTGAACGAACAGGTTGGTCGGTTTGCGGAAACCGCTGCCTTCCAGCATGGCCGGCCAGAACAGGCTGTGGAAGTAAACGATATCCTTACCGATGAAATGGTACAGCTCGGCGTCAGAATCTTTCTTCCAGTAGTCGTCAAAGCTGGTCAGATCGTCGCGCTTGTTGCACAGATTCTTGAATGAACCCATGTAGCCGATCGGCGCATCCAGCCAGACGTAGAAAAATTTGCCCGGCGCATTCGGGATTTCAAAACCGAAGTATGGCGCGTCACGGGAGATATCCCACTGTTGCAGGCCGGATTCAAACCACTCCTGCATTTTGTTCGCTACCTGCTCCTGCAACGCGCCGCTGCGGGTCCACGCCTGCAACATTTCGCTGAAAGATGGCAGGTCAAAGAAGAAGTGCTCAGAGTCGCGCATCACCGGCGTAGCGCCGGAAACCACGGATTTCGGCTCGATAAGCTCGGTCGGGCTATAGGTCGCGCCGCACACTTCGCAGTTATCGCCGTACTGATCTGGAGACTTACATTTCGGGCAGGTGCCTTTTACAAAACGATCCGGCAGGAACATGCCTTTTTCTGGATCGTAGAGCTGAGAGATGGTGCGGTTCTTAATGAAACCGTTCTCTTTCAGGCGGGTGTAAATCAGCTCGGACAGCTCGCGGTTCTCTTCGCTGTGCGTTGAGTGGTAGTTGTCATAGCTGATGTTAAAGCCTGCGAAATCAGTCTGATGCTCCTGACTCATTTCACCAATCATCTGCTCTGGCGTAATCCCCAACTGCTGTGCTTTCAGCATGATAGGGGTGCCGTGTGCGTCGTCCGCGCAGATGAAGTTGACCTGGTGGCCGCGCATTCGCTGGTAACGGACCCAGACATCAGCCTGGATGTGCTCCAGCATATGGCCGAGGTGGATGGAGCCGTTGGCGTACGGCAGCGCGCACGTTACCAGAATTTTCTTCGCGACTTGAGTCATAGTAGGTATTACTTCTTCTCTAGTAAAAGGGGGTTCTGATGTTACCTGAAAGGTAATAACTACGCCAAGAAATAAGGGGATCAAACCATAAATGAATAATTATTACCGCAGGAGTAAACTAGAAAGTTACAATTGTACTTTTCATAACGATAAAAAGGAGTCGGGATGAACGCACAATCCCAGGCTAAATCACCAGAGACCCTGCGCGCGATGGTTGCCGGGACGCTGGCGAATTTTCAGCACCCAACCCTGAAGCATAACCTGACGACATTGAAAGCGTTGCACCATGTCGCCTGGCTGGATGACACGCTGCACGTTGAGCTGGTCATGCCGTTTGTCTGGCACAGCGCGTTTGAGGTGTTAAAAGAGCAATGCAGCGCCGATTTACTGCGGATTACGGGCGCGAAAGCCATTGACTGGAAGCTGTCGCATAACATCGCGACGCTGAAGCGCGTTAAAAATCAGCCTGGCATTAACGGCGTGAAGAACATTATCGCCGTCAGTTCCGGTAAAGGCGGCGTGGGAAAATCGTCTACCGCTGTTAACCTGGCGTTAGCGCTGGCGGCGGAAGGGGCGAAAGTCGGTATTCTGGATGCCGATATCTACGGCCCGTCTATCCCGACCATGCTGGGGGCTGAGAATCAGCGCCCAACTTCGCCGGACGGCACCCATATGGCGCCGATTATGTCTCACGGTCTGGCAACCAACTCCATCGGCTATCTGGTGACGGATGACAATGCGATGGTATGGCGCGGCCCGATGGCCAGCAAAGCGCTGATGCAGATGTTGCAGGAAACGTTGTGGCCGGATCTGGATTACCTGGTACTGGATATGCCGCCGGGAACAGGTGACATTCAATTGACGTTGGCGCAGAACATTCCGGTGACAGGCGCGGTTGTCGTTACCACGCCGCAGGACATCGCGCTTATTGACGCCAAAAAAGGCATTGTGATGTTCGAGAAGGTCGAAGTACCGGTGCTCGGGATTGTTGAAAACATGAGTATGCATATCTGTAGCAACTGCGGTCACCATGAGCCAATTTTTGGCACCGGCGGCGCACAGAAACTGGCCGAGCAGTACCGTACTCAACTGCTGGGGCAGATGCCGTTGCATATCAGCCTGCGTGAAGATCTCGATCGCGGAACGCCGACGGTAATCAGCCGTCCCGACAGTGAGTTTACCGCGATATACCGCGAGCTGGCAGGGCGCGTTGCGGCGCAACTGTACTGGCAGGGTGAGGTTATTCCCGGAGAAATAGCTTTCCGCGCGGTTTAATTTCGCCTGAACCGTCAGGATGACTGCTATTCACCGCATCAGAAATATATTGATGCGGTGAATATATTAATGAAATAATCATCACGCTATTATTTATTTTCCCTTCATTATTTGGGCGCTTTTCTTAAAAAATCGCCAAATACATCATTTGAATTGATCATAGCTATCTTATTAATTTATTATCTCGATTGGTCTTACAATGAACCAGCGAGCATAATTTCCCATGAAGATAAACTGTGCTGTGCTCTCTTTTACGACAGGATTAACGCTAAACATGAAGAATCCTTTGCTGATGGGAATTATAGTTCTGGCTTATGGAATGAGTTCTCCTGTTTTTGCTTCTGATACCGCGACGCTCACGATTAGCGGAAGCGTCACGACCCCCACCTGTCACGCTGACGTTGTGGATACTCAGTTGCAACAGCGTTGCGGTAATAACACCTATCTGACAAACGCAGGAGAAACGGCCTCAATGCCGGTCAGAGGCGTTGTAACGGAAGTTATCACTCTGCCTGGAGGCTCTGCTCGCCAGATAGTCTTAAACCGCTACGACTAAAATAACGTGAATACGAGAAAGCCCACATTATTTTCATGAATGATGTGGGCTTTTTTATTTATATTTTGAATGTATTTAATGATAAATCACGATTATTAATAAATTCTAAAAATGATAATTAGTACAACTTATTTGTTGTAATTATATTGCATTCTGTAAATTGTTTTAAATCAACAAAACAACACGTTTACATTGCGATAACGTTTTGTGTGTGAGAATTTAGTTTCAAGAGTTAATCCCTCTTAACAAATAGAAATTCATTTATTAAGGAAGATACTATGAAACGTTCAATTATTGCTGCCTCCGTATTGTCTGCTATTTTTATGAGTGCCGGGGTTTTTGCGGCGGATGCAGATTATGGCGAACTGATTATTACGGGTAAAGTTGTTGGCACAACATGTAAATTTGTTGGTGATGCAACTGCAAAGATTGATATGAACCAGGTGGGGGTGGACCGTTTAAATATACTGAATGCTGGCGGCGTTTATGATGGATATTCTAACTCCACTATCACGCCGTTGAAAGTTGAGTGTACGGGTGATAATGCACCTCGTATTACCTTCTCCCGTTCACAGTTTGATAGTTCACATACCTCTGTTACACGGAATACTGCATCAAACAATGGCGCTGGTTTCTCTGTCTATTATGACGGGAATAAGGTTAATGCAGATAATGGTATTTCCCTGGATAAAAGTGATGATGGGAAATATGAGCTTAGCTTCTCAGCGCGTTATGCTAATCTGGCTGGACAAAATAATGTAACTGCGGGTGAGGTGAGCTCCTCTTTGACGCTGACGGTAGTAACTGATTAACACACCCTTTTAGTCGGCGGCGTTTTGTCGCCGCCGATTTCTCTGATAATAAGGTGAGTTAACCATGAGAAAGATAATGGTATTATTATTGGCTGGTGCTGTAATGCCTGCGTGGGCAGGTATTTATATTTACGGCACACGGATTATTTATCCAGCCCAGAAAAAAGAAATTACTGTACAGTTAATGAATGAAGGTACGCGTAGCGCGTTGGTGCAGTCATGGATTGATGATGGCGATACCAGTTTGCCACCTGAAAAAATTCAGGTGCCATTTGTTCTGTCACCGCCAGTCGCCCGAGTGATTGCGGGTTCTGGCCAACAACTGAAGATTAAATTACTTGAGAATAGATTGCCGGGTGATCGTGAAAGTCTGTTCTTTCTCAATGTGTTGGATATCCCGCCAAATTCAGCAGAAACGGAAGGGAAAAATGTAATCAAATTTGCGATGCAAAACCGTGTGAAGTTTATCTACCGTCCACAAGGAATTTCTTCTGTAGATAAAAATAGCTTTTCTCGTCTGCGGATTAGTAAATCATACAACGGCATAAACATCAAAAATAATTCAGCAAACTGGATTACCATCCCTGAAATTGTTGGAAAAACCAAAATTAATAAAGAAACTTATGTGCTTGCACCTTGGTCAGATAAATTAGTAAGCACTTCTGTTGGCGTTAATCATTATACTGTCACACTTATTGATGATCATGGTAATTATTTGAGTGAGAAAGTAAAAACGGATAGATAGCCCAAGGATTGGTTATGTTAAAGATAAACTCCATTACGTTAGCGATCCTTTCTGTGCTGGTGATATCCCCGGTATGGGGAGAAACCGAAACATTTGACACACACTTTATGTTTGGCGGATTAAAAGGTGAAAAGGTTTCCCGTTATCAGATCGACGGAGATAAACCGATGCCGGGCCTTTATGATATGGATGTTTATCTTAACAATCAGTGGCGTGGCCGTTACGAATTAAATATCCAGGATGATCCTGATGATACTTGCTTGTCTATAGCTCAGTTGCATCAGATTGGTATTAAGTCCGATGGTCTTCAAGTGGATAAGAAAGTTGATTGTGTATCGCTACGAGCCGCAGTTCAGGGGGGGATATTAGCTATGATATCAGTCAGTTTGCTCTAAATTTGACGGTGCCTCATGCCTACGTGAATGAATACGAGCCGGGTTATATGTTACCTGAAACCTGGGATCGGGGCATTAATGCTCTATACATGTCTTATTATGCCAGTCAGTATTACAGTAATTATAAAAGTGGTGGTAATGATGAAAGCAGCTACGTAAGTCTGAACAGTGGGCTAAATCTGTTTGGCTGGCAGTTACATTCGAATGCAAACTTCACGAAAAGTAATGATGACAGCGGAGAATGGAAAAATAATACATTGTATATGGAACGTGGCATCCCTGAAATATTAGGAACGCTACGTGCCGGGGATATGTATACCGGAACCGATCTGTTTGACTCTGTACGTTTCACCGGGATACGTATCTGGCGTGATATGCAAATGCTGCCCAATTCGAAACAAAACTTTACACCCATTGTTCGTGGTATTGCACAAAGTCATGCTTTAGTAACCATTGAACAGAATGGCTTTATTGTCTATCAAAAAGAGGTTCCGCCTGGCCCATTTGCGATTGCCGATCTACAGCTTGCTGGAGGTGGTGCCGATTTGGATGTCAGTGTAAAAGAAGCTGATGGTTCAGTTTCCCATTATCTTGTGCCTTATTCATCTGTACCTAATATGCTACAGTCTGGCGTATCAAAATACGATATTGCGGCAGGGCGTAGCCATATAGAAGGCGCGACAAAGCAGACGGATTTTTTGCAAGCCAATTATCAGTATGGATTAAATAATCTACTGACATTATATGGTGGCACTATGCTGTCTGACCATTACCAGGCCTTTACATTAGGCACAGGGTGGAATACACATATTGGTGCTGTTTCTGTGGATGCCACTCAGTCTCATAGTAAACAGGATAATGGTGATGTTTTTAATGGTCAAAGTTATCAGATAGCGTGGAATAAATATGTTTCACAAACAGGTACGCAGTTTGCGTTAGCAGCCTATCGTTATTCTTCACGTGATTACCGTTCATTTAATGATCATGTCTGGGCGAATAATAAAAACAGCTATCATCGGGATAACAGTGATGTGTATGACATCACTGATTATTACCAAAATGATTTTGGTCGTAAGAATAGTTTTTCTGTCAATATAAACCAGGGGTTACCAGAGGGATGGGGGAACCTGGCCCTGAGTGGATTATGGCGTGATTATTGGGGACGTAATGGCAGCGGAAAGGATTATCAGTTGAGTTATTCTAATGACTGGCGGCGTATTAGTTATACCTTGTCTGCGAGTCAGAGTTATGATGAGGATAATCGGGAGGATAAGCGTCTTAATATTTATATTTCCATCCCATTCTCCTGGGGCGATGGCGTCACGGCAACGAAACGCGATCTCTTTGTTTCAAACTCAACGACGTTTGATAACGAAGGCTATCAGTCGAATAATACCAGCCTAAGCGGCATTGCGGGTGGTCGAGATCAATTTAGCTATGGCGCGAATATTGCGCATCAGCGGCAAAATAATGAAACAAGCGCAGGTGGAAACCTGACGTGGCGAGCGCCGGTTGCGACGGTAGGTGCCAGCTATAGCCAGTCTAATAAATACCGGCAGGCTGGTGGGAATATCCAGGGGGGAATTGTCGCCTGGTCTGATGGTATACATTTAACCAACCGCCTCTCAGATACACTTGCCATTATTAAAGCGCCTGGGTTAGAAGGGGCAGCAGTGCAAGGTCACCGTTATCTGACCACGGACAAGAATGGGTATGCCATATATGACAGTCTGACGCCATATCGTGAAAACTTTTTAACGTTGGATCTTTCCCATACCTACAGTGATGTCGAACTACGCGGTAATCGTAAGGGGATTGTGCCTTATCGTGGTGCGGTTGTGTTAGCTGAGTTTGAAACCGACAGGCGCAAGCCCTGGTATTTTCTGGCGCGACGTCCAGATGGTTCTCCATTAACCTTCGGTTATGAAGTAGAAGATCATTCCGGGAAAAATGTTGGCTTAGTTGGGCAAGGAAGTCGCCTCTTTATCCGTACAGATAATGTTCCTGCCTCTTTGAAAGTCGCGACAAACAAACAGCAAGGATTGTTTTGCATTATTACTTTTGATGGCGTAATTGATGAGAACAAGACCTATATTTGTCGATGAAAAGGACTTGCTATGAATAAGTATTGGTTAATATTATTACTGTTATTCCCTGTCTTATCACAGGCTAAATGTTCACTAGGGAATAACACAACCGCACAACAATCTATTGAAATAGATATGACATCAGGTGCTGCGGTGATTCCTGTCAAAACTAATTTACATGATACGTTTACCTGTAATGCGTCAAGCGACAAGATGTATTATGCGACGCCTTTACAAAATTATATCGTTGAGTTTAAAGGGACGGGGTCGCAGAAATCCATTTTTATGCAATTAAAGCTGACTGGAAATGGCTTTCCCGTTACGATTGGTAACCAGGAGACTACAACAGATAATGTGACCAATACGAAGTCGTTTACGCTTGAAGCGAACTATATAAAGTCTGGAACTGCGGATTTAACCGTTTCAGGTAATAGCATTAACTTAAACCGTCCGGCTATCAGCATTCTTACTGATAATACCTGTAATAATAATCTTTTCTCATGGCTTATTTGTTGGATAACGGGAAGGCTAAACAGTAATGTTTCTTATTCACAAAACATTATTTTTACAGTAAAACATAAACCTACGACCTGCCATTTTTCACAGAATCAATATGTTATTGCGATGCCAGAAACAACATTAAATGAGATAATAACCGGAAATAATACGAAAACAGGAACCACGAATCTGATTTTAAACTGTGATAGCGTATATAATGTTACGACTAATCCAGTGAGTTTCAACGTTTCTCATGGTGACTGGAATGAAAACGGCACGATACTTAAAAATACGCTGACGGAGGGTGCAAAAGGTGTGGGGTTTCAGATATACAGTGGCTCAGGTACTACGCCTTTAATGCAGGGTGATATATTAAGAACAATGGTAAAAATGACCAGTATTGAGGATAAGTATACTATCCCGATTACCGCAAAATATGTCAGAGTCAGCAACGAACCATTACGTCCTGGAAATTTGCAAAGCAAAGTAATATTTGCTGTTTCATATGATTAAGTCATTTCTCTGAAAACGCGTCCTTTTCTGAATGAAAGGACGTGTTTTGTCTGTTGTTTTTACAGTAAAGCATTTACCGATGATAAAAAATCTCGCCATCGTAGGCTTTAATAATCTTGCCGTCGGTGTCGTTAATCAGTACATAAGCGCCGCCCATATAGGTCCAGTGGGTTCCTGCGTCGGGCGCTGGCAGATTGCGTTGCTTCCATTGCTTAATATTGTACTCGTCGGTGCGGTACAGCTCAGGAACGGTATCGCCAGGTTTGAAATGGGTAAAGTCGGCAACAAAGCTGCTCAATTCGTACTGATCAATCCCCGTTGCGGCGGGTGCTGCCCAGACTGCGCTGGTTGCCAGCAGCAGTGCGCCCATTAAAAATTTATTCTTCATACCCATAAACTCTCCACGTATTCGGGTCATAAAAATCAGTCGTGTATCATTCTCACTGTGCAGCAAGTCTGACAAGAACTATTTTGTTATCACGCCAATAATTTCGTAAAAAGTGTAAACGAAAGCGCGCGCAAGCAACACATGCCGTAGGCAGTTCGCATCACGAATGACGGTTTTGGGAACTATCTGACCTGCGCTGGAGCCAGCGATATCGGCATTTCGCTGATTTACATCCCCTGACGCACCCAGTATCCTGTTGGCGAAACATGCATAATAAATGCTTCGGTTTCAACGACTCGGGGTGCCCCTTTTCACGAAGGGCTGAGACATACCCGTATTACCTGATCTGGATAATGCCAGCGTAGGGAAGTCTGACACTGCTCGTGTCCCTTCTTCACGCGGGCAGGAGCTGAACCATGCAGCCTGACCTGCACAGCCGCACGCTTGCGGCTCATACCTTACAACAATTTCGTATCCTTTCTCCGCTGACCCACTGTATGACGAACGACGTCGTACAGAACTTTACCGCCAATACATTACTGGCATCAGGCGCCTCACCGGCGATGGTGATTGAGCCCGAAGAGGCGCGCCAGTTTGCTGCTATCGCCAGTGCGTTACTGATTAACGTCGGCACGCTGACCCGGTCGCGCGCGGAGGCCATGCGCGCTGCGACAGAGCAGGCCCATATAGCGAAAACCCCCTGGACGCTTGATCCCGTGGCGGTTGGCGCGCTCGATTATCGCCGCCGTTTCTGTCTGGAACTGCTGTCTCTTAATCCCAGGGCAATACGCGGCAATGCCTCGGAGATCCTCGCCCTGTCTGGATTAGCGGCGGGCGGGCGTGGAGTGGATACCACCGATACGGCGGTATCGGCGTTACCGGCCGCTCAGGCGCTGGCGCGTCAGACGGGGGCCGTCGTTGCGGTAACGGGGGAGGTGGATTATGTCACCGACGGGCAGCGTACCGTCAGCGTTACCGGCGGCGATGTGCTGATGACGCGCGTTGTCGGGACGGGATGCGCCTTATCTGCGATTGTGGCGGCCAGTTGCGCGCTGCCGGGAAATACGCTGGACAATGTGGCGTCAGCCTGTAGCTGGATGAAACAGGCCGGGCAGATCGCTGCCGAACGCAGTCAGGGGCCCGGGAGCTTTATTCCGGCTTTTCTTGATGCGCTGTATCACCTTAATGCGGAGGAGAAGGTATGAAACGGATTAACGCGTTAACCATTGCAGGCACTGACCCAAGCGGCGGCGCCGGGATTCAGGCCGATTTGAAGACCTTTTCGGCGCTGGGCGCGTATGGTTGCTCCGTCATTACGGCGTTGGTGGCGCAAAATACCCGCGGCGTGCAGTCGGTGTACCGCATTGAGCCAGATTTTGTCGCAGCGCAACTGGATTCTGTCTTCAGCGATGTGCGTATCGACACCACCAAAATCGGCATGCTGGCGGAAACGGATATTGTTGAAGCTGTTGCAGAACGTTTGCAGCGTCACCAGGTGCAAAACGTGGTGCTGGATACGGTGATGCTGGCGAAAAGCGGCGATCCGCTGCTTTCTCCGTCGGCGGTGGAGACGTTGCGCAGCCGGTTATTGCCGCAGGTGTCGATTATCACGCCGAATCTGCCGGAGGCCGCGGCATTGCTGGATGCGCCGCACGCCCGCACGGAACAGGAAATGCTGGAACAAGGGCGTGCGCTACTGGCGCTGGGCTGTGGCGCCGTGCTGATGAAAGGTGGTCATCTGGATGATGCGCAAAGCCCGGACTGGCTCTTTACCCGTGAAGGGGAGCAGCGTTTTACCGCCCCACGGGTGATGACCAAAAATACCCACGGCACCGGGTGTACGCTGTCGGCGGCGTTGGCGGCGCTGCGCCCGTGCCATAGCAACTGGGCCGATACGGTACAGGAAGCAAAAACATGGCTTTCGGCGGCGTTAGCCCAGGCGGATACGCTGGAGGTAGGCGAGGGGATTGGCCCGGTACATCATTTCCACGCGTGGTGGTAATGGTAGTATACTGATCCCAGACTTGTCGGCCTGGAAAAAGATAAATGGAACAAGCGCATACCCGGCTTATCGCGCAACTGAATGAACGAATGGCAGCGGTGGATAACACGCCGCTGTACAGGAAGTTTGCCGAGACGGTCAAAAATGCCGTTCGCAGCGGGATTCTTGAGCATGGCAACATTTTGCCCGGCGAGCGCGATCTCAGCCAGTTGACCGGCGTTTCGCGTATTACGGTGCGCAAGGCAATGCAGGCGCTGGAAGAAGAAGGCGTCGTGACTCGCGCCCGTGGCTACGGAACGCAGATTAACAACATCTTCGAATATTCCCTGAAAGAGGCGCGTGGCTTTTCGCAGCAGGTGGTATTGCGCGGTAAAAAGCCGGATACCCTGTGGGTCAACAAGCGGGTAGTGAAATGCCCGGATGAGGTGGCGCAGCAGCTGGCGATCGCCGCAGGCAGCGATGTGTTCTTGCTCAAACGTATTCGTTATGTGGATGAGGATGCGGTGTCCATTGAGGAGTCCTGGGTGCCTGCGCACCTGATTCATGATGCGGACGCCATCGGGATCTCGCTGTATGACTATTTCCGCAGCCAGCATATCTTTCCGCAACGTACACGCTCTCGCGTCAGCGCGCGCATGCCGGATGCGGAATTTCAGTCACATATTCAGATGGACAGCAAAGTGCCGGTGCTGGTGATCAAGCAGGTGGCGCTTGACCAGCAACAGCGGCCCATTGAATACAGCATCAGCTACTGTCGCAGCGATCTATACGTTTTTGTGTGCGAGGAGTAGCGCCTCGCGCGTTGGCGCGCAATCGCCGCCACGATGGCCTACCACCCAGGAGGCGACCGCGTTCCCCAGCAGCACCGCGTCTGCAAGCGCCCAGCCGGATGCCAGCCCGGCCAGCATGCCTCCCGCGTGGCTGTCTCCCGCGCCAATGGTATCGACGACCGTTGTGGCAAATGCCGGCACGCAGCCGGATGATTGCTGGCTGAAATACCATGCTCCGTCTTTATCGTGGCGGACAATAACCGGTGAGGCAAACGCCGCAAGCCAGGCGGCGCCAAACGCGTTAGGTTCATGACTAAAGCCAAACCGTTCGGCAGCAATGTCTGCCTCCTGACGGTTCAGCGATACCAGCGGATGGCAGGCCATAATCCGCGCCATTAGCGGGTCGGGAATGTCGCCGATTCGCGGTCCGAAGTCGATAAACGGCGTCACGCTCTCTAACCCTTCCAGCCAGCTCACCAGCAGTTCGCCGCATGGCGAGGCGAGTTGATAACCGGAAAAGTAGATCCAACTGTCGGGCGGAATTGTCAGCTGCGCCAGCCAGTCGGCATTCCATTGGTTCTCAACGCCGCTGAACGACATAAACGTGCGTTCGCCATCCGGTTCTACCAGCGCCAGACACCAGCCGTTGTCTCCCTCTGCGTTGTCGATCAGGCTGTGTAACCCCTCTTTCGCCATGCGATGACGAATAATGTCTGACCATACGCCCTGACCGAGGGGCAGGGCATTACTGGCCTCAATCCCCAGACGCTTTAAGGCGACGGCGATATTGAGCGCGCAGCCGCCGACGTTGACGCCTTGCTGTTTAAGCTCAATATCGCAGCCACGCCAGGGCAGCGCGTAAGCATCGGCAATCACATCAATGACCGCCGCGCCCACGACCGTCACCGGCTGGCGGCGGGCTAAATCGGGCAGCAACGCCCGCAGGCGCGTTGTGTTCATACCGCCTCCCGCTGCTGGCGATAGCGCGTCAGCGCGGTGGCATAGCGCATGAAGTCCAGTTGGTTTACCGCGTCCAGCTCATCTTTCAGCGCAGGCTCGATGGCCTCCACGCCGTGCAGCGCGCCACAAATCGCCGTTGCCATCGCCCCAATGGTGTCGGTGTCGCCGCCGAGATTGGCGCACAGAATGGCGCAGCGGTTAGGGTCGGTGTTGGCCAGCTCGACCATTGCGATGGCGCAGGGCACCGATTCAATGGTGCTGGTGCCCGCGCCAACCACCTGGTAAAGCTGCTCACTGGCGGATTCAATACCGTTCGCGTCACGGACGATCTTCAGTGCGATCTCCAGGCGAGCCGAGAGCGAGGCGCTAAAGGTCGTGATGCGTTTTTGCTGCGCATAGTGGGCGATAGCCGGTAGCGAATCGACAATATCAGACCAGCAATCACCTTCAATCGCGCGTGAGATAGCCCATGCCACAACGACCGCACCAGCAACAGCCAGGTCTGACTTATGCGTCGGGCTGGAGGCCAGGGCCACATCATCAATAAACGCATCCAGATCGCGTGGCGGAAGCAAGCACCCCAGTGGGGAAACGCGCATGGCCGCCCCGTTGGTCACGCCGTTGTTTTCCAGTTCAGCAACGGGCTTGCCGTCACGAATGGCGTTTAGCGCAATTTTCGACGTCGGGCCAAGAACGTTCTTATTAAAGGCGTCAAAGCGCAGCGCCCAGTCCAGAATGTTACGGCCAATCAGGTCCGGGTCGATCTGCCCGTCGCGCTCCAGCAGCGCATCCGCCAGACACAGCGCCATCGACGTATCGTCAGTAAATTCAGCGCGGTTAAAATAGCAGGCCGCGTTATTTTCCGCAGGGCCGGGCAGAAAGCGATCAATCCAGCCAAAATGCGCTTTTACGCGCGTTCTGGGCCATAGCTCCGACGGCATTCCCATCGCATCCCCTAACGCCTGCCCATAAAGGGCACCGAGAATACGTTCAGCTTTCATTTAACTTCCCCTTGTGTCAGCGCAATATCGCGATCGTCCACTTTAATCGCAGTGATCTCTTTGTCGGATTCGCGAAAGAAAATCATAAACAACACGGCAATCACGGCGATCATCACCGCCCCGAATGTCCACATGCCCGCCCAGTTGAAGGTGAGGCCGTTTACCGGCTCTTTATAGGCAAACATTTTTTCCATCATCACGCCGCCGAGACGGTAGCCCAGCAGGCTGCCAAACCCCTGACAGCAGAGGGTGATCAACCCCTGAGCGGCAGTACGCATATGCACAGGCGCTTTTTTATCGACATAGATATAGGCCGTAACATAGTAGAAGTCGTAACTAACGCCGTGCAGCAAAATGCCAAGAAACAGCAGGACATAGGTGAAATATTCTTCCGCGCCGCCGTAAACAAAAAAGCCGTAGCGGATTGCCGCAGTGATAAGACCAAGCAGTAAGACCTTTTTAATGCCAAAGCGCTTCGTGAAGAAGGGTAACGCCAGCATAAAGAAGATTTCGGAGAACTGGCCCAGCGTCATCCAGCCGGTGGCGTTTTTCATGCCGACTTCCGTCAGATAGCCATTCGCGAAGATGTAGTAGAACGCCAGCGGCATCGCAAACAGGAACGAGCAGAAGAAAAAGACCAGGAAGTTTTTATCGCGCAGCAGGATCAGCGCATCCAGCCCCAGCATAACTTTAATGTCCAGCTTGCCGGTGCTTTTTGGCGGCGTATCCGGCAGGAAGAACGCAAAAGCGCCCAGCAGGACGGAACTGCCTGCGGTGATCAACAGCGGAATATTGGTTGGCGAGATATCGTTATAGCCCAGCATTTGCGGTAAGAAGCCGCACGCCAGCCCGGATGCGATCCAGCCAATGGTGCCCATCACGCGAATGCGTGGGAAATCGCGCTCGACGTCCGGCACGTTGGCGAAGGCGATGCTGTTTGTCAGCGCAATAGTGGGCATATAGGTTAAGGAATAGGCCAGCAGCAGCGGGAAGAACCCGGCGAATGTCGTTTGCTGCGCGGCGAAATACATCAGGACTGCGCCTGCGAACATCAGCACCGCCAGCACTTTTTGTGCGGAGAAAAAGCGGTCAGTCAGTGAGCCGACGAGAATCGGCGAGAGAATGGCGGCAATCGCGGTACATGCGTAAGACCAGCCGATTTCTCCGGCGCTAAAACCGCTTTTGTTCAGCCAAAGCCAGAGGGGGACGAACCAGGCGCCCCAGATAAACCACTCCACGAACATCATGAACGACAGTTTCACTGTAGTTTTCATCGTTAAATCCTTCATGACAGGTAAGGTACGCGATGACAGTACCACTTAATAATACCTTTTAAATACCTTTGAGGCGTAAATTTGACTGCTGTAACACTTTTTCGTACCTGAAACGTGCCAGCAGATAGCGCTGAAAAATGCGCTACAGATGGAAAAAATGGCCGGTCGGTACCAGGCTTATTGCTGCCCGCAAAACGCGGGTCAGGACAATCCACATTCCGGTACTCAATCGGAACTTACGGGAGCATAGCTATGACTGATATTGCGCAGTTGCTTGGCAAAGACGCCGACAGCCTTTTACAGCATCGTTGTATGACCATTCCTTCTGACCAACTTTATTTACCCGGACATGACTACGTAGACCGCGTGATGGTTGATAACAACCGTCCGCCTGCCGTACTGCGTAACATGCAGACGCTGTATAATACCGGACGTCTGGCCGGAACGGGCTACCTCTCCATTCTGCCCGTCGATCAGGGCGTTGAACATTCTGCCGGGGCGTCATTTGCCGCAAACCCGCTTTATTTTGATCCAAAGAATATCGTCGAACTGGCTATTGAAGCAGGCTGTAACTGCGTGGCCTCGACGTATGGGGTACTGGCATCGGTTTCACGCCGTTACGCGCACCGCATTCCGTTCCTCGTCAAACTGAACCACAACGAGACGTTGAGCTATCCAACGGAGTACGATCAAACGCTCTATGCCAGCGTTGAGCAGGCGTTCAATCTGGGCGCCGTGGCCGTTGGCGCGACCATTTACTTTGGTTCTGAGCAGTCGCGTCGTCAGATTGAAGAGATTTCCGCCGCTTTTGAACGTGCGCATGAGCTGGGGATGGTGACCGTCCTGTGGGCATACTTGCGTAACTCTGCATTTAAAAAAGACGGCGTGGATTACCACGTTTCCGCCGACCTGACCGGGCAGGCTAACCACCTGGCGGCGACGATTGGCGCAGATATCGTCAAACAAAAAATGGCGGAAAATAACGGCGGCTATAAGGCGGTGAATTTCGGTTACACCGACGATCGTGTTTACAGCAAGCTGACCAGCGATAACCCTATCGATCTGGTGCGTTACCAGTTAGCCAACTGCTATATGGGGCGCGCGGGGCTGATTAACTCCGGCGGCGCGGCGGGCGGCGAGACCGATCTCAGCGACGCTGTGCGTACTGCGGTTATCAACAAACGCGCGGGCGGCATGGGCCTGATTCTGGGGCGTAAAGCCTTCAAGAAAACAATGGCGGATGGCGTGAAACTGATTAACGCCGTGCAGGACGTCTACCTGGACAATAAAGTGACGATTGCCTGATGTCACGTACCCCTCCCCAGGTTTTCGGGGAGGGGTATTGGTTATCAGGACGGCGCAAAAATCACTCTCTGAGCATTTTCGCCATGTGTTGCAACTGCTTATAGGCCTCGTAACGACGATGATGCAATGGCTGATACGCTGTCTGTGGGTAATAACAGGTATCCACATGCGTAAACTGCGTCATGGCCTCGGCAACCGAGGGGGAAATATTTCCGGCGACGGCGCCAAGGATTGCGGAACCTAATAAAACGGGCTCGCTGCACTGGGTGGTTAATACCGGAAGTCCGCAGGTATCGGCTAATAGTTGCCGCACCAGAGGATGCTGACCCGCGCCGCCGCTAATCACGATATTTTTATTCCGTACGCCGCAGGCATTCTGCGCATCAATAATTTGCCGTAAACCGTAACCGATACCGCACAGTCCCGCCACATACAACGCCAGTAAATTGTCCAGGTCGCGTTCCATACCCAATCCGCAAATAACGGCGCGTGCGTGCGGGTCGGCAAACGGCGCGCGGTTGCCTAAAAACTCCGGTACAACATGAATACCCGCCGCCAGCGTGATGGCGTCCGATGCCTGCGGCGCTTTTTCTGACACCCGATCGGCAAGATAAACCGGCAGCGGTAATCCTGCCTCCTGCGCCAGTTTCCGCGTGTCTTCGGCGGCGGGATGAAACGCCAATAGCTGATCGATAGCCGCGCCCGCGGCGCTTTGCCCTCCCTCAACAAGCCAGAGCCCTGGCACCATCGCGCTGTAATACGGCCCCCAGACGCCGGGAACGAAAACGGGATCGTTCGTTGAAGTCATGGTGCAGGATGAGGTGCCAAACACATATGCCATATTATTGAGGGCGCCGCCTTCAACGCCGACAGTCCCGATGCCGCCCGCATGGGCGTCAATCAGACCCACGGCGACTGGCGTGCCCGCAGGCAGGCTCATCTCCTGCGCCGCCTGCGCGGTTAAGCCGTCGCCACAGGGCGTACCCGGCGGCACGATGCGCTGTCCGATGCGGGCAAACTCGTCATCAGCCAGTTCTGCCAGCCCGATCGTGCGGAAATAGTCCGGGTCCCAGCGGTTTTCATGAGCAAGCCAGGTCCATTTGCAGGTGACTGTACAGATGGAGCGGGCAAGGTCGCCGGTGGCGCGCCAGGTCAGGAAGTCTGCAAGGTCGAAAAATTGCCATGCGTTTTCGTACACCTCGCGGCGATTTTCCTTCAGCCATAAAATCTTAGGCGTTTCCATTTCCGGTGAGATTTTCCCGCCGACATAGTTCAGCACCGGATGTTGGCTGGCGTTAATGCGTTCAGCCTGTTCAGTCGCGCGATGGTCCATCCAGACGATGATGTTTTGCGCCGCATCGCCTTCGGCGCTCACGGGGAGCGGCGCGCCGTTTTTATCCAGAACCACCAGCGAGCAGGTGGCGTCGAAACCGATCCCCGCCACGCTTTCCGGCGCCGCGCCGGACTGCCTGAGCGCTTCCCGGATGCAGTGACAAACGGCCTGCCAGATCTCCTGGCTGGACTGCTCCACGCGGTTGCCGCTCCGGTGAGTGGTCGTGATTTTTTGCGTGACATGAGAGAGCAACGTGCCGCTCAGGTCGAAGATACCTGCGCGGACGCTGCCTGAACCAACATCCACGCCGATAACGGTTTTCTGTAAGCTGTTCATGGCGCTTTTCCTCACAGATCAACGCTGTTGGGGAGGATAACCAGATCGCGAACAGTGACGTTTTTCGAACGAGTGACCATAAACAGTACCGATTCTGCGACTTCGATCGGCTGCATCAGGCTGCCATTTGCCAGCGCTTCTTCCATTTTCGCCTGCGGCCAGTCGTCCAGCAGCGCGGTCACTACCGGCCCCGGCAGCACCGCTCCGACGCGTACGCCATGTTCGGACACCTGACGGCGGGTTGTATGGACAAAGGCCTGAACGGCAAATTTGGAGGCCGTGTAAATAGGTTCCCAGATGACCGGTACAACGCCAGCGATAGAACTGGTGAAAATGATATCGCCGGATTTTTGCGCAATCATATGCGGCAATACGGCGCGGACGCAGCGAAATGCGGCATTGATGTTGAGGTTCAGTACGCGATCCCAGACGTCAGGATCGCCTTCGGCGACCGGTCCGCCAATGTAAGCGCCTGCGTTAGCATGGAAAATATCCAGCCCACCGGCCAGCTCGATAATGCCTGCCAGCATGTTGTCGACCTGCCCGGTATTGAACAAGTCGATTTGCAGCGCAAACGCGTTATCGCCCAGTTCCGCGACGATTTTCTTCAGCTTCTCGCCTTCGCGGTCGATCAGGACCACTTTTGCTCCTGCGGCAAGCAGGGTTTTCGCGCACTCAAGGCCGATACCGGAGGCTGCGCCGGTAATGGCTGCAACCTTGCCGTTGAGGGAAGTATTCATGGAGGGGACAGAGTGATTCATTTTATAATCCTTTATGCATAGGTGATTTTTAAGGTGTATTTGCTTCTGCGCGAAGAACGGGGGCGTTCTGACTGGCGTGTGAAGCATATTGCTCAATCGATGAAGCTGATCTAGCACTTGTTTATTTCCTCAGCAAGAGACATTCAAAATGAAGAGGCGATTTTGTGACGCGCGTTGAGAAAACGAAGAAAACAACCATCTACGACCTGGCAGAGTTAACCGGGGTTTCCGCCAGCGCGGTGAGCGCAATTTTGAATGGCAACTGGAAGAAGCGACGCATTAGCGCAAAGCTGGCGGAGAAGGTGACCCGGATTGCTGAAGAGCAGGGATATGCGGTGAACCGACAGGCCAGCCTGCTTCGCAGTAAGAAATCGAATGTCATCGGGATGATTGTCCCGAAATACGACAACCGCTACTTTGGCTCCATTGCTGAAAAGTTTGAAGAGATGGCGCGTGCCAGGGGGCTGCTGCCCATCATTACCTGTACGCGGCGTCAACCGGAGCTGGAGGTTGAAGCGGCGAGGGCGATGCTCTCCTGGCAGGTGGACTGGGTTATCGCCACCGGGGCGACGCACCCGGATAAGATCGCGCAGATGTGTCATCAGGCGGGTGTACCCACGCTGAACCTCGATCTGCCCGGAACGCTGGCGCCGTCGATTATTTCGGATAACTATGCGGGGGCTAAAGCGCTGACGGAAAGCATTCTCGCCAGCAGCCAAAAGCGGTATGGCGTTTTGGCTCCGCTGACGTTTGTGGGGGGGCGAATCACCGACAATAACACCGCCGAACGCTTGCGCGGCTTCCTCGACGCGCATAAAGCGCATGGATTGACGGTGCCGGAAACGCAGCAACTGGTCACGGGGTATTCTTCCGCAAGGGTGGAAGGGCTACTGAAATCGGTCTACCCGTCGCCTGATATTCCGCTGCCGGGGCTGTTTGTTAATTCGACAATTTCGCTCGAAGGGGTGGTGCGCTGGCTGGCGCAGAACGGGCAGACGGGAAGCCATCAGCCGCCAATGGGCTGTTTTGACTGGGACCCGTTTGTCTCTCTGCTGGGGCATGATATCGATATGGTGCGCCAGGATGTGCCAGCCATGCTGGACAAAGTGTTTGAGATTGTGGATTCCGGCGACACCACAATACGTCGTATTGAGATCCCGCCGGAATTGATCGCCAGCCAGAACATGGCGCGTTAGCGCGTCAGCAACCAGCGCGCGGTATGTTCATCGGTAACCAGACCGTTGATCCAGCCGCCTTTCAGTGCGGCGAGGATAGCAGGGCGCTTATCTTCACCGCAGGCCGCCGCAATACGCGGACACTGGCTTTGGCGTATATCGTAGCTGGTGATGTAGCGGTTGATGAGGCTATCCACTACGTTGCCGTCTGCGTCAATAAAGCGGCCAAGTATTTCCCCCACGCCGCCGCGCGCGGTCAGTTCGTCCAGTTGCGCCTCATTGATAAAACCGTCTTTGAAGATAGGGCTCTGTTTCCCCAGCGCGCCGATGCCGACAAAAATGACCTCCGACGCTTCGGCGACGGCAGAGACGTTGCGAAACAGACGGCTGGTGCACCACATCTCGTATTCATCACAGGATTGCGCATAGCGTGGCGCGGGCCACTGGTAATATTTGCCCTGAATTTTACGCGCCAGCAACAGTGGGACGTCGTCGTAATAGTTACATTGTCCGTGTTCGTTCATGGCGCTGATCAACGCCACGCAGCGCGTATTGCGACTGTCGAAATCAATGCGTTTGATGGTTTTTTTCAGCGTCAACCCGGAACCAATGCCGACTACCGTCGGTTTGTCGCCCTGTAAGTAGCGGGCCATCAGTTGATAACAGCCAAAGGTTACGCTGTCGAGGGTGCTTTCGCTGCTGTAGGCGGGAACAATATTGCAGTTAATTAACTGATACTTTTCCTGCAAAAGCTGCGCGTAATCGAGGCAGTTCGCGACAGGATGGTGCAGACCAATCGAAACAATGCCTTCCTCTTTCGCCGCAGCGATAAGGCGTTGTACCACCGGTCTTGACGTCCCAAGCTGGCTGGCTATCTCACTTTGGTTTAAACCCGCAATGTAGTACATCCATGCGGCCCGGACTTTCTGATCCAGCCTGATGTCATCTTCTTTGCTCACGTTTCCCTACCTTAAGAGTGGTGTTGGGGGCGTTAATTTCCCTCAACCGATAAGGTCATTCTGGCGGGTGCTCAGGATTGAGGCAAGCTCTTTGCTCTTTTGTGGTCATTTGTAATTTTATAGAGCAATTGCTCTTTTGTGATCTACGGCTCTTATTTAATACAAATGATCGACTAGAGTGCAGGCATAACCTCACTGGAGAGCAGAACAATGAACGATCAATACACATGGCTTCATATTGGCTTAGGTTCTTTTCACCGCGCCCATCAGGCGTGGTATCTGCATCGTCTGATCGCTTCCGGCGATACGCGCTGGCACATTGCCGCCGGCAATATTCGCAATGACGCCGAGCACGTTGTGCAGGCGCTGGCGGCGCAAAACGGTCGTTATGTGCTGGAAACGGTCAGCCCGGAGGGCGAACGTGAGTACGAAGAGATCACGTCGATTCAGAAACTGCTGCCGTGGCAGGCGGATTTGCAGCCGCTGATTGCCGAAGGCGCCAGAGCGCAGACCAAAGTGATTGCCTTTACCGTGACGGAAGGGGGCTACTACCTGAACACCAGCCACAAGCTGGAAGTGAATAACCCCGATCTGGCGAGCGATCTCAACGGCGGCTGTAAAACGATTTACGGCGTTATTACCCGCATTCTGGAAGCGCGTATGGCCAATAACGCAGGGCCGCTGACGCTGCTCAACTGCGACAACGTGCGCCACAACGGTGAACGGTTCCACGATGGTCTGGTTGAGTTTTTACAGCTGACCGGCAAACAGGCGGTGATTGACTGGCTTAGCGCCAATGCGACCTGCCCGAATACGATGGTGGACCGCATCACGCCGCGTCCGGCAGCCGATCTTCCGGCGCGTATCAAAGCGCAGACGGGCATTGATGATAAAGCGCCGGTAATGGGCGAAACCTTTATCCAGTGGGTGGTTGAAGATCGTTTCCGCGATGTGCGTCCTGCGCTGGAAAATGTCGGTGTGGAGCTGGTGACGTCTGTTATCCCGTATGAAGAGGCGAAAATCCGCATCCTCAACTCATCACATAGCTGCATTGCGTGGGCGGGTACGTTAATCGGCCAGCAGTATATTCATGAAAGCACCCTGACGGACTTTATCTACCAGATTGCCGACCGCTACGTGACGGAAGACGTGATCCCTTGCCTGGGAGATAACGGCATCGATCTCCCGACCTATCGTGATGTGGTGCTTAAGCGTTTTACCAACCCGCATATTCAGGATACCAACCAGCGCGTTGCCGCCGACGGATTCTCGAAAATCCCGGCGATGATTGCGCCGACGCTGCGCGAGTGCTATCAGCGCGGTGCGCGGCCGAACGCTACCGCTATGCTGCCCGCACTGTTTTACGTCTTCATGGAGCAGTGGCACAAGGGCACGCTGCCTTATGAATACCAGGACGGCATTCTGGATGCGCCAGCGGTACATGCCATGTTTGAATCCGCCGATCCGATCGTGGCGTATGCCAGTGATAAAGCGCTGTTTGGCGACCTGACGGAACGTGATGATTTCGCCGCGCTGCTGCGCGAGAAAATCGCCGCTGTTCACACGCTGATTAACTGAGAGGTGGCTATGTATCTGGGTATCGATCTCGGCACATCTGAAGTGAAGGCGCTGGTCATTGATGAAAATAATGACATTGTCGCCACCCATAGCGCGCCGCTGACGATTCAGCGGCCCCATCAACACTGGTCAGAGCAATCACCGGAAGCCTGGTGGGACGCAACGGAGTATCTGATGTCCACCCTGCGGGAGAAATGTGGTCATCACTGGCAGGCGATTAAGGCGATCGGTCTTTCCGGTCAGATGCATGGCGCGGTACTGCTTGATGCCGCCGGGAATACGATCCGCCCGGCGATTCTGTGGAATGACACCCGTAGCGCCCAGGAGTGTGCGGAACTGGAAGAAATTGCCCCAGAGCTGCATCAGGTTGCCGGTAATCTGGCGATGCCGGGGTTTACCGCGCCGAAATTGCTGTGGGTGCGTCGCCATGAACCGCAGAATTTTGCCCGCATCGAAACGGTGCTGCTGCCGAAGGATTATCTGCGTTTCAAAATGACGGGTAAAAAAGTCTCCGACATGTCCGATTCGGCAGGGACGCTGTGGCTTGATGTCGAGAAGCGCGACTGGTCGGATGCGCTGCTGGAGAAATGCGGGCTGACGCGGGCCAATATGCCGGAGCTGGTGGAAGGCTGCGATATTTCTGCCACGCTCGATCCCGCCGTCGCGCAACGCTGGGGGTTAAACCCTTCGGTGGTGGTCGCCGGGGGCGGCGGAGACAACGCGGTCAGCGCTATTGGCGTTGGCGCGGTATCGCCCGGCGATGCGTTTATTTCACTGGGGACGTCCGGCGTGCTGTTTGTGGTGACGGACGCGTACCGTCCCGCGCCGCAATCCGCAGTACATGCTTTTTGCCACGTCCTGCCGAATTTGTGGCACCAGATGAGCGTAATGCTCAGCGCCGCCAGCTGTCTGCAATGGTTCTGCCGCCTGGTGGGGACAACGGAAACGGAACTGCTGGAAGAAATCGCGCAGTTAAGCGATGCGGAAAAAGCCAGCGCGCCGATGTTCCTGCCGTACCTTTCCGGCGAACGCACGCCGCATAACGATCCTGACGCCCGGGGCATGTTCTGGGGGCTGACGCACTCCAGCCAGCGCGCGCTGATGGGTTATGCGGTGCTGGAAGGCGTCAGTTTCGGCATCGCTGACGGGCTCCGTGTTTTGCAGGAGAGCGGTACAAATATCGAACAATGTTCGCTGGTGGGCGGCGGCGCCCGAAGTCCGTTCTGGGCGCAACTGCTGGCAGATATTCTGGATATGCCCGTGGTGACGCACAAAGGCGGAGAAACTGGCGGCGCGCTGGGCGCGGCGCGACTGGCGTGCCTTGCGGCAGGTAAACCGTTGGCGTCCGTTTGCGAAAAACCGGAAGTCTACAAAACCTGGTATGGCGATCCGGTTCGCCACACGGCGCTGATGCAGCGTTATCAGCAGTTTAACGCACTGTACCGAAACGACCTGAACTATCGAAATCAATAATTTCTATAACAAAAGCCCTCCGGTGAATGTACCGGAGTGGCTCCCTGCACCCTAAAACGAGGTCAATATGTCGTTAACTAACAAACAATGGCTGGGATTACCCTTAAGTCTGGTCTGGGGGTATATCGCCATCGCCGTATTCATGACTGGTGATGGTTTCGAGCTGGCATTTTTGTCGCACTACATCAAAGCGCTGGGCTTTACCCCGGCGGAAGCCTCCTTCGCCTTTACGCTATATGGCCTGGCGGCGGCGCTATCGGCCTGGGTATCCGGCGTAGTGGCGGAGATCATCACGCCGCAAAAAACCATGATGATCGGCTTTGTGCTGTGGTGCGTATTCCACGTATTGTTCCTCGTTTTTGGGCTGGGTCAGTCCAACTACGCCTTAATTCTGCTGTTTTACGGTATTCGCGGTCTGGCGTATCCGCTGTTCCTTTATGCGTTTATCGTCGCCATTGTGCATAACGTCCGCAGCGACAGCACCAGCGCCGCGCTGGGCTGGTTCTGGGCGGTCTACTCTATTGGGATTGGCGTTTTCGGCAGTTATATCCCGAGTTTTACCATTCCGCATATTGGCGAAATGGGCACCCTGTGGCTGGCGCTGGCGTTCTGTCTGACCGGTGGTGTTATCGCGCTGGTTTCGCTGCGTAAAATTGAAACGCCGCGCCATATGCAAAACCTCACCACCCGTGAAAAGTTCAGCGAACTGGGGCGTGCGGTCACGCTGCTTTACACCAACCGTAGCATTATGTTGTCCAGCATCGTGCGTATTATCAATACGTTATCGCTGTTCGGTTTTGCGGTGGTCATGCCGATGATGTTTGTGGATGAACTGGGCTTCACCACCTCTGAATGGCTACAGGTATGGGCGGCGTTCTTCTTCACAACCATCTTCTCCAACGTCTTTTGGGGCGTACTGGCAGAGAAAATGGGCTGGATGAAGGTTGTACGCTGGTTTGGCTGCATCGGGATGGCGCTCTCCAGCCTCGCGTTTTATTACATTCCGCAGCACTTTGGCCATAACTTCGCGATGGCGCTGGTTCCGGCAATCGCGCTGGGGATCTTCGTTGCCGCGTTTGTGCCGATGGCCGCTGTCTTTCCTGCGCTTGAGCCAAAACACAAAGGGGCCGCGATTTCGGTCTACAACCTGTCGGCTGGGCTTTCCAACTTCCTCGCCCCGGCGATCGCCGTGGTGTTGTTACCGCACTTCAGCACCATTGGCGTCGTGATTGCGTATACGTTGCTCTATATTGTGGCGTTTATTCTGTGTCCGTTCATTCGTGTTGAACAACCCGGATTCACGCGTCAGGAGGCATGTGAAGGCGAAACGGTTGGTATTTCTTAATGATGTCGGGCCCGGCTGCGCTGCCGGGCCTTTTTAAGGCGGCAAATGATGAAGAGTAAAGCGGTAATTTTCGACATGGATGGCGTCATCATTGACTCCGAAGGGCTGTGGCGTCAGGCGCAAAAAGACGCGCTGGCAGGCTGGGGAGTGACGGTTAATGACGAGGAGTGTGAAACGTTAACCAAAGGGAAGCGACTGGATGAGATTGCCCGCGTCTGGTGCGAATACTGCCCGTTGCAGACAGACCCCGGGGTGCTGGAGTCGGCCATTCGCAAACGCATTACCGGACTTATTGCAACGGAAGGCGAAGCGATGGACGGCGTCTACGCGGTATTGCATCATTTTCGCCACAGGGGGTATCGGATTGCGCTGGCTACGTCATCATCCCATCAGGTTATTGAGGCTGTTCTCTCTAAACTTAATCTCCGGGGGCATTTTGACGTCATTTGCAGCGCTGACGATGAACGCTACGGCAAACCGCACCCGGCGGTGTATCTCTCCGCGCTGAAAAAGCTGGGTCTGCCCGCCGCAGAGTGTCTGGTGATTGAAGACAGCCTGAGCGGTTTTCGCGCCGCGCAGGCCGCCGGAATTGATACCATCGTGGTGTCTGACGGCTGCCAGCATCCCTGCTTTAGTGAGGCCATCGGGCGCTACACGTCAATGCCGCAACTCCTGGAGACGCTGGCCCCGCCGGTTCGGGCCGCAGGGTAAATGACCCGTTTGTGAGCGCAGAGGTTCCGGGATGTCGCCGGTCTGATTATCCCTCTCTGCGCTTACTTTCTTTTTTCGTTAGCGCAGTAACGGGCAGTCTGGCGGCAAACGGCAACGCAGCGCGTTGGGAAGTATTTCAATATGAAATTCCTGACCACTGAGCGGCTCGCCATCGAGGTTAAAGGTGATTTCATGCGGAGCCTGAATATCAAACCAGGCGGATGCGCCATCGACAATGTTGGGGTTCTCTTCCGGCTGCGTCAATGTGGAAAACAGCGCCGGAAGCAGCTCCTCCCCGGTGAAGATCCGCAGTTGCAGCAGCCCGTCATTAATGAGTGCGCCAGGGCAGAGCTGTTGTCCGCCACCGGCCTGACGACCATTACCAATGCCAATCACCAGCGCATCGCCCTGCCAGTGAAAATTCTCGCCGCGAATCTCACAGCGATCGGGCTTGAGGGTGTCCATGCGCATCAGCCCATGAATAAAGTAAGAGACGCCGCCCAGCGCGGCCTTGAGTTTTTCCGGCGTTTCGGTGGTGATGCGCGTCCCGAATCCCCCTGTTGCCATATTGATAAAGCAGGTTTTATCGTTGACCTGAGCGATATCGATCGCAACCGCGTTACCGGCAATCGCCAGTTTTAAGGCTTTATCCAGCGCTTCCGGGATGCCAGCGCTGGTGGCGAAGTCATTGGCCGTGCCCAGAGGCAAAATGCCAAGCGCGGGAACGTTGCCGCCCTGACACTGAATCAGCGCGGCGGAAACCTCATTGATGGTGCCGTCGCCGCCGCCCGCAATAACTGTCTCAACGCCAAGCTGTCTGGCTTCATCAACATAACGCTGGGCATCGCCTTTTTCCCAGGTGACCCGGACGTGAATCTCCACGCCCTCATCGCGAAGTAGCCCTATCGCGTCGCGTAGGGGCTGATTATCAGCGCCTTTGCCATTTAAAATCAGTAAGCTGGCGGGAAACGTAGCCATCCTTTGTTTGCCTCTGTCGTTAACCTGTTGAAAGTGTATAGCAGAAAAGGCGCGGAAAGGTCAGAACAGGCTGAAAATGGAAGGTTTGTGCAGCACAAAAAAATAAGCCTGCGTAAGGGAGATTACGCAGGCTAAGGAGGTGGTTCCTGGTACAGCTAGCATTTATGGGTTATGTTTTTCAGCGCCTCGGATAATACCCGTAATGAACGAGGCGGTATGTGATCGATTTCTAAGAATCTTCCCATAATGAAAAAATAACGTGGATTAACTACTTAGCGTGTGGGTTCCGCGTGGATTCGCCGGAAAAATTACGCATTAACAACGCATAATTCAGATCCATATCCTGCGGCACCGGCATCCAGACGGTGTAGCCATCGCCAGGCGCCACCGGCATTGCTTCACCTTTGGCGTTTTCCATATGTTCCAGAGTGAAGTTGACGTTCCCCTGCGGCGTCATCAGCTCCAGGCTATCGCCGATGGAGAATTTGTTCTTCACGGCAACGGCGGCAAGGGCGCCTTTACGCTCGCCGGTGAACTCACCCACGAACTGCTGACGTTCAGAAACAGAGTAACCGTACTCGTAATTCTGGTAGTCATCATGCGTGTGGCGACGCAGAAAGCCTTCGGTGTAACCGCGATGCGCCAGGCCTTCCAGCGTTTCCAGTAGTTGTGGATCAAACGGCTTGCCCGCAGCGGCATCGTCTATCGCTTTGCGATAAACCTGAGCGGTACGCGCACAGTAGTAGAAGGATTTGGTACGGCCTTCGATTTTCAGTGAGTGCACACCCATTTTGGTCAGGCGCTCAACGTGAGCAATGGCGCGCAGATCTTTCGAGTTCATGATGTAGGTGCCGTGTTCATCTTCGAACGCGGTCATGTATTCGCCCGGACGCTGAGCTTCTTCGATCATAAACACTTTGTCGGTTGGTGCGCCGATACCCAGCGTCGGCTCGACGTTCTGTACCGGAATCGGTTCGTATTTATGGACGATGTTGCCCACGACGTCTTCTTTCCCTTCCTGCACGTTATATTCCCAACGGCAGGCGTTGGTGCAGGTTCCCTGGTTCGGATCGCGTTTGTTGATGTAGCCAGAGAGCAGGCAACGACCGGAGTAGGCCATGCACAGCGCGCCGTGTACGAAGATCTCGATCTCCATTTCCGGCACCTGTTGACGAATCTCTTCAATCTCTTCCAGTGACAGTTCGCGGGAAAGAATAACGCGGGTCAGCCCCATCTGGTTCCAGAACTTCACCGTTGCCCAGTTTACGGCGTTGGCCTGCACCGAAAGGTGAATCGGCATCTCCGGGAAGTTTTCACGCACCAGCATGATAAGCCCGGGATCGGACATGATCAGCGCATCCGGCCCCATTTCCACAACCGGTTTAAGATCGCGAATAAAGGTTTTCAGTTTCGCGTTATGCGGCGCAATGTTCACGACCACATAGAATTTTTTGCCAAGCGCGTGGGCTTCGTTAATGCCGAGCTGCAAATTCTCGTGGTTAAATTCGTTGTTGCGCACGCGCAGGGAGTAACGCGGCTGGCCCGCATACACGGCATCTGCGCCATAAGCGAAAGCGTAACGCATATTTTTCAGCGTTCCCGCCGGGGAAAGGAGTTCCGGTTTAAACATAATTTTCTCGTTCTGATGACAGGTCAGATCCGCTTCACTGAATGAGGCGGTTAGGGGAGTGCCCCTACGTTAAGGGCGGGCATTGTAGCGCTGTGGGGGAGGCAGGTAAAGAAAAACGCCGGATGGCGGCGTAGCGCCTTCTCTGGCCGACAACGCTCTTATTTGTCGGCCGGATCAGCGGAGCGTCATCCGGCTATTGCAGGCGTGACTTATGCAATCCGGCAGGTATCCGCTTCCCAGCGATACCCGACGCCGTATACCGCACGGATGAACGACTGTTCGGCGTCCAGCGATTCCAGCTTGCGGCGCAGGTTTTTGATGTGGCTGTCAATGGTGCGGTCCGTCACCACGCGATAATCATCGTAGAGATGATTAAGCAGTTGCTCGCGGGAGAAAACTTTCCCCGGCTCGTGAGACAGCGTTTTCAACAGGCGAAACTCTGCGGGGGTCAGGTCGAGCATCTTGCCGCGCCAGGATGCCTGAAAACGGCCTTCATCAACAATTAGCGGGCTTTGCGCGTCCAGCTGTTGCAGCTCACGCTGCGGCTTGCAGCGGCGCAAAATCGTTTTCACGCGGGCGACCACCTCACGGGGGCTGTAAGGTTTGCAGATGTAATCATCGGCGCCAATCTCCAGCCCAAGCAGGCGGTCGATCTCTTCAATCTTTGCCGTGACCATCACGATGGGCACGTCAGAAAAACGGCGAATTTCCCGGCACAGCGTCAGACCGTCCGTACCTGGCAGCATTAAGTCCAGCAGGATCAGGTCTGGCGGTGTTTGATGCACATACTGCAATACCTGATCGCCATGACTGATTAGCGTGGGGGCATAGCTTGCGGCGCGCAGATAGTCGATCAGCAGTTGTCCCAGCTTGGGTTCATCTTCCACGATTAAAATACGCGGCGTGTTTTCATCAATGGGTAACTCAGTCATACATCTCTCTGTAAATCGCGTTCCAGCGGTAACTCTACTGTAATGCTAAGCCCGCCAAAAGGCGAATGGGACGCCCGGATACGACCATTATGCGCTTGTACGATATTGTCGCAAATCGCCAGTCCCAGACCGGACCCGCCGCTGGCGCGGTTGCGGGAGCCTTCTGTGCGGTAGAAACGTTCAAACAGTTTTTGTAACTGCTCATCGCGAACGCCGGGCGCGGAATCGGCGAACGTTAACAGCAGCATGTTGTCGCGCTGCTCGGCGGAAATGTGCAGGCTGCCGCCGCTGTCGGTGTAGCGCAGACTATTTTCCAGCAGATTATTGAATAACTGCATCAGACGATCCGGATCGCCGAATACCATCACGCTGTCAGGAAGGGAAAAGTGTAACGTCAGCCCACGGCTGGCGAAGCGCTCGCGAAACGCGCCGCCCGCCACCTCCAGCAGGGGAATCAGGTCCACCGATGTTTTCTGGTACGCCAGCGCGCCTTCATCGGACATAGAAAGCTGATGCAGATCGTCAACCAGCTTGGTGAGCGTGCCGACTTCAGCCTGGAGCGAGGCCACCGATTCGGGCGTAAACTGGCGGACTCCGTCCTGGATAGCCTCCAGCTCACCGCGCAATACCGCCAGCGGCGTGCGCAGTTCGTGGGAGATATCCGCCATAAAATCGCGGCGCATTTGCTGATTTTTTTCCAGCGTGCTGGCGAGCTGGTTAAAATCCTGCGCCAGTTTACCCAGTTCATCCGCGCTGGTCGGCGTTACGCGCGTCGTGAAGTCGCCTGCGGCCAGTTTGTGCGTGCCTTCCACCAGCCGCTTAACGGGCGCCAGCAACCCGCGCGCCAGCGGAAACGTCGCCAGCGCCGCCAGCAGAGTCGACAACGCCACGATCAGCCAACTGGTACGGCGCTGTTGCTTATCAAAATTAATATCGGTATTGCGCGTCAGTCGCTCAACGGGAGAAGCAATCACCGCGCCAACCTCCACACCGTTTACGTGAATAGCCCGGCGGGTGCCGTCACGCGGGACTGGCGCTCGCGGGCCGACCAGCACATTGGCGTGTTGATCGACGACCCAAAATTGGGTTCGCCAGCCATGAGGCGGCATCCCGGGGCCGGGTTTGTTATCGTCGTTGTCATGCTCAAAAGAGCGCAGGATCTGAAAAACGAAGCGATCGTTATTGCGTAAAAAACGCCAGTTGCCGTGCAGCGAATACTGATCGCCCAGCGCGTCGCCGAGCATCTGCAACCGCTGTTCGTTGCCATGTTTGATGTAGTCGATAAACCCGCGCTCAAAGCTGATGCGTACGGCCCAGTGCATGCTGATCAGCAAGACAATGCAGGTGGCGAAAATCGCCAGAAACAATTTGCCGGTAATACCGGGCCGCCAGAACTTCATTGCGTGCTCCTTTTGCGTCGTGAAATGACGGCGTTTTTATGCGTGTCGTTCGGCACCCGGGCGAAGATGAGTGCGGGCAGCGCGATAATCAGGGCCATGCACAGCCAGGTATACATAAACACCGTGTGGCTCGCGCCGCTGTCGGCCGCGATATGTTGTTGACCAAACATGCCCAGCAGCAGCCCGGCGATGGTCACGCCAATACTCATCGACAGCTGCATGATCATGGACAGCAAGCTGTTGCCGCTGCTGGCGAGTTCATCGGGCAGATCTTTGAGCGTTAAGGTGTTCATGGATGAAAAACGGGTGGAGTTGACCATGCCTTGCAGGAACAGCACAAAGGGCAGGGCGTAATACCAGCCAAGCATCGCAACGCTCATAAACAGCAGGCTGACCAGCGACAGACCGAGGGTGGTGGCGACCAGTACGCGACGATAGCCAAAGCGGTTTACCACCTGTACGACGATACGTTTCATTCCCATGCTGCCGAGTACCATCGGGATCATCATCAACCCGGCATGAAACGGCGAGAACCCCAGACCAATCTGCAAAAAGACCGGCGTCATGAAGGGCAGCATGCCGCTCCCGACGCGCCCGGCGAAGCTACCAGACAGGCCCAGCGAGAAGGTGTGGGTGCGAAACAGCGCCAGACTAAACAGCGCGCGCGGATTGTTTTTGGCGTGTTTCAGGTAGAGCGCAATCGCCAGGATGCCGCACAACACCAGTGCGCCCAGTGAGAGAGGCGAGAGCCCCGTGCCTTTGCTGCCGTCCAGCGCCATCGTCAGTACCGCCATGCCGACGGCCAGCAGGAGGAACCCTGAAAGATCGAAGCGCCGGGTTTGCATGGTGTAGTTCGGCATCAGCATGAGCGTCGCAATCGCCCCGATAATGCCGACCGGAATGTTAATCAGGAAAATCCAGTGCCAGGAGGCGTACTCGACCAGAATCCCGCCCAGCGCCGGGCCGAGCAGCGGCCCGACCTGACCGGGCAGCGTGACGAAGGTCATTGCCGCCATATATTGTTCGCGCGGAACGATCTTCATGACCGTCAGTCTGCCGACTGGCACCATCATGGCGCCGCCCACGCCCTGTAAAACGCGCGCCAGCACCAGTTCATTCAGCGTGCTGGACCAGGCGCAAAATAGCGATCCCAACGTAAACAGCACAATGGCGGTAAAGAAGATATTACGCACGCCGACTTTATCCGCCAGCCAGCCGCTGGCAGGCAGCATTACCGCCACGGTCAGTACATAGGAAACCACGACCATGTGCATATGCAGCGGGCTTTCCCCCAGACTGAGCGCCATAGAGGGAAGCGCGGTGTTGACGATTGTGGTATCCAGCGATTGCATAAAAAAGCCGAATGCCACAATCCAGAGTTGCCAGCGTGTGCTGTCAGGAAGTTCTGTCATGGCTCTGTTATGGGTTCCGGTTGGCTATTATTACGTGAAAAACGCAGCCGCAGACGGTCGAAAAAGAGATAGACCACCGGGGTGGTATAGAGCGTCAGCAGCTGGCTCATCACCAGTCCGCCCACGATCGTAATCCCTAATGGTTGACGTAACTCTGAACCATCGCCCCCGGAGATAACCAGCGGCAGCGCGCCAAACAGCGCCGCCAGCGTGGTCATCATTATTGGGCGAAAACGCAGCAGGCAGGCCTGGAAAATCGCCTGTTCCGGCGTCAGGTTGCCGTTTCTCTGTGCCTCAAGCGCAAAATCGACCATCATGATGGCGTTTTTCTTCACAATGCCAATTAATAGCATGATCCCGATGAGCGCGATTAGGCTGAACGGGGCATTGAATAGCTCCAGCGCCAGTAGCGCCCCCACGCCTGCGGAGGGGAGGGTAGAGAGGATGGTCAGCGGATGAACATAACTTTCATACAATATCCCCAACACAATATAGACCGTCGCGATCGCCGCCAGGATCAGAATTACCTGCGAATTCATCGTCTCCTGGAAAACCTGTGCCGTTCCGGCGAAACTGCCGCGCACCGTTGACGGTACGCCAAGCTGTGTCATCGCCCGGTTGATGGCTTCCGTCGCTTCGGACAGCGACGTGCCCGTAGGCAGGTTAAACGCGATAGTCGAGGCGGCGGACAACCCCTGGTGATTCACTGACAGCGGTGCATTGGCGGGCTGCCATTTTGCAAAATAAGAGAGCGGAATCGCCTTCCCGTCGCTGTTAATGACGAACATCTTCTCCAGCGCGCTGATGTCCTGGGTATAGCGTGAGTCAACCTCCATCACAACCTTATACTGGTTCATCGGCTGATAGATGGTGGAAATTTGCCGTTGACCGAAGGCATTATTCAGCAGACTGTTGGCGGCCTGCACGTCGATCCCCAGCCGGGACATGGTTTCGCGGTCGTAAATCAGGTTCATCTCCGCGCCGTTATCTTGCTGGTCGGAGTTAACGTCCGCCAGTTGGGGGAGCGCCGCCAGCGCTTTACGGATTTTCGGCTCCCATTCCCGCAGCGCGCTTAAATCATCAGACAGCAGGGCATACTGGTAGCTGGCGTTAGCCTGCCGCCCGCCGACGCGGATATCCTGCACCGCCATCAGAAACAGGTTTGCGCCCGGCTCTTTTGCCAGCGCGACCCGCAGCCGGTCAATAACCTGCTGCGCCGTTTCATGGCGCTCGCCGCGTGATTTCAGCGTAATAAACATCATCCCGCTGTTGACCCGCGAACCGCCGGTGAAGCCGGTCACGTTGTCGACCGCCGGATCGTCGCGAATGATCTTCATAAAGTCCTGAAGTTTGCCGCGCATCGCCTGAAACGAAATACTTTGGTCAGCCTGAATGCCGCCCATCAGTACGCCCGTATCCTGTTCGGGGAAGAAGGTTTTGGGGATGGAAATATAGAGCCAGATATTCAGCGCAATGGTGCCCAACAAGACGACGCCCACCAGCCGCGTATGGTTTAGCACCCATTTCAGCGATGTGCCGTACCCCTGTTGCAGGCCAGTCAGCAGACGGCCAAAGCCGCGGCTTCGCGTCTGCTCGCGAGGCTTGCTGGACTTCAGCATCCAGCCGCACATCATGGGGGTTAGCGTGAGCGAGACGAGCAGCGAGATGCCGATCGCCACCGAAAGGGTGACGGCAAACTCGCGTAATAATCTTCCGGGCAATCCCCCCATCAGCAAGAGCGGCAGGAATACCGCCACCAGGGAGAGGCTCATGGAGAGCACCGTAAAGCCAACTTCGCGCGTTCCCTGAAGCGCCGCCTGCAAGGGCTTCATGCCGGCTTCAAGATGGCGGGAGATATTTTCCAGCACCACAATGGCGTCATCGACGACAAACCCGGTGGCGATAGTCAGCGCCATCAGCGACAGGTTGTTCAGGCTAAAACCGCACAGGTACATTGCGGCGAAGGTGCCAATCAGCGACACGGGAACTGCAACGGCAGGAATCAACGTTGCGCGCCCGGAGCGCAGGAATAAAAAGACCACCAGAATGACCAGCGCGACGGAAATAACCAGCGTCTGCTCCACTTCCTCCAGCGAGGCGCGAATCGTCGGGGAACGATCCTGAGCGATTTGCAGGTCAATTGAGGCGGGAATCAGCGTTTGTAATTCCGGGAGCTTCTCGCGAATGCTGTCTACCGTCTGGATGATATTGGCTTCCGGCAGCTTGCGAATCATCAGCAAAATCGCCGGTTTGGCGTTGGTCATCCCGGCGTTACGCACATCCTGTACCGAGTCAGTTACCGTGGCGACATCGCCCAGACGCACGGCGGCGCCGTTGTTGTAGTGGATAATCAACGGCTGGTATTCCGTCGCCGTTTTCAGTTCATCATTTGTCTGAACCTGCCAGCGATGAGTCTTGTCGTCGATCGCGCCCTGCGGCTTACGCACGTTGGCATTGCTGATGGCGCTGCGCACGTCATCCAGCGATACGCCCTGATTAAACAACGCCTGCGGGTTAAGCCCCACGCGCACGGCGGGCAGCGAACTGCCGCCGACATCCACATCGCCGACGCCGTCAATCTGCGCGATTGTCTGCGCCAGCTGCGTTGAGGCGAAGTCATACAGCTCTCCCTGCGACCAGGTGTCCGATGTGAGCGTCAGAATCATAATCGGCGCGTCGGACGGGTTGGCTTTACGGTAGGTCGGGCGGCTGGGCATCCCGCTGGGCAGCAGACTCTGTGCGGCATTAATTGCCGCCTGCACGTCACGCGCCGCGCCGTTGATATCGCGGTCAAAGTTAAACTGAAGAATAATTCGCGTGCTACCCAGCGAGCTGCTGGAGGTCATCTCACTGACCCCCGCGATGCGTCCGAGCGAACGCTCCAGCGGCGTGGCGACCGACGACGCCATGGTTTCCGGCGAAGCGCCCGGAAGCGATGCGCTCACCATAATGACCGGAAAATCCACCTGCGGCAGCGGGGCGACCGGCAATAACCGGAAACCCAGCACGCCGCAGAGCGTAATGGCGATGGAGATTAAAATGGTCGCCACCGGGCGGTAAATGAAAAGGGCGAAAAATTTCATTTACGCCTCCTCTTCCTGGCGGGGGAAGCGGCTTTTCACATACAGCGACAGGCGGTCAAACAGCAGATAGATGACGGGCGTGGTGAACAGGGTTAAGACCTGGCTGACCAGCAGGCCGCCTACCATGCCAATCCCTAACGGGCGGCGTAATTCCGCGCCTGTGCCGGTACTTAACATCAATGGCAGCGCGCCTAACAGCGCCGCCAGCGTGGTCATCAGAATCGGGCGAAAACGCAGCAGACAGGCCTGGAAAATCGCATCACGCGGCGCCATTCCCTGCTCGCGCTCGGCGGCCAGGGCGAAGTCGATCATCATGATGGCGTTCTTCTTCACAATACCGATCAACAAAATGATCCCGATGATGGCAATCACGTCCAGTTCACTACCGGCAATCATGAGCGCCAGCAGCGCCCCGACGCCCGCCGTCGGCAGGGTGGAGAGGATCGTGATTGGATGGATAAAGCTTTCGTACAGCACGCCAAGCACGATATACATCGCCACCACTGCCGCCACGATCAGCCAGACGGTGCTGCCGAGCGCAGCCTGGAAGGCCAGCGTGCTGCCCTGGAACTGGGTGGTGATATCGACTGGCAGGTTGACTGTTTTCTCCGTGTCCAGAATGGCCTGTACCGCATCGCCGAGCGAATAATTATCCGGCACGTTAAACGAGAAGGTCGTTACCGGGAACTGATCCAGGTGATTAATGGAAAGCGGCGCGAAACGCTGCTCGATTTTGGCGATGGCGCTAAGCGGCACAATCCCGCCGTCGCTGCTGGTCAGACGGATGGTGTCCATTGCCGCCAGCCCTGGCGTGGTGTCGGTGTTATGTTCCAGCACGACGCGATATTGATTCGCCTGGGTGTAGATGGTCGAAATCAGGCGCTGGCCAAAGGCGTTATACAGGGCGTTATCGACATCCGCCATGCTGATGCCAAGACGGCTGGCGCTGTCGCGGTCAACGTTCACATACGCCACCAGACCTTTGTCCTGCCAGTCGCTGCTGACGTCAGAAAGCTGCGGAAGCTGCTGGAGTTTTTCCATCAGTTGCGGCACCCAGGTGCTGAGCGCATCCAGTGAGGTGGCCTGTAGCGTAAACTGGTACTGCGTGCGGCTCACCTGAGTATCAATGGTGAGATCCTGCGTTGGCTGGAGGTAGAGATCGACGCCGGGCACTTTCGCCACGGCGTGTTGCAGGCGGGCGATGACTTTCTGCACCCGATCGTCACGTTCATTCAGCGGCTTAAGGTTAATTTGCAGACGCGCGCTGTTCAGCGCCGGGTTGGTACCATCAACGCCGACAAAGGCGGTCAGGCTTTCTACCGCCGGGTCTTTTAAAATCACATCAGACACCTGGCGCTGGCGCTGGGCCATACTGGCGAACGAGCTGGATTGTGGAGCCTGCAATGTGCCCTGAATAATGCCGTTATCCTGCACCGGGAAGAACCCTTTCGGGATAAAGACCCACAGCATGATGCTGAGAAGCAGGGTGCCAAGCGCCACGCTCAGCGTCAGCCACGGATGGTTGAGCACTTTTGCCAGCCACTGACCGTATTTCTCAATGACGCGATCAAACATTTTTTCCGCCGCGCGGGAGAAGCGGTTTTGCTTGCGCAGCGACGCCTGGCTGAGCATCCGGGCGCACATCATGGGCGTCAGGGTCAGCGACACGGCGGCGGAGATCAGGATCGCTACCGCCAGCGTGACCGCAAATTCGCGGAACAAACGCCCGACGATATCGCCCATGAATAACAGCGGGATCAGTACCGCAATCAGCGAGAAGGTTAATGAAATAATGGTAAAACCGATTTCGCCAGCGCCTTTGAGCGCCGCCGCCAGCGGTTTTTCCCCTTTCTCGATGTAACGCGAAATGTTCTCAATCACCACAATCGCGTCGTCCACGACGAAGCCGGTGGCGATGGTCAGCGCCATTAGCGTCAGGTTATTGATCGAGAAATCGAGAAAGACCATCACCGCAAAAGTGCCGATCAGCGATAACGGCACGGCGACGCCCGGAATGATTGTGGCGGGGACATTACGCAGGAACAGGTAGATGATCATCACCACCAGCGCAATCGCCAGCATCAGCTCGAACTGGGTGTCGGTAACGGAAGCGCGAATGTTGGTGGTGCGATCCGACAGCACGGTGACATTGACCGATTTTGGCAGGCTTTCCGTAAGCTGCGGCAGCATCTGACGAATGCTGTCCGCCGTGGAGATAATGTTGGCGCCGGGCTGGCGCTGCACATTCATCACAATGGCCTGTTCTTTATTGGCCCACGCGCCGAGCCAGCTGTTTTCCGCGCCTTGTTCGACCGTTGCCACATCGCCCAGACGTACCGGCGCGCCGTTCTGCCAGGCGATGATTAACTGGCGATACTCATCGACAGACTGCATCTGATCGTTAGCAGAGAGCGTGACCGCGCGAGTTGGGCCATCAAGGCTCCCTTTCGCCGAGTTGACGTTGGCGCTGGTGATGGCAGCGCGAACCGTCTCGCTGGTAAGCCCCAGCGCGGCAATCGCCTGCGCATTCAGCTTCACACGCACAGCCGGGCGTTGGCCGCCGGACAGCGTGACCAGCCCTACGCCGGAAACCTGGGAAATTTTCTGCGCCACCCGGGTTTCCACCATATCTTCCACCTGCGTCATGGGCATAGCGGTTGAGGTGACGGCCAGCGTCATGATCGGTGGATCTGCCGGGTTAACTTTGCTGTATACCGGCGGGTTAGGCAGATCGCTCGGCAGCAGGTTTGTGGCCGCGTTAATGGCGGCCTGTACTTCCTGCTCGGCGACATCCAGCGGCAGAGTCAGCTGGAACTGCAACGTTACAACCGATGCGCCGCCGGAACTTTGTGACGACATCTGTTTCAGGCCGGACATTTGCCCGAACTGGCGTTCAAGCGGCGCGGTGACGGCGGAGGTCATCACATCCGGGCTGGCGCCGGGGTAGAGCGTTACCACCTGAATGGTGGGGTAGTCCACCTCCGGCAATGCGGCGACGGGCAGGAAGCGGTAACCGATAATCCCGGCGAGTAAAATCGCCACCATCAGCAGCGTGGTCGCGACAGGGCGCATAATAAACAGGCGCGACGGGCCGCCTGTGCTGCTCGGAGGTAACACCTGCATCAGGAGCGCACTCCTTTCTTACCGTATTCCCGATTCGTGGCTTTATCTTCTTTCGCCGCAGGCGCTTGCGCTTCCACCACTTCGACTTTCGCCCCGTCCGTCAGACGATCGATCCCGTCCGTCACGACGCGATCGCCTGCCGACAGCCCGGCGCTGATTACCACGTTCTGACTGTCCTGAATACCCGGTTTAACCAGATGCTTGCTGACTTTGTTCTCATCATTTAGCACCCAGACAAAGTGGCCTTCGTTACCCATTTGTACGGCCGCTGTCGGTATCACCACCGCGTTTTGCTGCGTGTCGACCAGCATGCGGGCGTTAACAAACTGGTTAGGGAACAGCGCGTCATCCTGGTTGTTAAAACGGGCTTTGATTTTGATGGTGCCGGTCGTGGCGTCGATTTGGTTGTCCAGGCTGAGCAGTACGCCGTCGCTTAATTTCTGTGAGTTAGTGCGATCCCAGGCTTCAACGGTCAATGTTTTGCCTGTTTTTTGCGCCTGTACGACGGTGGCGATATCGCTTTCCGGCAAGGTAAAAATCAGATCGATTGGGTGCGTCTGGGTGATAACGACAATGCCTGTGGTATCGCCGCTGGAGATTTGATTACCGACATCCACCTGTTTTAACCCCACGCGACCCTCTACCGGTGCGGTGATGCGGCTCCAGTCAAGCTGCAACTGCGCGCTGGCGACGCTGGCTTCATCGGCCTTAATGGTGCCTTCTGTTTCGCTGACCAGAGCCTGTTGCGCGTCCAGCTCCTGGCGGGAGACAAGGTTGGTTTTCACCAGCTGTTGATAGCGCGCTAAATCGCGACGGGCATTCGCCAGCGTGGCTTTGTCTTTCGCGAGCTGCCCCTGCGCTTGCGCTAAGGCGACTTTAAACTGGCTGGGATCGATTTCCGCCAGCAGATCGCCTGCTTTGACCTGTTGTCCTTCCTGGAAGTGCAGCGCCATCAGTTGACCATCCACGCGGCTGCGTACCGTGACGGTATTGGCGGCAGCGATCGTGCCCAGCCCGGTCAGATAGCGTGGTACGGCTTGTTCCGTTGCGGTGGCCGCCTGAACCGGCGCCAGCGGGCCGGAACGAATGCCGCGACGTCCTGCGCCAGCCTGACGTTGCGCATGTTCGTTAGCGCCCGGCGCATTCCCCTGGGTTTCGCTGCGACTATGCCAGAACCCGTACACGGCAATGGCCGCCACAACGACCACGATTGCTATCACCCAGCGGGATTTTTTACTGCCTTTCATCGTTATAAGTTTCTCATCCTGAAACGTTTCGCGGAATGATACTAGTTTAGTCATCCATAACGGGAGAAAAATGGAGGAATTATGAAACACTGTCTGGATTCGTCTGAATGACGTCGGCCTTTGCGAGGCGTTACGCAACAATCACCCATGAAAAACACGGATATTTACTCTTACGTTAGAGTGGCGGCACGGCAAAAAAAGGAGGTAAGCCACAGCTTTCAGCAGGACGCTGGAACGGGAAAGCCCCTCCCGAGGAAGGGGCTAAAATAAGGAAAGGGTTATGATGAAGTGCGTCATCATACTGGTGATACTCTTAGTGATTAGCTTTCAGACTGACTAAGACACCAGGGGGAGGGGAAACCCTCCCTAACCCTCACTCCTGAAAATAAGCCACAGCAAAAATAATGTCAATCTGCAAGCCGCTCAGCTTGCGAGGCGGTTAACGAAATACGACGTCCGCCCATCGCGCAAGACCGGCGGTGACGGAACCGAAGTCATCGCCGCCAGCAATCGGAATGCCCGGCAACTGCTCCGCCAGCGCGTTTTTGATCAGCGGTGAGCGTGCGCTGCCGCCGGTCAGATAGATGACATCCGGTTTTTCCTGCGCATTGTCCAGCGCCAGCTGTACCTGCTCCAGAATACGCGCCAGCGGCTGGCTCAGCGCGGCTTCCAGCCCCTGCTGACTGACAGACGTCGCCAGCTCATCGCTGATAAACGGCAGCGTGGTGAGGATATCGGGCTGCCCGGACAGGGCGATTTTGCTCTCCTCCGCGCTGCGTACCAGACGATAGCTGAGGCGCTGACGCCAGACTTTAAGCAGCAGCGCGACTTTATCCGCATCGCGGGCGTCCCGAACCAGCTCGTTGAGCAGGCGACCGTTGGCGCTGCTGTAGAAATCGCTCTGTGCGGGAACATCATTGATCGCGACAGCGTTCCACCACGGCAGAACCGGCAATGCGATGCCTTTTTCGGTTTCGCCGCCCATGCCCAGCAACGGCATCAGGTGTTTAAACGCCAGCGCGATGTCCAGGTCGTTACCGCCCACGCGACAGCCGCTGTGCCCGAGCAGGCTGGAGGCGCGGTCAGCGCGCTGATGCCACTGCGGCCCCATCAGCAGCAATGAACAGTCGGTCGTCCCGCCGCCAATATCCACCACCAGTACGCGCTTCTCTTCCTGCAACGTGGCTTCATAATCCAGACCCGCCGCAACCGGTTCAAACTGGAAGACGACATCCTGAAAACCGGCGCGTTTTGCCGCGCGCTCCAGAATGCCTTGCGCCTGGCGGTTAGCTTCGTCGCCCCCCAGCCCCTGAAAGTTAATCGGTCGACCAATCACCGCCTGCGTGATGCTTTCCGGCAACTGCGTTTGCGCCATATGACGGATGTGCAACATCATCGCGCAAACCAGATCCTCAAACAGCGCAACCTGCTGCGGTTTTAGGCCGTTGGCGCCGAGGAAGGATTTTGGCGATTTAACGAAGTAAACCTCTTCCGGGTCGTCAATGTAGTGGCTCAGCGAAGCCAGCCCGAACTGCACGCTGCCTGCGCCGACCTCAATATCTTCTTCACGGTTGTAGCGCATTGCGCGCCGCAACAGCGCCTGCGTTTCGTCATCCGTCGCCGGAACCGCGTGATGGCGGTACAGCCACTCGCTGACGGCTTCACGCGTCGGGGCGCAAAGCATTGAGGGCAACAGCGTGCTGTTATTTTCCATTTTTAGCAGATGCGGTTGCCCGTCGCGCATGACGGCAACGGAACAGTTTGCCGTGCCGTAGTCAAAACCAATAAACACCTTAATAATCCCCATGCCAGTGAAGAAGGGGCGTGACTTTAACGAAATGTTGTAATCCCGACAACTGGAATATGAAAGCAAGGCGCGGCGTTTGAATAGCGTTTATGCTGAAGGAGAATAAAAACAGGAGTTGCAATGTATATCCTAAGCTGGCAGCCGCCTTATGACTGGTCCTGGATGTTGGGTTTTCTCGCCGCGCGTGCGGTGAGCGGCGTCGAAACGGTTGAACCCGCGCGTTACGTTCGCAGTCTGGCGACGGGAGAACATCGGGGACTGATCGCCGTTGTACCGGAGCACCAGACGCATACGCTGCGCGTAACCCTGAGCGCGGGCTTGTTGCCCGTCGCCGAAGAATGTCTGGCAAAAATTGAACGCCTGTTCGATCTGCGCTGTAACCCCGATCAGATTGCCGACGCGCTCGGCAGTCTGGGGGCTGCGCGACCGGGATTGCGTCTGCCCGGCTCGGTGGATGCCTTCGAACAGGGCGTAAGGGCGATACTCGGGCAACTGGTCAGCGTGGCGATGGCGGCAAAGCTGACGGCGAAAGTCGCCCGTCGTTATGGCGATGTGCTTGCCGACGCGCCGGAGTATGTCTGTTTCCCCACGCCGCAAACGCTGGCGGCGGCGGACCCATTCGCGCTTAAAGCATTGGGGATGCCGCTGAAACGCGCGGAAGCGCTGATCCATCTGGCGCGTGCGACGCTGGATGGAACGTTAGAGACGTCCGCACCGCCGGATATTGCGCTGGGGGTGAAAAACCTGCAAACCTTTCCTGGGATTGGGCGCTGGACGGCCAACTACTTCGCGCTGCGCGGCTGGCAGGCGAAAGATATCTTTTTGCCGGATGATTATCTGATTAAACAGCGGTTTTCGGGAATGACGCCCGCGCAAATCCGCCGTTATGCGGAGCGCTGGAAACCCTGGCGCTCCTACGCGTTGCTGCATATCTGGTATACGGATGGCTGGCAGCCGTCAGTTGATGGCGAAATAACTGGTGTTCAGTAACAGATCCAGCGGCTGGGCATCGGCAATGACGTCACCGTAAATCAGATCGATGCCAATACCGGAAAGCGCATCCATGATCAGCGGCATTTGTACCGGGCCGGCAATGGTTCTGACGCCCAGCCGCTGCGCATGGCTCTGAATAATCGATACCAGCATTTCATCCATTAAATTACCGTGAAGGCTGGCGCAGAGTTCGCTATCAAGCAACAGGTAGTCAGCCATGTGGGCGCTTAAGCAATCGAAAAGCGCCAGGTCACGGTTGACCTGGCTGAGAACAATGCGACAGCCCGCCTGACGCAGTATCTGTATCGCGGGTATGGCCTTATCGGACTCTTGCATCAGGACATATGCGGGGATAACCAGATGCAATAAGCGCGGCGGAAGTGGGCTGCGCTCCAGCTGTTCGAGCAGCTCATCAATGAATGTTGCGCGGCTGAGTCCGGCGGCGGAAAGCGGCAGGGCGATGCTCACCCCCTTACTGGCGACGGTGGATGCCGCGTGCTGGAAAAATGTCTGAAACACGCGACGATCGAGAGCGTGGCTGAGTTCGGGATCGGTTAGCCCTGCGCGGAATGCCTGCTCCTCCATGATTTCGCCGTCGCTGGTCCACAGCCGCAGCGAGATCAGCCAAAAACCGCACGTTTCAGGGATGCGCGGCGACGCGACCCCGCGGGCGATCATCAATAGAGGGTTATCTTTGATTATGCGCCATTGTTCATCCTGAGACGTAACTTCCCGCTCGCTGTGCGCCTGTTCCTGCTGCGCTTCGTACACGGTGACACGTCCCCGACCGTTGTTTTTAGAGGCATAGCAGGCGATATCCGCCTGGGACATCACGTCTGCCGCCCGGCGATTGGCGTTATTGATTAGCGTGATCCCGGCGCTGGCGCCAATGGGGTGTTCACGGTCTTCCCACGTAAAGCGGTATTCATTAATCGCGTTGACGATCCGCGTAGAAATAAAGCGTGCGCTGTCGATATTGCAATCCGGCAGCAGGAGGCCAAATTCGTCCCCGCCCAGGCGGGCCAGCATATCGCTGGAACGCAGCATACTGAGCATTAAGGCGGCCAGTTCGCGAAGCAGCGCATCGCCTGCGGCATGCCCAGCGCTGTCGTTAACGGCTTTAAAGCGGTCTAAATCAATAAAGACCAGCGCATGATGCTGGCGCGTATCGCGTACCGTAAGCAGGATTTCTTTAAGATGGCCTTCAAAACTGACCCGGTTAGCCAGGTGGGTGAGGGCGTCATGAGAGGCGCTGTAGCTGAGCTGGCGCAGCATTTTCCGCGATTCCGTGACGTCCTGAATGACCAGTACGGAGCCGATATTCCCGCCATCCAGCGTACTGAGCGGCGTAATGCTGTAATGAATGTCGTAGCGACCGCCGTTGCGACAGTGAAGCACCACATCCTGCTCAATGGCGGAACGCGACATATCCGCGCTATAGATATTTTCCATCAGCGGGCCGCTATCGCCAAAAGTGATGCGCAATACCGTCAGCAGCGGGATGCCGATCGCATGCTCCTGCTGCCAGCCGCTCATCTTTTCGGCGACAGGGTTCATAAAGGTTACGTTCATATCGACGTCAATACAGACAACCGCTTCCCCGATGGAGTCCAGCGTAATGTGCAGGCGCTCTTTTTCCTGAAACAGCGCCTCGTTAAGCTGCTTGACTTCGGTCATGTCCATGTTGATGCCAAGCAGACGTTCCACGTCGCCGTCTTTATCCAGCACCCGGTTCGCCAGGGCGCGGATATGCCGGATGCCATCTTTTACGCCAATCCTGAATTCGAGCTTAAAGGGGAGACGTGCCGCCAGAGACTCGCGGATGATCTTTTCCGTCGGCGCGCGGTCTTCCGGCAACAGGCAGTCGTGCCAGAGTTGCCAGGTGGGTTTGATATGCGGCGGAACCTCATACAGCTCAAACATGCGCTTATCCCAACTGATCACGTCAGGCCGCAGTTCCCATTCCCAGATGCCGATACCGCCCGCTTCGTTCGCCAGCGTAATCCGCTCCATCAGGCGCTTGTTTACCCGTTCGGTATGTTTCAGGTCGTTGATATCTTCAATTTGCGCAATGAAATAGAGCGGGGTGTTGTCGCTATGGCGAACCAGTGAAACGGCCAGTAATGCCCAGACCACATCGCCGTCGCGGGTGTAATAGCGTTTCTCCATGGAATAGCTGTTGATATCGCCGCGCACCAGCATATTCAGCTGTTCAAGGTCGTTATGCAGATCCTCAGGCCAGGTGAGCTGTTGAAAGGTGAGGGCGCGCAGTTCATCCTGGCTGTAGCCAAGAAACTGACACAATGCCTTGTTGGCCTGTAGCCATTGGCCTTCGGTGCCCACTAACGCCATGCCGATCGCGGAATATTCCATCGCGTTACGAAAGCGTAATTCGCTTTCCGTGATATTTTTTTGTTCCGCCCGAAACGCGTACATCACCATTGTCATGATGTTGACGGGCAGCAGGATCATTAAAAGCGGCAGCCAGGGAACGTTCATCATGGCGTATGTTTTGGGCGTTGACAGCAGTGCCGGGTCGGATGCCAGCATCAGCGACGTCATCATGACGGTGGCGAGGAAGATCAGAAACGCTTCCATACGCGGCAGACGTATCGCGCTCCACATCAGCAGAACGATGATGCAGGTGAAAGGCCACGGAACGTACAGCATAGAGAGCCAGCTTAGCCCCAGCGTTATCGTCAGCGTAAGCAGCGTTTCAAGCAGTAAACGGGGATCGCGATGGCGAAGCAGGTAGTGCGGTTTAAACAGCAAGCCTAATGGCACCAGCGCCAGCGCGCCGATAGACTCGGACAGAATCCAAATCAAAAATGTTTTTACTGGCGTCCCTTCGGGCATCAGCAGCCAGAGCAGCGCGCCTCCCAGTAGCGGTGGAATCACCGCGCTGCCCGTCGCCAGGCGGAGCCAGTCATTCAGATTTTGTAAGGGGTTATACCAGGGCAGTAGCTTACGTAACAGGATTGCGCCGACCACCGCTTCAATAATATTGATCGCCGTCCAGCCAAAATTCAGCGAACCGGCAGGAGAAAAAACGAGTGACGCACTTATGCTGCCGAGGGAACAGACCAGTGCGATCCCCGGCCACATCCGTCCTGCGTGGCGATAAAAACCGACCATCATGATTGACGTCGGGAACCACAGCGGCGCCAGCGGCGTATCGAAACGCGACAGTTCCAGCGAGAAGAGTGTAAAGATAAAGGTGAGCAGACCTAAACTGACGAGACGCAGTAGAGGGTGAGGCAAGGTAACTAAAACATGTTGGGTTTGTTTACTCATTACCACGTTATCCGAATAGCCCTTGCCGTCGCGGAGGGCCCGGACGCGTCAGTTTTCATTCAGGATCATGCTAGTACAAACAATTTACGATTTATACGTCAGCGGCTCATAATTTGACATCTCCGGGGGATTAATTCCGGCATAAACGAATAAATCCGGCAGCTGCTTTAAAAATAAGCATTTTAATTTGCGACAGGGAGAGATGGACGGCAATTTAGCGTTCTGTTATCTCGACTGGTATCGTGCCGCTGAAATCCCTATAATTGCCGCGTTTGACGCTTCGGCGTCGCCCTCCCTAACATCCAGGTTAATCAGGTCGCTAAATTTATGACTGTTCAGTCTCATCAGTGCGTCATTATCGGTATTGCTGGCGCATCGGCTTCCGGCAAGAGTCTTATTGCCAGTACCCTTTATCGCGAATTGCGTGAACAAGTGGGTGATGAACATATCGGCGTTATTCCCGAAGACAGCTATTACAAAGATCAAAGCCATCTGTCGATGGAAGAGCGTGTAAAAACCAACTACGACCATCCTAATGCGATGGATCACAGTTTGCTGTTCCAGCATCTGCAAGCGCTCAAGCGCGGTTCGGCGATTGAATTGCCCGTATACAGCTATGTTGAACATACCCGCATGCAGGAAACCGTTCGCGTCGAGCCCAAAAAAGTCATTATTCTCGAAGGGATTTTGCTGCTGACGGACGCGCGTTTGCGTGAAGAGATGAACTTCTCTATTTTTGTCGATACCCCGCTGGATATCTGCCTGATGCGCCGTATTAAGCGCGACGTCAACGAGCGTGGGCGTTCAATGGATTCGGTGATGGCGCAGTACCAGAAAACCGTACGCCCGATGTTCCTGCAATTTATTGAACCTTCCAAGCAATACGCCGATATTATCGTACCGCGCGGCGGTAAGAACCGCATTGCGATTGATATTCTGAAAGCGAAAATCAGTCAGTTCTTTGAATAAGCCCAGCGAATTGTGTACCGTTCAGTGATAACCTGGTTCGCCCTTGACGCGTTGAACGTTAAGGGCCTGATGCACGAAAGGAGAAAGTGCCATGCGTTTGTGTGACCGAGATATTGAAGCCTGGCTGGATGAAGGCCGCTTGTCGATCAACCCGCGTCCTCCTGTTGAGCGTATTAATGGCGCGACGGTGGATGTGCGCCTTGGCAATAAATTTCGTACATTTCGTGGCCACACGGCTGCGTTTATTGATTTAAGCGGCCCGAAGGATGAGGTCAGCGCTGCGCTGGATCGCGTGATGAGCGATGAAATCGTGCTGGATGAAGGCGACGCGTTTTATCTTCATCCGGGCGAGCTGGCGCTGGCCGTGACCTTTGAGTCCGTCACGCTGCCGCCGGATCTCGTGGGGTGGCTGGATGGCCGTTCCTCGCTGGCGCGTCTTGGGCTGATGGTGCACGTTACCGCGCACCGTATCGATCCCGGCTGGTCCGGTTGCATCGTTCTGGAGTTCTACAACTCCGGGAAATTACCGCTGGCCCTGCGTCCGGGAATGCTGATTGGCGCCCTGAGCTTTGAGCCGCTCTCCGGCCCTGCCGCACGCCCTTATAACCGTCGTCAGGATGCGAAATACCGCGATCAGCAAGGCGCTGTTGCCAGCCGGATTGACAAAGACTGAGTCTGCTCCACTGAGGATAGCATGAGACGATTTCTGACGACGCTGATGATTCTCCTGGTCGTGCTGGTGGCCGGTTTCTCGGCGTTGGTGATGTTGGTGAATCCGAATGATTTCCGCGCGTATATGGTGCAGCAGGTCGCTGCGCGTAGCGGATATCAACTGCAACTGGATGGCCCTCTGCGCTGGCACGTATGGCCTCAACTCAGCATCCTCTCTGGACGGATGGCGCTGACGGCGGAAGGCGCCAGCGAACCCCTGGTTCGGGCCGACAATATGCGCCTGGACGTTGCGCTATGGCCGCTTCTTAGTCATCAGTTGAAGGTTGAACAGGTGATGCTCAAAGGCGCGGTCATCCAGTTGACGCCGCAGACGGAAGCGGCGCGCCGGGAAGACGCGCCTGTTGCGCCAAAAGACAATACGCTGCCGGATGTCCCGGAAGACCGTGGCTGGTCTTTTGATATCAGCAGCTTACGCGTTGCTGACAGCGTGCTGGTGTTCCAGCATGAAGACGACGAGCAAATTACGGTTCGCGATATTCGCCTGCAAATGGAGCAGGATGAACAGCATCGCGGGACGTTTGATTTTTCCGGGCGGGTGAACCGCGATCAGCGCGATCTCTCGCTCTCCTTCAACGGAACGGTCGATGCGTCTGACTATCCGCACAACTTAACGGCCGGTATCGAGCAGCTCAACTGGCAGTTGCAGGGAGCCGATTTACCGAAACAGGGTATTCAGGGCCAGGGGCAATTACAGGCGCAGTGGCAGGAAGGGCAAAAAAGGCTCTCTTTCAGTCAGCTCAGTTTAACCGCCAACGACAGCACCCTGACCGGACAGGCTCAGGTGACGCTGAGCGATGAGCCGGAATGGGCGATCGATCTGCAATTTGGCAAGCTGAATCTGGATAACCTTCTTCCGCGAAATGACGTGGCAAGCACATCCAAAAACGTGGCGCAAACGGGGCAGCAGTCGACGCGGCCGCGGCCGGTTATCGCGTCCCGCGTTGATGAACCCGCTTATCAGGGGCTAAAAGGGTTTTCTGCGGCCCTCTCTCTGCGGGCGGATAACGCGCAGTGGCGTGGCATGGCGTTTACCGACGTGTCGGCGAAAATGACGAATCAGGCCGGTTTGCTGAATATCGTCGAGTTGCAGGGGAAACTCGACGGCGGTGAGATTTCTCTGCCCGGTACGCTGGACGCGAGAGCGGCAAATCCGCGCGCCGTGTTCCAGCCGCGCCTTGAAGATGTGGAAATTGGCACGATTCTGAACGCGTTTGACTATCCCATCGCGCTGACCGGCAAAATGTCGCTGGCGGGTGATTTTTCCGGCGCGGATATTGACGCCCAGGCGTTTCGTCACAGCTGGCAAGGGCAGGCGCATGTTGAAATGCGCGACACGCGTATGGAAGGGATGAACTTCCAGCAACTGGTGCAGCAGGCGGTAACGCGTAGCGGTGGCGATGTGCAGCAATCGCAGCAGAATTTTGATAACGCGACCCGCCTGGATCGCTTTGTCACCGACCTGGCGCTGGATAACGGTAAGCTCACGCTGGGCAGCATGGAAGGGCAGTCTGCAATACTGGCGGTTTCCGGTAATGGCGCGTTGAATCTTGTTGAGCAGACCTGCGACACGCAGTTTAACGTGCGCGTGCTGGGCGGCTGGACAGGTGAAAGCAAGCTGATTGATTTCCTGAAAGAGACGCCGGTTCCGCTGCGCGTATACGGTAAGTGGCAGGCGCTGAATTACAATCTCCAGGTTGACCAGATTCTGCGTAAGCATTTGCAGGATGAAGCAAAACGTCGTCTGAGCGACTGGGCGGATCGTAATAAAGAGACCCGCAACGGTAAAGACGTGAAGAAGCTGCTGGATAAGCTGTAAGCGAATCTGAATGCCGGCTGTGAAAACAGACAGCATGTGTAGGCCGGGTAAGGCGTCAGCCGCCACCCGGCAACACCCTACGCCTGATGGCGCTGCGCTTATCAGGCCTACAACGACACAACCGTAGGCCGGGTAAGGCGTCAGTCGCCACCCGGCATGTCGTTCAGCCTTACACCTCGTAATCTAACTCGTCATCGCTACGTAACGGAATAATCTGCACTTTCTGTACGCGGTGACTCTCAACCTGCAAGGTTTTCAACAGGTAATCTCCCACCTGAACCTCTTCTCCGGTTTTCGGCACGCGTTGCAGGTATTCCATCAACAACCCCGCGATGGTGTGGTACTCGCGTTTCTCATCCAGCGGCAGCGGAACGTACTGCACCAGATCTTCCAGCGGCATATGGCCGTTGGCGGTCCAGGAGCCGTCCGGGTTTTTCTGAATATCGTGACGGGCGTCGATCTCTTCCACTTCGTTCGGCAGATTACCGGCGATGGTTTCCATGACGTCGCTCAGGGTCACGATCCCTTCAACGGAACCAAACTCATCCACGACAAAAGCAAAATGCGTACGGGCGTTACGGAACTGCTCCAGCGCCGGAAGCAGCGGCAGCGTTTCAGGAAACACCAGCGGTTGACGGATCAACGCCCGCAGATCGAGCGGATCGCCGCGCAGCGATTGCTGTAGCAGGTCGATGACATGCACCACGCCAAGCAACTCTTCCTGTTCGTCCTCTCCGGTCACTACCAGACGCGTATGCTGGTTTTTTTCCAGCAGGGCGCGAATTTCCTCTTCAGGCGCGTCGAGATCGATGTGCTCAATATCATGGCGCGAGGTCATGATACTGCTGACGGTGCGCTGGTTGAGGTTCAGCACCCGCTCAATCATCTGCCGCTCTTGCGGGTTGAAAATCTGGTTGTCGTCATGATCCGCCAGCATGGCGGAGGTGTCAGCATCCAGCTCGGCATCCTCCTTTTTCCCGCTGAGCAAACGCATCACCGCTTCGGTGGTGCGCTGGCGCAACGTATGGTTGGCGGATAAGAAGCGACGACGGTTGAAGATCGCCAGCTGGTTCAGCGCTTCAATCATCACCGAGAAGCCGATCGCGGCGTACAGATAGCCTTTCGGAATATGGAAGCCAAACCCTTCCGCTACCAGGCTGAAGCCGATCATCAGCAGGAAGCTGAGGCAGAGGATCACGATGGTCGGGTGGCTGTTCACAAACCGGGTCAGGGATTTACTGGCCAGCAGCATCAGGCTGATGGCGATAATCACCGCCGCCATCATCACCGCAAGGTGTTCGACCATCCCCACGGCGGTAATGACCGAATCGAGGGAGAAGATGGCGTCCAGCACCACAATTTGCGCCACCACGCCCCAGAATTTCGCCCCTTTGCGTTGGGTGGGGTTATCGCTGTCTTTCCCCTCCAGCCGCTCGTTGAGCTCCATCGTGGCTTTAAAGAGCAGGAAGAAACCGCCAAACAGCATAATCAGATCCCGGGCGCTGAAGCTCAGGTCGCGTATGCTAAAGAGAGGCTTCGTCAGCGTGACCAGCCACGATATAGACGCCAGCAACAGCAGGCGCATGATCATCGCTAACAGCAGCCCGGTAATGCGCGCACGATCGCGCTGCGCAGGCGGCAGTTTTTCAGCGAGGATGGCAATAAAGACCAGGTTATCAATGCCGAGGACTAACTCGATGACGATAAGCGTGACGAGTCCGGCCCAGATTGATGGATCGGCAATCCATTCCATAATGAGAATAATACCTTTCGTTATATGACAGTTGTCACAATTCGATCATGGATAAAGCTGGCGCAAAATGCAATGACATAACGTCATTTCTCTTTCTTTTATATCAGGCTTTTATGCTGAAAACGTGGCGGAAAAATAACCATAAAGTTTCCATATGGTACGGTTTTTTTAATGTGGACATATTTCGGAAATATCGCAGGTTTGGCGTTAAATATAGAATTTGTCAACATCAATAAAATCCTAAAATTATAATTTCGCCACGCTTAATATTAATCTTAAAAAGGGTGAAGTACAGGCTTGTTACCTTGCCTGCTATTACGTTAACTGCAACAATTCTTGCAGCATTAATGGTGGGCAACAAAAATATCCTGTCGCCGTCAAGCAGGCCATTACTGAGTAACTTTCTTATTTCCTGTGATGTTTCTCTGTCGCGAAGAAGAGGAAATAAAGAGGATTATAAAAACCTAAATTAATCAGTGTATTGGTAGCTAAAAAGCCAAGGGCGGTAGCGTGTCTGATAACCTGGTGACAAGTCTGAATTATTCTGTCAATAGCCTACGGATGAATCCAAATTTTTTAGGACTGATGCCAGTTAAATTTCTTTTCAATTAACTGCAATGTAAATGTGTACAGGCGAAGTCGCTATTTAAATTGCACGGGATAATTACTCTGCCAAAGTGATAAATAATCAATGATGAAATCCAAAATGAAATTGATGCCATTATTGGTGTCGGTAACCTTGATAAGTGGTTGCACAGTACTTCCGGGCAGCAATATGTCTACGATGGGTAAAGACGTGATCAAACAGCAAGACGCTGACTTTGATCTCGACCGTATGGTGAATGTCTATCCGTTGACGCCGCGTCTGGTGGAGCAATTACGACCACGTCCAAATGTGGCGCAGCCCAATATGTCACTGGACCAGGAGATCTCAAGCTACCAGTACCGCGTCGGCCCAGGCGATGTTTTGAATGTGACGGTCTGGGATCACCCGGAACTGACCACGCCCGCCGGGCAGTACCGCAGCTCCAGTGATACCGGCAACTGGGTTCAACCCGATGGCACCATGTTTTATCCCTACATCGGCAAAGTGACTGTGGTGGGCAAAACGCTGGGTGAAATTCGCAGTGATATTACCGGGCGCTTAGCGAAGTACATTGCTGACCCGCAGGTGGACGTTAATATCGCCGCTTTCCGCTCGCAGAAGGCGTATGTTTCCGGGCAGGTGAATAAATCCGGCCAGCAGGCGATCACCAACGTGCCGCTCACCGTTCTTGATGCCATCAACGCCGCCGGCGGCCTGACCGAAAACGCCGACTGGCGCAACGTCGTGCTGACGCACAATGGCCAGGAGCAGCGAATTTCTTTGCAGGCGCTGATGCAAAACGGCGATCTCAGCCAGAACCGGTTGCTCTACCCCGGCGACATCCTGTTTGTACCGCGTAATGACGATCTGAAAGTCTTCGTGATGGGTGAAGTGAAGAAACAGAGCACCCTCAAAATGGACTTCAGCGGTATGACGCTCACCGAAGCATTGGGTACGGCGGAAGGTATCGACCTGACCACCTCCAATGCCAGCGGCATCTTCGTGATTCGACCGCTGAAAGGCGAGGGCGGACGCAATGGCAAGATCGCCAATATTTATCAGCTTGATATGTCTGATGCCACCTCTCTGGTGATGGCGACGGAGTTCCGACTGCAACCTTACGATGTGGTGTACGTCACGACCGCACCGGTTGCGCGCTGGAACCGTCTGATCAATCAGTTGCTGCCGACCATCAGCGGTGTCCGTTATATGACGGATACGGCCAGCGACATTCATAACTGGTAAACGTCATGTTTAACAAAATCTTAGTTGTTTGCGTGGGGAACATTTGCCGTTCCCCGACGGCAGAGCGCTTGCTGAAAAGTTATCACCCGTCGTTAACGGTGGAGTCCGCCGGGCTGGGCGCGCTGGTGGGAAGGGGCGCCGACCGGTCGGCGGTCAGCGTGGCGGCGGCGCATAACCTCTCTCTTGAAGGTCATTGCGCCCGCCAGATCTCCGGGCGTATGTGCCGGGATTATGACCTGATTCTGGCGATGGAAAAACGCCATATCGCCAGACTGTGCGAAATGGCGCCAGAGATGCGCGGGAAAGTGATGTTGTTCGGCCACTGGGATAGCGAGCGTGAAATACCCGATCCGTATCGCAAAAGTCGCGAGGCGTTTGAAGCGGTGTACACATTACTTGAAAGGTCTGCTCGCCAATGGGCGCAGGCATTGAACGCAGAGCAGGTATAACAATGACAGAAAAAGTAAAACAGCTTGCCGCTCCGGTAACGGGCAGTGATGAAATCGATATCGGTCGCCTGGTGGGAACCGTCATTGAAGCGCGCTGGTGGGTGCTTGGCATTACGGCGGTATTTGCGCTGTGCGCCGTGATTTACACGCTATTCGCCACGCCGATTTACAGCGCCGACGCGCTGGTACAAATCGAGCAAAATACCGGTAACTCGCTGGTGCAGGATATTGGCTCTGCGCTGGCCAATAAACCGCCGGCATCAGAAGCGGAAATTCAGCTGATTCAGTCGCGTCTGGTTCTGGGGAAAACCGTTGACGATCTCGACCTGGATATCTCCGTCACCAAAAACACCTTCCCGCTGTTTGGCGCAGGCTGGGAGCGTCTGATGGGGCGGCAGAATGAGACGGTGAAAGTGACAACGTTCACCCGTCCAAAAGAGATGGGCGAGCAGGTTTTCACGCTTAACGTGCTGAGTGACAAAACCTACGAACTGACCAGCGACGGCGGCTTTAGCGCGCGCGGTCAGGCCGGGCAACTGCTGAGTAAAGACGGCGTGACGATGATGGTGAGCGCTATCCATGCCCGCCCGGACAGTGAATTTACCGTCACTAAATTCTCCACGCTTGGGATGATCAACAATTTGCAAAACAACCTGACCGTGACGGAAAACGGCAAAGATACCGGCGTATTGAGCCTGGCCTTCACCGGTGAAGACAAGGATCAGATCCGCGATATTCTCAACAGCATCACCCGCAACTATCTCGAACAGAACGTTGAGCGGAAATCTGCGGAAGCGGCGAAAAGCCTGGCGTTCCTGGCGAAACAGTTGCCGGAAGTGCGCAGTCGCCTGGACGTCGCGGAAAACAAACTCAACGCCTTCCGTCAGGATAAAGACTCCGTGGACTTACCGCTGGAGGCCAAGGCGGTGCTGGATTCGATGGTGAATATCGACGCTCAGCTTAACGAACTGACCTTCAAAGAGGCGGAAATCTCCAAGCTGTTTACTAAAGCGCATCCGGCTTACCGCACGCTGCTGGAAAAACGTAAAGCGCTGGAAGACGAAAAAGCCAAACTGAACGGGCGGGTGACGGCAATGCCGAAAACGCAGCAGGAAATTGTGCGTCTGACGCGCGACGTCGAATCCGGTCAGCAGGTTTATATGCAACTGCTGAACAAGCAGCAGGAGCTGAAGATCACCGAGGCCAGTACCGTCGGGGATGTGCGTATTGTTGACCCGGCGATTGCCCAGCCGGGCGTGCTGAAGCCGAAAAAAGCGCTGATTATTCTTGGCAGCATTATTCTTGGCCTGATGCTCTCTATCGTCGGCGTGTTGCTGCGTTCGCTGTTTAACCGTGGGATTGAAAGTCCGCAGGTGCTCGAAGAACACGGCATCAGCGTCTATGCCAGCATTCCGCTGTCGGAGTGGCAGAAAGCGCGCGATAACGTCAAAACGATTAAGGGCGTTAAGCGCTACAAACAGAGCCAGTTGCTGGCGGTGGGGAATCCAACCGATCTGGCGATTGAGGCGGTGCGTAGCCTGCGTACCAGTCTGCATTTCGCCATGATGCAGGCGCAAAACAATGTGCTGATGTTGACCGGGGTTAGCCCGTCTATCGGCAAAACCTTTGTCTGCGCCAACCTGGCGGCGGTCATCAGCCAGACCAACAAACGCGTGCTGCTGATCGACTGCGATATGCGTAAAGGCTATACCCACGAGCTGCTGGGCACCAACAACGTGAATGGTCTGTCAGACATTCTGGTGGGCAAAGGGGATATCGCCTCCTGCGCCAAACCCACCTCCATCCCGCATTTCGATCTGGTGCCGCGCGGACAGGTGCCGCCTAACCCGTCGGAACTGCTGATGAGCGAGCGCTTTGGCGAACTGATTGCCTGGGCCAGCGCGCACTATGACCTGGTCTTAATCGATACGCCGCCGATTCTGGCGGTGACCGATGCGGCAATCGTCGGACGGCATGTCGGCACCACGCTGATGGTGGCGCGTTACGCCGTTAACACATTAAAAGAGGTGGAAACCAGCCTGAGCCGCTTTGAGCAGAACGGCATTCCGGTAAAAGGCGTAATCCTCAACTCCATCTTCCGACGGGCGACCGGTTATCAGGATTACGGTTACTACGAGTACGAATACAAGTCGGATTCAAAATAATAAGTCGCCTGATGACGCTGCGCTTATCAGGCCTACAGGGCCGACAAAATTGCTGGTGACTGTAGGCCGGATAAGGTGTTTACGCCGCCATCCGACACTATCCGGGGAATGAGAATGACAATAGACAACCCACTGATTTCGATCTACATGCCAACCTGGAATCGGCAGCAACTGGCGATTCGCGCGATTAAATCGGTGCTGCGCCAGGACTATACCCACTGGGAAATGATCATTGTGGATGACTGCTCCTCATCGTATGAGCAGTTGCAGCAGTTTGTTGAAGGGTTAAACGACCCGCGCGTGCGCTACACCCACAATGCGATCAATTCCGGCGCCTGCGCGGTGCGTAATCAGGCCATTATGCAGGCGAAAGGGCAGTACATCACCGGGATCGATGATGATGATGAATGGACGCCGAACCGTCTGAGCGTGTTCCTTGAACATAAGCATCAGCTGGTAACGCACGCGTTTTTATACGCCAATGACTATGTCTGTGAAGGCGAGGTTTACTCGCAGCCGGCCAGTCTGCCGCTGTACCCGAAGTCGCCTTACTCACGCCGTCTTTTTTATAAACGCAATATCATTGGCAATCAGGTCTTTACCTGGGCCTGGCGTTTTAAAGAGTGCCTGTTTGATACCGAACTGAAAGCCGCGCAGGACTACGATATTTTCCTGCGTATGGTGGTTGAGTACGGCGAACCGTGGAAAGTAGAAGAGGCGACGCAGATTCTGCACATCAATCACGGTGAAATGCAGATCACCTCCTCGCCGAAAAAGTTCTCCGGCTACTTCCATTTCTACCGCAAGCATAAAGACAAATTCGACCGCGCCAGCAAAAAGTATCAGCTGTTTACGCTGTACCAGATCCGCAATAAGCGAATGACCTGGCGCACGTTGCTGACGCTGTTTTCTGTGCGTAACGGCAAACGCCTGGCTGACGGACTGCGGGGGCGTTAAGGATGCTGGAGGATCTACGCGCAAACAGCTGGAGTCTGCGCCCGTGCTGCATGGTGCTGGCCTACCGCGTCGCCCATTTTTGTTCCGTCTGGCGCAAAAAAAATGTGCTGAATAACCTGTGGGCCGTGCCGGTGCTGGTGCTGTACCGCCTGATGACCGAATGCCTGTTTGGTTACGAAATTCAGGCCGCCGCAACCATCGGCCGACGCTTCACCATCCATCACGGTTATGCCGTCGTGATCAATAAGCATGTTGTCGCGGGCGACGACTTCACCGTGCGTCATGGCGTCACCATCGGCAACCGGGGCGGCGACAGCCTGGCGTGCCCGGTCATTGGTAACGGCGTTGAGCTGGGCGCTAACGTCATTTTGCTGGGGGATATCACCATCGGCAATAACGTGACTATCGGGGCGGGCAGCGTGGTGCTCGACACGGTTCCCGATAACGCGCTGGTAGTGGGAGAGAAGGCGCGAGTGAAGGTAATTAAATGAATATTCTGCAATTTAATGTTCGACTGGCGGAAGGCGGCGCGGCGGGCGTGGCATTAGACCTGCACCTGCGCGCGCTACAAAAAGGCCTGACCTCGCACTTTGTCTATGGCTATGGCAAAGGCGGGAAGAAAAGCGTCAGCCACAGCAACTACCCGCATGTGATTAAACAGACGCCGCGTCTGACATCGGTCGCCAATATCGCGCTGTTTCGTCTGTTTAACCGCGACCTCTTTGGTAATCTCGATAATCTGTACCGCAAAGTGACCCGGACACCCGGCCCGCTGGTGCTGCATTTTCATGTGCTGCACAGCTACTGGCTGAATCTGGCGGAGGTTGTCGCTTTCTGCGAGAAGGTGAAAAACCACAAGCCGGACGTGAGGCTGGTCTGGACGCTGCACGATCACTGGAGCGTGACCGGACGCTGTGCCTTTACCGACGGTTGTGAAGGCTGGAAAAGCGGCTGTCAGAAATGCCCGACGCTGACCAATTATCCGCCGGTAAAAGTGGACAGAGCGCACCAGCTGGTGGTGGGCAAGCGGCAGCTGTTTCAGCAGATGCTCTCGCTGGGCTGTCAGTTTATCTCGCCCAGCCAGCATGTGGCGGAGGCGTTTAACAGCCTGTACGGGGCAGGGCGTTGTCGCATTATCAATAATGGCATTGATGTGGCGACCGAAGCGATTCTGTCCGAACTGTCGCCGGTGAGCGAGCGCCAGGGCAAACCGAAAATTGCCGTGGTGGCGCACGATCTGCGCTATGACGGCAAAACAAACCAGCAACTGGTGCGCGACATGATGGCGGCAGGCAACAACATTGAGCTGCACACCTTCGGTAAGTTTTCCCCCTTCGACGGTGAGAACGTGGTGAATCACGGCTTTGAAACCGATAAACGCAAGCTGATGAGCGCCCTTAACCAGATGGATGCGCTGGTGTTCAGCTCCCGGGTCGATAATTACCCGCTGATATTGTGTGAAGCGTTATCTATCGGCGTGCCGGTGATCGCCACGCACAGCGACGCGGCGCAGGAGGTACTGGCAAAATCGGGCGGGCGAACGTTCAGTGAAGATGAGGTGCTTAACCTGGTGCAGATGAGCAAATCCGACATTGCTCAGGCCGTATTTGGCGCCTCGCTGGAGGTCTTTTGCAAGCGTAGCCGCACCGCATACAGCGGACAACAGATGCTGGAGGAGTATGTCTCGTTCTATCAGAATCTGTAGTTACCTGCTGCTGCCGCTGATCTACCTGCTGGTCAACGTCAAAATTGCCCAACTGGGCGAAAGCTTCCCCATCACCATCGTCACCTTTTTACCCGTTTTGCTGTTGTTGTTCATTGAGCGCATCAGCATTAAAAAATTGATGATTGCGCTGGGCGTGGGGGCAGGGCTGACGGCGTTTAACTACCTGTTCGGTCAGTCGCTGGATGCCAGCAAATATGTCACCTCGACGATGCTGTTTGTTTACATCGTCATCATTATCGGCATGGTGTGGAGTATTCGCTTTAAAACCGTTTCCCCGCATAACTACCGCAAGATATTACGTTTTTTCTATATGGTGGTGGCGTTTGTGGTGGCGCTGGCGGCAGTTGAGATGGCGCAGATCATTCTTACCGGCGGCAGCAGCTTAATGGAAGGAATTTCGAAATATCTTATTTACAGTAATAGCTATGTGCTGAATTTTATTAAATTTGGCGGTAAGCGAACCACTGCGCTCTATTTTGAACCGGCGTTTTTTGCTCTGGCGTTAATCTCAATTTGGCTCAGCATCAAACAGTTTGGTATCAAAACCCCTAAGACCGATGCTATGATTCTGGCAGGGATAATATTATCAGGATCATTTTCAGGGGTAATGACCTTTATCCTGTTTTACTTACTGGAGTGGGCATTTCAGTATCTGAATAAGGATGCGATAAGGAAAAAATTGCCACTGGCGATTATTTCGTTGGGCGTATTTTTAGTCGGTGTGGTTTTTGCGTTTCCTTATATCGCTGAACGTCTTGGAGATTTAGGAACGGAAGGTTCGTCATCGTATTATCGTATCGTTGGGCCATTAGTGATGGTCGGTTATTCGTTGACCCATATTGATGGCGTAGTCAGATTTGGCTCACTTTATGAATATGTCGCATCATTCGGAATTTTTAACGGTGCGGATGTCGGGAAAACAATAGACAATGGCCTGTATCTGCTGATTATTTATTTCTCATGGTTCGCGGTGTTATTGACCGCATGGTACATGTGGAAAATCTTAAAAATGACGCTGAATGCGTTTGGCGATAATCAGAATTTTCGGGTGCAGCTTTATCTCTTTACGCCGGTATCGTTGTTTTTTACCGGTTCGATATTTAGCCCGGAATATGCATTTTTAATCGTTTGTCCTTTTATTTTGCGCAAAGCGCTAAATATTACGAATTCATGACGAGGTGGTTTTATGTTACTTAGCGTCGTTACTGTCGCCTTTCGTAATTACGACGGCGTGGTAAACACCTGGCGCTCGCTGCGCAACCTGGCGCGCGATCCCAGCCTGACCTTTGAATGGATTGTCGTGGACGGCGGTTCGGATGACGGCACCGCCCAGTTTCTGGAAAAACTCAACGGTGAGTTTAACTTACGCTTCGTGAGTGAAAAAGATCGCGGCATTTACGACGCGATGAACAAAGGCATTGCGATGGCGCAAGGGCGCTATACTCTTTTCCTCAATTCCGGCGATGTGTTTCATGAAGATGTCACCGATTTTGTCCGTCAACTGGGGCGAAAAAATGATGACGCGATGTACATTGGTGACGCGTTGCTGGATTTTGGTGAAGGAAATAAAACCCGACGAAGCGCCAAACATGGCTGGTATATCTACCACAGCTTACCCGCCAGCCATCAGGCTATTTTCTTCCCGACCGCAGGGCTGAAAAAACATCCATACGATCTGCAATATAAGGTGTCATCTGATTACGCGCTGGCAGCCAGTCTTTATAAATCAGGCTATCCTTTCCGTCGAATCAAAGGGTTGGTGTCTGAATTTTCTATGGGCGGCGTGTCAACCTCAAATAATCTGGAATTATGCCGGGATGCAAAAAACGTGCAGCGTAAAATATTACGCGTACCCGGATTCTGGGCGGAATTATCTTATTTACTACGTCTGAAAACGACAGGCAAAGCAAAAGCCTTATATAACAAAGCCTGAATATAAGGAAAAATGATGCAGGATTTAAGCGGCTTCTCGGTGCCGAAAGGGTTCCGGGGCGGCAATGCAATAAAAGTGCAATTATGGTGGGCGGTGCAGGCGACGTTATTTAGCTGGTCGCCGCAGGTGATGTATCGCTGGCGCGCATTTTTATTACGGATGTTTGGCGCAAAAATAGGAAAAAACGCAGTCATCCGACCTTCTGTAAAAATTACGTATCCGTGGAAATTGACGTTAGGTGATTACGCCTGGGTCGGCGATGACGCCGTTTTATATACGCTGGGTGACATTACGATTGGCGCACACTCTGTTATTTCGCAGAAAAGCTATTTATGTACCGGCAGTCATGATTATGCCAGCGCCCATTTTGATATTAACGCCACGCCAATTGTGATTGGCGAGAAATGCTGGCTGGCGACGGATGTCTTTGTCGCTCCCGGCGTAACGATAGGCGACGGCACCGTCGTTGGTGCGCGAAGCAGTGTTTTTAAATCGCTACCGGCAAACACAATCTGCCGTGGCAATCCCGCAGTGGTAACGCGCGAGCGCGTTGAGAAAGTTACTCCCTAACGGGACTATTTGAGGAAAATAAAATGTCAAAAGTCGCTCTCATTACTGGCGTAACCGGGCAGGATGGTTCTTACCTGGCGGAACTTCTGCTGGAGAAAGGTTACGAGGTTCATGGTATCAAGCGTCGCGCGTCTTCGTTCAATACCGAACGCGTGGATCATATCTATCAGGACCCGCATGCCAGCAACCCGAAATTCCACCTGCACTACGGTGATCTGACCGACTCATCCAACCTGACCCGCATTTTGCAGGAAGTGCAGCCGGATGAAGTCTACAACCTGGGGGCAATGAGCCACGTTGCGGTTTCGTTTGAGTCCCCGGAATACACCGCCGACGTAGATGCGCTGGGTACGCTGCGTCTGCTGGAGGCGATCCGCTTCCTGGGCCTGGAAAAGAAAACCCGTTTCTATCAGGCCTCCACCTCTGAGCTGTACGGTCTGGTGCAGGAAATTCCGCAAAAAGAGACCACGCCGTTCTATCCGCGCTCTCCGTATGCCGTCGCCAAACTGTACGCCTACTGGATCACCGTTAACTACCGCGAATCCTACGGCATCTACGCCTGTAACGGCATTCTGTTCAACCATGAATCTCCGCGTCGCGGTGAAACCTTCGTGACCCGCAAAATCACCCGCGCGATTGCCAATATCGCTCAGGGGCTGGAGTCCTGCCTGTTCCTCGGCAACATGGATTCCCTGCGTGACTGGGGTCATGCCAAAGACTACGTCAAGATGCAGTGGATGATGCTGCAACAAGAGACGCCGGAAGATTTCGTGATCGCGACCGGCGTGCAGTACTCCGTGCGCCAGTTTGTCGAAATGGCGGCGGCACAGCTGGGGATCAAACTGCGCTTTGAAGGGGAAGGCGTGGAAGAGAAAGGGATTGTCGTTTCTGTCACCGGTCATGACGCGCCGGGCGTGAAGCCGGGTGATGTGATTATCGCCGTTGACCCGCGCTACTTCCGTCCTGCGGAAGTGGAAACCCTGCTGGGCGACCCGTCAAAAGCGCACGAGAAGCTGGGCTGGAAACCGGAGATCACACTCCAGGAGATGGTGTCTGAAATGGTTGCGAAAGACCTGGAAGCGGCGAAGAAACATTCCTTGCTGAAATCTCATGGCTACGAGGTTGCCATCGCGCTGGAGTCCTGAGGATGATGAAACAACGTATTTTTGTGGCGGGCCATCGCGGGATGGTGGGTTCCGCCATCGTAAGACAGCTGGCGCAGCGCGAGGATGTGGAGCTGGTGCTTCGCACCCGCGACGAGCTGAATTTGCTGGACAGCCGGGCGGTACAGGCATTCTTCGCTGAAGAACGCATTGACCAGGTTTATCTGGCGGCGGCGAAGGTGGGCGGTATTGTCGCCAACAATACGTACCCGGCCGATTTCATCTACGAGAACATGATGATTGAGAGCAACATCATTCACGCCGCGCATCTGCACAACGTGAACAAGCTGTTGTTCCTCGGTTCCTCCTGTATTTACCCCAAACTGGCAAAACAGCCGATGGCGGAAAGCGAACTGCTGCAAGGGTCGCTTGAACCAACCAACGAGCCGTATGCCATCGCCAAAATTGCCGGGATCAAACTGTGCGAGTCCTGGAATCGCCAGTTTGACCGCGATTACCGCTCGGTTATGCCGACCAACCTGTACGGGCCGCATGACAACTTCCACCCGAGTAATTCGCACGTCATTCCCGCGCTGCTGCGTCGCTTCCATGAAGCGACCGAACAGAACGCGCCGGATGTAGTGGTATGGGGCAGCGGGACACCGATGCGCGAGTTCCTGCATGTGGATGATATGGCCGCTGCCAGCATCCATGTGATGGAGCTGGATCGCGAAGTGTGGCAGGAGAACACGCAGCCGATGCTCTCGCACATCAACGTCGGTACTGGTGTTGATTGCACCATTCGGGAGCTGGCGCAAACGATCGCTCAGGTCGTGGGCTACAAAGGGCGGGTGGTGTTTGACGCCACGAAACCGGACGGTGCGCCGCGCAAACTGCTCGACGTAACGCGCCTGCATCAGCTTGGCTGGTATCACGAGGTGTCGCTGGAGGCCGGGCTTGCCAGCACTTACCAGTGGTTCCTTGAGAACCAGCACCGGTTCCGGGGGTAAACATGTTTTTACGTCAGGAAGATTTCGCTACCGTCGTGCGCTCTACGCCGCTGATCTCCATTGATTTGATCGTGGAGAATGAGCGCGGCGAATTTCTGCTGGGCAAGCGCACCAATCGCCCTGCGCAGGGTTACTGGTTCGTACCGGGCGGGCGCGTGCAGAAGGATGAGACGCTGGAAAAAGCGTTTGAGCGTCTCACTCAGGCGGAACTGGGGCTGCGTTTACCGCTGTCCGCAGGCGCGTTTTATGGCGTCTGGCAGCACTTCTATGACGATAACTTCTCCGGCGAAGACTTTACCACTCATTACGTTGTGCTTGGTTTTCGCCTGAAGGTGAATCAGGCGGATCTGCATCTGCCTGATGAACAACATGAAGATTATCGCTGGCAGACGCCTGAGCGGCTTCTGGCAAGCGCCAGCGTTCACGACAACAGTCGGGCGTACTTCCTCGCGGATCGTCAGTCCGGGGTGCCTGGATGTTACACGAAATCATTCAGCCTGAATCAAGGCGGCAGGGGTGAGCAGATGCAGCCAACGCAGAGTCAGGTTGAAGGATGAAGCGTATGAGAATCCTTGTGTACGGCATCAACTACTCGCCGGAGCTAACCGGCATCGGTAAATACACCGGCGAGATGGTGGAGTGGATGGCGCGTGAAGGGCATGAGGTTCGGGTGATCACCGCGCCGCCTTATTACCCGCAGTGGAAAGTGGGCGAGCAGTATTCCTCCTGGCGCTATCGCCGGGAAGAGGGGGCGGCTACCGTCTGGCGCTGCCCGTTATATGTTCCGACGCAGCCATCGACGCTGAAACGCTTGCTGCACCTGGGCAGTTTCGCCCTGAGCAGTTTCTTCCCGCTGATGGCGCAGCGACGCTGGAAGCCGGATCGGATTATCGGCGTGGTGCCGACGCTGTTTTGCACGCCGGGTATGCGTTTGCTGGCGAAACTCTCCGGCGCGCGCACGTTGCTGCATATTCAGGACTACGAGGTGGATGCGATGCTCGGTCTGGGGCTGGCCGGGCAAGGCAAGAGCGGTAAGGTTGCCCGACTGGCCGCCGCGTTCGAGCGCAGCGGTCTGCACAACGTTGATAACGTCTCCACCATCTCCCGTTCAATGATGAATAAAGCGCAGGAGAAAGGGGTCGCGGCAGACAAGGTGATTTTCTTCCCTAACTGGTCGGAAGTGGCGCGTTTTCGCGACGTGACCGCTAGCGATGCGGCCCGCTTACGCCAGACGTTGGGGGTGCCGGATGATAAGAAAATCATTCTGTACTCCGGCAATATCGGTGAAAAACAAGGGCTTGAAAACGTGATCGACGCCGCTGAGCGTCTTACCGATCGCCCCTGGTTGTTTGTCATTGTCGGGCAGGGCGGCGGCAAAGCGCGGCTGGAAAAAATGGCCCGTGAGCGCGGCCTGGATAACGTCAAATTTTACCCGCTTCAGCCTTATGAAACCTTACCTGCGCTGCTGAAGATGGGCGATTGCCATCTGGTGGTGCAAAAGCGCGGCGCGGCGGATGCTGTTTTGCCGTCGAAACTGACCAATATTCTGGCGGTGGGCGGCAACGCGGTGATTACCGCTGAACCGAAAACCGAACTCGGTCAGCTTTGTCGCGACTATCCCGGCATTGCCGTTTGCGTGGAGCCGGAGTCGGTCGACGCGCTGGTGACGGGGATTACCCAGGCGCTTGCCATGCCTGAGAACAACACGGTGGCATGCGAATATGCCGAACGCACGCTCGATAAAGAGAACGTGTTACGTCAATTTATTACAGATATTCGGGGATAAATCATGGGTCAACGTAAACTTTATCCGGTCGTGATGGCGGGTGGCTCGGGTAGCCGTTTATGGCCGCTTTCTCGTGTACTTTATCCAAAACAGTTTCTCTGCCTGAAGGGCGATCTCACCATGCTGCAAACGACTATTTGTCGTCTGAACGGCGTGGAGTGCGAAAGCCCGGTGGTGATCTGCAATGAGCAGCACCGCTTTATTGTCGCCGAACAGTTGCGCCAGCTAAACAAACTGACGGAGAACATTATTCTCGAACCTGCCGGGCGCAATACCGCGCCAGCGATTGCGCTGGCGGCGCTGGCGGCGAAACGCCACAGCCCGGAAGGCGATCCGCTGATGCTGGTACTGGCGGCCGATCACGTCATTGCTGATGAAGGAGCGTTTCGCGACGCGGTGCGTAACGCCATTCCGTATGCCGAAGCGGGTAAGCTGGTCACGTTCGGCATCGTGCCGGATCTACCGGAAACCGGCTATGGCTACATTCGTCGCGGCGATGTCTCTCCCGGCGAGCAAGACGCGGTTGCTTTTGACGTCGCGCAGTTTGTCGAAAAACCCAATCTTGAAACCGCGCAGGCTTACGTGGCGAGCGGCGACTACTACTGGAACAGCGGGATGTTCCTGTTCCGCGCCGGGCGTTATCTGGAAGAACTGAAAAAATACCGTCCCGATATTCTGGACGCCTGCGAAAACGCGATGAGCATCGTTGACCCCGACCTCGACTTTATCCGTGTGGATGAAGAGGCGTTCCTCGCCTGCCCGGAAGAGTCGGTGGACTACGCGGTGATGGAGCGCACGGCGGATGCGGTGGTTATGCCGATGGATGCCGGCTGGAGCGACGTGGGTTCCTGGTCTTCACTGTGGGAAATCAGCGCGCACACCGCCGAGGGAAACGTGCATCACGGCGACGTCATTAGCCATAAAACGGAAAACAGCTACGTTTATGCGGAGTCGGGCCTGGTGACGACCGTCGGGGTGAAAGACCTGGTGGTTGTACAGACCAAAGATGCGGTGCTGATTGCCGATCGCAATGCGGTGCAGGATGTGAAAAAAGTGGTGGAGCAGATTAAAGCTGACGGTCGCCATGAGCACCATATCCACCGTGAAGTCTACCGGCCGTGGGGCAAATACGACTCCATCGACGCTGGCGACCGTTATCAGGTGAAACGTATTACCGTTAAACCCGGCGAGGGGCTCTCCGTGCAGATGCATCACCATCGGGCGGAGCACTGGGTGGTGGTCGCAGGGACGGCAAAAGTCACCATCAACGGCGAAATCAAACTGCTCGGTGAAAACGAGTCTGTCTACATACCTCTGGGGGCGACCCACTGCCTGGAGAATCCGGGAAAAATTCCGCTCGACCTGATTGAAGTTCGCTCCGGTTCGTACCTTGAAGAGGACGACGTGGTGCGCTTCGCCGATCGCTACGGGCGGGTGTAAGCCTGGTAAGTTGCCGGATGGCGCGTTGCTTATCCGGCCTACAGATCCGTAGTCCCGGTAAGCGCAGCGTCACCGGGCAATAAAACAAAAATTGAAAAAGGCTCTTACGAGAGTCAGGGCCAACTGTTGCCTGAAGAAGGGTAAAAACATGACGAAATTAACCTGTTTTAAAGCCTACGATATTCGCGGCAGGCTGGGCGAAGAGTTGAATGAGGATATCGCGTGGCGTATTGGCCGCGCTTACGGCGAGTTCCTGCAACCGAAAACCATTGTGCTGGGCGGCGATGTGCGCCTGACAAGCGAGTCGCTGAAACTGGCGCTGGCGAAAGGGTTGCAGGATGCGGGCGTTGACGTACTGGATATCGGCCTTTCCGGCACGGAAGAGATCTATTTTGCGACCTTCCATCTGGGCGTTGATGGCGGTATTGAAGTGACCGCCAGCCATAACCCGATGGACTACAACGGTATGAAACTGGTGCGCGAGGGCGCGCGCCCCATCAGCGGCGACACCGGTCTGCGCGACGTGCAGCGTCTGGCGGAAGCCAATGATTTTCCACCGGTCAACGAAGCCAGACGCGGCAGCTATAAGCAGATCAATCTGCGTGACGCCTACATCGACCACCTGTTCGGCTACATCAACGTCAACAATCTCACGCCATTGAAGCTGGTCATCAACTCCGGCAACGGCGCGGCAGGCCCGGTGGTGGATGCCATTGAAGCCCGCTTTAAGGCGCAGGGTGTGCCGGTTGACTTCATCAAAATCCACAACACGCCGGACGGCAACTTCCCGAACGGCATCCCTAATCCGCTGCTGCCGGAGTGTCGCGATGACACCCGCAACGCCGTTATTGAACACGGCGCAGATATGGGCATTGCCTTCGACGGGGATTTCGACCGCTGCTTCCTGTTCGATGAGAAAGGGCAGTTCATTGAGGGCTACTACATTGTCGGCCTGCTGGCGGAGGCATTTCTGGAGAAACACCCGGGGGCGAAGATCATCCACGACCCGCGTCTGTCCTGGAACACCGTTGATGTGGTGACGGCGGCGGGTGGCACGCCGGTGATGTCGAAAACCGGCCATGCCTTTATTAAAGAACGTATGCGCCATGAAGATGCTATCTACGGCGGCGAAATGAGCGCCCATCACTACTTCCGTGATTTTGCGTACTGCGACAGCGGGATGATCCCGTGGCTGCTGGTGGCGGAGCTGGTATGTCTGAAAGGGCAGTCGCTGGGGGAACTGGTGCGTGACCGGATGGCGGCGTTCCCGGCCAGCGGTGAAATCAACAGCAAACTGGCAGAGCCTGCGGCCGCCATCAGCCGGGTGGAAGCACACTTTGCGCGTGAAGCGCTGACGGTGGACAGAACTGACGGCATCAGCATGTCGTTTGCCGACTGGCGCTTCAACCTGCGTTCTTCCAATACCGAACCGGTGGTGCGGCTGAACGTGGAATCACGCGGCGACATTCCGCTGATGGAAGCGCGAACGCGAACCCTGCTGACGTTGCTGAATCAGTAATGTCGGTTCTTCCCTTACCCGGCGACGGGTAAGGGGCTAATAACAGGAACAACGATGACAAATCTAAAAAAGCGCGAGCGAGCCAAAACCAATGCATCGTTAATCTCTATGGTGCAACGCTTTTCGGATATCACCATCATGTTTGGCGGGTTATGGGTTGTCTGCAAGCTGAGCGGATTGCCTTTCCTGTATATGCATCTGTTGGTGGCGCTGATCACGCTGGTGGTTTTTCAGATGCTGGGCGGCATAACTGATTTTTACCGTTCCTGGCGCGGCGTGAAGATTTCGACGGAACTGGCGCTACTGCTGCAAAACTGGACGCTGAGTCTGGTCTTCAGCGCGGGCCTGATTGCCTTCAATAACGACTTCGATAACCGTCTTACCGTCTGGCTGGCGTGGTATGCGCTCTCCAGCGTGGGTCTGGTGGTCTGCCGCTCGTTCATTCGCTACGGAGCCGGATGGCTGCGTAACCGTGGGTACAACACGCGCCGGGTGGCGGTGGCAGGGGATCTTCCTGCCGGTCAGTCGCTGCTGGACAGCTTCCGCAAGGAGCCGTGGTTGGGTTTTGAAGTGGTCGGCGTTTACTACGATCCGAAACCGGGCGGCGTCTCTTCTGACTGGGCCGGAAATCTGCAACAACTGGTCGAGGATGCCAAAGCCTCACGCATTCATAACGTCTATATCGCCATGTCGATGAGTGACGGGGCGCAGGTAAAAAAACTGGTGCGCGCTCTGGCGGACACTACCTGCTCGGTAATCCTCATCCCGGATGTTTTTACCTTCAATATTCTGCACTCGCGTATTGAAGAGGTAAGCGGCGTGCCGGTCGTGCCGCTGTATGACACGCCGCTGTCAGGGATCAATCGTCTGCTGAAACGCGCGGAAGATATCGTGCTGGCGTCGCTGATTCTGCTGCTGATCTCTCCGGTGCTGTGCTGCATTGCGCTGGCGGTCAAATTCAGTTCGCCAGGGCCGATTATTTTCCGTCAGACTCGTTATGGCATGGACGGTAAGCCGATCAAAGTGTGGAAATTCCGCTCCATGAAGGTGATGGAAAACGACAAAGTGGTGACGCAGGCGACGCAAAACGACCCGCGTGTAACCCGCGTGGGGAATTTTCTGCGCCGTACCTCGCTTGATGAACTGCCGCAGTTTATCAACGTTCTGACCGGCGGCATGTCTATCGTCGGGCCGCGTCCGCACGCGGTGGCGCATAACGAGCAGTATCGCCAGCTTATCGAAGGCTACATGCTGCGCCATAAAGTCAAACCCGGCATTACGGGGTGGGCGCAGATCAACGGCTGGCGCGGCGAGACCGACACGCTGGAGAAAATGGAAAAGCGCGTGGAGTTTGATCTGGAGTACATCCGTGAGTGGAGCGTGTGGTTTGACATCAAGATTGTTTTTCTGACGGTGTTCAAAGGCTTTGTGAATAAAGCGGCGTACTGAGGAACGATCATGAGCTTACGAGAAAAAACCATCAGTGGGGCGAAGTGGTCGGCGATCGCTACGGTTATCATCATCGGGCTGGGACTGATTCAGATGACCGTGCTGGCGCGGATTATTGATAATCACCAGTTTGGTCTGCTGACCGTGTCGCTGGTGATTATCGCCCTCGCCGATACGCTGTCGGACTTCGGTATTGCCAACTCCATTATCCAGCGTAAAACGATAAGCCACCTCGAACTCACCACCCTGTACTGGCTGAACGTTGGCTTAGGGCTGGCGGTGTGCGTTGTGGTGTTTTTGCTTAGCGACGCGATCGGCAACGTGCTGCATAACCCCGATCTGGCGCCGCTGATTAAAACCCTGTCGCTGGCGTTTGTGGTGATCCCTCACGGGCAACAGTTTCGCGCGTTGATGCAAAAGGAGCTGGAATTTAACAAAATAGGCATGATCGAGACCAGCTCGGTGCTGGCGGGGTTCACCTTCACCGTGGTCAGCGCCCATTTCTGGCCGCTGGCAATGACGGCGATCCTCGGCTATCTGGTCAACAGCGCCGTCCGTACGCTGCTGTTCGGCTATTTTGGCCGGAAGATCTACCGCCCCGGCCTGCATTTTTCGCTGGCGTCTGTTTCGTCGAACCTGCGCTTTGGCGCATGGCTGACGGCGGATAGCATCATCAATTACGTCAATACTAACCTGTCGACGCTGGTGCTGGCGCGTATTCTCGGCGCGAGCGTCGCCGGGGGATACAACCTTGCTTATAACGTGGCGGTAGTTCCGCCAATGAAGCTTAACCCGATCATTACCCGCGTATTGTTCCCGGCGTTCGCCAAAATTCAGGATGATACGGAGAAGCTGCGCGTCAACTTCTACAAGCTGCTGTCGGTCGTGGGGATTATTAATTTTCCCGCGTTGCTCGGTCTGATGGTGGTATCGAATAATTTTGTACCGCTGGTTTTTGGCGAGAAGTGGAACAGCATCATTCCGGTGCTGCAACTGCTGTGCGTGGTGGGGCTGTTGCGCTCTGTCGGCAACCCGATTGGTTCGTTGCTGATGGCGAAAGCGCGCGTCGATATCAGCTTCAAATTCAATGTGTTCAAAACCTTTCTGTTCATTCCGGCAATTATCGTTGGCGGCCATCTGGCGGGGGCGACAGGCGTGACGCTGGGCTTCCTGCTGGTGCAGATCATCAATACCGTTCTGAGCTATTTCGTCATGATTAAACCGGTGCTGGGGTCGAGTTACCGCCAGTACATCCTTAGTTTGTGGCTACCGTTTTATCTCTCTTTACCTACCCTGGCGGTGAGCTATGGGTTGGGGATTGCGCTGAATGGACATCTGCCGCTGAGCGTACTGCTGGCAACGCAAATCGTGGCGGGCGCGCTGGCCTTCGCCGTGATGATTGTGCTTTCGCGCCATCCGCTGGTTGTGGAGATGAAGCGCCAGTTTTGCCGTAGCGAAAAAATGAAAACACTGCTTCGCGCAGGATAACTTTTGCCGGATGGCGACGTTTACGCGTCGTATCCGGCCTATGAATTGATTTTGCTGTAGGCCGGATAAGGCGACAGCCGCCATCCGGCAACGATTTTAAGGGGCAAATATGAAATTACTGATCCTGGGCAACCACACCTGCGGCAACCGTGGCGACAGCGCAATTTTGCGCGGCCTGCTGGATGCCATTAACCGTCTTGAGCCTGACGCAGAAGTGGATGTGATGAGTCGCTATCCGGTGAGCTCATCCTGGTTATTGAATCGCCCGGTGATGGGCGATCCGCTCTATTCGCAGATGAAACAGCACAATAACGCGGCGGGCGTGATGGGGCGCGTGAAAAAAGTGCTGCGTCGCCGCTATCAGCATCAGGTACTGCTCTCCCGCGTCACCGATACCGGCAAGCTGCGCAATATTGCCATTGCGCAGGGGTTTACCGACTTCGTGCGTCTGTTATCCGGTTATGACGCCATTATCCAGGTCGGGGGCTCGTTTTTTGTCGATCTGTACGGTGTGCCGCAGTTTGAACATGCGTTGTGTACTTTTATGGCGAAGAAGCCGCTGTATATGATTGGTCACAGCGTCGGCCCCTTCCAGGACGAGCAGTTCAACACGTTGGCGAATTACGTCTTTGGCCACTGTGATGCGTTGATTCTGCGTGAATCAGTCAGTCTGGAGCTGATGAAGCGTAGCGATATCACCACGACGAAAGTTGAAGCGGGGGTCGATACCGCCTGGCTGGTTGATCATCACAATGACGATTTTGAACCGGGTTATGCCGTTCAGCACTGGTTAGCCCTTGCCGGAAAGCAAAAGACGGTTGCGATTACGCTGCGTGAACTGGCGCCATTCGATAAGCGTCTGGGAACCACCCAACAGGCTTACGAGAAGGCGTTTGCTGGCGTGGTGAACCGTATCCTTGAGGAAGGCTATCAGGTGATTGCGCTGTCAACCTGTACCGGTATCGACAGCTATAACAAAGACGATCGCATGGTGGCGTTAAACCTGCGCCAGCACGTCAGCGACCCGGATCGTTACCATGTGGTAATGGACGAACTCAACGATCTTGAAATGGGGAAAATCCTCGGCGCCTGTGAACTGACCGTGGGCACGCGCCTGCATTCCGCCATTATTTCCATGAATTTCGCGACCCCTGCGATTGCCATTAATTATGAGCACAAATCTGCCGGAATTATGCAACAGCTGGGATTGCCTGAAATGGCGATCGACATTCGTCATTTGCTGGACGGCAGCCTGGAAGCGATGGTGGCCGATACGCTGGGGCAGTTGCCCGCGCTCAACGCGCGACTGGCGGACGCCGTAAACCGCGAGCGTGAACAGGGCTTTCGCATGGTGCAGTCAGTGTTAACCCGTATCGGGGAGGGGAAATGAAGGTCAGCTTCTTTTTACTGAAGTTCCCACTGTCGTCAGAGACCTTCGTGCTGAACCAGATCACTGCGTTTATCGATATGGGGTTTGAGGTGGAAATTGTCGCGTTGCATAAAGGCGACCTTGAGAACACGCATGCGGCGTATGACACCTACCGCCTGGGTGAAAAAACGCACTGGCTGCTGGATGAACCGGAAGGCAAGCTGGCGAAGCTGCGCTATCGCGCCATTGCGTCTTTGCGTGGCGGTACGCGCGCATCAACCTGGAAGGCGCTGAATGTTTCACGTTACGGTGATGAAGCGCGCAACCTGATTCTATCCGCAATCTGCGGGCTGACGCCAAAAATGTTCCAGGCGGATGTTTTTATCGCCCATTTTGGCCCGGCGGGCGTAACGGCGGCGAAGTTGCGGGAACTTGGCGTGATCAAAGGCAAAATCTCCACCGTTTTTCACGGTATTGATGTATCGCACCGCGATGTGCTCAATCACTACACGCCTGAATATCAACGCCTGTTCCAGCGTGGCGATCTCATGCTGCCTATCAGTGAATTATGGGCGGGACGCCTTAAAACGATGGGGTGCCCGCCCGAGAAAATTGCGGTCTCGCGGATGGGCGTCGATATGACGCGCTTTACTCACCGTCCGGTAAAAGCGCCGGGTACGCCGCTGGAGATTATCTCCGTGGCGCGATTAACCGAGAAGAAAGGACTGCACGTAGCGATTGAGGCCTGCCGACAGCTCAAAGCGCAGGGGGTGGCGTTCCGTTATCGCATCCTGGGCATGGGGCCGTGGGAGAGACGCCTGCGCACATTGATTGAGCAGTACCAGCTTGATGATGTGATTGAGATGCCCGGCTTTAAGCCCAGCCATGAAGTGAAAAAAATGCTGGATGACGCGGATGTGTTTCTGCTGCCGTCCATCACCGGTACGGATGGCGATATGGAAGGTATTCCGGTGGCGCTGATGGAAGCGATGGCAGTCGGGCTGCCGGTGGTTTCAACCGTTCACAGCGGAATTCCTGAACTGGTGGATGCCGGCAAGTCGGGCTGGCTGGTGCCTGAAAATGATGCTGAGGCGTTGGCGGAGCAACTGGCGGCATTCAGTCGCATTGACACCGAGTCGTTGCGGCCTGTGGTACAACGCGCCCGTGAAAAAGTTGAGGCTGATTTTAATCAGCAGGTGATTAATCAACAGTTAGCCAGCCTGCTGCAAACGATGTAAACCGAGGTTGTATGCCAGAGAATAAACTCTCCCGTCGCACCTTCCTGACGGCAGGCTCTGCGCTTGCCGCACTTCCTGTCCTCCATTCCCCCTTTGCCCGCGCGCTTGAACCCCGGCAAACCGTCAATATTCAGGATTATAACCCCCGAGACTGGATAGCCTCGTTTAAACAGGCGTTTAGCGAAGCGCAGACGGTTGTTGTTCCTGCGGGGCTGGTCTGCGAGAACGTCAATACCGGCATCTTTATCCCGGCAGGAAAAACGCTGCATGTGCGTGGGCGCTTAAGCGGCAATGGTCGCGGTCGGTTTGTGTTGCAGGATGGCTGCCAGGTAACAGGAGAGCAGGGCGGCAGCCTGCACAACATCACCCTGGATGTGCGCGGTTCAGATTGCACCATCAGGGGGATTGCCATGAGCGGGTTCGGCCCCGTTACCCAGATCTACATTGGCGGCAAAAAGCCGCGAGTGATGCGTAATCTCACCATTGATGATATTACGGTCAGCCATGCAAATTACGCCATTCTGCGGCAGGGATTCCACAACCAGGTGGACGGCGCGCGCATCACCAACGGCCGATTCAGCGATCTGCAAGGAGATGCCATCGAATGGAACGTGGCGATTAACGATCGTAACATTCTGATCTCTGACCATGTTATAGAACGCATCGACTGCACCAACGGGAAAATCAATTGGGGGATTGGCATCGGACTGGCGGGCAGCACCTACGATAATGCCTACCCGGAAGAACAAACCGTAAAGAACTTTGTCGTGGCCAATATTACCGGATCGGATTGCCGACAACTGGTTCATGTGGAGAACGGAAAACACTTTATCATTCGTAATGTAAAAGCGCGGAATATCACGCCTGATTTCAGTAAGAAAGCGGGTATTGATAATGCGACGGTAGCAATTTATGGATGTGATAATTTCGTGATTGATAATATCGATATGGTGAATTGTGCGGGGATGCTTATTGGTTATGGCGTCGTCAAAGGCAAATATTTATCCATTCCGCAAAACTTCAAATTAAATGATATTCATCTTGATAACACTCGCCTGGACTATAAACTGCGCGGCATTCAGATCTCTTCAGGGAATGCGACCTCCTTTGTGGCGATCACCAATCTGGAGATGAAGCGCGCTACGCTTGAACTACACAACCAGCCGCAGCATCTTTTCCTGCGTAATATCAAGGTAATGCAGGAGTCTGCGACAGGGCCCGCGCTGAAGATGCACTTTGATCTGCGTAAAGATATACGCGGCAAGTTTATGGCGAAACAGGACACTTTGCTGTCGCTGGCGAACGTTCATGCAGTCAATGAGAAGGGGCAGAGCTCGGTCGATATCGACAGGATTAACCACAAGGTGGTGAATGTGGAAGCGGTCAATTTCAGGTTGCCGGAGCGGGGGAGGTAGTTTTGCGACCATTCCTGGCGAAAGTTACTCATACTTAAGATTATGGCTACTGCAATCTGCGGATAAGCGGCGTACCATCACATCCAACGCCATAATGTAATTCATGCTGGCTAAAACATGCTAAAGAGCTATAATTCAGCAACCATTTTATAGGTGGATGAAATAATGATTAATTTGAAAGCAGTTATTCCGGTAGCTGGTCTGGGTATGCACATGTTGCCTGCCACCAAGGCAATCCCCAAAGAGATGCTGCCGATTGTTGACAAACCGATGGTACAGTACATTGTTGACGAAATTGTTGCTGCTGGGATCAAAGAAATCGTTCTGGTTACTCACGCTTCCAAAAATGCGGTAGAGAACCACTTCGACACCTCCTACGAATTAGAGTCACTTCTGGAGCAACGCGTGAAACGTCAGTTGCTGGCGGAAGTGCAGTCCATTTGCCCACCAGGCGTGACGATTATGAACGTTCGCCAGGCTCAACCGCTGGGTCTTGGGCATTCCATTTTATGCGCACGTCCTGTGATTGGCGACAACCCGTTTGTGGTGGTGCTGCCTGATATCATCATTGATGACGCGACGGCCGATCCGCTTCGCTATAATCTTGCGGCAATGGTAGCGCGTTTCAACGAAACGGGGCGCAGCCAGGTGCTGGCAAAACGCATGAAAGGCGACCTTTCAGAGTATTCCGTTATCCAGACTAAAGAACCTCTGGATAATGAGGGGAAAGTCAGCCGTATTGTTGAGTTTATTGAAAAGCCGGATCAACCGCAGACGCTGGACTCAGATCTGATGGCGGTAGGTCGCTATGTGTTGTCGGCAGATATCTGGGCAGAACTGGAAAGAACAGAACCCGGCGCCTGGGGCCGCATCCAGTTGACGGATGCAATTGCAGAACTGGCGAAAAAACAGTCTGTTGACGCCATGCTGATGACAGGCGATAGCTACGACTGCGGTAAGAAAATGGGCTATATGCAAGCGTTCGTTAAGTACGGGCTGCGCAACCTGAAGGAAGGGGCGAAGTTTCGGAAGGGGATTGAGGCGTTGCTTAACGAGTAAGCTAAGCCAGGATACTGTCATTAGAACCATAGACAGTTATCACTCGACAATAAGCTCGACTGTGGAAAGTTGATGCTTATTGCCGTTTTGTTTTGCACTTTAGTGTAAAATGATCAACAAACAACCCCTGCCAAACTCTTTCTTAGGGCAATCACAAACAACTGTCGTGAGGTTGTGTCTCACACGGAAACGGAAGTTGAGATTGATTTCAGAAGAGGTTGACTGGGGTATTAATTACATGGATTTTTGAATCCTTGTTTCTCAGTGTATTGGTAGCTGTAGAGCCAAGGGCGGTAGCGTGGACAGCATATCAAAAATTCGACGCGATTTTTAATTTTGTCATCAAAAAAGATTTTTGTAGAAATGAAAAAAATAGCAATAATGTCCTTTTATGAGAGTAATTCAAGATATATACATCAACTATCAAAACAGATAAAAGAGGTGACTGGTAGAGATACTGTCCAGTTGTGTATGTATGCTTCTTCGACTAACTATTGCATCAAAAACTCATTAGAATATATTGATTTACCTGGAAATGTTCGTAAATATAAGTCAGAAAAAAATATTACAATACCTCGTCATTTTTATGAGTTTCATGTCTCTCTTTTCCCTGAATTAGAAAAATATTTTTTAGATATCTCTAGAAAATATTGGGATTTTTATGAGAATTATTTCCCATGGGAAGATTTCCACAGTGTGGTATTTATTGGAGATAAACGTTTATATTCTTCTATTGGTGGCTATTTTGCAAAATTAAAAGAGGTTCAAGTATTCTATTTTGAACCTGGCCCATATGGGACGATGATTTTTGATCCGAAAGGCGTCAATTGTAATATGAGCATCACTACTGCTAGTCTCGATATGATGCGGAATAATGTAAATGAAGATGAAATAGAATATTTATATAATAAATGCATTACATCTGTCAGTGAAAAGAAATTTTATGAAAAGAATATTGGTTCTTATTTCCGAAAGATAAAAGATGTCCTTCAAAGTGTCCCTCCATCTATTTTTAGGAAAGTATGTGCTGTCGAACTATATACAGGGGAGGGTTTTTGGGAGTCTATTCCTTATTTATTAGGACGTCTGCCATTTAAAAAGAATAGTAAAGCAAATAAGATTGATATAGAAAAACAAGGGAAATATATTTTTGTTGCGTTACAAGTGCCAAATGATGTCCAGATTATCTCAAATTGTAAATTATTTTCATCAATTGATGATATGTTAACTTCAGTTATTAAATCATTACCTGAGGGATATGATCTTATTGTTCGTGAACATCCAATGAATAAAGGGAGATATAATAAATCACTGTATAAGTTAATTAATGAAAATGTGAATGTACATATTGATAATAATACTCCAATTGATCATTTAATCGATAACTCTTCGTTAGTAATTGTAATAAACTCAACTGTAGGACTTGAGGCTGCTGTAAGAGGTGCTGCTGTATTAACACTTGGTGATATATATTATCCTCAAATAGTAAATAATCTAACATCTCGAGAATCGTTAAAAACTGAAATAGTTAAAGCCATCGATAATAAAGCTACCCAGGAAGAAGTGAAACTTTATATAGCTTATTTATTTAAAAACTATATGGTTAAAGATAATTATAAAAATAGCAATTATTATGATCTCAACAATGCGGTAGAAAAAATATGCTGCAGGTAATATTTTCACCAATTGGTTTTGCAGCATTCTCTGTTTTACAGATTTTTTTTGTTTCTATAATATCTTTCTTAAAAAGAAGCAAGTTTTCCTTTTTTTTATTGGCTATTAACATAACACTTATTGGATTATATCTTGGTATAGCTAATCGTTGGGGATATGATTCTATTCACTATTATATACCTTTTTATGAGGGTGATACCTCCAGAAAGTTTGAGCCAGGATTTACTTTATTAGTCTATATATTGCGAACAATAGGTATACCATCTGAGTTATTTCCTGTAATAACAATATTAATTACAACATGGTTATCTTTTATAGCAATACTGAAGCTAACAAATGAATATGTACAGACAACTATAATTGCTTTTTGTCTGACAAGTATGATAAGTTTCATGTATCTCTATATGGGAGGAATGCGACAAGCTATCAGTTTTAGTTTTATTCTTTTATCAATAGCATACCAATCAAGAAATGCATCGATTAAATCTTTTATCACTATTATTATAGCTATCAGTCTACATTTCTCTGCTTTAATATTTTTGGTTATGCCTATATGGAGACGACTTGATTTTCATAAAAAATATATAATTATTTTGCTATCACTTATTTTTGCTTTGGCATCAGAATATATTGTTGGTTTTGTGCTCAAAGCATTACCCCCGGGAAGTGTGTTTGCTAATAAAATAATTCGAGCATTTGAGTATTCAGATCGAAATAATGAACACGCCATATATATATATAAGTTTTTATATTCTTCAATATTTGTATTTATTCCTTTATTCTTATTGGATAAAACAATAAAAAATAAAAGCGCATCTCTTATTTTAGAATATGCTCTGTTAGCATATGTTTTCTCTGCCATCTTATTTTTTACCAAAGAATCATCGATCAGATATTTGTTTGTAGTAAATGTTTTTTTAATCCCTTTTTATATTATGAGTATAGAACACGTTTTTGTTAAAACTCAACGAAGGGTAATATTATTACTAATAGTTATTATTTTTATGCTTTATGGGGTTATATCACATAACTGGTTATCTGAATTAGTGACTCGATTTATCTAATGACTAGAAAAAAAACTAAGGCATTGTTTGCTGTTATCGCAGCGAGAGTAATTGGTGTATCCATTAGTTTTTTGATGAATATACTTGTTACTCGCTGGGTCAATGTAAATGAAGCCGGAATATTCTTCACCTCCTTCTCTATTATTATGTTGTGGGGACTTATCGGTACATCAGGGTTTTGTGATGCCATTCTTAGAATGCGACCGCAACTTATAGCCACAAGAAATTATATCCAGGCAAGTTCATTGGCATTGTTTGGAGCATTAATAATTATAGTTATATCATGTCTGTTATCAGGAGCTATATATCTTTTTCTGACTTACGGAGAGTCATTAAAGGTCTATGGTGCTTTATATATTTGTGCGAGCATCCCTCTTCTTTCCATGATCCAATATACGGGATATATATTTCAGACTAATGGGAGATCATTATTATCTGTTATTATAATTAATATATCCTATCCGCTGATATTTTCGTTTATTGTTTTAGTATGTGCCGTTCTGCATATGGAAGCTAATGCATTAAATTTAGTAAAGTTTTTATTTTTATCAATTATACTTAGTTTTATCTTTTGTGCTGTTTTGTGGAAAAAATATATATTTACTAATATAAATGCTGTTGTTTATTTGAAGAAGCTTAAATATAAATATATAATTACAACATTACTATCTTTCTTGCTAATATTAATATGTAATACCATTATACAATGGATTACACCTATCATCTCTAACTACTATATTTCAAGTGAAGACGTTGCTCTTGTCTCTGTTTGCTTGCGGATTGGTTTAGTTATCAGTTTCTTCCTTATTTCATTAAATGTTGTTTTTGCACCAAATTTTTCCAAGCTGTATACTGAAGGGAAATTTGATGAGCTTAAATTAATGGTAAGAAGTAGCACCCGTCTTGTCGTTATTTTGTCATTGCCAGGAGTAGCGTTTCTCTTACTATTCCCTGAGTTTGTGCTTTCAATTTTTGGGCGTGAATATACTCAAGCATCTATCATACTTAGAATAGTTTGCATTGGTCAGTTAATTAATGTCCTGACAGGATCGGTCGCTTTCTTATTAACAATGACAGGTAATGAGAAAATATTTAGAAATATTATTTTCTTTAATGCATTTATGATGATTATCAACCTTAACTTCATGGGGGGGGGATTCGGCATAAAAGGAATTGCCTGCGCTGTTGCTCTTTCTGTGATTATACAGAATGTTATTGCTGTCTATTTTGTGAAAAGAAAACTGGATATCAATATCCTTGATTATTTTTATTTGAAGTAAAATTGGTAATATCATGATTAGAATATATATCGCAACACATAAGCAATATGATTTTCCTGTAGATGAAGGTTATCAACCTATCCATGTAGGTAAGAAGAATAGTACATCAGATTTAGGTATAAGTGTTATCGGTGATAATGAAGGAGATAATATATCAGAATTAAATCCATCATATTGTGAATTGACTGCATTATATTGGATCTGGAAAAATTCAGATGAAGATATTGTTGGTTTAGTTCATTATCGTCGTTATTTCGCTGGCGTTCATAATATTATACCGCTCCATGGTAAGGGCATTGCTTCTAGTAATGATTTTGACCTAAATAAATATGATTTAATTGTCGCTCGTAAACGTAATTACTATGTTACGAATATAAAAAATCATTACTGCCGAGCTCATTCAGAAGGTGATTTGAATATATTACGCTCTATCGTGGAGGCTATGTATCCTGATTATAATCAAGCCTTCGATACGGTTATGCATGGTCGGAAAATAAGTCTGTATAATATGTTCGTAGGTAAGGCTGATGTGGTCAATCAGTATTGCCAGTGGCTTTTCCCTCTATTAGACGAAGTGAATAAACAGATTGATTTCTCTGGTTATGATTCTTATCAAAAAAGAATTTTAGGATTCATGGCAGAAAGATTATTTAATGTATGGATTGAACATAATAAAAGAAATATTAAAGTTGGATACAGAAAGGTTGTAAATATTGAAGGTGAAAATTTAATAAAAAAAGGAAGTGCACTCTTGGTTAGGCATTTCCTAAAATAAAATATAAGCAGCGAGAGTATTCAATGACTCGACGTACGGATATAGATATATATCGTGGACTGGGGATATTGTTGGTTGTGTTAGGACATGTATCCTTCCTCAGTCCATCTTGGCATAAGATTATTTATAGTTTTCATATGCCTGCTTTTTTCATTCTTTCTGGTTATCTGGTAAATGTTAAAAATCTGGAGTTGAAACCTTGGATATTTATCATCCAGCGATTTTATAGATTGATTATTCCTGCATGGACGATTGGAGTAATTTGTGGCTTGCCGTTTGTTGCTATGTTATTGATGAGTAATATATCTGGTAGTGATTTCCTTATGAAATTATATGGAACATTAACAGGTGCAACAAAAGTAGCAAATAATTTCTTTGTTACTCCCATTTGGTTTTTATATTGCCTGTTTATAGTTGAGGCTATGTTTTATTTAATAATGAAAATCTCTTCAAATAAATATATTATTGCCTTGATTGTAATTTCCTTTTATTTAATTGCGAAAAATGTAAATATTTTTCATTTTTTTAATGTGAATATAGCTTTTATCTCTATGCCATATTTTTTAATTGGATATATATTGCAAAGTATTGTCATAACCAGACATATTAATTATGCGATGATTTCTGTCGTACTGCTTTTGGGATTTTCGTATTTAACTCCCACTGAGGTTGATATGTCTGCATTACAGGTGGGGAATGGAGTATGGGCTTTTATAAATCTTGCTTCTGCTTTAGCAGGAAGTTATCTGCTCTATTATATTGCGGGTTATATTAATTCGGAATTTATCTCTTGGTTGGGTAAAAATACTTTGGTTATATTGGGGTTTAATTATTATATTAACGCCATAGCGAAAAATATATTAACTTTTGTACATATGGAATACTATGTCATATTAAGTTTTATTATCCAGATCGTATTGCTCGCTATTCTTGTGAAAATAATTGCATGCTGGCCAGCTCTTAATTCCCTGGTGAATGGGAAAATGTTTGTAACTTATAAAGAAGCAAAATAATTGAGGTCATTGATGAAATCTGTTGCTATTGTCGGTGCGGGTATTTCTGGTGCGGTTATTGCAAGATTATTAGCAGAGGAAGGGATTGAGTCTGTTGTTTTCGACAAACGTTCTCATATTGCTGGTAACTGTCATTCAGAACGTGATCCGCAGACCAACGTCATGTTGCACGTTTATGGTCCCCATATTTTTCATACAGATGATAAAGAAGTTTGGGATTTCGTTAATCAGTATTCAGAGTTTATGCCTTACACCAACCGTGTGAAGGCCATTTACAAAGGCAATGTTTACTTACTACCAGTAAACCTGCATACGATTAATCAGTTTTTCAATAAAACAATGCGTCCGGATGAAGCCCGTGCTTTCATCGAATCTAAAGCTGACAAATCTATTGTCGAACCGAAAAACTTTGAAGAACAGGCCATCAGCATGATTGGTCGGGAACTGTATGAAGCATTCTTTAAAGGCTATACGCGTAAACAATGGGGTTGTGAGCCGACGGAGTTACCAGCCAGTATTTTGAAACGCTTGCCGCTTCGTTTTAACTATAATGACAATTATTTTAACCACCAGTATCAGGGGATGCCCAGAGATGGCTATACCGATATGGTTGGAAAAATTCTTGATCACGAACTGATTGAAATAAGAACAGATACTGAGTTTTCAGCTACCGAGAGTGGGGCCTACCAGCATGTATTTTGGTCAGGCGCGCTGGATGGTTACTTTAACTTTAGTGAGGGGCGTCTGGGTTATCGCACGCTGGATTTCGAAAAATTCTCAGCAGAAGGTGACTACCAGGGAACGGCTGTTATCAACTACTGCGAAGAAAATGTACCTTATACCCGAATCACTGAGCATAAGCATTTCTCACCCTGGGAGTCACACGAAAAAACAACATGTTATCGTGAATTTAGTCGCTTCTGCACCGAAGATGATATTCCGTATTATCCGATCCGTATGGTTAAGGAAAAAGAACTGCTCAATCGCTACCTGGATAAAGCGATGGAATTAAGCAATACCACTTTTGTCGGGCGTCTTGGTACCTACCGCTATCTGGATATGGATGTCACTATTCGTGAAGCTATTGATGTTGCAAATAAATTCCTTGAATGTCAAAAGAGTCAGGAGCCAATGCCTGTATTTAATATAAATCCTCGCTAACGTCAGGTGTTGTCATGGATACGGATAATTTTTTGAATAAATATAATCCATTGCTATGCAAGGTTTTTCTCGCAGCATCGGATTTTATATTTTTTAACTTATCACTGGCCCTCTCTATTGGTTGTGTATACTGGATTTTTAACGATCTTTATCGTTTTATCCCCGATGCTCAACTGGAGATGCGTATAATTTCTCATGTCATCCTGAGTTTGATATGTGTGGGATGGTTCTGGGTTCGGTTGCGACATTATTCCTATCGCAAACCCTTTTGGTTTGAATTGAAGGAGATTATCCGCACTATTGTGATCTTTGCTGTTTTTGATCTGGCGCTGGTCGCTTTTTCTAAATGGCAATTTTCTCGGTATGTATGGGTCTTTTGTTGGACGTTTGCATTAATTCTGCTGCCGCTTTTCCGAGCAATGACCAAACAACTTCTTAATCGTCTTGGGATTTGGAAGAAAAAGACTGTCATTATGGGTAGCGGAAGTAATGCAGTGGAAGCTTATTATGCACTGCAAAGTGAGGAAATGCTTGGCTTTGATGTTGTCGCATTTTATGACGAAGAGTGTACAGAGGCAACGCTACAGGGACTGCCGGTTCTTCAGGACCCCAATATTCTTTGGGAAATGAAGAAAACAGGCGATATTCATTTCATTGTAGCTTTTGAAATGGAAAACAGCGATAAGACCATTAACTGGTTGCGCGAACTATCGAAGAAGGACTGCCGTTCTGTCACGGTTATTCCGTCCCTGCGCGGGTTACCACTTTATAATACCGATATGTCTTTCATCTTTAGTCATGAAGTCATGTTGCTGCGTATTCATAATAATCTGGCAAAACGGACATCTCGTTTCCTTAAACGGACTTTCGATATTGTCTGTTCATCACTGATTATCTTAATTTCTTCGCCACTGCTCATTTATCTTTGGTACAAAGTTACCCGTGATGGTGGTCCGGCAATCTACGGTCATATGCGAGTAGGACGTCACGGTAAGCTTTTCCCTTGCTATAAGTTTCGCTCAATGGTGATGAATTCGCAGGAGGTTTTACAAAAGCTCCTTGATTCCGATCCTGCCGCACGGGAAGAATGGGAGCGTGACTTTAAGTTGAAAAACGATCCGCGAATCACTCCTGTCGGTCGATTTATTCGTAAAACCAGTCTTGATGAATTGCCTCAGTTATTTAATGTGCTGAAAGGTCAAATGAGTCTGGTTGGCCCGCGTCCGATTATCTCTGAAGAGTTACCACGCTATGATGAGAATGTTGATTACTATCTAATGGCGAAACCGGGAATGACAGGGTTGTGGCAGGTAAGTGGACGTAACGATGTGGATTACGATACCCGAGTCTACTTTGACTCCTGGTATGTCAAGAACTGGTCGCTGTGGAATGACATCGCTATTCTTTTCAAAACAGTGAAGGTAGTCCTCCATAGAGATGGTGCATATTGATGTAGCAGAAACTGCATTTTATGTGCATTAAGTTCATTCTGAAGAGGACATCTATTGCTACCTTCTGGCCTCTAACCTGAGTTAACATGTTCTTCACTTTACTCGCCGCCATTTTACGGCGGGGTATCCACACCTGACAGGAGTATGTAATGTCCAAGCAACAGATCGGCGTCGTCGGTATGGCAGTGATGGGGCGCAACCTGGCGCTCAACATCGAGAGCCGTGGTTATACCGTCTCCGTTTTCAACCGCTCCCGTGAAAAGACCGAAGAAGTGATTGCCGAAAACCCAGGCAAAAAACTGGTGCCTTACTACACGGTAAAAGAGTTTGTTGAATCCCTTGAAACGCCTCGTCGTATCCTGTTAATGGTGAAAGCAGGGGCGGGCACTGATGCTGCTATCGATTCCCTGAAGCCGTATCTGGATAAAGGCGACATCATCATTGATGGTGGTAACACGTTCTTCCAGGACACTATCCGTCGTAATCGCGAACTTTCTGCTGAAGGCTTTAACTTCATTGGTACCGGCGTTTCCGGTGGTGAAGAAGGGGCGCTGAAAGGCCCATCTATCATGCCTGGCGGTCAGAAAGAGGCCTACGAACTGGTTGCGCCGATTCTGACTAAAATTGCCGCAGTTGCAGAAGATGGCGAACCTTGCGTGACCTATATTGGTGCCGATGGTGCCGGTCACTATGTGAAAATGGTTCACAACGGTATCGAATACGGCGACATGCAGCTGATCGCAGAAGCCTATTCTTTGCTGAAAGGTGGCCTGAATCTGTCTAACGAAGAGCTGGCAGATACTTTCACTGAGTGGAACAAAGGCGAGCTGAACAGCTACCTGATCGACATCACCAAAGACATCTTCACCAAAAAGGATGAAGAGGGTAAATATCTGGTTGATGTGATTCTGGATGAAGCGGCGAACAAAGGCACCGGTAAATGGACCAGCCAGAGTTCTCTGGATCTGGGCGAGCCGCTGTCGCTGATCACGGAATCCGTTTTTGCACGTTATATCTCTTCTCTGAAAGAGCAGCGTGTCGCAGCGTCTAAAGTGTTGTCGGGACCTAAAGCGCAGCTTGCGGGTGACAAAGCGGAATTTATCGAGAAAGTCCGTCGCGCGCTCTACCTTGGCAAGATCGTCTCTTACGCACAAGGGTTTTCCCAGCTGCGTGCCGCTTCTGACGAATACAACTGGGATCTGAACTACGGCGAAATTGCGAAGATCTTCCGTGCCGGCTGCATTATTCGTGCACAGTTCTTGCAGAAAATCACCGACGCATATGCAGAAAATGCGGGTATTGCTAACCTGCTGCTGGCACCGTACTTCAAGAAAATCGCGGACGATTATCAGCAAGCGCTGCGTGATGTGGTTGCGTATGCCGTGCAGAATGGTATCCCGGTTCCGACGTTCTCTGCCGCTGTTGCCTACTATGACAGCTATCGCGCAGCCGTTCTTCCTGCGAACCTGATCCAGGCGCAGCGTGACTACTTTGGGGCGCATACGTATAAGCGTACTGATAAAGAAGGCGTTTTCCATACTGAATGGCTGGAGTAATTCCTGATTCGCATCAAAAGCCCGGTGATTCACCGGGCTTTTTTTTTGTCCCTAATCTGATTGATTTATTTTTACTGCTTAATATTAACTTAATAATTAATGTTTAACCTGATAAAGAAAATCTGAATTGTTTTAGCCTTCATTGACACAATATTCATTCAGGCGTTAAAACTTTTATATCTTATCAGGATGTATAAACATCATGATGCATAATTAAGTTAATTCTGAGAGCGTGAAATGAAAATCACCATTTCTGGAACCGGGTACGTTGGTCTGTCAAACGGTTTGCTTATCGCACAGCATCACCAGGTTACCGCGTTAGACATTATTCCCGAACGTGTAGGAATGCTAAATGATCGGATATCTCCGATTGTTGATAAAGAAATACAGCAATTTTTAGCGTCCGGGAATATTAATTTTGAAGCAACCTTAGACAAGGTATCCGCCTACCAAAATGCTGATTATGTCATTATTGCAACACCAACCGACTATGATCCAAAAACAAATTATTTCAACACATCAAGTGTAGAATCAGTTATTCAGGATGTGACAGAGATTAACCCATCGGCAGTGATGGTGATCAAGTCAACGGTGCCGGTTGGTTTCACCGCAGCGATGAGTAAAAAATTTAATACGCAAAATATCATTTTCTCCCCCGAGTTCCTGCGTGAAGGTAAAGCGCTTTATGATAATTTGCATCCTTCGCGGATTGTGATTGGTGAACGCTCTGAGCGTGCGGAGCGATTCGCTGCTTTGCTACAGGAAGGCGCCATAAAACAGGATATTCCAACCCTGTTTACCGATTCGACGGAAGCAGAGGCGATTAAGCTTTTTGCTAATACTTACCTTGCGATGCGTGTTGCTTACTTTAATGAACTTGATAGCTATGCGGAAAGTTTAGGACTGAATACCCGACAAATTATTGAAGGTGTGTGTCTGGATCCTCGTATTGGCAATCATTACAACAATCCTTCATTTGGTTATGGCGGTTATTGTCTGCCGAAAGATACGAAGCAACTTCTGGCGAATTATCAGTCAGTGCCAAACAATATTATCTCCGCGATCGTGGATGCGAACCGGACGCGTAAAGATTTTATTGCAGATGCCATCCTGTCCAGAAAACCCAAAGTGGTGGGCATCTATCGTCTGATTATGAAGAGTGGTTCTGATAATTTCCGCGCGTCTTCAATTCAGGGGATTATGAAGCGTATCAAAGCTAAAGGTGTGGAAGTTATTATTTACGAACCGGTTATGAAGGAAACGTCGTTCTTTAATTCCCGCCTTGAACGTGATTTGAATACGTTTAAACAGCAGTCCGACGTGATTATCTCCAATCGCATGGCGTCTGAACTGCTGGATGTTCAGGACAAAGTTTATACACGCGATCTCTTTGGCAGTGATTAACCTTCTGTTATTGGGGCTACAATAGCCCCTGATTGGCTATCAAAGTATTTGAAATAATCCGTAAATTTTATCAATAATCCTATAGCATTAACGATGTTTATGACTACACTGTCTCCAGCTTAAGCATTTTCTTAGTTAGGGTACTGATGACAGTGAACAATAACAATGCTACCGGGCGCAGTAATGACCCGGAACAGATTGATTTGATTGATTTAGTGATGCAATTGTGGCGCGGAAAAATGACAATCTTTGTGTGTGTCATTGTCGCAATTCTATTGGCTGTTGGTTACATCCTGGTAGCGAAAGAGAAATGGACCTCTACCGCCATTATCACCCAGCCGGATGTGGGGCAGATTGCCACTTATAATAATGCGATGAGCGTTTTGTATGGCGATAACGCTCCGAAAGTTGCGGATATTCAGACTGGCTTTATCGGTCGCTTTAGCTCCGCCTTTTCCGCATTGTCAGCAGCTCTGGATAATCAGGAAGAACCTGAAGAATTAACTATTACTCCTTCTGTTAAGGGTCAATCATTGCCGTTGGCTGTTTCTTACGTTGGAGAGTCTGCGGAAGGGGCGCAGCGCCAGCTGGCAGAGTATATCCAGCAGGTAGATGAGAGCGTTGCGAAAGAACTGGAAGCGGATCTGAAAGATAACATCAAGTTGCAGACAACTACGCTTGAGGACTCGTTAAAAACGCAGGAAGTGGTCGCGCAGGAGCAAAAAGATTTGCGTATCAAGCAAATTCAGGAAGCATTGCGCTATGCTGAGCAGGCTGATGTGACTAAACCACAGGTTCAGCAAACTCAGGATGTCACCCAGGACACGATGGTTCTCCTGGGCAGCGATGCGCTGAAATCAATGATTGAACATGAATCCACGCGTCCGCTGGTTTTTTCGTCAAATTATTATCAAACGAAACAGAACCTGCTGGATATCGGAAATCTGAAAATCGAAACCGCATCCATTCACGCCTACCGTTACGTCATGAAGCCGACGCTGCCGGTTCGTCGTGACAGTCCGAAAAAGGCAATTGTGCTGGTCCTGGCGGTGCTACTGGGCGGGATGATTGGTGCAGGTGTGGTGCTGGGGCGTAATGCTCTGCGCGACTACAGAGAGAAAACGCAGTAATTTATTGTTATCCTGGATGGCACTACGCTTATCCGACCTACAAAAAACCGGGCATTGCCCGGTTTTTTCGCATCAGAAGCTATTGATGACGCTTACGTAAATTCTCAATGACGGTCGTTAAATCAAGGTCCTGGTCCTGTAGCAGCACCAGCAGGTGGTACATCAGGTCGGAGGCTTCATTGGTCAGCTCAAAACGGTCATGTACCGTTGCGGCCAGCGCGGTCTCGACACCTTCTTCACCCACTTTCTGCGCGATACGCTTGGTGCCGCTGGCGTAAAGTTTCGCCGTGTAAGAGCTTGCCGGATCGGCAGTTTTACGCTCGGCTAACAGTTGCTCAAGTTGATACAGGAATAACCACTGATGGCTGGCATCCCCAAAGCAGCTGCTGGTGCCTTTGTGGCAGGTTGGTCCAATTGGATTGGCCAGCACCAGCAGTGTGTCGTTATCACAATCCGGCGCGATGCGGACTATCTTCAGGAAGTGGCCGGATGTTTCGCCTTTGGTCCACAAACGCTGTTTGGTTCGTGAGAAGAAAGTGACGTTGCCGCTTTCGATTGTTTTATCCAGCGCTTCAGGGGTCATGTAACCCAGCATCAACACTTCACCGGATACCGCATGTTGCACGACAACCGGCATTAATCCGTCGGTTTTTTCCCAGTCGAGTTCGCGGCGCTGTTGCTCTGTTAACATATCCTGATCTCCACGCCCTGTGCTTCCAGGTACGCTTTTAATTCACCAATATTAATAATCTGTTTGTGGAAGACGGAGGCAGCAAGCGCCCCGTCGACATCGGTATCGCGGAAGGCTTCAAGGAAGTGCTCCATCGTGCCCGCGCCGCCGGAGGCAATCAGCGGTACATGACAGACGTCACGGACTTTTTTCAGTTGCTCCAGATCGTAACCGTTACGCACGCCGTCCTGATTCATCATGTTAAGCACGATTTCACCGGCCCCGCGTTTTTGCACTTCCTGCACCCAGTCGAGAGTTTCCCACTGCGTCACGCGGGTACGGCTTTCATCGCCGGTATACTGGTTGACGTGATACTTGCCGGTTTCGGCATCAAACCAGGTATCAATGCCCACGACAATGCACTGTACGCCAAAACGGTCAGCAAGACGGGTGATCAGCGTTGGGTCGGCCAGCGCAGGGGAGTTGATGGAAATTTTATCGGCGCCGAAAGAGAGGATTTTAGCGGCGTCATCAATAGACCTGATGCCACCCGCGACACAGAATGGAATGTCGATCACTTCCGCGACGCGCGACACCCAACTCTTATCAACCACGCGCCCGTCACTGGAAGCGGTAATATCATAGAACACCAGCTCGTCTGCGCCTTCATCGGCATAGCGTTTTGCCAGCGGGACGATATCGCCGATGATTTCATGATTGCGGAATTGTACGCCTTTTACTACCTGACCATCGCGTACGTCCAGGCAAGGGATTATACGTTTTGCCAGCATTGGATGGCCTCCTTAACGGTGAATTTACCTTCCAGTAGGGCGCGGCCGACAATCACGCCGCGAACGCCCGTGCCGCGCAGAGCGGCCACGTCTTCAATCCCGCCAATTCCGCCGGAAGACTGAAAGGCGACCTGCGGATATTTCGCGCACACTTCGTCATATAATGAGACGTTGGAACCCGCCAGCGTGCCGTCACGGGAGATATCGGTGCACAGTACATGCTTCAGGCCAACTGACAGATAAGTCTCGACCAGCTCTTCCAGCGAAACGCCGGAGTTCTCCTGCCAGCCGCTGACGGCAACCTGTTTGTTGCCCCGATCATCAATACGCACATCCAGCGCCAGCACCAGCGCGTCAGCGCCAAAGCGCTCAAACCAGCCTTTGACCACCTCGGGAGATTTGACCGCCGTGGAGCCGACCACCACGCGGGCAACGCCTGCGTCCAGCAGCGCCGCAACATCGTCTTCAGTACGCACGCCGCCGCCAACCTGCACGGGCACATTCACGCCTGCGACCAGCGTTTTAATCAGCGGGATCTGCCGTCTGGCCGGATCTTTCGCCCCGGTCAAATCGACCAGATGCAGTACTTCGGCGCCCTGGGCGGCATAATCCCGCAGGCGGGGAAGGGGATCGTTACCGTAATCACGCTGCCGGGCGTAGTCGCCCTGATGGAGACGCACTACGGTGCCATCGATCAAATCTAATGCCGGAATAATCATCACATCTCCAGGAAGTTTTTCAGCAACTGCGCGCCAGCGGCGCCGGAGCGTTCCGGGTGGAACTGCACGCCGAAGAAATTGTCTTTTTGCACTGCCGCAGTGAAGGGTTCGCCGTAGTTGCATTGAGCAATGGTCCACGGATTTACGGGCATAGCGTAGCTGTGAACAAAGTAGAACCAGGCGCCATCTTCAATGCCCTGGAAAAGACGATTACCCGCCTGCGGGTAAACGCGGTTCCAGCCCATATGCGGGAGCGGCAGGCCAAAATCGGTCATCTTCGGGACGTCTTGGTCAATAATGCCCAGAAGGTCGACGCCGTTTGTCTCTTCACTGTGGCGCCCGAGAATCTGCATGCCTAAACAAATTCCCAGAACGGGCTGAGTACAAGCCTTAATCAATTCGACAAGCTCACGCTCGCGCAACTGATCCATCGCCGCCTGGGCGGTTCCCACGCCGGGCAGGAAGAGTTTGTCAGCTTTTAAGACGACCTCCGGGTCGCGGCTGACCAGCGGATCATAACCGTGGCGCGCCACGGCGGATTTCACCGAGTTCAGGTTGGCGCAGCCGGTATCAAGGATGACGACGTTCATCACAGCACTCCTTTAGAAGAAGGCAGCGTGTCGCCTTCTACCCGAATGGCCTGGCGCAACGTGCGGCCAAACGCTTTAAACAGGCTTTCTACACGGTGGTGATCGTTTTTACCTTTGGTCTTCAGGTGCAGCGTCACGCCCATGGTGTAGGAGAGCGAGCGGAAGAAGTGTTCAACCATCTCGGTGCTCAGATCGCCCACGCGCTGATAGGTAAACTCGGCTTTATATTCCAGGTGCGGGCGCCCGGAGATATCCAGTGCGCAACGCGCCAGGCATTCGTCCATCGGCAGCACAAAACCAAAGCGGTTGATACCGCGCTTATCGCCCAACGCCAGTTTTAGCGCTTCGCCCAGCGCCAGACCGGTATCTTCTACCGTATGGTGATCGTCAATATAGAGGTCGCCCTTGACCGCGATCTCCATACGGAAACCGCCATGCGTGGCGATCTGATCGAGCATATGGTCAAAGAAGCCCACGCCGGTATTGATCTTGCTGCCGCCTTCGCGATCCAGCCACACCTTGACGTCAATCTGCGTTTCTTTGGTATCGCGCTCAACGTGGGCATAGCGGTCGCGTTTTGTCAGCTGTTCGCCAATCATCGTCCAGTTCAGGGTTTCACGGTTATAACGTAACCCGTTAATGCCCATGTTTTCGGCCAACTGGATGTCGGTAGCGCGATCGCCAATCACGTAGCTGTTGGCGCTATCCATCGCCTGTTCAGCCAGATAACGTTCAACCAGCTTTACCTTCGGCTTACGGCAGTCGCACTCATCCACTGGCAGGTGCGGGCAGATCAGCACTTCATCAAACAGTACACCCTGGGAGGTGAAAACCTGCATCATCAGGTCGTGCGGGCCGTCGAAGTCTGCCTGCGGGAAGCTCTGCGTTCCCAGCCCGTCCTGGTTGGTTATCATCACCAGCTTAAAGCCGGCTTTTTGCAGCTTCAGCAGAACCGGCACCACGTCCGGTTCAAAGGCGAGTTTGTCAAAACGATCCACCTGAAAATCACTCGGCGGTTCGGCAATCAGGGTTCCATCACGGTCAATAAAAAGATACTTCTGGCTCATACTTGCTCCGCACGTAAGGCGTCAATGACGCGCTGGCTTTCTTCGCGGGTTCCAACAGTGATACGCAGACAGCCGCTTAAAGAAGGTTGTTTATTCTGATCACGTAAGATAATGCCCTGATCCCACAGAGATTTAAACACGCTACTTGACGCGGTAAAACGTGCCAGAATGTAGTTGGTTTCTGAATCGAACACCTGTTCTACGCAGGCAATCTCTTTCAGCGCATTAACCAGATACTGACGTTCCAGCAGAATCTGCGCCACACGTTCGCGCATCGCGTTGACGCCTTGCGGCGTCAACGCCTGAGCGGCAATATCGGCGACCGGTGTAGAGAGCGGGTAGGGGGCGATGACTTTCAGCAGCAGGTTGATGACCTCTTCATTCGCCAGCGTAAATCCGCAGCGCAGACCGGCGAGCGCAAAGGCTTTGGAGAGCGTGCGCAGCACTACCAGATGCGGGTATTCAGAGAGCCAGCCAGCCAGCGTTGCCTGTGGGCAGAATTCAATATAGGCTTCATCCGCCACCACAATGGCGTTGCCGCGCGTCATTTCCAGCAGAGTACGTAAATCCTGTGGATTGATAAGCTGCCCGGTCGGGTTGTTGGGGCTGCATACAAACACCACTTTAACGCCGTCGAGTTTATCGGCGATGCCCCGCAGATCCAGCTGCCAGTTTTCCAGCGTCGGAACCGTCCGGCATTCAACGCCAATAGTTTCCGCGCTGACGCTGTACATGCCGTACGTTGGCGGACAATAGAGAATCGCATCTTTCCCCGGTTCGCAGAATGCGCGAATCAGCAGTTCAATACCTTCGTCTGCGCCACGGCTGACCAGCACCTGCCCGGGGTTCACTCCGGCGTACTGCGCATAATTTTCAATAACCGCTTTTGGCTGGCATTCCGGGTAGCGGTTGAGCGTTTGCTGAGTCAGCTGAAACTCCACCGCCGTCGGGAACTCATTGGCATTCAGCCACACATCGCCATTACCGCCCAGACGGCGAGCGGACTGGTACGGCGTCAGGTTGCGAACGTTTTCCCGGGCTAAGTCGGTGACGCTGCGGGTATTTTCAGTGCTCATGCTTGCTCCTTAAGGGCGTTAACGCGTAGGGTGACAGCATTTTTGTGGGCGGTCAGCCGTTCTGCCGCAGCCAGCGTTTCAATGGTGGATGCCAGTGCGGAGAAACCCGCCTGCGACAATTCCTGAACGGTCATGCGTTTCTGGAAATCCGCCAGACCGAGGCTGGAGCAGGTGGCGGTATAACCATAGGTCGGCAGCACATGATTAGTGCCGGAAGCGTAGTCGCCTGCGGATTCCGGTGACCAGTCACCGAGAAAAACGGAACCCGCGCTGGTAATATCCTCCACCAGATCGCGCGCCTTGCGGGTCTGAATGATCAGGTGTTCCGGCCCATACTGGTTCGAGATGGCGACGCACTGGGCTAAGTCTTTCGTCACGATCAGACGGCTGGCGCTTAATGCCTGACGCGCTGTTTCCGCACGCGGTAACTCCGCTAACTGGCGTTCGACGGCCTCCGCGACGTTCTGCGCAATACCGGCATCCGGGGTCAGCAGGATGACCTGAGAATCCGGGCCGTGTTCCGCCTGAGAGAGCAGGTCAGACGCCACGAAATCCGGCGTGGCGCCGCTGTCGGCGATTACCAGCACTTCAGAAGGGCCGGCAGGCATATCAATTGCCGCGCCGTCGAGACGCTGGCTGACCTGGCGTTTCGCCTCGGTGACAAACGCGTTGCCGGGGCCAAAAATTTTGTCCACCTTTGGCACGGACTCGCTGCCGAACGCCAGAGCGGCAATGGCCTGGGCGCCGCCGACGTTGAAGATTTCCTGCACGCCGCACAGCTGCGCAGCGTAAAGGATTTCATCCGCGATAGGCGGTGGCGAGCACAGCACCACTTTTTTGCATCCGGCAATACGCGCGGGCGTAGCGAGCATTAATACGGTGGAGAAGAGCGGGGCAGAGCCGCCCGGGATATACAGACCGACAGATGCGACGGGGCGCGTCACCTGCTGACAGCGAACGCCGGGCTGCGTTTCAACATCTACCGCCGGTAGTTTTTGCGCATTGTGGAAGGTTTCGATATTTTTTACCGCTACCGCCATCGCCTGTTTGAGATCGTCGCTCAGACGCGCGCTGGCCGCGGCAATCTCTTCGGCGGACACTTTCAGCGCTGCGACGTTCGTTTTATCAAACTTCGCGCTGTATTCACGCAGGGCGTCATCACCGCGTGATTTCACATTATCCAGGATCTCTGCGACGGTACGGGTAATGCTGTCGGAGGCGGAAATAGCCGGACGCATCAGCAATGCACGCTGCTGTTCAGTATTGCAGCTATTCCAGTCGATGATTGTATTAAAGCTCATGGCCGTCACTCCATCATCTTTTCAATTGGCAGCACCAGAATAGAGCTGGCGCCGAGCGCTTTCAGTTTTTCCATCGTTTCCCAGAACAGGGTTTCGCTGCTGACCATGTGCATGGCGACGCGCTGCTGATCGCCCGCCAGCGGCAGAATGGTTGGACGCTCTGCGCCCGGCAGTAACGCGATGACTTCTTCCAGACGCTCGCTTGGCGCATGCATCATGATGTATTTGGATTCACGCGCCTGAATAACGCCCTGAATACGGGTCAGCAGTTTGTCGATAAGCTGTTGTTTAGCTTCGGCCATTTCACCGTCACGCTGGATCAGGCAGGCTTTAGAACGGTAAATCACCTCGACTTCACGCAGACCGTTGGCTTCCAGCGTCGCTCCGGTAGACACCAGATCGCAGATGGCATCGGCCAGACCCGCACGCGGAGCGACTTCAACAGAACCGTTTAACAGACAGGATTTAAACGACACGCCTTTCTGATCCAGATAACGCTTAAGCAGGTGCGGGTAAGAGGTGGCGATGCGTTTACCGTCAAGGGAAGCCGGGCCGTCCCAGGCTTCATCGACGGCGGTGGCCAGCGAGAGGCGGCAGCCGCCGAAGTCGAGACGGCGCAGGGTGTAGTAGCGCGGGTCTTCGCCCTGCGCGCGGCGGCTCAACAGCTCTTCTTCCAGAACGTTTTCCCCGATGATCCCCAGATCGACCACGCCATCCATGACCAGGCCGGGAATATCGTCATCACGCACGCGCAGAATATCAATCGGCATATTCTCCGCCATCGCAATCAGACGCTGGGTGTGCAGGTTGATTTTAATACCGCAGCGGGCCAGTAATTCGCGTGAATCATCGCTTAAACGGCCTGATTTCTGAATAGCTATGCGTAAACGGGTGTTATCTAACATTCTTTTTTCCTCTTTATCCTGTCTGAACCGGTCTGAATCGCGCACCAAAAAAAAGCCCCCGGAAGAATGATCTTCCGGGGGCTTTCTCATGCGTTCATGCACCACTGGAAGATCTGAATGTCTTCCAGCACACATCGCCTGAAAGACTAGTCAGGATGATGGTGATGATGGTGGTGTTTAAATTGAACGCGTGTCATAAAATTCTCGATGAATGCTTATTCATTTGATGCCTTTTAACCTAAACCACTTTAGCGCTGGAAAGCAAGGGCTTTTTTTCATCATTAATTCATTTCATATTGAAGGTATGAATTGTCAGTCCCGGCGGGCTGGCGTAGCCTTAGATAAGATGGCGTTAAAGTCAGGAGAGAACGCATGAAAAAGGTCGCAATTGTCGGTTTAGGATGGTTAGGAATGCCGCTGGCGATGTCGCTGACGGCAAGAGGCTGGCAGGTTACTGGCACGAAAACCACGCAGGATGGCGTGGAAGCGGCCCGCATGAGCGGCATTGAGAGCTATCCGCTGCGCCTGGAACCTGAGCTGGTTTGCGAAACGGACGATCTTGATGCGCTGATGGATGTGGATGCTCTGGTCATTACGCTGCCCGCTCGCCGTAGCGGGCCGGGGGAAGATTTTTACCGCCAGGCAATACAGGAGGTGGTCGACAGCGCGCTGGCGTATCACGTTCCGCGTATCATTTTTACCAGTTCCACGTCAGTGTACGGCGATGTGCACGGCATTGTGAAAGAGACTACGCCGCGTAATCCCGTCACGGCGAGTGGGCGCATCCTGAAGGAACTCGAAGACTGGCTGCACAATCTGCCCGGCACCTCCGTCGATATTCTGCGTCTGTCCGGGCTGGTAGGGCCAGGACGACATCCGGGGCGTTTCTTTGCCGGTAAAACCGCGCCTGACGGTCAGCAAGGTGTGAATCTGGTCCACCTGGAAGATGTGATTGCCGCTATTACTCTGCTGTTACAGGCACCTAAAGGGGGACACATCTATAATATATGTGCGCCTTCGCATCCGGCGCGTAATGTGTTTTATCCGCAGATGGCGCGTTTGCTGGGTATGGAGCCGCCGCATTTTCTGGAAAGCCAGAGTAACGATAAAGGCAAGATTATTGATGGCAGCCGGATTTGTAATGAACTCGGGTTTGAATACCAGTATCCCGACCCGCTGGTGATGCCGATGGAGTGACGCGCCAGCAGACTACCGCCAGACACCGCAAGGGGGCGAGTATGAAACCACTGCTGGACGTTCTGATGATTCTCGATGCGTTAGAGAAAGAGGGGAGCTTTGCGGCGGCGTCGGCAAAATTGTTTAAGACGCCGTCAGCGCTCAGCTATACCGTCCATAAGCTGGAAAGCGATCTGAATATCCAACTGTTGGATCGCAGCGGGCATCGGGCTAAGTTTACCCGCACCGGTCAGATGCTGCTGGAAAAAGGCCGGGAAGTTCTGCATACCGTGCGCGAACTGGAAAAGCAGGCCATCAAACTTCACGAAGGCTGGGAGAACGAACTGGTCATCGGTGTGGACGATACGTTTCCTTTTTCTCTCCTTACTCCCCTCATTGAATCCTTCTACCAACATCACAGCGTAACGCGCCTGAAATTCATAAACGGCGTGCTGGGCGGTTCCTGGGAGGCGCTGACGCAGGGGCGGGCGGATATCATCGTTGGCGCAATGCACGATCCGCCCTACGCCAGTGGTTTCGGTTTTGCGCGTCTGGGAGAGCTTGAGCAGGTTTTTGCGATTGCCCCGCATCATCCACTGGTGCAGGAAGAAGAGCCGTTGAGTCGGCGCACAATAAAACGGTTCCGCGCGATTGTGGTCGGCGATGAGACGCATCCGGCATGTTCGGCAAGCGCGCAATTGCTTGATGATCAGGAAGCCATAACGGTTTTTGATTTTAAAACCAAACTGGAACTGCAAATCAGCGGCCTGGGATGTGGGTATTTACCGCGCTATCTGGCGCAACGCTTTCTGGACAGCGGTGCGCTTATTGAGAAGAACGTGGCGGCGCAGATCGTGTCGGAGCCGGTGTGGATGGGCTGGAACGAACAGACGGCCGGACTGGCCAGCGCGTGGTGGCGAGATAAAATTTTAGCAAATAGTGCTATTGCTGGCGTCTATACAATGGGGGATGCTGGGAAATCAAACAGTTAATAAAAAATATTTTTTGACGGGGCTCTCATTCTCTTGTCATTTCGCCTTAATTTAGTGCACAATGCGCCGCTTGCAAAAAATGACATTAACCGACGTTTTAATACGCGTCGGTTATTTTTTTGCATCAAACCAATCATTCAATAAAAGAGGCCGGGCTTCGTACCGGATAGATACTTACTAAAAACCGACAGTTGTTGTCGCTGAGGAATCCAGAAAATGGGGCAATTTTTTGCTTACGCGACGGCATTCGCCGTAAAGGGGAATGACCATGTCGCATAACGTTACTCCAAACACCTCTCGCGTGGAATTGCGTAAGACGCTTACGTTGATTCCGGTTGTAATGATGGGTCTTGCCTATATGCAGCCGATGACGCTGTTCGATACATTTGGTATCGTCTCAGGCCTCACTGACGGTCACGTTGCGACGGCGTATGCCTTTGCGCTGATCGCGATTCTTTTTACTGCGTTGAGCTACGGTAAACTGGTGCGTCGTTTCCCGTCCGCTGGCTCCGCGTACACTTACGCCCAGAAATCCATCAGCCCGACCGTAGGCTTTATGGTGGGCTGGTCATCGCTGCTGGACTACCTGTTCATGCCGATGATCAACATTCTGCTGGCGAAAATTTATTTTGAAGCGCTGGTGCCGACAGTGCCGTCGTGGATCTTTGTGGTGGCGCTGGTGGCCTTTATGACCATCTCTAACCTGCGCAGCATCAAGACCGTCGCTAACTTCAACACCCTGATTGTTATTCTGCAAATGGGGATTGTAGCGGTGATCGTCGGCCTGATTATCTACGGCGTGTCTCACGGCGAAGGTGCGGGTACGCTGGTAAGTTCCCGTCCATTCTGGTCTGAAGGCGCGCACGTTGTGCCGATGATTACCGGTGCGACAATCCTGTGCTTCTCGTTCCTCGGCTTTGACGGTATCTCTTCTCTGTCTGAAGAGACTAAAGACGCGGAGCGCGTTATTCCGCGCGCGATTTTCCTGACGGCGCTGATTGGCGGCCTGATCTTTATCGCGGCGTCTTACTTCCTGCAACTGTACTTCCCGGATATTTCGCGCTTTAAGGACCCGGATGCATCACAGCCTGAAATCATGCTGTACGTTGCGGGTAAAACCTTCCAGTGGGGCGTGCTGATTTTCTCCAGCGTGACCGTACTGGCATCCGGTATGGCGGCACATGCGGGCGTTTCCCGTCTGATGTACGTCATGGGTCGTGACGGCGTATTCCCGACGCGTTTCTTCGGCTACGTTCATCCGAAATGGCGTACTCCGGCGTGGAACGTGCTGCTGGTTGGCGCGATCGCACTGCTGGCGATTAACTTCGATCTGGTTACGGCGACGGCGCTGATCAACTTCGGTGCGCTGGTGGCGTTTACCTTCGTGAACCTCTCCGTGATTTCCCAGTTCTGGATTCGTGAGAAGCGCAACAAAACGCTGAAAGACCACTTCAACTATCTGGTTCTGCCGGTGTGCGGCGCGCTGACTGTTGGCGCACTGTGGATCAACCTGGAAGAAAGCTCAATGACTCTGGGTCTGATCTGGGCGGGTATTGGCCTGGTGTATCTGGCTTGCGTGACCAAAAGCTTCCGCAATCCGGTACCGCAGTACGAAGATATCGCACAGTAATGAAATGACCTTTCACAGGTAAAAAACCGGAGACATGTTCTCCGGTTTTTTTATGCAAAAATCTGTAGGCCGGATAAGGTCATCGGCCGTCCTTCGGCACAACGCCAACGCCTGATGGCGCTTCGCTTATCAGGCCTACGGCTGCCTATTTTTGTAGGCCGGATAAGGCGTTTACGCCGCCATCCGGCAAAAGCGACGCGTGGCTCCTCAGACAATCTCTTCTGCGTACTGCCAGAGTGATTTCAGCAATGCCAGTTTCTCTTTATCGTCAGCATATTGCTGATACAGCATCTGTAACTCTTCCGCATACCGTTGCAAAAACTCTGGCGTAAACACCTGACGACGATGCTCCAGCCAGCGTTGCTGTTCGGTTTCATCCAGCGTCCCAGGGAAGTTACGGGCGCGATAGTTGAACAGCAGTTTTTCAATCCGCTTATCGACAAACGTAATATCCAGCGCGGGCAAATTGCGCGGTTCGGTTTCCAGCACGATTTTCATGGCGGCACGATCGGCGTCGCTGAAAAAGCCATTGTATAGCTGCGCATCGACGTTTTCAGACGGCGTAAACGGCTCGGCCTCAGCGAAGATTGCCACAACCTTATCGCGTACCTGCGGATTATCGCGCAGCACTTTCAGGTTATCGAGACAGTGCTGACGGTTAATCCCCAGGCGATCGGCATCCTCCGGGCGGAGTGTATTAGCCTGAGCCAGCACCGGGCATTTATTGATGTGTACCAGTTTTACCGGAACTGAGGTGTTATCGCCGAGATCGGCTTTAGCGGTATATAACCGCTCGCGCAGGGTATCGCTGTCCAGCTCCATTAATGGCGACATATCGCCCGCCAGATCCACCATAATGACCGCATTGCGGTTTTCTGGATGCCAGGCCAGCGGCGCAACCCAGCTGGTGTTGCCGCGCCAGGCGCCAAACATACCGGAGATATGTACTAGCGGTTTCATTTGCGGCACATCGATCAACGCCGCCAGTTTATGTTTGTTGCGATGCGTGTAAAGGTAGTCAAATAGACGCGGCTGGCGCGACTTCACCAGTTGCGCCATAGCGATGGTGGCGTACACGTCTGCCATTGCATCGTGCGCGTTGGCATGTTCGATCCCGTTGGCTTTGGTCAAGTGCTCAAGGCGGAAGCTGGGCAATCCGTCGTCATTTTCCGGCCAGTTTATGCCTTCCGGGCGCAGGGCATAGCAGGCGCGCATCACATCCAGCAAATCCCAGCGCGAGTTGTCGTGCTGCCAGCTCCAGGCATAGGGATCGTAGAAGTTGCGATACAAAATGTTACGCGTGACTTCATCATCAAAACGGACATTGTTGTAGCCGACGACACAGGTTTTTGGCACGGTGAACAGCGAATGAATACGTCTGGCAAAGTCGGCTTCGTTCTCTCCTTTGTCGCGCGCTTCCTGCGGCGTAATCCCGGTGATGAGCACAGCGCCTGGCTGAGGCAGGTAATCATCGGCGGGCTTGCAGTAAAAGACTTCAGGTTCGCCAATAATATTAAAGTCGCTATCCGTGCGGATGGCGGCAAACTGTGCGGGTCTGTCCAGCGCCGGGTGAGTCCCGAAGGTTTCGTAGTCATGGAACAGGAAGGTAGGGTGCTGCTTGCCGTCATTCATTGTTCAGTTCTATCCGTTACTGTGTGTTTGCGCGGTTCTGCGCAGCAGGGTATCAAATCCTGGCGGTGTTATCAGCTTCTGAGTCGTTATTGGGAGCGTTAAGGTTACGCTGCCCGGCACGGCATAGAAAAACGTGCGTTATGTCACATTTTCTTGCAATTTATCCCTGTTTGTTTATCAGAACTTCCGTAAAAAGAACGGCAAATTATGACTTTCCTGAGGAAATAGTGTTGAAACGCCGTTTGTTTATTGCCGCTTCACTTCTCGCGATGAATCTTTCTTCCGCTCTGGCTGCCGATGTGCCAGATTTTTCTCCCCAGCCTCCGGCCATTCAGGCAGGGTCATGGGTACTTATGGATTACACCACGGGTCAAATTCTGACCGCAGGTAATGAACATCAGCGGCGTAACCCGGCCAGCCTGACCAAGCTGATGACCGGCTATGTTGTCGATCGCGCTATCGACAGCCATCGTATTAGCCCGGACGATATCGTAACCGTTGGACGTGATGCCTGGGCCAAAGACAACCCGGTGTTTGTGGGATCTTCATTAATGTTTCTGAAACAAGGGGAGCGCGTTTCGGTTCGGGATCTCAGCCGGGGGCTGATTGTTGACTCTGGAAACGATGCCTGCGTTGCGCTGGCGGATTACATTGCCGGAGGGCAACCGCAGTTCGTCGCCATGATGAATCACTACGTTGAAACCCTGAAATTGCAGGATACCCATTTTGAAACGGTACACGGACTGGATGCGCCAGGCCAGCACAGCTCAGCCTATGATCTGGCGATATTGTCCCGCGCCATTATTCACGGTGAGCCTGAGTTTTATCATATGTACAGTGAAAAGAGCCTGACATGGAACGGTATTACCCAGCAGAACCGTAACGGACTGCTGTGGGATAAAACCATGAATATCGACGGGCTGAAAACCGGCCATACCTCCGGCGCGGGTTTTAACCTGATTGCCTCCGCCGTGGACGGGCAGCGTCGTCTTATCGCCGTTGTGATGGGCGCGGAAAGCGCGAAAGGGCGCGAAGATCAGGCACGTAAGTTGTTGCAATGGGGGCAGCAAAATTTCGATACGGTACAAATTTTACGCAGTGGCAAACAGGTTGGCACGGAACGTATCTGGTACGGCGATAAAGAAAATATTGCTCTGGGCACCGAGCAGGATTTCTGGATGGCGCTGCCGAAAACTGAAATTCCGCATATTAAGGCCCGGTATGCCCTTGATAAAAAAGAACTTGAAGCCCCTATTGCCGCACATCAGCGGGTCGGTGAAATTGAGCTATACGATCGGGATAAGCTGGTGGCGCACTGGCCTCTGGTGACGCTGGAGTCTGTTGGCAAAGGCGGCGTTTTTTCCCGACTGAGCGATTACTTCCACCATAAGGCGTAACCCCCTTTTCTGACACGGCAGACTGGTAAGAGTGCGAGTCTGCTCACATACTCATCATGATTTCCTTGTGACCTTTATATGCAAAATCTTATGCTGTGTTTATATACAGTATAAGATTTGCCGGAGGGGACATCGCTTCCTTATCCGGCGCTGACTTCAATGCATTATGGAACACCGTCGACCTGATACGCGCAGCGCCATCGGGTCGACGGTGTGCTATCAGTCTCAGTGAAACTATCGGAGGCAGTATGGACTACGAAATCAGGCAGGCAGAGAAGCGTAATATCGCCGGTTTTCACATGGTCGGCCCGTGGGAAAAAACGGTGAAGCAAGGTTTTGAACAACTTATGATGTGGGTTGACGGGAATCAGGTTGTTCCGCTCGAATGGATCGCGGTTTACTACGATAATCCAGATGAGGTTCCGGCGGAAAAACTCCGCTGCGATACGGTGGTGTCTGTCCCGGATAATTTCACCATTCCGAAAAATAGCGAAGGCGTCATCCTGACGGAGATCGCCGGCGGGCAGTATGCGACAGCGGTGGCGCGCGTTGAGAATCATGATTTCGCGACGCCCTGGTATCAGTTTTTCAATAGCCTGTTACAGGACAATCACTACCAGATAGCGGCTAAACCGTGTTTTGAGGTCTATCTTAACAATGGAACGGAAGACGGGTACTGGGACATTGAAATGTATGTACCCGTACAGTCGAAATAGCCCTGTGTAAATTGTACGCAGTACCCGGCGGATAGGCGTCGTGACGGGGCAGTTTACGTGCGAGTCCTGTCCGCTCTAGTGATATTTTCGCTGCAAAAGCGGGTACAATTCGTTTTTTGGTCATTTCCAGACGGAGTGCGTGAGTGCGGGCTGATAAATCGCTGAGTCCCTTTGAAATTCGTTTATATCGCCATTATCGTGTTGTACACGGCATTCGCATTGCGCTGGCGTTTATTCTCACTTTCCTGCTGGTTCGACTGTTCAACATCCCGGAAGGCACCTGGCCGCTGATCACACTGGTCGTCATTATGGGGCCGATCTCCTTTTGGGGGAACGTGGTTCCCCGTGCGTTTGAGCGCATTGGCGGCACGATTCTGGGGTCGGTATTAGGTCTTGTAGCGTTACGTCTGGAGCTTTTTTCCCTCCCGCTGATGTTGATCTGGTGCGCTGCGGCAATGTTCTTGTGCGGTTGGCTGGCGTTAGGGAAAAAGCCGTATCAGGCTCTGTTGATCGGCATCACGCTCGCCGTGGTGGTAGGTGCGCCGGCAGGCGACATGAACACGGCATTGTGGCGCGGCGGGGATGTTATTTTAGGTTCGCTGCTGGCGATGCTGTTTACCGGCATCTGGCCGCAACGCGCGTTTTTACACTGGCGCATTCAGATGGCGCATTGTGTGACGGCGTACAATCGGGTCTATCAGGCCGCGTTGTCGCCCAATTTGTTAGAGCGTCCCCGGCTGGAGAAACATTTACAGAAACTGCTGAGCGACGTCGTCAAAATGCGTGGGCTGATTACGCCAGCCAGTAAAGAAACCCGCATTCAAAAGTCGATATTCGAAGCGATTCAAACCGTGAACCGCAATCTGGTCTGTATGCTTGAGCTGCAAATTAATGCGCACTGGGCATCTCGTGCCAGCCATTTTGTGATGCTGAATGCGCATACGCTGCGCGAAACGCAGCAAATGACGCAGCAAACGTTGCTCACCATCGCCCATGCGCTGTTCGAAGGCAACCCACAACCGGTACTGGCAAACACGGAAAAACTCAATGAGATTGTCGCGGAGCTGCGCCAGTTGATAAACGAGCATCATGGCAATACCGTGGCTGAAACGCCTATTCATGGCTATGTTTGGCTAAGTATGGAGACGGCGCGGCAACTGGAGCTGCTCTCCCATTTGATCTGCCGGGCATTGCGCAAATAAAAAGCAGATGACGCTCGTGATTCGGCTGCTGCTTCGATTCAGCACCGATTAAGGGTATGATACTGAAAAAGGATAAAACCATTGTCATCTGCAACGGCTAAAAGTAATGTTTACCCTAACGTATAGCGGTTGCTTAAACGAATCCGAATCTCACATTATCAGGGGTGTAAAAATGGAAACCAACAAGCCTTCTTTCCAGGACGTACTGGAATTTGTTCGTCTGTTCCGTCGTAAGAACAAACTGCAACGTGAAATCCAGGACGTTGAGAAAAAGATCCGTGACAACCAGAAGCGTGTTCTGCTGCTGGACAACCTGAGCGATTACATCAAGCCAGGTATGAGCGTTGAAGCGATCCAGGGCATCATCGCCAGCATGAAGAGCGACTATGAGGACCGCGTTGATGATTACATCATCAAAAACGCAGAAATTTCTAAAGAACGCCGCGACATTTCTAAAAAGCTGAAAGCGATGGGCGAAATGAAAAACGGCGACGCAAAAGCAGAGTAACAGCCTGTGGCAGTGGGGAACGCCGCGTGTTCCTCACTGCAATTCAACCCCGCCAGTGACCATCTTCAGCAAATGCTGATCGGGCCAGTGTTCCGTCAGTTTTCGTTGTGCGAGTTCCCACTTAATATGGTCAACGTCATGGCGCTGCCTGTCCAGCATCAGCCCGACAACGCTCCCGCTGTGCGCCACATTCAGACCGTATAAATCACATGTTTCCACCAGCGCCAGCAGGGCATCAAAGCCTGGCTTTGGTAACAGTTGTTGGCTGGCGATAGCGCTGAGCGTGGCGGCTTCCCCCATCCGACGAGGGTTTTGCGTTATGCAGGCTTCCTGCACTCTCTCCCATGCCTGCTGCAACATCGCCGCCCCCGCATGCAGACGTTCCAGTCGGGGGATGCGGTGATAATCCGCCGTGCGCAACGTTATTGGGCTTTCGAGGACTAAAAGATCAAGCTGTGGCTGCGCTTCACAAGCCATTTGCGTAGAAGCATCATTGTGATCGAAAAGCGTCAGTTGACGGAAAATGGTGCTGTCGGTGGGTTCAAGCGAAACACACAGATGTGCAAGCGTGGGTTCATCCAGCGTATGCCCCAGATGGTGTGCGGTTGCGACCGCCGTTGCCGCGATATCTGCGGTACTGCTGGCCATCCCTTTGGCGACGGGAATGGTGGAATGCACTGCGATCCGAATTTCCTGGCTCCACTGCGCAGGGTAGCGCCAGTATTCCAGTAGCCGATTGACCATTGCGCGTGAAAGGGGGCGCTCATTCGCAAGGGGAGCGCCCGAGCTTACTTCCACGGTGCTGTACCATTCGACAGGGCAGGAGACCAGTTTCTCACTGCCCAGAATCCAGCCCTGGATAAGTTCTCCGCATGACGCGGGGCATTGCGCAACAGCCACGTTTTCACCTTTCTGGTCAGCAATCCTCGGCGCATAGTGTCACGGCGATTGCGCTATTACCATGATTTTCCGCAAGTTGCAGTCGGGCAAAATCAGGCGGAAACGTCAAATGTGACCTTGTCACTTAACGCAATCCGCATCACATCTTGTGCGATCATAAGCTCTTCATTGGTATTAATGACCGCCACTTTCACCACTGCGTTTTCTGCCTGAATAAACGTAGCGTTGCGCAGGTTTTTTTCCTCATCAATACTCAGCCCCAGGAAATGCAGATTATGGCAGACTGCCGCTCTGGCACGGGCGGAGTTTTCGCCGATTCCACCGGTAAAAATGAGCGCATCCAGACCGCCCATTTGCATGATATAACTGCCGATTGTCGCGCGAATGCGCTCAGCGAATAGCGTAAGCGCAAGCGCCGCCCGGCGATTTCCGCCATCGGCGGCCTGCTCAACGTCGCGGTAATCATGCGAAACGCCGGAAATGCCCAGCAGCCCCGACTCATTGTTTAATAAATAATTAAGCTGCTGGGGCGTCTTCCCTTCACGTTCTGCAATCCAGGGCAGAATGGAGGGATCGATGTCTCCGCTACGGGTTCCCATCATCACGCCCGATTGCGGCGTAAATCCCATTGATGTATTGACGGATTGCCCCCCTTTGATAGCGCAAATGCTGCTGCCATTACCCAGATGGCAGCAAATAACGCGTAAGGCGCTGAGCGGGACGCCCAGTCTTTCAGCTAATGCCGTGCTGACATATTTATGGCTGGTACCGTGAAAACCATAGCGGCGAATACCCAGCTCGGCGTAATAACGCCAGGGCAGAGGGTAAATATAGGCCGACTCGTCCAGCGTCTGATGAAAGGCGGTATCGAATACGGCCACAGAAGGCGTTGAGGGTAACAACTGGCGAAAAATATGAATACCGAGCACGTTAACCGGGTTATGCAACGGGGCCAGTTCGGCAAGACGCTCAATTTGAGCGAGCGTTTCATCGGTCACACGCGCCGAATCCTTAAAGAACTCTCCGCCGTGCGCCACGCGATGACCCACGCCGTCAATATCCTGTAAGGTATTAATGATGTGATGACTGAGGAGCTTATCCAGCAGCAGGGTAACGGCTTCGCGGTGATCGGCGATGGGGGTCGTTTCCTGCCATTTTTGCGCGGATGTTTTCATTGTGACTCTGGCGTTCGCCATTCCGATACGTTCGATTAATCCCTGGCAGATCATTTCGCCCTGCGGCATTGCCAGCAACTGGAATTTTAGCGACGAGCTACCGGCGTTAATCGCCATTATTTTGTGAGACATAAGGGTTCCTTAGCACTCAGAAAAACAAACATTTCATCAATCCCGGATTTCATCAGCGCGCTGGTGACAAAAATTTTCTGCGCACCGGCTTGAATCAGCCAGTTCTCCACGCATGAGATACGTGACGAATCCGCCAAATCAGATTTGGTGACGATCCCGATAACGGGTCTGTTCATTGGGCCGGTAAAACCGGGGGAGAAGGGCGACCACGGCGCATCGGCATTAAGAACCAGCGCGATAATGTCGGCTTCACAGGCGCTTGCCAGCAGCGCGCTATACAGACAGCGGTTCTCCAGATATTCGCCCGGCGTATCGATTGTGCCGGGCGACCAGACAATAGCCTGTGTTTTCTGGTAATGAAGCGCTTCGCCGTTCAGACTCTGTGTAAGAGAGGTTTTCCCGCACTGGCTGGGGCCGATTAACATAATGCGTTTCATGGCGTTATGTCCGGGTAATTGGGCAGGCGGTAAAACGCATCATTTCTCCCAATGTTCTGGTCACCTGATTTAACGCATACTCGACGGCTGAGACATCGCCGGTCAGCACGACGGCCCCGGTGAAACGGTCAAGAAAACCAATCTCGACCGCGCCGGATTTGGTGGCGATATCGCAGGCAATAATCGAGGCTTCACTGGGCGTAATGGTCAGGATCCCAATAGCGGACACCGCATCCGGCAGACCCAGTTTTTTAAAGAGATCTTTGCCTGGGTTAGCAATCAGATGCGCCAGCGTCACCTGTTTCCCGGGAACATACTCCTGAATCATGCGTTCCGTTGTCGGTTGCTTTTCCATCATCCCTCCACGATCTGTCGCCACATGGCTTCATGCGGACGGGGGATCACGGCGCGGTAAACCAGCAGTCCTTTTTCGCCTGCGCTTTCACTGGCTACCGTAACGGCGTTGTTGACATCGGAGACATCGCCTGCCACCACCATGTAACATTTTCCGCCAATACCGAACGCCATATGGACACGCACCAGCGTCACGTTGGAGGCTTTAACGGCGCGATCGGCGGCACTGATACAGGCTGCTACGCTCCAGGTTTCCACGATCCCTACGGCCTGACGTTGATCAACGCTGTTCAATCCGCTGACCGCAGGCAGTACGCTGGCATGAATATTCGGCAGCACCAGACTATCCACGAGCATGTCTGCGGCCAGCGATGTGCCCGTTTCGATGGCCTGCTGTACCGCACCGACATCGCCGCCCAGCATCAGTAAAAATTTACCCGGACAGATTGTTTTACTGACCAGTAAATTGACGCTGGCGCTTTTCAGCATGGCATCGCCTGCTTCCATTCCTTTAGCGATGCTGGTGAGTTCTAAAATACCTATAGCCTGAGACATGGTTAACCTCTTACAACCGTGATGGCGTGTTCAGTAATGTCGCTGACAATGCCGTCAATACTGGCGTGAACGGGAGCGCCTAACGCGCCAGATGGCATATCGGCGACACACTGTCCACGGACAACGCGTTCACCTTTTTGCACGCAGGGCACGGCGCTGGCGCCAATATGCTGACGCAAGAGCAGCGTCGTTTTGTCTGCTGAAGGGGCGACGTCCGTTAACGGCGCGTCGTGATACCAGTCGCTGAGCCCCAGTTTGGTAATCAATCGCTTAATCGGCACCAGCCGATATTTCGCCATTTCATCGGCGGGATTCAGCGGGCCTTCGTAACGGAGGTTTTGCGCCCGTAGCTCACGTTTCAGCATACGGTTAATGCGCATGGGGGAGATCCCCACCGGGCATGCCACGCTTTCGCAAACATTGCATTCTGAACACGTCAGCGCGCTAAGCAGGAGTTGCGGTGTCGCAGCCTGTTGATAGTTCACCGCGCGTACCAGTAAATGGGGAGATAACTCATGGCCGATCAAATGCCTGGGGCATAAATCAGTACATAACCGGCATTGCTCGCAAACGGTTCTTGCGACAGACAAAACGGTGCGTTCATCCTGCATTCGCCGCTGAATCAAGGGATGGGTTTTTGGTAACACCAACAGGCCGCCGGTGGTCTTTGTCACCGGTGAATCCAGCGATGTCACCAGGCTTCCCATCATGGGGCCGCCGTTAATCAATCCGGGGTCATCAACGGTGGCGCCGCCTGCAAGCGCTAAAACGTCGCGTAAAGACATACCGACAGGGACGGTGACGGTCAGCGGCCTTGCAACCGCGCCGTTAACGGTAAGAGTGCGGCGCGTTACGGGATACTGTTGTTCTACCGCACGGGCGATATTCAGTACGGTCTGAACATTATTGACCACCACGCCGACGCTCACCGGTAACGCCGCAGGCGGAACGCGTCGGCCTGTCGCCATCCAGATGGTCAGCACTTCGTCCCCGGCCGGGTAGACATCCGGTAAAATATGCAGCCTGATACTGGAAGGTAGCAGGGGGGTTAATGCCTCAATCGCATCGCGGTATTTTTCTTTTAACGCAATAATTCCCTCGCGTGCGCCGGTTGCCTTCATGGCGTACTGCACGCCGCGAATCAGGCGCGCGGGCTGCTGCGCCATTAATTGCTGATCAACCTTGAGCATCGGTTCACATTCAGCAGCATTAACCAAAAAGATCTCAACCTGCGCCTGTAGTTTGACGTGGGCGGGAAAACCCGCCCCCCCGGCGCCAACCACGCCCGCAGCACGTACTCGATCGCGTATGGTTTGCGCATCATAGCTATCCTGTTCAATGGCGCTGACGGTATTCATGACAACGCCTCAAGAAGTTCCCGGATCGCGCTGGCATCGGCGGTACGCGGGTTGGTTCTTAACGTCACATCAGCCAGCGCCGCCTGAACCATGATCGGGATTCGTTGTGAATACGCCTGTCGTCCCTCTTTAAGCGCCTGGGCGAATGAAGGGATTGCACACTGTGTTTTGAGCTGCTCAATCTGATGAATCAGCGCATTGAGGCATGACGTCTCGTTTGCGCTGGCGGGGCAGAGTTGACAGGCTTTCGCGAGTCTTGCGTATCGTTTTGCCGCCCGAGGATCGTGGGCGTTAAAGCGGATGACCGATGTCAGCAGCAGCGCATTGGCAAGCCCGTGCGGCAGATGAAACTGGCCGCCTAACTGATGGGCAATAGCATGGTTCAGCCCCAGTCCAGCTTGGCTAAACGCCATTCCCGCCAGCGTTGAGGCGTTGTGCATCTTCCCACGGGTAGCCAGACAATCCCCTTTCCTGACCGCAACGGGCAGATACTGAAAGACGATTTGCGCGGCTTTTTCCGCCAGCGCGTCAGTGAAGTCGCTGGCGTGCGGAGACACATATGCTTCAAGCGCATGCGTCAGGACGTCCATCCCCGTGTTGGCGGTAATATTTGCCGGAACGGTGACAACCAGCGTCGGGTCGAGAATAGCCATATCTGGATACAACGCTTTATTAAATAACGGATATTTAATGCCCTTTTCTGGATCGCTAATGACGCATGCGCTGGTGACTTCGGAACCGGTGCCACTGGTGGTGGGAATTGCAACACAGGTTTCAATTTCGATGCCGAACTGACGGCTGAACCAGACGATGGCTTTTGCCGCGTCGAGCGCCGATCCCCCGCCAAAGCCGATGACCACATCCGGTCGCAGGGCATGCATTTGCGCAATACCTTGCACTACCGTACCGATGGTAGGGTCCGGGGTGATGTCGCTGAATATGCTGATGCGATTATCCGTTGGAAGGGCGTCGCGCAGCGTATTGATCAGCGGTGATTGCGCCAGAAATCCATCACAGATAATCCAGATATGCCGGTTTGTAAAACGCGTCAGCACATCCAGACTTCCTCTGCCACTGTACAATCGGGTTGGTAGTGAAAACGTATTCATAACGACCTCATTAGCGAATTGAAAAGCCGTTGGTCAGTACGCAGCGACGGGAACGGGCAAATGTGCGTGCCGAGGTTGTCCCTTCGCCGGTCGGGGTGGCGATGGTAAAGGTGGTAAACCCTTCGCCGCCAACGCCGATACCGGCATAGGAAGGGCCGTTTTTCACAAAAATAGAGGTCTGTAAGGTGCGCGCCGCCAGATTCAGGCGAGAGACATTCTGCGAGTGCATAATGGCGGTATGGTGCAGGCCTTCTTCAACTTTCAGCGCCAGTGCCAGCGCGCTGTCGAAATTATCGACCTTCACGACGGGTAGCATTGGCATCAACTGTTCGTTGGTTACCCACGGATCGTCGGCACTGACGATACCGATAAGCAAACGCGGCGGTTTTGCGGGAACGGCAATACCGGCGGCTTCCAGCATGGCGGCCGGGCTTTTCCCGACCAGTTTTTTATTCGCGTGACCTTCCGGGAGGCAGACGGCGCGTAATTTATCGATATCCGCAGCGTTTAACAGCAATGCGCCGAAAGCCTGCATTTGCTGAACCAGGCGCTCAGCGACACTCTCTACGACAATCAGACTTTTTTCTGCGATACAGGGCAGGTTGTAATCGAACGCTGCGCCGTTGATGATATCTTCGGCCGCTTTGACGATATCGGCGGTCTCATCAACGATACAGGGCGGATTGCCCGCCCCGGCGCCAATGACCTTTTTACCGCTTTTCATTCCCATCGCAACAATGCCGGGGCCGCCAGTAATAGCCAGCACCGCAATATTGGGATGCGCCATCATTTGCTGGGTTGCCTCAAAAGTCGGTTCTGCGACGGTGACGACCAGATTACGGATGCCGCAGCAGCGGAAAGCGATATCTTCGATCATGCCGATCAATTTGAGTGAGACGTTCTTCGCGCCAGGATGCGGGCTGAAATAAACGCTGTTGCCCGCAGCCAGCATACTGATGCTGTTGTTAATAATGGTTTCGGTAGGGTTGGTGCTGGGCGCGACGGAACCAATGACGCCGAACGGTGAATATTCAAACAGCACCATGCCGCCATCGCCGGTGAGGGCCGTGGTTGTCAAATCCTCAATGCCTGGCGTGTTATCCAGCGCGGCTTTGTTTTTAAGGAATTTATCTTCTTTGTTTCCCATCCCCGTTTCCGCTGCGCTCTCCGCCGCCAGCGTGGCAAGATGCGGCGTAAGCTCCTGGCGCAGGGCGCTGATAATGGCGCTGCGCGTTTTGAGCGGACACTGCTGATAACGTAAGAAAGCCTGATGCGCCGCGTCTATCGCTTCGCCGACGGACTGAAAAATACCGTGTCCTTGCGTTTCGGCCTGCGCAGGCGCCAACTGTTCGCTTAAAATATTACGGATGAGGGTTTCCAGTTCAGAAGTATTCATTGATGTGTTCTCACGTTAATTGCCGCTATGGCGGCTTGTGCAATATCCATGTCCTGTTCAACGCTCCCGCCGCTGATGCCAAGACCCCCAATGAGCAGACCATCACGCCATAACGCGAATCCGCCGCCAAAAGTGACGACTTTCCCCTGCATATGGCTTTCCAGACCGTAGAGCGAAGCGCCCGGCTGAACGGCGCAGGCCAGTTCGTGGGTGGCTGTTTTCATGGCGACGGCGGTCCAGGCTTTTTTCGGCGCCAGTTCACTGCTCACCAGCAGAGCGTCCGGCATACGCCAGGTCACGGTTTCGGTGCCGTTGGCATCCACAATGCTGACGACCACAGGGACCTGAAGCGCCTCCGCCCGCGCCACCGCTGAACGAGTTAACTGATGAAGCTCGTGAAAAGAGAGGGCCATAGAGGACTCCTTGACGACAGAGGCCGGGGTTGAGGCCAGGTAGCGCTCAGTGACCTCCCGAATGATGTTGTTCTGATGAGCGTCATGATCTTCGGCGCGCGCCAGCGCATACAGGCAATCAGATAAGCGGTTGATGTAGCGCATCAGGACGTGCCTGACGCTGGCGGTTGCCGACAGCTCGACCAGACGTCTTTCAGCCCGGCGGGCAAGCGTGCGGGCAAAGTGCAGGCGACTCGCGGCTTCGCAACGGCCAGGTAAAATAAAACTGTGTAAAGGCGTAACGCGTCCCATCGCGGTATCAATAGCCGCTTCAAGCGCGGCAATATCTTCCGCGCTGATATAGCGCTGCTCCGGCGACGGCTGCTCGCTTTCGCTGGCGAGTTCGGCGCTAAACCAGAATATCTGCATCTGAATAGATTCGAGCAACGTGCGGTGTTGCGCGCTGGTTGTGGCGCAAACGCATAAACTTAGCGCTGCATTGAGTTCATCCAGCGTGCCGTAGGTTTCGACGCGTGGATGTGTTTTACTGACCCGTTGGCCGGTAAATAAGGCCGTAGTGCCGGAATCTCCTGTTCGGGTATAAATCGCCATCATCCGCTCCTTAATGAGAAAGCGTGTCTACGATGCCGACAATGGCCAGATCGATGGCCTCGTTCGGGCTGGAAAAAACATGTCTGGCGCTGGAGCCGCTGCTGAGTAAAACCAGTTCACCCACGCCAGCACCGACGGAATCGACGGCAACCTCATCTCCGGTAATAGGCGAGTCGGGAAGCTCTCCATCGGCACTTACCCGACGTACCAGCAAAAGTTTTTTCCCAACCAGAGAGGGCGATTTTTGCGTGGATACCACCGCGCCTGTGACTCGTGCCAGATGCATGGTTCACTCCTGCTTAATAAGTTGAATATTCCGCGCGCTGGCGGCTTCACGGGCCAGAGCGGTGACGACACAGCGACGACGCAGCACCAGTAATTGCCCCGCGAGTAGGGCGACGTCGGCGTAACTCAAAAGAGTGGTCGGATGCAGGCAGATTGTTTGCCCTCGTTCATCGACCAGCCTGATGGGCAGACGCGCCAGCTTTTTCACCGGCAGCGACGGCAACAGGCGATGGTGCAGGGATATCTGTAGACGAATACCTGATGCCAGTGCGTCATGGACTTTCTTCGCTACAGGGTCGTCAGCATCCTGCTCTGCGATATACGTCAGCGAAGGCAGGTCCGCCTGCACAATATGCAGCGCCGCATACTGACAAAACAGCGCGCGGGAATCGGCCTCCCGCAGTTGCGAAATACTGAGCGTGGCCGTGCTTTCCGCCCGACGCTGCAAGCGGGAGATGACCTCCTCAATAATGCGCTGCAACATCTCGCCGTTCATCGCGGTGTAACCAGAGTGGCAAACGCGTCCGGGCTGTCGGCGCCTGCGGCATTGGCTTCGTCGGTGTCGATATGCATTTCAAGACGCATATCCGCAGAGACGCGAATCGCGACGTTGTCGAAAATTAGCCTGCGCGCATTGCCTTCAATAGCGACAGAGACTTTGTCGCCATGCGCAACGCGAAATATCAACGCATCAAGCGGTGACATATGAATGTGGCGTTGGGCGACAATCACGCCGGATGCGAGATCCAGCTCGGCGAAGGGGCTGACAAGACGAATGCCTGGCGTTCCTTTAAGGTCTCCCGACATGCGCAGCGGCGCAGCGATGCCCAATGTTCTGGCATCGGTGCGGGAAATCTCAACCTGGCTGGTACGGCGAAGGGGGCCGAGCAGACGCACATTCTTTAGCTGACCTTTAGGGCCAATAAGCGTGACGGTCTGGTCGGCCGCATATTGCCCAGGCTGGAGCAGCGCTTTTTTCTCGCTGATTGGCTGACCAGGGAAAAGCCGGGCATAGTCTTCAGCGCTAAGATGGATATGACGGTTGGAAACACCCAGAGGAATAGGGCGCTCACGCATTTCATCCAGCACTTTGCTGACGGTTGTTTCCAGAAGCTGTTTATCCATTACGCTTTACCTCACTTACCTGAATGCAGACAGAGTGACCGGGGCTCGCCTTTTTGCCGCTTACAGGCAGGGTCAAGACAGAGATTGCAACTGACCATTCCGGCTTCGGGTTCTGCTTCCGGTACTGACTCTTCTACAACCACGACGTCAGGTTCAGATTCAGGTTCTGTTTCAGGTTCAGGGGCTGGCATGGGCGCGGGCGGAATAACCGTCGCGCGGGAAAGAATCCCCTCCCCAGGCCTGGCGATAACTTTATGGGCGATCAGCCCTTGCTGTTGATCGGCAAAACTGGCACCGGTGATGATGGCGGACTGCACGGAGGCCACATCACCGGTGATTTTGATCACCGTCCAGCCAGAACCGTTGGTTCTCTCAAGCCCCACCAGCGTGATGGAAGCGGCTTTCGCCATGACATCCGCGCAACTGATGGCTAATGCCAGACCACTAACTTCAAGTAATCCCAGTGATTGCTTCACGCTGTGCTCCTTGGTTGCGGCCGTTTAGGCTGACTTGGGTAAAATGGCCTCAACGTCGCTGTGCGGACGTGGAATAACGTGGCAAGATTTCACCTCGCCCACGGCGCTTGCTGCGGCGCTTCCCGCATCGACTGCCGCTTTAACCGCGCCAACATCACCGCGAACCATAACGGTGACCAGGCCGGAGCCGATTTTTTCATAGCCCACCAGTTGCACGTTGGCGGACTTCACCATGGCGTCAGCGGCTTCGATAGCGCCGACTAACCCTTTTGTTTCAACCAGTCCCAGTGCGTTGTTCATACTGCGATTCTCCTGTTGCTTAGGTATTCAGATCCCGAAAGGGGATCCCTTTGACTAACCTTGCCGCGTTGTTACCAGCACTTCGCCGGGCATGGCTGTCCTGGTGATACATCAGCGTAAAAAGCGGCGCTGATGCGGGTAAATTCTTGTAATGCACAACCAGCTTTTCTTTGTCGCAGGCTATGCCGACGAGTAGCGGAGACCGACGCGCCGCCTGCCAGGCGCAATGGGTCACGTCACCGTCAGTCTGCGTCTGGATAACAAAGGGGATACCTTCTTCTTCAATACCGAGAAGCACCTCTTTCCAGACCGCGATACCGTCATCGATGGTCGAAATAACGATAGCCGGGGTACTGGCGTTACTGTCCATGCGCGAACTCCTTATGCCAGGAGAGAATCAGCCCGGTCGCGACCGCATTTCTCGGGCCTTCTGTGCCGCGAATGTTGCCGCGACCGGCCACCAGGCGATAGTGCGCCAGCGCATCGGTGACGAGTTGCGGGATCTCGAAATCCAGAGACGATCCGCCAACCAGCACGACAAAAGGAATGTCACGAATGTTGCCGGTCGGGCTGACCTGGCGCAGCGCGCGCAGGGCGTTAGTGACAAAAACCCGCTCTTTGGCGCTGCGGCGAATAGCGCGTACTTTTTCCAGCGCTAAATCGCCGGGTAATGGAACCAGTTCATCAGGCTTCACCACACATACGCGGGCAAATACGGCTGGCGGCAGCGGGGTGGGGAAAAACTGGACGCTGCCATCTTCGTGACGCAGATGAAAAAGGCTTTCCACCTTCGCGAGCGGATACTTTTTAATCTCTTCTGCCAGATAGCGGTCATCCAGACCCAGTTCACGGGCAATAATCATCGTGACCATATCGCCAGCCCCTGCGAGGTGGGTGGCAATGATCTCCCCTTTGGGATTGATGATGGAGGCATCTGTCGAACCTGCACCCAAATCGAGAATCGCCAGCGGACGCGTGGTGCCGGGAGTCGTCAACGCGCCTAAAATCGCCGCTTCAGCCTCAGCACCGCCAACCTGAACGTCAACACTCAGCTTCTGTTTGATTTCGCGGGCGATCATCGCCATTTGCAGACGGTCGGATTTCACCATTGAGGCGATGCCTACGGCCTGCTCCAGAGAAAATTCGCCTGCCAGCCCGCCGGTAACGCTCACTGGAACGGAAGTATCGACAGCCAGCAAATCCTGAATGAAGATCTCGTTGCTGGGCTTATTGGTCAGTTCCGCCATGGTCTGGCGTACATGTTCCAGCATGCCGCCAATATTGGTGCCTGCTTCGCCGGTCACGTTGTCCAGCTTGCGGCATTCGCCCACCGCTTTCATGATGGCTTCAGCACCGGCGGCAACATCTACACGGAGCGTGCGTCCCTGAGAAAGCAGTTCCAGATTCCCGGCGGGAATGGCGCGTGCTTTGACATCCCCTGATGGCGTTTTCACGACGACGGCGGAGCGATTGCCAATCAGCGCGCGCGCCATAGGGACGATATTTTTGGTTTCTTCGGCATTAAGGCCGAAAACCGTGGCAATACCGTAAGGGTTAGAGAGCGTTTCAATCACTTTCCCTGGTACGGCAACCTCAATTGCGGCCAGCATGCCCAGCGGAATCCGGTCGATATAGAGCACTTCATCGACGATCGGTAAAGGCTGTTCCAGGCGGTTGCTGACCAGGACGCCGTCATCTTGCTGCAAAATGACGCCGGTGAGTTGATATCCGGCGCGTACGGAGGCGTTAATCATGGTGGCGACATCGGCGAAATCGAACGCCGATGACACGACCAGGATATAAGGCATATCCGCCGGGCGGGTTAATAACTCTTGTGGCGTAATGGTCACTCCCACACCCAGACCGACCCCGCCTGGGGTTTTAGGGTTATGGCCGATCATTGTGGACTCGGTAATGATGGTTTCCGTGATGGTTTCCATCGCGACATCGCCAATGACCGGTGTGGCTTCGTTGATGCGGATAAGCGAAATATCGCTGACATTGATGCCTGCGTTTTTTGCCGCAAGCGTAAGCGCTTCCTGAATACCAAACACATTTCGTAATGTGCCTTTAATTCCGGTAGTTTCCGCCAGCGCGCTGTCGGTAATGGTCAGCGCGCCAGCCTCATCCAGTCGCGCCAGCGCGACTTCTGTTGATGAGTTGCCAATATCAATGCCAGCTATGTATCGCATCGTATTTCCCTAAAATTAATCGTCACCTTTGAGTTTTTTACGCTCGACGTATAACGTTGCCGCTTCACGCACGAAAGCTGCGCAAATCTTCGCCTGATAGCGATTTTCCAGATCGTCTGCGATAGCCATCAGCTCTTCTTTCGTCGAACGGTATGGACGCAGAGCGTTGTAGATCTCAAGGATTCGATCGTCTGGTACGGCGGTCAGTTCCGCTGCGCGCTCAAAGTTCATCGCCAGGCGGTCACGTCCGGCATCTCTGGCGATAGCCGCCTGAATGCGCAGCGTATCCGGCGTGATGCGCATATCCTGTGCGGTCACTTTGTCGCTGAGGACGTTTTCCAGCGTGAATTCATCCAGCGTTTTATTGGTGGCGGTTTTTACCCATTCTGGATGTTTATTCGCCAGCGGATAATCCGTCACTTTTGCGGTATGCGTTGATGCGCTTGCTGCGGCCGGAGCAGGTGCGTTGCCCTGCAAGCTGTTCATGCGGCTCAACACGTCCCGAACCATCGATTCAATTGCGTCGGTATTCATGGAGGTATCCTTTGTTAAAGCGCCACGCGCAGTTCCTGCGGGTTTTTGCCCGTCACGACATACTTCGTCTCTTTAATGTGCAGAATGGCGGATTTCGCCTGGTACTTCGGGCGCGCCATTTGGTCATTTAAGGTCGGAACCGGTTGTGGTGACTCACGCTTCGCATAGCGCGCGGCGTTCTTGCCAATCTGACGATACGTTTCCAGCGTCAGCAGCGGCGCCTGAGGGAATAACTCCAGATTGGAGAGCGGCGGCAGCCCTTGCTGATGAATAACGGTAGTGCCTTTTGACTGAATGCCGATTGAAATGCCGGAGCCGCTGAGGCGGTTGCCTTCAACAGCGACGAACGCCACGTCAGAGGATTTAAAGCAGCGGATCACGCGGGCTTTAATGCCTTCTTCTTCAATACCGGCGATCACTTCACGCAGGATATTTTTGTGCGGCAAGCCGACGATATTCACGGTCTGCGACAGGCCAAATGCCGGGCCCACGGCAATGATCACTTCATCCTGCTGCGTACCTTGTCTGGCCTCGCCAATTTCCGTCAGAAAACCGTCGCCTTGCGGTGCTGCGGTTTGCGACGAAGTTGATGCTGTCGGTGCGCGAAAGGAGACGGGCTTATCGCTGGTTTGCATGTCGGACAGCACGTCTTCGATTATCTGGCGCAGCAGCTTTTCATTAATTTCCATTTTTCACCCCTTAGCCAAGTTCGTTGGGATCGAGTGCGCCAGGGATGTTTTTAATCTCTTCCCAGCGTTCGCCTTGCAGGCGATAACCTGTTGCCGGACCGGCATAATCGTTGACGTCATTCACCGCAGAGAGCACCTGCCCGTCGCCGACGATAATGGCGGAAGTATGCAGATAGTCTCCGGTTAACTTGGCTTTCTGGATGTTGAGCATGTCTTGCGCGACGTCGGTGAAACCGCCTTTTGCAAGGGCTTTCACCACTTCCAGACCGTTACGGTTTTTGTTGATGATCTCTTGCGCGAACTTGATGTCTTCGACGATGTTACGTTCAGGCATATCTTTCGAGCCGTGAGCGTAGGTTGCGGCTTCAACCTCTTCATCGGTAATCGGCGGCAGCCCCATTCCGGCAAACACGGCTTGCAGCGCGCGCGCGGCTTTATTACGGATGGCGATAACGTCTTCTTCGCGAACCGGACGCAGACCACCGTCCACTTTCAGGTCACGCTGGATAACGTTGTAGTCGTCGAAGTCCTCCGCATCTTCGTTTGAACCGGCAAACATGTTGTCGTAGTTCGGTACGGCGGAATAACCCGAGGAGATGAAGTCAGTACCCGGCAGGAACTGCATCAGCAGACGCGCGGTACGACGCATATCGGAGTGGGTGAAGGTCTGGTCGTTACTGGAGGCGCATTCCAGATCCAGCGCGGAGCAGATCAGGTTTTCCGCCAGTACGGCGCGAATGCCTGACGGTACGGCGGAAGGAACGCCGATGCAGCTGACAGAACCGTTCTGTAGACCCTGAACGCCTGCGGCTTTGGTGATATAGATACAGCGGGCTTCCAGATAGAGCATTGATTTGCCTTCAGCATAGCCCATCTGTACCTCGGAACCCGACCCCGAGGTAAAGCGCATTTTCAGGCCGCGAGAGGCATAGGAAGAGGCGAGGAAGCCTTTTGACCAGGGGGTATCGTCGCCATCGGTAAAGACCGGTTCAGTACCATAGACGGAAATGGTTTCGGCGTAGCAGGTGTGGCCCAGCATACCGAGCTTCAGTTCGGTGGCTTCTTCCAGTGAACACTGCGTTAATACGCCTGGGCGACCGACCTGGGAACCCACCAGCAGAGCGATAGCATTGAACGGGGCGTAGCGCGCAACCGCAACCGTTGTCTCTTGCTCATCAAACCCACGCCACGCGCCTTCTGCGGCATCGGCGGCAATCTGAACCGGGTTGTCTTTCACGTTGGTGACATGCGCCTGCTGAGAAGGCGTACGGCGGGCGCGCATTTTTTGCATCGCCATCATCATCTCTACCACGTTCATGTGTGAGACGACTTCAACGATTTTTGCTGGCGTCATCGCCGTGGTGAGCGGAACGATGTCGCTGCGTTTGACGTTTGGATCGCACAGCATATTAGCGAGTTTGACCGAGTCCATCGCCATCACTTCTTCCGCGCGCGCCAGGTTAATACCGTAACGGGCGATAAAGTGGTCGATCAGGTCAAATTCGCTGGCGGCTTTGCCGTCCAGCTCGGTGACAGCGCCGTTAACGATTTTAATCGACGGTTTGGGGTCGTTCGGGCTTTCCATCGCAATGAAGCCTTCTTCGATCCACTCCTTAACGAAGCCGTCCTGATTCACAGGGCGTTTCGCCAGTGCTTCAAATCTTTTCGATCTCATGAATCAGCCTCACGGATATCAGATGTAGGACGGACGATCGTTTTTCGGCGTCGCGCCGAGGGTCGACAGAACGGTTTTGCCGATTTCACGGGCTGAAATAACCGCCTGACGTACCGCACCGGAATCCCCGGAAATCACCAGAATGGCTTCGTTACTGAAGCTGGTGCCGTGTGCCGGAGAGCTGTAAGCCACGACCTCAACATTGGCGGATTTCAGCGCGGTATCCGCCATCAGCACGCCAACAGAGGCGGGGGCGCCGACAATCACGCCGCAGGCGCGGCCAATTGGCGCGCCAAAGGCTTTTTCAAGCGCATAGCTGGCGCGGGCGGTGTATTGCAGCTCGATATGTCCGGCTTCATTGGCGTATACGTCGCCGAACGTCCGGTCGAGTTCTTTCAGCGCAACTTCAATGCCGCGCTTCACGTCCGAAACATCATTGCCGCCTAAAATAATCAGTGAACCGTGGCCTGCGCCGCCTTTGGTATCGCGGGGAAGCTCAATGCTGACCACTTCGGTATTGGTCGCTTTTACTGCTTCATCGGCGGCCATAATGTGTGGGCCTGCGCCAGTTCGCGCGCCAAGGATTCCGATGGAGCGGTAGCGCTTTTCCAGCTTCATCGCTTCCAGTAAGGCACTGTCCACATTTGCGATCACCAGACCGACGGTGTCGCCAATCGCGGTGCCGACAAATTCCGTTAAACTGCAACTTTTCTCTGCCATAGCCGTCTCTCGTATTGGGTGGGTTTCTTCAGGAATGGCCGTTTGTTCTGGCGTTGCCACACGGGCAATCACCTGCGCCATGATCTGTTCCACCAGTTCATTGCTGCTCATTGGCTAATTCCCTTCGGTAAGATTTTTTCTACATCGGTATGAGGGCGTGGAATAACGTGTACGGCTTTCACTTCTCCCACGTTGCGTGCGGCAGCGGCGCCCGCATCGGTTGCCGCTTTTACTGCGCCAACGTCACCGCGAACGATGACCGTTACCAGCCCGGAGCCAATTTTTTCGTAGCCGACTAACATCACATTGGCTGACTTCACCATTGCGTCTGCGGCCTCTATGGCTGCGGTTAAGCCTTTGGTTTCTACCATTCCTAATGCTTCTTGTTGCATAAAGACCTCGCCTGGGTTGTCCCGATGTTGATGACTATAAAAAGAAGCGAGGAAAAAGAATGGCTGACTTGAAAAAGAGAATGAAAAAATAATGGGTGGTCAATAGCACTAAATTGCTGTGATTTTTTATAACTCGTTGAATTTAAAGGTTTGACGTGTTGTTTTTGATATGATTATTTCGTTTTCGCTATTCCATTTTTACATTTTACAGGGTGACAAAATAAATAACTTTTGCTACGCGAAAAATGGAATTGTGATATTTGTTTGAAAACGAATATCTGGTGATCGCAATTTTTTATTATTCCTAATCTGGCATTTTATTCGTTAGAGTACGCTCCATTATTGCCCTGTAGAATAAACAGAGAGCAATATTTTGCTATAGCAACACGATTTTTCGGGGCAGGTTAACGGCAGATTGCCAACAATTTACAGGTGCCGCTTTTTATAGTGATGCTCGTTGTACTCTACTGCCAGTACGGCGTTGTGCTGGTAAAGACACGAACTCTGCTTAGAAGGTGTCACAATGAACGATTCACTAAAAGCACAATGTATTGCCGAGTTTTTGGGCACCGGGCTGTTTTTGTTCTTTGGTATCGGTTGCCTGAGTGCATTAAAAGTTGCCGGTGCGAGTCTGGGATTATGGGAGATCTGCATCATTTGGGGGCTTGGGATCTCGCTTGCCGTTTATCTCACGGCCGGGATATCGGGCGCGCACCTGAACCCGGCGATTACCATTGCGCTGTGGTTGTTTGCTTGTTTCCCTGGGCGAAAGGTCTTGCCTTATTCCATCGCTCAGGTTGCCGGAGCGTTCGGCGGCGCGCTGTTGGCCTATCTGCTCTATGGTAGCTTATTTACCGAGTTTGAAGCGGCGAACCATATGGTGCGCGGCAGCGTGGAGAGTCTGCAACTTGCCAGTATTTTCAGTACCTACCCGGCAGCCGCGCTGAGCGTATGGCAGGCGGCGCTGGTCGAAGTGGTCATTACCTCGATTCTGATGGGGATGATCATGGCGCTGACCGATGATGGCAATGGGGTTCCTAAAGGGCCGCTGGCGCCTTTGCTTATCGGTATTTTGGTTGCCGTTATCGGGGCATCTACCGGGCCGCTTACGGGGTTTGCGATGAATCCGGCGCGTGATTTTGGTCCAAAATTATTCGCGTGGTTTGCCGGTTGGGGAGACATTGCCATGACCGGGGGGCGCGATATTCCTTATTTTATTGTGCCGATTATTGCGCCGATTGTCGGAGCTTGCGCCGGAGCTGCGGTTTATCGCTACCTGATTGGTAAAAATTTACCGTGCAATGCCTGTAAGCTGGAGGAAAATGGACGTTAACACGACGGGACGTATGTATTTTTGAAACACGTAAAATCATTTCGTGATCTGGTTTCACGAACTGGTCAAAACGTCTCCCACGGATGGGAGACTTTTGTTATTGTCCCTTATACTTTTTTATCACTAATACAGTATGGTGATGATGAAAGGTAAATGTGAAATAAATGTTCTATTTGCAACAATAAATTAACTGAGGGGTTTTATCATGATTTCTGCGAGTGCCCTGAACTCAGAACTCATTAATAAAATCGCACAGGATTTTGCACAAGCCACCAGTCTGGCGGTCGTGGTTGTCAATATTCACGGTGATGAAATTTCTGAGTTATTCAATTTCACGCCTTTTTGTCAGCTAATGCGTCAACATCCTCAACACAGTATTCGTTGCCGTATGAGCGATCGCTGCGGGGGACTGGAAGCGTCAAAATCAGATCAGCCCTGTATTTATCGTTGCCATGCCGGGCTAACCGATTTCTCCATTCCTTTGGTGATTGCCGGTCATCTGGTGGGGTTTGTGTTATGCGGTCAGGTACGTTTAAGCGATGATGTCGGACTGGTTGATATTCTTAATGTCGATGATCGCTGGCAGGCCGATCCTGAACTGTTGAATGAGTTCCGAAACGTCCCCGAAATGGACTACGCGCGGGTGATAGCCTCTGCGGATCTGCTGAAGCTGATTGTGGAAAATTGCCTTAAAAAACAACTTAATTTTGTTGTTATCAAAGACAATCCGCCGCAAGCGGAGCCTGCTCGTTCGCAACGTGGGCCCAATCCCCACGACAGCAAAATGAAGAAAGCGTTACGCTACATTGATGCGCATTTATCGGACGATCTTCGCCTTGAGGATGTCGCTTCTCACGTCTACCTCAGCCCGTACTACTTTAGTAAGTTATTCAAGAAATATCAGGGAATCGGTTTTAATGCCTGGGTAAACCAACAGCGCATGGCCAGCGCCAGAGAGCTGCTTTGTCACAGTGACTGGAGTATCGCCAGCATTGCACGTAATTTAGGCTTTTCTCAAACCAGTTATTTTTGCAAAGTGTTCCGTCAGACCTATCAGATCACGCCGCAGGCTTTCCGTCAGCAAATAAATGATAATTCGTCCGCCGAGTCTGCATAAATAGCAATATTTTGCTATTGCCGATTTTTGATATCGTATTGTATGTCAGTCATTATAAAATGAAAAAAACTATAGCAGAGCAATAAATTGTCATAGCGCAACAAAATAATGTTATCTGAAGGATAAACTGAGCCAGTTTTTATTTTTGTGATGAGATACAGTGTCATTATGAATAGGTTTCATTATTCTTTTGCGCAGTGTTTCATTCAAAACAGGCGTCATTACACCATTGCGTTGGCATAATGGCGCGTAACAGGTAATTAAAATTTAATTGTCGTTATGAGCGAGAAAGTGATGCTCATAACATCAGCCGACAGGTTTGGCACATTTGTGTCAGGGAAGGGGGTGAGAATCCCCCGCAGCCCCCGCTGCTGTGATGCTGACGACCCCGTAAGACCACTGATCGCAAGATTGGGAAGGACGGGTGAGGAGGACGCTAAGCCAGAAGACCTGCCTGTCGGTATTTACCAACAACTTCGGTGGGAAGTGGGTTGCTCAGTAGCGTACAGTCGAAAGACTGGGGTAATACGCAGCTAAACAATACCTCTACCACCCTGAACAGGATCAGGGTATGGCGGCAAAGCTTCACGCATTTATTCTCGCAGGGACCGGAAGCGGCTGTGGTAAAACCACCGTCACGCTTGGTCTGCTGAGTCTGCTGAAAAGACGTGGAATGCGTGTTCAGCCATGCAAAGTCGGCCCTGATTATCTCGATACCGGCTGGCATACGGCAGTATGCGGCAGTGCGTCCCGTAACCTCGACAGCTTTATGCTCCCGGAGCCCGTGCTTAACGCGCTGTTTTGTGAACACATGCAGCAGGCGGATGTCGCGGTGATCGAAGGCGTGATGGGACTCTATGACGGCTATGGCACCGATCCGAACTACTGTAGTACGGCGGCGATGGCGAAACAGCTGGGCTGCCCCGTGATTTTACTGGTGGACGGTAAAGCCGTTTCTACCTCCATTGCCGCAACGGTAATGGGATTTCAGCACTTTGATCCTGACCTCAATATCGCTGGCGTGATTGTTAATCGCGTTAATAGCGAAACTCACTACCAACTCCTGAAAACGGCGATTGAACGCTATTGTTCGCTACCGGTGCTTGGCTATGTTCCCGGAGTGGAAGGCGTGGCGTTGCCGGAGCGTCATCTGGGGCTGATTACCGCGCGTGAGTCCGTCGTTAATCAACAGCCGTGGCAGGATTTTGCCGATACGCTTGAACGAACGCTGGACATTGATGCGCTTCTTTCCCTGAGTCAGCTAACCGCGCTGCCTGCTGGCGAGTGGCCAGCGTTACCCGACCCGCAGGCGGGGAAAGGACTTACCGTTGCCATCGCGGATGACGAAGCGTTTAACTTTTACTATCCCGATAACATCAAACTGCTGGAACGTACTGGCGTAACGATGACGCGTTTCAGTCCACTGCATGACAGCACGCTGCCGGAATGCCAGATGATCTGGCTGGGAGGCGGATACCCCGAGCTACACGCTGCCGCGTTGGCGGCGAACACCCCAATGCTGGCGCAAATGCGCGCCGCCCATCAGCGCGGCGTGGCGATTTACGCAGAGTGCGGCGGGCTGATGTACCTCGGCAGTACCCTGGAGGACGCCAGTGGAGAGATTCATCGGATGGTGGATGTGATTCCGGGGCACAGCAAAATGGGGAAACGGTTGACCCGCTTTGGCTACTGCGAAGCGCAGGCCAGAGAGCAAACGCTGCTGGCGGCGGCAGGCGAAGTGCTGCGTGGACATGAGTTCCACTATTCTGATTTTCTCCCGGAAAACCCGGCGGTGATGGCGTGCCGTAAAGTCCGCGATGGTAAGACATTGCAGGAATGGTCTGGCGGCTGGCAGATGGGAAATACCTTTGCAAGCTACCTTCACGTTCATTTCGCACAACGTCCTGCAATGCTGAACCACTGGCTGGCGGCAGGAAGGGAGGCGCTATGACCGTGCTTGCGTGGTGTATCGCCTGGCTTCTTGATTTCGTTATTGGCGATCCGCAGAACTGGCCGCATCCGGTACGCTGGATTGGCAATTTAATTTCAGCAACTCAACGTGTTGTGCGGCGTTACTGCCATAGCGACAGATCGCTGCGCATTGGCGGAGCGGTGATGTGGCTGGTGGTGGTCGGCGTGACGTGGGCGGTTTCCTGGGGCGTGCTGGCGCTGGCGAGCGCGATCCATCCCTGGTTTGGCTGGCTGGTAGAGATCTGGATGATTTTTACCGTGCTGGCTGGCCGCTGTCTTGCGAATGCTGCCCGCGATGTTGAACGCCCGCTGCGGGCGGGCGATTTAGCTGAAAGCCGCGAGAAGCTGTCATGGATTGTCGGACGGGATACCTCACAGTTACAGCCTGAACAGGTTAATCGTGCCGTGGTGGAAACGGTCGCCGAGAACACCGTAGACGGCATCATCGCCCCGCTTTTTTTCCTCTTTTTGGGCGGCGCGCCGCTGGCAATGGCGTACAAAGCCGTAAATACCCTCGATTCAATGGTTGGCTATAAACACGAAAAATATCGCGCCATTGGTATGGTCAGCGCCCGTCTGGATGATATTGCGAACGTTATCCCGGCGCGTCTGAGCTGGCTGCTGCTGAGCATTGCCGCGACGTTGTGTCGTTACGACGGCTATCGCGCCCTGCATATCGGCTGGCGGGATCGCTACAACCACAGCAGTCCTAACTGCGCGTGGTCAGAAGCCTCTGTTGCCGGTGCGCTGGGTATTCGTCTTGGCGGCCCGAATGACTACTTTGGCGAGCGTGTTGAAAAACCCTGGATAGGCGACGCGCAGCGCGGCATTTCAGTAGATGACATTTCCCGAACGATTCGATTGATGTGGGTAGCCTCGACCCTGGCACTGGCGCTGTTTATCGCCGTACGGTGCCTGCTGGTTGGCGCAGCCTGAGGATAACAGACGATGCAATATATTCAGCAGCCCCAGGCGATTGAGGCCAAAAGTTTCGACATCATTGGCGAGATCATTCGCGAGACACGCCCGGAGTATCAGTTTGCCAGCCCGCTTCACGAAGCGATCATCAAGCGGGTGATTCACACCACCGCCGACTTTGACTGGCTGGATATTCTCTGGTTTTCCGATGACGCGCTGGAGCGACTCTGCGCGGCGCTGAGTCGCCCATCCATTATCTATACCGATACCACAATGGCGCTTTCCGGCATCAATAAAACATTGCTGGCGACGTTTGGCGGTGAATGCCGTTGCTATATCAGCGATCCGCGAGTCGTGGCGGAAGCAAAAGCGCAGGGAATTACCCGATCAATGGCGGCGGTGGATATCGCCGTGACGGAAGAGAGTGAAAAGGTGTTTGTGTTCGGCAATGCGCCGACGGCGCTGTTCCGGTTGCTTGAGCATGACGTTGCCGTGAGCGGCGTGGTAGGCGTACCGGTCGGGTTTGTCGGGGCGGCGGAGTCTAAAGATGCGCTGACGAAAAGCGCGTTGCCAGCTATCGCAGCGCTGGGGCGCAAAGGAGGAAGCAACGTCGCCGCCGCGATCGTAAACGCCATGCTCTATTACTTGCAGGGGGCGCGATGAGCGATCAATCCTTCGACGCGCCTGTCTGGCACAACGGCAAAGCGTTGCGAAAAGGGTATACCACCGGATCGTGCGCGACCGCTGCGGCAAAGGTCGCTGCGTTGATGGTGTTACGCCAGCATCTGATTCATCAGGTCTCCATCGTTACGCCGTCCGGGGTGACATTGTGCCTGAACGTCGAGTCGCCACACATCGAAGGGCGGCAGGCGATTGCCGCGATCCGTAAGGACGGCGGCGATGATGTCGATGCCACGCACGGAATGCTGATTTTTGCCCGCGTAACGCTGAACGATAGCGGCGAGATTACGTTGCAGGGCGGAGAAGGCGTGGGAACCGTGACGCGCAAGGGAATTGGACTGCCGGTGGGCAGCGCGGCGATTAATCGTACTCCGCGCCATACCATTGAGTCTGTAGTACGCGAAGCGATAGGCCCGGCGCGGGGAGCGGATATTGAAATTTTTGCCCCGGAGGGGGAAGAACGGGCGCAGAAAACTTATAACGCGCGCCTCGGTATTCTGGGCGGTATTTCGATCATTGGAACCACCGGCATTGTCACTCCGATGTCGGAGGAGAGCTGGAAACGCTCACTGTCGCTGGAGCTGGAAATCAAACGCGCCGCCGGTCTGGAACGCGTTGTGCTGGTGCCGGGAAACCACGGCGAGCGTTTTGTGCGCGAACAGATGGGTATCGACACGCAGGTTGTCGTTACCATGAGCAATTTTGTCGGTTACATGATTGAAGAAGCGGTACGTCTGGGATACCGCCATATCGTGTTGATCGGCCATCCCGGTAAGTTGATTAAAATAGCCGCAGGGATTTTCCACACTCACAGCCACATCGCAGATGCCCGCATGGAAACCCTGGTGGCGCATCTGGCGCTGCTTGGCGCGCCGCTTGAGTTACTGACCCGGGTCAGCGACTGCGATACCACCGAAGCGGCAATGGAGCACATTGAAGCATACGGTTTTCAACATATTTACAACCATCTTGCGCAACGCATCTGTATGCGTGTGATGCAGATGCTGCGCTTCACGAAAACGCCACCTACCTGCGACGCCATCATGTTCTCTTTTGATAACCAGATCCTCGGTAGCAATCGCCCGATCGAAGAGATTGTGGAGGAGATGCAATGCTAACGGTAGTGGGCATGGGGCCAGCAGGGCTGCATTTGATGACGCCAGCGGCACGCGAGGCCGTGGCGGATGCCGATGTGCTGGTGGGGGGAAAGCGCCATTTATTGCAGTTTCCTGCGTTCACCGGCGAACAGTTTGTTCTGGGCGCCAATATTGCGGAATTGCTCAACTGGATTGCCGGGCAGCAGGACAAACGCATCGTGGTGCTGGCGTCCGGCGATCCGCTGTTTTACGGCATCGGGACGCGCATGGTGGCCCATTTTGGCATTGAGCGGGTGCGCATTATTCCCGGTATCAGCGCAGTGCAATATCTGTGCGCGCAATCGGGTATCGATATGAACGATATGTGGCTGACCAGCAGCCACGGTCGCAGCGTCTGTTTTGATGAGCTGGCGCGTCATCGCAAGGTCGCGATGGTGACGGATGCCCGCTGCGGGCCGCGAGAAATTGCGACGCAGTTAATGGCGCGCGACAAGGGTCATCGCTGGATGGTGATAGGCGAAAACCTGGCAATGGAAAACGAGCGGATTCACTGGCTGCGCGTCAGTGAAGTCAATGCCGACTATGACATGAACGCAGTGGTGATCCTTGATGAAAGATGAGCTTTTTCTACGTGGCGAGAACGTGCCGATGACCAAAGAAGCGGTTCGCGCGCTCGCGCTGTCAAAACTTGATTTGCACCGTGCCAGCCATCTGATTGACGTAGGCGCCGGGACCGGGAGTGTGTCGATAGAGGCGGCGTTACAGCACCCTTCGCTGCACGTTACGGCGATTGAACGTAACCCGGCAGCCCTGCGGTTGCTGGATGAAAACCGCCAGCATTTTGCCTGCGGCAATATCGACATTCTGCCGGGTGAAGCGCCGATGACGATGACTGAAAAAGCGGATGCGGTGTTTATGGGCGGGAGCGGCGGCCATCTGACGACGCTGATTGACTGGGCTATGCGGCAATTGCATCCCGGCGGCCGTCTGGTGATGACCTTTATCCTTCAGGAAAACCTGAATACTGCGCTGGAATATCTGACACAGATTGGCATCCATGAGGTGGATTGCCTGCAAGTGCAGGTGTCGTCACTCACTCCCCTCGGCAGTGGCCACTATTTCAAACCGAATAATCCTGTTTTTGTTATCGCCTGTCAGAAGGAAGAGAACCATGTCTGAGACATTTGATCCCCGCTGTGTATGGTTTGTCGGCGCAGGTCCGGGCGATCGTGAACTGATCACGCTTAAAGGTTATCGCCTGTTGCAACAGGCGCAGGTCGTTATTTATGCCGGATCGCTGATTAATACTGAACTGCTGGACTATTGCCCGCCAGGCGCGGAGTGCCACGACAGCGCCGAACTGCATCTGGAGCAAATTCTGGATCTGATGGAAGCGGGCGTGAAAGCCGGAAAAACGGTCGTACGCCTGCAAACGGGCGATGTGTCGCTGTACGGCTCCGTGCGTGAGCAGGGCGAAGAACTTACCCGGCGCGGCATCGACTGGCAGGTGGTGCCGGGCGTCAGCGCGTTTCTCGGCGCTGCTGCGGAGCTGGGGGTGGAGTATACCGTCCCGGAAGTTTCGCAAAGCCTCATCATTACCCGCCTGGAAGGACGTACTCCGGTGCCGGAACGTGAACAGCTGGAGTCCTTCGCCAGCCACCAGACGTCAATGGCGATTTATCTCTCCGTGCAGCGTATTCACCGGGTCGCCGAGCGGCTGATTGAAGGCGGCTATCCGACCACCACGCCGGTGGCGGTTATCTACAAAGCGACCTGGCCGGAAAGCCAGACCGTGCGCGGCACGCTGGCGGATATCGGCGACAAAGTACGTGAGGCGGGTATCCGTAAAACGGCGCTCATTCTGGTCGGGAATTTCCTGGGGGATGAGTATCACTACTCAAAACTCTATGCGGCGGACTTTAGCCATGAATACCGTAAAGCCTGAATCTATAGCCCTGTTTTGTCTGACGCCCGGCGGCGTACAGCTTGCGAAGCGGCTGGCGGCGATGCTGCCGTTAACCTGCTTTACCAGTGAGAAACTGCTGGAAGACGGATTTATGCCCTTCGAAGGCGGATTTGCACAATCGGCCCGCGATGCGTTTGCTAACTATTCGGCGCTGATTTTTATCGGTGCGACCGGCATCGCAGTACGCGTGCTGGCGCCGCTGGTAAACGACAAATTCAGCGACCCGGCGGTGGTGGTGATCGACGAGCGGGGCCAGCATGTGATCAGCCTGCTCTCTGGTCATGCGGGGGGCGCCAATGCGCTGACCCGCTATCTGGCGGGCATGCTCGGCGCCGATCCGGTTATCACGACGGCGACTGACGTTAACGATATGGCGGCGCTTGATACGCTGGCATTTCAGCTCAATGCCCGGATGACCGACTTCCGCTCGGCGGTAAAAATCGTCAACCAGATGCTGGTCAGCCACCAGCGCGTCGGGCTGTGGTGGGATGAGGAGCTGGCAGACGATGTCAGTCACTGCGATCGACGCGGGTTCATCACCGTGACCGACCTGCACCAACTTCCTGAGCTTGATGCGCTGATTTGCATCACTTTGCGCAATGAATTGCCAGAAATACCCGTCCGACACTGGAAGCTGGTGCCGCAGCGGGTGGTCGCCGGAATCGGCTGTCGCCGCGACACGCCGTTCCCGCTGCTGGCAGCGCTGCTGGCGCGACAGCTGGAGGCGCAGAAATTTGATCCGCTGGCGTTGAAAGCGATTGGCAGCGTCTCGCTCAAAAAAGATGAGCAGGGATTAATCCAGCTTGCCTCCTGCTGTCGCGTTCCCTTTGAAACCTTTACCGCTGACGCGTTGCGTGAGCATGAACATCGCTTCCCGGCCTCCAGATTTGTGCGGCAAACCGTCGGTGTGGGCAGCGTATCCGGCCCGGCGGCCTGGCTGTTAAGTCACGGAAAACTGTCTGGCGAAACCCTGCGCGAACAGGGCGTCACTATTACTTTGGGAGTTTCACACTGATGTTAAGCGTAATTGGAATTGGCCCTGGCTCGCAGGCAATGATGACGATGGAAGCCGTAGAAGCCTTACAGGCGGCGGAAATTGTCGTTGGCTATAAAACGTACACCCATCTGGTAAAAGCCTTTACCGGCGACAAGCAGGTGATCAAAACCGGAATGTGCAAAGAGATCGAACGCTGTCAGGCGGCGATTGAACTGGCGCAGGCCGGACACAATGTGGCGCTGATCAGCAGCGGCGATGCGGGGATTTATGGCATGGCGGGGCTGGTGCTGGAACTGGTCAGCAAACAGAAGCTGGACGTTGAAGTGCGGCTGATCCCCGGCATGACCGCCAGTATCGCGGCGGCCTCCCTGCTGGGCGCGCCGTTGATGCACGATTTCTGTCATATCAGCCTGAGCGATCTCCTGACGCCGTGGCCGGTCATCGAAAAACGGATTATCGCCGCCGGAGAAGCAGACTTCGTGATCTGTTTCTATAACCCGCGCAGCCGTGGCCGTGAAGGCCATCTGGCGCGTGCTTTTGAACTGCTGTCCGCCAGCAAAAACGCGCAAACGCCGGTTGGCGTGGTGAAGTCGGCCGGGCGTAAAAAGCAGGAAAAATGGCTGACCACGCTCGGCGATATGGATTTTGAGCCTGTCGATATGACCAGCCTGGTGATTGTCGGCAACAAAGCCACTTACGTACAGGATGGTCTGATGATCACGCCGCGAGGTTACGTACTGTGAGTTACGGCGACGTGCTGGTTATGGGCGGCACCAGCGATGCCCGGATGCTGTGTCAGCAACTGGATGCGGCAAAGGTGGCATACACCCTGTCGGTTGCCACGCCGACAGGAAAGCAGCTGGCTGGCGACATTAAAGGGCATATCCGCTGCGGGCGCCTGGAGCCAGAGGAGATGGTGGCCTGGCTGAAAGCGCACCGAACGCGTTGGGTCATTGATGCGTCGCACCCGTATGCCGAGGTCGTCAGCCGCAACATTATGCACGCCTGTGAACGCGCGGGGGTGTTGCTGAGCCGCTATCAGCGCCCGGAACAGCTCAGCGAGCTTACGCACCCGCTGTTGCACCATGTCCACACGATTGCTGAGGCCTGCGATGTGGCGCAGCGCTTTGGCGAACGCGTTCTGTTAACGACCGGAAGTAAAGATCTGGCGACCTGGCGAGCCGGGTTGCCGCACAAAAAACTGCTGGCCCGCGTCTTACCTGTTCCTGAGGTCATTCAGCAATGTGCCGACCTGGGATTTGGCGTTGGTGAGATTTTCGCCCTGTGCGGGCCGTTCAGCGCTGAATTTAACGCGGCGTTTTATCGTCAGTGCCAGGCCGATGTCGTGGTGACAAAAGCGTCGGGGGCGGAGGGCGGTTATCAGGAAAAAGTTCAACCCTGTCTGGATGCCGGTATCCCCTGCATCGTGATTACCCGCCCGGCAACGCTTGTAACGGGTGATGAGTTACTGGAAAGTCAGGCCGCATTTGCGCAGCGTTTGGCGCGCTGGCTGGCCGCTGCTTAAGGAGTAAGAGATGAAAAAAGCGCTTCTGGTGGTGAGTTTTGGCACCAGCTATCACGACACCTGTGAGAAGAACATTGTGGCCTGCGAACGCGATCTGGCAGCCAGCTGCCCGGATCGCGATCTGTTTCGCGCGTTCACCTCCGGGATGATTATCCGCAAGCTCAAACAGCGTGACGGCATTGAAATCGATACGCCGCTTCAGGCATTGCAGAAGCTTGCTGAACAGGGGTATCAGGATGTGGCGATTCAGTCCCTGCACATTATTAACGGCGACGAATACGAAAAAATTGTGCGTGAAGTTCAGACTCTGCGCCCGTTATTTACCCGTCTTACGCTCGGCGCGCCGCTGTTGAGCAGCCATGCCGATTACGCGCAGCTGATGCAGGCTTTACAGCAGCAGATGCCGACGCTTGGCGCGACGGAGAAAGTGGTGTTTATGGGGCACGGCGCCAGCCACCACGCGTTTGCGGCCTATGCGTGTCTGGACCATATGATGACGGCGCAGCGTTTTCCGGCGCGTGTGGGAGCGGTTGAGAGTTACCCGGAGGTGGATATTCTCATCGGGAGCTTACGTCAGGAAGGCGTAACGGCGGTGCATCTGATGCCGCTGATGCTTGTCGCCGGCGATCATGCCATCAACGATATGGCTTCCGATGAAGAGGACTCCTGGAAAACGCAGTTCAACGCCGCAGGCATCCCGGCGACGCCGTGGCTGAGCGGTCTGGGGGAGAATCCGGCGGTACGCGCCATGTTCGTGGCGCATTTGCAACAGGCGCTGAATACGGCCATGGAGGAAGCGGCATGAGTGGAAAGCTGTATGCGTTAAGTACCGGGCCGGGCGCAGCCGATCTGATCACCGTGCGCGCGGCGCGAATACTTGGCTCGCTCGATATCCTTTACGCTCCGGCAGGGCGCAAAGGCGGCGACAGTCTGGCGCTCTCTATTGTGCGTGAGTATCTGGGTGAGCAGACGGAAGTCCGCTGCTGCCACTTTCCAATGAGCGCTGACAGCGCGGAAAAAGAAGCCGTCTGGAATGAGGTAGCCGCAGCGCTGGTTCAGGAAGTGGAGGCGGGTAAACAGGTGGGGTTCATCACCCTTGGCGATGCCATGCTGTTCAGCACCTGGGTCTTTTTACTCCAGCGGATCGGCAACCCGGCGTGGCTGGAAATCGTTCCTGGCGTCACCTCGTTTGCCGCCATTGCCGCCCGCGCAAAAACGCCGCTGGCGATGGAACAACAATCGCTGGCGGTGATCTCCTGCACCGCGGCGGAAGAAACAATTCAGCAGGCGTTAAGACAGCATGACAGTCTGGTGCTGATGAAGGTCTACGGTCGCTTCGCGCGTATTAAAGCATTGCTGCAACAGGAAGGTTTGCTGGAGTGCGCCCTGATGATGGCGGAAGCCACGCTGCCCGGTGAGCAGTGCTGGCGTCACCTGAATGAGGTCAGCGACGAGCAGCCGCTGCCCTATTTTTCGACCATTCTGGTCAACAAACAGTGGGAGTATGCAGAATGAAACTTGAACAACAGCTAAAACAGCTGTCTTTCAGCGGGTTAGCTGCGGCGTTATTGCTGATGGTTGTCCCGGAACAGGCGTTCGCCATGCATATCATGGAGGGATTCCTGCCGCCGATGTGGGCGCTGGCCTGGTGGGTGCTGTTTTTACCGTGCCTGTGGTACGGACTGGTGCGCCTGCGCCGTATCGTGCAGGAAGATAACAACCAGAAGGTGCTGCTGGCATTGTGCGGGGCGTTTATCTTCGTGCTGTCGGCGCTGAAAATTCCTTCTGTTACAGGTAGTTGCTCGCACCCGACAGGGGTAGGGCTTGCGGTGATTTTATTTGGCCCAGGCGTTGTGGCGATCCTCGGGGCGATTGTGCTGCTGTTTCAGGCGCTGCTGCTGGCGCATGGCGGCCTGACCACGCTGGGTGCGAACGGGATGTCGATGGCGGTTATCGGCCCCGTTGTCGGGTATCTGGTATGGCAAATGGCCTGCCGCGCCGGGCTGCGCCGCGATGTCGGCGTCTTTCTTTGCGCCATGCTGGCGGATCTGGTGACGTACTTCGTGACGTCGGTGCAGCTTGGGGTGGCGTTCCCGGACCCGCAGGCAGGGGCAATGGGTTCAGTGATTAAATTTATGGGGATTTTCTGCCTGACGCAGATCCCCATTGCGATCGCGGAGGGGCTGCTGACCGTCATGATTTACGACCAGTTGACCAAACGCCGGTTGATTACCGCACAAGGACATTAAGATGAAAAAGACGCTGATATTGTTAGCTATGGTGATTGCCCTGGTGATCCTGCCGTTTTTTATCGATCATGGCGGTGAGTTCGGTGGCTCTGACGGCGAAGCGGAAAGCCAGATCCAGGTGGTGGCGCCGCACTATGAACCGTGGTTCCAGCCATTGTATGAACCGGCCAGCGGTGAAATTGAAAGTCTGCTGTTTACGCTGCAAGGTTCGCTTGGCGCGGCGGTGATTTTCTATATTCTCGGTTACAGCAAAGGCAGACAGCGCCGTGATGACCGGGCTTGATCGACTCAGCTACCAGAGCCGCTGGCTTCATGTTACGCCGGTGCGTAAGTTTTTGCTCTGGTTGCTGATGATGATTCTGGCCTTTACCCTGCCTCCTTTGGGGCAGGGTATTGAACTGGCGCTCATCGCCGGGCTGAGCTGCTGGCTGCTGCGGATTTCGTTCTGGCGCTGGTGTCGCTGGATGGCGATACCGTTTGGCTTTTTAAGCGTGGGTGTGGTGACGATTTTATTCAGCGTGAGCCGCGATCCCCACTCGTTACTGGCAAGCGTTCCGGTTGGCGATTACTGGCTGGGGGTGACCTCGTCAGGGCTGAATACCGCCAATGAAACCTTCTGGCGCAGCCTAAGCGCGCTGGCGGCGACGTTCTGGCTGGTGTTGAATCTGCCGTTTCCGCAACTGATTATTTTGCTTAAGCGCGCGCATGTGCCACGGCTGCTGACCGAGCAGATCCTGCTGACATGGCGCTTTATTTTTATCCTGTTAGACGAAGCGCTGGCCATTCATCGCGCGCAAACGCTGCGTTTTGGCTATCGTAGTTTGCCGAAAGGCTATCGTTCTCTGGCAATGCTGGTGGGTTTGCTGTTTACGCGTGTGCTTATCCGCTATCAGCAAATGACCACCGTGCTTGATATCAAACTGTATCAGGGTGATTTTCACCTGTAAGGATTCGTATGCTTGCCACCTCCGGTCTCTGGTTTCGCTATCAGGATGAGCAGGTGCTCAAGGGGCTAACGCTGGATTTCTCCCCCCATGCGGTTACCGGGCTGGTGGGCGCGAACGGCTGCGGAAAATCGACGCTATTTATGAACCTGAGCGGTTTACTGCGCCCGCAAAAAGGCGAGGTTTTGTGGCAGGGAAAAGCGCTGGATTACAGTAAGCGCGGGCTGCTGGCGCTGCGCCAACAGGTGGCAACCGTTTTTCAGGACCCCGATCAACAAATTTTTTATACCGATATCGACAGCGATATCGCTTTTAGTCTGCGAAATCTAGGCGTGGCTGAGGATGAGATTGCCCGCCGCGTGGACGATGCGTTGACCCTGGTTGATGCGCAGCATTTCCGTCATCAGCCGATCCAGTGTTTAAGCCACGGGCAAAAAAAACGTGTGGCGATTGCGGGCGCGATGGTGTTGCAGGCCCGCTACCTGCTGCTGGATGAACCCACTGCAGGGCTTGATCCTGCCGGGCGCACGCAGATGATCACGATCATCAAGCGGATTGTGGCGCAGGGGAATCATGTGGTTATTTCCAGCCATGATATTGATCTCATTTATGAAGTCAGCGATGCCGTTTACGTGCTGCGCCGTGGCGAGGTACTGGCATACGGTGAGCCGGGGGAGGTGTTTGCACGCACTGAACTGATCGAACAAGCCGGGCTGACGCAACCGTGGCTGGTCAAACTGCATGCGCAACTGGGGTTGCCGCTGTGTAAAACGGAAGAAGAATTTTTTGGGCGTATGCGAGAGAACGCGCTGAAGGAGGCGTCATGACGCAGGCAGTAATGTTGCAGGGAACGGCATCAGATGTAGGTAAAAGTGTGCTGGTGGCGGGGCTGTGCCGCATCTTTTATCAGGATGGCCTGCGCACGGCGCCATTTAAGTCACAGAATATGGCGCTGAATTCCGGCATCACGCCGGACGGCAAAGAGATGGGACGCGCGCAGATTTTCCAGGCGGAAGCGGCGGGGATTGCGCCGGATGTGCGGATGAATCCGGTTCTGCTGAAACCGACCAGCGATCGGAAAGCGCAGGTGGTGTTGATGGGCAAAGTCGCCACCGATATGGACGCGGTTAGCTACCATGAATATAAGCCGCGTCTGCGTGAGCAGATCCTCATGGTTTACAATAGCCTGGCGCAAGAATATGACGTTCTGGTGCTGGAGGGCGCCGGTAGCCCGGCGGAAATAAACCTGCGTGACCGCGACATCGTCAATATGGGGATGGCGGAAATGGCGCAATGCCCGGTCATTCTGGTGGCGGATATCGATCGCGGCGGCGTTTTTGCCTCTATCTACGGTACGCTGGCGCTGCTGCATGATAGTGAACGCGCCAGAGTGAAAGGGGTGATCATCAATAAGTTTCGCGGCGACGTGACGCTGCTCTACTCCGGCATTGAACAAATTGAAGCGCTGACCGGCGTGCCGGTTCTGGGCGTGATGCCCTGGCTGGAGGTCGATCTTGAAGATGAGGATGGCGTGGCGCTGCAAAAAGGCAAATACCTGCGTACCGATAGGCGTGATATCGACATTGCCGTTGTTCAGGTGCCGCACATCTCGAATTTCACCGATTTCAACGCGCTGGCGGCGCAGCCGGATGTTCGCGTGCGCTATGTGCGCCATCCTGAAGAACTGGCGGGCACGGACCTGATAATCCTGCCGGGCAGCAAAAATACGCTTGGCGATCTGGTCTGGCTGCGTGAAAGCGCAATGGCGCATGGCGTGTTGCAGGCGCATCGTCAGGGCGTACCGGTGGCAGGCATCTGTGGCGGCTATCAGATGCTGGGCGACACCATTATTGATGAGGTGGAGTCCGGGCTGGGCACGCTCCCCGGTCTTGGTCTGCTTAATACCGTCACGCACTTCGCGCAGGATAAAACCACCACGCAGGTTGAAGGGCAGATGGCCTCTGCGCTGCCGGGATGGCTGGCGGCGGCGTCTGGCCTGGCGGTGCGCGGGTATGAAATTCATATGGGCGAGACGACACTGAATGCACAATGCCAGCCAGCTATGACATTACGCAAAGGCGAAAACGCCATCGCTGACGGCGCGGTAACGGACGACGGACTGGTCTTTGGCACCTATCTTCATGGCTTGTTCGACAGCGATGCGTTCACGCGGGCGCTGGTCAATGGCCTGCGCGTGCGTAAGGGGCTGACGCCGCTGGATCACGCCTTCCATTACGCGCAATATAAATCGCAGCAGTTTGATCTGCTGGCGGATGCGATGCGACAACACATCGATATTGAGAAAATTTATACCATCATGCAGCAGCACCGGGAGCCCGTATGATGATTCTGGTGACCGGCGGCGCGCGCAGCGGGAAAAGCCGCCATGCGGAGGCGTTAATCGCGGATTCGCCGCAGGTGCTGTACATCGCCACGTCGCAGATTTTTGACGAGGAGATGGCGGCGCGGATTCAGCACCATCGGGATGGCAGACCGCCGCACTGGCGGACAGCGGAATGCTGGCGACATCTTGATGCGCTGATTACGCCAGATAACGCCCCCGAAGAGGCCATTCTGCTGGAGTGTATCACGACCATGGTGACCAATTTATTGTTCGCGATGGGTGGCGATACGGACCCGGACAACTGGGATTACGCGGCGATGGAGCAGGCGATTGAAGACGAAATTCGCGCGTTGATCGACGCCTGTCAGCGCTGTCCGGCTCAGGTGGTTCTGGTGACCAATGAGGTGGGCATGGGCATTGTCCCGGAAAATCGTCTGGCGCGACATTTTCGCGACATCGCCGGGCGGGTCAATCAGCGTCTGGCTGCGGCGGCGGATGAGGTCTGGCTGGTGGTATCGGGTATTGGAGTCAAAATTAAATGAGTAAGTTGTTCTGGGCGATGCTCGCTTTTATTTCGCGTTTGCCTGTTCCGACCCGTTGGTCTCAGGGGCTGGATTTTGAGGAGTATTCCCGCGGTATTGTGACATTCCCGCTAATCGGCATGCTGCTGGGCGCGATTGGCGGCCTGGTGTTTGTGGCGCTTCAGTCCTGGTGCGGCATTCCACTGGCGGCCCTGTTTTGCGTTTTGACGCTGGCGCTGCTGACCGGCGGTTTTCACCTCGACGGTCTGGCGGATACCTGTGACGGTATTTTTTCCGCCCGCCGCCGGGAGCGGATGTTAGAAATTATGCGTGACAGCCGCCTGGGCACCCACGGCGGGCTGGCGTTGATTTTTGTCCTGCTGGCGAAAGTGCTGGTGATTAGCGAACTGGCGCTGAGAGGCACGCCGATGCTGGCGGCGCTGGCGATGGCTTGCGCGGCGGGGCGCGGTGTCGCCGTATTGCTGATGTATCGTCATCGCTATGCCCGTGAAGAAGGGCTGGGCAACGTGTTTATCGGCAAAGTTACCGGGCGACAAACCTGCGTTACGCTGGGATTAACCGCTATTCTCGCGGCGATACTCATGCCGGGGATGCGCGGGGTCGCTGCGCTGGTGGTCACTCTGGCGGCAATTTTTATTCTTGGGCAATTATTAAAACGCACGTTGGGTGGGCAAACCGGCGATACGCTGGGTGCGGCGATTGAACTTGGCGAGTTGATCTTCCTGCTGGCTCTGCTGTGAGCCAGCCAACACGATGAGAACCCTTATGCAGACGTTAACCTCTTTACTCCGTGACATTCCCAAACCGGACAGCGACGCAATGGCGCACGCCCGGCAGCACATTGACGGCTTGCTCAAACCGCCGGGCAGCCTCGGGCGCCTGGAAGCGCTGGCCGTACAGTTAGCGGGGATGCCCGGTCTCAACGGCACTCCGCATGTCGGTAAGAAGGCGATGCTGGTGATGTGCGCCGATCATGGCGTGTGGGATGAAGGGGTTGCGGTCTCGCCGAAAGTTGTCACTGCCATTCAGGCGGCCAACATGACGCAGGGAACAACCGGTGTTTGTGTACTGGCTGCTCAGGCCGGGGCAAAAGTCCATGTGATTGACGTCGGGATTGATACCGACCCGATCCCCGGCGTGGTGAATATGCGCGTGGCGCGTGGGTGCGGGAATATCGCGACAGGCCCGGCGATGAGCCGCGTTCAGGCCGAAGAACTGCTGCTGGAAGTGATGCGCTACACCCGCGAACTGGCGCAAAGCGGCGTGACGCTGTTTGGCGTTGGCGAACTGGGAATGGCGAATACCACCCCTGCGGCGGCGATTGTGAGTGTACTGACCGGTAGCGATGCCGAAGATGTGGTGGGGATTGGCGCGAATCTTCCGCTCTCCAGAATTGGCAATAAAGTTGAGGTTGTGCGCCGCGCTATTGCGGTAAACCGGCCCGATCCGCGTGATGGCGTTGAGGTGCTGGCGAAGGTGGGCGGTTTTGACCTGGTCGGTATGGCGGGCGTGATGCTGGGCGCCGCATCATGTGGATTGCCGGTTGTGCTGGATGGTTTTCTCTCCTATTCTGCGGCGCTGGCGGCCTGTCAGATTGCGCCGGAAATTAAACCGTATCTGATTCCGTCGCATTTCTCGGCAGAGAAGGGCGCGCGGATTGCGCTGGAGCACCTGGAGCTGGAGCCGTATCTGCATATGGGAATGCGTCTCGGCGAAGGCAGCGGCGCAGCGCTGGCAATGCCCATCGTTGAAGCCGCCTGCGCAATGTACCGCAACATGGGGCAACTGGCGGCAAGTAATATAGTCCTGCCGGATGGTAAATAAAGATAAGCCGTATCGTTTCCCTTCGGTGGCGCTCATTCGCTGTTAACGTCGGAAAGGCGATAAAAAAGCTATAATTAACCGACATCTGCTGCGATTTGAGGAAAGGGAAATGATGCCTCGTGTGAAATTGTTTTGTTCTTTTATTCTGCTGTTCGCAAGCCAGAGCGCGCTGGCGGTAAGTTATCCACTACCGCCAGAAGGGAGTCGTCTGGTCGGCAACCCGCTGACGATAACCGTCCCGGACAATAATACTCAACCGCTGGAAGCATTTGCGGCGCAGTACGGACAGGGGCTGAGCAATATGCTCGAAGCGAATCCCGATGTGGACGTCTTTTTGCCGAAGTCCGGTTCGACGCTGGTGGTGCCGCAGCAGCTTATTTTGCCGGATACCGTGCGTGAAGGCATTGTGGTTAACGTGGCGGAAATGCGTCTTTACTACTATCCGAAAGGGGGCGATACCGTTGATGTCCTGCCGATTGGCATTGGCGAGGCGGGGCGAGAAACTCCACGTAACTGGGTGACTGCGGTAGAGCGTAAGCAGGAAGCGCCGAGCTGGACGCCGACGGCGAATACCCGACGTGAATATGCTAAACGAGGCGAAAGTCTGCCCGCGTTTGTCCCCGCCGGGCCGGATAACCCGATGGGGCTGTATGCAATTTATATCGGTAAGCTGTATGCCATTCATGGCACAAATGCGAACTTCGGTATTGGGCTGCGCGTGAGCCAGGGGTGCATCCGGTTGCGTAACGATGACATCAAATACCTGTTTGACAGTGTGCCGGTGGGCACTCGCGTGCAGATTATCGATCAACCGCTGAAAACCACCGTCGAAGCGGACGGCAGTCGCTGGATTGAAGTGCATGAGCCGTTATCGCGTAATCGCACTGAATTTGAATCCGACAAAAAAGTACCGCTGCCGATCACGCCGGTGATGCGTACTTTTATGAAGGGCGACGGCGTTGACATTCATCGCGTCAACGAGGCGCTGGAGCGCCGCTCCGGGATGCCGACAAATATCAGCGCGGGTCTGACGGGGTTCTGACGTTTCTCCGCGCAATCTCCAGAAAAGCCTTTACCGCGCCGTTATTGTCGTTCTTTCTGCTGAGCAGCATCAGATTGGCCGATAATTCCGGCGCGTCGAGAGGGCGATAGACCAGGCCGGGAATGGCGATGTGCATCAGCGGCTCAGGCACCAGCGCCAGCCCTTGCCCGGCGGCGGCCAGAGCCAGTACGCTGAGCGTGCTGGAGGTGCAATGGGCGACGTGCGGAACATGACCCATAATCTCTGTGAGCATCATATAAAGCGGCTCATCCGCACGGTGGGTGTCGTAGAAAATGAGGGGCTCTTCAGCCAGCATATCTACCGTCAAATGGGTTTCACAAGCCAGCGGATGATCGTCGGCGATGGCGACCATCCGGCCCCAGAGGCCTATTTTTTCAGCCGCTAATTCTGGCTGGCGTACGTTATGGTGATCGGGTGTGTAACCAATGTCGAGCTGGCCGCTCAGAATGGCATCCGCTTGTAGCAACGGCGCGATTTCACACACAACCAGTTCCGCATCGGGATAGGCCTGGCGAAAGGCGCGCAGATCTTCTGTCAATTTGCCGCTGAACACCGCGTTGCCAGCAAAGCCGACGCGCACAAGACCCGTTTCTCCGCGCATCGACCGTTGTACTGTCAGACGGGCATGTTCCGCCTGCTCAAGCGTGCGTTGCGCTTCAGTCTGCAACAATTTTCCCGCTTCGGTTAACTCAACTTTCCGGCTGGTACGAATAAACAGCGGGCCGCCTAACTCTTCTTCCAGCGCCTTGATCTGCATGCTCAGCGCGGGAGGAACAATATTGAGTTTTTCGGCGGCGCGGCCAAAGTGTCCTTCTTGTGCAACGGCAAGAAAATAGCGTAAGTGGCGCAGATCCATACGATGGCCTCATCATTCATCTAAACTGAATAATCTGTAAGATTTATCTATTGGATTTTAACGTTAATGGCGAGGAAACTGAATCCACTTAACTGGCTGGAGTAAAAATTATGCACAATCACCTGGCGGATCGTCAGCAAATTACCGATCTTCTCACTGGCTGGATGCATCGCGATCTGGGCGAGTGGGAGCAACTTCGCGGGCTGTTTCACCCGGATGGCACCATTGAGATAACCTGGTTTGAAGGGCTGGCGAGCGATTTTGTTGAAGGCTCAATGCGTATGGGGGCTTCTGACATCCGTACCAAACATTTGATTGGCACGCCGGTAGTGACCTTCAATAGCAGCGTCAACCGCGCCATTGTTGAAACCAATGCCATGATCATCGGCGAGAATGTGAAGCTGAATCTGGGGATGGTGACCCATAATCGCTTTTACGATATGGCAGAAAAACGCGATGGCGTGTGGAAGCTCTTCAGACGCCAGAGCATTTATGACATGGGGAGTTTTACCTTCCCGCTGGGCGTGGTCGATATTGATCAAAGCATGGTAGCAAAATACCCGCGAGAATACGCCGCGCTGGCATACCTGCTGGAAAAAAGCGGATTTCCGGTCACGCGTGTATTTGCAACGCGCGGCAGTGCGCTCGAACAGCAGATGAAAACCGAAGGGCAGCGCTGGCTGTCTGAGCCCGTTGTTTAATCTTCATCAGCGTCTGCGATCATCATGATTCTCAAAAGGATAAGAGAAATGCTCACCACTATACCAGGACGAAAATGTATTGCCGTTCTGTTTGCGATGCTAATGTTTCCCGGTGCGGCTTCGGCTGCGCAAACCCTAATCTACAGCGACCATGAACCGCTGGGTGGAATGCGCACTCGTTTTATCAATGACGTATTTTTCCCCGCAATCGAAAAAGAGTCGCGTGGTCGCCTGAAGGTAGAGGCGCACTGGGGAGGTGAGCTAAGTGATGGTTATACGGCTCTGGCTATGGCGGGAAAGGGGGGCAAAGCGGATATGGCCGTTGTTGTACCTGAATATGCGGCTAAGGCATTACCATTGCAGCAAATCTTTAAAAGCTTTCCCGTCGGCCCTGCTGGGGAAAAGCAGGTTGCTTTCTTTCGCCGCGTTTATGCGGATATCCCGGATTTTTCGGCAGAACTCAAGAAAGAAAATGTGGTGAATGTTTTCATTGCGACCGGCTATCCGCTGGCTTTTTTTAGCACTACCGCGCTGAGTAATCCTGAAGGACTTAAAGGGGGAACGTGGCGCTCCGCCAGTTTCTGGCACCATGGGTTTCTGAAAAATGTCGGAGCTAAAGCCGTGACCATGCCCTGGGGAGATGAAACCTACAAGGCCTTACAAAGCGGAAGTCTCGACGGATTAATGTTGAATGTGGATAGCGGCTATGCGTTAAATGCTCAGCGATTCGCGCCTGATGTGCTGGTTTCGCGGGATCTCTGGCTTGGGCATGTTTACCTGCTGGTGATGAATAAAAACACCTGGGATAACCTTTCCCGCGACGATCGGGCGGCGATTCAACGGGCCGCTGACGTCGCTTATCAATCCCTGGGTTCCGTAATGGATAAAAGTTTCACCACACAAGTCGCCGATCTGGAAAAAAGCGGTGCGACGGTCAGAATCCTGCACTCTGAAGACGTTGCGCAATGGAAAGCCGCCACCCGATACCAGGAGATTCAGTCTGAGTGGGTGAAGGAGCAGGAAAAGAACGGGCTTACCGAGGCGGGAAGGGTGATGAACCAGGTCAGTAGCATTCTGGACGAGATGGTGTCTCCGACCCCTTAAGCGAGAAGGCAAAACGTAACGCTCGGGAACGTATTACTACAGTTGCCTGATAAAAGGGCCTAATAACCATTTTCGGCCCTGGCGTGCATCATTTTTTATAATTCTTTGGCGCTGATAGCAGCATTTTTCGCATACGTACCATGACGGTATTCAAGTCCACCGCGCGTTTAATCATACTGTGTATTCTGTCTGAATCATTGATGCCCTTTTTGACATGCCGGGCAATATATTGCAGAACGTACTTATCCTCATCACTGTGGGTGCGTAATGACAGGTTCTCTACGGTCTGCAATATCTGACCCGCCAGCGACTGACGCTGGCGGGAGTGGGCTCTTATATCCTTAAACGACGGCTGAATCATAAAACATTCTGTAGCGCTGACGTTGTTGAATCCACCGGAGGACGAAAAAAAAGTATAATGACTGTTAAGGACGGCCGCGAATTGGGACTAATTTAGCGGCCGTCATAATCTCCCTATTTAATTGGTGGTTGCAGCATGTTGCTTCGCTTTCTCAATGGCGTGCGCGTCAAATATGTAATGCTCATAACCGGCGGTAACATTCTTCACTCTGTATATTTTCCACTTGCCGCCCTCTCTTTTTAGGTAGACTCCAATTTGATACGTCTGATTGTTTTGTCGACCCAACCAAACATCGACGTATTCACCACCAAAACAGTTTTTAGCTTTTCCAACTTTCAATAAGGGGATCCAATCTGCTGAATAATCTTGCGCATATGTATAGTAATCGGTGTCGATAATCTCCTGCTCATAAATATGAGAGATAGTATTTAGTTGGGCTAGCGTATCCTTCGAAATATATTCATCCATCTTTTCAGGCGCAGGCTTTATTTTCCCTTCACTATTTGCAAACACGTTTAGATAGTAAGTGTAGAAATCTGAAACGCGCCGTTCTGCGTTATCGCGTCCTGAGCTGCACGCGGTAATTGCAAATATCATGAGAACAACATAAAGGGCTTTCATCAATCCTTCCTGTACATTTGATGCGCTGGCTTTGACGAACGGTATCCAGGACCGCCCCAAAAATCCCGCTGTTTAAAGTCTGAATACCAATCCTGGCCGTCGTAAATAGCCATGTGACCGGCGGCGTGTCCTCCCGCGTAAGGCTGAATCACTACCACGTCGCCAGCTCTGGGGGATTGCGTTGAAGATATTTTTCTAAACCCCGCAGACTCCAGCATTGGGCCGTAATCTTTGGCGTTTTGCGTGTTTGTTACGATCACGCCCCCTGCCTTTATGGCCTTGCGCACATACGATGCACAGTTATTCGTTGGCCCCGGTTCGGCGTGATGTTTTGCCCAGTTTCCGGCGCTTCTTGTGTCCCATCCCATGATTATCATCCATTTCAGTTAGAGAAATTGCTAATAGATACCCAATTAGTTAGGAGGGTTAATCATTTAGTGCCACAGAAAGCGTAACGTGATAAGCGAGGCAAGTGCGCTTGACGCTGAGAGCAGGCGGAATCAATAGCGAAGGGATTGCCTAAACGAATTCCGAAAAAAAAGAATGCGGGTATCGGAATATGAGCGGGAAACAGGTCACTAGCATTCTGGATGAGATGATGTCTCCGGCCCCTTAAGCGAGAAGGCAAAACGTAACGCTCGGGAACGTATTACTACAGTTGCCTGATAAAAGGGCCGAATAACCATTTTCGGCCCTGGCGTGCATCATTTTTTATAATTCTTTGGTGCTGATAACAGCATTTTTCGCATACGTTCCATGACGGTATTTAAGTCCACCGCGCGTTTAATCATACTGCGTATTCTGTCTGAATCATTGATGCCCTTTTTGACATACCGGGCAATATATTGCAGAACGTACTTATCCTCATCACTGTGGGTGCGTAATGACAGGTTCTCTACGGTCTGCAATATCTGACTCGCCAGCGACTGACGCTGCCTGGTTAACGTGTTGACGTAGCTGGCCTGTAAGCCATCGCGCCGGGCGTTAAAGATATTGTATTTTTCAATAGCATGATGTTTTTTGACGATATTCGTCCGGTTGGCTAACAGATACTGAGCCAGTATTTTGCTATAGCCTGTGAGCATTGCGGCATGAAATATTGTCAGCGGCATATCGCATATTCTGATTTCAATTGTGCCCAGAGCAGGCTGTGGCCTGACGTACCAGTAAATATCTTTGATACTTTTAATGATCCCGACATCGACCATCTCGTTATAAAATACGACGAACTCGTCCCAGTTATAGATGTTTTCAATCAGTTCACTGTTCAGAAAGGCGTTCTGCCCGGTAAAGCGGGAACTTGAAAAAGAGGTATCCACGCCATCCAGCCACGGCGAAGAGGCGCTGAGTGCAACTAAATGGGGCAGGTAGGGAATAAGCGCATGACACAGATAAATGGCGTCATCGCCATCCTGAACGCCAATATGAATATGCTGCCCAAATACGCAGGCCATTTTGGTGATGTAGCCATAGCGTACGGCCAGATTTTGATGACGTTGTAAATCGCTAATCACCTGTTCTCGCCAGTCGCCATCTAAATGGCGGCCGCCGCCGGTAACATCGCAGCCGTGTTTTCTGGCGACTTCCCTGACGTTACAGGCTAATAAAGATAATTCTTCATGCAGTTTAAACACCGAAGAGTGTACTGAGCTGTTCAGTTCAATCATTGACTTGGTTAGCTCATGCTTTATTTGCTGAGTGTGCGCCATATCGGCCAGCACGATATCCGCTTTATCCACCAGCCTGGTATCGTTTCTGTCGATTAACTGGAGTTCCAGCTCGGTGCCCGTCGTAAACCGCAGTGAGCGGGTAAAAGGTAGAGATACCATAATGTCCTCTGCACTGAGTTGTTGTGGTTGGCCTGAAATTCTATTGTTAAAAGTGTAGGTCAGACGGTCATGCCTGCCAGAGGTGAATCGCGGAACCCTGATTACGGTCATAAAACCATTTTATTAGTATGGTTAATTTTTTGCGATATGACGAGAGAGAGTATGCTGTAGCGCGAGGACTGCTCAGGTATTGCCGCAGCAGTGTGGCCTGTTTTTGTGGAACACTTTAACAGGAGTCATCTTATGAGCTTAGCTATTACTAAAGTCGATTATCCGGTCAGTCAGGTTCGCCGGTATTTAGAACCGGGCCCGGTTGTGTTGGTGTCATCCAAATGGAACGGGAAGACCAATATCATGACGCTGGGCTGGCATACCGTTCTGGAATTTTCTCCCTCGCTGGTCGGGCTGATGATTTCGGGCGGCAACCACAGTTTTGAGATGATCCGTCATAGCCGGGAATGCGTGATCAACGTTCCGTTGACGGATTTGGCCGAGACGGTCGTGCGAATCGGCAACTCGTCCGGCGCTGACATCGATAAGTTTGCCGAATTTAATCTTACGGCACAGGAAGCCGATGAGGTTGATGCCCCGCTGATCCAGCAATGTTATGCGAATTTTGAGTGCTGTTTGTATGATGATGTGCTGGTGGAACGCTACAATTTTTTCATTTTCGAGGTCGTGAAGGCGCATGTGGCCACATCACCGGAACACCCTGAGACGATTCACTATACAGGGAAGGGGGAGTTTATGGTGTCGGGCAAGACAATGAATCTGAGCGCGCTGTTCAGGCCGGAAATGCTTATCTGAGCGTTTGCGGTGGCGCTCGTCACGGATAAATGGCAGAAAGCCCGCTAAAAAGCGGGCTTTCTGCCAGGGATCGCCTTCGTCAGTATTTTATCGGGAAGTCCGTGAAATCAGGAACAGAAATACCGGAACCCCGAGCATCGCCGTCAGGATGCCGACGGGTAATTCACGGGGCGCAAACAGCGTTCGGGCAAGCGTATCAGCCAGAACGGTAAAAGTCGCGCCGCACAGCATGGATGCCGGCAGCAGCGAACGATGGCGATGACCAATGAATATACGGGCGATATGAGGTACGGTCAGCCCAATAAAACCTATTGCTCCGCAACATGCCACAATGACCGCAGTCAATAAGGTCAACAAACAATACAGGGCGAGCCTGATTGCGCCAACGTCCACACCAAGCGACGCTGCCGTCACATTGCCAAACGTGAGCACATCCAGCTCTATTGCCCGCCACCAGCAGAGCAGAAATATCGGCAACAGCACCAGTGCGCAAAGCAGTACCTGAAGCCAGGATGCCTGTGCAAAGCTTCCCAGCAGCCAGAACATCACCCCTCGCGTGGTGTCTGCATCCGTTTTCCAGAGCGTGGTTAATGATGTGGCGGCGGAGAGAAGCTGTGTCACGGCGACGCCGGTCAGGATAAAACGGCTGGACTGGCCGGATAGCGATTTCCGCGCCATGAAAAGCACCAGTGCGAAAGCCAGCATCGCGCCGCAGAACGCTCCGGCAGGTACAGCGGCCCAGCCCGCACTGAGACCAAGCGCAATGACCAGTACCGCACCAAACCCTGCGCCGGATGAGATCCCCAACACCCAGGGGTCGGCAAGAGGATTGCGTGTCAACGACTGGAGCACCGTTCCAGCCAGCGCTAATGCGGCACCCGCCAGCGCAGCAAGCAGGGTGCGCGGCATACGCAGAGACCATACGATCCGTTGATGAAGCGTTCCCGCTGTATCGCTATGCCAGTAGCCTGCCAGTATGGCATTTGCCACGTCCTTCATGGAAAAGGTCACCGGGCCATACATAATGGCAATGCAAAACGCCAGCATCAGGGCCGGAAACAGCATGGAAAGGCGAAAAACAGGAGAACGCAGCATGATTATTTCCAGCCAGCGATCACATAATCATCCAGGAATTGCCAGAGAGTACCCGTTTCGCTAAAACCCGCCTGGCGCAGAGCAGCGAGCTGGAATTCGACCGTGGTGGGCAGTGGTGTCGGGCGGTCTTTAAAGATAGCGGTGCGCGCGTCCATCAAATCAGCCAGCTCATGATGACGGGTGGCCGATGCAAACCAGCTATCCCAGTCCTGCACTCCCGCTGTCCAGGCTTTTTTCTGCGTATCTTCGTCATGAAGCTGGGCAATCCGTTTCTGGCATGGATTGCGATTATCAAATCGCTGATGATCGGCGTTCATGAATAAGCCATGTTCATCCAGCAGGTTAAAGATGTTGCGATAAAGCGCGACCTGCTGTTCCGGCAGCAGCCAGTGGATGGCCGTGCTGGAAACAACGGCCTGTGGTTTGTCGGTAATAGCGGCAAAGCAATCCGCTGTTGCAATATCGCCGCTGAAGAACTGAATACGGTCACTGTATTCAGACAAGGCTTCTTTGGCCAGCGTAAGCAGAAGCGGGTCGAGGTCAATAGCCGTTACTCTTATCGCCGGAAAGCGATTCAGAAGACGCATGCTGAATGAGCCTGGACCACAGGCCAGATCCACCACATGGAATTCTTCGCCATATAGCATTGCCAGAACATCCAGCGCGGCGTTATAGCGTTCTTCACGGTGAGCGATGTAGGCGCTTTGTTGTTCGTCCCAGTTTTTCAGTAATTCGCGGGCTGGAAAGGTCATGTTGTTCCTTAGCGTGTATTTGTGTGACTAGTCGGTGAAGGGCCAGAACTGAACGCGCAGATGCGTCCATGTCATAGCCAGGTAAAATGATGTAACGTTTTGCTTTAACCGCCTTCATGCCTGCGGTGAGGGGATTACGTTCAAGAAAATCGATTTTGCTCCGGGCGCTGTCGCCATCTCCCCCCCTTTGCAGATCGCCCAGGATCAGGTAGTCAGGGTCCCGTTCGGCAATGACCTCCCAGCTCATGGCGGGCCACAGTTCAGCACTGTTATCAAAGATGTTTTTACTGCCGATGGTTTTGGTTAACAGCTCAGAAGCGCCATAACCACCCGCCACATAAGGTGTTGCCGTACCGGAATACCACCACATGAGCGTTCTGCGTGGCAGTTTTATGCGGCTGTCAGCCGCGACCTGTTGCTTCAGTTCATTGATAAGCGCTTCTGCATGCGGCTCCACGCCATATATGCGCGCAATATTACGCAACTCGTCGTAGATGCTGTCGAAGGTTACAGGCGCAGGAGGCCCACTTTGCAGGCCATTGCACATCCCTTCAATGAGCCAGCTTCCAATTCCCCATTCAGCCATCCTTTCACGACCGGCGGTCTCCGGGCTGTTAAACCAGTAGTAGCTGCCGGAATAGATAAAATCTGGCCGGGAACTCAGCAAAGCCTCTCCCGACCAGGGCGAACTGTCGAGACGTGCTTTTAGCGGTTTATACCAGGGGGAGGGCGCGGTATCTTCATCTGGCCGATAACCGACAGCACTGATCACGGAATCTCCCAGACGTAATGCGAGCATGTTTTCCATTGCGGTCGGCATATAGACGATTGCCCGCTGTGGTACATGCTCAAACGTCCAGGAGCTTCCGCAATTCTGTAACGTAACGGGATGCGCAAAGCTGGCGAAGGTTGCCAGCAATGCGAGAGAGGCCAGGCGTTTCATCAGAAGCGCATGTTGACATAGGCTTCGTAAGTTCGACCTGGCGCAATCATTTCTTGCCCTGTATAAGTACGCTGCCAGGTGTAGAAGCGATCCGTCAGGTTACGCACGCGGGTGCCTACGGTAACGTCCTTAATCACTTCATAATCGGCGTTCAGGTCGACAGTCGTGTAATCGCCCATTTTGTTTTTGTTGGCATCATCGTTATAGCTACTGCCAACATAGTGGAGCTGCGCGCCCAGCCCCAGTTTGCTAATCGGCATATAACGGCCAGAAAGGTTAGCCGTCCACTCCGGGATATAGCGCGGCTGATTGCCGGAAAGGTCCTGCGTACCTTGTTTGAAATTGTCAAAGCGCGCATGGGTATAAGCCACATTTCCCGCCAGCGTGACGCTATCCAGCGGTTTAATCAATCCGCTGAACTCAATGCCGCGCGAAGTCTGCTTGCCAACCGCATTCCATACACCGGCCTGGACAGCCGATTGCTGATAAAGATTTTTTTTCTGGAGATCGTAAACGGCCAGCTTCATTTCGCCGTGGTCGAATGTCCCTTTTACACCGGCTTCATATTGCTGAACTTCTGTAAGTGGCAGGGACGTTTGTTCAGGGCTGATAAAGAAGATATCACTGCCGGGCTCTTTACCTGTGGAATAGTTGGCATACACCGTCCAGTTTTCGTTAATGGCCCAGCTCGGCCCAATACCAACGCTCATAAAGCTATAGCTATGATTGATGGTTTTATTGTCCTGCTGGTAATTCCAGTGCATATCCAGGTTGGTATAGCGCAACTGGCTTAACAGGGCGACAGCATCAGTGATATTCAGATTGTCTTCCAGCAGCAAGGCATACTGGTTCTGAGTGATGTGACGAACAGGTGAGCGCATCTTGCCACCCGCACCAGTGCGAAAGTCATTGGAGGCGGGGTTGGTCAGCAGAACATCTTCGCCGCCCGGGAAGCCGTTAGAATAGTACTGGAATTCGCGTTTTGAAAAATCGACACCCGCAGTCACGCGGTTGGCGAATGATGCAATCGGGTGATCCCAGGTGACCATAGTACGGTTGCCCGTCAGCTTGTCATCATGAGCAAGATCGCCATAAGAATCACGGGTAACATAGCCCGCTTTGTTTGACGGGTAATAGCGTTCAACGTTCTGCCATTCGCGGAAACCTTTGTAATAGTAGAACTGGTTATCAAAGGTTACATCAGGCGTCGCATACCAGGACTGGGTCGACTGGAATGAGGTTGCCTGGCTGCGGATATGCGCATCCTGAATGTTGTTGTAGTTTACATGGCGCAAGTCGCGATCAACGTTGCCGTTGATGACAGGCGTCCCGAAATAGGGATTGCGCATATCCGTTAAGCTGCGATCGATGTCAAAAGTGACCTGTGTGTTATCGGTCGGCGTCAGCAGGAGCTGTGCGCTGATGCGCTTCGGGCGACTGCGCTCTTTATCAACCTGAGTGCCGGTATTTGATGCGCTTACATCCACGCGGCCAGCAGCTATACCCTCAACGAGCGTACCGCCCGCGCCGATGTGGGCGCGATGGCTGTTATAGCTTGACCAGCTATAGTCAGCTTCTACTGGCTGTCGACCAAAGGTTGCTTTACGTGATATCAGGTTGACGCTGCCACCGGCAGAACTCAGACCATTTAAAACGGAGCCTGTGCCATACAGGATGTCCACGTTTTCATAATGAACCGGGTCGGCGATTTGAATGGTGCTACCGGGTACAGCCACGCCGTTTAGCAGCCAGGAAACGCCGGAGAAGCCGCGCAGTGAAACGCTGTTTGAGAGCGTAGGTGAGCTGGTGCCGGACATGCCCGGGGCGGTCTCAACAACCTCGGTGAGCGTGCGTTTGCCCTTAGCCGTAATGGTTCTGGCGCTGATGGTTTCAGTATGGCGTGGCGTTTGCTTATCGGTCAGACCGAGACGTGAGGCTGAACCGGATGAAAGACGTGCCGAGTCGGATTCGGCGGAATAGTCGGATACGTCACCGCCGGTGACGACGATGGTTTCATCTGCTGCATAGGCCAGAGGCGAAGTATTTACTGCTACTGCGAGAGCTATCAAAGAAGGCTTAAGTTTCATAGGTTGGCATTACATTATAATGGATATGTTATAACATAACATGTTTCATAAAGAAAAAAAGTAGACAAATGAGAACAAGTGGGAAGGGGGCAGGAGAGGTCTGTGGGGTTGTCCAAAAACGACAGGCGTCAAAAAAACCGGCAATCCTTATCAGGACAACCAGTTCAATTTAACTGCTGCTTTTAAAACGCCTCAAGACTCACTGAGATATCTCGAGACTAAAATCTGGCTCCTCTGACTGGACTCGAACCAGTGACATACGGATTAACAGTCCGCCGTTCTACCGACTGAACTACAGAGGAATCGTTGTGGAGGCTTATCTTAGCGGCGAAAAATCTTTTGTCAAACCTCATTTCCCTGGTGACGCTTCAATTGCTGCTTCTCTCAACAGTTTGTTGCAATTGCAGACATTTTACAGGGAAAAAACTTTGCAGCTTTTTGGATTCTCCCTCATTATTTGAAATGAGGTTTCAACTTTCTTCATTAAGGTCCACTTTGAACGTCTCCGCAGTCTTACGCCAGGCCGTCTCCCGTACGCCCTGGTATGCCAAACGTAAGAGTTATAAGGTTCTTTTCTGGCGTGAAATCACCCCGCTTGCCGTGCCTATCTTTCTGGAAAATACCTGCGTACTGCTAATGGGGGTGCTGAGCACCTTTCTGGTCAGTTGGTTGGGTAAAGAGGCGATGGCCGGGGTAGGGCTTGCCGATAGCTTCAACATGGTCATTATGGCGTTTTTTGCTGCTATTGATTTGGGGACGACCGTGGTTGTGGCGTTTAGCCTGGGAAAACGCGATCGTCGTCGCGCCAGGGCCGCCGCGAGACAGTCACTGGTGATCATGACGCTTTTTGCCATCGTGCTGGCGGCGGTTATTCACTATTTTGGCGAACAGATTATTGATGTCGTGGCCGGGGAGGCGTCTTCCGAGGTGAAGGCTCTGGCGCTGACATACCTGGAACTGACGGTGATCAGCTATCCCGCTGCGGCCATCGCCCTGATTGGCAGTGGTGCATTGCGTGGAGCCGGAAATACCAAAATTCCGCTGTTGATCAATGGCGGTATGAATATTCTTAACATCATGATCAGCAGCGTCCTGATTTATGGCGTTTTTTCCTGGCAGGGGCTGGGTTTTGTCGGGGCGGGACTCGGGTTGACCATCTCTCGCTATATCGGAGCCGTCGCCATTATCTGGGTGTTGATGATTGGTTTTAACCCGGCATTGCGCATTACGTTGAAGAGCTATTTTAAGCCGCTGAACTTTACCATTATCTGGGAAGTGATGGGGATTGGCATCCCTGCGAGCATCGAATCTGTTTTGTTCAACGGTGGGAAATTGTTAACGCAGATGTTCGTGGCGGGGATGGGGACCAGCGTTATTGCCGGTAACTTCATCGCTTTTTCAATTGCCGCGCTGATCAACCTGCCCGGAAACGCGCTGGGTTCTGCATCGACAATCATCACTGGCCGACGACTGGGGAATGGTCAGATTTCCCAGGCAGAGATTCAGCTTCGTCATGTGTTCTGGCTATCTACCATTGGACTGACCGCGATTGCATGGTTAAGCGCGCCGTTTGCGGGACTGATGGCCTCGTTTTATACCCACGATCAGGATGTAAAAGATGTTGTCGTGGTTCTGATTTGGCTGAACGCGGCGTTTATGCCGATTTGGTCTGCGTCCTGGGTGTTGCCCTCAGGGTTTAAAGGGGCGCGGGACGCACGTTTTGCAATGTGGGTTTCGATGCTGGGGATGTGGGGCTGCCGCGTGGTTGCGGGTTACACGCTGGGGATCGTGCTTGGCTGGGGCGTTGTCGGGGTCTGGCTGGGGATGTTCTTTGACTGGGCGGTGCGCGCCGCACTGTTTTACTGGCGTATGGTCAGCGGTCGTTGGCTATGGAAATACCCGCGTCCTGAGCGTGAAGAGCGTATAAAATCGCCCGTTCAGCCTGAATCTCCAACGAAATGAAGAATATTTCGGCAAACGAACGTGTTTGTGCATTCAGGCTTTGACAATGATCGTGGGCGTCGTTAATATGCGCCCCGTTCACACGATTCCTCTGTAGTTCAGTCGGTAGAACGGCGGACTGTTAATCCGTATGTCACTGGTTCGAGTCCAGTCAGAGGAGCCAAATTCAGAAAAGCCCGCTTTTTAGCGGGCTTTTTGCTTTCCGTCATCGGCATTCAGTTCTTTCAGTGCCCGGCACGCCGGACGCTGATCGACAAACGTTGATTACCACATCAAATCATCAGGTACTTTAAAATCAGCATACGGATCTTCTTCGTCCTGCTCTTCCTGACTAAGCGCACTATTTAAGACGATACTGTTAGCATCTCGCTGCGCAATTTTATCGGCTACGCTTGCGGGGATAATCGCGTATTCACATTCCCCACCGTTATCAACAACCAAACGCGCAATGGCGAGGCGACCATTAATCAACTGGGCTTGCGTCGCCTTATCCACATCTATTTTTTTAATTAAGTTATTATCTGTGAAGTTAAAACCAATATCGCCTTTTGAAATGCTGATTCTATTCATTTCAATAAGTTGCTTCACCTGCGCTTTATATTCTTTGGATAACGCCGCTTGTTTTTGTTGCTCGCTTAGCTGTTTATCACGCTCAAGTTGCGCTTTTTTATTTTCTTCCACAGCCTCTCTTGCTTCACGCGCCTGAACTCGTGATTTTTTAGCCGTTCTCTGGACTTTGGCCATTTTTTTACTGGTTACTAATCCTGCTTTTAGCATCTGCTCTTGTAAGGTGAGTTTTGTCATCTTCGCTTCTGAAACCGTTGAATAATGTATGTGATTATACCCGTAATTTTTGCGTCTGTACCTGGCGCACGCGAGCCGGAATTCTGTTTATGAATGGCGCAGGATTCCGGCACGGGATTCAGATGAATTACTTGAGCAGTTTCACCGTGGCCTCTATGTCTATCTCATCTTCCGAGAAGATTAACGTCGTTCCCTGGAAGGTGGTGATTGCCAGTTTTCTCAGCGAGCGCATTTCACCGGGCTTTGCGGCTGATTTGGGTCTGATACTACTCATCAGCACGCCCACAGACAGCACCGCGTTTTCTTTATCAATTCGGGTATCGGCTGGCACTTCTTCGCTGTAAACCAGATAAGACTTGATTGACGTGAGCTTCAGGCGCTCGCCCGCGATATAGATGTATTTGCTTTCCGGGATGACTTTCACAGCATAAGCGGATAAGCCTTTGTTATTGGTGGTGGGTTCAAAAGTCACCGCCGCGTCTTTCTTAATCAGCTCAGGGTTGGCAACCTTAATCACATGAAAATAGCGATTATCACCATTTTCATCTTTGATAAATCCAAAACCTTTATCTTTAAACCACGTTGTGATTGTTCCGTTCATCGCCTTACCGCCTGGTTAATCGTTTATCTACTCAGTTTTTACAGCGCGCAGTGTAAAGCACAATGCCCACGCAGACCATGTCTTTGGCTTAAGTTTGGGTGATAAATGTCCATCAGACCAGGGGGCCGTTGGGGGAGGGGAAGTCGCGATTGCATTTGGCCGATGGTCAGGGATGGAGAGAACGTCTACTTCACAACCCAGTTCACTGTTCAATACATTCCATTAATGCAATTGAGTGCCATTCTCATCTATCATGATCTGCGACTCACACGATCTATGGCTACTGCAACAAGGGAGGTCGTCAGTGCTACTGGCTATCAGGTACGTCTTTGCGTCATGCCCACTTCGTATTACCGCACTTATCGTCGTTGTGTTGCTTCAGGGGCTGATACCGGCCCTCAACATCTTTATGACCGGCCAAATAATCAACACGCTGCATGCAGTGCAAACCACCGACGGTGATCTGATGCTGAGCGTTGCGGTCTGGTGTGTTTCACTCCTTGGCATGCAGCTTATGCAGCCCCTGGTCAATCTTGTTCAGGGGGATGTCACGGAGATTTCGACCAATCACTTCAGCGCTAAGATTATGTGCCGTATGAACGACTCTTTTTCCCTGAGCCTGTTTGATAATAAGGAGCGTTACGAGCAACTGGAATATTTGAAAAAAGAAGCGGCGTATCGACCGCTTAATTTCATCATCTGTATCATTTACGTTATCCGGGCAATCGTCATGGCTGGCAGTCTGCTGTTGGTTCTGATCAACTATTCAGGAGCAGGGGCGGCCATTTGCGCGCTTTCCGCCATACCGATGATTGCCATCAATATGCGTATCCAGCAGAGATACGTGCGGGATTTATTCTTCACGTCTAAAGATGCAATTGCGATGCGCTACGTATATGGCGTCAGTATGGACAAGAGTTTTTTGCAGGAGATCCGGCTTTACGGTCTTGGTAAATATCTGCTGACTAAATTCAATGCGTCCGCTCGCAATACCTATAATCGCATGCACAAACAGCGCATCCGCGCGCTAATCACGCCTGTGCCGGCCATGATGCTGAGCCTGACTATGCTGTTCGTCGGGGTAACTCTTTTTTTAAACAACTTACGCACCAGTGATATTGCCGTGAGCGCGCTGGTGATGGTGTTTCAGTCCATTGTGATGATGAAATCGCACCTCGACGAGATAGCCAATTATGGTTCGAATCTCGTCAGCATGAGCAGTTTTTTCACCCGCTACCATGCGTTTATGACGGATAAGATTGAACCGGTGAAAAACGGGCACCTTACCTTACCCGCCGAAACACCTTTTGCCCTCAGCATTCACAAACTCCGGTTTCAGTATGAGGGGCGTAATCATCCAGCCCTGAATGGGGTTAACCTTGAAATTGCCCCCGGTGAAAAGGTTGCTATTCTCGGTGAGAACGGCAGCGGAAAAACAACTCTGATTAAAATGATCCTGCGCATGTACGCCTTCAGTGAGGGAGCGGTGTCTGTGTCAGGCGTGCCGCTCGACAGGTTGGATATTGAAAGTTACCGGAATCAGATAGCCACCGTGTTTCAGGATTACGGAAAGTACGAGTTCACGGTGGGCGAAAACATTGCCCTGAATAATTATGATGCAGAAACCCCGTCGTCAGCGGTTGATGAATTACTGAAAAAGGTAGGATTTCCGTATGACCAGCACACCCGGCTGGGCAAGCAGTTCGGCGGCGATGAACTCTCCATAGGGCAGTGGCAGCGGCTCGCGATTGCACGGGCGCTATACCGAAAGGCCAATCTGTTTATTTTTGATGAGTTCTCTTCATCACTCGATCCTGAAACTGAGCACCGGCTGTTTAATGATATTCTTGCCCTGAACACAACCGTGATCGCAGTGACGCACAGGCTCGGTAATATAAAAGAGTTCGACAGGATTATCGTGATGTCTGCTGGAGAGGTCATCGAAAATGGGGACTTCACTGCGTTGATAAGCCGTCGGGGAAAATTTTACGACATGTGGCATGCGCAGTTTAAATCGGTGATGACTCAGGCAGTTTAATACTACGGGAATGGTACGCAGGTATTTGCACGTTATTCCAGATGTAACCCATCCAAATATATCGTCATTGTTCCCCAGTGTACGCCGGACAAGAGGTTCGGCATAACCATGTCCGATTTGAGCGAAAACCAGATATCAGTAATTTTCGCTCACGACAAAAAGGCCCCGGTGACAACTAATCCTCGCGTTTTTCCGCCCATTTCAGCATTGCATCAAGGGCCGGGCACAGTTCTTGCCCCCACTCGGTCAGGCGATATTCCACTTTCGGCGGCACCTGAGGGTACACCGTGCGTGATACGATGCCGTCGGCTTCCAGTTGTCGCAGTTGCTGAGCCAGCATCTTCTGTGAAATACCCGGGATCAGTTTTTCAAAATCGGAATAGCGCTGTACTTTTCCATCGAACAGATGAAAAAGAATAATTAATTTCCAGCGACCTTCCAGCAGTCGCAGCACATGCTCCACGCCGCTTGCGGCAGATTCTGGAGTGTATAACTTACTCATAATTCAGTTGCTCACTTTTTCGTGCGTACTTGTCAATTTCACAGTCTATGTTGAAAATTCCTGTACTGTAAACAACAGGAGTAAAGCGCCATGTCATTAGCCCTACCGCACGCTATTTCTGACTATTTTGCGATCAGCAACGGAGCAGATATTGCCAACGTTAAGTACTGTTTTACTGCCGATGCTGTCGTGACAGACGAAGGTAAAACGCATAAGGGACACGCAGCGATCGAGGCATGGCAACGTGCCGCACAGGCCGCGTTTGACTACAGCGTTGAGCCGGTTCAGTTCCTCACCGAAGGTCACCGGGTGACAGTCACCTCAAACGTCGTCGGTAATTTTCCCGGCAGCCCGATAGCGCTTAAGCATGCTTTCGGCCTGGTCGGCGGCAAGATCAACACACTGGAGATTATCTGATGTCGTTAGATCTTGATTTTCAGGACAAACGCATACTGGTTACTGCCGGCACCAAAGGCGTCGGCAAAGCGGTCGTTGGATTATTAAAGCAACTGGGTGCCAGGGTGTTAACCACCGCGCGTCATACGCCCACAGAATGTATCGCCGACGCCTTCGTGGCGGCGGACCTGACCACGGTCAACGGGTGTGCTTCAGTAGCTGAAGCCGTTCAGAAGCATCTGGGCGGTGTCGACGCCATCATCCATGTTGCGGGCGGTTCTACCTCACCTGGAGGTGGTTTTGCAGCACTGGGCGAAACGGAGTGGCAGCAGGAACTCAACCTTAATCTGCTGCCAGCGGTACGCTTAGATCGTGCGCTGCTGCCAGGGATGCTGGCGCAGGGCAGCGGGGTTATCATTCACGTCACCTCTATCCAGCGTGAACTGCCGTTACCGGAATCGACCACCGGTTATGCGGCGGCAAAAGCTGCGCTGTCGGCGTACAGCAAGAGCCTGTCGAAAGAGGTATCCCCGAAGGGGGTTCGTGTGGTTCGTGTTGCGCCCGGCTGGATCGAAACCGAAGCTTCGGTAGCGATGGCAGAGCGACTGGCGAAGCAGGCGGGAACGGATTACGAAGGCGGTAAGCAAATTATCATGAATGCACTCGGGGGTATTCCTCTTGGTCGTCCATCAAAGCCCATTGAGGTGGCGAATCTCATTGCTTTCCTCGCGTCATCTCATGCTGCCACCATCACCGGCACCGAATATGTGATAGATGGTGGTACCATCCCGACGGTGTAATCATGTATCTTAATCGGCTCGAATTATGAGCCGATTAAGATCGCCAGAGGCAGAAAATGGTTAATCGTAGCGTCCGTTTTGACGCAAAACAGTCTGACGTAAGTGAACAGTCTGCTATGAGCGATGAGCGGACGTTGAGGCACCTAAAAATCGTCTCAACTTTCAACTTTTCTGACCCGTAATGTCCTGAGGAGCAAATCGTACAAACTATCCACTGCAGGAGAACCCTGGGAAGTACGGCTTCTGAACAATGAGACTTCCATGGGTTCAAGAGGCCCCAAAAGATGTTCACTGCCAAGAATTTGCAGATGAGGCGGCACGCTGCACTGGGTCAGCACCGCAACAGCCAGTCCACTTTCCACTGCGGTAATCTGCCCTGACAGGCTGGAGCTGTTATACACCACCTTATATCTCCGCCCCTGCAGTGCTAATGCGTTGATAGCACTACGTTTAGCAAGGCTTGTACTTTCATAAACCGCAATGGGTAATGGATCGCGCCGCCAGACCTCAAACTGTGGAGAACCCACCCACACCATCGGTTCATAAAACAGTAACGCGCCCTGGTTGGGATGTTCCCGGGAAACCAGTGCCAAATCGAGATCGCCGACCTCAACGCGGGGAATTAAAGACGTTGATTGCTCACAGCTCAGTTCGATCTCGACTGACCCAAAGTTAGGGGCAAATCTCTTCAGCGCAGGGGTAAGGTATTTTGCTGCATAGTCATCAGGGACCCCCAGACGAATACGCCCTGTTAACTCCTTACCGTGAAATGCGGCCTGCGTTTCAGCATGAAGGTCGAGTATCCTTCGGGCATATCCCAGCAGTTTTTGACCTTCAGACGTGAGTTGATGTTGACGAGGACCGCGAAGTAATAGCTGACACCCTAATGCAGATTCCAGCTTTTTAAGTTGCATGCTGACCGCAGATTGTGAGCGATGGACTTCAGGTGCCGCAGCCGAAAGCGATCCCGCATCCACTACCGCGACAAAACATTTAAGCCAGTCCATCTGGAGGTCTTGATAATGCACCTTTGAGCCTTGCATTCGGTAATCAAATATTAACATCAATTATTATGCGTTTTTATCGATTCCACAACACTGTCATAGTGGCCCCCTGTTTGCTTTCACTGTTATGAAGTTCATGAGGTCCCGGATGACGCATCACCAGCCCGATTTGTCTCAACTTAATCATTCGCTGATATGGGATGGTTTTCGGCAGCTTATCCCGGTTTCACTGTTTGTCGCTATTTTTGGTGCAGCCTTTGGCCTGGCCGCATCGCAGAAAGGAGTGGACCCGACGTCGGCGACAATGATGAGTTTGCTGGTTTTTGCCGGTTATGCTCAATTCGCCACCTTAGAGCTTTGGACCGATCAGGTTCCTGTATTAACCCTTATCGCCACCGTTTTTGCCATTAATGCCAGGCATCTGTTAATGGGGGCCACTTTATACCCGTGGTTGCGCGCGTTAACACCCGCTAAACGCTACGGGATCATGATGGTCGTTTCCGATGCTAACTGGGCCATGTCCATACAGGCATTCAGCAGGGGAAGCGCGGGGCTGGGATTACTCTTTGGTGGCGGTCTTGCGTTATGGCTTTTTTGGGGAGCAGGAACCCTGGCAGGACTGTATTTCGGGAGCGTTATCCAGGATCCCAAAAGCGCTGGTCTTGATATGGTCATGGGGTGTTTTCTCCTTTCTATGGTGTTCGAAGGGGAAAGAAACCTGAGGATGTGGATTATCTGGGCCGCAGCGGCCAGTGCCTCGCTGATAGCGTATAAATGGTTACCAGAAAATAGTCATGTGATCGCTGGAGCCCTCGCCGGAGGTATTACTGGAATTATCATGAGAGAGAAAAAATGAGTATTGAGACGGTAGGCACAGGACCTCTTATTATTATTTTTGTTATGGCGTTGGTCACCCTCGTTACCCGATGGGGTGGTGTCTGGATTATGTCTTTTGTGCCTTTTAATAACCGAATAAAAGCCTTTATTCAGGGGATGTCAGGCTCCGTTCTCGTGGCGATTTTAGCCCCCGTTGCCCTCACAGGCGACAAAGGCGCTCAGATGGCATTATTGACCACGGCCGTCGTGATGCTGGTTTTTAAAAGACCTTTAATTTCTATCACCCTTGGGATTGTCGTTTCAGCCCTGGTCAGATATTTTTAAACCGTTCTGAGCTAATCCTCCGATACATTTAAGCAAGTGCTATGAGTCTAACGCCACGAACGATCGTTTTAATTCCCGGGTATATGCTGAATGAAATGCTCTGGCGTGAATTTGAAACATACCTGCCAGCAAACTGTATTGTTCATCATGCTTCCGTAACCGGAGGACTAACCCTCCATGATATCGCGCAGCATATGAGTACCTGTCTGCCAGACAAATTTACGTTGATAGGTTTTTCACTGGGAGGGTACATTGCCCGGCAGTTTGCTGCAGATTTTTCGGATCGTGTGGAGTCCCTGGTACTGATTGCCAGTTCGTTACGGGAAGATACGCCATTAGAGGCGGAATCAAAGTGGCAAAGCGTGCAGTCATTGTCACCCGCAACGTTTAAGGGGCTGAGCAGCCATGCTATTGCCCGGTCACTGCCCCCCCTAAACGCATCAGATCGGGATATGATTTCAACTATCCAGCAAATGGGACGTTGTCTCGGATTTGAAGCCTTCATTACGCAATCGACCTTAACCCGACAAGGTATTCCTTCAGCAACGATAGGTTGTCCCACACTGGTTATTGCCAGTGAAGATGACGCCATCCGTTCCATGCAGGAAGCAGAGGAGCTGGTCGATGCCATACCTGATGCATCGTTGAGAACCATCAAGGATTGCGGTCATATGATTCCGTTCGAACAGCCTGAGGCGTTGGCGTTAACCATTACTGAATGGATCTCAGTCAGGTAAATACTGCAGTGGGTAAGGTCCGCTATTGGCACATAGCAGCCTTCAGCTCCATTATAGGGTGCCAGGAGGCGGAGGTTCAAATCTTCTCGTGCCGACCAAAATTCCCCTTAAGAACCAGCCTGTTATGCTGGTTTTTTATGCGAGGTATTGTTGCGGTAAAACCGGGGGTATTATCCCGACGCGAATCGATGTCAGATCACCGGGCAATTATCATTACTCCTACGGTTGATGAAGTATGTCACGATGCCCAATAGTTCGACACCATCCAGCGCCAACCCTTCTAGCGCTTCTCCATCATCAGATATCAGTTCAACTCTTTACCTGGCAATCCCCCTCGAGATCAAAAAAACAATATTTCATCATGTCAATAACCACTAAAAGTTAATGGTTTATCATTCGATTTAACCTTACAATAACTGAACTTTTTCATGTCTTAAGTTTAAGCTGGAGAAAAAATGGAGCTCAGCCGGAGGCAGTTCTTTCGAATCTGCGCGGGTGGTATGGCAGGAACAACTGTTGCATCTCTCGGATTCTTATCATCTTTTTCCGTTCATGCGGAAACACGTCAGTACAAACTCTTAAAAGCAAAAGAGACTCGTAATAACTGTACTTATTGCTCAGTAGGTTGCGGCATGCTGATGTACAGTCTTGGCGATACAGCTAAAAACGTCAAAGAAAGCATCTACCACATTGAAGGTGATCCTGATCATCCGGTCAGCCGCGGTTCTTTGTGTCCGAAAGGTGCTGGCGTGTTGGATTATATTCACAGTGAAACACGCCTGCAGTATCCCGAATATCGCGCCCCTGGTTCTGATAAATGGGAACGTATCAGTTGGGATGATGCCATCAACCGTATCGCGCGGTTAATGAAGGATGATCGCGATGCTAATTTCATCGAGAAAAACGCGCAGGGTGTGACCGTCAATCGCTGGACGACCACAGGCATGCTGTGTTCTTCGGCAGCCAGCAATGAAACCGGTATCCTCGACGACAAATTTACCCGTAGCCTGGGGATGGTCGCCATCGACTGCCAGGCTCGTCTGTGCCATGGTCCAACCGTTTCTGCGCTGGCACCAACGTTTGGTCGTGGCGCAATGACCAACAACTGGGTGGATATTAAAAACGCCAACGTGGTGCTGATTATGGGCGGCAACGCGGCTGAAGCTCACCCGGTTGGTTTTAAATGGGTGGTTGAAGCACAGACCAAAAATGACGCCACCGTTGTGGTGGTCGACCCACGTTTTAACCGTAGCGCCGCTGTTGCCGATCTCTATGCACCGATCCGTGCGGGTTCGGATACCGCGTTCCTGCTGGGTGTCATTCGGTATCTGCTGAAACACAAGCGCGTACAGTACGAATACGTACTCCATTACACCAATGCTGCTCTACTGATCCGCGAAGACTATCAGTTCAATGACGGATTATTCAGCGGCTATGACCCTAAAAAACGGCAATATGATAAATCGAGTTGGTTCTATCAGCTTGATGAGCAGGAAAATGCCCTGCGTGATGAAACGCTGAGTCATCCCCGCTGTGTCTGGAATTTACTCAAAACTCATGTCGATCGTTACACCCCGGAAATGGTGAGTCGCCTGTGCGGAACATCGGTGGAGGACTTCAATCGTATTTGCGACATTCTCGCCAGCACCAGCGTACCTGACCGCACCGCGACTATTCTGTACGCGTTGGGCTGGACACACCATTCTGCCGGGGCGCAGATCATTCGTGCGGCCGGAATGCTGCAACTGCTGTTGGGCAATATTGGTATGGCTGGCGGTGGCGTAAACGCCCTGCGTGGCCACTCAAACATTCAGGGCTATACTGACCTTGGCCTGCTGTCGACCAACCTCCCCGGGTATATGCCGCTGCCTTCCGAAAAACAGCCGGACTATCAGACCTATATCTCGCAAATTACCCCACCTGCGTTGGGCGTAAATGAAGTGAACTACTGGCAGAATACGCCGAAGTTCTTTGTCAGCATGATGAAAAGCTTCTGGGGTGATCATGCAACTGCGGAAAATAGCTGGGGTTATGACTGGCTGCCTAAATGGGATCGTCTTTATGACGTGATGACTCAGGCCGAGCTGATGCTGGAAGGCAAAATAAACGGCTACATCGTTCAGGGTTTCAATCCACTGGCTGCATTTCCCGATAAAAACAAATCGTCCCGCGCACTTTCGAAGCTGAAGTATATGGTGGTTATCGATCCACTGGTTACCGAATCATCTAACTTCTGGCAGCACCACGGCGAAATGAACGAGGTTAAACCGGAAGATATCCAGACAGAAGTGTTCCGCCTGCCGTCATCCTGTTTTGCAGAAGAGAACGGTTCAATTGCTAACTCTGGACGATGGTTACAGTGGCATTGGGCAGCGGCCGAACCGCCGGGTGAGGCGTTGCATGATGGCAAAATTCTCGGCCGTCTGTTTATGCGTCTGCGTGAGCTATACCAACAGGAAGGCGGTGCGAATCCAGAACCTCTTATGAGCATCAACTGGAACTATAAAGACCCGTATGACCCACATCCGGAAGAAATTGCCCGCGAAGCCAACGGAATAGCGCTGGCAGACCTCTACGATGATAAAGGGCAATTGATCGCGAAGAAAGGTCAACAATTGAGCAGCTTTGCTCAGCTTCGTGATGATGGCTCGACCAGCAGCTTCTGTTGGGTCTACTGTGGAAGCTGGACCGAGCAAGGTAACCAAATGGCCAATCGCGATAACAGCGATCCGTATGGTCTGGGCTGTACGCCAGGTTGGGCATGGTCCTGGCCGGCAAATCGCCGAATTCTCTACAACCGCGCCTCAGCTGACCCTGCCGGCAAGCCATGGGATGTCAAACGGGCCCTTCTACACTGGGACGGTAATAAATGGACCGGAATGGATGTGGCGGACTACAGTCAGGCCGCTCCGGGCAGTAACGTTGGGCCCTTTATCATGAATCCGGAAGGTGTCGCACGTCTGTTTTCTCTCGACAAAATGAACGACGGGCCATTCCCGGAACATTACGAACCCATTGAATCACCTATTGGTACCAACCCGCTTCATCCGGATGTTGTTTCCAGTCCGGTTGCGCGCATCTACCCTGGAGATATCGCTAATATGGGCAAATCTGACATTTTCCCATACGTCGCGACCACTTACTCGATTACCGAGCTATTCCGTCACTGGACTAAACATGCTCTTCTGAACGCCATCGCCCAACCTGATCAGTTCGTCGAAATTGGCGAAGCGCTGGCGAGCAAGAAGGGGATTACGGCAGGCGACACAGTGAAGGTCATGTCCAAACGTGGTTTTATCAAAGCGAAAGCCGTTGTAACCAAACGCCTGCAAACGCTGACAATTGACGGCAGGCAGGTGGATACAATTGGGATCCCATGCCACTGGGGATTTGAAGGGGCTACACGCAAAGGGTTCCTCGCTAACACGCTGACGCCATCCGTCGGCGACGCCAACTCACAAACACCAGAATACAAAGCATTCCTGGTTAACATTGAGCGAGCGTAAGGGAGGATCTAATGGCTATGCAATCACAAGATATTATTAAACGCTCTGCAACCAACAATATTACTCCACCGCCGCATGCACGGGATTTTCGTGCCGAAGTGGCAAAACTCATTGATGTCACGACCTGTATTGGCTGCAAAGGCTGTCAGGTAGCCTGCTCCGAATGGAACGACATCCGCGATGACGTCGGATATTGCAACGGTGTATATGACAACCCTACAGATCTCAGTGCCAAATCCTGGACTGTGATGCGTTTTAGCGAAACCACCCAGAATGAGAAGCTGGAATGGTTGATCCGCAAAGATGGCTGCATGCACTGCGCGGATCCTGGCTGTCTTAAAGCATGTCCGTCTGCAGGAGCAATCATCCAGTACGCCAACGGTATCGTCGATTTCCAGTCTGAGCACTGTATCGGTTGTGGTTACTGTATTGCCGGTTGCCCGTTTAATGTCCCACGGCTGAACCCTGAAGATGATCGTGTCTATAAATGCACGCTCTGTGTGGACAGGATCAGCGTCGGCCAGGAACCAGCCTGTGTGAAAACCTGCCCGACAGGTGCCATCCAGTTTGGCACCAAGAAAGAGATGCTGAACGTAGCGGAAACCCGTGCAACACAACTAAAAAAACGCGGATACACCAACGCGGGTGTGTACAACCCGCAAGGTGTGGGCGGTACTCATGTGATGTATGTCTTGCACCATGCCGATCAGCCGGAACTTTACCATAACTTACCGAACGATCCGCATATTGCTACCCCGGTGAATCTATGGAAAGGGATCCTCAAACCGCTTTCCGCTGCTGGATTTATCGCTACCTTTGCTGGGCTGATTTACCACTATGTAGGGATTGGGCCCAACAAAGAGACAGATGATGAGGAAAACGCTCATGAGTAAAAGCAAAATGATCCTGAGAACGAAGTTCATTGATCGTGCCTGTCACTGGACAGTAGTAATCAGTTTCTTTCTGGTAGCGCTTTCTGGTATCGCTCTGTTCTTCCCTACTCTGCAATGGTTGACCGAAACCTTTGGTACACCGCAGATGGGAAGGATATTGCATCCCTTCTTTGGCGTGCTGATCTTCGTCGTACTGATGTTTATGTTCGTCCGTTTTGTCCATCACAATATCCCTGATAAACAAGATATTCCATGGATTAAAGGTATTGTCGAGGTACTGAAAGGAAATGAACATAAAGTCGCGGATGTCGGGAAATATAATGCCGGACAGAAAATGATGTTCTGGAGCATCATGAGCCTGATCTTTGTACTACTGGTGACGGGTGTCATTATCTGGCGACCTTACTTTACCCATTATTTTCCAATCGTCGTCGTTCGCTGGAGTTTATTGATTCACGCAACTGCGGCTATCGTGCTGATCCACGCTATTTTGATTCATATGTATATGGCGTTCTGGGTGAAAGGCTCCATCACCGGCATGATCGAAGGAAAAGTCAGTCGACGGTGGGCTAAGAAACATCATCCTCGCTGGTATCGTGATGTTGAAGCTGCTGAAAAAGAAGTACAAGAAAAGACCAAATAACATCCATGAATCTCAGGTTCTCGTATACGACAGAAAGGTAAAAATAAGCTCAACCCTGAACATAAAAATGTGATTAACACTGTAGCGTCAGTCATTACTCTGGCGCTATTTTTTCTCACTGGTTTTTCCCATTTTTTCTCAACGGTATGTGTCACTATCAACAGGAAGGGTAACTTCTTGAATAATAGCGGAGAGATAGGAATTTGAACCTCGGTAGAGTTGTACCTAACACGGTTTTCGATACCGAATTTATTGTCAACACGTTAACTTTCCGTGCTGGTGTATCCGCAATATTACACTTAGTATAAATCAACAAGTTACGCATTTATCCATACTTAATAAACCAAAATTTTCTGAGCTTAAACCTGTGCTTTATAGTTACAGTCGGGAGATATGTGCGGAAGATTTTCCCGATCAATCATGTCAGCTAAGAGCGAGGAGCGGATGCGCCTGGTATTAACATGAGCAGTAATACTCTTCACTTGTCATATCGCTGCGATGCGAAACCCCACAATCTAAGGCCTGCTGTGTTTTAATACTGCAGGGTTTCATCATTTAAAGGACACGTTATGCTAATCATCTTCAGTGGCTTGCCTGGCAGCGGGAAGAGCACGATCGCTCAGGCTTTGGCAAAGCAGTTAAGCGCATTTTACTTGCGAATTGACACGATTGAGCAAGCCATACTCAAAGCCGAAGAAGGTGACCGTGAAATGGGCCCTGCCGGTTATTTTGTTGCTTACTCACTCGCCAGGGAGAATCTGCTATTAGGAGCAACAGTAATCACTGACTCAGTCAACCCACTGGCGTTAATCCGTGATGCCTATCGAGAAATCGCTTTATCTGCAAGAACCGGCTTTTTAGAAATTGAGATTATATGCTCCGATAAGATAGAACATCGTAAACGAGTAGAAACCAGAGTGTCTGAAGTAGAGGGGTTAACCCTGCCTGGAAAGATGTCACCGATTTGACTTATGAACCATGGAACAGAGAACACCTCATTCTAGACTCGAGCAGATTATCCAGTGATGAATGTGTTTCGAGGATCATCGATGTTCTTTCCCATGACTCGGTCTTGAGAAATACTCCAGCGGGAACTTAGCAATGTCCGCTCCTGGCACAAACCCGACCCTCTACCCAAAAAGCCCACTTTTAGCGGGCTTTTGGTTTTCAGCATACAGGGTTAATTTGCGCGCACCCGTATGGGAGCGGTAGCGGCGAACAGCCACGGGCGGGCGTTGCTTTCTACGCGAGGGGATAATGTTTCTCTTACCTGCTGATGGTACTCATCAATCCACAGTTTTTCTGCCTCGCTAAGCAGATGCAATTCCACGAGACTTAAGTCGATCGGCACCTGCGTCAGTGTGGAGAATTTGCAGAAACCAAGGCGGCTTTCGATAATTTCGACCTGATTTTCAATGCGGATACCGTATTGTCCGGCGAGGTAATAGCCTGGCTCTATCGTAATGATGTTGCCCGCCACCAGCGGCCAGGGGTTCACTTTTTTGGCGATACGGTGTGGCTGCTCATGAATCAATAGCTGATGGCCTACGCCGTGTCCCGCACCGTGATCGTAATCCAGACCAAGATCCCAAAGCGCCCGGCGGGTAAAGGCGTCAAGCTGGTGTCCCTGAGTTCCGCTGGGGAATTGCAGGGTAATCAGCGACAAAAAGCCCTTCAACACAGCGGTGTAGTGTAACCGACGCTGCGGCTCCTGCGGCCCAAATGCGAGGGTACGGGTCGTGTCTGTCGTACCATTCTGATATTGACCGCCCGAATCGTTCAGGTACATCTCCTGGGTTGTGACTGGCGCGTTTGTTTTCTCGCTTGAATGATAGTGGCACATGGCGGCATTGCCTGCCGATGCAGAAATGGTGTTAAAGCTCTGCTCAAGAAATCCCGGTTGTTGCTGGCGATAAGCCCGCTGTTTTTCCTGGGCTTCCAGCTCCGTTATTGGATTGCCTGCGGCTTCACGCAGCGGCACTTCGTGCGCCAGCCAGGCGAGGAAATTAACCCAGGCGGCGCCGTCCTGCTCATGGCATTCGCGGTATCCTGCCAGCTCGGTTTCGTTCTTGTGCGCTTTCATCAGCGTAATCGGATCTGCTGACCAGATGACGTCACCGCCATGCTGCTCAATAGCGAAGCGCAGGGCGACCGGGGCGAAATCTTTATCAACCAGGAAACGCTTTCCGGCCGCGCGTTGCTGACAGCGTGCAAGGAACTCACCCGGCGGGGAAATGGTCAGCGTGCTGAGCAAACTTGCAGGTAACTGCTGAGTTTTCTTTTCATCAACAAACCATTCCAGTTCGCCCGTGCGGTGCAATAACGCAAACGAGAAAGGAACAGGCACCATGTTGAGGTCGCTGCCGCGCACGTTCAGCATCCAGGCGATATTATCCGGCAGGGTGATCGGCAGGTAATCCGCCTGCTGTTTTGCCAGTTCGTCGAGAATGCGCGCGCGTTTCTGCGTGCTGCGTTCACCGCTGATTTCAACGGGCATTTCCCGGATGATGCCGCAGGGGGCGGCGGGGCGGTTTTGCCATACAACGTCGAACGGATCGCTGTCTAACGCCACCAGTTCGCAGTGGGTGGCTGAGAGTGTCTCAAACTGGCTGTTGACCATCAGCAGAGGTTCGAAGGCAATACGTGCGCCGGAGGCAACCTGTTCCTGCAAATACTCCGCAAGCGGCTCGTTATGCAGGTGATGAATTTCAAAATCATTACGATCGACTTCGGCGCGGGCCTGAACCTGGTAGCGGCCATCCACAAACAGCAATGCGCGGTCGCGAAGCACTAACGCCAGTCCGGCAGAACCGCTAAAGCCCGTTAACCAGGCCAGTTTATTATCGTGTGGCGTGCAGTCCTCGCTTTGATGAGCATCGGCGCGAGGAACGATCATGCCATCCAGCCCCTGTGCAATCAGGAGATTACGCAGGGCGGAAAGGGGAGTTGGGTTGCTCATAGACACCTTCATGCCTTAACGGAACGGCGGTTCGTTGAATGTGCGCAGTTTACGTGAGTGCAGGCGATCGCCTTCTGCGCGTAACAGATCAATGGCGCGAATGCCGATTTGCAGGTGCTCCGAAATCGCACCTTCATAAAAACGGTTAGCCTGGCCGGGAAGTTTAATCTCACCGTGCAACGGTTTGTCGGAAACGCACAATAGCGTGCCGTAAGGTACACGGAAGCGATAGCCCTGGGCGGCAATTGTGGCGCTTTCCATATCAATGGCGACGGCGCGGCTCAGGTTGAAACGCAATGCGGAGGCGGAGTAGCGTAACTCCCAGTTACGATCATCGGTGGTGACGACCGTACCGGTACGCAGCCGCTGCTTAACCTCTTCGCCAGGCATACCGCTCACCATTTTTGTGGCGTCATACAGTGCGCGCTGAACTTCTGCGATGCTGGGGATGGGAATATCGGGCGGCAGTACGGCATCGAGCACATGATCGTCACGTAAGTAGGCGTGCGCCAGCACATAGTCGCCAATCGCCTGGCTTTCACGCAGGCCGCCGCAGTGACCAATCATCAGCCAGACGTCCGGGCGCAGTACCGCCAGATGATCGCAAATAGTCTTGGCGTTTGACGGCCCGACGCCAATATTCACCAGCGTAATCCCCTGGCCGTCAGCCGTAATCAGGTGCCAGGCTGGCATCTGGTGTTTTTTCCACGCCAGATCGGAGATGGCTTCTTCGGGAGCCTCGGTTTCTGCGGTGATCCAGATCCCGCCAGCACAGGAAAGTGCGATATAGGGACTGTCCGGGTCCAGAATCTGGCTGCATCCCCAGCGCACAAATTCGTCTACATAGCGGGTGTAGTTGGTAAACAGAACAAAGGGCTGAAAATGTTCAACCGGCGTCCCCGTGTAGTGACGCAGTCGCGCCAGCGAGAAATCGACACGGCGCGCGTCGAAGTGAGAGAGCGGATAAAACTCACCGGGGTGGAACAGACCATCTGCGGTCTCGTCGCCAATCTGCGCCAGTTCAGTGGTGGGGAAAAAGCGCGTCAATCCGGCGCTCATAGAGCGGTCAAGCGAAAGCTCGGAACCGTCAATGACATAAGGATACGGAATTTCATGATGGGACGGTTCAACCGCGATATGCGCGTCATAATCCTGATACAGCAGCGTTAATTGCTCTTCAAGGTAAGGGCGAAACAGCGCAGGACGGGTGATGGTTGTGGTGTAGCAGCCAGCATGGGTAAAGCGGCCATAGGCGCGGGTCTTGGGGGGATTCGTCGCATTGCCGCTCCAGGAGACGGAAAGCGATGGGTAAACAAAAAGGCCATTATTTCGGGCTGTAATGTCTGGAAGTTCCCCGTTTTCAACATACTTGCCAATTGCGTTACGCAGAGCCTGAACCGATTGCTCGTAGAGTTCGTCCAGTTTATCCAGCGCCTGAGACGGGGTCAGGCCGGCGCCCTTATTATTCATGTCTGTCTCCTTGTTCCACAGGTGTACTGCTCTCCCGATAGTATGTCACAGGAATGTGAAACAAAAGTCAGACGTTGCGTAAGAACAGACGGAGGCCAGACGGCCCCCGTACAGGGATTAGACGTGTGGTTTATTTTTCATCAACAGCGCTGTAACGGCAGAGATCAGGCAGCCTGCCAGCAGGTAAATGGCAACGCTGTGCCAGTTCCCATTGGAGAAGGTGACCAGTGCGGCGGCGATAAAGGGAGTGAACCCGCCGCCCACGACGCTGGCGACCTGATAACCGACTCCGGCACCGCTGTAGCGATAACCTGCACCGAACATGCCGGTAAACATCGGCTGCTGTACGCAAACCACCATATCATGAGCAATATTGGCCAGCATGATGGAGAAGAACACAATCCAGAAGATTGACTGGGCTTCAAGCGCCATAAAAAACGGGAATGCGCTGAGCGTACCGATTAAGGCACCTGTAATATAGACGCGCCGACGACCGAAGCGGTCCGCAAGCCAGGCAAAGCAGGGGATCGTCAGGCAGCTTAGTCCCCCCACCAGCAGACCGATATTCAGAAAAAGCTCACGCGGAAGCCCCAGGTTTTGGGTGGAGTAGTTCAGGGCGAACGCGGTGACGATATACATCGTCAGCAGCTCGCACAGGCGCAGGCCGATGATTTTCAGAAATGCGCCAGGGTGGCGGCTCAACGCCTCCATGACCGGCAAGCGTTTTTTCGCCGGTGGTGTTTCCTGTTTTTGCTGTTCAAATTCGGCGGACTCTTCCATGCCATTGCGCACCCATAAGGCGCCAAGCACCAGAATAATGCTAAACAAGAATGGGATGCGCCAGCCCCAACTCAGAAACTGTTCATCGGTCGTCAGCGTGCTGATCAGCGAGACCAGACCGGTCGAGAGCAGCAGCCCTACGCCATAACCCACCTGAACGCCGCTGCTGTAAAACGCTTTTTTGTTCTCCGGCGCGCTTTCAACCGACAGCAATGCCGCGCCACCCCATTCGCCACCGACGGCAAAACCCTGAACAGCCCGTAATATCACCAGTAATACCGGCGCCCACCAGCCTATAGTGGCGAAAGAAGGGAGGATGCCAATCAGTGCGGTAGCGATACCCATCATCCATACGGTCAGCATCAGCATACGCTTGCGGCCCAGACGATCGCCGAAGTGGCCGAAGATCACACCCCCCAGCGGGCGAAACAGAAAGCCAACGCCGAAGGTGGCAAACGCCGCGAGTGTGCCCATCGCCGGGCTGATTTGCGGGAAAAATTCACGATTAAACACCAGGGCAGCGGTGATGCCATAGAGCAGAAAATCGTACCAGTCGACGACTGCGCCAGCGAAGCTTCCTAATGCGGCGCGGCGCGCGCGATTAAGCGAAGGCGTCTCATCCTGGGGACGCGTGGAGGTGAGGGTGGAATCCATAGTTATCCTGTCTGTGCTGTTTTTTTAGTTATTAGTATGGAGAAATGATGACTCATATTGCTGCCGACATATTAACGGCCTTTATGAGACTACCGCGACAGACGGAAAGAGAAAATGATTTTATCCGTCACGCGCAGACAAGATGAAAAATAGTACGGAGCCCCGGTTGAAATCGCCTTGTATCTCAGGGTTGTTAACGTTAATTGTTATGATATAACATATCCAATCAATGATTCGATCATGGAAGAGGTTAAGTATTGTGCAATTCGTCGCATCCAGTGATAACCCGGCGAGTGCTCTAAGCGTCAATATTGCGTCGCTACAGCGACCCGGAGGCGGAGAACTGCTTTGTGCAATTCGCTTTGAGGTTGAGGAAGGGAAATGCCTGGCCGTTATTGGGCCTAACGGCAGCGGTAAAACGTCTTTACTGAGGGCGATAAGTCAGGAACTCCCCCTTCAGAAGGGCGATATTCAGCTCTGGGCCAGTCTGTTTCGGCGCTGTCGCGGCAGCTGCGGGCAAAGCAGATCGCCGTTCTGGCGCAAAATGATACGCCCGATCTGAGGCTGGCTCTTGAGGATTATGTGGCGCTGGGGCGTATCCCGCGCGCCCGGGATGCACCACGCGACAGGCATGATGCCATCGTGATGAAGGCCATTAAAGAGACGGGATTACTGGCGTTGCGAAAGCGGTCGCTGTCTGCGCTTTCTGGCGGAGAAAGGCAGCGGGCGGCGCTGGCGCGGGTGTTAGCTCAGATGCCGAGCCTGGTACTGCTTGATGAGCCAACCAACCATCTGGATCCCTCCGGTCGGGTGGAACTGCTTTCGTTGGTGAAAAACAAGGGGATAACGGTGGTGGCGGTATTGCACGATCTGTCGCTGATTGAATCTTTTGCTGACCGCGTTCTGCTTCTGTCGCAGGGAAGAATGGTGCTCTGCGACACACCGGAGCGTGTGCTGGTGTCTGAAAACCTTTATCCCGTTTTTGGGTTGACCTGCTTTACCGTACCACACCCTGATACGGGGAAAGCGCTGCGTATTTTTGAAGTTCCTGGCTATGCATAATAAATATATGAGGATTGTGATGAAAAAATTGCTTGCAGGCATGGTTGCTATTTTGTCGGTATCGGCAGTAGAGGCTGCGGATTTTCCTGTCACCATAGAAAGTTGTGGAACCCCCGTGACGTTCACGGAACCGCCAAAGCGAGCGATTATTAATGACCTTAATATGTCTGAAATGGCGTTCGCTCTGAATTTACAGGATCGTATCGTCGGTCTGACCGGTATCAGCGGGTGGTACAAAATGACGCCGGAATTTAAAAAAGCAATGGGGTCGATCCCTGAACTGGCACCGAAATATCCCTCTCTGGAAACATTGCTGGCGGTTAATCCAGATTTCTTTTTCGCAGGCTGGAATTATGGCATGAAAGTAGGGGGTGAAGTGACGCCTTCTTCACTCAATAAATATGGCATCAAGACTTTTGTTCTGAGCGAAAGTTGCGTCTTTACTGCCGCACATAAGCGTAAAGCCAGTATGGATCTACTTTATAATGACGTACTGACGCTGGGGAAGATTTTTGGTAAGCAAGATGAAGCTCGGGCGCTGGTTAATCGCTGGAAAAAGACGCTGGAGGCGCTGCCCAAACCGCCGAAAGGAGCCCGGCCATTAAACGTGTTTGTTTATGATTCGGGAGAGGATAAACCTTTTACCAGCGGGAAATATGCGATGCCTGACGCCATTATCGAAGCGGCTGGTGGTAAAAATGCGATGGAGGCGCTGGATATCAGTTGGGGCACAACTTCCTGGGAAAGTGTGGCTGCCACTGAGCCGGACTTTATCATTCTGCTGGATTATCAAACGGGAAGTGGGGCTGATGAGCTTCGTCACTTCCTGGAAAATCACCCGTTGATGAAACTCACGCCAGCGGTGAAACACCAACGTTATCTGAAGCTGCAATATGCTGAACTGACGCCAGGCCCCGCGAATGTCAAAGCAGTAGAAAAACTGGCTCGGGCCATGTATCAGACGGCTGCACAATGAGTTTCACTTCGTACCGTTACTATTGGGCGATGTGGAGCGCGGTGGTGGTACTGGCAGGATTAATGTTACTCAGTATTGCCAAAGGTGCTGTTTCGTTATCGCTGTTGCAGGTGCTGGGGGCGATAGGGATTGCAGATGTGCCGGTATCGGATATGGTCAGCAGAATTGTGATTGATTTACGCGTGCCGAGGACGCTCCTCTCTGTACTTACAGGGGCAGGACTGGCGATAGTGGGCGCGTTGTTGCAGACCACCACACGTAATGATCTTGCCGATCCATTTTTATTTGGGCTGTCATCGGGCGCATCGGCGGGCGCGGTACTGGTCATTACCCGATTCGGCAATCAGCTTGGCACGCTGACGCTCCCTGTATCGGCATTTGTTGGTGGGATCTGCTCCGCTATGGCGGTGATATTACTGTTCCACTTCAAAAAGCAACGCGGGGCTGAGCAGTTAATTATCAGTGGGCTTGCTATCTCCTTTCTGTTTGGTGCGTTAACCAGCTATTTCATTTTTTCTGGCGATCAACGTGCCGCCAGTTCTGTGTTGTTCTGGTCACTGGGCGGCCTGGGATTAGCCAGTTGGGGCAATCTGCCTTTTGCCTTACTGAGCCTGATGTTACTGAGCGCTTTTATTCTGCTGCGATGGCGTGCGCTGGATGGCATGCTGGCCGGTGAGCAGACGGCGTTATCGCTGGGGATTAACGTCAGCCGCCTGCGGATAGAAATTTTCCTGTGCTGCGCGCTGGCGACTTCTTTCTTAGTGGCACTGACGGGAGTGATCGGCTTTGTTGGGCTGATGGTGCCACATCTGTGTCGGTACTTTTCTGGCGTTAAGCATCTGCTGTTGCTGCCTCTTTGTGGTGTCTGGGGAGCAGTGCTGTTGTGCGGCGGCGATATTGTCAGCCGAACGTTGCTGACCTCGCAGGAACTGCCTGTCGGCATTATTACGGCGGGTATTGGCGGTTTGTTTATTATTGTGTTGCTCGCCAGAACGTCGTCAATATGACGGCCAGAAACGGTAAGCGGCTGGAACGTATACCTGATTGTGGTTGTTCGGAGTACAGAAAAGCAAAAAGCCCGCTAAAAAGCGGGCTTTTCTAAATTTGGCTCCTCTGACTGGACTCGAACCAGTGACATACGGATTAACAGTCCGCCGTTCTACCGACTGAACTACAGAGGAATCGTGTGAACGGGGCGCATATTAACGACGCCCACGAGCATTGTCAAAGGGTGAAATGCGATTGCGCGTTCGTTTGCTGACAAAATCAACAAAGCGATGATCTTTCATTCGGCCGCTATTTTGCGCCATTCTGGTGCAAACGTACCTCTTATGGGGCAGATCGGAAACTGTTGTTAACATTAAAAACGTTGTCTTGTAATCACATTCTCTTATTTGACAGCAGGTTAGCATAAAAATTAGCGTCGGCCAGAAACTGGCAAGCCTTTTGCAAAATCCTCCATAACATGACAGCCAGTATCATGACTGGTATTCCTGACAGGAGGCAAAATGAACTTCAGACGACTGAAATACTTTGTGAAAATCGTCGACATCGGTAGCCTGACGCAGGCCGCGGAAGTATTACACATTGCGCAACCCGCACTCAGCCAGCAGGTCGCTACGCTGGAAGGGGAACTGGATCAGCAATTATTGATTCGGACAAAGCGCGGCGTGACGCCGACTGAAGCAGGAAAAATCCTGTATACCCATGCGCGAACGATTTTGCGTCAGTGTGAACAGGCACAGCTGGCGGTTAATAACGTCGGGCAAACGCTGAGGGGGCAGGTGTCGATCGGTCTGGCGCCGGGAACGGCTGCCTCGTCGGTGACGATGCCGCTGCTACAGGCCGTGCGGGCGGAATTGCCAGAGGTGTTGGTCTACCTGCATGAAAACAGCGGGGTGGTGCTGAATGATAAATTACTCAGCGGCCAACTTGATATGGCGGTTCTTTACGAGCGTTCTCCGGTGGCCGGTATTACCAGCCAGCCGCTGCTGAAAGAAGATCTTTTTCTGGTGGGAACCCGGGATTGCCCTGGGCCGAGCGTGGATTTAACGGCGGTTGCGGAGATGAACCTTTTCCTTCCTCGCGACTATAGCGCCGTTCGTTCGCGTGTGGATGAGGCCTTTTCCTTACGCCGATTGACCGCAAAAGTGATTGGCGAAATCGAATCCATCGCGACATTAACAGCGGCTATTGCCAGTGGGATGGGGGTGACGGTGTTACCGGAGTCGGCAGCCCGATCGTTAAGCGGCGCGGCAAATGGCTGGATGGCGCGTATCACCACGCCGTCGATGAGTTTACCGCTGTCGCTGAATATGTCGGCGAGGGGGAGTCTGACACCGCAGGCACAGGCAGTGAAAGAGATCCTGATGTCGCTGGTGAGCCGCCCTATGCTGGAAAACCGTGAGCTTCTGCTGGTGAGCTAAGCGTTATTCCATCGCGGTATAAGATGCAGGTTTTTATTATTTGTTATGCCGGGCTTCAGACTTTAACAATAGCGTCATGTCTGATGTCTTCGGAGCGAAGCGTGAATTTCCAGCAACTTAAAATCATCCGCGAGGCGGCCCGTCAGGATTACAACCTGACTGAAGTCGCCAATATGCTTTATACCTCTCAGTCGGGAGTGAGTCGGCATATTCGCGAGCTTGAAGATGAGCTCGGTATTGAAATTTTTATCCGGCGCGGCAAGCGCCTGCTCGGGATGACAGAACCGGGTAAGGCGCTGCTGGTCATTGCCGAGCGCATCCTGAATGAGGCCAGCAATGTTCGCAGACTGGCCGACCTGTTCACCAATGATACATCTGGCGTACTGACCATTGCCACGACGCACACCCAGGCGCGATATAGTTTACCGGAAGTGATCAAAGCCTTTCGCGAGATTTTCCCGGAAGTCCGACTGGAGCTTATTCAGGGCACGCCGCAGGAGATAGAGGTGCTGTTGCAAAACGGTGGCGCGGATATCGGCATTGCCAGTGAGCGTCTGAGTAATGATCCGTTGCTGGTGGCCTTTCCCTGGTTTCGCTGGCACCACAGTTTATTAGTACCTCGCGATCATCCCCTGGTGCAGACCTCGCCACTGACGCTGGAAGCGATCGCGCACTGGCCGCTAATCACTTATCGTCAGGGCATTACAGGGCGCTCCCGTATTGATGAAGCCTTCTCCCGCAAAGGGTTGTTGCCGGATATTGTCCTGAGCGCTCAGGATTCTGATGTGATCAAAACGTACGTTGCTCTGGGGCTGGGGATTGGATTGGTCGCCGAGCAATCCAGCGGCGAGCAGGAAGAGGGGGCGCTGACGCGTCTTGATACCCGACATTTATTTGATGCCAATACCGTCTGGCTGGGGCTGAAGCGCGGACAGTTACAGCGCAACTACGTCTGGCGGTTTATTGAGTTGTGTAATGCGGGGCTGTCTGTCGAAGATATTAAGCGCCAGGTGATGGAGTCGGATGAGGCGGTCATTGATTATCAGATATAAAGCAAAAAGCCCGCTAAAAAGCGGGCTTCTTTAAATCTGGCTCCTCTGACTGGACTCGAACCAGTGACATACGGATTAACAGTCCGCCGTTCTACCGACTGAACTACAGAGGAATCGTGTGAACGAGGCGAATAATACTGACCGCTCTGTAACGTGTCAACAGTAAAATTCGCACGTCATTTCAATTGGTTAATTAATCTTCAAAACCACGATTTAATGGACGTGTGATGTCGGTATATTGTCCTCTTCTGGGTTATCACGCAGTCGCAGTAAGGGGTCCTGGCGATAAAACTGACAAAAACGTTGCCACAATGCCGGGAAACGCGGGGCGAACAGTTCCGGGGCGCTGAAGAAGTATTCTGACAGAACCGCAAAGCATTCAGCAGGGTCGGTTGCTGCGTAAGCATCAATGCTGGATGCGGTTTCACCCACAAGATCAATTTCATCCTGAATATTGTTCATGGCTGCGTGGAGATCGTGCTCCCAACTGGCCACTTCGCGCAGAGGAATCAACGGGATACCGCTGGCCCGGTCGCCATTGCGCATATCAAGTTTATGCGCCACTTCATGGATAATCAGATTGAAGCCGGACGCATCAAAGGAGTCCTGGATATCAAGCCAGTTCAGAATTATTGGGCCTTGCTGCCAGCTTTGCCCGGACTGGACAACGCGCTGGTTATGCACCAGACCAATATCATCTTCCCATTCATCATCCACAACAAAAGGCACAGGGTAGATCAGCACTTCATGGAAGCCATCGAGCCATTCGATGCCCAGCTCCAGCACCGGGAGACAAAAAAGCAGCGCAATACGCGCGCTTTTCAACGCATCCAGTTCAAATCCCTGAAGAGCGACCAACCTTTTTTGCTGTAAAAAACGCTCGGCCAGCGCAATTAATCTGGCTTGCTCTTGCGCGGTCAGGTTGACCAGAAGGGGAATTGCCAGGGCGTCATCCCACGGCAAGGCCGCATTCTGGTCTGTTTCGTGTACTTTCCAGGGCCACTTAATCATCGTTTTGCTCGCAAACTCGTCACTTGAACAAAATTGCAGGAACAGGGTCTGTTAAAATGCCAAATTACCTGGCATCATGGCAACCACCAGAACGGAGAGATGCCGGAGCGGCTGAACGGACCGGTCTCGAAAACCGGAGTAGGGGCAACTCTACCGGGGGTTCAAATCCCCCTCTCTCCGCCACTATTCAAGCACTTAGTTCACTCCCTTTCAACGACCCCCGTCACACTTGGTATAGTGTTGGTATATTCACCGGGTATGCTTCTCGCCATCATCCTCCTCCGATTTTTCCAGAACAGGACGAGTCAGCGTCGGGGAACACTTGCGCTTTGCGATCGGCAACAAACCTCTGGCTTTCCGTTTTATGACCGGAGAATAACGGCTTCTCTTTGCCGGGTTCGCCGCGAATTTAACCGGTGATTATATTTGGCAATATTGGTGAAGCACTGACAGGCAGTACAGAGAGAAATTGTAGAAGTTTTAAGATAGCAATATGCCATTGAGTGGATTTTTCTATTTTTCAGGTGAGGATTAATAGGTGTAATCCTGTTAAACGGCCTCAATCAAGATATGAAAAAATGTATATTTGACTCCGAAATAGCATTCTTTGACGCCGACAGCATCAACGAGTTTTTATCGAGTTCGTTTTTGATACCTTAAATATAGCAGCTTCCGGTCAGTCGAAGTTTCTATTAACAGTCGCACAAGTAAGAATCGCATATCGCTTCTGATTTTTGTGTGAACTCACTGTTTGCTCATTGATACTTAATTCACTCTGACAAGGAAATGGCAATGAAAAAGGTTCTTCTCTCTGCTGCAATCGCGACTGCATTTTTTGGCATGGCTGCGGCAAATGCTGCTGATACTAATGTCGGCGGCGGTCAGGTTAATTTCTTCGGTAAAGTTACCGACGTATCTTGTACTGTTTCCGTAAACGGCCAGGGCAGCGATGCTAATGTTTATCTGTCTCCGGTAACGTTAACGGAAGTTAAAGCTGCGGCTGCGGATACCTATCTGAAACCAAAATCTTTCACCATCGATGTTTCTAACTGCCAGGCGGCGAATGGTGATCCACAAGATGACGTGAGCAAACTGGGTGTGAACTGGACCGGCGGCAACCTGCTGGCGGGCGCTTCCGGCAAACAACAGGGCTACCTGGCCAATACGGAAGCGGCTGGCGCGAAGGATATCCAACTGGTTCTGTCTACCGATAACGCCACCACGCTGGCCAAGAAAATCATCCCGGGCGACGCCGATCAACCGAAAGCGACTGGCGACGCGGCTGCCGTTCAGGATGGCGCGCGTTTCACTTACTATGTTGGTTATGCCACCAGCACGCCTAACAGCGTGACAACCGGTGTGGTCAATAGCTATGCGACTTACGAAATTACCTACCAGTAATATCGGCTGAGAGATAAAACCGCCTCGCGCCGGGGCGGTATAAAACGATAATAAAGCGGCCGCTGCTGCCGCTTATTTTTTATTCAGAGGTCAGCATGAAGCTTATTGCCCTTTTTTTCTGTTTCATTTTTAGTTTTGCGGCTAATGCTAATAACATTATTGTTAATGGCACCCGCTTTATTTATCCAGGAAATGAAAAAGAAATAACGGTGCAGCTCTCTAATACCGCAGATCGTCCGGCACTGGCACAAGCCTGGCTGGATAACGGTAATGCCGATGCGACGCCGGATACGATTACTACACCATTTATTATTACACCACCTATTTCCCGCGTTGACGCTAAAAGCGGTCAGACTTTGCGTATTAAGCTCGGCAGCAATGCAGGGCTCGCTAAAGATAAAGAGACATTATGGTGGCTGAATCTTCTGGAAATTCCGCCGGTAGAGGCTAACCAGAAAAATGAAGGGCAGAATATCCTGCAACTGGCGATTCGTTCTCGCTTTAAGTTTATCTATCGTCCGAATGGATTAGGCAACCGTGATGCGGCGGCGGAAAAGTTGGTGCTTTCCGCCAACGGCAGCAGTCTGTCCGTCAACAATCCCACGCCTTTTTATATCACCGTAAGCCGTATCTCTCGTGACGGCGGCAAAGCGCTGAACAGCAAAACGGTGATGTTTGCCCCACAGTCCAGTCAGACTATCGTGCTTTCCTCGACAGTGAACAAAGGCGAGACCCTGACTGTTAACAACATTAATGACTATGGCGCAGATGTCGCAGTGAAAGTTGCCGTTAAATAAGGGAAACGATCATGAAGCAGAGGTCAATCCGCCCGGAAAGATTAAGTACGGCAATTGCGATTGCACTGTACTGCTTTCCGCCATTTTCAAGCGGCCAGGAAAACCCAGGAACGGTTTATCAGTTTAACGATGGCTTTATTGTCGGCAGTCGCGAAAAGGTCGATCTGTCGCGCTTTTCCACGAGCGCTATCTCCGAGGGTGTTTACTCACTTGATGTGTATACCAATGGTGAGTGGAAAGGCCGCTACGACCTGAATATCACCCGTGGAAAAGACGGCAAAATGGGCGTCTGCTACACCAAAGCGATGCTGATGCAATACGGTATCTCGCCAGAAAAATTTAACCCACAGCTTAGCGCGAAAGAGGGCTATTGCGGACGACTGCAAGAGTGGCGTAACGAAGAAAATGTCAGCGACAACCTGATTCAGTCCTCTCTGAGGCTGGATATTTCCGTACCGCAAATCTACGAAGATCAGCGCTTTAAGAATTTTGTCAGCCCGGAGTTCTGGGATAAAGGCGTTGCGGCGCTGAATTTAGGCTGGATGGCTAACGCCTGGAACAGCCACACGTCATCGGCCAACGGGTCAGATAACAGCAGCGCCTATCTTGGCGTTAACGCGGGTCTTTCCTGGGACGGCTGGCTGCTCAAACACATTGGTAACCTGAACTGGCAACAGCAGCAGGGGAAGGCGCACTGGAACAGCAACCAGACCTACCTGCAACGTCCGATTCCGCAAATTAACTCGATTGTCAGCGGTGGGCAGATTTTTACCAACGGTGAGTTTTTCGACACCATCGGCCTGCGAGGGGTAAATCTGGCGACCGATGACAATATGTTCCCGGACGGTATGCGTTCCTATGCCCCGGAAATTCGCGGCGTGGCGCAAAGTAACGCGCTGGTGACGGTACGTCAGGGCAACAATATTATCTATCAGACCACCGTGCCGCCGGGACCGTTTACGTTACAGGATGTTTACCCCTCCGGCTATGGCAGCGACCTTGAGGTTTCAGTAAAAGAAGCCGATGGCTCGGTACAGGTGTTCAGCGTGCCTTATGCCTCGGTAGCGCAATTACTGCGTCCGGGGATGACCCGCTATGCGCTCTCTGCCGGTAAGGTTGATGATAGTTCGCTGCGTAATAAACCGATGCTCTACCAGGCAACCTGGCAACAGGGCTTAAATAACCTGTTCACCGGCTATGCTGGCGTGACCGGTTTTGATGACTATCAGGCATTCCTGCTGGGGACCGGGATGAACACCGGCGTCGGCGCCTTGTCATTCGATGTCACCCATTCGCGGTTAAAGAGCGATACCCTTGACGAGCATGGTCAGAGCTACCGCGCCACCTTTAACCGTATGTTCACCGAAACGCAGACCAGTATTGTCCTGGCGGCGTATCGGTACTCCACCAAAGGCTACTACAACCTGAACGACGCGCTGTACGCCGTCGATCAGGAAAAGAACCACAACAGCAACTACACCGTGTGGCGACAGAAAAACAGCATGACCTTTACCGTAAACCAGAACCTACCTGACGGCTGGGGCGGTTTCTACTTAAGCGGTCGGGTGTCGGATTACTGGAACCGTTCAGGCACGGAGAAGCAGTATCAGCTCAGCTATAACAATATGTTCGGTCGCCTCTCATGGTCGGTCAGCGCTCAGCGCGTCTATACGCCGGACAGCTCCGGTCATCGTCGCGACGATCGCGTTTCGCTCAACTTTAGCTACCCGCTGTGGTTCGGCGAGAATCGCACCGCGAATCTGACGTCAAATACCTCGTTCAACAACTCGCACTTCGCCAGTTCGCAGATTGGCGTCAACGGCTCGCTGGACAGTGAAAACAACCTCAACTATGGCGTGTCGACCACCACCGCGACCGGAGGCCAGCACGATGTGGCGCTGAACGGCAGCTACCGTACCCCGTGGACCACGCTGAACGGCAGTTATAGTCAGGGCGAAGGGTATCGTCAGAGCGGGCTGGGCGCCAGCGGGACGCTGATTGCCCATCAGCACGGCGTGGTGTTCTCGCCGGAAAGCGGCACCACGATGGCGCTGATCGAAGCGAAAGATGCCGCAGGCGCCATGTTGCCAGGTTCGCCGGGGACCCGCATTGACAGCAACGGCTACGCCATTCTGCCGTATCTGCGGCCTTACCGGATTAACGCCGTTGAAATTGACCCGAAAGGCAGTAATGACGATATCGCTTTCGATCGTACCGTGGCGCAGGTTGTGCCGTGGGAGGGGAGCGTAGTCAAAGTTGCCTTCAATACCACGGTGCAAAACAACATCACGGTGCAGGCGCGCCAGGCGAATGGCCTGCCGTTGCCGTTCGCCGCCACGATTTTTGACCCGAGCGGAAAAGAGATCGGTGTTGTGGGGCAGGGCAGCATGATGTTTATCAGCGACGCCAGCGCGTCAAAAGCCACGGTTAAGTGGAATGGCGGGCAATGTACGGTGGATCTGAGTCAGGCAAAAACAAAGGAAACGCTATGTCGCTGAGTAAAAGACTGACGCTTTTTATTGGATTAATGGCGCTGGGGACAACATCGGCATGGGCTTTCTGCTCGCGCCTTTCACAGCCGACGGTGACATTAGACATGGCCATCGGGCGAGTGGTTGTTCCGCCGGATCTGCCGGTGGGCTCAGTGATTGTGTCCCGTGACTGGACAATGTCGGCGTCGGGTGGAGCAAGCTATAGCTGTTCAGCCGGTACTAACCGTTTTGCGGCGAAAATTGTCGTGCCCGGAGCCACCGACCTGGGGAATAAAATTTATTCGACAAACGTAGACGGCATCGGCTTGCGTTTTAGCCGCGGTGGCGCAACGGTCAATATTGTCTACCCGGATGTCTACTCCTCCTATGTCAACAGGCAGACCAATTATTCACTGGAAGGCTCCCGCTTTACGCTGGAAGTGATTAAAACTGCGAACGTGACCGGCAGTGGCACCCTGGCGGCGGGGAAATATACCTCTTATGACTGGGAAAACGGCAGTAACCCGATCCTTGAAACGTTCCTCAGCGCCAATGCCATCACCGTCGTCTCGCCCTCCTGTACCGTGTTAAGCGGTAAGAATATGAACGTTGATATCGGTACGATTAAGCGCAGCGATCTGAATGGCGTTGGCACCACGGCGGGAGGCAAAGATTTTAATATCCAGTTGCAGTGCAGCGGCGGCGTAAGTGAATCCGGTTTCGCCAATATCCATACGACTTTTTCCGGCAACCTGGCGACAAGCACCACTGCCGCTCAGGGCGTGCTCATCAACGAAAAAAGCGGAAACGCTGCGGCGAAAGGGATTGGCGTCCAGGTACTGAAAGATGGCACCCCGCTGGAATTTAGCAAGAAATATAATATCGGCACCTTGCAGACCCAGGAAACCCGTTACATTACATTGCCTTATCGTGCACGCTTCTATCAATACGCATCGACCACAAGTACCGGTGAGGTGGAGTCGCACATGATCTTTAACCTGACGTACGATTAATTCGGGAGGTGGGTATGCGTGATTCAGCACAGTATAAAAATATCAGACGACTCACTCAGTTGACCCTGATAAGCGGAATGCTTGTCGCCTCTTCAGCGTGGGGATTTGAAACCAATTACGATAGCGGACGGGTGGACTTCGCAGGACGAGTGACGGATATCTCCTGTAGCGTGGCGCTCAACGGGGGCGACAATGCGGGCAGCGGTAGCGTCTGGCTGGCTCCGGTAAGCCTGGCGGAAGTACATGCCCGTGGCGCGGGCGCATTTATGAAACCGCAATCCTTCACCCTGGAATTGTCGAACTGTCAGTTACGTCATGATGGTGGCGCTGCGAATAACGATGAGATCAGCACGGTAAGTGTGCGCTGGATTGATGGATTCACGGTCAATACCGTCGGCAACGAAAATGCCGGTTATCTGGCGAATACACGAGCGGATGGGGCCAGCCATATTTTTCTGGCGCTGTCGACCAACGACAATAATACGCTGGATAAAAGCAACAAAATTGTTCCGGCTGACCCGCAGCAAAACCGGGTGCCTTTGGTGGAAAAAGCGGTAAGCGGCGGTGTGTTTACTTATTACATCGGTTACGTTACACCAGCGCCGGAGAAAGCGACCAGTGGCCCGTTGACCAGTTGGGCAACCTGGGAGTTAGTGTATAACTGATTTCTTGCGTGTGAAGGTTGATTTTGATGCCGGAATCTTCCGGCATTTTTTTCCCTTTTTTAAACCGTAACCTCTTCTTTGACCAGTTGTTCAATACTGACTTCTTTCCAGTAATGCCCCTGAATGGCAAACCACTCCATACCCTGCAACCATTTCTTATGCGCTTCGCTTTCGACGCCTTCAATAATCACATTATGTTGGTTACGGGAAAGGAAAGTGACCAGCGCATCCATTAATGGCCGACCAGACTCTTTCTGCATTAAATGCCAGAAGAAGTTTCTGTCGATTTTGACATAGTCAAAATGATAGCCACGAATCGCGTTAATTCCCGCGTAGCCAGCGCCAAAGTCATCGAGCCAGAGTAAGGAGCTGTGGGAATCACACCAGGCGGCGAGAGAGTTATTCAACAGTTCGTTAGAGTTTTCCGTGAGTTCAAAGTGAACGCAGCCCAGTGCTTTGACTTTCGCTTTCACTTCTGGCCGTAGCAGGACGCTGAGTATATGGTCGTCAATGTTAATCGTGGCAGAAACATTGTTTTTTATAAACCACGCTTTATGTTTTTCTATTAACGCCAGTTGTTCCATAAAGATACTTTCCCGTAAGTCCGCATTGGCATAACGAAATAACTCTTCTGGAGAAACAGGGATATGGTCAAAGCGGCTCAGGCACTCAACGGCGACAAGCGCCCCGAGAGGTGAAAACATTTTTTGGAAGACATATCGAACGGATATATCGCTACGTGACAAATTATGATTGAAAAACATAAGTGCGTCCATTATATCTCGTCAGAAATCAGGTCAACGGTGGGAGGAGGTGGTATTAATATAAGTGATATTTTTGTCGGTGAAAATGATTGACAGGGGGCTGGTTAACAATTAATTATCGGTTTTTGATTGGTCATCTGCACATTTAATATGTTTAGCATCGAAACATATTGACGATTCTTTTGTTCATCACTTGCGAGTTATTCATGCCTAACTTTCTCATAATACTCGCTCTGTGAGTGTGGGCTGTTTTATAGTCAATATTGAGAAGCTCTGCTATTTGTTTATTGTTATGGTTGGCAATCATTAGCGCCAGCACCTGCTGCTCCCTGGTAGTGAGTTTTCGCCGGGTGTATAAGCGCTGATATTCGCGGGCCGTTAAAGGATGTTTGAAGATGGCCGAGAGATCGGAGCAAGACGCGTTTTCCGTCAGAATCAATACATTTTCAAGATCGAGAAGTTCACGACATAAGCTGGCGAGGTCGCTTTTTACAATCAGAACGAGCAGCGTGCAGTGCGTGAGATACATTCGTAATCTATTGAGTAAGGCGACCGTTCTGGCCGCAGAGATATCCTTATGAATGACATTGATAATAATCGTACCCGACTGAGGGGCACAGGTTCTCCCGGCGATCTCCTGATAGCCCAGCGTGGTAATATTTATCTCATTGTCTACCATGTAATGCAGGATTGATTGCCCAATGAGATTATCATCAGTGTAAAATAATAAATTACTCAATGTTTTCCCGGTCTGTTAAACTAAAAAAATCTTATTTTTAATTTTATTGTCAATAATTAATTTGACGATAACATTCTCTATGTAATGTTTATAATCGTCACTTTTATGCTGAAACATACAAGAGATGCGGAAATCTGCTTCTTCATACGATTTTTCGCTATGGAGTTCTGTTACGCTGATGATTTTTAAGTTAGTCATTACGCTGCCATATTCACCAAAGCTCATCTCAACATTTTCTAACACATTATCTTTACGCATAAATTTAAGTTGAGATTGGGTGGATATGAAAGAACACCCGCCGTCAGAGACATCATTTAACGTATGTTTAAAAGTAACGCCATTTTTATAACGACCAGAACAACAGAATTGATAACTCTCTCTTGTCTTAAGTCGGGGGGACGATCGCCGTTGCAGTATGTTTATGCTCTCAGGAATGGCAAAGCGGAAAACGTTATCCGGGCTATTGTGCTCAGTATTTATCTGTGCGGTGGCAAACTCAATCCTGCCAAGTTTACTGTGGATCTGAAAACAGACATCGTCGTTTTCAGATAACGAAGGCTGAAAAGAGGGAGGGAGATCGATATAAAAAGATGAACTGTCAACTTTTCGTAAATCTGATTGCCAGCTCAGATCGTTAAAACTAAAATCCAGTTTAGACTTAACCCTGAATTCTTCTCTCAGGATAGCAATAATTTCATATCTGGATTTTTTCGAAACTCCTTCTGACATACCATCTCTCTAAAATACAATGTCCTTTCAGATTATTATCCCATGTTGCGATCGCCTGTTTATTAAAAATAAAAGGATGCGGCCTATTGTTGAATTTTCAAAAATAGTTCAATGCTATTGATTGCGTATTGACATTCGGTGAATTTGCCCGGCATGTGCCGGGCAAGGAGGGCGGTTTAGAACAGAACTGAGTAGTTCAGACCAAAGGTGCGGCCGCGTCCTTTGTAGTCATACAGGGAAGCGGGGCCGTAACCAGGGCTGTAGTACAGCGGTGCGCGCTGCCCCCAGACGGTGGTGTAGTCACGGTCGAAGAGGTTCTCAACGCTGAAGCTGAGTTTACCCACCGGAAGCTGATAGCTGCCGAGTAAATCGACGGTGGTATAGCCATCAATGCTGTAGCCTTCTGCATCGCTCACATCGAAGGAGGTGGTGCTCTGTACGCGCAGGCTCCACGGGTCCGGCGCCCAGCCAATGTAGGCTGTCGCTTTCGATGGACTTGCCACCTTCACGTCATATTTCTGCCAGCTACCGTTCACTTTCGACTCGGTTTTCAGCACGTTGAAGTTCGCACCGGTACTCCAGTCGGTATCTGGAATCAGGTAGTCCACCGCGCCTTCCACGCCGTAAATGCGGCGTTTGTCGTCCACCACGCTGATGGTCAGATCTTTATTCGCCACCACGCTCTTATCGGAAATCGAGTAGTAGGCCGCGATTTGGGTGCGCAGGTTGTCGCCGGTAAAGCGCCAGCCCAGCTCATAAGAATCGACCTTCACGCCTTCCAGCTTGCTGTCGCCGACGTTCACGCTGTTGGTCAGAGGAAGGTGACCGTTCACCGCTGCGCCATAGGTGCCGCGACCGTAGTATTTACCCGGGTCCGGCAGCTCCACGCCCTGGGAGAAGTTGAGCCATGCCTGCTGGCGTTCGGTGATGTGCATCAGCAGACCGGCGTTGAACAGGAAGTTGTCGTAATCGACCGAGCCGCCTGGAATGGCGTCGGCGGATGTCGCCTTCCCGGCGGCAATCTGCTGTTGTTGCGCGTAGCCGATGAAATCATCAATCTTGTTCTCGGTGTACTGATAGCGTACGCCGCCGCTGAGGGTAAAGATATCATTGATGTCATAGCTCGATTGCAGGAAGGCCGCCAGGTTGGTGATGTCATACGACGGATAGCGCCCGGTGGTGTAAATCTTCTGGTTGTTCAGCCCCCCGGAAGCGCTTGCCTGGGCCAGATCGAAGAACATCTGGTTGGAGGTAAAGCGCTCGTGGTCGGCATCCAGCCCGTAGGTGATTTGCCAGCCGTCCAGCGGTTTGCTGTTCAGAGTCAGTTTCATGCCGTACTGGTCGGTGTCCTGCTGTGACGAGGAGAAAGCCGTCGCCTGTTTGTTCGCATTTACGGTCGGGAACGGGTAGAACAGCAGCGACTCATCGCGGTAGTAAACCTGGCCGACCAGCTCCTGACCAAAGAAATCGCTGTTGGAGTACTGTAGGCTAATCAGATGACGCTCGGTGCCGGGAATACGGTCGGAATTCAGCCCCTTACTGACGTATGGCGTGCTGGCCCCGCTAATGGCGGAGAAATCTTTCCCAAGATTCAGCCCGTAATCGTCGTCGCCCTGGCTTTTATAGTACTGCGTGATCAGCTGAAGCTGCTGGGTTTCATCGATGTTCAGCGTACCGGTGCCCATGATGTCCAGGCGATCGGAATACTGTAGGCCGGTCTGGGTGTTATCGAGCAGGGTGGCATCGCCGTTACCGTCAAACCAGCCGCCAAACTTCTGGTACGCCACTGAAACACGCCCGGAGATATGGTCATTGCCGCCGGAGATGGCGCTGGCAATGCGCTCATCGTGATCTTTACTGCTGTTAAAGCCGCTTTTGGTGCCAGCCTCAAACTCCATCTGGGTTTCCGGCTGGCCTTTTTTGGTCACGATGTTGATCAGACCACCGGTACTGCCGCCGCCGTACAGGGCCGTCGCGCCGGAGATCACTTCAATATGGTCGATATTGAAAGGATCGATAGAGTCCAACTGTCGGCTGTCGGTGCGTGAAGAGTTGAGACGCACGCCGTCAACCAACACGACCAGCGGGCGGCCACGCACGTTCATACCGTAATTGGTGCGGCTCTGGCTGCTGACATCAAGGCCAGGGATCAGCTGAGCCAGCGCGTCTTTCAGTTCTTTGCCGCCCTGAGTCTGCTGTTCCAGTTCGGCGTTTTCGATAACCCAGGTGGTTTGCGCCATCTCCGCTACGGTGCGATTGCTGCGGTTGGCAGACACCACGAGCGTTTCATCATCGGTTTGTTGAGCGACTGCTGGCGCCATCATGGCGAGAAGCAGTGGGTTGAGAGCCCAAAGCGTATACTTTTTGCTTATCATCATTATTCCTTCACACGGGCGGAAAAAATCAGCCCAAAGATGCTGTGTAGCGAGTTAAAGAAGCAGCCTCCGGCTGCGGTTTTTCCCGGCTGCCGCTGCGCCATTGAATCAGGGCGGGCGGCATACTGAGATCGAATAAATCACGCCCCAGCGCGCGATTAAGAATACGGGCGGAGCGCCAGGCCATCAGGCTGAGCTGTGGTTCGGCGATGCCGTGGGTTTGCATACTGGCGTTGACCGCGAAGATGTTGTTCTCTTTCGGGCCGTTCCACTCCAGGGTGAAGTCGTCGCGTACTTTGAAATTGCACTCATCGCGCATGGCGATTCGCGACATCAGCGGTGAAAGTATCTGCGGCAGCGCGGGACGGTAGCCGGTGGCGAAAATCACCACGTCGCTTTCCAGAGTGTCATAGCCGTTATCCAGATGATGCTCCAGCAGCAGTTGCCAGCTCTGGCCACGACTTTCCAGCCCGGTGACCGAGCGGCTTGGCAGCAGACGGGCGTTACGCGGTTGCCTCAGTACCTCGAAGCGGTGATACAACTCGCGATAGATGGTCAGTAGCGAGTCGGCCGTGATGCCGTCGGAGGTCATTTTCTGCTCGTCGAGCATCTTCTGGCGCGCGCTTTCATTCAGACCGACGAAGCCTGAAACGTACTCAGGCGTGAAGTATTCGTTGGCGAACGCCGCCTCATCCAGCGCGTTAAAGTTATTGCGGCGCGAGACCCAACTGATCTCTGCAACGTCGCCCCATTCTCCGCGCAGCGCATTGAGGAACAGGTCGGCGCCGCTTTGCCCGCCGCCAACCACGGTGACTCGCTTGCCGCCGAGGTCTGGCTGGCGCAGGCTCATTTCACTGGCGTGGAAGCAGGTTTGCGTCGCCGTTTTTACGCAAGGCGGCAGGTGCGGTTGCTTGCCAATGCCAAGGCAGATATTGCGGGCAACGCTTTCGCCCTGGCTGGTCTGCACCACAAACCGCTGGCGTCTCTCGTCGAAATCAATACTCTCAACGATATGATTGAAATGCAGATTGTTCATCCCTTCGGCGGCCCAGCGCAGGTAGTCGGAAAACTCATCGCGGGACACGGTACGCAATTCGGTGGTCAGGAAGCGGTAGAATTTTTTGCGCTTCACCAGATAGTTAACAAAGCTGTACGGGCTTGTGGGAGCCACAGCGCTAACCAGATCTTTCAGAAACATGGTTTGCATATGGCAGTCCGGCACCAGCATGCCGGGATGCCAGGCAAAATGCGGGCGGCCGTCAAAGAAGCGGCTGCTTAATTCTTCGGCCTGATGAGACAGCGCCGCGATGCTCAGGTTGAACGGGCCGATGCCTACGCCAATAAAATCTACAGTGTTTGTCATGATTCAGTCCCTGGTTGCCAGCCACAGCGGGTTTTGCAGATCCTCAAGGTAATTCGGCAACATGCGGCTGCCGCCGTCCTGGTCGGGCCAGGTCAGTTTTACCGGGTTCAGCACTACGCGAATGATTTGTGGCTTGAAGAGTGAGAAAAGCGCAAAGCGCGCTGACATTTGTGGATGTTCCTGCATGTAATCACTCAACACTGCTGCCAGCAGTTGATAAAAACGCCTCTCCGGTACGCCAAGGCGAGCCATCAGCGGCGAAACAAAGCGCAGAACCGTCACGAAGTGGCCGGTCTGCAAATCATGAATTAAGTAGTCGGCGCTCAGGCGAGCGGTGACGTCACGCACCTCCTGAGGCAGAGAGTCCATCTCCGGGAACGCATCTTTCACCAGCCGCATATCGCCCTGGAAGTCTTTCAACAGTACGCGCTGCGGTACGCCCTCTTTCATGGCGAGCGTTATATTTTGTCCGTGGGCGATAAGCGCGACGCCGTAGCGGCAAAGCAGGTGATACAGCGGAACCACTACCACCCGGAACAGCTGCGTAAGCCAGGTTTCAGCGTCCAGCCCGGAGCGGTCGATATATGCACCTATCAGCGGATGATTGTTTTCATCGCACTCCATCAGTGTCGCCATCAGAATCGGACTTTCGTCCGGCTTCAGCCAGCGACACGGATTCTCACGCCAGATAACGCCGAGCATCTCCTGGTAGCGGTAGGGGGCCTGGGCAAGAGCGGCATAGCCTTCATGGGACACATAGCCCGCCGCCGGTTCACCGAGGATCACCGCGCCGCTTTGCTTAAGCGTGGCGTCGGTCGCAAAAACCTGTTGCAGCCAGCGTGAGGCCAGCGGCCCGGCAGCGATGTATTTGCCCGGAATCCCCCGATAGCAGGAGGTGTTGTAGATGGTCAGCGGCAGCTTGATATCCAGCCCGCCCTGGCGACTGGCGTTGGTCAGGGTGCGCAGCGACTGCTGGGCGAGCCACAAGTCGCCAAACTCGCCGAGAGAAATCATCCTGCCTTCGGCAAGATCGGCGATGAAGTCGAGGGCGATTTTTTGCTGCCACTGCCACGGATGTACCGGCAGTGGTAGCCAGTCGTTATCCAGCCCGTTTTCCTGCCAGACCTGATTGAAGCGGGCAAACTCCGGCGGGTCCATCGCGGCCGTCAACAACTGCTGAATATCCAGCTCGCTGTCGCAGCGCCAGACCATATGCTCACGTTTTACCGCCAGCCAGTGCAGTCTGAAGGTGTTGGCGTACTCTGGCGCATATCGCTCCAGCGCCTCTTTGCCCCAGCCCCGACGGCCTTTATTAAAAGCGAATTTAGGATGGCCGCTTAGCAGGCATTGCAGGCGGTCGGCATCAAGATCAATCAGGTCACTGGCGCTCAGCCCGCGCCGTGCCTTCAGCAGTTGCAGGTCGCCCAGCAGCGTGGCATACAAATCCTGCATATGCTCAGCAACGGTGGCATCGCTCATCGACAGCACCGGCTTTAGTTGCATCAGTAGCGTTTGCGCCAGAACGGGCTCGTCCGCGCAGCGCAGCGTTTGAGCATCAATCCACAGCCAGCCCCAGATGCCGCGTTCAGCGCTGAAGCGCCATTGCGCACCCGGCAGGTTAATGCAGTAGCGGCCATCGCCCTGAGATTCCGCGTGAAAAACCTGCTCATACTCCAGCTCGGCCAGCATTTTTGCCACCAACTGGCGGTTAACAAAATCCCAATCCTTGTGATTCATTACAGACCGACCTCCGTGAAGAAGTGATGGCGATCCGCCATCACCATGCGCGAGCGCTTGTGTGGGAAGTCGAACTCTTTAATTGTCCGGTATCCCGCAGGCTCAAGGTGGCGAAACAGTCGCTGGTTATCGGCGCGTGGCTCAAGTACGGTGCGCTGCGTGCGGGGCTCATCCAGCAGCAGGTAATGCGTCAGCCCGCGCAGCCAGCTTTGTACGTAGTGGGCTCCGCGCCATTGCTGTTCACCAACCAGCAGATGCAGGCCACGGTCAAAGGGTTGCCATGAATAGTGGCGGCCAATGCGGTCTTCCGCCGCCCAGTAGATTTCGAAATAGCTAAACGGCCGATCGTCGAAGCAGCCGATCAGCGGGAACGCATGTTTACCGGTGAGCTGGCGCTCCAGATAGGCGGTCTGTACCTCCAGCGAGCCGCTTTGCTCCCAGAAATACTCAACGCGCGGATCGTTCATCCAGCGGGTGAAACGTTCTGCATCAAGAACGGGATCGGCAACGCGGAAACTCAGCGTCTTGCGAACGCGTGGATCGTAACGGCGATAAACCTCGCCCTGCGGACGGGGCGGGCGCAGCGGGAAATAAATCTCACGCTCTGCATCAAAAACCATTTCGCCGGAGGCCCGGTTTGCCGGAGAACTCAGCCATAGCGGTAACTGCCAGAAGGCGGTGCGATGGATGATGTCGCTTTTTACCTGCCCGAAAAGCGTCAGCGCCTGTGGCTCCTCGCGCCATTCGGCCCAGGGGAGAACCACCGCTGAAAGTTGCGGTGCGGCGATAAATATCTGATCCAGCGCGTCGCGCAGCCACCCTGTCGGCAGAGGCCCCGGCCAGCGCAGCACCGCGCTATTGTCCAGCCCCCAGCTAAGATTCAGAGGCTTGTCGAGATTTTCACAGCGCAGTCCATATCCGCTGTGAACGATGTTTGCCTTAGACATTTAACCCTCCTGAGCCAGCAGCGGGTTGGCGAAATCGAAGTAGATCACCGAGGGATCGACGATGGTGTTCTCGTTGTGGTCGTTCAGATAACAGAAAAAGTTACCTTTTACGTTCCAGTACGGATTTTCCAGCACGTAGTTGAGGCAGGTTTTATGAGTCACCTGATCACGCACTTCAGCCAGCAACGTTCGTACACGAGCCATCAGATTCGCTTCACTGTCCAGCCCGGCAGCGCCCAGCGCGGCGGTCACGGCAAAAGTGGAGTTAACCAGCAGGTAATAAGGGAAGTAGCGCAGCAACTGCTCATGGGTGAAGACGTTTTCCGCCTGCGCCTCGCCAATGGTGTCGAGCCAGCCTGCCGCGTGAGGCATAAACGCGCTGCCCTGGCAGTCACGGTAGATAAGCCCGACCGGCAGATCCCCAAGCATCTGAACCAGAATATTTTGCTGATGCGCCAGCAGCACCAGGCCGTAATCCGCTTCAGCCGTAAACAGCGGCTTCAGCACCTGCTGACAGTAAGCATCGACCCATGCGTGGGCGGCCTGTTGCGCAGTGATGCCGAGGCGATCGCTCAGGCGTTTTACCGCCGCAACCAGCAGCGAATCACCTCCATCCGGTGCGGCCTGGGTCAGGGAGACCAGTACGTTAGTCTGGCTTTGCGGCTGATCCACCAGCAGGTTTTCACGCAGGGCAAACAGGCTTTCCTGCATGATGTTGCCGTGGAGATCGCGCAGCCCGGCCCAGCCGTCTTCCTGCATCACCCGGAAAGTCGGGAAGCGGGCCTGTAGCATCTGCCAGTCGTCGGTTTGCGCCAGGCGCGCCAGGCGCATTCCACGCTTCACTTCTTTCACTGACAGGGTACGGACGGAGTTGGTCAGGCGCACGCTCAGGGAGAATTTGATCATGTCGCGGCTGGTGGCGCAGTAGAGCGAGCGGGAAGAGGTGGTCGGTAGCCACGGCGCGCCGGCTTCGCCTAAATCTTTAATTAGCCCTTTAGCGACAAGCTCCTGGCACCACTCCTGCTGCAACAGATACTCCCCCTGCCACGGGTGCAGTGGGAATAGCCATTGATTGTCGTTTAATTCGTTAAGTAACTGCGGCGCATTCTCTGCGGCAAATCGCGTCAACCGCTGTTGCAGGTTGAGATGCAGGCTTTCACCGGCGATCTGCGTTTTGTCCACCGCAAACCACCGCAGCGGGAAGTGGGGCGCGAAGTCTGGCAGGTAGCGTTCGGCCTCCTGCTGGTTAAACGGTTCATGAGACTTAGGCGCCGGGTGGAAGGCGTGCCCGACCAGCAGAGCCTGCTCCGCCTCGCCAAAGTTCAACGCTTTTTCACGCAGGGCTGCCCAGTCATGGCGGGCATCAATCGCCTGCTGCGTATGGGCGTGGCTTTCCATCACGCGCTGGTGGAAGGTTTCGCAACTGGTCGCGGGCAGCAAGAGTTGGTGCTGGAGCTTATCAACAATAAGCCGGGAGAGGGTGGCGAAATCGACGGGGTGACTGCCGGAGGCCGTGACCAGACGCGCCGGAAATTCAAAGCGGTGATGCTGGGTTGGGGAAAAATAAGCCACTCTGAAATGGAGCGCCTGCTGTTCGCCCAGCGGGATGATCAATTCGGTTGGCTGGTATTCCGTCAGCCGCCAGTCTTTGGTTTCACGAACCAGGGAATTCAGGAAGCACTGCGCAGCCACATCCAGGGCTGACGTTTTAGTTGGCAAAGTCATAATCAAACAGATCCCACTCGTTATGATAATGCGAATTTTGCCGATAAGGTTTCTCATTATCAATAACAATTGTTAGAATCGGTAAAATTAATTTTACAAATAAACACAATTAATACATGGAATTGCAACATCGTGACGTCTCTTGAGAGCGCGGAAACGCCGCAAAAACCATTGTCCTGCTGGCCGCTTGCGTTCAGTGCGGGGTTACTCGGTGTCGGGCAAAACGGCCTGCTGGTCGCGATCCCTGTACTGGTGATTCAGACAAACCTGAGCCTGTCGATTTGGGCGGCTTTGCTGATGCTTGGCTCAATGCTGTTCCTGCCATCTTCCCCGTGGTGGGGAAAGCAAATTGCCCATGCGGGCAGTAAGCCTGTGGTGCTGTGGGCACTGGGGGGATACGGCGCAAGTTTTACTCTGCTTGGGCTGGGAAGCATGCTGATGGCGACCGGCGCCGTAACAACAGCGGTGGGGCTGGGAATATTAATCATCGCGCGGATCGCCTACGGGCTTACCGTGTCGGCGATGGTGCCGGCCTGTCAGGTCTGGGCATTGCAGAGAGCGGGGGAAGGGAATCGCATGGTCGCTCTGGCAACCATTAGCTCCGGCTTGAGCTGCGGCAGACTATTCGGGCCGTTGTGCGCGGCGGCGATGCTGGCAATTCACCCTCTGGCGCCGATGGGGCTGCTGATGGCAGCGCCACTGCTGGCGCTGGTGATGCTGCTGCGGTTGCCTGGCACGCCACCGCAGCCCGCAGCGGAGCGCAAGAGCGCCAGCCCGAGGCTGGATTGCCTGCCTTATCTGCTTTGCGCGCTGTTATTAGCCGCGGCGGTGAGCATGATGCAGCTTGGTCTTTCGCCCGCCCTTACTCGCCAGTTCGCCACGGATACCGCCGCCATTAGCCACCAGGTGGCGTGGCTGTTAGGGCTGGCCGCGGTTGCTGCGCTTATCGCACAGTTCGGGGTGCTCCGCCCGCAGCGCCTGACGCCGATGGCGCTGCTTTTGAGTGCCGGAGCGCTGATGATTTGTGGCCTGGCGATAATGCTCGCCGAACAGCTATGGTTGTTTTACCTCGGCTGTGCGGTGCTGTCGTTTGGGGCTGCTCTGGCAACACCCGCTTATCAGCTTTTACTGAATGATAAGCTGACAGACGGCGCAGGCGCGGGCTGGATCGCGACCAGCCACACGCTTGGCTATGGGCTTTGCGCATTGCTGGTGCCGCTGGTGTCGAAAACCGGCGCCGCAGCGGCGCTGATTGTGGCGGCTTTTTTCGTCGCTGTGTTATTTACCGTGGTGTCTGGCTTTATCTGGCGCAGCCGCTACCGTTCACGTCATTCCGCGATTTAAGCGTAAGGAAAAGTTATGGCTGGAGTTCAGGGCTACCGCCTGTTCAACGTTCAACTGGCGCGTAAGACGGAGGTTTCCCCTTCGCTGCTGAGCCTGGTTTTCAGCGGGCAGGAGGTGGCGCAGATGAAATGCGACTCGCCGGATCAGCGCATTAAGATGTTGTTTCCGTCTGAAGACGGTACGCCGCCGTCGTTGCCTGCCGAAGGGCACTGGTATCAGCTTGTACTGGGGATGCCAAAAGAGAAGCGCCCGGTTATCCGTACCTATACGCTGCGACATGTCGATCCTGCTCGCCAGGAGGTCACCGTGGAATTTATCAATCATGGTACAGAGGGACCGGCTTCGGCATGGGCGATTAACGCCAGACCCGGCGACGCCATTCAGATGGTGGCACCTGACGCGGCGTATGCTGAAGACAGCGGCGGCTATGAATGGACGCCTCCCCAGGGACTGCGGAATGCGTTAATCATTGCTGATGAGACGGCGCTCCCCGCCGCGCGCGGTATCCTTGAGATGCTGGCGAGACAGACCAACCCGCCACAGGTTCAGGCGTTCTTTGAAGTTCCTGAACAGGGCGACTGCGCGAATTTAAGCGAGTTTAAGTTCGCCGACATTTTTTGGTTGCCGCGTAACCCCGCAGCGGCGAAGCACGGTGAATGCCTGATTCAGGCCGTGAAAACGCATGCCAGAGTACCCGAAAGTCGCCATCCCGATACGGTGGGTACGGTGAAAGAAGAAGCCGAAGGGGAGCTTCTCTGGGATAAGGCCACGACCAGCAGCACGGCGTTTTATGGGTGGGTGGCCGCAGAGTCCACCGTCGTCAAACTGCTGCGCCGCCATTTAATTGGCGAGCGTGGCGTCGAGCACAAAGCGATTAACTTTATGGCATATTGGTCTAAAGGGCGCGCGTGATAATAAAAAGCCCGCATCATGAAATTATTCCATTATGCGGGCTTAGTGCAGTATCTAATGAATATTAGAACTGGTAAACCAGACCGACGGCTACGATATCATCGGTTGCGATACCGTTGTCTGCGTAGAAGCTGTCGTCTTCATCCAGCAGGTTGATTTTATAATCAACATAGGTGGACATATTTTTGTTGAAGTAATAGGTCATACCCACATCAACATATTTTACCAGATCTTTATCGGTGTAACGCCAGTTGCCGTGTCTTACTTCCTGACCACCTAAGTCTTTGCCTTTAGATTGCAGGTAGGCAATAGACGGGCGCAGACCGAAATCAAACTGATACTGTGCAACAACTTCAAAGTTCTGCGTTTTGTTGGCGATACCGCCATTAAGTTCGCTGTCGCCATTGCCATAGTAAGTCATATTACGGGTTTCAGCGTACATGGCGGCGAGATAAACATTGTAGGCGTCGTATTTAGCACCAACGGTCCAGGCTTCAGCTTTATCGCCACCAGCATAGTTATTACGCTGGTTCATGCCGTCACCGTAACCACGAGCAACCTGAGCATCGGTACGATCGGAATTGGCGTATGCCGCACCCAGGCTTAAACCGAAGTCGAAGTCGTAGGAGGTGGACATACCGAAGCCGTCGCCGTTTTCTTTGGCCAGCTTGCGACCTGCGCTATTGCCGGAACCTTCCTGACCAAAACCGGTGCCTTCATTATTACCCTGATACTGGAGCGCAAAGTTCAGACCATCAACCAGACCAAAGAAGCCGTTATTACGGTAGGTTGCTACGCCGTTAGTACGGCCTAACATATAAACGTCAGTCTGAGTGTAAGTATCGCCGCCGAATTCTGGCAGCATATCGGTCCAGGCTTCTACGTCGTAAACCACGCCGTAGTTACGACCGTAATCGAAAGTGCCGTTTTGACCAAAACCTAAACCAGCGAAGCCGAGACGAGTCCAGGAGTCACCTTTATCACCTTCAGTACCGTTGGCCTGAATGTTGTATTCCCACTGACCGTAACCGGTTAACTGCTCGGCAATTTGCGTTTCGCCTTTAAAACCCAGACGGGCATAGGACATGTCGCCGTCGCTGCCTGCATCGTCAGAGAAATAACGCAGGCCATCAACTTTACCGTACAGGTCCAGTTTATTGCCGTCTTTATTATACACTTCAGCCGCATTTGCAGCGCCTGCAATTAATAGAGCAGGGACAAGCATCGCCAGAACTTTTCTTTTCATTATGTATTCCCTATAATAATAATTGATATGAATAAGTGATCGAATCCTGAAGATCACTGTTGAATACTATTCCAGGAAGTTCATTATTTTTTAAATATTACATGTAACAAATGTATTTAAAATATTTCTAATTGTTTCTTTGGGTGTGATTATAAATAATTTAATATATATTTATTGCTTTATATTTAACTGTATTATGTTTTTCTTTTAATAAATTATGGTTTGCGTTTTTAGAATTTATTTTGTGAATGTTTTATCGTGATTAGCGCTATTTTAACGTCGTTCGGATTTGCTTTTTATTCCATTTATTGCCTTCGTCAACCTGTCTGATACCTCCTCCCGTAATCATTGAGCGTGAAGACAAGGCGGAATATTGCTAATGTTGCTTTCTGATTCAGAGGAGGCAGCGTGGATTTACACTACTGGCAATCGCAGTTCGAAGCGTGGTTGGGCAAAAATCACCACGAGCAGGATAGCGCTCATGACATTTTTCATTTTCGTCGCGTCTGGGGAACGGCACAAAAGCTGTCGACGGATGAGGATGTTGACTGGCTTGTTGTACTGACCGCGTGTTATTTCCACGATATCGTCAGCCTGCCGAAAAATCATCCCGATCGCCATCGTTCATCCGTGCTGGCCGCTGACGCGGCACGTCGCATATTAATGAACGATTTCCCTGCGTATCCTGAAGAGAAATTAGCGGCAGTCAGTCATGCGATTGAGGCGCACAGTTTTAGCGCCCACATTGCGCCAATGACCAGCGAGGCGAAGATTGTGCAGGATGCCGACCGGCTTGAAGCACTGGGCGCAATCGGTCTGGCGCGCGTGTTTGCCGTTTCCGGCGGGCTGGGCGTTTCGCTATTTGATGCTGAAGATCCCTTCGCGCAACGTCGCCCGCTTAACGATAAGCAATTCGCCCTCGACCATTTTCAGACAAAACTTCTGACCTTGCCGCAAACCATGCAAACCGCGCGGGGAAAGCTGCTGGCAGAGCATAACGCCGACTTCCTGGTGACTTGGATGGCGAAGCTAAGCGCGGAGCTAAGAGGGGAGTACGACTCGTTGGATCAGACGGTAATTCAGGCTTTTAGCCGCGATAAGTAGCGACCATACCCAAAACGTAAACGCGTTCATTTTGTGTTAACCTGTCGAATATCAATTTCGCCGGTTAAATGTATGCAGGAAAATCTTTCAGTAACAGGTTTCCAGGATCTGATGACGGACAATGCCGGGGCTGCCGTACAGGCGCTGCTGGGCAAACTGCTGGAAATCTATGATGTGAAAACGCTGGTGGCGCATCTGAATGGCGTTGGGGAGAACCACTGGAGCCCGGCTATTTTTAAACGCGTCGTGGCGAACGCAACGGCGTGGCATCGTCTGAGCGAGAGCGAATATACGCACCTCAGGACATTGTTGCCAACGCCTCCGGCACACCATCCGCATTATGCCTTTCGTTTTGTCGATCTCTTCGCCGGGATCGGCGGAATTCGCCGTGGCTTTGAAGCGATAGGCGGGCAGTGCGTGTTTACCAGCGAATGGAATAAACACGCGGTACGCACCTATAAAGCCAATTATTACTGCGATCCACAACGGCATCATTTCAATGAAGATATTCGCGATATTACGCTGAGCCACCGCGACGGCGTGAGCGATAGCGAAGCGGCGGAGCATATTCGCCAGCACATACCGGAGCACGATGTTCTACTGGCCGGTTTTCCCTGCCAGCCATTCTCTCTGGCAGGGGTATCAAAGAAAAACGCGATGGGACGGGCGCATGGTTTCGCCTGCGATACGCAGGGGACGCTCTTTTTCGATGTCGTGCGGGTTATTGACGCCCGACGCCCGGCGATTTTTGTGCTCGAAAACGTCAAAAACCTGAAAAGCCACGACCAGGGAAAAACGTTTCGCATCATTATGCAAACGCTTGACGAACTGGGGTATGACGTCGCCGATGCTGCGGATAACGGGCCGGACGATCCGAAAATTATTGATGGCCGCCATTTTTTACCCCAGCATCGGGAGAGGATTGTGCTGGTGGGATTCCGCCGCGATCTTAATCTGAAAACCGATTTTACGCTGCGGGATATTGCCACACGCTATCCGCAGCAGCGCATCACGCTGGCGGAACTGCTTGAACCGGCGGTTGAAGCGAAATATGTGCTGACGCCGGTATTGTGGAAGTATTTGTACCGCTACGCGAAAAAGCATCAGGCCCGGGGTAACGGTTTCGGCTATGGGATGGTCTATCCTGCGAATCCCGGCAGCGTAACGCGCACATTGTCGGCGCGTTACTATAAAGATGGCGCGGAGATACTGATTGACCGTGGCTGGGATATGGCCGCAGGAGAGGCGAATTTCGACGATCCGGTGAATCAGCAGCACCGTCCACGCCGGTTAACGCCCAGAGAGTGCGCGCGGTTAATGGGATTCGAATCGCCGCAGGGATATCAGTTCCGCATTCCCGTTTCAGACACCCAGGCCTACCGTCAGTTTGGTAACTCCGTCGTGGTTCCGGCATTTGCCGCAGTAGCAAAACTGCTGGAGTCGAGAATTAAACAGGCCGTTACATTGCGCCAGAAAGAGAGCCAGCATGGCGGACGTACACGATAAGGCGACGCGCAGCAAGAATATGCGGGCGATAGCCACGCGCGATACGGCGATAGAAAAACGCCTTGCCGGTCTGTTGCAGGAGCAGGGGATGGCGTTTCATGTGCAGGACGCCACGTTGCCCGGACGCCCGGATTTTGTCGTGGATGAGTATCGCTGCGTTATCTTCACGCACGGCTGTTTCTGGCATCATCACGACTGCCACCTGTTCAAAGTTCCCGCCACGCGTACCGAGTTCTGGCTGAACAAAATCGGTAAAAATGTGGAGCGCGATCGGCGAGACATGCTGAGGCTTCGCGAGCTTGGCTGGCGTGTGCTGATTGTCTGGGAGTGTGCTTTGCGTGGCCGGTTGAAACTCAGCGACGCCGCACTGGCGGAACGGCTTGAGGAGTGGATCTGCGGCGGTGGCCCCACCGCGCAGATCGACACGCAGGGTATTCATTTACTGGAGTGATTTCTCCGATTCGCTCACTGCGGTCGCGGGTCTGGCGGGAAACAAATATTTCCCCAGCGTCACCAGGACGACAGCGAAAACAATTACCCCTAATGCCAGCCACTCGACGGAAGAAAGGCTTTCTCCCCCCAGACCTGTTCCCAGTAACACCGCCACTACCGGGTTGACGTAAGCGTAACTGGTCGCCAGCGCCGGGCTGACATTACGGATCAAATACATATAGGCGTTAATGGCGATAATGGAACCGAATAGCGCCAGATAACCTACCGCCATGAAGCCGGGGAGCGTCGGCATCGTCGTCAGCTTTTCCCCGGCGATAAAGGAAGCGAACATCAGCACAACACCGGCAGCCAGCATTTCAATTGCTCCGGCCATCATCCCTGTCGGCAACGCGATGCGGGCGCCGAACACGGAGCCGAATGCCCAGCTCATCGAGCCAATCAGGATCAACAGCGCGCCCCAGGGGTTGCCGCTCAAATTTCCGCCGCTATTGAGCATGATGATCCCCGCCAGGCCGATGGCGATGCCTGCCCACTCCAGTTTTCGCGTTTTAATGCCAAAGAAATGGCTGAAGCACAGCGTGAAGAGTGGGACCGTCGCGACCACCACGGCGGCGATGCCGGACGGTACATCCTGATGTTCCGCTACGGTAACCAGACCGTTCCCCACCGCCAGCAGCAGAATGCCAATCAGCGCGGCATTGAGTAATTGACGCAAAGGGGGCAGTTTATGCCCACGAAGAAGTAAGAATGTTGTTAACAAAATCCCCGCAGACAGAAAACGGACGCCCGCCATCATCAGCGGCGGCCAACTCTCAACGCCAATACGAATAACGAAGTACGTGGAACCCCAAATGATATACAGCGCGAAGAGCGCGCTAAAAAGTGGTAGTAACTGCCTGAAACGCATAATCCCTCACGGCGGAAATAAAAAGGTGCAACATAGTAAACGTCAAAACTATCGCGCTGGCGAGCGTTATAATTGCACTCTTTTGTTAAATTTTTGTTGACGATTGCTACCCGTTTCGGCATTACGTTTTTTACTTCATACTTACCTCTTCAAAAGAAAAATATTGAGGGATTTATTTTGGCAGGAAGTAGTTTGCTGACGTTGCTCGATGATATCGCCACGCTGCTGGATGATATCTCGATGATGGGAAAACTGGCCGCGAAAAAAACGGCAGGCGTATTGGGTGATGACCTGTCGCTAAACGCGCAACAGGTGACGGGCGTGCGGGCGAACCGCGAACTGCCGGTCGTCTGGAGCGTGGCGAAAGGGTCGTTGATCAACAAGGTCATCCTGGTGCCTCTGGCGCTGCTGATCAGCGCTTTTATCCCGTGGGCGATTACACCGTTGTTGATGATTGGGGGCGCTTTTCTCTGTTTTGAAGGCGTAGAGAAAGTTTTACACACGCTTGAGGCCCGAAAGCACAAAGAGAGCCCGGAGGCGCGTCAGCAGCGTCTGGCCGCGATCGCCGCACAAGATCCTCTCACGTTTGAGAAGGAGAAAGTGAAAGGGGCCGTGCGCACTGACTTTATCCTTTCTGCGGAGATCGTCGCGATTACGCTGGGAATTGTCGCGGACGCGCCGTTGCTCAATCAGGTTCTGGTGTTGTCCGGTATCGCGCTGGTGGTGACGATCGGCGTTTATGGTCTGGTGGGACTCATCGTAAAACTAGACGACATGGGGTACTGGCTGGCGGAAAAACGCAGCGTACTGGCTCAGGCGGTGGGCAAAGGGCTACTGGTTACGGCGCCCTGGCTTATGAAGGCGCTGTCCATTGTCGGCACACTCGCGATGTTCCTGGTGGGGGGCGGGATCGTGGTGCACGGCATCGCGCCATTACACCACGCGATCGAACATTTTGCTCAGCAGCAGAATGGTCTTATTGCGCTCACGCTTCCCACGTTGATTAATCTGGTGCTCGGTTTCATCATCGGCAGCGTGGTGGTAGGGCTGGTAAAAACTGTTGCTAACGTTCGCGGTGGTTCGCACTAATTTATGCCTCGCCGGATTATGCAAAAAAGGCCATCGTCGTCTAAGGTGAAAAAGTTTCACTGGATACAGGAGGCAGGTATGGTCTTTTTTGTCAGTGAGGAAGTTATCGCAAAAGAAGGTGGTCCACGCATGATCGTAACCGGTTATTCCAGCGGCATGGTGGAGTGCCGTTGGTATGACGGTTTTGGCGTCAAACGGGAAGCATTCCACGAGAATGAACTTATGCCCGGTGATGGCAGGCGGTTGCGGGAAGATGTCTGATAAAGGAACGCCCGGTTAATGCCGGGCGTTTTGTTACCCCAGAAAATAGCCGTTGAGTCGCGACACATAGTTCAGGAATAAAAGTAGGGAGCCGTCAGGTGCCGCATGAAACAACGCCAGGAAACTGGAGCTGGCTGAGAAAGTTAGCACGACGTTTTGGGCCAGGCCATGTCGTAAATATCTGTTTTCTGGTTGTGATGATTTGTTCAACATTGCTGACCTGGCGTGAAGTGGTCGTGCTGGAGTCGGCATACCGGGCCAGTCAACGTAACCATCTGGAAAACGTTGCTAATGTGCTGGACAGACAGCTGCAATTCAGCGTGGATAAACTCTTGTTTCTGCGCAACGGTATGTACGAAGCGCTGGTCACGCCGCTCGATTTTGCCGACCTGCACGATGCGGTGGCGCAATTTGCGCAACTGCGCGGCAAAAGTTTCTGGCAACTGGAGCTAGACAGACGGCGAACGTTACCGCTTAACGGCGTCTCTGATGCGTTTGTTAACCGTACAACGCTTCTCACGCGGGATAACGATGCGCTGGCAAACGAGTTAAGCGCCGCGTTGGAACTGGGGTATTTGTTACGGCTGGCGCATTCTTCTACCATGCTGGCGCAGCGGACAATGTATGTTTCGCGTTCAGGCTTTTATGTCTCAACTGAACCCACAACCAATGGCGGCGACATTATGTCCCGCTATTACCAGTATGTGATCCAACCCTGGTTCAGCGGGCAATCCCAACGACAAAATTCAGCGCGCGGCGTGCGCTGGTTTAGCTCGCCGGTGCCGGGCGGCGAAGTGCAACAAAAGGTCACCGTGAGCCTGTCGCTGGATAACGAAAGACACTGGTATGGCGTGCTGGCAATGGATATTCCCGTGTCATCCATGAAGCGTTTCCTGGAGGATGCGGTCGAAAAAGATTCCGAAGGGGAGTACCAGCTCTACGACTATCAGCTCAGGCTACTGGCGACCTCAACGCCGGAAAAGCGTCAGGTTAATACCTTTGATGACCTTGAACTGGCGTTGCTCGCGAATGACATCGAACATGATACGCATGGCGGTATCCGTATGGGCAGCCGCTATATCAGTTGGGAAAGGCTGGATCATTTCGATGGCGTGCTTTTGCGTGTTCATACCCTGAGAGAAGGCGTGCAGGGGGCTTTTGGCAGTATCAGTATTGCGCTTGGTCTCCTGTGGGCGCTTTTCACGATGATGTTGCTCATCTCATGGGTTGTTATCCGCAAGATGGTCAGCAATATGTTTGTGCTGCAAAGTTCCCTGCAATGGCAGGCCTGGCACGATCCTTTGACGCGGCTGTATAACCGTGGCGCATTGTTTGAGAGGGCGCGCGTACTGATACAGCGCTGCCATGAGCAGCGACAGCCGTTTTCCGTTATTCAGATCGATTTGGATCACTTTAAGAGTGTCAATGACCGTTTCGGCCATCAGGCGGGAGACCGGGTGCTCTCCCATGCCGCCGGGCTTATTAGCGGCACAATACGTTCGCATGACCTTGCCGGGCGCGTAGGCGGCGAAGAGTTCTGTATTGTCTTACCGGGGACGACGCTGGTGCAGGCAGCACAGATCGCAGAGCGGATACGCCAGCGCGTGAACGACAAAGAAATCCTGATCGCAAAAGGCACGACCCTGCGCATTAGCGCATCGCTGGGCGTAAGCGGGGCGCAGGAGAACGGAGACTACGATTTTGAACAGTTGCAGTCGCTGGCGGATCGCCGGTTGTATCTGGCAAAACAGGCCGGACGCAATCAGGTTTGTGTCCGTGACGACCATCCCGCGCCGTCGCCTGATACACGCTGAACCATTAGCTGTATTAATCATTTCTGCGAGAAATATTTGCTTGTCATACAAAAAAATTGCAGATAAGGTAAAACGCACATCAGATTTTCTGGTGTAACGAATTTTCAAGTGCTTCTTGCATAAGCAAGTTTGATCCCGGCTCTGCGAGCCGGGATTTTTTTCACCCCAGATCAGCGATTGATTTCCGTGACGCTAAAATCATGAATATCGAGTTCAAACGCATCCGCTAATTCATGCCATGTATGATAATCGCGGCCATCCACACTGACTTTCTCAGGATCATCAGCGCTGCGATGAATTTCGCTTTCGCTGATTTCATTGATCGCCGCGAGCAGGGCGTCAACATCAACGCTGACTTCGCGCTTGGCCGTTTCGCTGTACTCTTTCGCGGTTTTCATCTTCAGTACCTCATTTAACCGTGGCATCTGTAAGTATAGACCGTTGAGAAAACCAGCAATCACGCGCGGCAGACGCTGCCAGAAAAAGGAATTTGTTCTACACTGGCACAAAGCCACAGGAGGATAATTGATGAAGGTGAATGATCGGGTAACAGTCAAAACAGACGGCGGCCCTCGTCGGCCAGGCGTGGTATTGGCGGTTGAAGAGTTTAGTGAAGGTACGATGTACCTGGTTTCGCTGGAAGACTACCCGCTCGGTATCTGGTTCTTCAATGAGTCAGGCCATCAGGATGGGATCTTTGTGGAAAAAACAGAGTAATGTGATTTTCGTCGCTTTTACCCTGACTGGTGGAATATCCACCAGTCAGGGGGCCTCATCGCATGTTAACAAAAATTCCGTTTGTCACGTTATCCGTCAGCCGCACGACATGATAGATAACCTGTTTATTATGCGTTTTTATCTTCCGTTTAATATTCCCTTTGTGGGATGATACTGTCTTTGCCTTGATATTCATTTGATCTGAAATCTGTATTGTTCCCTGTCCATCCATCCACATTCGCAGCATACTGGATTCAGTACGGCTTAAAGATAACGTAGGTAAATTTACTACTCCTACAATATCCGTCTCTTTTTTCAGAATATCGCCAAGAATATCATCCAGAGAATCGGGCTTAATTGATTTTGAACTAATCAATAAGTTTTTTCTTACTAATAAGTATTCATCAAAATGCACATTAGCAATTGCCATAAAAACAATAAATAACGTGTTGGGATGCTGATTAATGATCTGCTTTATTTGCTGACTGTTAGATGGATCATGGATGAAACAGTCCTCATTAATAAACACCACAGAAGGCTGCTGTGAGTCACAAGCGATGGCGAGTTCGTCAACGGTCTCAATGTCGTTGATTTCCCTTTTTTTCACCCCTCTGCTTACCAGATACCCGGTCAAACCTAGCCGGGTGTAACTGCATAAATCCATAATAATCGTTGACATGGCATACCCTCACTCAATGCGTAACGATAATTCCCCTTACCTGAATATCTCATCACAACCCAACGGAACAATAATAGTGACCTAAGATGACGCTTTCGCTGTTTTCAGGCGAACTTACTATCCCGTAAAGTTACGTATAATTTGCCAGGAATCTTCTCAAAGTAAAGTAAATGTTATGTTATGTGAGTAAGGTAAAAACAAATAAAGCGCAGCAGATATATCCTGGTAGATGTTTTTAGATTTTAAATTTAGGAAAATCCTTAGTAAGACAGGATGAAAATTATGGGTTATTGGTTGTCGGCATTTCGCTAACGATATCAGCAAGCAAATTGAAAATTTCACCGAATAAGTGTTCACAGAAAGGGGCAATTAATGGCATGAGCGCGGTTATTAACAAAATGCCGACGGATAAGGTTAACGGGAAGCCAATAACAAATACGGATAACTGCGGAGCCATACGGTTTAATAGCCCGAGCGACAGGTTGAGGGTGAGCAGTAACGTAATGACCGGCAAGGCTAACATGAGTCCGTTGAGGAAGATCAGTCCGCCTGCCCGGGCGAGCGCCAGAAACGCATTGCTGTTGACCGGGTCGCCGCCGATAGGCAGCGTATGGAAGGTGTCTACCAGCAGCGAGATCAGCCACAGATGGCCGTTAAACGTAAGAAACAGCAGCATGGCGAGCATGTCGAGGATTCTGGCGAGTACCGGCATATTGAGGCGGCTGCCCGGGTCAACAAACGTGGCGAAAGAGAGACCCATTTGCAGACCGATGAATTCCCCCGCCGTACGCACCGCAGCAAAGGCAAACTGCATGGTAAACCCTAGCGCAATGCCGATCATGATTTGCTGCATGGCGAGCCATAAGGCTTCGGTGGAAAAAACAGGCACATTATTTGCCGGGAGTGAAGGGGCGATAATGAGAGTGATCATAAACCCCAGCCCCAGCTTTACCCGTTTGGGAACCGTGCGTTCACTGAGGATCGGCGCGGTAGAGATCAGCGCCAGTACACGTAGCAGCGGCCAGAAGTAGAGGTTAAGCCAGTATAACCATTGATCGCTTGTGACCTGCAACATCGCGTCTTATCCGATGATATACGGCAAGTTACTGAACAGCGTACGCACGTAATCCAGCAGCAGGTTAAGCATCCAGGGGCCCGCCACAATAATCGCCGTAAATACCGCCACAATTTTCGGGATAAATGACAGCGTCATTTCGTTGATCTGGGTGGCGGCCTGTAAAATACTGATGATAAGGCCGGTAAACAGCGCAACCAGCAGCAGAGGCGCGGCAAGCGCAAGCGCGACCTTCATTGCCTCCGTGCCTATCATCATGACCGATTCGGGTGTCATTTCGCGCCTCTAACTGTAAAAACTTTGGGCAAGAGAGCCAACGAGCAACTGCCAGCCGTCGACCAGGACAAAAAGCATAAGCTTAAACGGCAGCGCAATGGTGGCCGGCGGCACCATCATCATCCCGAGCGCCATCAACACGCTGGCGATAACCAGATCGATAATCAGGAAGGGGATGAAAATCGTAAAACCGATCTGAAAAGCGGTTTTTAACTCGCTGGTGACGTAGGCCGGGAGCAAAATTCGCATCGGCACGGCTTCCGGCCCCTGTAGCGGGCCGCTGTTTGCCAGACGCGCGAACAGGCCCAGGTCAGCCTCACGGGTCTGCCGCAGCATAAACTCCCGTAGCGGCTGAGCGCCTTTTTCCAGCGCTTCCTGCATGGAAATCTTCTCTTCGCTGAAAGGCTGCCAGGCATCCACGTAAATTTTGTCGATAACCGGCGACATAATAAAAAACGTCAAGAACAGCGCCAGCCCGAGAAGCACCTGGTTTGGCGGCGCAGAGGGCGTTCCCAGCGCGTTTCGCAGCAAGCCGAAGACGATAATGATGCGGGTAAAGCTGGTCATCATCAGCAAAATGGCGGGCAGGAACGTCAGTGACGTAATAAAGACCAGTGTCTGTACCGGCAGGGACCAGCTTTGCCCGCCGCCGGGTAGCGGTTGGCTGACCAGTCCGGGTAATTGTGCGAACGCGGCAGGGCTGATAAACCACAAAGCCATCAGCGTGAGGGATAACAAACGGCGCATCAGGATCTCCCGGAACGCTTCAACAAACTCTTCATCATGGCCTGGAAATCCGCAGGGGCGGCCGGTTTTTCTTCTGCAACGACAGGCGCAGGGGGGAGGGTATGCAACACATTGACTTGCGTGGCCGTGACGCCCAGTACCAGCCGAGCGTCTTCAACATCGACAATGACCACGCGCTCACGCGGGCCCAGCGAGGTGCTGGCTGACACTTTCAACCCTCGCGTACCGGCGCCTTTGGGCGCAAACCCCAGGCGTTTAATGACCCAGGCTGCGACCAGAATCAACACGATGATCCCAAACAGCGCGCCGCTCACCTGAACTAACGGCGAGCCTGATACGGCAGAGGGCTGTGAAACGGTAGCCTGGGTTTTCATGCTTAACGGCTCAGACGACGCATACGTTCAGACGGCGTGATGATATCCGTGATGCGCACGCCGTATTTATCGGCGACCACCACGACTTCACCCTGGGCAATCAGGTAGCCGTTAATCAGAATATCCAACGGCTCGCCTGCCAGTCCGTCCAGCGCGACCACTGAACCCTGCGTCAGGCGCAGCAGCTCTTTGATGGTCATGCGCGTGCGACCCAGCTCCACGGTCAGCTTGACCGGAATATCCATGATTAAATCGATATCCTGTAGGTTTCCACTGACGTCGCCGCCGCCCAACTGCTGGAAGACGGCATCGGCCGCGCTTTTGCTGGTCGTTGTTTTTTGCTCGTTTAACGCGTCAGCCCACAGATCGTCCAATGCGCCGGTATTCTCATCGGACGGATTATTCATGTCACTCATTTGGGCTGTTCCTCATTCAGCGAATTCAAAATCGGGTTGATCAAATGCTCTACGCGCAACGCATACTGACCGTTCACGGTGCCATACTGGCTGGTCAGTACAGGTACGCCGTCCACATGAGCAATAATGCGGTCGGGTTTTTCAATCGGCAGCACGTCGCCGGGTTTCAGCTTTAATATCTGGGAAAGGCGCAGCGGGATGTCCGCAAAGTTCGCCACCAGCTCCAGCTCTGAATGCTGAACCTGACGCACCAGATTGTCGCGCCAGTTCTGATCTTCATGACGCGAGTTTTCCAGCGGCGGGTTCACCAACAGCTCCCGCAGCGGCTCAATCATGCTGAAAGGCAGGCAGATGTTGAACTCGCCTGTCAGGTTGCCAATTTCGACGTGGAACGGCGTGTTCACCACAATGTCGTTCGGAGAGGTGGTGATATTGGTGAATTTCACCTGCATCTCAGAGCGAACGTACTCCACTTCCAGCGGGTTAATCGCTTTCCACGCGTCGCTGTAGCTTTCAAGCGCCAGCTTCAGCATGCGGTTGATAACGCGCTGTTCGGTATGCGTAAACTCACGACCTTCCACTTTGGTCGGAAAACGCCCGTCGCCGCCAAACAGGTTATCCACGGCGATAAACACCAGACTCGGCGAAAACACCACCAGACCCGTACCGCGCAGTGGCTTCAGATGGATCAGGTTCAGGTTGGTCGGTACGGGTAAATTACGCGCAAATTCGTGATATGGCTGAATGCGGATCGCGCCTACGGTAATATCCGGGCTGCGACGCAGCAGGTTAAACAGTCCCATACGGAATTGACGCGCGAAACGTTCGTTAATGATCTCCAGCGCCTGCAAGCGCTCGCGCACCACGCGACGCTGTGTATTGGGATCATAAGGACGAATATCATTGTCGCCCACGCCGCCAGGGGTGGGTTCGTCTTTGGCCTCGCTGTCGCCGTTGAGCAGCGCATCGATTTCAGCCTGAGAAAGAATACTATCGCCCATGTCTTTACCGCAGAATGAAAGCTGTATAAAGAACGTCGGTGACTTCCTGTTTCGGTTGTCCAGCAACGAGCGGAGTAGAGAGCGTTTCTTTGATTGCCGCGATCAGCGTCTGCTTCCCGGCTTCCGTCGAAAGCGCAGTGGCATCCTGACGCGAAAACAGCAGCAACAGACGGCTGCGCACTTCTGGCAGATATTCGCTCAGACGCGCGCGCGTCACTTCGTCCTTCAGGCGCAGCGTAATCCCGATATACAGCACGCGATCGGCATCGCCCAGATTGACGGTAAACGTATCCAGCGCGAAAAATACGGGCGCTGGCGGCGGTGGCGGGGCCGCGCTAGCGCTGGCGGTCGGGTGCTCCTGCATCCGCCAGTAGCTATAGCCGGCGGTTGCGCAGGCGGCAAGAGTAATCAACACCAGCAAAGGGATCCAAATTGAGCGTTTGCTCTTTCTGTTAATCGCGGAGTCAGTCATCAGATACGGGCTTCCTGTTTCGGTACAGCTTATTGGCTGATTATCCCGTGTCCTGTCCACGGCAAAGCGTGGAAAAGACGCGGATAATCATGCTACCTCTGGCGTTAGGCGAAGATATCCACCGCGCCATCGCCGCGAGCGGCAGCCTGGAGTGAGCCCGGCGTCGTCAGTGCGATGTCATCTTCGGCGGCAAAAGCCTCTTGTCCCTGTGCGCGGGAAGCGTGCTGCTGCTGGGATGACGACTGCTGCTGTCCGGCGAAACTTTCACTGCTGATACTGCTTTGTCCCAGCTGGATGCCGTTTTCCGCCAGTTGGGTACGCAGTACGGGTAACGCGGCTTCCAGCGCGGCGCGAACGTGGCTATGCGCTGACACCATTTGCAGTTGCGCCTGGTTATCATCCATTTTGAGGGAGATTTGAATCTGCCCCAGTTCCTCCGGGTGCAGACGCAGTTCCGCGCTCTGCTGCCCCTGGCGGGTAAACAGCGTCACATGCTGGCTTAATGACTGCTGCCACTCATGGCTGCCCAGCGGCGCGCTGAGCACCGGGGCGGCTGCGACAGGCGCGGGTTGCGTCTGCGTCGTCATACCGCCAGGCGTGGTCATGGCGCCAATGGTCGTGACCGGAGAAGGCGTGCTTTCCATGTCGGCTTTAGCGGCAGCGGCGGCGACCAGCGGCGTTACCGGCTGGTTGCTTGCTGAGTTTGCGGTGACGTCAGGCGCGGCATCGACTTTCCCTTTTTTCAGCTCGCCCGTCGTCAGCCCGGCAACCGCATCCTGCATAGCGGCGCGTGTATCGCCACGCAGCGATGCCGGGGCGGAGAGTGCGCCTTCAGCCGACGCGGTTCGCGTGGTTGGCGTCAGCGCCGGCTGGCCCGGTAACATGGCGAAGAGCGCGCTCAGATTCGCGAGATCCTCATCGCTCAGCGCCGGTGCGTTGTCGTCCTGCCGGGCAGTCTTACTTAACGCGTTCAGGGCGTTGCTTTTCAGCGAAGGCGTCAGCGTGGACAGCAACTGCTGTGCGTCGGTCAGGTCTGCTGTGGCGTCATCCGTCAGCAGATCCTGGCGCGCCAGAAGATCGGCCAGCGCTGTCGTCTGCGGCGTATCGCCATTTTTTTGCAGCAATCCTTTTTGCAGTTTGCCGCCTGCCGCCTGGAGATCGGCAAGCGAAAGCGGGGCATCTTTACCCTGCGCGTCGCCTGCACCCAAAGCACCGGCTAACAGCGCCAGAAAATCCTGGGCTGAATCGGCTGTTTTACCGGCCTGAAGGCCTGTCGTTACGTCTGTGTCGGTCGTGATCAGTTGGGGCAAGGTGATCATTCGGTTTTCCTCATTGCAGCACGCTGAGCAAATTCATCCATTTTTTTCTGATCCAGGCGGTTTTCAGCCAATAACGCTGCCGCACTTTGTCTGTCCTGTAAGGTCTGCCAGGCCTGAAGCCGTTGTTTCTTTTCACGCCAGCTGTTCAGCGCCACGTCCACTTTTTGTGTCCACTGCGTCAGCTGCTGGCGATGCTGCTCAATGGCCTTCTCCAGCGTCTGAATAAATTGCTGATAGTTAATCCAGCGGTTGCTGGCAATCCCCTGGCCCATATCGGCATTGAGATTGTTGCGATACTCATGCTGATAATCGATCAGCATTTTCAGTTGTTCTTCCGCCTGCTGGAATCCGCGTCGCATTTCCCCTAATAAGAGAGCGGCATCATCCACTTCTTTCTCGGCCAGATCTTTTAATGTTGCCAGCGCACCATGTTGTGCCATGACCTATGCCCTCCTGCTTCATCACACCGTCGGGAAAATCAGTTCCAGCGCCTGGAGAGAATCTTCCCAGTCGGCTCGTTCGAAAATACCTTGTTGCAAAAACGCCTCCAGCTGCGGCCACAGCGCGATGGCTTTATCCAGCATGGGATCGCTGCCTTTGGCATACGCGCCGACGCTCACCAAATCGCGGTTACGCTGGAAACTGGACAGCAACTGTTTGAAATTCCGTACGCGTGCATAGTGTTGCTCGGTGATCAGCGACGTCATCGCACGGCTGATCGACGCTTCAATATCAATGGCCGGGTAGTGACCGGCTTCGGCCAGACGACGGGATAACACAATGTGTCCATCCAGGATCGCACGCGCCGAGTCGGCGATCGGGTCCTGCTGATCGTCGCCTTCGGTCAATACCGTATAAAACGCGGTGATGGAGCCGCCGCCGTGAATGCCGTTCCCCGCACGTTCCACCAGCGCAGGTAATTTTGCGAAGACCGAAGGCGGATACCCCTTGGTCGCAGGTGGTTCGCCGATCGCCAGCGCAATCTCACGCTGCGCCATCGCGTAGCGGGTCAGGGAGTCCATGATCAGCAGTACGTGCTGCCCGCGATCGCGGAAATCCTCGGCAATACGCGTGGCATAGGCCGCTCCCTGCATTCGCAGCAGTGGCGAGACATCCGCAGGCGCGGCAATCACCACCGAACGCGCGCGCCCGTCAGCGCCCAGAATGTTTTCGATAAAATCTTTAACTTCGCGGCCACGTTCGCCAATCAGCCCGACGACGATAACGTCCGCGCGGGTATAGCGCGCCATCATGCCGAGCAGAACGCTTTTACCTACGCCGGAACCGGCAAACAGCCCCATACGCTGTCCGCGTCCGACGGTAAGCAGCGCGTTGATGGGGCGGACGCCGGTATCCAGCACATGCTCAATGGGCGTTCGCTGCAAGGGGTTGAATGGCTGAGTGATTAACGCGCCGGTTTCCGTGGTGTCTGGCGCGGGAAGACCATCCAGCGGCTTGCCGCCGCCGTCCAGCACGCGCCCCAGCAGGGCAGGGCCGAGCGGCAGCTGTTTTCCGCTTTGCAGACCTTCCCCGGCAATATTTTTTGCGTAAACGCGTGCGCCGGGAAGAATGCCTTCGACCTCTTCCAGCGGCATTAAAAACAGCCGCTGGCCATTAAAGCCGACGACTTCGCTTTCCACTTCGCGTGTTTCCGTCCCGTCCTGCCGTTCAATGACGCAGGTCGCGCCGAGCGGTAGCTGCAAGCCGGTGGCTTCCAGCACCAGACCGGTGGCGCGGGTCAGTCGCCCGTAGCGACGTACCGCCGGGAGCTGCGCCATTTTGGCTTCGAAGTTATCCAGCGTATTCAGCCAGCGGGTCAGGCGCGTAGTCATCAGACGACTCCGGGAGCCGCCAGGCGGCAGAGTTCTTGCCAACGCGTGGCGACGCTGGCGTCCAGATCGCCTTCATCGGCGGACACTTTACAGCCGCCATGATGCAGCGTGGGATCGCCGCGCAAACGCCAGCCGTGCAGGCTGAGCGTGGCCCCGAGCATCTCTTCGACGCGCTGTAAATCATCCGGGTGAACGCGTAATTGCGGTTTCCCGCTGAACAACGGTTCCTGTTGCAACAATTGCTGGATCTGTTTAATGAGCGCGGAGTTGTCCACCGCTGGCGTCTGGCCGATCACCTGACGAGCGGCTTCCAGCGCCATTTGCATCAGGCGCGAGGCAATCACGCTGTCCAGCGCGTCCAGCGTATTCTGAAACTCGCTGACCAGTTGCTGCATTCGGGCATTCAGCGGTGCCTGTTGAGCGCGCGCCTGTGTCTGGCCTTGCTCCAGCCCTTGCGCTAATCCTTCCTGATAGCCCTGTTCGTGGCCTTTCTGGCGGCCTTCGGCGAGGCCCGCGTTATACCCTTGCTCGTGCGCCTGCATTTTCAGCTGCGCCAGTTGCTGCTCAAGCTGCTGTTCGGCACTCAGCTCCGGTTCGTCATCGATGGCTATCGGTTCGTCGCGGTGCTCCATTGGCACAAACTCGGCCAGGGGAGGGACGAGATCGTCCGGTGTCCAGACCTGCCACGGCAATTCGTTAGACATAGGTATCCTCGCCGCTGCCGATTACCATTTCGCCGGTTTCCGCCAGACGACGCACAATAAGCAGAATGGCTTTCTGTTCGTTCTCCACCTGAGACAGACGTACCGGGCCACGGTTGGCGAGGTCGTCGCGCAGAATATCGGCAGCACGCTGCGACATGTTGCGCAGGAATTTCTCGCGTAGCGGCGGCTCGGCGCCTTTCAGGGCGATCAGCAACGACTCGGAATCCACTTCCTGCAACAGACGCTGGATGCTGCGATCGTCGACTTCCACCAGATTTTCGAACAGGAACATTTCGTCGATAATTTTCTGCGCCAGTTCGCCATCGAATTCGCGTACGGCGCTGATAACCGCTTCTTCCTGCTGGGTTTTCATCAGGTTGATGATTTCTGCCGCGGTTCTCACGCCGCCCATTTTGCTGCGCTTGAGGTTCTGACCGTCGAGCAGGCCATTCAGCACTTCGGTCAGTTCCGCCAGTGCGGCTGGCTGTACGCCGCCGAAGGTCGCGATACGCAGCATGACATCGTGGCGCAGACGTTCGTCGAACAGCGCCAGAATATCGGCGGCCTGGCCGCGTTTGAGATGCACCAGGATGGTGGCGATAATCTGCGGGTGTTCGTCGCGGATAAGGTCGGCGGCGCTTTGCGGCTCCATAAAGTTGAGCGTTTCAATACCGCTGGCGGTATCCCGCGTTTCGAGGATATCTTCCAGCAGGCTGGCGGCACGCTCTTCACCCAGCGCTTTAACCAGCACGGAACGCAGGTATTCGTTGGCGTTGATGTTGAGTGCGGCAAACTGTTCGGCTTCTTGCTCAAATTCCGCCAGCACATCGGTCAGCTGTTTGTTGGAAATCTGGCGCACGTTCGCCATTGCCGAACTCAGGGTTTGCACTTCGCGCGTGGAGAGGTGCTTAAACACCTCTGCCGCACGGTCTTCGCCAATGGTCATCAGCAGGATGACGCTTTTATCGGTGCCGGTAAGTTTATTGCTCATGATCGTTATTCATCCACTGGCGAATGACCAGCGCCACGACGCGCGGATCGTTATCTGACATTTCGCGAATACGCTGGCTCATCACTTCTGCACCCAGACGCTGGTTCGCCCGGCGCTGCTGGGTCTGTTCGTCTTTGCTGAGGCGAACTTCTACCGCTTCTTCGGTTTCCTGACGAACCTGCGCCTGTTCCTGCGCGGCTTTCGTCTCTTCAGCGCGGCGAGCAAGCTGCGGTCGAACCGCTTTGCGCCACAGAATCCAGGCAACCAGCAGAACCAGGAGCCAGCGACCTGCGGAGATCAACTGCTCAATAAAGGCTTGCTGTTTCCAGAATGGCAGCTCGCCGCCCAGGTCGTCCGTTGCGGTAAACGGTGAATTCACCACGTTAAGGGTATCGCCGCGTTTGTCGGAGAAGCCCATTGCTTCGCGGGTCAGATCTTCGATCTGCTTCATCTGTTCCGTGGTTAACGGCAGCGGTTTGCCGTCCGGCAGGGCGCGGTAGTTCACCACGACCGCCACGGAGAGTCGCTGCACATCGCCCACGTTCAGTTTGGTGTGGCGAATGGTGCGATCCACTTCATAGTTACTGGTTTCGTTGCGCTGCGTATTGCGCGGCACATTGCTGTTCGCATTGTTGGTCGTCTGCGTGTTCTGCGCGTTTTGCTGATTAGCAGGCGGTGTGCTGATCGGCGCAGCATTCGCCGGCGCAGGCTGATTCGACAGCGCACCCGGTACGCCGCCCGGATAGCCGGAGCCGATTTGCTCGCTTTCATTAAGCTGGCGTGAGCGCAGCACGGCCTGCGATGCGTCGCCGTTCGGACGGTATTGCTCTTCCGTTTGCTCTTTGTTGGCAAAATCCAGCTGCGCAGTAACCTGAGCATGGACGTTGCCGTTGCCGACGATTGGCGAAAGGATCGATTCGATACGGCGCTGAATGCGTCCTTCCACATCGCTGGCGTATTTCAACTGCGCGTCGTTCAGATCGCGGCTGCTGGTATTGGACTGAGTCAACAGATGACCGCCCTGATCGACCAGCGTGACGTTACCTGGCGGCAGACCCGCAACGGCGCTGGATACCAGATGCACCACCGCGCTGATTTGCCCTTCATCCAGCGCGCGGCCTGGTTCAAGATTGACCGTCACGGAAGCGGAAGGGGATTTCTGCTCGCGCACGAACAGAGAAGGTTTCGGCATCGCCAGGTGGACACGGGCGCGTTTTACCGGCCCCAGGGTTTCGATAGTGCGGGCCAGCTCGCCTTCCAGCGCGCGCTGGTAATTGACCTGCTCGCTGAACTGGCTGATGCCGAATTTTTCCTGGTCTAACAACTCGAAGCCGACAGCGCCGCCTTTTGGCAATCCCTGTTGCGCCAGGCGCAGGCGAAGCTCATGCACTTTATCGGCAGGCACTTCAATCGCACCGCTTCCTTCGGTGAAGCGGTAAGGGATGTTCATCTGGGTCAGCTGCGTGACAATGGCCCCGCCATCCTGATCGGAAAGGTTGCTGAACAGCGTGCGATAATCTGGCGCTTTCGCCCACAAAACCATAGCAACGATGATGGCAACGGCGGCTGATCCCGCCACAATCAGAGGAATTCTGGGATTCGCGCGCAGGCGATTAAGCCACTCGAGAGGTTTAGGTTGGGTTGCAGTCGATGCAGTCGCACTCATCTCGCACCTCGTGACTGATCGTGGACGGCGTTTTTTGCAAAGTGGAACAAGACTCACTCCCGGGTCAGCAAACTCGAAAAATTGACGGTCTCATTATTTGCGGTTTCGAATTTTTCTATGCGCCAAAAACCGAGGTTTTTTATCGCTATTTAGCGCCTTTATCTTATTGACAAACTGGTAATCTCTGCTGTGTAAAAAATCATCCAGGGGATTAGCATGTCAGCAATACAGGGGATTGAAGGGGTCATCAGCCAGCTACAGGCAACGGCGATGTCCGCACGGGCGCAAGACGCGCTGCCGCAACCAACCGTAAGTTTTGCCGGTCAACTGCATGCGGCACTGAATCGCATCAGTGACACGCAAACCACCGCGCGCGTACAGGCAGAAAAATTTACTCTGGGTGAGCCAGGCATTGCGCTTAATGATGTGATGACCGATATGCAAAAAGCGTCTGTCTCAATGCAGATGGGCATTCAGGTGCGCAACAAACTGATGTCGGCGTACCAGGAAGTGATGTCGATGCAGGTGTAGCCAGACCTGCTGAATGCATCATACAGGCCGGATAAGGCGCTTGCGCCGTCATCCGGCAAATGATTACTTCTGAATCAGATAGCGAATCGTTGGGCCATCCTGCTGAATATCCAGCACCGTATAGCCGTGATTGCGCGCATCCAGCGGAATATTATTGATGGATTGCGGGCAGTCGCTCACCACTTCCAGAATTTCTCCCTTTTTTAACTGCGGCATCGCTTCCAGCGTGGCGACGGCCGGGTAAGGGCAGGGCTCGCCAACCATATCAAGACGGTAATCAGGAACGATATTTTTCATGCGGATTCCTTAGCAGGGGTTAACCCGGTGCGACGGAAGAAACGTTTTTCCCAGCCGATTATCAGCATCAGCGCGGCAAACAACAGCAGATAAGTGACCAGCAGGCCGCCCAGCGGGCCGAAGGTGTCGAGCAGATTCACTTTGTCCCAACGGGTTGCCAGCGCCGGGGCAAAATCATCCCAGTAATATGCCAGAATAGTGGAGCCGATAACGTTGCCGAGGCCCACCCACCAGTAGTGCACCTGACCTTCCACGGCGCGGTACATCCAGCCGGTTTCACACCCGCCCGCCAGCACGATGCCAAAACCAAACAGCAGACCGCCGATAACGGCGTTCGGGCCAGCCCACATAATCTTCGCTTCCACGCCTAACTGCACGTAGCTGAAAATTCCGATAGCGCTCACCGCCATCCCGAAGATGATGGCTTTCGCCATATGGGTGCGACCGGTGATCCACAGGTCACGGAAGGCCGAGGTGAAACAAATTTGCGCACGTTCAATCAGCAGACCAAAACCCACGCCGAACAGCATGGCCAGCCCCAGTTTTGGCTGGTTCATCGCCGTCAGCAGCGCCCAGCCGATCATGCCGATAAAGACCAGCATCCCCAGACGGAAACGGCGGCGCGCCTGATCCGGCTTCTGCGTCAGCGGCGAGGCAGCGGAGACTTTCTGCATTTTGACCGGGATACGGAATATGGGCAGTAGCGTGAAGCGCGCGCCGAACCAGGAACCGATGGCGGTTGCCAGCGCAAAGAACCAGGCATGAAGAGAAAACTGCGGAATACCGGTGAAGAAGGCTGCCAGATTGCAGCCCATCGCCATGCGTGCGCCAAAACCGGCAATCATCCCGCCGATAATCGCCTGCATAATGCGGATACGGCTGCGCGGCATACGTAATTTAACGTTGTTGGCCCACAGTGCCGCGGCAAAGCAGCCGCCGAACATGCCGAGGATCATCATCCCGTCGATGCGGGTAAGGGGGGAGCCTTCCAGATGGATCAGCTTGTAGTAACCCCACTCTTCAGCATGAACGCCAAACAGCTGGAGGATTTGTCCACCCCAGCGGGTGAATTCGCCCGTAACAGCCCAGAACGTACCGGTGATACCGAAATAATAAGTGGAGAGAATACCTGCTGCGATGACCGCAGGGACAGGCGCCCAGAATTTAACTAACCAGGCTTGTTTGAATTGTTGCCATGACATGCTTTCTTAGCCTCTGAACTCAGAAGGAAAATAAAAGAAGAGCGGATAGTACACCGATCAGATTTTTTGCCTACTACCAATAAGAAGTAATATCGACTGGATCAATATTACTTGTTGGCCCTGAAAGGCTGGCGACATCAGGGCTTTAATGCCACAATCCTGTTTTCTTCGCATGCAGGATGAATGATGAAAAAAATAGCGATCGTTGGCGCATTTCTGGTCCTTACCGGGTGTGCAGAGGTACAGAATTATAACGATGTGGTGAAGACGCCAGCGCCAGCCGGACTGGAAGGATACTGGCAGTCAAAAGGCCCTCAGCGCAAACTGGTAAGCCCTGAGGCGATAGCCAGTCTGGTGGTGACCAAAGAAGGAGATACCCTGGATTGCCGTCAGTGGCAGCGGGTGATTGCCCTGCCGGGTAAACTGACGCTGCTTTCCGGTGATTTAACCAACGTTACGGTGAAGCGCGAACTCTATGAGATTGAGCGTGAAGGGAACACGTTGGAATATGATGGTATGACGCTGCAACGCGTGGACCGACCCACGACCGAATGCGCCGACTATTTATCGAAACATCCGCTCGCGAGTCAGTTACCGTAAACATTTTCGGTAAACGCTGGCGGTAATCATGTTGATGCCGGGGGCGCTAACGCTTACCCGGCCGGTGTTCTCTCCTGTACTTACAGCACATCTTCAATGACCCATACGCTGACGCAGCCACCGTTGCAGGTAAACGTGGCCTCCCCCTGTTCATCGGTGGTTACGCGCTCTTCCCGATTGCCTAAAAAATCACGCCAGGTCTTGTTGGCGTAATTTTCACCTAGCGTAATGGTCTTCTCGCCGTCATCGCCGTTGGAAAGTACGACCACGCAGCCAGGATCGTCGTCTGTACCGCTACGGCTAAAGGCAACGCAGTTGGGGTGGTCGAAAAAGAGCGTCTGGATGCCGTGGGCAAAACGCTGGCGCGCGAGAATCAGTTGATCGAGTTGTTCGATAACGGGCATATCAATGGTGTAGGTTTCACCGTCGCCGCCCGTATCCTCGTAGTGTGCGCCGTAGAGATCAGGGTAGAACACTGACGGTACGCCGTTCTCCCGCAACAGGATCAACGCATAGGCCAGCGGCTTAAACCAGGCTTCAACGGGCGCTTCAAGTGCCTGTAACGGTTGGGTATCGTGATTTGCCACGAGCGTTACGGCATGGAAAGGATCGGCTTCCACCAGCGTGTCGGTGAAAATCTGGCTCATATCGTAATCACGCCCCTGACGAGAGGCTTCGTGGAAGTTCATCTGTAGCGGCGCGTCGAACAGCATGGTCTTTCCATCCACCTGATCGATATAGGCTTGTAGCTTGTCCACTTCATGAGACCAGTACTCCGCCACAATGAACAGCGGCTTTGGCGCTACCTCCTGGACGTGTTCTATCCACTCTTTATAAAACCAGGCCGGAATGTGTTTGACCGCATCCAGGCGGAAGCCGTCGCAATGGGTTTGCGCCATGACCCAACGCGCCCAGTATTTGATCTCCTCGGTGACCGCATGGTTGCGAAAGTCGATGTTTTCGCCCATCAAATAGTCGAAATTACCCATTTCATCATCGACCTGGTCGTTCCAGCCGTCGCCAGTGTAGTCGTTGACGATCTTAAAGATGCCGTCTTCGTCCGGGTTTTCGATGTGATCAATACCGCTGAAGCATTTGAAATCCCAGATAAACTGCGAATATTGACCGGCGCGGGCAGGGAAGGTGTAACGCGTCCAGCCTTCACATTCGATGATCTCGTCATCGATTTGCGTGCGATCATCTTCATTGACCCGCTGTACGCGAATGGACTCTTTTTCATCCGCGCCCATTTTGTGGTTGACGACCACGTCGAGCAAAACCGCAATGTCATTTTGTTTTAGCGCCTCAATGGCGGCCAGCAGCTGCGCTTTGTCGCCATATTTTGTGGCGACAGATCCTTTCTGATCAAACTCACCCAGATCAAACAGGTCATACGAATCATAACCTACGGAATATCCGCCGGACGCGCCTTTATAGGCGGGCGGTAACCAGACCATATTAATGCCGATATCATTGAGGCCGCCAGCGCGCTCAGCCAGTTCTGGCCAGAGCTTGCCGCCGTCAGGGTAATACCAGTGGAAGTACTGCAATAGCGTGGGGTTTTTCATCTTCCGTGCTCCAGAAGCCGTCAGGCCAACTTCTGGAGTATGGATGATTTTTCACAGGTGGATAAAAATTATTGTGGGGCGGTAGGGACGTCAGGAACCAGCAACATACCGGATAGCCGACCATAGGCGTTATTCAGCGATTTCTGCCGCGTCGACTGACCAATCAAATTGCTGAGTTCGTTCAGCCGATTTTGTAGCAACTCGCGTAAAAGCTGTTCATTATCCAGCGTCTGTTTGATATACCCCGCAACCCTATCCTGAAGGCTTTGCGTAATGCCCGGTGGAGTTTGTGTTTCCATAACCGTTTCAATACTTTGCAGGTAGGTGACTTCCTGTTCCAGTAACAGGTCCCATTCTCCTCGCTGCGCAAGTTCCAGTAACGATTGGCTAAGCAGCGCAATACGCTGCCAACGGTTGATAAACTCCACGGCTGAGGTCATTAACGAGACTCCTGGGAAGATACTTTCGGTGAAATCTGCTTCCAGGCTTCCGCAATGTTGCCGAGTAACCCTTCCACTTCTTCAATAGCCTGACTGTCATTACGCAAGTTTGCCTGTAGCAAACGGCGGATCATATAGTCGTATAAGTCTGAAAGATGGGCGGCAATTTCACCGCCTTTTTCCTGATCTAAACCCGCTTTAAGGCCATTATCGATAATGTTAATGGCTTTACTTAATGCTTCGCCTTTAGCGACGATGTCGCCTTGTTCTAAAAACAGGCGAGCGCGCACCAGGGCGCTATTCGCGCCGTCAAACAACATCTCTATCAACTGGTGCGGACTGGCGCTCATTACGGCGCTTTCCACTCCGATTTGCGCATAAGCTTTGGTACCGCTCGCGGTGTACATGGTTACCTCGTGTTATCAGGAATTGCTCATTGCAGCAAATTGCTGGCTCAGATAAGAACTGGTGCTATTGAGCTTGCTCATCATTGTATCCAGTTGGGTAAACTGGGCTTTATAACGGGCGACGGTTTCATCAATACTATTACTGACTGATAAATATTGTTTGGTCAGGTTCTTAAGAGTGGCGTTGATGTTGTCCTGGGCATTATCAATAATGCCGTCATCAGCCAGGTAACTTTTTACTTCGGTGGCGATCTTCGTCGTAATTCCAGTTTCTTTACCGTCGCCAACCAATAATTCACGGGTTGATGCTGTATTCTCTTTTAGTGCTTTTGCGAGTTTTTCTTCATCAATTTTGAGTTTTCCGGTAGTACCATCTTGGGTGATACCAATTTCTGCTATCGTTTTGAAAGACGAATCACTACCGCTGTTTGCAAATGGCGAACGAATACCTGTTTGAATCGTCCGTAAAACGCTGTCGCCCAATAGTGCGCCATTTTTGTCGCTTGCTTCTTCACCAGGTTCTACTTCTGTGTATTTCGTTAAAGTGCTGAATGTGTCGACCAGTGAGTTATAAGCATCTACCCAGGTTTTTATCGCCTCTGTTGCTTTGGAATCGTCTTTTGTCACTGTGACTGTCACGTCATTAACGGTTTTCGTCAGGTTCAATGTCAGGCCTTGTGGCGCATCGGTGACGGTGTTGCTCTGACGAACAATGTCGATACCATTAACATTAAGTTCTGCGTTTTGTGCTTTAACCAGCTCTTTCATATTTCCAGTGCCGGTAGTGCTATCGTAGGCTAGCAGTTCGTTGAGCTTGGTATCCCCTTCGACAGAAATCTTCATTGTGTTGTCTGTACCGCTGTCTGCGGTGAGGACTAACTGATATTTGTCCTCAGATACCTTGACGATACTTGCAGAAATACCGCTGTCTGCATCGTTGATTGCATCTCGAACGGCCTCCATTGAGGTATCACCTTTGTCGAGCTTAATTTCCAGCGGCTCTTTACGTCCTGGTTGCTCAATCTTGATGGTGCGTGAAGAGACTGAGGTATCACCTAACTGTTCTTTTGTCGTGGCGAAAGTCGCATCGGTTGCCAGCGATTGTGCTGCGGCAAGTTGGGTTACATTTATTTTATATGTACCTGGCGCAGCACCTGCTGTAGTGCTGACTTTAAGATCTTCGGAGGTACTGGAAGCGGTTGTTGTTTTAAATAAGTCTGCTTTATTTAATGCGGTATTTGCTGTCTGGAATTTTTCCAACGCGCTTTTCAGGGTGCCGTAGGCCGTCAACTTAGCTGTATTGGCGCTCTGTTGCTTGGTGATTGGCGTTAAACGTCCTTTTTCGGCGGTGGTCAGATTCGTCAGCAAAGTATCCAACGGCAAGTTTGAACCGACGCCCAGTGATGAGATTGAAGCCATGCCTTATTCCTTGTGATTGCAAACAGTAGATAAGCGCGTTATCGGCAATCTGGAGGCAAAGTTTAATAATAATTTTGTGAAAATGATGCGCAGAATAATGGCCTATAAAGCGGGTATTTCGTGGACTAAGAAAAAGTGATGCGGAAACAAAAAATTTTCTAAAGTTCGAATTTAAGGTGCCGATACAAGGGTTACGGTGAGAAACCGTGGGCAACGGCCCAATAACATCAAGATGTAAATTGATAAGGAAAAGATCATGGCACAAGTCATCAATACAAACAGCCTGTCGCTGTTGACCCAGAATAACCTGAATAAATCTCAGTCCTCCCTGAGTTCCGCTATTGAGCGTCTGTCTTCCGGTCTGCGTATCAACAGCGCGAAAGATGATGCTGCTGGTCAGGCGATTGCAAACCGTTTTACTTCTAACATTAAAGGCCTGACTCAGGCTTCCCGTAACGCTAACGACGGTATCTCTATCGCACAGACCACCGAAGGTGCGCTGAACGAAATCAACAACAACCTGCAGCGTGTTCGTGAGCTGGCAGTGCAGTCCGCCAACGGCACTAACTCCCAGTCAGACCTGGACTCCATCCAGGCCGAAATTACCCAACGTCTGAATGAAATTGACCGTGTATCTGGTCAAACTCAGTTCAACGGCGTGAAAGTGCTGGCAAAAGAAGGCACTCTGACTATTCAGGTTGGTGCTGACGATGGCGAAACCATTGATATTAACCTGAAAGAAATTAATTCCAAAACGCTGGGCCTTGATAGCCTGAGCGTACAGGATGCCTACAAGCAAGTAGATACTGCAGTTAACGCAACGGGTTATCACGATGGTACACAGGCTATTACTGCACCGACTGCTGGTGAACTAGAAGCTGCAGCGGGGACTGCTGCGGGTGATGGTGGTGCTGGAACTATTCAGTTCAAAGATGGCAACTATTACGTCAATATTACAGGTTCTACCGGTGGTACGAATGGTGATGGTCTGTATAAAGCAACCGTAGATGCTGGTACGGGTGCCATTACTATCGGCGCTAAAGAAACTACCGTGACTCTGGCCGAAACAACTGCCGTAGCTAATGTGCAAGAAGCCAACACCATCGATACCACTGATGCGGCAGCCGATCTGGTGGCTGCGGGCGTGACTGGTGCGACTGCCGCTAACACCTCCCTGGTGAAAATGTCCTTTGAAGACAAAAACGGCAAATCTATTGACGGCGGTTATGCGTTGAAAGTAGATGGTAAGTTCTATGCGGCGGATTATGACGAGAAAACAGGCAAAATCACCGCTAAAACCGTTGATTACACTGATGATGCCGGTGCCTCTGCGAAAGCGGCTGTCCAGTTTGGCGGAGTGAACGGTAAAACAGAAGTGGTTACTGTTGACGACAAACAGTACCTTGCAGCGAATGTTAAAGGTCATAACTTCCAGTCAGGTACTGAACTGAACGAAGTGGCTGCAACCAAAACTGAAAGTCCGCTGGCGAAAATTGATGCCGCCCTGGCGCAAGTCGCTGATTTACGTTCCGATCTGGGTGCGGTACAAAACCGTTTCAATTCTGCTATCACCAACCTGGGCAACACCGTAAATAACCTGTCTGAAGCTCGTAGCCGTATTGAAGATGCTGACTACGCGACTGAAGTATCCAACATGTCTCGTGCAAACATTTTGCAACAGGCGGGTACCTCTGTTCTGGCGCAGGCCAACCAGGTTCCTCAGAACGTGCTGTCCCTGCTGCGTTAATTCATATTTATCGCGCAAACCCCGCTTCGGCGGGGTTTTTTCTATCTGGCTTTTACGGGTAACCCCCAAATAACCCCTCATTTCACCCACTATTCACCCGATTAAAACCCCTCCAGAATCGGATAATCATGCCGATAACTCAACTAACGCAGGGCTGTTTATCGTGAATTCACTGTATACCGCTGAAGGTGTAATGGATAAACACTCGCTGTGGCAGCGTTATGTACCGCTGGTGCGTCACGAAGCATTGCGCCTGCAGGTGCGTTTGCCGGCGAGCGTGGAACTGGACGATCTGCTACAAGCGGGCGGTATCGGGTTATTGAATGCAGTTGACCGATATGACGCTCTGCAAGGAACGGCATTTACCACTTACGCAGTGCAGCGTATTCGTGGAGCGATGCTGGATGAACTACGCAGCCGTGACTGGGTGCCGCGTAGCGTCCGGCGCAATGCTCGCGAAGTGGCGCAGGCGATGGGGCAACTGGAGCAGGAATTAGGGCGCAACGCGACGGAAACTGAGGTGGCGGAGCGGCTGGCGATTCCTGTGGAAGAGTATCGTCAGATGTTGCTTGATACCAATAACAGCCAACTCTTCTCTTATGACGAGTGGCGGGAAGAGCATGGCGATAGCATTGAGCTGGTGACGGAAGAACACCAGCAGGAAAACCCGTTACAACAGCTCCTTGAGAGCAATTTACGCCAGCGTGTGATGGATGCGATTGAATCGTTGCCAGAACGCGAACAGCTGGTGTTGACGCTGTATTACCAGGAAGAGCTCAATCTGAAGGAGATTGGCGCGGTGCTGGAAGTCGGCGAGTCACGGGTAAGCCAGTTGCACAGCCAGGCCATCAAACGTCTACGCACCAAGCTGGGTAAGTTATAAAGGGCGATCGTCGTCGCCCCTTAATAGTGCCGCACAACGTATTGACTACCAGGAGTTCTCATGACGGTGCAGCAATCTAAAAGACGGCCACTAAGCCGCTACCTCAAAGACTTTAAACACAGCCAGACGCATTGCGCTCATTGCCATAAATTGCTCGACAGGATCACGTTGGTTCGCCGGGGGCAGATTGTCAATAAAATCGCGATTTCCCGCCTGGATACGCTGATGGACGACGCACAATGGCAGGAGGAGCAGAAGGAGTGGTCGGCGCTGTGCCGTTTCTGCGGCGATCTGCACTGCAAAGAGCAGAGTGACTTCTTTGACATCATCGGTTTTAAACAATTTTTGTTTGAGCAAACCGAAATGAGCCACGGCACCGTGCGTGAATATGTCGTACGCCTGCGTCGCCTGGGCAACCATCTCACCGAACAGAACATCTCTCACGACCTGCTACAGGAAGGTTTTCTTGATGAAAACCTGGCCCCGTGGTTACCCGAAACCAGCACCAATAACTATCGGATCGCGCTGCGTAAGTACGAACAGTATAAAACGCATACGCATGCCGGACAGATGCAGAAATCATCCCGGATGGCTACTTCTGATATATATTAAAAATGAATAACATGTAGCGGAGTCGTGTTTGTGATTAGCAGCAAACCCTCTACACTACGGTCATCAATGACAACATTCGGGGTAACTATGAAATTAGCACTTCTGGGACGTCAGGCTCTGATGGGTGTGATGGCAGTTGCACTTGTCGCCGGGATGAGCGTGAAGAGTTATGCAGATGAAGGTCTGTTAAACAAAGTAAAAGAGCGCGGCACGCTGCTGGTAGGCCTGGAAGGGACTTACCCGCCGTTCAGTTTCCAGGGTGATGACGGCAAACTGACCGGGTTTGAAGTGGAGTTCGCAGAAGAACTGGCGAAACACCTCGGCGTAAAAGCCTCGCTGAAACCGACCAAATGGGACGGTATGCTGGCGTCGCTGGATTCCAAACGTATTGATGTGGTTATCAACCAGGTCACCATCTCCGACGAACGTAAGAAAAAATACGACTTCTCAACACCTTATACCATTTCTGGTATTCAGGCGCTGGTGAAAAAAGGCAATGAAGGCAGCATCAAAACGGCGGCTGACCTGAAAGGTAAGAAAGTCGGCGTTGGTCTGGGAACAAACTACGAAGAGTGGTTGCGCCAGAACGTACAGGGTGTAGACATTCGCACCTATGATGACGATCCGACGAAATACCAGGATCTGCGCGTAGGCCGTATTGACGCTATTCTGGTGGATCGCCTGGCCGCATTGGATCTGGTGAAGAAAACCAAAGACACGCTGGCCGTTACCGGCGAAGCGTTCTCCCGTCAGGAAGCCGGTGTGGCGCTGCGTAAAGGCAATGAAGATCTGCTGAAAGCGGTAGATGGCGCCATTGCCGATATGCAGAAAGACGGCACGCTGAAAGCGCTGTCTGAGAAATGGTTTGGCGCAGATGTGACTAAATAATCGTCATAATTGCAAAAAAAGGCGCTTTAATACGGCGCCTTTTTTATTTCATCCGTTTGAACGTGCATAATAAAAAGAACATCACAACAATGAATACCGGAGGCTTTATGCCACTGCATAATTTAACGCGGTTCCCACGCCTGGAATTTATTGGCGCACCAACGCCACTCGAATACCTGCCGCGTTTATCTGATTATCTGGGTCGCGACATTTTCATTAAACGCGATGACGTAACGCCGATGGCGATGGGCGGGAATAAACTGCGTAAGCTTGAATTTCTGGCTGCCGATGCGCTGCGTGAAGGCGCGGATACGCTGATTACGGCGGGCGCCATCCAGTCGAACCACGTTCGCCAGACGGCGGCGGTAGCGGCAAAACTGGGATTACACTGCGTTGCGTTACTGGAAAATCCCATCGGTACGACGGCGGAAAACTACCTGACCAACGGCAATCGTCTGCTGCTGGATCTTTTTAACACGCAAATTGAGATGTGCGACGCGCTGACCGATCCTGACGCCCAGCTACAGGAACTGGCGACCCGTATTGAGGCGCAGGGGTTCAGGCCGTATGTGATTCCGGTCGGCGGCTCCAGCCCATTAGGCGCAATGGGATACGTGGAAAGCGCGCTGGAAATCGCCCAACAGTGCGAGGGCGCGGTACAGCTGTCCTCCGTTGTGGTGGCGTCGGGAAGCGCCGGTACGCACGCCGGGCTGGCGGTAGGTCTGGAACAACTGATGCCAGATGTTGAGTTGATCGGCGTGACCGTGTCGCGCAAGGTTATCGATCAGAAGCCCAAAGTGGTTACGCTACAACAAGCGATTGCTAAAGAGCTGGAACTGACCGCCTCGGCGGACATCCTGCTGTGGGACGACTATTTCGCGCCGGGATACGGAACGCCGAATGAAGAGGGGATGGAGGCCGTGAAGCTGCTGGCGCGCCTGGAAGGCATTCTGCTTGACCCGGTCTATACGGGGAAAGCGATGGCGGGCCTGATCGATGGCATCAGCCAGAAGCGCTTCAACGATGAAGGTCCGATTCTCTTTATTCATACCGGTGGGGCGCCAGCGCTGTTTGCCTACCATCCTCACGTGTAACTTCCGGGTAGAAAAACACTCATGCAAGAAAGTATCCAACTGGTGATTGACTCGCTGCCGTATCTGCTTAAAGGTGCGGTGTTTACGCTACAGCTGAGTATTGGCGGGATGTTTTTCGGCCTGCTGCTGGGCTTCATTCTCGCGCTGATGCGCATGTCGCCCCTGCTGCCTGTCCGCTGGCTGGCGCGTTTTTATATCTCCATTTTTCGCGGTACGCCGCTGATTGCCCAGCTTTTTATGATCTACTACGGCCTGCCGCAGTTTGGCATTGAGCTGGACCCGATCCCGGCGGCGATGATTGGCCTGTCGCTGAATACCGCAGCCTACACTTCGGAAACGCTGCGTGCGGCGATCTCTTCTATCGACAAAGGTCAGTGGGAAGCCGCGGCAAGTATCGGTATGACGCCGTGGCAAACGCTGCGTCGCGCGATTTTGCCGCAGGCCGCCCGCGTGGCGTTGCCGCCGCTGAGCAACAGTTTCATCAGCCTGGTGAAAGATACCTCCCTGGCCGCGACGATTCAGGTGCCGGAACTGTTCCGTCAGGCGCAGCTGATTACCTCGCGTACGCTGGAAGTCTTCACCATGTATCTGGCGGCATCGCTGATCTACTGGGTGATGGCGACGGTACTTTCCGCGCTGCAAAACTATTTTGAAGAGCAGCTTAACCGCCAGGAGAGAGATCCAAAATGAGTGCGATTGAAGTTAAAAACCTGGTGAAAAAGTTCCACGGTCAGACGGTGTTGCACGGCATCGACCTGGAGGTGAAACCTGGTGAGGTGGTGGCGATTATCGGCCCCAGCGGTTCCGGTAAAACAACGCTGTTGCGCAGCATTAATTTGCTGGAGCAGCCTGAGGCGGGCACCATCAAAGTGGGCGACATTACCATTGATACCGCAAGCTCGTTAAACAAGCAAAAAGGGCTAATTCGCCAGTTGCGTCAGCATGTGGGGTTCGTATTCCAGAACTTTAATCTGTTTCCGCACCGTACCGTACTGGAGAACATCATTGAAGGGCCGGTGATTGTGAAAGGCGAGCCCAAAGCCGAAGCAACGGCATTAGCGCGGGAACTGCTGGCGAAGGTAGGACTGGCCGGGAAAGAGACCAGCTATCCGCGTCGTCTGTCCGGCGGGCAGCAGCAGCGTGTGGCGATTGCCCGCGCGCTGGCGATGCGCCCGGAGGTGATTTTGTTTGATGAACCGACTTCCGCGCTCGACCCTGAGCTGGTGGGGGAGGTGCTCAGTACGATACGCCAGCTGGCGCAGGAAAAGCGCACGATGGTCATTGTGACGCATGAAATGAGCTTTGCGCGCGACGTGGCTGACCGGGTGATATTTATGGATCAAGGGCGCATTGTGGAGCAGGGCGCGGCCAAACCGTTATTTGCCAATCCTCAGCAACCACGCACGCGTCAGTTTCTTGAGAAGTTCCTGATGCAATAAGTGTTTTTGCGCACTCGCCTGAAATAATCCCGTTTTGGGCGAGTGTATTTAAATAAATATCAATAATACCCGCCTGATTATAGCCGTAATCCCTTTGTGTTCTCCTGCCGGGTGAAACACACCTCAAGTAATTCGCCATCTGACCGATATTTTCTACATATAAACTTCATTTATGTGTTAGCTTGTTTTAAACATTATAATGATTATCAATCTCAGGGGTGTTACCGTTTAGTATGCAGGAAAATGATTTCTTCACCTGGCGACGGAGTATGCTGGTACGCTTTCAGGAAATGGCGACGGCAGAAGATGTCTACACTGAATTACAACATCAGACACAGCAGCTTGAATATGATTATTATGCGCTGTGCGTTCGCCATCCCGTCCCGTTTACGCGGCCAAAAATCTCCGTTCACACCACGTACCCGCAAGCGTGGGTGGCGCATTATCAGTCTGAAAACTATTTCTCTATTGATCCGGTATTAAAGCCGGAAAATTTCCGCCAGGGGCATCTGGCATGGAATGATGCCTTATTTAGCGAAGCGCAGTCGCTATGGGACGCGGCGCGCGCGCACGGTCTACGCCGGGGGGCGACGCAATGCCTGATGCTGCCGAATCGGGCGCTGGGCTTCCTCTCTGTCTCCCGGGCGAGCGCCCGCCATGCGCCGTTTGCACATGATGAAATTGAACTCCGGTTGCAACTGCTGGTGCGTGAGAGCCTGTCGGCGCTGACGCGGCTGGAGGATGAAATGGTGATGACGCCAGAAATGCGCTTCAGTAAGCGAGAGAAAGAGATCCTGAAGTGGACGGCGGAAGGAAAGACGTCATCAGAGATCGCGATGATTCTGTCAATCTCAGAGAACACCGTTAACTTTCATCAGAAAAACATGCAGAAAAAGTTTAACGCGCCGAATAAAACGCAGATTGCCTGCTATGCGGCCGCGACGGGCCTGATCTGAAAAAACGAATGTTCTGCGTGCCAGACGCAAAACCGGCTGAAAGTTTCACTCTCAGCCGGTTTCCTGTTACTGGCGGTAAGCTTGTTTAATTTGCTTAACAGTGCTGGAAAATACCGCGGCCTGCGTTTCATCTTCAATCTGCGCGATCTGTTTTTCCATCTTAAGAATCACGCGCCCTGCGTCGGCTTGCCCCATTGCCTGTAGCATCAGGGTCAACATGGCTTTCAGGCAGGTGACTTCATTGGCCAGTTCTTGATTATTCTCGGCAGTGGAAAAATCAGGCGTACTCATTTATTTTCCTCGTTATGTTTCAGTGAAAAAGTGCGATGGCAAATGTTAAGGCGGCGGAGTATACCATAAGCTGCGCCAAAAATAGCAGTGGTTGTTTTTTGATCGCAAATCAAACCAGCGCCATTAAAATAAACAACGCCTTGCGAGGCATATATTTTCCTCATTTTTTTGTTTACCTCGCGTATTTCACGCGTTAATTATTGTTACAAACTTGCTTGCCTATTTAGCATTTCGACGGAAGTGAGTGAATTTTTTGTCACTATTCTGAAACTATTATGCAGAAATAGAGGGTAAAAAAAGGCCGTTAGCTGTGGGAGTTTCCACGAAGCGTACAATCTAATTTCCAAAAACGAGAGCAAAATCGAATGCCCCACGTTTTTTACGTTTCAAAGTTGAGATAAAACCCGCTAATATAGGGTCGATTAACTATCAGTAGCGTTATCCCTATTCTGGAGATATTCCTTTGATCAACGTTCTTCTTGTTGATGACCACGAACTGGTGCGCGCAGGGATACGACGCATTCTGGAAGATATAAAGGGCATAAAGGTTGTCGGTGAAGCCTGTTGTGGCGAGGACGCCGTAAAGTGGTGCCGCGCGAACACCGTCGACGTTGTGCTGATGGACATGAACATGCCCGGAATCGGCGGTCTTGAGGCGACGCGCAAAATTGCCCGCTCAAGCGCTGATATTAAAGTGATCATGCTGACGATCCATACGGAAAACCCGCTACCGGCGAAAGTCATGCAGGCCGGAGCCGCAGGGTATCTGAGTAAAGGCGCTGCGCCTCAGGAAGTGGTCAGCGCGATTCGTTCGGTTTTTTCCGGGCAGCGTTATATTGCTTCAGATATCGCTCAACAGATGGCGCTGAGCCAGATTGAGCCTGAGAAAACAGAAACGCCTTTTGCCAGTTTGTCTGAACGCGAGTTGCAGATTATGCTGATGATCACCAGGGGCCAGAAGGTTAATGAGATCTCGGAACAACTGAATCTCAGTCCTAAAACGGTGAACAGCTATCGCTACAGAATGTTCAGTAAACTAAACATTCATGGTGATGTTGAGTTGACTCACCTGGCAATTCGCCACGGCCTGTGTAATGCGGAGACGTTAACAAGCTAGTGAGTGTTCTGTTTGATGCGAAAGCATTTTTAAAAACCGTGACCAGCCAACCCGGCGTTTATCGTATGTATGATGCCGGTGGTACGGTTATTTATGTCGGTAAAGCGAAAGACCTGAAAAAACGGCTTTCCAGCTATTTCCGCAGCAACCTTGCTTCGCGAAAAACCGAAGCATTGGTTGCGCAAATTCAGCAAATTGATGTCACGGTGACGCACACCGAGACCGAAGCGCTATTGCTCGAACACAACTACATCAAATTGTATCAACCGCGCTATAACGTGTTATTGCGCGATGATAAATCCTATCCTTTCATCTTTCTCAGCGGTGACACCCATCCACGCCTGGCAATGCATCGCGGGGCGAAACATGCCAAAGGTGAATACTTTGGCCCGTTCCCGAACGGGTATGCCGTGCGTGAAACCCTGGCCCTGCTGCAAAAAGTCTTTCCCATTCGTCAGTGCGAAAACAGCGTCTACCGCAACCGCTCGCGTCCTTGTCTGCAATATCAGATTGGCCGCTGCCTCGGGCCGTGCGTAGAAGGACTGGTGAGTGAAGATGAGTATGCGCAGCAGGTGGAGTACGTTCGGCTGTTTTTATCCGGGAAAGACGATCAGGTTCTGACCCAATTGATCGCCCGAATGGAAAAAGCCAGCCAGAATCTGGAATTTGAAGAGGCCGCGCGCATACGCGACCAAATTCAGGCTGTGCGCCGCGTTACTGAGAAACAGTTTGTCTCCAATACCGGCGACGATCTGGACGTTATCGGCGTGGCGTTCGATGCGGGTATGGCCTGTGTGCATGTGCTTTTTATCCGCCAGGGCAAGGTGCTGGGCAGCCGTAGCTATTTCCCGAAAGTGCCGAACGGGACGGAACTGGGCGAAGTGGTGGAAACGTTCGTCGGCCAGTTCTATCTGCAAGGCAGCCAGATGCGCACGCTGCCAGGAGAGATCCTGCTGGATTTCAACCTGAGCGATAAAACGCTGCTGGCGGATTCTTTGTCCGAACTGGCCGGGCGGCGCATTAATGTGCAGACCAAACCGCGCGGCGATCGCGCTCGTTACCTGAAGCTGGCGCGAACCAATGCCGCGACGGCGCTGATCAGCAAACTGTCGCAGCAATCAACGATCACGCAGCGTCTGACCGCGCTGGCAAGCGTGCTGAAGTTGCCTGCGGTGAAGCGGATGGAGTGTTTTGACATCAGCCACACGATGGGAGAACAGACGGTGGCCTCCTGCGTGGTTTTTGACGCTAACGGGCCGCTGCGTGCGGAGTATCGTCGCTACAACATTACCGGAATTACGCCGGGCGATGATTATGCGGCGATGAATCAGGTTCTGCGCCGACGCTATGGCAAGGCGATTGAAGAAAGTAAGATTCCTGACGTTATCCTGATTGATGGCGGTAAAGGCCAGCTTGGTCAGGCGAAGACCGTTTTTGCTGAACTGGATGTGCCGTGGGATAAAAATCATCCTTTATTGTTGGGCGTTGCTAAAGGCGCCGATCGTAAAGCCGGTCTGGAGACGTTGTTCTTTGAACCCGAAGGGGAGGGCTTTAGCCTGCCGCCGGATTCGCCTGCGCTGCACGTTATTCAGCATATCCGCGATGAATCGCACGATCACGCCATCAGCGGGCACCGCAAAAAACGGGCGAAGGTGAAAAACACCAGCACGCTGGAAACTATCGAAGGCGTCGGGCCAAAACGTCGACAAATGCTGTTGAAATATATGGGCGGTTTGCAAGGACTACGTAACGCGAGTGTTGAGGAAATTGCAAAAGTGCCGGGTATTTCGCAAGGTCTGGCAGAAAAGATCTTCTACTCGTTGAAACATTGAGGTCTCTGTAGCAACATAGGGGTAATTTCTCTGACAACAGATAGTTACCCGTCACTATGCAATTTAATATCCCTACGTTGCTCACGCTGTTTCGCGTCATTCTGATCCCATTCTTTGTATTGGTGTTTTATCTGCCATTTACATGGGCTCCCTTCGTTACCGCGCTAATCTTCTGTATCGCCGCCGTGACCGACTGGTTCGACGGTTTTCTGGCGCGTCGCTGGAACCAGAGTACGCGTTTTGGCGCGTTCCTTGATCCGGTGGCGGATAAGGTGCTGGTGGCGATCGCCATGGTGCTGGTGACGGAGCATTATCACAGCTGGTGGGTGACGCTGCCTGCCGCGACCATGATTGCGCGTGAAATTATTATTTCCGCGCTGCGTGAATGGATGGCCGAGCTGGGCAAACGCAGCAGCGTGGCGGTCTCCTGGATCGGCAAAGTGAAAACCACCTCGCAAATGGCGGCGCTGGCGTGGCTGCTGTGGCGTCCAAACATTTGGGTGGAATATGCCGGGATCGCGCTTTTCTTCGTTGCTGCCGTGCTGACGCTGTGGTCTATGTTCCAGTATTTGAGCGCTGCACGCGGGGATTTGCTTGATCAGTGATCGTTTCGCCGCAAATTTCAGCAAACGATCGTGGGTGGCGAAAAATATCGTTGACTCGTTGCGTCAGGTAAGTAGAATGCAACGCATCGAACGGCGGCGCAGGTTGCCAGACGATAACAAAATCAAGTGATTAACAAAGTTACTTGATGATGCGGGAATAGCTCAGTTGGTAGAGCACGACCTTGCCAAGGTCGGGGTCGCGAGTTCGAGTCTCGTTTCCCGCTCCAGTTTAAAGACATCGGCAATAGCGGGTGTCCGGCTGAAAAGCCTGAAGAATATGGCGCGTTAGCAAAGCGGTTATGTAGCGGATTGCAAATCCGTCTAGTCCGGTTCGACTCCGGAACGCGCCTCCACTTTCTTCCCGAGCCCGGATGGTGGAATCGGTAGACACAAGGGATTTAAAATCCCTCGGCGTTCGCGCTGTGTGGGTTCAAGTCCCACTCCGGGTACCATGGGAAAGACAAGAATAATCAAAGCAATAAGCAGTGTCGTAAAACCACCTCCGGGTGGTTTTTTTGTGTCTGTCATCTGTTCGCTGATGATCTTGTCTGCCATTCCTTCCCCAATAAGTATCCCTTACTTCGTCAGCCATGTAAGATAATTGCGGGCGAGAGTATTTCACTGAGGAAAAGCGTTATGAAAACAGGACCGTTAAACGAAAGCGAGCTGGAATGGCTGGATGATGTACTGACAAAGTACAATACCGATCACGCGATTCTGGATGTGTCAGAGTTGGATGGTTTACTGACGGCTGTACTCAGTTCGCCGTATGAGATTGAGCCAGAGCAATGGCTGGTCGCGGTATGGGGGGGGGCGCAATATGTTCCGCGCTGGTCCTCTGAAAAGGAGATGACGCGTTTTATGGAACTGGCGTTTCAGCATATGGCGGATACGGCAGACAGGCTTAATGAGTTCCCGGAACAGTTTGAACCGCTGTTCGGTCTGCGTGAAGTCGAAGGTCATGAGCTGACCATCGTGGAAGAGTGGTGCTTTGGCTATATGCGCGGGGTCGCGCTCTCTGACTGGTCCACCTTACCGGATACGCTACAACCCGCGCTGAAAGCCATTGCGTTGCACGGTACGGAAGAGAACTTCGCCGTGGTTGAAAAAATGTCACCAGAAGCGTTTGAGGAGAGCGTTAACGCGATTCGTCTGGCGGCCCTGGATTTACACGCGTACTGGATGGCGCACCCGCAGGAAGCGCCGGTGCAGGTGCCGGTAAGAGCGGAAGTAAAGGTAGGGCGCAACGATCCTTGCCCCTGCGGCAGCGGTAAAAAATATAAACAGTGCTGTCTGCACTAAACACAAAAAAGGGGCTTAGCGCCCCTTTTGTTTTATCCCACTTCAGGCAGCAGCCCGGCAGCGATACAGAATTGTACGCCGATCACCACTATCCCACAGGTAAAGACGAGGGCTAATGCCGGAACGCCGCCCGCTACGCGATACGTTGCCTGCGGATTATGCTTCCTGCTTTGCCACGCGAGCAGGGAAGGGATCAGCAATGCCAGCACCGCCAGCGCGACGCCAGCGTATCCCAGCGCCATCACAAAGCCGCGTGGGTAAAAGAGTGCGAACGCCAGTGGCGGCAGGAAGGTAATTGCGCCGGTTTGCAGACGCCCGGCGACGGTGTTGCGTCGCTGGAACAGATCTGCCAGATAATCAAATAATCCCAGCGCCACACCCAAAAACGATGTCGCCAGCGCCAGGTCGGCAAACAGATGCACCGCCAGTTCAACGTGCGGCGAGGCAACCACCTCACGCAAGGCCTGCAACAGGCCATTTAACCCGGCATGATCGGCCAGCAAGCCCATAAAGGTAGAGGAGTTGATACTGCCGAGCGTGGCAAGCTGCCAGAAAATGTATGCCACCAGCGGGATTGCGCTACCGGTGATAAATACCCATCGCAGTTTGCGAATATTACCGTTCATATAGCTGACGATGCTGGGTACGCTGCCGTGAAAACCGAACGACGTAAAAATGACCGGAATTGCTGATAACGCCAGACCCTGTTGCAGCGGCAGCGTAAGCAGATTCACTTTATGAATATGCGGCATCAGCAGCGCCAGCATGGCGACCAGGAAGATAATTTTGGCGCTGAAGAGAAAGCGGTTGAACAGATCGACCAGCGAGGTTCCGACGCACACGACGCCACCGGCAACCACGGTGAACAGCAAAACGCCCATCGCCGGAGACATATCGGCGCCCGTCCAGTCGCTGATGCTTGAGGCCAGCAGCTCGCCAGCCCCGCTGATATAGGCCGCTGTGAGCGCATACATCAGAAACATCATGCTAAAGCCGGTGATCCATTGCCCATAACGTCCGAGGTAGCGTTTTGCCAACGTTCCTAACCCGGTATCTGCCGGAACGTGCTGATATACTTCCAGAAGCAACAGCGCGGTGTAGCACATTAATGCCCATAACCCAATCAATAACGCCAGTGTGACGCTGAAACCAACGCCAGCGGCGGCCAACGGCATCGCCAGCATACCGGCGCCGATAGTGGTGCCCGCTACGATAAAAACACTACCCAGAGTTCTATTTTTCACGCTTTCCTCTGTCCCAGAGATAATCAACGGTTATATCTGCGGCGCAGGGTAAGGCATAACATTATTTTCGTCAAATGACCGTTACAACATGTGTATACCATTGTTTACGAAAATTGGCATGAAGGCGTGCGCCACCACGATTGCATCGGCTGTGCATGTAAACCTGCGTTAGCGCAAAGCGGTATTCGCCGGCTCCCGGTAGGCTACAGGCTTTATTGAGGAGGATGTATGGATTCTATTCACGGCCACGAAGTGCTGAATATGATGATTGAGTCAGGCGAGCAGTATTCGAATGCCAGCCTGGAAGCGGCGATTACGGCGCGTTTTGGTGAACAGGCGCGTTTTCATACCTGTTCGGCTGCTGATATGACGGCGGCGGAGCTGGTGGCGTTTCTGGCGGCGAAGGGTAAGTTTATTGCGAAGGATGACGGCTTCTCTACGCACGAAAGCAAGATCTGCCGCCATTGAGCGTAAACGGTGAGGGAGCCTCACCGTTTAATTTTAGTTTTGGGTATCAAGCGTAGACAGTTCTTTATCGATGAAGTACAGACCTTCACCGCTTTTCCCTGCCAGCGTTAATTTATCAATAATAGATTTAAATAACTTCTCTTCTTCATGCTGTTCAGCGACATACCATTGCAGGAAGTTGAATGTCGGATAATCCTGGTTGGTCATCGCGGCATGCGCCAGTTCATTAATTTTCTGCGTAATTAATTGTTCGTGTTCGTAGGTGGCGCGGAACAGTTCATCCAGTGAAGCATATTCGGCAGCAGGCGAAGAGATCGTATTGATGCACGGTAAGCTACCGGTATCGGTCAGATAATCGAACAGGCGCTGCATATGCGTCATCTCTTCCTGCGCGTGACGACGCAGGAACGCTGCCGCCCCTTCAAAGCTATGGTAGCTGCACCATGCGCTCATCTGTTGGTAGAGCAGAGAAGAATATAATTCAAGGTTCATTTGCTCATTCAGTTTGTCGATCATTTCTGTTTTCAGCATGGTTCCGCTCCACAAAGAATCATTATACGTTGATGTGGCGTCACTATAATTTGTTATTTAATTATTTGCAAAAGGTAAAATAATAAATTTAATTATTAAAAATGCGAATGGGAATAAAACGCATTAACGCTATTAAATATAAAAATATACAATGAGAATAATTAAAGCCAGCAGCGTCATGCTGGCTAAAGATATTAATACCCGCCAGCGGATATTGGCTGGATGGCTACGCCCTGACACTGATAAGACAGCGTGATTCTGGTGTTCATGCACAGCGAACCGGCATAAACGCTACAGGTTGACACTGGCTGACCGAATGCGATGGCGTTGGCGTATCCCATCTGCTGACATTCGCGTGTCGCCGTACCGTGCGCAACATAATCATCCGCGCGCGCCGTTTGCATCATCGCCTGGTTATAACTGAGGCGGACAATCCCGCTTGTCGGGTTGGTTTCACTGACCTGCGCTTGCTTGGTGAGGGTACATCCCGTCAGGGCTATGAGTGAGAGGCCAAGGATAAAGGTTTTCATAATATCGCTCTGAGAATCCGGTGACAGCACATCCTATCTTGAACAGTAGACATTCAATGGCCTGAATAGCTTAAGAATTGCCCATGATTAATCCCAACGACACCGGCTCTTTGTGCGATACGGGAAAAGTGTGAGCACATCTTAATTTTTTAAAACCATTTTTCACTAAATTTGAAAGTATGTTTGCGAGATAGTAATGTGACGTATACGTCAACGACTCACGGCGGGATTTCCCGCGACGCATTCAGGAGAAGACAGAATGAAAATTGCACTGATGATGGAAAACAGCCAGGCAGGTAAAAATGCCACCATTCATCGCGAGCTTAAAGCGGTAGCGGATGAAAAGGGATTCCCTGTTTTCAACGTCGGGATGAGCGATGAAAACGACCATCATCTGACTTATATCCACCTTGGTATTATGGCCAGCATTCTGCTTAACGCCAAAGCGGTGGATTTTGTTGTGACGGGTTGTGGCACCGGGCAGGGCGCGCTGATGTCGCTGAACATTCATCCGGGCGTGGTGTGCGGCTACTGCATCGACCCGGCGGATGCGTTCCTGTTTGCGCAGATTAACAACGGTAATGCGCTTTCTCTGCCATTCGCAAAAGGCTTTGGCTGGGGTGCGGAGTTGAATGTGCGTTTCATCTTTGAAAAAGCATTCACCGGCCGTAACGGGGAAGGGTATCCACCAGAACGTAAAGAACCGCAGGTACGTAACGCGGGCATTCTGAACCAGGTGAAAGCGGCGGTGGTGAAAGAAAACTATCTGGATACGCTGCGCGCCATCGATCCTGAACTGGTGAAAACGGCGGTCTCCGGCCCACGTTTCCAGCAGTGTTTCTTTGACAATTGCCAGGATAAAGAGATCGAAGCGTTCGTTCGCGACATTCTCGGTTAATGTGTCATGTAAGCCGGATAACGCGGCGTTTATCCGGCTTACCGCGTTTGCTTTGCTACCGTTTCTTCTCCTGAATGGGTACTATGGCGGCCTTTCTATAAGGAGCTTACTATGTCCCAACCACTGAACGCCGATCAGGAACTGGTCTCTGACGTTGTTGCCTGCCAGTTAGTTATCAAACAGATTCTGGATGTTATTGACGTTATTGCCCCGGTTGAAGTTCGGGAGAAGATGTCCAGCCAGTTGAAAAACATCGATTTTACCAGCCACCCTGCCGCAGCGGACCCGGTTACTATGCGGGCCATTCAAAAGGCGATTGCGTTGATTGAGCTGAAATTCACGCCGCAGGACGAAGCGCACTAAAGTAAAGCGACTGCGTAACAGCCTCCCGGCACGGGAGGCGTAACGTCGTGGCAATATAGCGGTTAGTGGTGTTGATAGTTGACGACGTTGAGTAAGTGTTTGTCCGTTTGCACCATACACAATCCCGCGCGTTTTGCGCTGCGAACTTCATCGAGAATCGTCTGTAACAGAACGCCATCCTGCTGCTGATCTTTTTCCAGGTCGTGGAGAAAGTTGAGCGTTGGCGCGTCATTCATTGCTTTGGCTTCGTCGGTTAAGCGTGAGAGCGTACTGGCGCGTTGCTGATACTCATCCAGCGTTTTTTGAAATAACTCTTCAAGACAGGTTAACTCTTCGCCGGGAACATCAATGGCTCTCACGATGGGGTTGGCGCCTGCGTTCTTCATAAAATTGAACATGCGCATCATCTGGGTCACGTTTCCCTGCGCCTGGGTACGAAGAAAGGTCGCCGTGCCGGTCAGACTGTGGTCAAAACACCAGTCGCTCAGGTGGAGGTAGAGGTTAGATGCGTAAAACTCAAGGTTCATTTGGGTGTTGAGCTTATGAACCATTCCAGCTGTCGCCATATCAATATCCTTATTTCCAGAAAGGGTGATGCGCGTTACTCATGTATGCGCAATGAATACTGTTAGCAGAATAAATCCGTTCTGCCGGTCCTTTATGTGATCAAAAAGCTGATTCCGTTGCCGATCGAAAATAAGCATAGCGCCAGTACGGCTATAAGAAAATCCTTAAATCCAAATGTTTATATTTTTTTACAGTTTGCTGAAGGTATATCGCTGACGGAGAATGTAAGAATATAACGGATGTTGATATACATGATTGATTTTACGTGATTTTAAATTGATATTTATTTTTGAAATGATGTTTCATATCACAAAAGAAAATACACCGGCGTGTTAGGATCGAATAATTAGCGGGCGAAACAGTTCTGGCCGAAATTATCGACAACGTTTTTTGCGCCAGATCATTTTTGCCCATTTTTTAAATATAACCGAATGAACAATTCGTCATTTCGGTGTGATTAACACGAGTAAAGCGAGGAGTCGTAAATGAAAAAGGTCGCTGTCCTGCTGGCGCCAGGATTCGAAGAAGCAGAAGCCGTGGTCACTATTGATATTCTGCGTCGCCTGAATATTGATGTTGAAACGCTGGCCTGCGCGGAATCTCGCGCGGTAGTGAGTTATCACGATATTCCAATGGTTGCGGACAACACCCTCGCCGGGCGTCTGGACACGTTGTATGACGCCATCGTCTTGCCCGGCGGCCCGCAGGGGAGCGCTAATCTGGCCGCCAGCGCGCAGGTGATCGACTTCGTTTCCCGCCATGACGCTGCGGGTAAACTGATCTGTCCGGTCTGCTCCGCCGCAGCGCGTGTGCTGGGGGGCAATGGTCTGCTGAAAGGACGCCGTTACGTCTGCTCTGGCGACCTATGGGAAAATGTGACTGACGGTGAATATGTTGATGCGCCGGTCGTGGAAGATGGCAATCTCTTGAGCGGCAAAGGGTTAGGGCATATTTTTGATTTTGCGCTGACGCTGGCTGCTCGTCTGTCAGGGGATGACGCTTCTGTTCGCGATCATGCCGATCATATTTACTATGCCTGGTAAAGCATATTTCCCCGGATGCGCTTGCATTCGGGGACAAGGATTTGCTGGCTGATGTTATGGACTAATCTGCTACCCCTTTTTTATTTGTCTGACAAAACCTTCTTTTTTTATGTCATTTTCCGCTGAATTTATGTACGCAATTACTGTAATTCTGCGGTGTGATGCCGCTCTCCTATGGAGAATCAATTTCCCGCTACAACTAACACCAGCACGGGTATCAATCCTTGGATTTTAAGGTAATACCTTGTTTTACGGCTAAATTACAAAGAATCGTTCGATTTTACCCTACATAAAAGAACGCTAAAGCTGGAGTTAACCATGCACAAATTTACTAAAGCGCTGGCAGCCATCGGTCTGGCTGCCGTTATGTCACAATCCGCTATCGCGGAAACCATGAAGCTCGGTTTTCTGGTGAAACAACCGGAGGAACCCTGGTTCCAGACAGAATGGAAATTTGCCGATAAAGCCGGGAAAGATCTGGGTTTTGAGGTCATTAAAATTGCGGTGCCGGACGGTGAGAAAACCCTGAACGCCATCGACAGCCTGGCGGCGAGTGGGGCAAAAGGCTTTGTTATTTGTACCCCGGACCCGAAACTGGGTTCAGCGATCGTTGCAAAAGCGCGTGGGTATGACATGAAGGTGATCGCTGTGGACGATCAGTTCGTCAACGCGAAAGGTAAGCCAATGGACACCGTACCGCTGGTGATGATGGCGGCCACGAAAATTGGCGAGCGCCAGGGGCAGGAGCTGTATAAGGAGATGCAAAACCGCGGCTGGGATGTAAAGGAAACGGCGGTGATGGCGATTACCGCTAATGAACTGGATACCGCGCGTCGCCGCACATCCGGCTCGATGGACGCGCTGAAAGCTGCGGGCTTTCCGGAAAAACAGATCTATCAGGTTCCAACGAAATCCAATGATATTCCCGGCGCATTCGATGCCGCTAACTCTATGCTGGTTCAACACCCTGAAGTGAAACACTGGCTGATTGTCGGCATGAATGACAACACCGTGCTGGGCGGCGTGCGCGCCACCGAAGGTCAGGGCTTTAAGGCGGCGGACGTTATCGGCATCGGCATTAACGGTGTGGATGCGATCAGCGAACTGTCAAAAGCGCAGGCGACAGGATTCTACGGCTCGTTGCTGCCCAGCCCGGACGTACACGGCTATAAATCCAGTGAAATGCTCTACAACTGGGTAACCAAAGATGCGGAACCGCCAAAATTCACTGAAGTGACCGACGTGGTGCTGATCACCCGTGACAACTTCAAAGAAGAACTGGCGAAAAAAGGTTTAGGCGGCAAGTAACACAAATGCCGGATGGTGACGCGAAAACGGCTTATCCGGCCTGCGAATTGCGTATTCAGTAGGCCGGATAAGGCAACGCCGTCATCCGGCAAAATCCTGACTCACGGAGACGTTATGCAACAGCCCACCCCATATCTCTCATTTCGCGGCATCGGGAAAACGTTCCCTGGCGTTAAGGCGCTGACGGATATCAGTTTTGACTGTTATGCCGGTCAGGTGCATGCGCTGATGGGCGAAAATGGCGCCGGGAAGTCCACACTCTTAAAAATTCTCAGCGGCAACTATGCGCCAACCACGGGATCGCTGGCGATCCGTGGGCAAGAGATGACCTTTGCCGACACCACGGCTGCACTGAATGCCGGTGTCGCCATTATTTACCAGGAACTGCACCTCGTGCCGGAAATGACCGTTGCGGAGAATATCTATCTCGGCCAGCTCCCGCATAAAGGGGGGATTGTTAACCGGACGCTGCTCAACTACGAAGCCGGTCTTCAGTTACAACATCTGGGGATGGATATCTCCCCGGATACCCCGCTGAAATACCTCTCGATTGGCCAGTGGCAAATGGTGGAGATTGCGAAAGCGTTAGCGCGTAACGCCAAAATTATCGCTTTCGATGAACCGACCAGCTCGCTCTCCGCCAGGGAGATCGAGAACCTGTTCCGGGTAATTCGCGAACTGCGCAAAGAAGGGCGCGTCATTCTGTATGTGTCGCACCGTATGGAAGAGATCTTTGCACTGAGCGATGCCATTACCGTGTTTAAAGATGGCCGCTACGTTAAAACATTTACCGATATGCAGCAGGTTAACCATGACGCGCTGGTTCAGGCGATGGTTGGGCGCGATCTCGGCGATATCTACGGCTGGCAGCCTCGCGCCTGTGGCGCAGAGCGGCTGCGGCTGCAAGAGTTGAAAGCGCCGGGCGTTCGCGTGCCTGTCAGCTTATCCGTACGCAGCGGCGAAATTGTCGGCCTGTTTGGTCTGGTTGGCGCCGGGCGCAGTGAATTAATGAAAGGGCTGTTCGGCGGAACGCGCATCACCGGAGGGCAGGTGTTCATTGATGAGCAGCCCATTGATATCCGCAAACCGGCGCACGCGATTGCGGCGGGCATGATGCTGTGCCCGGAAGATCGCAAAGCGGAGGGGATCATTCCTGTGCATTCGGTTCGCGACAATATCAACATCAGCGCCCGACGTAAGCATGTGCTGGGCGGGTGCCTGATCAATAACGGTTGGGAAGAGAGCAATGCCGAACACCATATTCGCTCCCTCAATATAAAAACGCCAGGTGCTGAGCAACTCATTATGAATCTCTCCGGGGGGAATCAACAGAAGGCGATTCTGGGACGCTGGTTATCGGAAGAGATGAAGGTCATTTTGCTTGATGAGCCGACGCGCGGTATCGATGTTGGCGCAAAACACGAGATCTACAACGTTATTTACGCGCTGGCGGCGCGCGGTGTGGCCGTGCTGTTTGCCTCCAGCGATCTGCCGGAAGTTCTTGGTGTTGCCGACCGTATTGTGGTGATGCGTGAAGGTGAGATCGCCGGTGAATTACTTCACGAACAGGCGGATGAACGGCAGGCCCTGAGCCTTGCTATGCCTAAAGTCAGCCAGGCTGTCGCCTGAGTAAAGGAGAGTAAGATGTCTTCTGTAACTACATCCGGTTCTGGCGCACCTAAGTCGCCGTTTAGCTTCGGGCGTATCTGGGATCAATACGGCATGCTGGTGGTGTTCGCCGTCCTGTTCCTGGCGTGTGCGATCTTTGTGCCTAACTTTGCCACGTTCATCAACATGAAGGGGCTGGGGCTGGCGATTTCGATGTCGGGTATGGTGGCGTGTGGGATGCTGTTTTGTCTGGCGTCCGGCGATTTTGACCTCTCCGTCGCCTCGGTGATTGCCTGTGCCGGCGTCACCACCGCCGTGGTCATCAATATGACCGAAAGCCTGTGGATTGGCGTGGCGGCCGGGCTGCTGCTGGGCATACTCTGTGGACTGGTGAACGGTTTTGTTATCGCGCGTTTAAAGATCAACGCCCTGATTACCACGCTCGCCACGATGCAGATTGTTCGTGGTCTGGCCTATATCATCTCTGACGGTAAAGCGGTAGGGATTGAAGATGAGCGCTTCTTCACCCTCGGGTACGCCAACTGGTTTGGGCTACCTGCGCCGATCTGGTTAACGGTAGGGTGCCTGGTTATCTTTGGTTTATTGCTGAATAAAACCACGTTTGGCCGCAATACGCTGGCGATTGGCGGGAATGAAGAAGCGGCGCGTCTGGCCGGGGTGCCGGTAGTACGCACGAAGATCATTATCTTCGTTCTCTCCGGGCTGGTGTCGGCGGCGGCGGGGATTATCCTGGCATCGCGCATGACCAGCGGCCAGCCAATGACCTCCATTGGTTATGAACTGATTGTGATTTCAGCCTGCGTATTAGGCGGTGTCTCCCTCAAGGGCGGCATCGGAAAAATCTCATATGTGGTCGCGGGGGTGTTGATCCTGGGGACGGTGGAAAACGCCATGAACCTGCTGAACATTTCCCCCTTTGCACAGTACGTCGTGCGCGGCTTAATCCTGCTGGCAGCGGTAATCTTCGACCGTTACAAACAAAAGGCGAAGCGCACCGTTTAATGAAATAAACCGTAACTATTCAGTTTAGCTCCTCCCGATAGCCAGCCGCTACCCCGGCTGGCTATTGTCTTTCTAAATGGCGAGCAGCGTCACACTGTCTATACTTACATGGCTAATGGGGCCGATCCGCGCGCCTCAAAAACGATGATTAAGGAGGAGAACAGGGTGGCAGAACCGTTAACCGTATCCCCCGAACTGTCCGCAAACTATGCTTATTTTTTCGATCTTGATGGGACGCTGGCGGAGATTAAACCACACCCGGATCAGGTGGTGGTGCCGCACAATATTCTCCAGCTGTTACACCGCCTCTCGACGCATAACGCAGGGGCGCTGGCATTGATTTCAGGGCGCTCAATGGCTGAGCTTGATGCGCTCTCAGCCCCCTTTTGCTTTCCCCTTGCCGGGGTGCATGGGGCGGAACGCCGTGACATCAATGGTAATACCCATATCGTGCGCCTTCCGCAGGCGATAGCACGCGATGTCAGCGCGCAGCTGCACGCCGCGCTGGGAAATCTTCCAGGGGCGGAACTGGAAGCGAAAGGCATGGCCTTTGCGCTGCATTACCGGCAGGCGCCGCAGCATGAGGCGACGTTGCTGGCGCTGGCGCAGCACATTACGCAGAAATGGCCACAGCTTGCGCTTCAGCCGGGTAAATGCGTGGTGGAGATTAAACCGAAAGGCGCGAACAAAGGGGAGGCCATTGCCGCGTTTATGCAAGAAGCGCCATTTGCAGGGCGTATCCCTGTCTTTGTGGGCGATGACTTGACGGATGAGGCGGGCTTTGACGTCGTCAATAATTTGGGAGGGATTTCAGTCAAAGTGGGTGCCGGGGCGACCCGGGCAACAGGACGTCTGGCAGGCGTTCCTGAGGTCTGGCGCTGGCTGGAAGAAATTAACAATCCACAACAAGAAAAAAAATTAATGAATGACAGGAGAGATGGCTATGAGTCGTTTAGTCGTAGTATCTAATCGAATTGCTCCCCCGGATAATAAAGGCGGCGCGGGTGGCCTGGCAGTTGGCGTACTGGGCGCGTTGAAAGCGGCGGGCGGATTGTGGTTCGGCTGGAGTGGCGAGACGGGCAACGAGGATAAGCCGTTAAAAAAGGTCACACGAGGCAATATGACCTGGGCGTCTTTTAATCTGAGCGAGCAGGACTACGAGGAATATTATTGCCAGTTTTCGAATGCGGTCTTATGGCCTGCCTTCCATTATCGACTCGATCTGGTGCAGTTCCAGCGCCCCGCGTGGGAAGGGTATTCACGGGTGAATGCGCTGCTGGCGGATAAGCTGCTGCCCTTACTGAAAGATGACGATATTATCTGGGTTCATGACTATCATTTATTGCCGTTTGCCAGTGAATTGCGCAAGCGGGGCGTGAATAATCGCATCGGCTTTTTCTTGCATATCCCTTTCCCGACGCCGGAAATTTTCAATGCCTTGCCGCCGCACGATACGCTGCTGGAACAACTGTGTGATTTTGACTTACTGGGATTCCAGACGGAAAACGACCGCCTGGCGTTTCTGGACAGTCTGTCAAGCCAGACCAGAGTAACCACGCGCGGCAGTAAGAGCCATTCGGCATGGGGGAAATCCTTCCGCACTGAGGTCTATCCTATTGGCATTGAACCTGACGAGATCGCACAACAGGCTTCCGGGCCGTTACCGCCGAAACTGGCGCAGCTAAAAGCGGAGCTGAAAAATGTGCAAAACATTTTTTCCGTCGAGCGTCTGGATTACTCCAAAGGATTACCGGAGCGTTTCCAGGCGTATGAAGCGCTGCTGGAGAAATACCCCCAGCACCACGGGAAAATTCGCTATACGCAAATAGCGCCGACCTCGCGTGGTGAAGTGCAGGCTTATCAGGATATCCGCCACCAACTGGAGACGGAAGCAGGGCGTATCAACGGTAAATATGGACAGCTTGGCTGGACGCCGCTCTACTATCTTAACCAGCACTTTGATCGCAAGCTGCTGATGAAGGTGTTCCGCTACTCGGATGTCGGGTTAGTGACCCCGCTGCGGGATGGTATGAATCTGGTCGCGAAAGAGTTTGTCGCCGCGCAGGACCCGGCAAATCCCGGCGTTCTCGTTTTGTCACAGTTTGCCGGTGCGGCGAATGAGTTGACGTCCGCGCTCATTGTTAACCCTTATGATCGGGATGATGTGGCCGTAGCGCTCCACCGCGCGTTGACCATGCCGCTTGCCGAACGCATTTCACGCCACGCGGAAATGCTTGAGACGATTATTAAAAATGATATTAATCACTGGCAGCAACGGTTTATTCGCGACCTAAAGGATGTCGCGCCACGTAGCGCTGAAACGCTGCATCGCAATAAGGTCGCCACCTTCCCAAAGCTTGCCTGACGCCCGCTAATCACCGGCAAGCGGAACCAGCAATACATCAACTTCACTGGCGCTAACGACACTTTTCGCTGAGCAGGACGCTCGCGAAAAGAAGCTGTGATTATGATTGCCGCAAATGACCAAATCCACCTGCTGCTTACGACACACATCCAGAATATGCGCGCTTAACTCCCCGTAAGTAATGAACGTTTGTTCAATCGGGTAGTCTGCCTTCGCACTCAGTTTGTCGAGAAAATCCTGCGTCTCTTCATGCATCACCTCCCGCAAATCTTCCAGCATGGGGGCGGCGAATTGATTATACAGCTCGGGATCAGAGGCGAGGGTAATCAGGCTAATGCGGGCATTGACGGGACGAGCAATGGAGACAGCTTTCGCTAACAGCTGCTGACTTTCGGGGGTAACGGCGACGGCGACAAGAATATGCGTATAGCTCATAACTCGCTCCTTATTGCAAGAATATGAGGTTTCTTCTTCAGCTTTACTCTGTTTAGTCGAATTCTGCAATGTTTTCCTGTGACGATAGTGTGAAGGTTATCATAATAATTCATTAATTATTCTTATAAATGGAATAGTGGCATAACGCATATTGTAAACGTTATTACGCGCTTTAACTTAAATCGACCAATTATGAAAACAAAATGTTAATTACGATGTAACAAAAATTAACTTGTTATGCATCATAGATACCGTCTATTGGTTAACCCTGCTTAATATTTAAGTGGTTGTTTAGAAACGATTAAATTATTTTACGTCCCCGACAGGAATATTCAGAAAGGGGGATATTTTCAGATGTTATTTTAACGGTACTAAACATACCGCATGAGTGATTATTTACGCACATATTCGTGTATCTGGAATAGAAAAACTGAACGAAAGGCTAAAAAATAATCAAAATAAAAGTTCAACTGATGGATTTATGTTAAGTATTTGGATGATTTATGTGATCTAGATCACATATTTCTCAAATTCGCAGCCCGGCTCCGTTGTATGTGTTCGTGCTGACGAGTAGAGTTGCGTCGAATTAGGAAAAATCTTAGGCATTTTGTAATAAATCATGTAAACGTGTAAAAACCTGACACCCCATTAAGGGGGGTTTTACTGTATGCATCGGTGCCTGGGCGTGGCTATGCATTTGACCTTTTTGCTTTTTTTACCGGGGATTCCCGGCGACATCACGGGGTGCGGTTACACCGCATAAAAATAAAGTTGGTTATTCTGGATGGGAACAATGCATACATCCGAGTTGCTGAAACACATTTATGACATCAATCTGTCATATTTACTCCTTGCACAGCGTCTGATCGTTCAGGACAAAGCATCCGCGATGTTCCGCCTTGGTATCAGTGAAGAGATGGCGAACACGTTGGGTACTCTGACTCTTCCACAAATGGTTAAACTGGCCGAAACAAACCAGCTGGTATGTCATTTCCGTTTTGACAACCACCAGACAGTTACCCAGCTGACCCAGGATTCTCGCGTTGACGATCTTCAGCAAATTCATACCGGTATCATGCTTTCAACACGCCTGTTACACGATGTGAATCAGGCCGATGATGCGGCGCGTAAGAAAAGGGCTTGATGATGAGTGAAAAAAGCATTGTTCAGGAAGCTCGCGATATCCAGTTAGCGATGGAATTGATCTCTTTGGGCGCCCGTTTGCAAATGCTGGAAAGCGAAACGCAGTTAAGTCGTGGTCGCCTCATCAAATTATACAAAGAGTTACGCGGCAGTCCTCCGCCAAAAGGTATGCTTCCTTTTTCAACGGACTGGTTTATGACATGGGAGCAAAACATTCATGCCTCCATGTTTTGCAACGCCTGGCAGTTCTTACTCAAAACCGGTCTGTGCAGCGGCGTGGATGCGGTCATTAAAGCGTACCGTCTGTATCTGGAACAGTGCCCGCAGGCGGAAGACGGGCCATTGTTGGCGTTAACACGCGCATGGACGCTGGTGCGTTTCGTGGAAAGCGGGTTGCTTGAATTATCGACCTGTAATTGCTGTGGCGGGAATTTTATTACCCATGCGCATCAGCCTGCGGGAAGTTTTGCCTGTAGTTTGTGCCAGCCGCCGTCCCGCGCAGTAAAAAGACGTAAACTTTCCCAAAATGCTGCCGATATTATTCCACAACTGCTGGATGAACAGATCGAACAGGCTGTTTAACCGATACGGTGTGGACAAACACTCCAGCAGCGGTAAGTAATTACCGCTGCTTTTTTTTGCCTTGCCGACGTGTTATTCGCCCGACTGTACATCCTGTTTTAGTCAACAGCGGAAGGATGATGTCGTGCTTATCTTATTAGGTTACCTGGTAGTTCTCGGTACAGTTTTCGGTGGTTACATGATGACCGGCGGACACCTTGGAGCACTCTATCAACCGGCTGAATTCGTCATCATCGGTGGTGCGGGGATCGGGGCATTCATTGTCGGTAACAACGGCAAAGCGATCAAAGGGACGTTAAAGGCGATCCCGTTACTGTTTCGTCGTTCGAAATACACAAAAGCGATGTACATGGATTTGCTGGCGTTGCTCTATCGCCTGATGGCCAAATCGCGCCAGCAGGGGATGTTCTCGCTGGAACGTGACATTGAAAACCCGAAAGAGAGTGAAATTTTTGCCAGCTATCCGCGTATTCTGGCCGACGCGATCATGCTTGATTTTATCGTCGATTATCTGCGCCTGATCATCAGCGGCAACATGAATACCTTTGAAATTGAGGCGCTGATGGATGAGGAAATTGAAACCCACGAAAGCGAGGCGGAAGTTCCTGCCAACAGCCTGGCGCTGATGGGCGATTCATTACCGGCATTTGGTATCGTTGCGGCGGTCATGGGGGTTGTCCATGCGCTGGCTTCCGCCGATCGTCCGGCGGCTGAACTGGGGGCGCTGATCGCCCATGCGATGGTGGGGACATTCCTCGGGATTTTATTGGCCTATGGGTTTATCTCGCCACTCGCCAGCGTGCTGCGTCAAAAGAGCGCTGAAACCACCAAAATGATGCAGTGCGTAAAAATCACACTGCTTTCTAACCTGAACGGTTATGCGCCGCCGATCGCCGTCGAATTTGGTCGTAAAACATTGTATTCCAGCGAACGACCTTCGTTCATTGAACTGGAAGAGCACGTACGCGCAGTGAGAAACCCGAACCAGCAGCAGACGACGACCGAGGAAGCATGAAGAATCAGCCCCATCCAATTATCGTCGTAAAACGGCGGAAACATAAGGGTCACGGCGGGGCGCATGGCTCCTGGAAAATTGCTTACGCCGACTTTATGACGGCGATGATGGCTTTTTTCCTCGTCATGTGGCTGATTTCTATCTCCAGTCCTAAAGAATTGATTCAAATTGCCGAATATTTCCGTACGCCGCTGGCAACAGCGATAACGGGCGGACATCGCATCGCGAACAGTGAAAGTCCGATCCCCGGCGGCGGCGAGGACTACACCCAGCAGCAGGGTGAAGTGAACAAGCAACCCAATATTGATGAACTGAAAAAGCGTATGGAGCAGAGCCGTCTGAGCAAATTGCGCGGCGACCTGGATCAGCTGATTGAGTCCGATCCCAAACTGCGCGCATTGCGGCCGCACCTGAAGATTGACCTGGTTCAGGAAGGGCTGCGCATTCAGATTATCGACAGCCAGAATCGCCCGATGTTTAAGACGGGCAGCGCGGAGGTTGAACCTTACATGCGTGACATTCTGCGTGGTATTGCGCCGGTGTTGAACGGTATTCCTAACCGCATCAGCCTTTCCGGTCATACGGATGATTTCCCGTACGCCAGCGGCGAACGGGGATACAGCAACTGGGAATTGTCGGCCGACCGCGCCAATGCTTCGCGTCGCGAGCTGGTGGTTGGCGGTCTGGATGATGGAAAAGTATTACGGGTGGTAGGCATGGCCGCCACGATGCGTCTGAGCGATCGCGGTCCTGATGACGCCATCAACCGCCGTATAAGTCTGCTGGTGTTGAACAAGCAGGCAGAAGAGGCCATTTTGCATGAAAACGCTGAAAGCCAGAATGAGCCGGTAAGTGTCTTACAACAGCCAGCGGCACTCCCGCCGGTAAGCGTTCCCACATCGCCACCAGCCAATCCGAGGTGATAGCGTGAGCATGGATATTAGCGATTTTTATCAGACATTTTTTGATGAAGCTGACGAGCTGTTGGCTGACATGGAGCAGCACCTGCTTGATTTGGCGCCTGAAGCCCCGGACTCTGAGCAACTGAATGCCATTTTTCGTGCGGCGCACTCCATTAAAGGCGGCGCAGGTACTTTCGGCTTTACCGTTTTGCAGGAAACAACCCACTTGATGGAAAACCTGCTGGATGAAGCCCGGCGCGGTGAGATGCAGCTCAATACCGACATTATCAACCTGTTTTTGGAAACGAAAGATATTATGCAGGAACAGCTCGACGCCTATAAAAGCTCGGAAGAGCCGGATGCCGCAAGCTTCGAATATATCTGCAACGCGTTACGTCAGTTAGCGCTCGAGGCGAAAGGGGAAACCGCTCCGGCGGTGGTTAACGCTGCCAAACTGAGCGTCGTCGACGGTACGGCGATACAGGAAGAGGCAGTCGCACAGGAAAACAGCGCGGAAGAGAGCAAACTGCGCGTGGTTCTTTCGCGCCTGAAAGCCAATGAAGTCGATCTGCTTGAAGAAGAGTTGGGCAACCTGGCCACCTTAACGGATGTGGTGAAAGGCGCGGATTCGCTGTCCGCGACCCTCGACGGCACGATTGCGGAAGATGACATCATTGCGGTGCTCTGCTTTGTGATTGAAGCCGATCAGATAGCCTTTGAGACGGTCTACTCAGCCCCGGTCGCGCAGGTCGAAGAGCCTGTTGCCGTGGCAACTACGCCGCAACCGACCGCAGTGGTACCTGTTGCCAAAGCCGCCGCCAGCGAACCGCAGTCCGGGCGCGCCGAGCGTGAAAAGCCGGCCCGTGAGCGAGAGTCAACCAGTATTCGCGTGGCGGTTGAGAAAGTAGACCAGTTGATCAACCTGGTCGGCGAACTGGTGATTACTCAGTCAATGCTGGCCCAGCGTTCTAATGAACTGGACCCGGTTAATCATGGCGATCTCATCACCAGCATGGGTCAGTTACAACGTAACGCCCGCGATCTGCAAGAGTCGGTGATGTCGATTCGTATGATGCCGATGGAGTACGTCTTCAGCCGCTTCCCGCGTCTGGTGCGCGACCTGGCGGGGAAACTGGGCAAACAGGTTGAACTGACCCTCGTCGGCAGCTCGACGGAACTGGATAAAAGTCTGATTGAACGCATTATCGACCCATTAACCCACCTGGTGCGCAATAGCCTCGATCACGGTATCGAGATGCCGGAAACACGCCTTGAAGCCGGGAAGAATGCTATCGGTAATCTGATCCTCTCCGCTGAACACCAGGGCGGCAATATCTGCATTGAAGTGACCGATGACGGCGCGGGGCTGAACCGCGAGCGCATTCTGGCGAAAGCTGTCTCTCAGGGGATGGCAGTCAACGAAAACATGACCGATGAAGAAGTGGGCATGTTGATTTTTGCGCCGGGCTTCTCCACCGCCGAGCAGGTGACGGATGTTTCCGGTCGCGGCGTGGGCATGGACGTGGTGAAACGTAACATCCAGGAGATGGGCGGCCACGTTGAAATCCAGTCGAAGCAGGGGACGGGCACCACCATTCGCATTCTGCTGCCGCTGACGCTGGCTATTCTGGACGGGATGTCCGTCCGCGTGGCGGGCGAAGTGTTCATTCTGCCGCTGAATGCGGTAATGGAATCGCTGCAACCGCGTGAAGACGATCTGCACCCGCTGGCCGGAGGCGAGCGCGTACTGGAAGTGCGCGGCGAGTATCTGCCGCTGGTGGAACTGTGGAAAGTCTTTGATGTCGTTGGCGCCAAAACTGAAGCCACGCAGGGCATTGTGGTGATCCTGCAAAGCGGCGGTCGCCGTTACGCACTGCTGGTTGATCAGCTTATTGGACAGCACCAGGTGGTAGTGAAAAACCTGGAAAGCAACTATCGCAAGGTGCCTGGCATTTCTGCGGCGACGATTCTGGGCGACGGCAGCGTGGCGCTGATCGTTGATGTCTCCGCATTGCAGGGTTTAAACCGTGAACAACGTATGGCGATCACAGCCGCCTGATTGAGTGAGAAAGGTAATTATATGACCGGTATGAGTAATGTAACCAAACTGGCCGGCGAGCCGTCAGGTCAGGAATTCCTGGTATTTACACTGGGAGATGAAGAGTACGGTATCGACATCCTGAAAGTGCAGGAGATCCGTGGCTACGATCAGGTCACGCGCATCGCCAACACGCCTTCTTTTATTAAAGGGGTGACGAACCTGCGCGGTGTGATTGTGCCGATTGTCGATCTGCGCGTGAAGTTTTGCCAGGGCGACGTTGAGTATAACGATAACACGGTGGTCATCGTGTTGAATCTGGGACAACGCGTGGTAGGGATTGTGGTGGACGGCGTGTCTGACGTGCTGTCGCTGACGGCGGAGCAAATTCGCCCGGCGCCGGAGTTTGCCGTTACCCTGTCTACGGAATATCTGACCGGTCTGGGCGCGCTTGGCGAACGTATGTTGATCCTGGTGAACATTGAGAAACTGCTGAACAGCGATGAGATGGCGCTGCTTGATATCGCCGCTTCCCACGTTGCATAACCGTTGACTGCCCGTGCCGGATGGCGCTTCGCTTATCCGGCCTACGGGTGAGGCGCTCTCTGTTTGTGCCGGATGGCGCTTTGCTTATCCGGCCTACACATGACTCATCGCCGTATGTAGGCCGGATAAGGTGTTTACACCGCCATCCGGCAAATAAATTACCCCACTAACTGCTGAGGAACGCGTTCTTCCGCGTCCTCTTCCAGCAAACCTTCATTCTGCGCCAGCATTGCGGTGGCAATCCCGTTTCCTAACACGTTAATGGCGGAGCGTCCCATATCAAGAAAATGGTCAATCCCCATCAGCAACAAAATGCCCGCCACCGGAATATTAAAGCTCGGAATCGTGGCGGCCAGCACCACCAGCGCAGAACGCGGCACGCCTGCAATTCCTTTTGACGCCAGCATCAGCGTCAGCATCAGCACCGTAATTTCCGCAAAAGAGAGATGAATATTATAAGCCTGCGCGATAAACATCGACGCGAAAGAGCAGTACACCATTGAGCCGACGAGGTTAAAAGAGTAACCAATAGGCAGCACAAACGACACGATGTTGCGTGAGCAGCCAAACTTCGTCAGTTGTTCCAGCGTTTTTGGGTAAGCGGCTTCAGAGCTGCTGGTAGTAAAGGCGACCAGCACCGGATCTTTCAACATGCTGACTAACCGGAACACCTCTTTTTTCAGCACCATATAGCCCACGGCCAACAGCACCAGGCAGGTCAGCAGAATCGCCACATAGTAGCCGCCGATAAACGATGCGTAGTTAAGCAGAATCCCCAGCCCCTGGGTGGCGATCACCGAGGAGATCGCGGCAAAAATGGCCAACGGCGCAACGTACATCACGTAGCCAGTCACCTTCAGCATAATATGTGAAACCACATCCAGGGCGGCGACCAGCGGCGCGTTGAATTTCTCGCCAAGCGACGCGCCGCCAATACCGAAGAACATGGAAAACACGACGATCTGCAAAATTTCGTTATTGGCCATCGCTCCGGCAATGCTGGTCGGAATGGTGTGCGACAGGAATCCTTTTAAGCTCATGCCGCCCACCGCAAGCCCGGTGTCGACCGATTCTGCCGGAATTGCCAGATTCAGACCGCTGCCCGGATGCTCAATCGTCACGATAAACAGCCCCACCAGAATGGACAACACGGAAGAACTGATAAACCAGACCATCGCTTTACCGCCAACGCGGCCGATAGTGGCGGTTTCGCCCAGACGCATGATGCCCACGGTCAGCGTGCTGAAGACCAGCGGGGCAATCACCATTTTAATGAGCCGTAAGAAAATATCGGTGAGGAGCGTGATGTTATCGGACCAGGCGGCGATCGCCTCCTGTGACGCGTAAGAGTGAATCACCGCGCCTGACAGGATGCCTGCCAGCATGAAGATCACGATAAATAACGTGAGTTTGTTTGCACTTGCCACTGAAAAGCCCTCTGGCTGGATTTAACATGTTGTTGTCAGTAACGCTTTTGTTTTATTTATTGAGTCGCACTGAAATATTCATCATATAAATTGAATTAAAGCGCAGGGGGATACAACTATTTTTTATTATTTATTCATTTTGTTGTGTTCTGACGGCTGTGCTTATGTGATCGGAGTCACATAAGCATCGTTTTTGTCGGCAAAATGCAAACTGTCCAGGAAGGTGATGAATGTTAATATAATGATAATAATGATGTTTTTCTGTCAATGTCTGGTTGCCGCCCCAAAACCGCCAGCCGCGATCCGCCGATCGGCGCTTCCTGCTTCTATTTCCTTTTCGCAAATGTAAAGTTCTCTTCTCTGGTGCCGATAACGTTGATAACTCGTTTTCAGGAAGGTGCCTTATGTTTAACCGTATCCGCGTTGTCACAATGCTGATGATGGTGCTGGGGGTTTTCGCACTGCTACAGCTTGTTTCCGGTGGTCTGTTGTTTTCGTCATTACAGCAGAACCAGCAGAGTTTTGTTATTTCAAATGATTTACGCCAGCAGCAGAGCGAACTGACCTCGACATGGGATCTCATGCTGCAAACGCGTATTAACCTGAGCCGTTCTTCGGCCCGCATGATGATGGATGCCTCTAATCAGCAGAGCAGCGCGAAAAACGACCTGCTAAAAAACGCCAAAAGCACGCTGGAGCAGGCGGCAACGCATTATGCCAACTTCAAAAATATCAATCCGCTGCCGGAGATGGCGGAAGCCAGCGGCAATGTGGATGAAAAATACCAGCAATACCATGCGGCGCTGGCGGAACTGGTTCAGTTCCTCGAAAACGGCAACATGGATGCCTACTTCGCGCAGCCAACCCAGGGGATGCAGAACGCACTTGGCGAAGCGCTGGGCAAATACGCTGGCGTGAGCGAAAAACTGTACAGCAAGGCGTTTGATGAGAGCGCGCGTGACTACCATTTTGCCCAGTGGCAATTGGGTATTCTGGCCGTTGTCCTGGTGCTGATTCTGGTTGTGGTGTGGTACGGCATTCGTCATACCTTGCTGAATCCGCTGGCGCGAGTGATTGCCCATATTCGTGACATCGCCAGCGGCAACCTGACCAATACGCTGACCGTCTCCGGGCGCAATGAGATCGGTGAACTGGCGGGAACCGTTGATCATATGCAGCGTTCGCTGATTGAGACGGTGACTCAGGTACGTGAAGGGTCTGACGCCATCTATTCCGGCACCAGCGAAATCGCTACGGGCAACACCGATCTTTCCTCCCGCACCGAGCAGCAGGCGTCGGCGCTGGAAGAGACGGCTGCCAGCATGGAACAGCTCACCGCGACGGTGAAACAGAACGCCGACAACGCCCGTCAGGCGTCGCACCTGGCACAAAGCGCCTCCGACACTGCGCAACACGGTGGGAAAGTGGTGGATGGCGTGGTCAACACCATGCATGAAATTGCCGACAGCTCGAAGAAAATCGCCGACATCATCAGCGTTATCGACGGCATTGCATTCCAGACCAATATTCTGGCGCTGAACGCTGCGGTTGAAGCCGCGCGCGCCGGGGAGCAAGGGCGCGGGTTTGCGGTGGTGGCAGGGGAAGTGCGTAACCTGGCAAGCCGCAGCGCGCAGGCGGCGAAAGAGATCAAAGCGCTCATTGAAGATTCCGTTTCGCGGGTGGATACCGGCTCCGTGCTGGTGGAAAGCGCCGGTGAAACGATGAGAGACATTGTTAATGCCGTGACCCGCGTGACGGACATCATGGGTGAAATCGCGTCGGCTTCCGATGAGCAAAGCCGTGGGATCGATCAGGTGGCGCTGGCCGTCTCTGAGATGGATCGCGTCACGCAGCAGAACGCCTCGCTGGTGCAGGAGTCGGCGGCCGCAGCGGCCGCGCTGGAAGAGCAGGCCAGCCGTTTAACGATGGCGGTATCCGCGTTTCGTCTGGCATCTCGTCCATTAACCGTAAAAACAGACCTGAATACAACCGCAGCGGCGTCGCGTACAGCGCAACCGCGCCAGCTTGCAACTGAACAAGATACTCACTGGGAAACATTTTGATCGTCTTTTAATCGTGGCCTTTGCCGCCTAATGGGAGCGTTGATGTTTAATCGTATTCGAATCTCGACCACGCTGTTTTTAATCTTGATCCTCTGTGGTGTTTTGCAGATTGGCAGTAATGGCTTGTCCTTTTGGGCATTTCGCGATGGTTTTCAGAGTCTGAACCAGGTCGAGCAGAGTAATCAGCAACGCGCAGCATTGGCGCAAACACGCGCCGTTTTATTACAGGCCAGTACCGCGCTGAATAAAGCCGGGACGTTAACCGCACTGAGCTATCCGCCCGAGGATATCAAACAGCTGATGACCACTGCCCGGGAAAGCCTGGCGCAGTCCGGCGTTGTGTTTAAAGGTTTTATGGCGACAGAGGCGAGTACGGAAGAGGGGAAAGCGTTACAGGCCGCCACGGAAAAGAGTTATACGCAGTGGTATAGCGATCTGGAACATCAGGCCACCTGGCTTGAAAGCAACCAGCTGTCGGATTTTCTGACCGCGCCGGTACAGGCATCGCAGGACGCCTTTGACGCCAACGTCACTACCTGGCAGCAGGATATCAACCGTGTTCTGGAGACGGCCAGCGAACAGGGGAAAGACAATTATCACCGCTCGGCGATTATTTTTATCACGATGGTGGTCGTCGCAGCGTTATTAACCACCGGGGCGCTGTTCTGGTCACGCAAAATGATTGTTCAGCCGTTGGCGATTATCGGCAGCCATTTTGACAGCATTGCGGACGGAAACCTGGCGCGGCCGATTGCCGTATATGGGCGCAACGAGATTTCCGCTATTTTCGCCAGCCTGAAGGCCATGCAGCAGGCGCTGCGCGAAACGGTCAGCGACGTGCGGCAGGGCAGTTTAGCGATGCATACCGGCATTTCGGAAATCGCGATGGGCAATAACGATCTGTCGTCGCGTACCGAACAGCAGGCGGCGTCGCTGGCGCAAACCGCAGCCAGTATGGAGCAGCTAACGGCAACGGTCGGGCAGAACGCCGATAACGCCCGTCAGGCCTCCGGTCTGGCGAAAAGCGCGGCGGATACCGCGAAAAAAGGCGGCGACCAGGCTTCGCGTATGGCCAGCACAATGCAGGATATTGCCGCCAGTTCGCAGAAAATTGGCGACATCATCGGCGTTATCGACAGCATTGCGTTTCAGACCAATATTCTGGCGCTGAATGCGGCGGTCGAAGCGGCGCGGGCCGGTGAGCAGGGGCGCGGTTTTGCCGTTGTCGCAGGCGAAGTGCGTAACCTGGCGAGCCGCAGCGCACAGGCGGCCAAAGAGATTAAAGGGTTGATTGAGGAGTCCGTAAACCGTGTGCATCAGGGATCGCAACTGGTGGACACCGCCGCGAATACCATGACGGAGATCGTCAGCTCGGTAACCCAGGTGAACGACATCATGGGCGAAATCGCCTCGGCCTCCGATGAACAGCGCAGAGGAATTGAGCAGGTGGCGCAAGCCGTCAGCCAGATGGATCAGGTGACGCAACAAAACGCCGCGCTTGTCGAAGAAGCTGCCGCCGCCACCGATCAGTTAGCGAACCAGGCAGACCATCTCTCTGCCCGTGTCGCGGTATTTAAGCTTGAAGAGCAAGTCGTAACACAACAAGAGTCGGCGCCGCCGCAAGCGGTACCCGTTGTATCCTGAATGTGATTGAGAAGGCGCTATGACATCATCGCTGCCCACCGGGCAAACGTCATTATTGTTACAGATGACACAGCGCCTCGCGCTGTCTGACGCGCATTTTCGTCGGATATGTCAATTAATCTACCAGCGCGCGGGAATCGTGCTGGCGGACCACAAGCGGGATATGGTTTACAACCGCCTGGTTCGTCGCCTGAGAACGCTGGGGCTGGATGATTTCGGCCGTTATCTCAGCATGCTGGAAGCCAACCAGAACAGCGCTGAGTGGCAGGCTTTTATTAACTCATTGACCACTAACCTGACGGCCTTCTTCCGTGAAGCGCATCACTTCCCGGTACTGGCGGATCACGCGCGTCGCCGCAACGGGGAATACCGTGTGTGGAGCGCGGCGGCCTCTACCGGAGAGGAACCCTACAGCATCGCCATTACGCTGGCGGATGCCTTAGGGATGGCGCCGGGGCGCTGGAAAGTTTTCGCCAGCGATATCGACACCGAAGTACTGGAAAAGGCGAGAAGCGGGATTTACCGTCAGGACGAGTTGAAAACGCTGTCGCCACAACAGTTGCAGCGTTATTTCATGCGCGGTACAGGCCCGCATGAAGGGCTGGTGCGCGTGCGACAGGAACTGGCTAATTACGTTGAGTTTTCCACCCTCAACCTGCTGGATAAACAGTACAACGTTCCTGGGCCATTCGACGCGATATTTTGCCGTAACGTCATGATCTATTTTGATAAAACAACGCAGCAGGACATTCTGCGTCGTTTTGTTCCACTCCTTAAGCCTGACGGACTGCTGTTTGCGGGTCACTCAGAAAACTTTAGCAACCTCGTGCGCGACTTTAGCCTGCGCGGACAGACGGTGTATGCGCTAAGTAAGGACAAAGCATGAGTAAAATCAGGGTGTTGTCGGTTGACGATTCAGCGCTGATGCGCCAAATCATGACCGAAATTATTAACAGCCATAGCGATATGGAAATGGTGGCGACGGCGCCCGATCCGCTGGTTGCCAGGGATTTAATCAAAAAATATAACCCCGATGTGCTGACGCTGGATGTGGAAATGCCGCGCATGGACGGTCTCGATTTTCTTGAGAAACTGATGCGCCTGCGTCCGATGCCGGTGGTTATGGTCTCCTCTCTGACCGGGAAAGGTTCAGAGGTGACGCTGCGCGCGCTGGAACTGGGGGCGATTGATTTTGTCACCAAGCCTCAGTTGGGCATTCGCGAGGGGATGCTGGCGTACAGCGAGATGATCGCAGAGAAAGTCCGCACCGCGTCACGCGCTCGCCTGACGGCGCATAAGCCGATGGCTGCGCCTGTGACGCTAAAAGCGGGGCCGCTGCTCAGTTCTGAAAAACTGATCGCGATTGGCGCCTCGACGGGGGGAACCGAGGCCATACGTCATGTGCTGCAACCGCTGCCGCTTTCCAGTCCGGCGGTGATCATCACCCAGCATATGCCGCCCGGTTTTACCCGTTCGTTTGCCGAGCGGTTAAATAAGCTCTGCCAGATTAGCGTGAAAGAGGCGGAAGACGGCGAACGCGTGCTGCCAGGCCATGCCTACATCGCCCCCGGCGACAAGCATATGGAGCTGACGCGCAGCGGGGCGAACTATCAAATCAAAATTCATGACGGGCCGCCGGTTAACCGCCATCGCCCGTCAGTGGATGTGTTGTTTCATTCGGTCGCAAAACATGCGGGGCGCAATGCGGTAGGGGTCATCCTTACCGGCATGGGTAACGATGGCGCGGCCGGAATGTTAGCGATGCACCAGGCTGGCGCCTGGACTATCGCGCAAAATGAAGCAAGTTGTGTGGTGTTCGGCATGCCGCGCGAGGCCATCAATATGGGTGGCGTGAGCGAAGTGGTCGATCTTAGCCAGGTAAGCCAGCAGATGCTGGCGAAAATCAGTGCCGGACAGGCAATACGTATTTAACGAGGAGTATTTTTTTATGGCGGACAAAGAGCTCAGATTTCTGGTTGTGGATGACTTTTCCACCATGCGTCGCATCGTGCGCAACCTGCTAAAAGAGCTGGGTTTCAATAACGTCGAAGAGGCCGAAGATGGCGTTGACGCACTGAACAAATTGCAGGCAAGCGGCTTTGACTTCGTAATTTCTGACTGGAACATGCCCAACATGGACGGTCTGGAACTGCTGAAAACGATTCGCGCTGATGGCGCAATGGCGTCATTGCCGGTGCTGATGGTGACCGCAGAAGCGAAGAAAGAGAACATTATCGCGGCTGCGCAGGCGGGCGCCAGCGGCTATGTGGTGAAACCGTTCACTGCGGCGACGCTGGAAGAGAAACTCAACAAAATCTTTGAGAAACTGGGCATGTGAGGGTCTGAGTATGATGCAACCACAAATTAAACCTGTTGATGAGCATTCAGCAGGGGACATCATTGCGCGCATCGGCAGTCTGACCCGAATGCTGCGTGACAGCCTGCGCGAACTGGGGCTGGATCAGGCGATAGCAGAAGCGGCGGAAGCGATTCCTGACGCGCGCGATCGTCTGGACTATGTTGTACAGATGACGGCGCAGGCGGCGGAACGTGCGCTGAACAGCGTTGAAGCCTCTCAGCCACACCAGGATGAAATGGAGAAGGGCGCCAAAGCGCTGACCAAACGCTGGGATGAGTGGTTCGAAAACCCGATTGAACTCGCCGACGCCCGCGAACTGGTTACGGATACGCGTAAATTCCTCGGTGATGTGCCGGGGCATACCAGCTTCACCAATGCGCAACTGCTGGACATCATGATGGCGCAGGATTTCCAGGATCTCACCGGTCAGGTTATCAAGCGCATGATGGATGTGATCCAGGAGATTGAGCGCCAGCTGCTGATGGTATTGCTGGAAAACATCCCTGAGCAAAATTCACGTCCGAAACGCGAGAATGAAAGCCTGCTCAATGGCCCACAGGTCGACACCACCAAAGCCGGCGTTGTCGCCAGCCAGGATCAGGTGGATGACCTGCTGGATAGCCTCGGGTTCTGATGCGGTAAGGTATCCTCAGGTTGTGCCGACAACCTGAGGAACGTTTAGCGCAGATCCATTTTTACCGTCACATTGCCCTCAAATTCGCCGGGCGCTGGCGTTGCGCTGGTCGTGCTCACCGGTGCGGCTTTGATGTGTACCGCGCCGTTACCTTGCTCATCCATCGTCACCGGAAATTCAAAGGTGCCGTCCAGCGCAACATTTTGGTTGTCCTCACTAAAGATTCTCACTCCCAGGTCGTCTCTGCCGAGCATTTTGGCTATCAGGGGATCGCTGCTGTCTACAACCCCCTGGTCGGCGCTGAGCGTTAGCTTGATTCTGTCGGTATTTCCCACGGCGTTGCCGTCGCAGTGGTAAGAGATATCAACGTTTTTCAGGGCGTAGCCTTCGGGAGGCTGACCCCTGGTGACAAACTGTTTACTCACAATTTTCCCCAGATCAACCTCAATGGTGCTTCCGGCATTAATCGTACAGCTCAGCGGGGCAGAGAGTGAGCCACTCAGCCAGATATTTGATACGTGCTGTGCGCTGCCAGCGTCGCAGCTTCCTGAGTCAAAATAGAGACAGGCGTAGTTTTGCACGAGTATCGTTGGGGGAATGACTTCGATACCGAGAATGGGCTTTTTGATATAAAACGTGGCGGCGATAACATTCCATCTGAACGTTCGCTTCGCGGGGGCGGGCGCGCCAGGATGGGTGCTGTCGCTACAGACGCTGGCGGAACCTTCGGTGGGTTTCATTGACTCGATCACTTTCCCCATCGACGACACCGGCGTCGGATACTGGTTAATGCTGATCTGAATCAGGCCGGTACCGTCCAGAGAATTAACGGCATCGCTATAACCTGCAACATCAATATCTATGTTTTCAGTCAGATAACCGTACCCGGCGATACCGGCATTAAGCGGGCTTCCGGCCAGCGTCAATTCCATTATTGCCGTTGATTCAAACAGATTGCCAGGGCATGTGCAGTTTGCCGCCATTTCAACGCCGTTCCCGACAATATGCTCATCAAATTTAACAATATTGTTGGCCGTGTTGTCGTTTGCGTTGATTTCGTTGCTGAACGTGACGCTGTAATACTGTGGCGCGGTAAAGCAGTCACGCAGAATGGTTGCGGCCTGGGCTGTTGCGGACGCCATCAGGCAAAGACCTGCTGCGGACAATGAAAGACGTGCGTATTTTCCCATTTTACTTAACATTTTGCGGTTCCTGCTGACAAGTCGCGCTGAGGTAATGGATGCCGGTCGGGCTGACCGCGTGGTGTTCGCGATCCAGCGTGATGTGGGCTGTGCATTGTTGATCCTGTGAATTTCCCCATTTGACGCTTAACTGAACGTCGTCGGCGACCCCGGCCAGGTAAAGCGTACCCGTATCATCCACGATGCCGCTGATGGCGAGGGCGTCGACCGTCGCCATCGCGCCAAAAGGCACCGTCATGCCATTCGGGCGAGTTAATTTTATGAGCGTGCGATAACCGACATGCGCATCAAAAGCGGCGGAAACGGCGGCATTGCGCGAAGGAATCACCGTCACGGCGGTTTCACTGGTATCAACGTCCTCCGGTAGGCTGCTGGTGTCGACGCGAATCCGGTTTTCCTGATAGGGGCTTAATGACGGGATGATGGCGTTGCCTTGCCAGTCAGTCTGAATGCCGCGCTGGTTTTGGAAGCGTACGCCCGATGCGCCGTTGGCGTTGACGATAGCAAACTGACTGCCTAAAGGCTGAGCCAGCGTGACACCGTGTGGATGGGCGACAATCGCACCGCTGACGCCGTAACTCAAGCGCTGCGTATCGTCAGAGGAGGTGTAGTAACCCGCATTGAGGTTGGCATATTGTGAGCGATAGCTACCGTATACGCTGCTGGTGTCTGCGCCGTCATGGTTGGAATGGCTCTGCTGGAAGGCGTAATTCAGGCGTTCATCGTCCAGCAGCGTACCGTTTAACCCGATATTTTGCTGGGTGTAGCCATGCTTGTTATTGCTGATGTTATAGCTGCTCCAGGCCCCCGGTAGCCACTGACTTAACGGCACGCTGAAGCCGAAGGCGATCATCTGGTCGCTCTCTTCGCCGTTGCTTTTGCTGTAGGTATAAGCAAGGTGGATGCTGATATTTTTAATCGTGGTATTCAGGCCCGCCGAAATACTGCGCTCTTTGTAGGCGGTGCCCCAGTAATCCTGCTGATAACCGTTCAGGTAAAGGCTGGCGCCGGACACGTTCTGGCTTATGCTGGCCTGAATCCGGTTGCGTTTGTTAAAGCGAAACAGCAGATCATCTTCATGATCGTCGTACTTTTGATTCGCGTCGGCGAAACTGTAATAACCACGGGTAGAGTAGCGGTAGCTGGCCAGCGTAAAGTTTGTCTCCGTGGTGTCAATTTTCCCGGAGTAGAGCAGGCGATAAGACTGGCCGGTGTGCTGAGTGTCATCATCAAGCCGGGTTTTCGCCAGCGTCACATCGGCGGAAAGCGACCCGACGATGCCAAGGGAGAGGCCAGCTCCGCTGTTCATCGCCTGATAATCCTGCGCGGCGGTCACGCCGCCGAACAGCGTGACGCTATTGTTCAGGCCATAAATGAGGCTACCCTGCACGAAGTCCGGTTCATTTTGTTCGCTCCCGCTGTCTGCGCGATAGCGACCCGCGGTAACTTCATATTTCATATGCCCAGGACGCTGCATCACGGCGACGCTGGAATAAGGCTGGGTAAAGTGGCGCTCTGTGCCATCGGCCTCTTTTACCGTGACTTCCAGATCGCCGCTGTTGGTCGTGGAATAAAGGTCGTTAATTTCAAATGCGCCGGGCGCGACGTTTTGCTGATAGATGAGATAACCGTTCTGACGTACCGACACTTCGGCGTTGGAGCTGGCGATGCCGCGAATCACCGGCGCGTAGCCGCGCTGGCTGTAAGGCAGCATCTCTTCATCAGAGGCGATATTGACGCCACGGTATTGCAGACTGTCAAAAACGTCGCCCCGGGTGTTGCTTTCTCCCCCGGTAAACTGCGCTTTCAGGGCGTCAATATCGTGCTGCAAATAGGTGTTGATGGTTTCCCAGTGATGGCTGCCGTCAGTGTCGCTCCAGGTGGCGTAATTGCGCAGCCGCCAGCCGCCGATATTGGTGCCGCTGCGCATATTCAGGTACTGGTTAGTGGTGTTGTTTTGCGTGTCGTCCTGGTTTTGTGAACCGGAAAAGGCGTAGTCGACAAAGGCGACGGGGACGCCGTCATCCCAGCGTGACGGATCAATATAGCCTTTACCCGTGCCGGCAATGGCGGCCTGCGGGATGCTAAGGCGCAGCGTCATAACGGAGAAATCGAGCGTTGCCAGCGCCTGTGGGATATACGCGCTCAACGGTTCAGGCAGTGGCTTCGCCGCATTGAGTGCGGCTAATTCAGGATATTTATCGACCGCCACGCCCCATTTTCTTAGCATATCCGGCGTGAGCTGCGGCGTCAGTTCGCCGCCAGGCGTGCCGAGGTAGGTGATATCCGCATCATCCAGGCGCACATCGTTAATCATGACCCGGGAAGCGTAGACGCCGGGCAATTGCGCACTGGATTTAGAAAATAAGGAAAGATCGATATCCTGCTGCGTCAGCATATTCCCCTCCAGCGCAGAAGGCGAAAAGCGATACTCGCGCGCGTTCGCGACACAGGAAGAGACCAGCAACATACCGCCAAGGCAACGCACCAGTGGGGTGAGACGCTGACGTAAAAGAGGTGGGCCAAAAGCCATAAGGTGGTTTAATCCCGAGCCAGAGTGACAGTATATTTGTCAGAGGCGTTGCCGTAATCCGTAATGCAACGCCAGCTAACGGTGTTTCCCGAGGCGCTTTTCGGCACCGGGATTTGCACGCTGGACCTGGGAGTGACCATATCGGCTTTCTCAAGTCTGGTGTTGCCGAGCAGCAGACTGTCAAAGATGCTGTGAAACGCGCCTTCATTGACCACCGTTAACATTTCGCCGCGACGAACAAAATGCAGGTTCTTGCAGGTCTCGGTGGGCGTACCTTGCAAGCCCTTCGGACGCCAGAACAATTTCAGACGCGTTTTGTAAATCAGACGCAACACGTTTTTATCATCGTCTTCTTTGGCTGTACCGGGAATTGTGCGCACATTCATGTAGAACAGGGATTCCCGGTCTGTGGGAAGCGCGGTTCCATTCCAGGCAATACGCAGGCTTTGTTCTTTCTGCGGGTCAAGACGGAACAGTGGCGGCGTGACAATAAAAGGCCCACGCGTTTTACCGTCGCCGGTATCGGACCATGACTGGATCAGCCACGGCAGTTCCTTCTCTTTATTGACCAGCGGAAGGGCGACCTCTTTTTTCCCTGCGTCATAAATAATGCGCGTGCGGCCAACCTGAATTCCAGCGGCATGGCTAAATGATGTTAATATTACAGGGAGGCATAATAAAACCTGAGATACAGTACGCATAACCTTAACTTATATTAAGTGGACATATAAAAGCGGGGGAGATAATAGTCCGGGTCCATTTTCGGACTATTATCAGATTCGCCTTCCTGAAATAAATCTGTTAATGCCAGAAGATGCTATGGATTTTATCAATGAGTAAAGTCAGGTTATTAACGATAAAGTATATTTACGGTCATGTCCGCATCGGCCGGGCCCGCAGTGACGGTTTGCGCGAATGATTTATAACGGGCATTGAAATTCGCCTGAACAGAGTCGCCCGTCAGAGTGGGTAATTCGATAAACACCTGTCCTTCTCCTCCATCCATTGTAATGAGTTGCGTGTCTTTATTTTCCGGGCTAACGGCAATACCGACCCCTGTTGCCGCTGTATCTCCGGCGGTAGTGATTTTACTGACATCCAGTAATGTCGAAGAACCTGTCAGGGCGGTTGTCCCGTTAAACGTTAACTGAACGGCGGGCAGACCATCGCTTTTAAGTGGGCAATCCACTAATACAATGGAAAAGGGGGCAAGCGTTGATTCAGTTCCTGGAGTGGAAAAAAGCGAGGTGGGGTAAGTACCTAATGGCACGGTGCTGTTCGTTCCATCATCGCCCTGAATCTCACAACTGGGTTCGATAATTTGTCCTGTGAAGTGAATCGTACCGGCATTCAGTTCGGCGGCGAAGGTTCCCGTTGACGCCAGTGCCAGCAGTGCGCCTGATATAATATGTCCTCTTGCGTTCATAACTGTAGTTCCTTAACGGTGATATCCATGATATGAAATTGTTCAGTTTCAGATGGGGTGAATTTATTGCAAATAGAAAACGGGGTCAATATTAAATTATATCTATATGTGTGAATTTAAAATATATTCTGTGAATCAATGAAGGCTATTATACCGTCAGTGTCGCCTGCTTTCTGTGCATAAATATTGTAATAAAGTATTTTTTCTCTGGTGAAAAGATAAATTGAAGAAATGAAAACCAGGTAATATATTTTAAAGACTTCTTTAATCTTGATGACAGAAGGCGAAATTAACCTCCGTAATACAGGTTTATATAAATGCTCATTGTATTTTATGTCAATGAAATGTGATCCCACTTCCCTTATTCCGAAAATAAGACGCCTGACCGGCAGAGAAAATCCGCTTGCTGACAAACAAGACAAAAAGAGGGCGTTATGGGGGCTATTCCGCCTATTGACTGCGGCGTGTTCTGGCATGATCGATGCAACGTAATGGCAGCAGGCGTATGCAGTGGCAGAAGAGAGCGACGACGACAAAACAGAAGCCCCCACACCCCACCGACTTGAAAAAGCGCGGGAGGAAGGGCAAGTCCCCCGATCGAAGGAGTTGACCTCACTGCTGATTTTGCTGGTGGGCGTTTGCATTATCTGGATCGGCGGTGAGTCGCTGGCGCGTCGCCTGGCGGGGATGTTGTCGGCTGGGCTGCGTTTCGATCACAGCATGGTGAACGACCCCAATTTGATCCTCGGGCAGATTATTTTGCTGATTAAAGAGGCGATGATTGCGTTGCTGCCGCTCATCACCGGCGTTGTGCTGGTCGCGCTGATCTCGCCGGTCATGCTCGGCGGCCTGATTTTCAGCGGTAAATCACTGCAACCCAAATTTTCAAAACTGAATCCGCTATCGGGGATTAAACGCATGTTCTCCGCCCAGACCGGCGCGGAACTGCTGAAAGCAATCCTGAAATCGACGCTGGTGGGAAGCGTGGCGGGATTTTATCTCTGGCATCACTGGCCGGAGATGATGCGCCTGATGGCGGAATCTCCGGTTACGGCGATGGGCAACGCGCTTGATTTAGTCGGGCTGTGCGCGCTTCTGGTTGTACTGGGCGTGATTCCGATGGTGGCGTTTGACGTCGTCTTCCAGATCTTCAGCCACCTGAAGAAACTGCGGATGTCGCGTAAAGATATTCGCGATGAATTTAAAGAGAGTGAAGGCGATCCGCACATCAAAGGGAAAATTCGCCAGATGCAGCGTGCGGCTGCGCAGCGGCGCATGATGGAAGATGTGCCCAAAGCGGATGTCATCGTGACTAACCCGACGCATTACTCGGTTGCGTTGCAGTACGACGAAAACAAAATGAGTGCGCCAAAAGTGGTCGCCAAAGGCGCGGGACTGGTGGCGCTGCGCATTCGCGAAATCGGCGCGGAACATCGGGTGCCGACCTTAGAAGCGCCCCCGCTGGCGCGCGCCTTGTATCGGCATGCTGAAATTGGTCAGCAAATCCCCGGCCAGCTCTATGCCGCAGTGGCAGAAGTGCTGGCATGGGTATGGCAGCTCAAACGCTGGCGTCTTGCCGGTGGACAACGTCCTCCACAACCTGAAAATCTTCCTGTGCCTGAAGCACTGGATTTTATGAACGAGAAGAATACTGATGGCTAATCTGGTCGCGATGCTGCGCCTGCCCAGCAACCTGAAATCCACGCAATGGCAAATTCTTGCCGGGCCGATCCTCATCCTGCTGATTTTGTCGATGATGGTGCTGCCGCTGCCCGCCTTCATCCTCGACCTGCTGTTCACCTTTAATATCGCGCTGTCGATCATGGTGCTGTTGGTGGCGATGTTCACCCAGCGCACGCTGGAATTTGCCGCATTCCCGACAATATTGCTTTTCACCACGCTGTTGCGCCTGGCGCTGAACGTGGCGTCAACCCGTATTATCCTGATGGAAGGGCATACCGGCGCAGCGGCGGCGGGGAAGGTGGTCGAGGCGTTTGGTCACTTCCTGGTCGGCGGCAACTTTGCGATCGGTATCGTGGTGTTCGTCATTCTCGTCATCATCAACTTTATGGTTATCACCAAGGGCGCCGGGCGTATCGCGGAAGTGGGCGCGCGTTTCGTGCTGGACGGGATGCCCGGTAAACAGATGGCGATCGACGCTGACCTGAACGCTGGTCTGATTGGCGAAGATGAAGCGAAAAAACGTCGTGCTGAAGTGACGCAGGAAGCGGATTTCTACGGGTCAATGGACGGTGCGAGTAAGTTTGTGCGCGGGGATGCCATCGCCGGTATCTTAATCATGGTCATTAACATCGTGGGCGGCCTGCTGGTGGGGGTTCTGCAACACGGGATGGACATGGGGCACGCGGCGGAAAGTTACACCCTGCTGACGATCGGCGACGGCCTGGTGGCGCAAATCCCGGCGCTGGTGATCTCTACGGCGGCGGGCGTTATCGTCACCCGCGTAAGCACCGACCAGGATGTGGGCGAACAGATGGTGGGGCAACTGTTCAGCAACCCGAGCGTGATGCTGCTCAGCGCATCGGTTCTCGGCCTGCTTGGCCTGGTGCCGGGGATGCCAAACCTGGTGTTCCTGATGTTTACGGCGGCGCTATTGGGCCTTGCCTGGTGGCTGCGCGGGCGTGAACAAAAACCACCGGCAGAGCCGCAGGCCGTCAAGATGCCGGAAAATAATTCGGTGGTTGAAGCCACCTGGAACGATGTACAGCTTGAAGATTCGCTGGGCATGGAGGTGGGCTACCGCCTGATCCCGATGGTGGATTTCCAGCAGGACGGCGAACTGCTCGGGCGAATCCGCAGTATTCGTAAAAAGTTTGCCCAGGATATGGGCTTCCTGCCGCCGGTGGTACACATTCGCGACAATATGGACTTACAGCCAGCGCGCTATCGCATTCTGATGAAAGGGGTAGAAATTGGCAGCGGCGACGCCTATCCGGGGCGCTGGCTGGCGATTAACCCTGGCACGGCGGCGGGAACGCTGCCGGGCGAACAGACTGTCGATCCCGCTTTTGGCCTGGACGCCATCTGGATCGAAAGCGCGCTGAAAGAGCAGGCGCAGATTCAGGGCTTCACCGTGGTGGAAGCCAGCACCGTCGTGGCGACGCATCTTAACCACTTGATTGGTCAGTTTGCCGCAGAGTTGTTTGGTCGCCAGGAAGCGCAGCAACTGCTGGATCGCGTATCACAAGAGATGCCAAAGCTGACGGAAGATTTGGTGCCTGGCGTTGTAACGCTCACGACCCTGCATAAAGTGTTGCAGAACCTGCTGGATGAAAAAGTGCCGATCCGTGATATGCGCACGATTCTGGAAACGCTGGCGGAACATGCGCCGTTGCAGAGCGATCCGCATGAATTAACCGCCGTGGTGCGTGTGGCGCTGGGCAGGGCGATTACGCAGCAGTGGTTCCCGGGCAATGACGAAGTGCAGGTGATTGGGCTGGATACTCCGCTGGAGCGCCTGCTGTTGCAGGCGTTACAGGGCGGTGGCGGCCTTGAACCGGGGCTGGCCGATCGCTTGCTGGCGCAAACCCAGGAGGCGCTGTCCCGTCAGGAAATGCTGGGCGCGCCGCCGGTTCTGCTGGTGAACCACGCGCTACGCCCGCTGCTGTCGCGCTTTTTACGCCGGAGTTTGCCGCAACTGGTGGTGTTGTCGAACATGGAGCTTTCTGATAATCGCAACATCCGTATGACGGCGACAATTGGAGGGAAATAATGCGTAAATTACTCGGTTTATTGTTATTTCCGCTGGCGGTACAGGCCGCCGGAGAAGGGGCGTGGCAGGCCAGCAGTATCGGCATTACCCTGAACCATCGTGGGGTGTCGGCGTCGTCTGCTCCATTGTCGTCAGGCCAGCCGGTGTCCGGTTTAATGACGCTGGTCGCCTGGCGCTATGAACTGAATGGCCCGACGCCGGCGGGGCTTCGGGCGCGTTTGTGTTCACAGTCCCGTTGCGTGGAGCTGGACGGACAGAGCGGAACCACCCACGGGTTCGCGAATGTGCCTGCCGCTGAACCGTTGCGCTTCGTGTGGGAGGTGCCGGGCGGCGGGCGACTGATTCCCGCATTAAAAGTGCAGCGTAATCAGGTGATTGTAAACTATCGTTAACTCCCCGCGCCAACAGCAGCCAGCAGACAACGTGCTGGCTGCCTCACAATTTTGACCCCATCTTTTGATTCAATAGAAACGCTGTTTTATAAATCGGTGACGCGCGTTGCCAGACTCTTTGTATTTTTGCCATCTCGTCTGATGGCGTGGCAAAAATGAAAAGGTTTCACTTCCCGTTAGCTTTTACTGTGGCCGTGTAAAAACTCCCTTTGGCGAAGCCAATATGCCGGGGGTCTCCCAACAATTTGCAGGGTTAACGGCATGAAAACACGTAAAATTGGATTGGCGAATTATTTAGCCTATGGTTCGGGCGATTTTCTGGGCGCAGGAACCACTGCATTAACCGCCGCATGGTTACTCTATTTCTATACGACCTTCTGTGGCCTTACGCCGATTGAGGCGACATTCATTTTCGCTGCCGCGAGGGTTCTGGATGCGGTCGTCAGCCCGCTGATGGGCTTTCTGACCGATAACTTCGGTTCGACCTGGTTCGGCAGACGCTTTGGCCGTCGTAAATTCTTTATTCTGCTTGGTATTCCATGCGTCTTTAGCTACTCGCTCATGTGGGTTGGCGATATGGGATTCTGGTACTACCTGCTGACTTATCTGCTGTTCGACATTGTCTACACCATGATTCTTGTCCCTTACGAGACGCTGGTGCCGGAAATGACCGATGACTTCAAACAGAAGACCCGGTTCTCCGGGGCGCGTATCTCAATGGCGCAGATGTCTGCGATTCTGGCCTCGTTCCTGCCGGGTATCCTGCTGACTGCCTTTGGTAAAGACAACCCCATTTCTTTTTTCTATGCCAGCCTGGTGTTCTCGGTGCTGTGCGCGCTGATGCTGACTTTTGTGTGGTTCTTTACCTGGGAGCGCCCGCGCGAAGAGTGGACGGAGGCGGCGCTGCGCGCGGAAGAAGAGAAGAAAAGCCTGACGTTCAGCCAGAGTATGAGCCGTTTGTTTGTTGAGCTGAGCTCGACGCTGCGCATCAAGATTTTCCGCCAGCATCTGGGGATGTATCTTGGGGGATATATCGCACAGGACGTCTTTAACGCCGTCTTTACCTGGTATGTTGTTTTTGTCCTGATGCAGGAAGCCTCACTGGCGTCGAATCTGCTCGGTACGATGGCTATCTTCCAGTTCATTGCGGTGATTGCCATGATCCCGCTGTGCATTCGCTTCGGGCCTGCGCCGTCATACCGGATGGTCGTGGTGCTCTTTGGTCTGAGTTCTCTCTCTTATGCCGTTCTTTATTATGTGGGCTTAAGCGATGTTTATTCGCTGCTGCTGCTGATCTCAGCGCTGGCGGGGCTTGGTCGCGGCGGGATCAACTATGTGCCGTGGAATACCTACACCTATATTGCCGATGTTGATGAGGTGATTACCGGTCAACGGCGGGAAGGGATCTTCGCGGGCATCATGACGCTGACCCGTAAAGCCTCTCAGGCCGGGGCCGTCATGCTGGTCGGGATTGTGATGCAGATGTCTGGTTTTGTCTCAGGGCAGAGCATACAGCCTGAAGCGGTCAGTCATACCATTCTGCTGATTCTGAGCTGCGGCACGCTGTCCGTGCTGGCCTTTGGTTTTCTGGTTTCTTTGCGTTTCAAACTGAATTTGCAAACGCACGGCACCCTGCGTGAAGAGACCGCCAAAATGCGTGAGTCGGGCCGGGTGATGCCGGAAGCCATCACGCCGCAGGCGCGTGCGACCGTCGAGATGCTCTCCGGTATGCCGTATGAATCACTGTGGGGTAACAACAATATTGGTTATCTGAACCGTAATAAACCTGCGGCGCCTTCGCTTCAACAGGGCGCTGCGCTGAATTCGACATTGAACAGAGGTTAAGGATATGAAAGTTTGGCCCGTCAAACACAGCCCATTATTACGTCAGCCGGAGCGATTTATCTCCCGGGAAGCGCTGCAAGCCTTGATTCAGACGGTGACGAACAATCTGGTCAATATCAGGGATGAGAGCGGACAATTTCTGCTGCGCCTGGACGATGGCCGGGTGATTGATACCAAAGGCTGGGCAGGATGGGAGTGGACGCATGGCGTCGGTCTGTACGGTATGCATCAGTATTATCAACAGACCGGTGATGAGAAAATGCGCGACATTATCGATAACTGGTTTGCCGAGCGTTTCGCCGAAGGCGCGACCACCAAAAACGTTAACACGATGGCGCCGTTTTTGACGCTGGCGTATCGCTATGAAGAGACGCGTAATCCGGCGTATCTGCCCTGGCTTGAGTCCTGGGCGGAGTGGGCGATGAATGAGATGCCGCGCACCGATCATGGCGGTATGCAGCACATGACGCTGGCGGAAGAAAACCATCAGCAGATGTGGGATGACACGCTGATGATGACGGTGATGCCGCTGGCGAAGATTGGCAAACTGCTCAACCGCCCGGAGTATGTGGAAGAGGCGATTTATCAGTTCCTGCTGCACGTACAGAACCTGATGGATAAAGAGACCGGTCTGTGGTTTCACGGCTGGAGCTATGATGGTCATCATAACTTTGCCAGGGCTCGCTGGGCGCGGGGTAACAGTTGGCTTACCATCGTGATTCCAGATTTCCTGGAACTGGTCGATTTGCCGGAGAAGAACGCGGTTCGCCGCTATCTGATTCAGGTTCTGAACGCGCAGATCGTCGCGCTGGCAAATTGTCAGGATGAGAGTGGGCTATGGCATACCCTGCTGGACGATCCTGATTCCTATCTGGAGGCCTCGGCAACGGCGGGGTTCGCCTACGGCATTCTGAAAGCGGTGCGTAAACGCTATGTTGGGGCGGAATATGCGCAGACGGCTGAAAACGCGATTCGCGGTATCGTGAAACACATTTCGCCGGAAGGCGAGCTGCTGCAAACGTCCTTTGGCACGGGAATGGGGCACGATCTGGATTTCTATCGCGACATTCCGCTGACATCGATGCCGTACGGGCAGGCGATGGCGATACTGTGTCTGACAGAGTATTTGCGTAAGTATTTTTGAGAGGGACGCCCGATGGCGCTGCGCTTATCGGGCCTACGGTTCGACGCAGTTTGTAGGCCGGATAAGGCGTTTACGCCGCCATCCGGCATGTGCTGTTATTGCGGCGCAAAAAAGTGATCCATGATTTGCCGCATCACCGGCGCGGCGGTCACGCCGTCGCTGCCGCCGTTTTCCAGAATCAACGCCACCGCGACCTTCGGATTTTTATACGGCGCGAAAGCGGTGTAAAACACATGGTCGCGCAGACGGATGGGGATCATTTTCGCATTATAGGTCTGGTTTTCTTTCAGACTGAACACTTGCGAAGTGCCGCTTTTGGCTGCAATACCGTAGGGTGCGGTGTGGAAGAATTTATAACCGGTGCCGTTCGGCGCATTCGCCATACCAAACATCGCCTGTCGCACCAGCCCCCAATAAGGCGAGGCGGCATCGGCAATCTGCGTTTCCGTCTGAGGTGCCTGCCAGGGCATGACGGTCTTGCCGGACACTTCACTCTGAAGCAGGTGAGGGGCGATCACTTTCCCGTTGTTGATCAGCGCTACCATCGCTTTCACCATCTGGATCGGCGTGGCAATCCAGTACCCCTGGCCGATACCGACTGAAATCGTATCCCCCTGATACCAGGCTTTTTTATGTACTCTCTCTTTCCACTCGCGGCTGGGCAGCAGGCCGTTATATTCTTCATCCAGATCGATACCGGTGGGTTTGCCGTAACCAAATTGACCGAGCATGGTGTTAATGCGATCGATCCCCATCATCCAGGCAACCTGATAGAAAAAGGTGTCGGCGGATTCTTCAATCGCTTTGGTGACATCCAGCATACCGTGGCCGGTTTTTTTCCAGTCGCGGTAATGGCGTTGCGTGCCGGGGAGCGTCCAGGTCGGCGCACCGAAGAAGGTGGTTTGCGGCGTGATAACGCCGTTTAACAGCGCAGACATCGCGATATAAGGTTTCACCGTGGAGGCGGGCGGGTACAGCCCCTGGGTGACGCGGTTAATCAACGGCAGATCTTTATCATGCAGTAACCTGCCGTAATCCTGATGGCTGATGCCCTTCACAAACGGGTTTGGGTCATAGCTGGGCGTGGAGACCATCGCCAGTACTGAACCGTCGTGGGGATCTTCGACCAGCACTGCCGCGCGCTGACCGGCAAGCAGGCTTTCTATATATTCCTGTAGATGTAAATCCAGCGTCAGGTGGATGTCTTTGCCGGCAACGGGCGGGACATTTTTTAACAGGCGCACGATGCGTCCGTGGTTATCCACTTCGACCTCCCGGTAGCCCGTTTTGCCGTGTAGATCATTTTCGTAATAGCGTTCAATGCCCTGCTTACCGATGTTGTGAGCGGCGGCATAGTTCTCAGCCAGACCTTTTTCATCCAGCGCTTTCAGGTCGCTGTCGTTAATCTTCGACACGTAACCGAGCACATGCGCCAGCTCCGCGCCGTAGGGGTACTGACGGTCTTCATAACTGTTGATCGTCACGCCGTTGAAATGGAACTGGTTAACGGAAAAGCGGGCAATTTCGACGTCCGACAGCGCGTTTTTCAATACCACCGGGCGATAGCGGCTGCCTGATTTCAACGCATGGTGAAAGGCCGCAATATCATCAGGCGTGAGATCCACGAGAGGGGTAAGCTGACGTAACAGCGCGTCCATGTCGGCAATTTTGTATGGGGTGACGGAAATATCATACCAGGTGATATTACGCACCAGCGGAATACCGTTGCGATCGTAGATGATGCCGCGCGTCGGGGCGACGGGCAGCATTTTGATGTCATTTTCGTTTGAACGGGTTGTGTAATACTGATGCTGACGGATTTGTAAATCGTAGAGATTGACAATCAGGACGCCAAAGCAGACAACCACCAGGCCAAAGGCCACTATCACGCGTCTCAGAAAGAGTTTTTCTTCCGCAGCAAAATCTTTAAACGTCATTGTCCACACCCGATAAATTCGCCGCCTAATAATACGGAGGCGTCACTGGCATGACAGACAAAAGATGTTCCATCTCTCTACGGAAATGTGTCATTCCTTGTGAGTCGTTACAAATTACAGTTAACGTAGCCGTTTCTCGTAGGCTGGATAAGGCGTTTACGCCGCCATCCGGCAAGGTGCGCCTTACCGCCTGATGGCGCTTCGCTTATCAGGCCTACGAGGGCGGTTATTCGGGAAAATAAAAAACCCGCGACATAGCGCGGGTTTTCACATCACCCGATGTGATTACATCCGTTCTACGGTCTCAATACCCAGCGTATCCAGACCCAGTTTCAGCGTTTTCGCGGTCAGTTGCGCCAGTTTCAGACGGCTGTTACGAACCTCTTCGTTTTCCGCGCTGAGGATCGGGCAGTGCTCGTAGAAGCCAGAGAACAAACCGGCAACGTCATACAGGTAGGCGCACATCACATGCGGCGTACCTTCACGCGCGACCACGGTCAGCGTTTCTTCGAACTGCAACAGGCGCGCAGCCAGCTGGGCTTCGCGATCTTCACGGATAACGACCGGCGCGCTGGACAGGGCGCTCTCGTCAATCTCCGCTTTACGGAACACGGACAGCACGCGGGTATAGGCATACTGCATATATGGCGCGGTGTTGCCTTCGAACGCCAGCATGTTGTCCCAGTCGAAGATGTAGTCAGTAGTGCGGTTTTTGGAGAGATCCGCATATTTCACCGCGCCGATACCAACCGCGTTAGCCAGTTTTTCCAACTCGTCGGCAGGCATATCCGGGTTCTTCTCGGCCACCAGACGGCGTGCGCGTTCCAGCGCTTCATCCAGCAGATCGGCCAGCTTCACCGTACCGCCCGCGCGGGTTTTGAACGGCTTGCCGTCTTTACCGAGCATCATGCCGAACATATGGTGTTCCAGCGGCACGGAATCCGGCACGTAACCGGCTTTGCGTACGATGGTCCATGCCTGCATCAGGTGCTGATGCTGGCGGGAGTCGATGTAGTACAGCACGCGATCCGCATGCAGCGTTTCATAGCGGTATTTCGCGCAGGCGATGTCGGTGGTGGTGTAGAGATAGCCGCCATCTTTCTTCTGAATGATCACGCCCATCGGTTCGCCTTCCTTGTTTTTATATTCATCAAGGAAAACAACGGTTGCGCCTTCGCTTTCAACCGCCAGCCCCTGAGCTTTCAGGTCGGCGACGATGCCAGGCAGCATCGGGTTATACAGGCTTTCACCCATCACATCGTCACGGGTTAACGTAACGTTCAGTCGGTTGTAGGTGATCTGGTTCTGCGTCATGGTGATGTCAACCAGCTTGCGCCACATGTCGAGGAAGTACGGGTCGCCGCCCTGTAGTTTCACCACGTAGTTACGTGCGCGCTCGGCGAACGCTTCGTCTTCATCGTAATGTTTTTTCGCATCACGGTAGAAACCTTCGAGGTCGGCCAGCGCCATTTCACCTGCGTTTTCCTGCTGCTGTTTTTCCAGCCAGGCGATAAGCATACCGAACTGTGTTCCCCAGTCGCCGACGTGGTTAGCGCGGATAACGTGATGGCCGAGGAACTCCAGCGTGCGCACGGCGGCATCGCCGATGATGGTGGAGCGCAGGTGGCCGACATGCATCTCTTTCGCGACGTTAGGCGCGGAGTAGTCGATAACCACGGTCTGTTTCGCAGGCTTAGCCACGCCCAGACGCTCAGAAGCCAGCGCCTGTTGAACATGTTCTGCAAGAAATGCCGGGTCGAGGAAAATATTGATAAAGCCAGGACCTGCGATTTCAACCTTGCTGGCGATGCCGCTGAGATCCAGATGAGTCAGCACCTGCTCTGCAAGTTGTCGCGGCGCCATACCCAGTTTTTTAGCAACTGCCATCATGCCGTTGGCCTGATAGTCGCCGAACTGTACTTTTGCTGACTGACGAACCTGCGGTTCGCAATTTGCAGGCGCGCCTGCTGCAATCATGGCCTGACTAACTTTTTCTGAGAGAAGAGCCTGAATATTCACCGGAATACCTTACGTGTAAGACGCGGATTAACTGAGTCCGCGCCAGTTTAAGAATTTAGGGCGGGAGTATACTGCAAATGCCCGTTGGCGTCAGCATTGCGCGCGCGCCGTATCGCTGGAAATATGCGCAATAAAATTATGCATAAGCATTCATTTTATATTCAAAGAAATCAGCGGTTGGTTGGCGATGCACAACAGAGTAAATTAGCGACTTTGTACACCGATAAGAGTTTTGATTATGGCGAACTGGCAGACTATTGACGAACTGCATGATATTTCCGCAGATTTACCGCGATTCACTCTGGCGTTCAGAGAACTTTCCACTCGCCTCGGTCTGGATTTCGCACCGCTTGAAGCCGATCACATTTCTTTGCGCTGCCACCAGAATGCGACCGCTGAGCGCTGGCGTCGCGGATTTGAACAGTGCGGCGCGCTGCTGTCGGAAAATATCATCAACGGCAGGCCGATCTGCCTGTTCAAATTACATGAGCCTGTTTGCGTCGAACACTGGCGGTTTTCGATTGTTGAATTGCCGTGGCCGGGTGAAAAACGCTACCCGCATGAAGGCTGGGAACATATCGAAATTGTCCTCCCTGGCGAGCCGGAGAGCCTGAACGCGCGGGCGCTGGCGCTGTTGTCCGACGAGGGGCTGAGCCAGCCGGGCATTGTCGTGAAAACCAGTTCGCCGAAAGGGGCGCGCGAGCGTCTGCCGAATCCGACGCTGGCCGTGACCGACGGCAAGGTGACCATTAAATTTCATCCCTGGTCAATTGAGGCCATTGTGGCAAGCGAACAGTCAGCCGACTGACGTGACGCGCGAAAACGCTAAAAAGGAGTGAACATGGCGTTACTGGAGATCTGTTGTTACAGCATGGAATGTGCGCTCACCGCGCAGCAAAATGGCGCGGATCGCATTGAATTGTGCGCGGCGCCAAAAGAGGGGGGACTGACGCCGTCGTTGGGCGTGCTGCGCACGGTTCGCCAGCATGTTGCGATTGCGGTGCATCCCATTATTCGTCCTCGCGGCGGCGACTTCTGTTATACCGATGGTGAATTTGCCGCAATGCTTGAGGATGTGCGTACCGTCAGAGAACTGGGATTTCCAGGTCTGGTTACTGGCGTGCTGGATGTCGATGGCAATGTGGATCTCGCGCGAATGGAGAAAATAATGGCCGCCGCCGGGCCGCTGGCCGTCACTTTTCATCGCGCGTTTGATATGTGCGCTAATCCATTCAATGCACTGAAGAATCTCGCGGATTTGGGTGTCGCCAGAGTGCTCACTTCAGGGCAAAAATCAGATGCGGTGCACGGTTTGCCAATAATTATGGAACTTATTGCGCAGGGCGATGCTCCAATCATTATGGCCGGAGCAGGGGTACGTTCAGAGAATCTGCAACGTTTCCTTGATGCCGGGGTGCAGGAAGTGCACAGCTCCGCAGGAGCGTGGCAAGCCTCACCAATGCGTTATCGCAATCATGGATTGTCCATGTCAACTGACGCACAAGCGGACGAGTATTCGCGCTATGCGGTAGACGGGGCGGCGGTTGCTGAAATGAAAGGAGTCATTGTGCGCCATCAGGCCAATTGATTTTTACCGTTGCATCATGTCGCCCAATATGATGCTTGCTCGTACCAGGCCCCTGCCATTTCAACAGGGGCCTTTTTTTGCGCTTTTTATGCCTGATGGCGGCTGTGCCTTATCAGGCCTACGGGATTTGTAGGCCCGGTAAGCGTAGTGCCACCGGGCAATCAATTACGGCTTGCGTGCAATCAGCACCGCGCGCAGCGGGGCAGGGTAACCTTCGACGGTTTTACTGTGGTCATTCGGATCGAGGAAATCAGCCAGCGACTCGGTGACCATCCATCCGGTGCGACGCTGCTCCTCGGTGGAGGTCACGCAGACATCGGCAATCCGCACATCGACAAAACCACATTTCTCCAGCCAGTTTTTCAGCGCCAGCGCGGAAGGGATAAAGTAGACGTTGCGCATCTGCGCATAGCGGTCGCCTGGCACCAGCACGGTGTTTTCATCGCCTTCCACCACCAGGGTTTCCAGCACCAGTTCGCCGTCTTTCACCAGTTGATCTTTCAGTTGCCAGAGATGTTCCAGCGGAGAACGACGGTGGTAAAGCACGCCCATTGAAAAGACGGTATCAAACGCATTCAGCGCCGGAAGCTGCTCGATGCCCAGCGGCAACAGATGCGCGCGCTGGTCGTTGCCCAACAATTTTCGTACCGCTTCAAACTGACACAGGAACAACTGCGTCGGGTCGATTCCCACGGCAAGATGCGCGCCCGCGCCAATCATGCGCCACATGTGATATCCGCTGCCGCAGCCGACATCCAGAATGGTGCGGCCGGTCAGATCGGACAGGTGCGGCAAAACGCGATCCCATTTCCAGTCGGAACGCCATTCGGTATCAATATTGATGCCATACAGAGAGAACGGGCCTTTACGCCACGGCATCAGGTTTCGCAGCAGGGTGTCGATACGCTTAAGCTGGCCTTCGCTCAACGGCGTTTCGCTTTCGGCAGTGACGCTGTGCAATAAATCCAGACGGTACGGCGTTAATTCCGGCAGGAACTCCACCGCGTTCGACCACTGCTTAAACAGACCATGCTGATCGCGCTGCCAGGTCGCGATTTGCGCAGGCAGGGTTTCCAGCCAGTGAGAAAGCGGGCTTTTGGCAATCAGCTGATAAAAGTTACCGAACTCGATCATGCGGGCACCCCGGACTTCAGCGCCACCAGCGAACCAAAGTTGAAGCACTGGAACCACAGTTCGCTATGCTCGAAACCAGCCTGATGCAGACGCGCTTTGTGGGTTTCAACCGAGTCGGTCAGCATGACGTTTTCCAGCATACTGCGCTTCTGGCTGATCTCCAGTTCGCTGTAGCCGTTGGCGCGTTTAAAGTCATGGTGCATATTGAACAGCAATTCGCCAACCGTTGTGTCTTCAAAGCTGAACTTTTCCGACAGCACCAGCGCGCCGCCCGGATTCAGACCCTGATAAATCTTATCCAGCAAGGCCTGGCGCTCAAGCGGCTCAAGGAATTGCAGGGTAAAATTCAGCACCACCATTGAGGCGTTCTCGATGCTGATGTCGCGAATATCGCCTTCCACAATCTCAACCGGGGTCGGGGCTTTGTAAGCGTCGATATGACGGCGGCAGCGTTCAATCATCGCCGGGGAGTTGTCGACGGCGATGATTTTACAGTTGGCATGATGAATATTACGACGCACCGAGAGCGTCGCAGCGCCCAGTGAACAGCCTAAATCGTAGACCTGCGTATTGGGTTGTACGAAGCGTTCGGCCAGCATGCCAATCATGGAGATGATATTGGAATAGCCGGGAACAGAGCGCTGGATCATATCCGGGAAGACTTCAGCTACCCGTTCATCAAAGGTCCAGTCGCCCAGACTGGCGATAGGCGCAGAAAAAAGCGTGTCGCGGTGAGACATAACGTAAAAATCCGGGAAAAATAAAGTGGCGTATTGTGCGCTAATGCAAGGAGAAAACCAACTCCCAGGGCATATACCAAAGATTCGCCAGCACCATCAGCAACAAGGCGCACCAGGTCGCACTCATCCCGGAACGCCGCCAGCGAAACAGACGGTGGTGGAAACCGTAATAATGCATCAGCCGACCAGCGATTAAAATAATCCCGCAGATATGCACCATCCATGTTTCGGCGCCGTTCATTTCCATAAACAGCAGCAGCGCGACAGCGATAGGAATATATTCCACCGCATTACCGTGAATGCGGATGGCGCTTTGCAGTTCGCTAAAACCGCCGTCACCGTAGGCAACGCGATACAGCATCCGTAGTCGGACAACATCAAAAGAGAACTTCATCAACAACAACGCACCTAATACGGTATATAGCGCGCTTACCATACAAACTCCCTTTAAAATGCCTGATGGCACTGTCTATGATAGGTGGCAATTTCAGAAAAGAGAAGATTGCTGTGGAATAGACGGTGCGGTTCCAATGCCGGGCAAGGCTGCGCGTAAATCTTCCCATAATGTATTCACTAACTCGGGAGCCTGCGCGATATCTGGCGTGTGTAGAAAAAGATACGGCGTAGAGGTCGTTTCCCACCGCGGGAGTTTCGCCAGCCAGTCGGCAAAAAATGTCTGATTTTGCACCATATTGTCGCTGCCGATGAACCTGATCAACGGATGCTTCGCAGTCACGATGGCATGGACCGGCACTTTAGGTTTTTTGCGTTGCGCTTCGCGAATGGCCTGGTTATGAGGATGCGCGGCGTGTACCGGGCGGCTGTCGAGGATCACCCGATTCACCCCGCGTTCAACCAGGCCGCGATTGAGCTGTTGTTCTTCCTCGCCTTTGGCGAAAAACACGGGATGGCGCACTTCGACGCCATAGGTGAATGCCTTTGGCAACGCGTCAAGAAAGCGCCAGAGCGCAGGGAGGTCGCGCGGTGAAAACGTCGCGGGAAGTTGCAGCCAGTACTGACCAATTCTTGCCTCCAGCGGCGACATGCGGGTAAAAAATTCCTGCACAAGATCGTCGCAGTTACGCAGCGCGGCCTGATGCGAAATCGTTGCGGGGAACTTAAAGCAGAAGCGAAAATCATCCGTTGTTTGCGCATGCCAGCGTTCGACAATTTCTGCTTTCGGCAGCGCATACAGGGTGGTGTTGCCCTCCACACAGTTAAAGTGGCGGGCATACTCTTCAAGACTGGTGATACCCAGACGCACCCATTTAGGATGCGACCATTGCGGTAATCCGATGTAGATCATAACGCGTTAAGGATCTCCTCCACGCTGCGCACTCTGGCGATACGCGGAAAAATATGTGTCATGCTGCTTTGATGCTGTTCCGTGCTGGCGGCGCTACAGGCATCTTCGGCGATCACCAGACCAAAACCCAGCTCCCAGGCGTTACGCGCGGTGGATTCTACGCCGATATTGGTGGAGATGCCGCACAGCACGATGGTGTCGACTCCCCGGCGGCGTAATTGTAACTCAAGATCGGTGCCATAGAACGCGCCCCATTGACGCTTGGTGACTTCCAGGTCACTGTCGCCTTTACCGAGCGCCGCCGGATAACGCCACCAGTTTTCCGGCAGCGCGTTGGCTGGCGTCCGGGCATCGACGGGTTGCTTTAACGCGTCGGCATAATCGTCGGACCAGCCGACGCGAACCATCACCACCGGCGAGCCGTTTGCCCTAAATTTTGCGGCCAGTTTCGCTGCGCGGGCGACAACATCGCTTGCCGCATGGGGGCCGCCAGCGAAAGGTAAGATCCCTTCCTGTAAATCAATAACGACCAGGGCAGTGGTTGCGGCGTTCAGTTCCAGCATGATGACTCCTGTAAAATAGATGATTCCGCTACACCTTAAGCGCGTTCCCGAAGGAAAGTGACGACAAATATTGTTAATTTTTGTGAGAATACGCAATAACCGCGTAGCAAACACGCGTACAGTCAGTATCGGACTTATCGTGCGGCAGAATTTCCAGTATAATAGCCGCCTTTTTTCATTCAGTTGTGACATTCAGCTAAAGCTGCGACAACGTCGCCTGTAAAGCAGGCAACAATCCGCCAGCGGCTAAGTTAAGGGATATCTCATGCGTACAGAATATTGCGGACAGCTACATCTGTCCCACGTGGGGCAGCAGGTGACTCTGTGTGGTTGGGTCAACCGTCGTCGTGATCTTGGTAGCCTGATCTTTATCGATATGCGCGACCGCGAAGGTATCGTACAGGTCTTCTTTGATCCGGATCGTGCGGATGCGTTAAAGCTGGCTTCTGAACTGCGTAATGAGTTCTGTATCCAGGTGACCGGCACCGTGCGTGCGCGTGACGAGAAAAACGTCAACGCCGACATGGCGACGGGCGAAATCGAAGTGCTGGCGTCCGATTTGACGATCATCAACCGTGCAGATTCTCTGCCGCTTGACTCTAATCACGTCAATACCGAAGAAGCGCGTCTGAAATACCGTTATCTGGATCTGCGTCGCCCGGAAATGGCTCAACGCCTGAAAACCCGTGCCAAAATCACCAGCCTGGTGCGTCGTTTTATGGACGACCACGGCTTCCTCGACATCGAAACCCCGATGTTGACCAAAGCGACGCCGGAAGGCGCGCGTGACTACCTGGTGCCTTCGCGCGTCCATAAAGGTAAATTCTACGCGCTGCCGCAGTCTCCGCAGTTGTTCAAACAGCTGCTGATGATGTCCGGTTTTGACCGTTACTATCAGATCGTAAAATGCTTCCGTGATGAAGATTTACGTGCTGACCGTCAGCCTGAATTTACCCAGATCGACGTCGAGACCTCCTTCATGACCGCGCCGCAGGTGCGTGAAGTGATGGAAGCGCTGGTACGCCATCTGTGGCAGGAAGTGAAAGGCGTGGATCTGGGCGACTTCCCGATCATGACCTTCGCCGAAGCCGAGCGCCGTTACGGTTCCGATAAACCGGACCTGCGTAACCCGATGGAGCTGGTGGACGTTGCCGACCTGCTGAAATCTGTAGAATTCGCCGTCTTTGCCGGCCCGGCTAACGATCCGAAAGGTCGCGTAGCGGCCCTGCGCGTGCCGGGTGGCGCAAGCTTAAGCCGTAAGCAGATCGACGACTACGGCAATTTCATTAAGATCTACGGCGCGAAAGGGCTGGCTTATATTAAAGTCACCGAACGCGCGAAAGGTCTGGAAGGCATCAACAGCCCGGTGGCGAAGTTCCTGAATGCGGAAATCGTGGAAGCGATTCTGGATCGTACCGCTGCGCAAGACGGCGATATGATTTTCTTCGGCGCCGACAACAAAAAAGTGGTTGCCGATGCGCTGGGCGCGCTGCGTCTGAAAGTGGGTAAAGATCTGAACCTGACCGACGAAGCCAAATGGGCGCCGCTGTGGGTTATCGACTTCCCGATGTTTGAAGATGACGGCGAAGGCGGCCTGACGGCGATGCACCATCCGTTCACCTCACCGAAAGACCTGACCGCCGCCGAGCTGAAAGCTGCGCCGGAAAACGCGGTTGCTAACGCCTACGATATGGTGATCAACGGTTATGAAGTCGGTGGTGGTTCCGTGCGTATCCACAGTGGCGACATGCAGCAGACCGTGTTTGGTATTCTGGGTATTAATGAACAGGAACAGCGCGAGAAATTCGGCTTCCTGCTGGATGCGCTGAAATACGGTACGCCGCCGCATGCGGGTCTGGCGTTTGGTCTGGACCGTCTGACTATGCTGCTGACCGGCACCGACAATATCCGTGACGTTATCGCCTTCCCGAAAACGACTGCCGCTGCCTGTCTGATGACCGAAGCGCCAAGTTTCGCGAACCCGGCAGCGCTGGCTGAGCTGGGTATTGATGTCGTTAAGAAGGCCGAGAATAACTGATATGGCATACAAACAGCCTGTCTCGGTGTTAGTCGTGATTTATGCAAAGGACACCGGGAGAGTGCTGATGTTACAGCGACGCGACGATCCTGATTTCTGGCAGTCGGTTACCGGCAGTCTGGAAGAGGGCGAAACCGCGTCGCAAGCCGCTATGCGCGAAGTAAAGGAAGAGGTCACAATAGATGTTGCAGCAGAGCAACTGACCTTAATTGACTGTCAGCGCACGGTGGAATTTGAGATTTTTTCACATTTACGTCATCGCTACGCGCCGGGAATTGAGCGTAATACTGAATCCTGGTTTTGCCTGGCTCTTCCCTCTGAACGAGAGATCGTGTTCACCGAACATCTGACCTATCGTTGGGTTAATGCGGACGAAGCCGCGCAGTTAACCAAGTCGTGGAGTAACCGGCAGGCGATTGAAGAGTTTGTAATTAACGTCGCCTGAGAAGGCGCGCTTTTTGGAGATATTATTTATGGCAGGTCATAGTAAATGGGCCAACACCAGACACCGTAAAGCAGCGCAAGATGCTAAACGCGGTAAAATTTTCACCAAAATCATTCGTGAGCTGGTGACGGCGGCCAAACTGGGCGGCGGCGACCCGGACGCTAACCCGCGTCTGCGTGCGGCAGTCGATAAAGCGCTGTCGAACAACATGACCCGCGATACGCTGAATCGTGCGATTGCGCGCGGCGTCGGCGGCGATGATGATGCGAACATGGAAACCATCATCTATGAAGGTTACGGTCCTGGCGGCACGGCTGTGATGGTTGAGTGCCTGTCTGACAACCGTAACCGTACCGTTGCGGAAGTGCGTCACGCTTTCAGCAAATGCGGCGGCAACCTGGGTACTGACGGTTCCGTGGCTTACCTGTTCAGCAAAAAAGGGGTGATCTCCTTCGAACAGGGCGACGAAGACACCATCATGGAAGCCGCGCTGGAAGCCGGTGCGGAAGACGTTGTGACCTTTGATGACGGTGCGATTGACGTCTACACCGCATGGGAAGAGATGGGCAAAGTGCGCGACGCGCTGGAAGCTGCGGGTCTGAAAGCGGACAACGCTGAAGTGTCCATGATCCCGTCCACCAAAGCGGATATGGATGCGGAAACCGCGCCGAAACTGATGCGTCTGATCGATATGCTGGAAGACTGCGACGACGTGCAGGAAGTTTACCATAACGGTGAGATCTCTGATGAGGTTGCGGCTACGTTATAATGACGTGGTTTAATTCCGTTCTAATCGGAGGCGCGTGATGTCTATTATTCTCGGTATCGACCCGGGTTCACGCGTCACGGGTTATGGCGTGATTCGTCAGGTGGGCAGGCAACTGACTTACCTGGGCAGCGGATGTATCCGCACGAAAGTGGATGATTTACCGTCTCGTCTGAAGCTGATTTATGCGGGCGTGACGGAAATCATCACCCAGTTCCAGCCGGACTATTTCGCGATTGAACAGGTGTTTATGGCGAAGAACGCGGACTCCGCGCTTAAGCTGGGTCAGGCGCGCGGCGTGGCGATTGTCGCGGCGGTAAACCAGGATCTTCCGGTGTTTGAGTATGCCGCCCGTCAGGTGAAGCAAACCGTTGTCGGGATCGGCAGCGCCGAGAAAAGCCAGGTACAGCACATGGTGCGCACGTTGCTGAAACTCCCGGCAAATCCCCAGGCGGATGCGGCGGATGCGCTGGCTATCGCCATCACCCACTGCCACGTTAGCCAGAACGCGATGCAAATGAGTGACTCGCGGCTCAATCTGGCGCGTGGGCGGCTACGATAATGACAAATGAGGCTGGATATCTATCCAGCCTTTTTTTATGATACCACTTTACTTTTTCGGCCCCAACGCAGGAGCGCAATGTGATAGGCAGACTCAGAGGCATTATTCTGGAAAAACAACCCCCGCTGGTATTACTTGAGGTGGGCGGCGTAGGCTATGAAGTCCATATGCCGATGACCTGTTTTTATGAGCTCCCGGAATCTGGAAAAGAAGCGACCGTATTCACCCATTTTGTGGTGCGTGAAGATGCGCAATTGCTGTACGGGTTTAACAATAAACAGGAGCGAACCCTGTTTAAAGAACTGATCAAAACGAACGGCGTCGGGCCGAAACTCGCGCTGGCGATCCTCTCCGGGATGTCGGCTCAGCAGTTTGTTAATGCCGTTGAGCGCGAGGAACCCGCCGCGTTGGTGAAACTGCCGGGTATTGGTAAGAAAACCGCAGAACGCCTGATCGTTGAAATGAAAGATCGCTTCAAGGGCCTGCACGGTGACCTCTTTACGCCGGCCGCCGACCTGGTGCTGACCTCTCCGGCAAGTCCGGCAACGGATGATGCGGAGCAAGAAGCGGTTGCTGCGCTGGTGGCGCTGGGCTATAAACCACAGGAAGCCAGCCGCATGGTGAGCAAAATTGCCCGCCCTGACGCCAGCAGTGAAACATTGATTCGCGAAGCACTCCGCGCCGCGTTATGAGGTAAAGGATGATAGAAGCAGATCGCCTGATTTCAGCAGGTGGAACCCAGGTGGAAGAGGTTGCCGATCGCGCCATTCGCCCGAAGTTGCTGGAAGAGTACATTGGTCAGCCTCAGGTGCGTTCGCAAATGGAGATCTTTATCCAGGCGGCAAAGCTGCGCGGCGACGCGCTCGATCACCTGCTGATCTTTGGCCCGCCGGGGCTGGGGAAAACGACGCTGGCTAACATTGTCGCCAATGAAATGGGCGTGAACCTGCGCACCACGTCTGGCCCGGTGCTGGAAAAGGCGGGCGATCTGGCGGCGATGCTGACCAACCTTGAACCTCATGATGTGCTGTTTATCGATGAGATCCACCGTTTATCACCGGTGGTGGAAGAGGTGTTGTATCCGGCGATGGAAGATTATCAGCTGGACATCATGATTGGCGAAGGGCCTGCTGCGCGTTCGATAAAAATCGATCTGCCGCCTTTTACGCTGATTGGCGCCACCACGCGAGCCGGGTCATTGACGTCGCCGCTGCGTGACCGTTTCGGTATTGTTCAGCGTCTGGAGTTTTATCAGGTGCCTGACCTGCAACACATCGTCGGGCGCAGCGCGCGGTTTATGGGGCTGGAAATGAGCGATGAAGGTGCGCTGGAGGTTGCCCGCCGCGCTCGCGGTACGCCGCGTATCGCCAACCGCCTGTTGCGTCGCGTACGTGATTTTGCCGAAGTGAAACATAACGGCGCCATCTCTGCGGATATCGCCGCTCAGGCGCTGGATATGCTGAATGTCGATGCGGAAGGGTTTGACTATATGGACCGCAAGCTGCTGCTGGCCGTAATTGATAAATTCTTTGGCGGCCCCGTCGGTCTCGATAACCTGGCCGCAGCCATTGGTGAAGAGCGTGAAACGATTGAGGACGTACTGGAACCGTATTTGATTCAGCAGGGCTTTTTGCAACGAACCCCGCGCGGGCGAATGGCGACAGTGCGGGCGTGGAATCATTTTGGAATAACGCCGCCGGAAATGCCTTAACTTATGTGAGTTAGGCCGGATGGCGGCTGCGCCTTATCCGGCCTGCCTGTGAACGTGGGCCCGGTAAGCGGAGCGCCACCGGGAAACACACGCTTAGCTCGCCTGCTTTTTCATCATGCTGAAGATAAACAGCAGCGCGGCACACAGCACCACTGACGGGCCTGCCGGCGTGTCGTAAAACGCAGAAAACGTCAGACCGCCTGTAACCGCTATCATACCCATTCCTACTGCGACACCCGCCATCTGCTCCGGGGTGCGGGCAAAGCGACGCGCCGTGGCGGCAGGAATAATCAGCAATGAGGTGATGATCAACGCGCCAACGAACTTCATCGCCACGCCGATAGTCAATGCGGTGACCAGCATCAGCAGGAGCTTAACGCGCTGTAACTTCACGCCATCGACAAAAGCCAGATCCGGGCTAATGGTCATCGACAGCAGATTACGCCACTGCCAGAAGAGGATCGCCAGCACGATAACCACGCCGATGGCGATGAAAATCAGGTCTTCCGGCGTCACGGCCAGCAGGTCGCCAAACAGATAAGCCATCAAGTCCACGCGAATGTTGGACATCAGGCTGACGACCACAAGACCTAACGACAGGGCACTGTGCGCCATAATGCCGAGAAGCGTGTCGATAGCGAGATGAGGGCGTTTCTCCAGCCACACCAGACCGGCTGCCAGCATCAGCGTAACGGCGATCACCGCATAGAACGGGTTGATGTCCAGCAGCAACCCAAAAGCGACCCCCAGCAGCGAGGCGTGCGCCAGCGTATCGCCAAAATAGGACATCCGACGCCAGACCACGAACGAGCCCAGCGGGCCAGCGGCGCAGGCCAGCATGATCCCGGCTAACCAGCCAGGCAATAACAGTTCAATCATGAGTGTCCATTTCCCCGGCGCAGTACGATACGACCTTGTAAATCGTGGCGATGATTATGATGATGACGGTAAATCCCCAACTGTTCTGCGCCGCGCGGCCCGAACATAGAGATGAATTCAGGATGCATGGAAACGATTTCAGGGGTGCCGGAGCAACAGATGTGGTGATTCAGACACAGCACCTCATCCGTTTTCGCCATCACCAGGTGCAGGTCGTGCGAGACCATCAGCACCGCGCAATCCAGCTCGCGCCGCAGCTGGTCAATGAGATCGTACAGGGCGACCTGACCATTGACATCCACGCCCTGAGTCGGCTCATCCAGCACCAGCAGCTGTGGTTGATTCAGCAGCGCGCGGGCTAACAAAACACGCTGGGTTTCACCGCCGGACAGCTTTTGCATGGGGGCGTCAATGAGGTGCCCGGCCTGAACGCGTTTCAGGGCAGGAAGAATGTCGGTTTTTTGCGTACCGGGGCGTAAGCGTAAAAAGCGGCTTACCGTCAGCGGCAGCGTGGTGTCGAGATACAGTTTTTGCGGGACGTAGCCAATACGCAACTGACCGTTGCGCTTGATCAGCCCTTCATCAGGCGCTACCAGCCCTAATACTACGCGTACCAGCGTAGACTTCCCGGCACCGTTTGGGCCGAGAAGCGTCAAAATTTTTCCTGGTCTGAGTTCAAGCGACACGTCAGAAAGGACGCGGCGTTGACCGAAAGAGACCGAAACATTTTCCAGTGAAACCAAAGTCGTCATGTCAATTTTAGGCTTGCAGAAGTCATAGAATGTTATAATATCACATTTCTCACATTCATTACGATGATTAGTCGCATTATGTTACATAAAAATACGCTTCTTTTCGCAGCATTATCCGCTGCGCTATGGGGTGGTGCAACACAGGCCGCAAATGCCGCCGTTGTCGCCTCTCTCAAGCCCTTAGGTTTCATCGCTTCCGCCATTGCCGATGGCGTCACGGACACCCAGGTTTTATTGCCGGATGGGGCGTCTGAGCATGATTATTCACTGCGTCCGTCTGACGTAAAACGCTTACAGGGCGCGGACTTAGTTGTCTGGATCGGCCCTGAGATGGAAGCGTTCATGGAAAAGTCAGTAAAGAACATTCCTGACGGAAAACAGGTAACGATTGCGCAGCTCGCCGACGTGAAACCGCTACTCATGAAAGGCGCTGATGACGACGATGACGATGACGATCACGGGCATGCGCACGGTGAAAAAGGTGACGCACATCACCATCATGGTGATTACAACATGCATCTTTGGCTTTCCCCAGAGATAGCGCGGGCTTCAGCGGTTGCAATCCATGAAAAATTAGTGGAACTTATGCCGCAAAGTCGAGCCAAACTTGACGCCAACCTGAAGGATTTTGAGGCACAATTAGCCGCAACCGATAAGCAGGTAGGTAACGAGCTCGCACCGCTCAAGGGGAAAGGGTACTTCGTTTTTCATGACGCCTACGGCTACTACGAAAAACATTATGGGCTAACTCCGCTTGGTCACTTTACCGTGAACCCTGAGATTCAACCTGGTGCGCAGCGTTTACATGAAATAAGAACACAGTTGGTTGAGCAAAAAGCAACCTGCGTTTTTGCTGAGCCACAGTTCAGGCCAGCGGTCGTTGAAGCCGTTGCGAGAGGGACATCCGTTCGAATGGGAACGTTGGATCCCCTCGGAACGAACATTAAACTGGGTAAAACAAGCTATTCAGCGTTTCTGAATCAATTAGCCAACCAGTATGCGAGCTGCCTGAAAGGAGATTAATGAGGAAGTGAATACGTGCAACAGATAGCCCGCTCTGTCGCCCTGGCATTTAATAATCTGCCCCGACCCCACCGCGTTATGCTGGGGTCGCTTACTGTTCTGACACTGGCCGTCGCGGTATGGCGGCCTTACGTTTACCACCCTGATTCTGCGCCCATCGTCAAAACCATCGAACTGGAAAAGAGTGAAATTCGTTCGCTGCTGCCTGAAGCCAGCGAACCGATTGATCAGGCGGCGCAGGAAGATGAAGCGATCCCACAGGATGAGCTGGACGACAAAACGTCTGGCGAAGTGGGCGTGCATGAATATGTTGTCTCCACCGGCGATACGCTGAGCAGCATTTTGAATCAGTATGGCATTGATATGGGCGATATCAGCCGACTGGCCGCTGCGGATAAGGAACTCCGTAATCTGAAAATCGGCCAGCAGATCTCCTGGACGTTGACGCCGGACGGCGATTTGCAACGCCTGACCTGGGAAGTCTCACGCCGCGAAACGCGTACCTACGATCGTAGCGGAACGGGTTTCAAAATGAGCAGCGAAATGCAGCAGGGCGACTGGGTCAATAGCCTGATGAAAGGCGCGGTTGGCGGAAGCTTTGTCGCCAGTGCGAAAGACGCCGGTTTGACCAGCGCAGAAGTCAGCGCCGTCATTAAAGCGATGCAGTGGCAGATGGACTTCCGTAAGCTGAAAAAAGGCGATGAATTCTCTGTGTTGATGTCGCGTGAAATGCTGGATGGCAAGCGTGAACAGAGCCAGCTTCTGGGCGTGCGTCTGCGTTCAGATGGAAAAGATTATTACGCGATTCGCGCGGAAGACGGTAAGTTCTATGACCGAAACGGCACAGGGCTTGCGAAAGGATTCCTGCGCTTCCCGACGGCGAAGCAGTTCCGCATTTCGTCAAACTTTAATCCGCGTCGTCTGAACCCGGTGACCGGTCGCGTTGCGCCGCATAAAGGCGTCGATTTTGCGATGCCGCAAGGTACGCCCGTGCTGTCGGTTGGTGACGGCGAGGTCGTGGTAGCGAAACGCAGCGGCGCGGCAGGTTATTATGTCGCTATCCGTCACGGCCGTACTTACACCACGCGTTATATGCACCTGCGTAAGCTGCTGGTGAAACCTGGGCAGAAAGTGAAACGTGGCGATCGTATCGCGCTGTCAGGCAATACCGGGCGCTCTACCGGGCCGCATCTGCACTATGAAGTCTGGATTAACCAGCAGGCTGTTAACCCGCTGACGGCAAAACTGCCGCGTACCGAAGGGCTGACAGGTTCTGACCGCCGTGCTTATCTGGCGCAGGTTAAAGAAGTCCTGCCGCAGTTGCGCTTCGATTAATAAATACGCTTATGGAGCCGGTACGCGATGCGTACCGGCTTTTTTATTTTGTGTGGCGCACAGCGCGCCGCTACACTATCAACAGATTTACTTTTCGTGGCATCAAACACTGGAAAAGCATGGAAACGAAAAAAAATAACGTTGAGTACATCCCTGAGTTTGAGAAATCTTTTCGTCATCCACGCTATTGGGGTGCCTGGCTGGGCGTGGCTGCAATGGCGGGTATTGCATTAACGCCCGCGTCGTTTCGCGATCCTTTACTGGCGAAGCTGGGACGTTTTGCCGGACGTCTGGGGAAAAGCGCCCGGCGTCGCGCGCTGATCAACTTATCTCTGTGTTTTCCTGAGTACAGCGAAGCAGAGCGTGAAGCTATCGTCGACAGAATGTTTGCGACCGCGCCACAGGCGATGACCATGATGGCCGAACTGGCGATTCGTGGGCCTGAAAAACTGCAAAAGCGCATCGACTGGCAGGGGCTGGAGATCATTGATGAGCTGCGGCGGAATAATGAAAAGGTGATCTTTCTGGTGCCGCACGGGTGGGGCGTGGATATTCCCGCGATGCTGATGGCGTCCCAGGGGCAGAAAATGGCGGCGATGTTCCATAACCAGGGCAACCCGGTATTTGACTATGTCTGGAACACGGTCCGTCGTCGTTTTGGTGGTCGTCTGCATGCGCGCAATGATGGCATCAAGCCGTTTATCCAGTCTGTCCGTCAGGGCTACTGGGGATACTATCTGCCGGATCAGGATCATGGCCCGGAACACAGTGAGTTCGTTGATTTCTTCGCAACCTACAAAGCGACGCTGCCAGCCATTGGCCGGTTAATGAAGGTGTGTCGTGCTCGCGTGGTGCCGCTTTTCCCGGTTTATGATGGTAAAACGCACCGTCTGACCATTCTGGTGCGACCGCCGATGGACGATCTTCTGACTGCGGATGACCACACTATCGCCAGACGGATGAATGAAGAGGTGGAGATTTTTGTCAGACCGCATCCTGAGCAATATACCTGGATTCTGAAACTGCTCAAAACCCGCAAACCGGGTGAAATTCAGCCGTATAAGCGCAAAGAGTGGTATCCCATCAAATAAAAAAAGCCTCTCGTCAGAGAGGCTTTTTTGTTACCCGGCCTGTAAGCCTGATAAGCGAAGCGCCATCAGGCTCATCACCAACGATTACTCGACGGTCAGGATACGCGTGGTATTGGTGGAGCCGATGGTGCTCATCACGTCGCCCTGGGTCACGATAACCAGATCGCCCGAAACCAGATAGCCTTTATCGCGCAGCAGGTTAACTGCTTCGCTTGCCGCAACAACGCCGTCCGCCGCGCTGTCAAAGTGAACCGGCGTAACGCCACGGTAAAGAGAGGTCAGGTTCAGCGTGCGTTCATGGCGGGACATGGCGAAAATCGGCAGGCCGGAACTGATACGCGAAGTCATCAGCGCCGTACGACCGGATTCGGTCATGGAGATAATCGCCGTTACCCCTTTCAGGTGGTTCGCTGCATACATGGCGGACATTGCGATCGCTTCTTCAACGTTGTCGAACTGGACATCCAGACGGTGTTTAGAGACATTGATGCTCGGGATCTTTTCTGCGCCCAGGCAAACGCGCGCCATTGCCGCAACGGTTTCTGCCGGGTATTGTCCTGCCGCCGTTTCTGCCGACAGCATGACGGCGTCGGTGCCGTCCAGCACGGCGTTCGCCACGTCCATCACTTCCGCGCGGGTCGGCATTGGGTTGGTGATCATCGATTCCATCATCTGCGTGGCGGTAATCACCGCACGATTCAACTGACGAGCGCGGCGAATCAGCGCTTTTTGAATCCCGACCAGTTCAGGATCGCCAATCTCAACGCCGAGGTCGCCACGCGCAACCATCACCACGTCTGATGCAAGAATAATGTCGTCCATTGCGTTCTGGTCGCAGACGGCTTCCGCGCGTTCTACTTTCGCGACGATTTTGGCGTCGCAACCTGCATCGCGCGCCAGGCGACGTGCATAATTCAGATCTTCGCCGCAGCGCGGGAAGGAGACAGCCAGATAATCCACACCGATCTGCGCTGCGGTAACGATATCCGCTTTATCTTTCTCGGTCAGCGCTTCGGCGGAGAGACCGCCGCCCAGCTTGTTGATCCCTTTATTGTTAGAGAGCGGGCCGCCGACGGTCACTTCGGTGAAGACTTTCATGCCCTGAACTTCCAGCACTTTTAGCTGTACGCGACCATCATCAAGCAGCAGGATGTCGCCAGGCACGACGTCAGCAGGCAGGCCTTTATAATCAATACCGACTTTATCTTTGTCGCCTTCGCCTTTGCCCAGGTTGGCATCAAGAAGGAATTTATCGCCGATATTGAGGAAAACTTTGCCTTCTTTAAAGGTGGATACACGAATTTTTGGCCCCTGGAGGTCACCCAGAATCGCCACATGACGCCCCAGTTTGGCGGCAATCTCACGAACTTTATCCGCGCGCACTTTGTGATCTTCCGGCGTGCCGTGAGAGAAGTTCATACGTACGACGTTCGCGCCAGCAGCGATAATCTTTTCAAGGTTGTTATCGCGGTCAGTTGCCGGGCCTAACGTGGTAACGATTTTGGTTCTGCGAAGCCTTCTGGACATGTAATACTCCGTTGACTGAAACAACTTGGTGTTGCGTGAACATTGATCCGGTCGTTCTGAGACCTTAACGGTTAAAAATGAACGTATCCGAATGACGAAAAGGATAGAACATTGTTATTGCTTTTAGCTGTCATTACTCTTGATGAGTAATTCTTTATCAAAACGCGATTCCTTGAGCGCTTCCTTGACACGCTTCAAGTTATCTCTGAATTTTGCCCCACGACGCAAAGTAAATCCTGTTGCCAGCACATCTATCACGGTCAGTTGAGCAAGTCGAGAGATCATGGGCATATAAATGTCAGTATCTTCCGGCACATCAAGGGTAATTGCCAGCGTTGCTTCTCGTGCCAGCGGCGTTCCGGCAGAGGTTAGCGCAATCACCATCGCATCGTTTTCGCGCGCCAGCTGCGCCAGTTCCACCAGACTTTTGGTTCGGCCGGTGTGGGAAATAAGCACGACCACGTCATCATCGCTACAATTCATACAACTCATACGTTGCAGGACAATGTCGTCGGAGTAGATCACCGGCACGTTGAAGCGAAAAAACTTGTTCATGGCGTCGTGCGCCACGGCCGCAGAGGAACCCAGACCAAAAAAGGCGATTTTCTTCGCCTGGGTGAGCAAATCGACGGCACGGTTTATCGCAGATTTATCCAGCGACTGGCGAACGTGGTCCAGACTGGCCATCGCAGACTCGAAGATTTTCCCCGTATAGGACTCAACGCTGTCATCTTCATCCACATTGCGATTAACATAAGGGGTACCATTCGCCAGACTTTGTGCCAGATGCAGTTTAAAATCAGGGAAGCCGCGCGTATCCATGCTGCGGCAAAAACGGTTCACGGTAGGCTCACTGACGTTCGCTTCCTGGGCCAGCGTAGCAATACTTGAATGAATCGCGCGGTCGGGGGAGGCAACGATAACATCGGCTACTTTACGTTCTGACTTGCTCAAATGTTCCAGTTGAGACTGGATTTTTTCTAGCATATTCATGATGTAGAAAAGCTCACAGTTAATAACGATTTCAATGATGTGAGAAATCGAGATGCGATTTTGTTAGATATTACCCCTGAGCATCCGGGAAGGGGGCAAAATGGATAGAATAGTTGTTGTTTTTTTTCATTACATGATCGGTGTCTGATTTTAGCTGTCTGTCACATGTACGAAAACGACAATTTTTTTATCTGTTTTACGGCTATTAACCGCGGGAAAACCGAAGATCGCCCGAATCGCACGGGTGGATAAGCGTTTACAGTTTCGGGATTCACGTAAAAGCAGTACAGTGCATTGTAATAAAATTACAACTATACCCTGGCAAAAGCACCGGGATATTTAACTGAGGAGAATGACATGGCGGTAACGCAAACAGCCCAGGCATGTGACCTGGTCATTTTCGGCGCGAAAGGCGACCTGGCGCGCCGAAAATTGCTGCCTTCCCTGTATCAACTGGAGAAAGCCGGTCAGATTAACCCGGATACCCGTATTATCGGGGTGGGTCGCGCGGACTGGGACAAAGATGCCTATACCAAAGTGGTTCGCGAAGCGCTCGAAACCTTCATGAAAGAAAAGATTGATGAAGGCTTGTGGGATACCCTGAGCGGCCGTCTGGATTTTTGCAATCTGGACGTTAACGACACTGAGGCGTTCGGTCGCCTGGGAGCCATGCTGGATCAAAAATCGCGCACCACCATTAACTATTTTGCGATGCCGCCGAGCACCTTTGGCGCCATCTGTAAAGGTCTGGGTGAAGCGAAGCTGAACGCTAAACCGGCTCGCGTGGTAATGGAAAAACCGCTGGGTACCTCGCTGGCGACCTCGCGTGAAATCAACGATCAGGTAGGCGAGTACTTTGAAGAGTGTCAGGTTTACCGTATCGACCACTATCTGGGCAAAGAGACCGTTCTTAACCTGCTGGCGCTGCGTTTTGCCAACTCGCTGTTCGTGAATAACTGGGACAACCGCACGATTGATCATGTGGAAATTACCGTTGCGGAAGAGGTGGGCATTGAAGGTCGCTGGGGCTACTTCGACCAGGCGGGCCAGATGCGCGACATGATCCAGAACCACCTGCTGCAAATTCTGTGCATGATTGCGATGTCGCCGCCGTCCGATCTGACGGCCGACAGCATTCGCGATGAGAAAGTGAAAGTGCTGAAGTCGCTGCGCCGCATCGATCGCTCGAACGTGCGCGAGAAAACGGTTCGCGGGCAATACACCACCGGTTTTGCTCAGGGCAAAAAAGTGCCGGGCTACCTCGAAGAAGAGGGAGCGAACAAGAGCAGCAACACCGAGACCTTTGTGGCGATTCGCGTGGACATCGACAACTGGCGCTGGGCGGGCGTACCGTTCTACCTGCGCACCGGTAAACGTCTGCCGACCAAATGCTCTGAGGTTGTCGTCTACTTCAAGACGCCTGAGTTGAACCTGTTCAAAGAGTCCTGGCAGGATCTGCCGCAGAACAAGCTGACCATCCGTCTGCAACCTGATGAAGGTGTGGACATCCAGGTGCTTAACAAAGTGCCGGGTCTGGATCACAAACACAATTTGCAGATCACCAAGCTGGATCTGAGCTACTCCGAAACCTTCAATCAAACGCATCTGGCGGATGCTTACGAGCGTCTGTTGCTGGAAACCATGCGCGGTATTCAGGCGCTGTTCGTGCGTCGTGATGAAGTTGAAGAGGCCTGGAAGTGGGTGGACTCCATCACTGAAGCCTGGGAAATGGATAATGATGCGCCAAAACCGTATCAGGCGGGGACCTGGGGGCCGGTCGCTTCGGTGGCGATGATCACCCGTGATGGCCGTTCCTGGAATGAGTTTGAGTAAAATTCCATCTAGCCCATAGGTGTTATTTTACCGGTAACATGATCTAACACAGATTGTAGAACAATTTTTGCACTTTTAAGCCTCGCGTGGATTCACCCGCGGGGCTTTTTTTATTACACTGCCGGAAGTGATTTTGCCCCAGTGCGCCATATAACAAGCGATTCAGCAATATTTAACCTTACTGAAACCCTTTGTTAATCGGCGGCACAGACAAATAAATTTCAGGAGCCTCTATGAATCCAGATTTGTTACGCGTAACAAAACGCATTGTCGAACGCTCGCGTGAGACACGTTCTGCCTACCTCGCCCGTATTGAACAAGCGAGAACATCCACTGTTCATCGCTCGCAGCTGGCATGCGGTAACCTGGCGCACGGCTTTGCCGCCTGCCAGCCTGACGACAAAGCGTCACTGAAGAGCATGTTGCGTAACAATATCGGGATCATCACCTCTTACAACGACATGCTTTCCGCTCATCAGCCGTATGAGCACTATCCCGAGATCATCCGCAAAGCGCTGCATTCTGCGAATGCGGTAGGCCAGGTCGCCGGCGGCGTTCCTGCGATGTGTGATGGCGTGACGCAGGGGCAGGACGGTATGGAGCTTTCTCTGCTGAGCCGCGAAGTGATCGCAATGTCGGCGGCGGTGGGGCTGTCTCACAATATGTTTGATGGCGCGCTGTTCCTTGGCGTGTGTGACAAAATCGTCCCCGGTCTGGCGATGGCGGCGCTGTCATTTGGCCACCTGCCGTCTGTTTTCGTGCCTTCCGGCCCGATGGCAAGCGGTCTGCCTAATAAAGAAAAAGTGCGTATCCGCCAGTTATATGCGGAAGGGAAGGTCGATCGCATGGCGCTGCTGGAATCTGAGGCGGCCTCTTACCACGCGCCAGGCACCTGTACGTTTTACGGCACCGCCAACACCAACCAGATGGTGGTGGAGTTCATGGGGATGCAGTTGCCCGGCTCATCCTTTGTTCACCCGGACGCGCCGTTGCGTGAAGCGCTGACCGCTGCCGCCGCGCGCCAGGTGACGCGCCTGACCGGTAACGGCAACGAATGGATGCCGATCGGTAAGATGATTGATGAAAAAGTGGTCGTGAACGGCATTGTGGCGCTGCTGGCAACCGGCGGTTCAACTAACCACACCATGCACCTCGTCGCGATGGCGCGGGCGGCAGGCATCCTGATTAACTGGGATGACTTCTCCGATCTGTCGGAAATCGTACCGTTGATGGCGCGTCTGTATCCGAATGGCCCGGCAGATATTAACCACTTCCAGGCGGCAGGCGGCGTACCGGCACTGATGCGTGAACTGCTGAATGCGGGACTGCTGCATGAAGATGTGAATACCGTGGCGGGTTTTGGTCTGTCTCGCTATACCTTCGAACCGTGGCTGAACAACGGCGAACTGGACTGGCGCGAAGGGGTGGCGAAATCCCTGGACAGCAATGTGATTGCCACCTTTGATAAGCCGTTCTCCCACCACGGCGGAACGAAAGTGCTGAGCGGCAACCTTGGCCGCGCGGTCATGAAAACGTCTGCGGTGCCGGTTGAAAATCAAATTATTGAAGCGCCAGCGGTTGTTTTTGAAAGTCAGCATGATGTTTTACCGGCTTTTGAAGCGGGTCTGCTTGACCGCGATTGCGTGGTGGTTGTGCGCCATCAGGGACCAAAAGCGAACGGAATGCCAGAATTACATAAACTCATGCCGCCACTTGGTGTATTATTGGACCGTTGTTTCAAAATTGCGTTAGTTACCGATGGACGGCTTTCCGGTGCTTCAGGTAAAGTGCCTTCAGCAATCCATGTAACCCCGGAAGCCTATGATGGCGGGCTGCTGGCGAAAGTACGCGATGGCGACATTATTCGTGTGAATGGACAGACAGGCGAACTGACGCTGCTGGTTGATGATGCGGAACTTGCCGCTCGCCAGCCTCACATTCCTGACCTGAGCGCATCGCGCATCGGTACAGGCCGTGAGATGTTCAGCGCGTTGCGTGAAAAACTGTCCGGCGCCGAGCAGGGCGCAACCTGTATGACGTTTTAAGACGACAAATTTTGTACTCAGGCGAGAGAAAACTCTGATGAAAAACTGGAAAACAAGTGCAGAAGCAATCCTGACCACAGGCCCGGTTGTACCGGTGATCGTGGTGAACAAACTGGAACACGCGGTGCCGATGGCAAAAGCGCTGGTTGCAGGCGGTGTGCGCGTTCTGGAAGTGACTTTACGTACCGCGTGTGCGATGGATGCCATCCGTGCTATCGCGAAAGAAGTGCCGGAAGCGATCATTGGTGCGGGTACGGTTCTGAACGCGCAACAGCTGGCGGAAGTGACGGAAGCGGGCGCGCAGTTTGCTATCAGCCCGGGCCTGACGGAGCCTCTGCTGAAAGCGGCGACCGAAGGCACCATTCCGCTGATTCCAGGTATCAGCACTGTTTCCGAACTGATGCTGGGTATGGACTACGGCCTGAAAGAGTTCAAATTCTTCCCGGCGGAAGCTAACGGCGGCACCAAAGCGTTGCAGGCGATCGCAGGTCCGTTCTCTCAGGTACGCTTCTGCCCGACTGGCGGTATCTCTCCGGCGAACTACCGTGACTACCTGGCGCTGAAAAGCGTTCTGTGTATCGGGGGTTCCTGGCTGGTTCCGGCTGACGCGCTGGAAGCGGGGGACTACGATCGCATCACGAAACTGGCTCGCGAAGCGGTAGAAGGCGCGAAACAGTAAGCCAAATGCCCGGTGGCGCCGACGCTTACCGGGCCTACGTTTTATAGGGTTGTAGGCCGGATAAGCGCAGCGCCATCCGGCATTTTTTTACCCCGCGACTTTCACCTGCGCCGCCGCGTGTTTTGCACGCTCAACGGCCTCTTCGACGCGTTCCGCTGTCGCCAGCGCGACGCCTAACCGACGAGTTCCGTCGATGTCCGGCTTGCCGAAGAACCGCACCTGTAAACCCGCTCCGACGGCCGCTTGTACATTATCAAACGTTACATTCTGGCTGGTGAGCGTCGGTAAAATAACGGCGGACGCGGCAGGGCCATACTGACGAATTTCGCCCACGGGCAGGCCGAGGAAAGCGCGAACGTGCAGGGCAAACTCTGACAGATCTTGCGAAATCAACGTCACCATGCCGGTATCATGCGGTCGCGGGGAGACTTCGCTGAAGACTACCTCATCGCCGCAGACAAAAAGCTCGACGCCAAATAACCCATAGCCGCCTAACGCCAGAACAACCTTGCGGGCGATCTCCTGCGCGCGCGCCAGCGCCAGATCGCTCATCTGCTGCGGTTGCCAGGATTCACGATAATCGCCGTCTTCCTGACGATGGCCGACAGGGGCGCAAAAATGGACGCCATCTATGGCGCTGACGGTCAGCAGAGTGATTTCAAAATCGAATTTAACCACGCCTTCGACAATCACGCGCCCTGCGCCAGCGCGGCCGCCCTGTTGGGCATATTCCCATGCCTGCGACAGTTGGTCGGCGCTGCGGATGAAACTCTGTCCTTTACCGGAAGAACTCATCACTGGCTTCACAATGCAGGGAAAACCGATCTCTGCCACCGCCTCGCGAAAGCGTTCTTCGCTGTCGGCAAAACGGAAAGAAGAGGTCGGCAACGCCAGCTCTTCTGCCGCCAGACGACGGATGCCTTCACGGTTCATCGTCAGTTGCGTCGCCCGGGCGCAAGGCACCACATTCAGTCCTTCCTGCTCCAGCTCTACCAGCATGTCCGTCGCGATAGCTTCAATTTCCGGCACAATGAAATGCGGCTTTTCGCGTTCAACCACGCGGCGCAGCGCTTCGCCATCCAGCATATTGATGACGTGTGAGCGGTGGGCGACGTGCATCGCTGGCGCATCCGGGTAACGATCCACCGCGATAACTTCCACACCCAGGCGTTGGCATTCGATCGCCACTTCTTTTCCCAGTTCGCCTGAACCCAATAACATTACGCGCGTAGCCGCCGGACGCAGCGCGGTGCCTAATAACGTCATAAAATATATCCCCTGATTTAACTGGGCGCAGTATATACGAAAACGTTTGCGTCTGTCTTTATTGCCAGGTTGATTTCATTACTGAAAAGTAATATACTGTACATAATTACAGGTAATTGAGAGGCTGCAAAAATGGCGGTTGAAGTTAAATACGTGGTCATTCGGGAAGGTGAGGAAAAAATGTCGTTTACCAGCAAAAAGGACGCCGATGCGTATGACAAAATGCTTGATACGGCAGACCTGCTCGACACATGGCTTGAGCAGTCTCCGGTAGCGATGGAAGACGAACAGCGCGAAGCGCTTTCTCTGTGGCTGGCTGAACAAAAAGACGTATTGAGCACGATCCTGAAAACCGGCAAATTGCCGTCGCCGCAGGTGGTTAAAAGCGATGCGACGGCGGAGGATGACACGCAAGCGGCCTGAGTCTGACTTGCGCTCCTGACGTTTTGTACCATGCTTTTTCCTGAATCATTGTGCTATGCCCGTGGATTTCGCGTTGCAAACATGCAGCCTGAAAGACGAAGGAGATATAAGGAGAAAAAGTATGAATAAAAAAAGAGGAGCGCTGTTGAGCCTGCTGTTGTTGTCCGCCAGCGTATCGGTCTTCGCTGCCGATACGGCCAGCAAATCGGTGAAATTCCCGACCTGTGAAGGGCTGAACGCTGATGGGATCGCCGCCAGCGTGAAGCGCGATTATCAGCAAAACCGTATCGTACGTTGGGCTGATGACCAAAAAAAGGTCGGACAGGCGAATCCGGTGGTGTGGGTCAACACTCAGGATATTACCGGCAAAGAGGGTAACTGGACGGTTCCTCTGACTGTTCGCGGGAAAAGTGCCGATCTTCATTATCTGGTAAAGGTTGATTGCAAAGCCGGAACCGCGGAATACCAGCCCCGCTAATGGCAAATTTGCGCATCTTTTGCTGAATTAGACACTTCCTGACACCCCCTCAAGTACGCTTTGACGATTCATCGTTTGTATTTGAGGGGCAAAATGGCTAACTGGCTAAACCAATTACAATCTCTTCTCGGGCAAAACGGAGCCTCTGCATCTTCTTCAGGCGAACAAGGGTTGAGTAAACTGCTGGTTCCCGGCGCGTTAGGCGGTCTGGCCGGTTTACTGGTCGCCAATAAATCTTCCCGTAAGTTACTGACTAAATATGGCACCAGCGCCCTGTTGGTTGGCGGCGGCGCGGTGGCAGGCACTGTCTTATGGAACAAATACAAAGAGAGGGTACGTGCTGCGCATCAGGATGAGCCGCAATTCGGCGCGCAGAGTACGCCGCTGGACCAACGAACCGAGCGGTTGATCCTCGCCCTGGTGTTTGCGGCGAAAAGCGACGGGCATATCGATAGCCAGGAGCGTGCAGCCATCGAACGCCAGTTGCGTGAAGCCGGGGTGGAGGAGCAGGGACGTGTGCTTATCGAACAGGCGATTGAACAGCCGCTCGATCCGCAGCGTCTGGCGCAAGGCATCCGTAATGAGGAAGAGGCGCTGGAAATTTACTTCCTGAGCTGTGCCGCCATTGATATCGACCATTTTATGGAGCGCAGTTATCTGAATGCGTTGGGCGATGCGCTGAAAATTCCTCAGGATGTGCGGGATGGCATCGAGCAGGATCTGCAACAGCAAAAACAGGCTCTGCCAGGCTAACGTAATCCCCTGCATAGCATGTTTCGCTTGCATCGTGCGTGACTTTTGCCACCCTTATAGGGTGTTTAAAGACAAAAGAACAAAGACATGCTACCAAAAGCCACCCGTATTCCGCACACCATGACGTTGCATGGCGACACCCGTGTCGATAACTATTATTGGCTGCGAGACGACTCCCGCTCGCAGCCTGATGTCCTTGACTATCTGCATCAGGAAAACGCCTATGGACATCAGGTCATGGCGTCACAGCAGGCGTTACAGGATCGCGTGCTGAAAGAGATTATCGATCGCATTCCGCCCAGAGATGTTTCCGCACCTTACGTTAAAAATGGTTATCGCTACCGGCAGATTTATGAGCCAGGGTGTGAATATGCTATTTACCAACGCCAGCCGGTGCGAAGTGAAGAGTCGGATGCGTGGGATTTATTGCTGGATGCGAATCAGCGAGCGGCCCACAGCGAGTTTTATACCCTCGGTGGAATGGCCATTACGCCGGACAACACCATCATGGCGCTGGCGGAAGATTATCTTTCCCGTCGTCAGTATGGGCTGCGTTTTCGTAATCTTGAAAGCGGTAACTGGTACCCGGAACTGCTGGATAATGTGGCGCCAGAGTTTGTCTGGGCGAATGATTCGCTGACGCTTTACTACGTGCGTAAACACGGCACCACATTGCTGCCTTACCAGGTATGGCGTCATACCGTGGGCACGCCGGCCACGCAGGATCAACTGGTCTATGAAGAAAAGGACGACGCTTTTTACGTCAGTTTGCACAAAACCACCTCTCAGCATTATGTGGTGATCCATCTCGCCAGTGCGACCACCAGTGAAGTGTTGTTGCTGGATGCTGAACTGGCCGATGCGGAACCCTTCTCGTTTTTACCACGGCGTAAAGATCATGAATACAGTCTCGATCATTACCAGCATAAGTTTTATCTGCGTTCCAATCGCCACGGAAAAAACTTTGGTCTGTATCGCAGCCGGGTACGTGATGAAAATGCCTGGGAAGAGCTGATTGCGCCGCGCGAGAGCATCATGCTGGAGGGTTTTACCCTTTTTACCGACTGGCTGGTGGTGGAAGAACGCCAGCGTGGTTTGACCAGCCTGCGGCAGATTAACCGTAAAACGCGTGAAGTAACGGGGATTGCGTTCGACGATCCGGCCTACGTCACCTGGCTTGCCTATAACCCTGAACCGGAAACGTCCCGCTTGCGTTATGGTTATTCATCGATGACGACGCCTGACACCTTGTTTGAGCTGGACATGGATACCGGCGAGCGGCGCGTGCTCAAACAAACGGATGTGCCGGGATTTGACGCTGCGAATTATCAGAGTGAGCACCTGTGGATTGTCGCCAGGGATGGCGTAGAGGTTCCGGTTTCGCTGGTTTACCATCGAAAACACTTCCGTAAGGGGCAGAATCCGTTGCTTGTCTACGGCTACGGTTCCTATGGCGCCAGCATGGATGCTGATTTCAGCAGCAGTCGGTTAAGTTTGCTGGATCGCGGATTTGTTTACGCCATCGTGCATGTTCGCGGCGGCGGTGAGTTAGGTCATCAGTGGTATGAAGACGGTAAGTTTCTGAAAAAGAAAAATACGTTTAATGACTATCTTGATGCCTGCGACGCGTTGCTGAAACTGGGCTACGGCTCGCCTTCATTTTGCTATGGCATGGGCGGCAGCGCGGGCGGCATGTTGATGGGCGTCGCGATTAACGAACGTCCTGAACTTTTTCATGGCGTCATCGCGCAGGTGCCGTTTGTTGACGTCCTGACGACAATGCTTGATGAATCTATCCCTTTAACCACGGGAGAGTTCGAAGAGTGGGGAAATCCGCAGGATGCGGAATACTACGCGTATATGAAAAGCTACAGTCCGTACGACAACGTTACCGCGCAGGACTATCCGCATCTTCTGGTTACCACCGGGTTACATGATTCGCAGGTGCAATACTGGGAACCCGCCAAATGGGTCGCTAAACTGCGCGAACTGAAAACGGATGACCACCTGCTGTTGCTGTGTACGGATATGGATTCCGGGCATGGCGGGAAGTCCGGGCGTTTTAAAGCGTATGAGGGAGTGGCGCTGGAATTCGCTTTTCTGATTGGCCTCGCTCAGGGCACGTTGCCAGGGCAGGCAGGCGCTCAGGCGTCGCTCAGATAGTGTTTAAGCGTTAAACGCAGCTCCGGGCTCATGTTGTCAAGGTTATTAAACAACCAGCGCAGATAGCCCGGATCGCGCTCGGCGACTTCAGAAACGGCTTTGCCGCGATATTTGCCAAACGTAAATGTCGTTAACAGGGCCGGGCGTCCGGTAATGTCGACCATTTGTTCCGCTGTCCAGCCTGACGTGTTCATAATATCGATCAGCAATGCCGCCGTGATATAGCAGTCATACAATGCGCGGTGATGATGAAGGCCGGGCGGTGTTTGCACGCTTAGCTTACGGGATTTGTAGAGCGCCATGTTGCTGTATTTGATCCCCGGCCATAACCGGCGGGACAGCTTCATGGTACAAATCCACTCTCCCGGCATCTCTGGCAGCACACGCCGGTCGAAACTGGCGTTATGCGCGACATACCATTCGCTTCCGTGATAGAGCGGAATGATATCTTCGATCCAGGGTTTATCGGCAACCATCGATTCACTGATACGGTGAATCGCCATCGCCTGCGGGCTGATGGGGCGGTCAGGACGAACCAGATGGCTCATTGGATTGACAATTCTCCCCGCCACCACATCGACAGAGGCAATCTCAACAATCCCGCCCTGTAGTCCGCAGGTTTCCGTATCTATAACTCGCAACATGGGGTGCTCCCGACCGAAAACACCTAGCGTAATGGAATGATATCGCCTTGCCAACCCCGTGTCGTATGCTGACCTGTTAACAGCAGAGAACCGCTGTCCGCGCGGACAATGAGCTGGCCGCTTTCATCCCATAGCGCGCTGCTGCCTCCGGCGTTTGCCATCAACACGGCAATGGCGAAGCGATGCGAAAAACGTTGCAACCGGGAGGTGGAGGTAAATAAATCATGTTCGCTGACGCACTGGCTGGTGGTGAATAACGAAAAGGCGGGATCGATATCAATGCCTTCCGGCTGCTCATCCATCACGCTTATCGTTTTCCGGTGGCGGGCCACGCAGGCGCCGTGGCTTTGATGAAAGATCAGCGGCGATGTCACCCAGGGGGCGAAAATGGCAATGCCTCTGACTAACTGGCCGTTATGCTCAACCGGCAGCCCGGCAATAATCGTCATGCGGTACGCGGATGCCGCATAAGCAAGCGGCTGTAATAAGGACTCATCGGGCGGGACAGGGAGCGCCTGCGCCGTATCGTTGCATCCGGTTAACGACAGGGAAGGGAATACCAGGAGTTCGCATTGCTGGCTGGCAGCAATCTCAACAAATTGCAGATGGTGCGCGACATGTTCTGCCAGCGTGGCGCGAGGTGGTTCATACTGCGCCGCCGCGATTTTCCAGTGTGACATAATGATTTCCTTTTCATAGTGTCTACAATCATCCTTAAATCTTAGTTTAAGAATGTACTTATACTGTAGCAACTCATGTGTAAGGAAGTGTAACGCTATATAAGTTTATTTAACTTTCGGTTCGTAAGGTAAGCGTGACAGGGAAACCGACGCCAGACGGTGGGCAATCAGACGTTCACGAAACCATTCGCGCAGGTGTTCTGGCTGTTCACGCTCAACGACTTCTGCCACGACGGGCATATTGTAACGCTCTTTAAACGCCACACCGGCTGCGGCCAGGTCAACGTTTATCTTATCCATGTCAGCTTGTTCAAGTTGAGCCAGGTTCGTTTGCATACGCTTCTCCTTATCATCAATGGCGCGCAAAAGTTACTAAGAGTGCGCCTCAATGGCAAGCCGGAAATGATGATTCTCGACTCGACCATTATAGAAGGTTATTCTCTGTAAATCAGACATAACAAAAAGGAATAATTGATATGGCTTCTACTGCACCTTCTTTGCGCTATGCTCTCCTTTTCCTCGCCTCAACGCTGGCGGTGCCTGCGGCCTGGGCACATGCGCATCTGACGCATCAATACCCGGCGGCTGACGCTGAGGTGACTGCCGCGCCGCAGGCATTGACGCTGAATTTCTCCGAAGGCATTGAGCCTGGCTTCAGCGGGGCGACGCTGACCGGGCCAAAGCAGGAAAGCATCAAAACGCGGCCTGCGAAGCGCAATGAGCAGGATGCGAAACAGCTCATTATTCCTCTGGATCAGACGCTTAATCCCGGAACCTATACGGTTAACTGGCATGTGGTGTCGGTTGACGGTCATAAGACAAAAGGGCAATACACCTTTAGCGTGAAGTAATCATGCTGACGTTTACCTGGGTAGCGCTTCGCTTTATCCATTTTAGCGCCATGATGCTGGTGTTTGGCTGCGCGTTATATGGCGCGTGGCTGGCGCCGGTTTCTGTTCGTCGCCTGATGACGCGCCGCTTTCTGCGCCTGCAACAGCACGCTGCCGTGTGGAGCTTTGTCAGCGCGACGCTGATGCTGGCGATCCAGGGTGGACTAATGGGGGCGGGCTGGCAGGACGTAATCTCGGTTTCGATATGGGGCGCGGTTTTACAGACCCAATTTGGCGGCGTATGGCTGTGGCAGATTATTCTCGCGCTTGTCACGTTGGTCATGACGCTGGTTGTGCCGAGAAATTTACCGCGTCTGCTGCTCATCCTGATGATTGCCCAGTTTATGTTGCTGGCAGGCGTTGGCCACGCCACGCTGAATGATGGCGTGGTGGGCGCGGTACAGCAGATTAACCATGCGACTCATCTGGTGTGCGCTGCGGCCTGGTTTGGCGGTCTGCTGCCGGTTATCTACTGTATGCGCATGGCGAAAGGTCGCTGGCGACAACAGGCCATCGAAACAATGATGCGTTTCTCCCGCTATGGTCATCTGTTTGTCGCGGGCGTATTGTGTACCGGCATCGCAAATGTGCTTTTTATTACGGGGTTTTCCGCCCCCTGGCATACCGCGTACGGGCAGCTTCTTTTGTTAAAATGTGTCCTTGTCCTGCTAATGGTGGCAATTGCGCTAACGAACCGGTATGTTCTCGTACCACGTATGCGGCAGGAAAATCGCCGCGCGAATCTCTGGTTTATCTGGATGACTCAGATTGAATGGGGAATTGGAGCCGTTGTGCTGGCGATTGTCAGCCTGTTCGCAACCCTGGAACCCTTCTGATGGACTGGCAAAACTCATGAAAAAAATGATTCTCTCTCTGCTCTTGTTGGCAAGTTCAGGCGCTGCGCTGGCGGCGCCTCAGGTTATCACCGTGAGCCGCTTTGAAGTGGGTAAAGACAAGTGGGCGTTTAACCGCGAAGAGGTGATGCTGACCTGCCGACCGGGCCATGCCCTGTATGTCATCAACCCGAGCACGCTGGTGCAATACCCGCTGAACGATGTTGCAGAGCAGCAAGTTGCAAGCGGCAAAACCAACGCGCAGGCTATCACCGTCATTCAGATTGACGATCCGGCAAAACCGGGTGAAAAAATGAGCCTGGCGCCGTTTATTGAACGTGCGGAAAAGCTCTGCTAATTACCAGAAGTATCTTTCTGATTTCCAATAAAAAACCGCAAGCCTCATGCAGAGGAACTTGCGGTTTTTTCGTTGTTGCGGCTGACAACGGTCGTTTTTTACCGGCCACTTTCGTCGTGGACTGGAAAACCTGGCGTCGTCATCTATTCTTAAAGGGCAAGGCGACTTAGCCTGCATTAATGCCAACTTTTAGCGCACGGCTCTCTCCCAAGAGCCATTTCCCTGGACCGAATACAGGAATCGTATTCGGTCTCTTTTTATCTGTTTGTTTTGAAGTGTGTTTTCAGATACTAACCCGAAACCACACGAAAGTTACTCGAATTTTCCATATCCTGTCCAAACCATAACATACTCTGTACCGAGTGCGTCCAGGGTTTTTTGATTGGTATGTTAATTTTTGTGCGTCAGAGTGCCGTGTGAAGCCAGGTTTACATGGATGAACGTTTATGAATCATGCTCGATGAGTTACTCATGCTGCGCACAGAAGGCTCGCAGGATGAGGATGACGGGGGTAAAAATCAGAGCGACATAAAACAGTATGATCAACACCGCGTCTAACGCGTGATAATTCAAAATGAAATAGATAACATTCCCAATAGATATCAGGATAAAGGTGTATTTACTAATAAATAAGCATCTTTTCATTTTGGTCGTAGCTATAAAGAGTTAATTTTTGTTTCTATTTACGTCTTTGGGCGTACTGGAATTCAGGGCTTTTTCACGACATGCTTCTTTTACCCATGCAGAAAAATTGCTGGTTTTTTCCTTCGCCATCACTTGCTCTATTTGTTTCAGCAAACTGTATGAAAAACGGATGTTTTTTATCACTGTTTTGCCTGTAAAGTTCTTTATCGACATAAGGTGCTTCTCGCAACTAATTCACATCACTGTTACTTTCGCGTAACTACGCATGAAGAGAATTGATTTACATCAATGAAATCAACGGTGATGACGGCGAGGTTTCCTGGTTGTGAATTGCGTCGCAACAAAGAATACCTTAGCGATACCACATTGAAGAGTGGGGTTGTTCAGTGACTATTCTCTATTTTTTAATGTCTTGAATCTTTTCAAGATGTGCGATAACGATAATCAGATTGATTTTATTGGGTAATTCATATTGTGAGGGTAGATATTTATTAATTAATATCCGTGTGTTTTTTGGCTGTTTATACTCACAAAAGATAAGCAAGCGCCGCATACGGAGTGTATGGACGCTTGCTGTATTATTAGAACTGATAGTTTAAAGACATCCAGTAGTTGCGACCAGGAATAACGTATCCGGTCGTTGACTGCGCTGTCTGGAAATAATCGCCAGCATAGGTGCTGGAACGGCCAGATTGATATAATTTGACGTCGCTAAAGTCTTTATCCAGCACGTTATTGACGGCGGTATTCAGAGTTAAATCTTTAGTCAGTTTATAAGATAACCCCATATCCAGCACTGTCCATGCTTTTAGATTTGCGCCTTTGTCATCATACACTTTCTGCTGTACCGCACTGAGATTGTCATAGGTTTGAGTAAAGCGGGGCGCTTTACCGCGATAGCGGGCGCTAAGCCAGGCATTTAAATCATCTGTCGCCTGCCAGTTAACGCGGGCATTTGCCATATGTTTTGGTGTATAGCTGAGCGGTGCGCCTTTATTATCTCCATCTTTCTGTTTGCTCTGAGTATAGGTATAGTTGAGCGACAGACTCAAATTATCCAACCAGAGAGGGAACGATGTTGCAAATTCGACACCATCGGTACGCGCTTTTCCGCTATTGGTATAGCTACTGGTATTGTCATCAATCGAATAAGAAACAATTTTATTGCGATATTCAGTGTAGAATCCGGTTATATTGGCATTGAACCCATTGCTATTATCGTAATAAAGTCCGGTTTCATAACTGGTGCTTTCTTCAGGTTTTAAATCTGGATTACCGACGGTATTGATTGTTCCCTGACCAGAAACACCGCTGATGCCGTTATGTAACTGGCTAAGAGAAGGCGCTTTATAACCGGTTGTGATTCCCCCTTTGAGCGTCCATTCATCTGTCATATCCCAGACCAGATAGCCACGAGGACTGAAATGACCGCCGAATACGTCGTTATGTTCATAGCGACTCCCCACGGTAAACGCCAGAGAATCCAGGATATGCCACTCATCTTCAAGGTAAGTCGCCCAGCTTTTTTGATGGAACTTTTCACCTGAACTGGCCAGAACGACGCCATCTTTCATTCGTGCGTCCCAGTATTCGCCACCCACCGTCAGTAAATGTGATTCTCCCAGCGGCGTGAGAAGCACCGAGTTGAGAATAACATTGGTATTTTTCAGTTCACGATCGTCACCCGCTCTCCAGGCTTGATCGGGTGTCAGAGCGGAGGAAACCAGCTGCCGTCCTTTGTTTTCTGTCTCATTCCAGTTAAGAGACGATTTCCATGTACCAAATGTTAAGGCGGTGTCATGTCCTAACGTCACTTTATTGCGCTCATAGCGGAGCGTTTTATCATATCCGCCCGTGAGGCTACCAAGCTGACCGTCGCTGTTATCATAACGCTGTCGGGATGTGTCGAGATCCATCCATAGCGTATTGTTTGCGCTGGCTTTCCAGTCAAATCTCGCGCCGATGTTGTAGTTTTGCGACTCAGTGGGATAAGGAACGCGTGTTTCTGCGGTGTCGCTCAGTGATGTAATACTGGAGCCTTGTCGCTGGGTTGTGCTTCCACGAACCTGCATATCCAGCGAGCCAGGCACCAGGGGACCGCTTGACCAGAAATTTGCGGTTGTGCTGTTTCCCCATTTATTACTTTCCTGTAGGTTCACTCCCGTATTAATGGCCGTGCTCCACTTATCGGTGCTTTTTTTGGTAATAATATTCACCACGCCGCCAATGGCGTCTGACCCATAAAGCGTAGACATGGGCCCGCGTATAACCTCTATACGTTCAATGGCTGAAAGTGGGGGCATAAAACTGGTATTCATTGCAGAAAAGCCATTCGGTGTTACATCCGATGTTCCATTCTGACGAATACCGTCAATAAGAATAAGGGTATAACTGGCAGGCATCCCACGAATACTTATTTCAAGCCCCCCTGTTTTTCCGGTACTGCTTTCAACGTCCACTCCCTCAACGGCCCTGAGAGCATCGCCAAGATCATTATATTTATTGGTCTGTAATTCTTGTTGTGAAATAACAGAAACACTGGCTGCCGCATTGGTGATTTTTTTCTCGTATCCCGATGCGGTGACGACCATGACATCTTCGGCAAAAACATTAAAACTTGTGGCGCCCAGACAAGATAAGACAAGTGAAGCGAGAGGTTTAATACGCATTATCGAACTTCCTTTGTTAAAAAAGCAAAGTCAATAAGATAATGCATGAAAATGATAATAAAAATAATTATCATTACACTTTTACATAAGTTGGCATTTATATGATTTTATTGAAATCAACAAGAATTATTGCAGGTTAAATTATTGCTATAAAAATAATTAATGGTCTCAGGAGAGGCGGCCTGCGACTGAAGATTTCCTGCTATGGTTAAGTATGTCAGGTTCATTTTTACTGATGGTGAACCAATGAAACAGCCGGAAAACGTCTATCAGAAAATTGAGGGGAGTCAGTGGCGGCATGTCTGGATTGTCGGCGACCTCCACGGCTGTTTTTCGCAGTTGATGGAGAAACTACGACAGTGTCGGTTTGATCCGTGGCAGGATCTGCTGGTGTCGGTGGGGGATGTGATCGACCGTGGGCCTGACAGCTTGCGGTGTCTGGAACTTCTGCACAAACGGTGGGTGGTCGCCGTCAGAGGGAATCACGAGCAGATGGCGTTAGACGCGCTGGCCGCCTCGCAGTTGTCGTTATGGTTTATGAACGGCGGCGACTGGTATGCCGCATTGTCGGCAAACCAGCAGCGCCTGGCGAGAAAGGCGCTCGACGACTGTCAGCATTTACCCTGGATTCTGGAATTGCACTGCCAGAACGGCATGCATGTTGTGGCGCATGCTGATTATCCGCATCAGGTCTATGCCTGGCAAAAAGAGGTGGATTTACACCAGGTGCTATGGCGTCGTTCCCGGTTGAGCGAGCGGCATGCGGGTCAGGTAAACGGCATTGCCGGGGCCGATCACTTCTGGTTTGGTCATACGCCGCTGCGTCATCGCGTTGATATCGATAATTTGCACTATATTGATACCGGCGCGGTATTTGGCGGGGAACTAACGTTGGTTCAACTTCAGTAATTAAAAATCACTGTACTGGCGAGCGGGTAGCCAGAAGCCGTCAATAAAGTCTTCGACCGGAAAACAGCCGCCGTGACGAATCCGCTGGTCGTCCATCGAATACAGGCACTGCTGCTCAGTATTGTAGATATCCACCACAATGTCCTCACAGCCGCCGTCCAGGTAGCAAACAAAAAGTACCAGTGCGAACATTCCATCCTCAAATAGTCCTGCCGTATCGATAGTGTAGGAGAGGTTGTCGCAAGGGGGAAAGGGCGGAATAAATAACCCGTCTGGCGACGGGTTCTTTTTGAGTCAGGCAAGACGCATGACCCAGGCATCGGACTTACGATCGTAACGGGTGCGGAATAGAACAGAGTGCTCTCCGTTTAAAATGGCGGGAATGCTGGTTTCATCATCCCAGGCATCCAGTTGCATACATAAATCTGGGTCGGATTTACAGGGAATGCTTAACGTTCGGTCCCCCGGCGATTCGCCATGTAACTCGGCATCGTCGATTTCAAAAGCGCCAATGCGCACACTGGTTTTCATCATCGTGCTCTCCGTTAGTTCGCTGATTGTGGTACGACCAGTTTGATCGCCCAAATTTCAGCGTAGCCAACTTCAGCAAAAGCGCCAGTAAAAAAGTGCGCTATTTTTGACCGCTTTCAGTCGTTACCAGTAAAGAGTTTGCCATCGCGAACCAGTTCACGTGGATAACTGTTCTTCAACCGGGAACCAATCCGTTTCGCCAGCCCAATGGGCTGATGCTGGAATGTGACCAGCACATCATCGGCAGACGGCGCGGTTTGCGGGTAGACATCCCGCCCCCGATACCACTCTTCCGCCTCCTGATGAGACAGCTCGAATGCGTTGGCATGATGTGGATCGGCGAGGGCGATCACCGCTTCATGCTGCCAGCGATAACCTTTATTATGGCTTTCCGCCAGTTTTATACCCAGGCGGGAAAAGCGGACTTTTCCGATCAGCGCTTCAATCTCTGCCGGGAATAACCACACCTCTTTATCTCGCTGCCAGAGGTGCAGGTTTTCTCCCCACTGAAGTCCACTGGCGTTAGCCGCCTGAGTGATTTGCGTCGCCTCACGCCCCTTCATCGGCGCGAACGGAAACTTGCCGACCTTATAGCCAGGCGCGGGAAGCGGGGGAATGGCTGCGGTTTTACGCAAACGGGCGACAAAGAAACCTTCGCAGTCGTAAATCTGCGGGAAAACGTGTAAGAAGCCCTCTGCCGTCAGCGCGCGCTCCGCCCCCGGGAACAGATCGCCTAAAGGCAAAAATTCAACCGCTTCCGGGTAGGTCTCTTTCAGCCACAAACAGACGGACTCATTCTCCTCGCGATTTAGCGTGCAGGTGGAGTAGACCAGCGTACCGCCAGGGCGCAGCGCGTGAAATGCGCTGTCGATAAGTTCCCGCTGTGTGGCGGCAATATCCAGGTTGCTTTCGACAGACCAGTTTTTAAGCGCGTCGGGATCTTTGCGCACCACGCCTTCACCTGAACAGGGCGCGTCCAGTAAGATAGCGTCGAATGTCTCCGGGAGCGCGGCGCCGAAGACGCGGCCATCAAAATGGGTCAGGGCAACATTACTGATCCCACAGCGGCTGATGTTGGCGTGCAGCACTTTGACCCGGCTGGCGGAGAATTCATTCGCCAGAATGGCGCCCTGATTATTCATCCGCGCGGCGATCTGGGTGGTTTTCGAACCCGGCGCGGCAGCAACATCCATAATGCGTTCCGGCGTATTCCCTTCAGCAAACAGCGCGGCGACCGGTAACATTGAGCTGGCTTCCTGAATATAAAACAGGCCGCTCAGATGTTCGGCGGTGCTGCCCAGCGGCAACGATTCTTCATCATCGCGTTCTATCCAGAAACCTTCCTCGCACCAGGGAACAGGCGTCAGCGACCAGCCATAGGGTGCCGTCAGGGCAAGAAAGTCGGTCACAGAAATTTTTAGCGTATTCACGCGAATGCTGCGACGTAACGGGCGCTGGCAGGCGGCGAGGAAATCGTCAAAAGAGAGTGTCGAAGGCATTGCTTCGCGCATTTGCGTCAGAAAGGCATCAGGGAAATAAACAGCGTGTTGAGCCACTTGGGTACCACCGGCAATAAAACAGGCGCGCAGTGTAGCATAAATGCTCCGGCGCGAGCACGCCGGAGCGGGGGAGTTAACGTGGCAGGGCGGTGCCCCATTCGCGCCACTCTTTCGGTTCGCTTTCCAGCAGCAGGAAGTGTTTACCCGCCTGTGCTTTCGGCGCCAGCGGCGTCCCTGGCGGGGTTGCAAACGCGATGCCACCGCGAATGAATTGATTGAAGGTGCCGGTTTTCACCACGCCGCCGGTCAGGCCAAAGTCCAGACTGTAGCCGGAGGCCAGCCAGAAGACGGAGTTATTACGCACCAGATGCTGATAACGCTGGCTGATGCGCATGGCAATCATCACGCGGTCAGACAGCGAACCCAACGTCATGCCCGTTACCGTGCCCACTTCGATACCTCTGAACAGCACTGGCGTGCCGATGTTCAGCGAACCTGCCTCAGGAGCTTCCACGACGATGCTCAGACCATCGAGATAGCGCGAGTCGGAAATGGTTGCTTCCTGCAATTCGAAATCACGACGCGGATTGCCGCGTCCGGGCTCCACGTTAATGTAGGGCTGCAAAATCGTATCGAGATGCTCCACGCCCGCGGCGGAGATTTGCGGCGTGATCACCGAGAAACGCGTACCGCTTCGGGCAAAGGTCTGGACATACTCCGGGTAGAGCACCGCTTTCGCCTGAACCTCATTGCGCGCGGTAATCAGCTCCAGCGTCTGGATCTGGCCGATGTCGATGCCGAGATAACGAATCGGCATACCCGCCGCGAGTTTACCGGCGTCAAAGGCGTGTAGGGTGATTTGCCCACCCACCGCGCGGGCGGCGGTTTCCGAGGCGTAGAGTATTCGTTTGTCGCCTTTACGCTGGCTGGCGCTTGCGCCGCTCAGGTTATCGAAACTGATAGCGCCTTTCAGCGCACGCGACAGGGGAGAGGCCTGCACGGTCAGGCCGCTGCCGTTAAGCTGTACCTTCGCCCCGCCTTCCGCCCAGAATACGCTGTTGCTGGTTAACAGGTTGCGGTATTCCGGTTTGATATGCAGATCGATATCAAAGGCGTTAGCGCGTGGGCGCACGGTGATCACTTCACCTACCTCAAACTTACGGTACAGCACCACTGACCCCGTTTGTACATCCGGGAGCGTTTCAGCAGTGAGGCTCACCGTGGTCGTGGGGAGGTCGCTGAGGCTGTTTTCCACGGCCTTTTCCAGATTGGCGTACAGCGGGTAGGTGGATTTCATTTCGCCTTTTGTGCCGGGCAAAATACGAATGCCGCCGCTCACCCACTCGCTGGCGCTGGCGCCGAGAAACTCCACGCCGTCGAGACCGACTTTGATATCCACGCGACTGTTGACCACAAATTTGCTGTCACCCTGAATCAGGGCGCGATGTTGCGGATCGATAGCCACCGTGAACGCAACGCCTTTACTGGATAACTTACGTTCAATGACCTGGCCCACCTGCACGCCATGCAGAACCAGCGGTTGACCGGCGTCAATACCGTAGCTTTCCGGGGCGGTCAGGGTTAACGTCAGCGCATTTGGTTCATGGAGCAGGGCTTCTTCGCCAGGCACCACGACGAATTCACTGCGCGGTTCGCCTTCGCCTGGCACCAGTTCAAACGTTTTGCCGGTCAAAAGCGAACTGATACTGGCATCGCTCAGCGACAGCTTTGGACTGCGCAGCTCAATACGCGTCTTATCACGCAGGAGTGTTACCACGCTGGGGTCAACCGTCATTTCGCCCGTGACTTTCCCGCCGGGGTTGAGCGTTAATTTGGTGAGCTCGCCCACTTCAAGCCCCTGATACATCAGCGGCGTGGAGTCGGCTTTCAGGCCGTCGCCGCCGGGAAGTTCAAGTTTGACGATGACGCCGCGCTGGCTATGGGCTAAATCTTCGTAGAGGCCAAATGCGTCATCTGCGGTTGCAGGCTGCGAATCGTCGGGCGAGTCAAACGCGATTGCGCCATTTACCAGCGCCGCCAGGCTCTCCAGCTTCACCTTCGCGCCGCTAAGGCTGACATCCGCATTGACGCCGGAGACATTCCAGAAACGGCTGCCTTTTTTCACCAGGCTGGTGAAGCGACGCTCAATCAGTACGTCAATGGTGACGCCCTGTTTGTTGGGATTGATGGCATAGTCATATACCCGACCCACCGGAATTTTGCGGAAATAGACCAGCGACCCGCTGTTAAGAGAGCCGAGGTCAGGCGCGTGAAGATGGATCATCAGGTCGCCGTTGTCCAGACGGTATTTCGGCTGGGTATCAAGCGCGACAAAGTGATCTTTCTCGGCCCCTTTGCCGGGCATCATGCCGATATAGTTCCCGCCGACCAGCGCGTCCAGACCCGAAACGCCCGCCAGCGACGCTTTTGGCGTCACCAGCCAGAACTGGGTCTCCTCGCGCAAGGCATCTTTCATGTTTGACTTAATACTGACGCGCACTTCTATCTTGCGCAGGTCTTTACTCAGGCTGATGTCCTGCACCGTACCCACTTCAACGCCCTGATAGCGCACAGGCGTCCGCCCCGGAACAATGCCATCCGCCGACATAAAGTCGATCGTCACGGTGTTGCCGCGATCTTCATAACTTCCCCAAATCAGCCAGCCTGCGATCATCAACGCGATAAACGGCAGCAGCCAAAAAGGGGAAATACGACGTTTTGTTTTTATCTGCGCTTCAGTCGGCGAAGCAGGCGTTTCCTGACTCATGTGCATCCCAAAGTAAGCGGCTATCCAGCCATTCCACTGCAAGAATAGTCAATATTACCGCTGCGCCGAAATAAAACGCAGCCGGTCCCATAGTAAAAGCGAGTATCTGATCGCGATTAATCAGCGACATCGTTAACGAAATAACAAAGAGATCCAGCATGGACCAACGGCCGATCCAGGTCACCATCCGCAGCAGCAGGATGCGCGTACGCAGCCCTTGCTCACATTTGAAATGGATGCTGAGCAGCAGTGTAAACATCACAATAACTTTGGTAAATGGCACCAGAATACTGGCGATAAAGACCACGGCCGCCACGGCGATATTGCTGTTCGCCAGCGACATAATGCCCGATAAAATCGTGTCCTCCTGACGCCCGCCATTCACGTAAATAATGGATATCGGCATCAGGTTTGCGGGCAGCAGCAGGACGACAGAGGCCAGCAGCGCCGCCCAGCATTTCTGTATGCTCTGATTTCTGCGCAGGCGTAGCGGGATATGGCAACGGGGGCAACGTCCCCGTGAGTCAGGATAACCGGTGAAGTGGCATCCGAGACAGACGCGAAGTTTTTCGTCCGGGCGTCGGGCGGGGCGTTGTGGGTAAAAGCGCTCCCAGAGTTGCTCCACATTGAGATGCGACAGCGTCAGAATACTGAGGATCACCAGCGCCACAAAGGCGTAAAGCCCCAGGCCGGGTTGCAGGAAGGCGTAATCCTGCACTTTGATCGAGGCGACCCCGATACCGACCAGATAAATGTCGAGCATCACCCACTCTTTGAGCCTCTCCAGCATCAGCAATACCGGACGCAGATTCATGCCGAGAATATTACCGAACCATAGATAAGCGATGGCGGTGACCAGAATTAACGGCGCGCCCGCCACGCAGAAGAGCACCATGGCGGCCGTAAGCGGATCGCCTTGCCTGGTCATCTGCCAGATGCCCTGCATCACATTGGCGTCAATACGCACCCCTAACAGCCAGATACGCAATAGCGGCTCGCCCCAGGCAAAGGGCATCAGCAGCAGCATCGTAACGGCCAGCGCCGCCAGACGCGTCAGTGACCAGTCGCGTCCATCGCGAATTTTGGCCTGGCAACGCGGGCAATATGCGCTCTGGTGCGATTGCATTTTCGGCAGGCTAAACAGCATGTCGCATTGGGGGCAGCGCTGATAATGGGCGCGGGGCAACGCTTCACTGATAGACCAGACCGTTATTCTCTTTGTTGGCGTGAGTCGCGGGGTGTTCAGGGCCATGTATCGTGAATCAAAGTGTTAGATTAATGTAATCTTAACTCATGACGGGAATGATCTTGAGCATTAACGCATTTAATGCTTATTTTAATAGGCTGTAGTTTTAGAGTAAGACAACTAAGTGACTATATAATGAGCAAAACAGAGCTATACGCGGATCTTAACCGCGACTTTCAGGCAGTAATGGCAGGTGAAACCAGTTTTCTCGCTACCCTGGCAAATACCAGCGCGCTGCTGTTTGAGCGCCTTTCGGGCGTCAACTGGGCGGGGTTCTATCTGCTGGAAAACGACACGCTGGTGCTGGGGCCGTTCCAGGGGAAACTCGCCTGTGTGCGGATCCCGGTTGGACGCGGCGTCTGTGGTACGGCGGTCGCGCAGAACCAGGTGCAGCGCATTGAGGACGTTCATGCGTTTGACGGACACATCGCCTGCGATAGCGCCAGCAATGCTGAAATTGTGCTGCCTCTGACGGTAGACAATCAGATAATCGGCGTGCTGGACATTGATAGCACGGTATTTGGCCGCTTTACCGAAGAGGATGAGCAAGGCCTGCGTGAGCTTGTCGCGCGGCTTGAAACCGTGCTTGCAACGACGGATTACAAAAAATTCTTTGCGACCGTTGCAGGATAATCAACGGATAACGTAGCAATTACTGATGGCGTCATTATAATGACGCCTGTTCATGCCTGCGGCTTGTTGGCTACGTCCGTTGTAATCAGGAAATTTCATGGAAAATCAACCTAAGTTGAATAGCAGTAAAGAAGTTATCGCGTTTCTGGCCGAACGTTTTCCACAGTGTTTTAGTGCGGAAGGCGAAGCGCGCCCGCTGAAAATTGGCATTTTTCAGGATCTGGTAGAGCGTGTTGAGGGCGAAATGAACCTCAGCAAGACACAACTTCGTTCCGCTTTACGTCTTTATACTTCAAGCTGGCGTTACCTGTACGGCGTTAAGCCGGGCGCAACGCGTGTCGATCTCGACGGCAACCCTTGCGGTGAGCTGGATGAGCAGCACGTTGAACATGCGCGTAAGCAGCTTGAAGAAGCGAAAGCACGCGTCCAGGCGCAACGTGCGGAACAGCAGGCGAAAAAACGCGAAGCTGCCGCTGCGGCAGGCGAAAAAGAAGACGCTCCGCGCCGTGAGCGTAAACCGCGTCCTGCGCCACGTCGTAAAGAGACGACTCCGCGTACTCCTCGCGCTGAAAAACCGGCGGCTAAAGCACCACGCGCACCACGCGAAGAACAGCATACCCCGGTGTCTGATATTTCAGCGCTGACGGTAGGGCAGTCACTGAAGGTGAAAGCAGGCAACAATGCGATGGATGCCACCGTATTAGAAGTCACCAAAGATGGCGTCCGTGTGCAGCTGAATTCGGGTATGTCTTTGATTGTACGCGCAGAACACCTGGTGTTCTGAAACGGAGGCCAGGCCTGGCATGAACACTTTTTTTAGGCTTACCGCGTTAGCTGGCTTGCTTGCAATAGCAGGCCAGTCCTTCGCCGTCGATGACATTACGCGCGCCGATCAAATTCCCGTTCTGAAGGAAGAAACGCAGCATGCGACCGTGAGTGAGCGCGTGACTTCGCGCTTTACACGTTCCCACTATCGTCAGTTCAACCTGGATCAGGCGTTTTCGGCAAAGATTTTCGATCGCTATCTTAATCTGCTCGACTACAGCCACAATGTGCTGCTGGCGAGTGATGTGGAACAGTTTGCGAAAAGCAAAACTGTCCTCGGCGATGAGCTGCGTACAGGTAAACTGGATGTCTTCTATGACCTCTATAACCTGGCGCAAAAACGCCGTTTCGAACGTTATCAGTACGCGTTAAGCGTGCTGGAACGCCCGATGGATTTCACCGGTAACGACACGTTTAACCTTGACCGCAGCAAAGCGCCCTGGCCGAAAAATGAGGCTGAGCTGAACGCGTTGTGGGATGGCAAGGTGAAATTCGACGAACTTAGCCTGAAGCTGACGGGCAAGAACGATAAAGAAATTCGCGAAACGCTGACGCGTCGTTACAAATCTGCGATTCGCCGTCTGGCGCAAACCAACAGTGAAGACGTGTTCTCACTGGCGATGACCGCATTTGCGCGCGAAATCGACCCGCATACCAACTACCTTTCTCCGCGAAATACCGAACAGTTCAATACTGAAATGAGCCTGTCTCTGGAAGGTATCGGCGCGGTTCTGCAAATGGACGATGACTACACGGTCATCAACTCGATGGTTGCCGGCGGCCCGGCGGCGAAAAGCAAGGCGATAAGCGTAGGCGATCGCATTGTAGGCGTAGGCCAGACGGGGAAAGGAATGGTTGATGTGATCGGCTGGCGTCTTGATGATGTGGTGGCGCTGATCAAAGGGCCAAAAGGCAGCAAAGTTCGTCTTGAAATTCTGCCTGCCGGTAAGGGCACGAAAACGCGAACCATTACGCTGACGCGCGAACGCATTCGTCTTGAAGACCGCGCTGTTAAAATGACGGTGAAAACGGTCGGTAAAGAGAAAGTTGGCGTGCTGGATATCCCGGGGTTCTATGTGGGGCTGACGGATGACGTCAAAGTCCAGCTACAGAAACTGGAAAAACAGAACGTGAGCAGCATTGTTATCGATCTGCGCACCAACGGCGGCGGCGCGCTGACCGAAGCGGTTTCGCTGTCCGGTCTGTTTATCCCGTCTGGCCCGGTTGTTCAGGTTCGTGACAACAACGGTAAAGTGCGTGAAGACGCCGATACCGATGGCGTGGTGTATTACAAAGGCCCGCTGGTGGTACTGGTCGATCGCTTCAGCGCATCCGCGTCGGAGATTTTTGCCGCAGCGATGCAGGATTACGGGCGCGCATTGATTGTCGGTGAACCGACTTTCGGTAAAGGCACCGTACAGCAGTACCGCTCCCTGAACCGTATTTATGATCAGATGCTGCGTCCTGAATGGCCTGCGCTGGGCTCCGTGCAGTACACCATTCAGAAATTCTACCGTGTTAACGGCGGCAGCACGCAGCGTAAAGGCGTCACGCCGGATATCGTCATGCCGACGGGGAATGAAGAGACGGAAACCGGCGAGAAGTTTGAAGACAACGCCTTGCCGTGGGACAGCATTGATGCGGCAACGTACGTGAAGTCAGATGATTTAACGCCGTTTGGCCCGGAACTGCTGAAAGAGCATAACGCGCGCATTGCGAACGATCCTGAGTTCCAGTACATCCTGAAGGACATTGCCCGTTTTAACGCGATGAAAGATAAGCGTAATATCGCTTCTCTCAATTTCGCCCAGCGCGAAAAAGAGAATAACGAAGACGATGCCCTGCGTCTGGCGCGTATCAACGATCGGTTTAAACGTGAAGGCAAGCCGCTTCTGAAGAAACTGGACGATCTGCCGAAGGATTATAAAGAGCCGGATCCGTATCTGGATGAAACGGTACGGATAGCGCTGGATCTGGCGCATCTTGAGAAAGAGAAGCCCGCGGAGCAACCCGCAACCAGCAAATAGCGTCAAGCAGGCACAAGAAATTGTGCCTGTTTTTTTAACAAGCGCATTAAGCCGTCAGTCTTATGCAACAAAATGTAAAGTTGTGTCTTTCTGGTGACTTACCGCCCGCAGATGCTTGAAAATAGCCACAAGACCCATACGATGTGGGTATCGCATAGTGCGTTTTGTTAAGTTGAGGTTAAAAGAAAATTATGATGCGAATCGCGCTCTTCCTGCTGACGAACCTGGCCGTGATGGTCGTTTTCGGGCTGGTGCTGAGCCTGACAGGGATACAGTCAAGCAGCGTACAAGGCTTGCTGATTATGGCGCTGCTGTTTGGTTTTGGTGGTTCCTTCATTTCGCTGCTGATGTCCAAATGGATGGCGTTAAAGTCCGTGGGTGGGGAAGTCATTGAGCAACCGCGTAATGAAAGAGAACGCTGGCTGATGAACACGGTGGCGACGCAGGCGCGTCAGGCCGGAATCGCTATGCCGCAGGTGGCTATCTATCATGCGCCGGATATCAACGCGTTTGCGACTGGCGCGCGCCGTGATGCATCGCTGGTTGCGGTGAGCACCGGCTTGCTGCAAAACATGAGCCCGGATGAAGCCGAAGCCGTTATCGCGCATGAGATCAGCCACATCGCTAATGGCGATATGGTCACCATGACGCTGATTCAGGGGGTTGTGAACACCTTTGTGATCTTCATCTCGCGTATTATCGCGCAGATCGCCGCGGGCTTCCTCGGTGGAAACCGTGATGAGGGTGAAAGCAGCAACGGCAACCCAATGATCTATTTCGCGGTGGCGATGGTTCTTGAACTGGTGTTCGGAATACTGGCAAGCATTATCACCATGTGGTTCTCACGTCACCGTGAATTCCATGCGGACGCCGGTTCTGCGAAGCTTGTCGGCCGTGAAAAGATGATTGCCGCGTTGCAGCGCCTGAAAACCAGCTATGAGCCGCAGGAAGCCAACAGCATGATGGCGTTCTGCATCAACGGCAAGTCGAAGTCACTGAGCGAGTTGTTCATGACTCACCCGCCGCTGGATAAGCGTATTGAAGCGCTGCGTAGCGGCGAGTACCTGAAGTAAGGCGGTATGCCTGGCATTCTAAAAAAGCGCATCAGATGATGCGCTTTTTTTTACGCTACGGAACGGGGTTGAGTGATGCGCAAACCGCTGATAATGGCGGCTACGGTCGCCAGGATGCCCGCCGTCATCAGGGAAATATGCGTACCGTTGTCCGCAAACTGATTCAACATGAGCGCAACCAGCGCCGCGCCGGTACTCTGGCCCAGAAGACGCGCCGTGCCCAGCATTCCGCTGGCCCCTCCGCTGCGATCGCGTGGCGCAGAGGTGATAATCGTGTGGTTATTGGGCGACTGGAATAAGCCAAAACCGGCTCCGCAAAGGATCATCGGCCAGATGATACTGATATCTGACGGCGAGGCTGGCAGCAGCATCAGCGCAAAAAGTCCTGTGGCCATAATTATCAGTCCTGACGCGCCCAGCAGCCCGGCATGAACCCGTTCAATTAAATAGCCTGCCAGCGGCGCCATCACCATTGTCGCCAGCGGCCAGGGCGTCAGCAATAACCCGGTCTCGACTTCGCTACGCCCCAATACCGTTTGCAGATAGAAGGGAAGGGAAACCATCGCCAGCATCTGCGCGCAGAAAGAGCAAATACTGGTGCAGATCGACAGAGAAAAGAGCGGAATACGCAGTAAGTCAATCGGTAACAAAGGCACCGGGAGTGAGAGCTGGCGGCGAATGAAGAAGAAACCGACGACAAGCATAACCGCCAGTTCTGCGCCAATCAGCGTTAAAGGTTGCCCCTGTGCAAATCCGCTGAGAGCGGTGATCAGCAAGCCGAAGGTTAAGGCGTTCATCACTGCGCTGGGCAAGTCGAATCGTGGTTTGGCGCTGCGAGCGCTGTTTGGGGGTAAGAAACGCATAGCCAGCAGTAATGCGATAATGCCTAACGGAACGTTAATCAGGAACAGCCATTTCCATGACGCTATCGACAGGATTGCTGCCGCAATGGTCGGCCCCGCAGCCGAAGACACCGCGACAATGAAGGAGTTGATGCCCATTCCGCGCCCAAGGTGGCGTTGCGGATAGATAAGCCGGATCAGCGCCGTGTTCACGCTCATCAGCGCGGCGCCGCCAAACCCCTGCGCGACGCGCGCAAGCGTCAGCATTTCCAGGGAGTCCGACAGCGCGCAGAACAGCGACGAAAACAGGAAAATGACCAGACCGTATTTATAGATGCGTCGATAGCCGAACATGTCTCCCAGAAATGAGAGCGATAAGAGAGAAACCACGATCGCGATTTGGTAGGCGTTAACAACCCAGATCGACCGGGCGGCGGACGCCTGGAGATCGGTTGCAATGGTAGGGAGCGCGACATTCGCGATTGCGCCATCCAGCACGGCCATCGAGATACCAATAATGATGGTTAAAATGGCGCCGTAACGCTGGGGTAATGGCAGGCCATCGGCCTGGATTTTGTCCATAGAGAGTCAATGTCTTTCGGGGGATTATGATCAGAGTAATGATTTTAGCATTGATATCGCGGGGTTATGTCGCAGATTTGTAACTAAGTAAGCAAAGATGGATTGCGACCGCCATGACGTGAAATTATAATAAAAACCGGTTCTGATTTTTATAAAACACTCGCAATGAGGTGATAAATGGCTATCGCAGATCTGGATAAACAACCTGATTCTGTTTCTTCTGTGCTGAAGGTTTTTGGCATTCTGCAAGCGCTGGGTGAAGAGCGCGAAATAGGGATCACCGAGCTGTCGCAACGTGTCATGATGTCAAAAAGCACCGTTTATCGCTTTTTACAAACGATGAAAACGCTGGGTTATGTCGCGCAGGAAGGTGAATCTGAAAAATATTCGCTGACCCTGAAATTGTTTGAGCTGGGCGCCCGTGCGCTGCAAAACGTTGATCTGATCCGTAGCGCTGATATTCAGATGCGTGAAATTTCCCGCCTGACCAAAGAGACAATTCACCTCGGTGCGCTGGATGAAGACAGCATTGTCTACATTCATAAAATCGACTCCATGTACAATTTGCGCATGTATTCCCGCATTGGCCGCCGTAACCCGCTGTACAGCACCGCAATCGGTAAAGTGCTGCTGGCATGGCGCGACCGTGATGAAGTCAAACAGATACTGGATGGCGTGGAGTACAAACGTAGCACCGCGCGCACGATTACCAGCACCGAGGCGTTACTGCCGATGCTGGATCAGGTGCGCGAGCAGGGGTACGGCGAAGATAACGAAGAGCAGGAAGAAGGTCTGCGCTGTATTGGCGTGCCGGTGTTCGACCGTTTTGGCGTGGTGATCGCCGGTCTGAGCATTTCGTTCCCGACGCTGCGTTTCTCCGAAGAACGTCTGCATGAGTATGTCGCTATGCTGCACACGGCAGCGCGTAAAATCTCTGAGCAGATGGGTTACAACGACTATCCATTCTGAGGTGAGCGTGCCCTGAGGCGTTCAGAAGCCAGCCGGTAGAAGATACCTGCTGGCTTTTTTATTGCCCTGAAAAGGGGCGGGAGAGAGGTTTCTCCTGCTAAAAAACGCATTAAAAAGGCATAACCACGTTATGCCTGATATTTATGCAGATGAATGAATGTGATGCCAGATTAGCCGTTATCGACCACCACGGCGCTTTTTCTGAATACAGGACAGTCTGACAGACCAATGATGCCGCTGTCAGTATGGACATATTGCGCTGTACTGGTGCCGCGAGCGGTCAGATATTGACATTGCAGACCCAGACCGGCGGCGTTCTCCTTGCTGCCAATCAGAACCCCATAGCCACTGAGCAATAAACCAATCCATACCAGAGCAATCAAAACAATCGCGCGAATGATCAAACGCATTACTACCTCTTTTCTTTTTTTGGTTAGAATAAGGGTAGCCTGAACGCCCACTGAAACAAGTGTATCATTCCTAAAAGTATATAATGTCGCTCCAGTTAGTTCCGGTTTAGATAACGCGTGGTAATTTGATGGCATAAGATGTGGATGCGGAGAGCGGAGTGAAAAAGTTTCGGTGGGTAATCCTGATTATTGTTGCGTTGGTATGTCTGCTGCTGTGGGCGCAGGTGTTCAACATAATGTGCGATCAGGATGTACAATTTTTCAACGGAATTTGTGCCATCAATAAATTTATCCCCTGGTGATAGCATTTTTACAACAGTTGATTACCTTCCCGTGTAGCAGTGGTAAAATACGGCGTCTACATTGAGGTGGTAACATGAACGAAGTTCTGAATTCTGGCGTACTGACTTTTACGTCTTTGATTGTATCGGTGGTGGTTCTGATTGTCGGGCTGGTCCTGTGGTTTTTTGTGAACCGGGCAAGTTCAAGAACAAATGAGCAGATTGAGCTGCTTGAAGCGCTGCTGGATCAGCAAAAGCGGCAAAATGCCTTGCTACGCCGTCTGTGCGAAGCTAACGAGCCTGAAAAAGTCGCTGAGGCCGAGTCTGAAGCGAAACCTCAGGAAGAGGATGACGATATCATCCGTCTGGTCGCTGAACGGTAACGACAAGCAGAGACAGGATGCGCGTCTGCCAGCCATTCCTTCAGGCAGGCCCATCCTGTTTTCATTAATGTAACCCTGTGTATACCAGGTCTGTTATTTCATTGATCATTTAATGCTTTAACTTAATCTCTCCTTAAATATATTTATCCATACGCTAATAATGTGATTATGTCGCTTTTGTGATAGCGATCGTTTTTATTAATAGCGAAACGTTTCTCTCACTTTTTTTGTGCATTGTCATCATTCTTTCATTATTTTGGTGCACAACCAAAGCACGTATTGGCTATCAGTGAAACGGATGAAAAATGGTCGAATACTTCGCATTTTTAAACAATATTGGTTTTTTTGCGTTGTGACAATTTATGCATTACAAAGCATAAAAAGTGATATCTGTTTACCGTATCGATAAGATCAACGCATGACCTGGAACAACCGAAGTTATTGAGCTATGGTAGAAAAGCCGCTGTACGGGCGTAAGCCTGTCGAAAGGCGCCTGGAGAAGCGAGAATATATCGTCGGGAACTGTGCCGCATAACTGTGCAGTTGATCTTTGATATCTCTCTGGATTTGTGCGACTGATCGAGACACGTTTAAAAATGGCTTGCCATAATTAACGTTGTATGTGATAACACGTTTTGGGTTAAACGAGGTACAGTTCTGTTTATGTGTGGCATTTTCAGTAAAGAAGTCCTGAGTAAACACGTTGACGTTGAATACCGCTTCTCTGCCGAACCTTATATTAGTGCCTCAAGCAGTAATGTCTCAGTTTTATCTATGTTATGCCTGCGGGCGAAGAAAACACTCTAAGGAATTTTGCAAATGGCAAAGATTAAAGGTCAAGTTAAGTGGTTCAACGAGTCTAAAGGTTTTGGCTTCATTACTCCGGCTGATGGCAGCAAAGATGTGTTCGTACACTTCTCCGCTATCCAGGGTAACGGCTTCAAAACCCTGGCTGAAGGCCAGAACGTTGAGTTCGAAATTCAGGACGGCCAGAAAGGTCCGGCTGCTGTTAACGTAACAGCTATCTGATCGACACCACTGATTTGAAGCGCCAAGGCGCATCAACCTCAGATATAAAGCCTCGCCAGTGCGGGGCTTTTTAATTCAGGTTCCTTCAAAATATTTCTGAATACACTTCTGTTAGCGCTTTGTTGCAAAGCCGCGATGTTCGTAGCATTGTTTTTCCCGCTTTCCCTCGTCAATTCCCGTTAAATCAATCACCTGAAAAACGACCTTGCTGGAGACCAGGTGAAAAAGAAAAGCGACGGCGCCGTGCGTAATTTTGCTCCCATCCGTTTTGCTCTGCTGTGCGTGGCGATTTTGCTGAGCATGGGGTTATTGCTGGGACGCGTGGCGTGGTTACAGATCATCACGCCGACAAATCTGGTTAAACAAGAGGACAGGCGTTCGTTACGTGAGGTCACCACGGCGTCGCCACGCGGCATGATTACCGACAGAGAAGGGCGTCCGTTAGCCATTAGCGTGCCGGTCAATGCGGTCTGGGCCGACCCGAAGACGATCGTCAGTAAAGGCGGCGTGGGGTATAACCAACGCTGGCAGGCGCTGGCGCAGACGCTGCATCTTTCACTGGCTACGCTGGCTGAGCGGGTAAACAGCAATCCTGCCGGGCGGTTTATCTATCTGGCGCGCCAGATTTCGCCGCAGCAGGCCGAATGGATCGATAAGCTCAATCTTCCTGGCATTAACCTGCGTGAAGAGTCCCGGCGTTTTTATCCGGCAGGGCATGTGGCGGCTAACCTGATTGGCTTTACCAACATTGACGGGCAGGGGATTGAGGGGATTGAGAAAAGTTTTAATGCCCAACTGACGGGGAAACCCGGTTCCCGCCTTGTTCGCAAAGATAAGTTTGGTCATGTCATCGAGAACATAACCGAAACAAATCCTGTGCCGGCGCATGAGCTTCAGCTCAGTATTGATGAACGCCTACAGACAGTGACGGAGGATGCGCTGGATAACGCCGTCACCTGGAACAAAGCGGAGTCCGGCGCGGCGGTACTGGTCAACATCGCGACGGGGGAAATTCTGTCGATGGCGAGCTTCCCGGACTTTAATCCGAATAACCGGGAAGGCGCCGTGCTGGATGATTTTCGCAATCGTGCCATCAGCGATACCTTTGAACCGGGTTCCACGGTCAAGCCGCTGGTGATCATGACGGCGCTTCAGCAGGGCATTGTCCAGCCCGACAGCGTGATTGATACGCATCCGTTCAATCTTGACGGCCACCGGATTCGTGACGTGGGGTATTACCCGGAGCTGAGTTTGACCGGAATCCTGCAAAAATCGAGTGATACCGGCGTGTCGCGTCTCTCGCTCGCTATGCCGGTTCAACGACTGCTGGATACGTATAAAGGCTTTGGCTTTGGGCAGTCTACGGGACTGGGACTCACCGGGGAGAGCAGCGGCTTACTGCCGCAGCGTCGTTACTGGAGCGATCTGGATCGGGCGACGTTTGCCTTCGGGTATGGTCTGATGGTGACGCCGCTCCAGCTGGCGCACGTATATGCCACCATCGGCAGTTTTGGTATCTACCGGCCGCTTTCCATTACGCGTATTGATCCGCCCGTTGTGGGGACGCGTGTGATGCCCGCCGAACTGGTGCATCAGGTTGAGCATATGATGGAGAGCGTCGCGCTCCCCGGCGGGGGAGGAACCAAAGCCGCAGTCAGAGATTATCGCGTGGCGGTAAAAACCGGTACGGCGAAGAAAATCGGCGATGACGGTAAGTATGTCGATAAATACGTGGCCTATACGGCGGGCGTGGCTCCGGCCAGCGATCCGCAGTTTGCGCTGGTGGTTGTGATTAACAATCCGCAAAACGGATCTTACTATGGCGGCGCGGTGTCGGCGCCGGTGTTCAGCCAGATTATGGGCGATGTTCTGCGCCTGGAAAACGTTAAACCGGACGGTATGCCCGCCGACTCCGACCACCTGTTAGTGATGCACGGCAACCGCCTGTCGTCCCCCTCGCTGTAAGTTATTTTCCCGGGGCGCAATTCGCGTTACACTTGCGCCCTAAAATTACCGGCCGGAGTTGTCATGTCGTTTTCTTGTCCCCTTTGTCATCAGCCACTTGCGCAGGTGAAAAACAGTTTTATCTGCCCACAACGGCATCAGTTTGATGTGGCGAAAGAGGGATACGTCAACCTGTTGCCCGTGCAGCATAAACGGTCACGGGATCCGGGCGACAGCGCCGAAATGATGCAGGCGCGCCGGGCATTCCTTGATGCCGGGCATTATCAGCCGTTACGCGATGCCATCGTCAGGATACTTGCCGAACGGCTGGACGAGAATGCAACGTCGATTCTGGATATCGGCTGCGGTGAAGGGTATTACACGCATGCCTTCGCCGAAACGCTGACGTCAGGCACCACATTTGGTCTGGATGTCGCGAAAGTCGCCATTAAAGCGGCGGCGAAACGTTATCCGCAGGTGACGTTTTGTGTGGCGTCAAGCCATCGTCTGCCTTTCGCCGACGCCTCTATGGATGCGATTGTCAGGATTTATGCCCCCTGTAAGGCTGAAGAGTTAGCGCGAGTGGTAAAACCGGGTGGTTGGGTAATTACCGTTACGCCGGGGCCGCGCCATCTGATGGCGCTAAAAGGGCTGATCTATGATGAAGTGCGCTTACATGCCCCGCATACTGAGCAGCTTGAAGGGTTTACGTTGCAGCAAAGCATGGCGTTAGGGTATGAGATGCGGTTGCGCGGTAATGAGGCCGTTGCTTTGCTCCAGATGACGCCTTTCGCCTGGCGTGCAAAACCTGACGTATGGGAGCGGCTGGCGGCTTGCCAGCAGTTTGATTGCCAGACGGATTTCAGCCTTCACATCTGGCAACGTGAGCGTTAACCGTGGAAGTGTGTCCAGAGGATCTGGGCGCCGATACCGATAAGTACAGCCCCGCCAAGAATTTCCGCCCGTTTGCCGAGCAGCGGGCCGATAAAGCGCCCCACCATAATGCCCAGCGTGGACATGATTAACGTGGCACAGCCGATAGCCAGCGCGGTCGCAATAATGTTCACCTGCAAGAACGCCAGACCGACGCCAACGGCCATTGCATCCAGGCTGGTGGCGATAGCGGTAGTGACCAGCAGCCAAAAACTGTGGCGGCGTAACGGCTCGTCATCTTCGTCATTACCGCCACGAACGCCTTCGATAATCATACGAATCCCCAGAAACACCAGCAGGATGAACGCAACCCAGTGATTCCATTCCAGTACGAATTTACTGGCCAGCATACCCAGCCCCCAGCCGATCAGCGGGGTGAGCGTTTCAACCGCGCCGAAAATAAGGCCGGTGCGCAGGGCTTCGGAGAATTTAGGTTTGTGTAGCGTGGCGCCTTTACCAATCGATGCCGCGAAAGCATCCATTGACATGCCGAAAGCGAGAAGAACAGTTGCGGTGATATTCATAACAGCGTCCTGACCGGGGTTCCATAAAACACATCACTGCCCCCAGCGAACATGCATACCTGAACATGGCGTTCATAAGCTATGCATAGCAGTTGATGTGCATATGGTCTCGCCTGACTGAAAATAGAGTGATATCAGTCCGTACGCGCCACGTTTTTCAACGAGTATGTTGACACGTACATTTCCTGAGTCTGGAAATCGGCTACTCCCCAAATGACGGCGCAACATTAACATATTTTGAGAATATAAAACAACAATGGCGAAATATTATTTGACTTCTAATTGAAAACGATTTTCATTTAGATTTAATTATCAATAAAACGTTAAAATAAATAACAAATCAGGCGGGATGAATATAGCCTTAGCTATGTTTTTTTATTCGCGAATATACTTAAAACATAGTTCAGGCTATATCTGTAACTCATTGAGATGAAACAAGAAGCTTATATATTCTTTCCAGATCGTCGATATTTTGTACGCGAATAAGCAGGCGCCGTTGTTCTAATTGCATCACCAGTACGCCATCTTCCGATAAATTCATCTCTTTAATACGGTTATATTCTATCCAGACATTGGCGAAGAAAAAACCTTTCTGTTTGAAGATGATCCTGGGGGCGCGAACCCAAAAAATATAAAACCCCATCAGCGCCAGTGCACATAATAACCATGTGGTAATTTGCGCGCCGTGACTGGTAACGTTGTTGTAGATAAGAATGGCGACCAGGCCGACGAAGATAACGCTATCAACACGACCACGACGCAGCAGAGGCACTGCAAGCAGAGTGGGGCCGTTACGGCGGGGCATGATGAACTGATCGTAAATGGCGTAAGCCAGTAACGCGACAATAAAAAGAACCAGCACCAGGTCCGTGACAGTCATTAATCCTCCAGATAAAAAAACCGGGGCCAAAGGGCCCCGGTAGTGTACAACAGAATTACAGACCCAGCAGGCCGCAAGCGTAACCGGCGATACCGATGACGAAGAAGCCAACGATGATCCACAGCGGGTTCACTTTCTTACGCAACAGCCACATACAGGCGAAGGTCAGCAGCAGCGGAACCAGACCCGGCATCAACTGATCGAGAATGGTCTGCACGGTGGTGACGTTTTCTTTACCCGTCTGGTCAGTGATGCGTGATACCACCAGCGGAATATTGACGTGCGTCCACTTGTTAACCAGCGCTCCCATGACAAACAGGCCGAGGATTGACGCCCCCTCAGTCAGTTTTTGCAGGAAGCCGCCGCCCATATCCTTAACGATATCGACGCCTTTACGGTAGCCGTAAGCCACACCGTAGTAACGGGTCGCCAGACGCACCAGGTTAAACAGAATAAAGAACAGCAACGGCCCCAGCAGGCTGCCGCTCATCGCGATACCCGCGCCCAGCGCGGCGAATACCGGACGAACCGTACCCCAGAAGATAGGGTCGCCCACGCCTGCCAGCGGCCCCATCAGACCAACTTTGATACCGTTGATGGCACCATCGTCGATCTCCGCGCCGTTGGCGCGCTGTTCTTCCATCGCCAGCGTAACGCCCAGTACCGGAGCGGCAACGTAAGGATGGGTGTTGAAGAACTCCAGGTGACGTCTGATCGCCTGTTTACGCGCGTCGTTGTTTTCCGGGTACAGGCGTTTGATCGCCGGCACCATGGAGAAGCAGAAGCCCAGCGCCTGCATACGTTCGAAGTTCCATGACCCCTGGAACAGGTTAGAACGGATGAACACGCCACGAATATCACTCGGAGTGAGTTTTTTCTCAGTGGTAGTTTTAGTCATATCAACCATTTCGTTCACCTGTTAGTCCAGTTCGTTATCGAGATCGTTGTTACCAGCAGCCTGAGCTGGCGCACCGGCTACGCGGTTATATTTCGGGCTCAGCTGGATGTAGAGGATGGCCATTACCGCGCCAATTACGCCCAGAGCAACCAGGTTGAAGTTAGTGAATGCCGCAGTGACGAAGCCGAGGTAGAAGAACGGCATCAGATAGCCCGCGCGCATCATGTTGATGACCATTGCGTAACCGACAACCACGATCATGCCGCCGGCGATGTTCAGACCGCTGGTCACGACTTCCGGGATCGCATTCAGCATGCCCTGAACTTCACTGGTGCCGACAGAAATCGCCACGATAACCGCCGGAATCGCGATACGCATTGCCTGTAGGAACAGGGAGGATACGTGGATCCAGGACAGCGCCGTCAGGTTGCCGCTATCGGCCGCTTTATCCGCCGCGTGCTGGAATGCCACGGTGATGGTACGTACGATGATGGTCAGCACCTGACCTGCGGCCGCCAGTGGAATCGCCAGCGCGATACCTGCGCCAATGCCTTGATGACCGGCGATAACCAGTACGGTTGAAATAATGGAAGCCAGCGCGGCATCAGGCGCAACGGCAGCACCGATGTTCATCCAGCCAAGCGCGATCATTTCCAGGGTACCACCGATGATAATACCGGTTTTCATGTCCCCAAGAACGGCACCGATTAGCGTACAGGCCACCAATGGACGGTGGAACTGAAATTCATCAAGTACCGACTCCATACCCGCGATACATGCGACGATGAACACCAGCACAATCTGAAGAGTGGTAATCTCCATTGTACTTCTCCTATTGCTATACAGACTTAAGTGTGAATGCTAATTAAATGCCGGGTGGTTATTTCGCCACTTTGGCAATCAAATCCATCATTTTCAGTTTCTGATCGGTGGAAACTTTACGAACCTCAAGCTCGATACCGCGTTCGTTGAGCTTTTTAAAGGCGTCGATATCGGTCTCGTCGACGGAAACGGCGTTATTAACCTGCGTTTTACCCTGACGGAAAGCCATACCGCCAATGTTTACGGAAGTCACTTTCACGCCGCCTTCAACGATACGTTCCACATCGGTAGGGTTGGTGAACAGCAGCATCACACGTTCGCCTGCGTATTTCGGGTTGTTATAGACACGAATCATCTTGGCAACGTCTACCACATGCGCCGTTACGCCCGGAGGTGCCACCTGTGTTAACAGCGTTTTACGTACGGTGTCCGCCGCAACTTCATCACTCACGACGATGATGCGGGTGACGTTGGTCTCTTTGGTCCAGCGGGTGGCGACCTGGCCGTGAATCAAACGGTCATCGATACGGGCGAGACCGATTACCATGTAATCGTTGGGTCCCATTGGTTTAGCGGGCGCCGCCGCTTTTGGCGCAGCAACCGGCGCCGGAGCGGCTTTTTCAACCGGTTTCGCTTTCAGCGCTTTCACGCCTTCACGACCGGTTTCTACCGCCAGAGCGACTAATTCGTCAAAGCTCGGATTGTCATCGCGGGCCATGAACGTTTCCACCAGCATCGGAATATTGACGCCAGCAATGACTTCATAGTGCTCTTTGTCGACGACAATACGGCTGGCAGCATTAAATGGACTGCCTCCCCATGTATCAACGAGAAACAGCACGCCTTTGCTGGTATCGAGTTTTGCCAACTGAGCGTTGTACTTTTCAATCAGCGTTTCGGCATTTTCGCCTGGAACGAAATCGATCCAGCCGACGTTTTCCTGCTCGCCTAACAGCATTTCTGCTGTTTTAAGTAACTGCTCTGCAGCCCAACCATGTGTGCCTATAACAATAGCAATGGTCACTTGCTACCTCCTTTATTATCGTTAACACATCAACGTGACAGATGTATTTTGAATCGCCGTCCGCACTCGAATCGATTCAGATAAGGGTTATAATGAAAAAACAGTTATTTCCGGGAATTATTTTAGATAGCGAAAAAAATATTTTATGTGATGAAGATCCGCAATTTAGCTTTCACATCAGAGAAATTTCGTAGTGTAAAATATCCCTGTGACATCTCATTGCAAAGGAAGGTAAATCTTTGCCAAAAAGACATTGTCTCTGTTATGTTTAGCTTCCGTTTAATTAGTAAGGAGTATAGGGCAGTAGCCCGCCGTATGGATCGTCACCGACGTCATTTCACTTTGAGGCCGTATCAGGCCTGTCTGTCTGGCTCTTTTGGCCGCAACCTTAATTCGCATATTGCTTTCTCGCCTGTTCGCTATTCCTTAAGCAGGAGCTTGTCATGGAATTCTTAATGGACCCCTCAATCTGGGCGGGTTTGCTCACGCTTGTTATCCTCGAAATTGTTCTGGGTATTGATAACCTGGTCTTTATCGCGATTCTGGCTGACAAGCTGCCGCCAAAGCAGCGTGATAAGGCGCGTCTTATCGGTTTGTCGCTGGCGCTGGTGATGCGCCTGGTCCTGCTGTCCATCATTTCGTGGATGGTGACCTTAACGAAACCACTCTTTACCGTCTGGGATCTCACCTTCTCAGGGCGCGATCTGATCATGCTCATCGGGGGTCTCTTCCTCCTGTTTAAGGCCACGACGGAGCTGCATGAGCGCCTGGAGAACCGCGAGCATGACTCGGGGCACGGCAAAGGCTATGCGAGTTTCTGGGTCGTGGTAACGCAGATCGTTATCCTTGATGCCGTCTTCTCCCTTGACGCGGTAATTACCGCCGTGGGTATGGTTAACCATCTGCCAGTGATGATGGCTGCCGTGGTGATTGCGATGGCGGTGATGCTGCTGGCGTCTAAGCCGCTTACCCGTTTCGTCAACCAGCATCCGACGGTTGTAGTGCTCTGTCTGAGCTTCCTGTTGATGATCGGTCTGAGCCTGGTGGCGGAAGGTTTTGGCTTCCATATTCCGAAAGGGTATCTGTACGCTGCTATCGGTTTCTCAATCGTCATCGAATTGTTCAACCAGATTGCGCGTCGTAACTTTATTCGCCATCAGTCAACGTTACCGCTGCGTGCACGCACCGCAGACGCCATCCTGCGACTGATGGGTGGTAAACGTCAGGCGAGCGCGCAGCACGAGTCTGACAGCCCGGCGACGGTGCCTGTACCTGAAGGCGCGTTTGCTGAAGAAGAGCGTTATATGATCAACGGCGTGCTGACCCTGGCGTCCCGTTCGCTGCGCGGCATCATGACGCCTCGCGGTGAAATCAGCTGGGTGGATGCTGACCTGAGCGTGGATGAAATCCGCGAACAGTTACTCTCTTCTCCGCACAGCCTGTTCCCGGTGTGTCGCGGCGAACTGGATGAGATCATCGGTATTGTTCGCGCGAAAGAACTGCTGGTGGCGCTGGAAGAGGGCGTGGATGTGGCCGCGATTGCTTCGGAATCACCAGCGATTGTCGTCCCGGAAACGCTGGATCCGATTAATCTGCTGGGCGTCCTGCGTCGCGCTCGCGGCAGCTTCGTCATCGTCACCAACGAGTTTGGCGTCGTGCAGGGGCTGGTTACGCCGCTGGACGTGCTGGAAGCGATTGCCGGTGAGTTCCCGGATGCCGACGAAACGCCTGAGATCATTACCGAAGCGGGCGGCTGGCTGGTGAAGGGGGGGACGGATCTGCATGCCCTGCAACAGGCGCTGGATGTCGATAACCTGGTGAACGACGAGGAAGACATCGCCACCGTCGCAGGATTGGTTATCGCCGTAAACGGTCATATCCCGCAGGTGGGCGATGTTATCGACGTTGCGCCGCTTCATATCACGATTGTCGAAGCGAACGACTACCGTGTTGATTTGGTTCGTATTGTTAAAGAACAACCTGCTCACCACGAAGACGAATAAGCGCCGTTCCCCGGTAAAACCGGGATCTAACGAAACGGCATAACGGGCGTCATGTGTCCGTTATGCCGGGCGGGCGGCGGTGCGCTACCCGCCAGCCACTGAGGAAAATCGTGAAGCGGCATAGGTCTTGCGAACAGAAATCCCTGCAACGCCTGAACGCCGTGTCCCCGCAAATATTGCGCCTGCTCTCGCGTTTCAACGCCTTCCGCTACCAGTTCAATATTCAGTCTTTGCCCCAGCGCGATGATGATATCGGTCACCGTGGAGTTCACCGCATCAGTACCGATCGCCGCGGTAAATGATTTGTCGATCTTCAGCACGTCCGGGCGCAATTTCTCCAGCCATGACAGCGAGCTGTTGCCGGTGCCAAAGTCATCAATGGCGAGCTTCACCCCTTTGCGGTGGAGTTCACGCATCAGCCGATAATCGACGTCCAGTAAGGCGTCCCGTTCCGTCAGCTCAAGCACAAGTTGCTGAACAGGATGGGCGCTGAACCAGTAATGATTGAGATCTTTTAATAGCATGCCATGACGAAAATGGCTGGCCGCAACGTTGATGCCGATATGGAACTGGCTGTTCATCGGGAAGAAATGCCGCTGCCGAATGGTTTCCGCAATGACATAGCGGGTAAGGGGGGCGATCAGGTTGTGTTCTTCAGCGATAGGGATAAAAACATCGGGAGAAATCCATCCTTGTCGCGGGTTATTCCAGCGCAGCAGGATCTCAACCCCCACGCATTGCTGCGTACGGGCATTTAACAGCGGCTGGCAAAACAGTTCAAATTCACGGGCGGCAAGGGCGAGATTGATCTCCCATGAAAAACTCATTCTGCTGGCCGTTGCCAGCCAGGCAAGGTATCCCACCAGTAAACTCAGCATCACCGCCAGCGGCAACTGCGTCGGCAGGTGGCGTAGTGCCAGCTCGCCAGCGCCGGGCCCCGTCACGCTGATGGTGAAGGGGAAGTGCTGGGACGCGCGCTGATAACGTTTTTCACCGTTCAGGGCGGGTAGCGCCTCCACCACCCCCTGACCATAGAGCAAGTGGCGGTTGCCGACCGTCAGGCTTGCGCTGGCGATCTGCGGCTGTTGCGGTTCAAGCAGCATCATCGCCAGAAGATCAATATTGACGATCTCAAAGAGCCCGTTTTTGCCATCAGGTGATGACGGATACCACTGAATCAGAATCGGGCTGTCTTTGAGCAGGGACTGATCGGTAGACAGCAGCAACAGGTTGTTCGGCGCGGGCAGATCGGGTTGTAGCTGGTGAATCGGCACGTCGCGTGAGCCAAAGATACTGGAGCAGTAGAGAATACCGTTCTGAACCAGACCAATGGAACGCACGGTTTGCAGTCTGGCGACCTGCTTACGCAGGGGAAAATGCGCGGCCGGGCAGGGTTGTCCTACCAGGGGCAGCAGGAGATCGCGCCCGGCCTGTAGAGGGCGGAGCACTTCATCCAGCGTCTCTACGGCGTGAGCGGCGAACGTTTCGGTGCGATGCTGATTTATATTTCGCTCCGAAATAAATCGGATACTCAATGTGAGGATAAGCGTGATCAGCGCACAGACCGTGCAGACGATGAAACGATTGCGGCGATAATTTTTAATGATCCGTTGTGCTGTTTGCATGCGGGCCGCCTGATAAGCCGTTGGTCACAAAAGCCAATTGCAACACAGCAAGTGTAGTGGGGAAATTTACCGCAGACGAGATTGATGAGAAAAATTCGCCCATCAGTGGGAGATGGGCGAAGTGGCAGGCTATGTTTTGTTAATCACACTGGACTTTAATCGCCAGTCCGCCGCGTGATGTTTCGCGGTACTTCGCGTTCATGTCCTTGCCGGTTTCGTACATGGTCTCAATGACTTTATCCAGCGAGACGCGCGGTGCGCTGGTACGGCGCATTGCCATACGCGCCGCGTTGATCGCTTTTACCGAAGCAATCGCGTTACGCTCGATACACGGCACCTGAACCTGACCGGCAACCGGGTCACAGGTCAGCCCCAGGTTGTGCTCCATGCCGATTTCCGCGGCGACGCACACCTGCTCCGGGCTGGCCCCAAGCAGCTCCGCCAGTCCTGCCGCCGCCATTGAGCAGGCGACGCCGACTTCTCCCTGGCAGCCGACTTCGGCGCCGGAAATCGAGGCGTTCATTTTGTACAGCGCGCCGATAGCGCCAGCGGCCAGGAAGTAACGGGTGTAGATATCCGGGCTGACGGGTTCAATGAAGTGGTCATAGTAAGCCAGCACCGCAGGCACGATCCCGCAAGCGCCGTTGGTCGGCGCCGTAACGACACGCCCGCCCGCGGCGTTTTCTTCGTTCACCGCCAGCGCAAACATGTTGACCCAGTCAATGACGTTCATCGGATCGCTGGACAGTTTGTCGCTGGAAACCAGCATGCGACGCAGTGCGGAAGCACGACGTGGAACGCGCAGCGGCCCCGGCAGAACCCCTTCGGTATTCATCCCGCGATCGATACACGCCTGCATGGTCTGCCAGACGTTGGCGAAATACTCTTCGATTTCCTTTTTGCTGTGCAGCGCCAGTTCGTTCTGCATCACCATCCCGGAGAGCGACAGACCGGTGCTGTTGCAATATTCCAGCATTTCGGTCGCCGATTTAAACGGATAAGGGACGCTGACCTCATTGGCGGCGTCCTGACCAAAATGCTCTTCATCGACAATAAAGCCGCCGCCGATGGAATAATACGTTTTGCTATAAATGACGGTTTCGCCATTGTACGCGTGGATCTGCATTCCATTTTCATGCAATGGCAGGTTGCCATTGTGAAAACGCATCCCGTTATCCTGGGGAAAATCCACTTCGTGCTGGCCCTGCGCCAGTAACAGGCGACCGCGCGCTTCAACGTCGCGAATAAAACCAGGGATGCTGTCAATATCCACGGTGGCAGGTTCGTTACCCGCCAGACCCATAATAATGGCGATATCGGTGTGGTGACCTTTACCCGTGAGCGACAGTGAACCATACACGTCGACGGCGACACGGGTAACGCTATCCAGTAATCCTTTTTCGACCAGGTCATCGACGAACTGTTTACCCGCCTTCATAGGCCCTACAGTATGGGAGGATGAGGGACCAATCCCCACCTTAAACATGTCGAATAGACTAATCACGATAATACTCCTGACAGGGTGACCGGGCTTCCCGGTTACGATGTAATAACTGCGCATAGTGTAAGAGGGAACGCGGCGATCGGCTTAACTATTCACATGAATTAAACTAATGGATAACCACGTATTTACTAATGTTGGGACGGGAATCTCAAGTTGTGTTCTGCGCGTGTAAAGATAAGTATAGTCAGGGTCTCACGCCAATTTGCAGCGCCAGCTCACGAATTATTCCGGCGGTCATTCCCCAGACGAAATAATGCTCATACCACGAAAGCCATACGCGATGTGAATCGCCGCGTCGATAAATATCCAGAGGATGATAACGCCCCAGACGCAGAGCTTCTGAAAGCGGCATCTCAAAGACAGAGGCCACCTCATCTTCGCTGGCGTGATAATGCAGATTCGGGGGAATAATGCCGACCACCGGCGTAACCTGAAAACCCGTGACGCTGTCTACGGGCGGCAGCACGCCAATCACTTCGACGGATTCCGGCGGGATCGCCACCTCTTCCTGCGCTTCACGCAGCGCAGCGGCAATCAGCGACGCATCGCTGCTGTCAACGGCGCCGCCGGGGAACGCGACCTGACCGGCGTGTTTGCGCAGGCGCGCTGAACGCTGAGTCAGCAATAGACCCGGCCGGGCGCGGCGAACCACCGGGATCAGCACGGCAGCCTGACGACGGTTTAACGTCTCACCATTCACCTGCGGGCGCAAAAGTTGAAAGCGTGATAAAAAATCATCAAGGGTCAGGCTGCTGTTTTTCACGACTCAGTTCTCCAGTTGCTGCAAAATTCGATTCACTTTATCAAACGTCTCCTGATATTCCGCGTCCTCCTGGCTGTCCGCTACGATGCCGCCGCCCGCAGAGCAATAGAGATGCCCGTCTACAGCGGTAAGCGTGCGGATCGTGATGCTGGTATCCATGTTGCCGCAAAAACTCAGGTAGCCGATGCTGCCGCACCAGGCGTTGCGCCTGTGCGGCTCCAGCGCGTCAATGATCTCCATCGCCCGGACTTTTGGCGCGCCGGTAATCGAACCGCCAGGAAAAGCGGCGCGCAGCAGATCGGTGGCATGTAAATTATCGGGCAAACGGGCGGTAATGGTACTGACAAGATGATGTACCGCCGGGAAGGGTTCAACCACAAACAACTCGGGAACCTTGACCGACCCCGGAACGGCAACGCGGCCGACGTCGTTACGCATCAAATCGACAATCATCAGGTTTTCTGCGCGGTCTTTTGCCGACATCGCGAGCGTTAGCGCCTGCTGGCGATCCGCCTGCGGGTCGTCCAGCCGGGGAAGGGTGCCTTTGATTGGGCGAGTCTGAATGTGCCCCTCTTCGGACTGAATAAAGCGCTCGGGAGAAAGGCTCAGAATCGCACCGTCCTCCAGGCGCAAAAACGCGCTGAACGGGGCGCGGTTAGCGTGATTAAGCCGCACGAAGGCCAGCCATTCATCTCCCTGATAGTCAGCCTGAAAACGCTGGGCGAGGTTAACCTGATAACAGTCGCCGCTGTGCAGCCAGCTCTGCACCTGGCGGAATTTTTCACCGTACTGCGCGCGAGTCATGTTTGATTGCCATGCGGAGGTTAACGCGAAGGGCTTTCGCACCGGCGCCTGCTGGCGCGCCAGCCATTCAAGGCGAGCGTGAACATCGGTATGGCTCAGCAGAGAGACGGTCTGTCTGCGATGATCGACGACTAAGGCCCAGTCGTAAATGCCGATCGCCATATCCGGCAGGGTGATATCGCGCTGTGCGAGCGTGGGCAGGGATTCAAAACGGCGGCCAAGGTCGTAACCTAACAGCCCCAGCGCGCCGCCCTGAAACGGCAGATTGGGGTCATATGGCGGCTGGATGCCCGCAGACGCCAGCGCCGCCTGCAACACGGTCATGGGATCGTCGGCGGTCGTGGTCGTGCCATGCTTATCGCGCACGCGGGTCTCTTCGCCGTGTGTCGACAGCGTTGCCACGGGGTCGGCCACCAGAATATCAAAACGATTATGCGGATGTTCAGCATGGCCGGAATGCAGCAGCATGGCCCAGGGCTGATGGCTCAGCGGGGCAAAATAGTACTCGGCGGCGTCCGGGCGCCACGGTAAAATAATAACAGCGGGTGATAATGTCTTCATCGGTCCTGGTCTACTGGCTATGTGCCGGGTAGCATGAAATAATTAGCGCAGACAATTTAGCAGGAGTTAACAATGTTTGCAGGTTTACCTTCACTCAGCCACGAGCAGCAACAAAAAGCGGTAGAGCGCATTCAGGAACTGATGTCGCAAGGAATGAGCAGCGGACAGGCAATCGCGCAGGTGGCGGATGAACTGCGCGCCACCCATACCGGCGAGCGGATCGTGGCGCGTTTTGAGGATGAGGACGAATAACGTCGCGTTACACTGCGGCGATAATCTTGATCTCAACTCTGTATTTCGGGTTCATCAGCCCGGCTTGCACCGTGCAGCGTACCGGCGCGTGACCGGCAACGACCCACGCGTCCCAGGCTTTGTTCATGGCGGCAAAATCGCTTTTATCGGCCAGGAAAATAGTGGCATCAAGAATACGTGACTTCCGGGTGCCCTGTTTTTCCAGCGCCGCGTCAATTTGCGCCAGCGTGTTGGCGGTCTGTTCAAACGCATCGGCGTCGAGGTTTTCCGGCACACCGGTGTAATAAAGCGTGTTGTTATGGATTACTACATCAGACCAACGATCTTCGGCATCAATACGTATGATAGTCATAAATCATTCCTCGTTAACTTTCCGTTCGACGCGGCAAGACTGCCATAATGTTGCGTTGCCGTCACCTCTTCAACTGGCGTAAGCGACGGCGTCCTGACATAATCCCTGTTCAAATCAACAGGGGGTAGTGTGACGGACGATTTTGCAGCAGACGGTCAGTTGGCTAAAGCGATACCGGGATTTAAACCGCGCGAACCACAGCGGCAGATGGCCGTTGCCGTCACGCATGCTATTGAAAAATCACAACCGCTTGTTGTCGAAGCCGGGACGGGGACAGGCAAAACCTATGCCTACCTCGCGCCGGCGTTACGCGCCGGAAAAAAAGTGATCATCTCGACGGGATCGAAAGCGTTGCAGGATCAGCTCTACAGTCGCGATCTTCCCACCGTCTCAAACGCCCTCAAATTCACCGGTAAACTGGCACTGTTGAAAGGACGCTCTAACTATCTTTGTCTGGAACGTCTCGAACAGCAAGCGCTGGCGGGCGGCGATTTGCCGGTACAAATTTTAAGCGATGTGATTTTGCTGCGTTCGTGGTCGAATCAGACCGAAGACGGCGACATCAGTACCTGCGTCAGCGTAGCGGAAGACTCGCAGGCGTGGCCACTGGTCACCAGCACCAATGACAACTGTCTGGGCAGCGACTGCCCGCTGTATAAAGACTGTTTTGTGGTTAAAGCGCGTAAAAAGGCGATGGACGCCGATGTGGTTATCGTCAACCACCATCTTTTCCTCGCGGATATGGTGGTCAAAGAGAGTGGGTTTGGCGAACTGATCCCGGAGGCGGAGGTGATGATCTTCGATGAGGCCCACCAGCTTCCTGATATCGCCAGCCAGTATTTCGGCCAGTCGCTCTCCAGCCGACAGCTTCTCGACCTGGCGAAAGATTTTACCATCGCCTACCGCACGGAATTGAAAGATACTCAGCAGTTGCAGAAATGCGCTGACCGACTGGCGCAGAGCGCGCAGGATTTTCGCCTGCAACTGGGCGAGCCGGGCTATCGCGGAAATTTACGTGAGCTGCTGGCCGACCCACGGGTACAGCGCGCGCTATTGCTGCTCGACGATACGCTTGAGCTTTGCTACGACGTGGCAAAACTGTCTCTGGGGCGTTCCGCATTGCTGGATGCCGCTTTCGAGCGTGCGACCTTGTATCGTGCGCGGCTGAAACGCTTAAAAGAGATCAACCAGCCAGGGTACAGCTACTGGTACGAATGCACGTCGCGCCATTTCACGCTGGCGCTCACTCCGCTTACGGTCGCGGATAAATTCAAAGAGGTGATGGCGCAGAAACCCGGCAGCTGGATTTTTACCTCTGCCACGCTGTCGGTGAACGACGATCTCCATCACTTTACGGCGCGGCTGGGCATTGAACAGGCCGAATCGATGCTGTTGCCCAGTCCGTTCGACTATACCCGCCAGGCGCTGTTGTGCGTGCCGCGTAACCTGCCGCAAACTAACCAGCCGGGCTCTGCCCGACAGCTGGCGGCAATGTTAAGACCGATCATCGAAGCCAACAATGGCCGCTGCTTTATGCTGTGTACGTCGCATGCCATGATGCGCGATCTGGCGGAACAGTTCCGCGCCACCATGACGCTGCCCGTCCTGTTGCAGGGCGAAACCAGCAAAGGTCAACTGCTGCAACAGTTCGTCAGCGCCGGTAATGCGCTACTGGTCGCAACCAGCAGCTTCTGGGAAGGGGTGGATGTGCGCGGCGATACGCTGTCGCTGGTGATTATCGATAAATTACCTTTTACCTCTCCTGACGATCCCTTGCTGAAAGCGCGGATGGAGGATTGTCGTCTGCGCGGCGGCGATCCGTTTGATGAAGTGCAGCTACCCGACGCGGTCATCACGCTGAAACAAGGGGTGGGGCGTCTGATTCGCGATTCCGACGATCGTGGGGTGTTGGTGATTTGTGATAACCGGCTGGTGATGCGACCGTATGGCGCCACCTTCCTGGCGAGCCTGCCGCCCACGCCGCGCACCCGGGACATCGCCCGCGCCGTCAGATTTCTCGCCATACCAACGGCCGAGTAATTTGTTACGGAGTATGGTAAGATGCGCGCCATTTTATTGATTTAAGCACGAAGACCCATGCGAATTCTGGCTATCGATACCGCCACAGAAGCGTGTTCCGTTGCCCTGTGGAATGACGGTAATATCAACGCTCATTTTGAGCTTTGCCCACGAGAACATACCCAACGTATTTTGCCGATGGTGCAGGATATCCTGGCCGCCAACAGCATTACGCTTACCGATATCGACGCGCTGGCGTTTGGTCGCGGCCCCGGCAGTTTTACCGGCGTGCGTATTGGCATTGGCATTGCGCAGGGGCTGGCGCTGGGCGCGAACCTGCCGATGACTGGCGTTTCAACGCTGGCGACAATGGCGCAGGGCGCCTGGCGTAAAAGCGGCGCAACGCGCGTGCTGGCGGCGATTGACGCACGTATGGGCGAAGTCTACTGGGCGGAATACCAGCGTGATGAAAATGGCGTCTGGCACGGGGAAGAGACCGAGGCCGTGTTAAATCCCGGGCTGGTTAGCGAACGGTTGAAGCAGCTTTCCGGGGAGTGGGTTACTGTTGGCACAGGCTGGCCTGCATGGCCTGATCTGGGTAAAGACAGCGGTCTGGCTTTGCGCGATGGCGACGTTCTGCTTCCGGCAGCGGAGGATATGCTGCCTCTCGCCAGTCAGATGCTGGCAGCGGGGAAAACCGTCGCGGTTGAACAGGCCGAACCGGTTTATTTACGTAACAACGTCGCGTGGAAGAAACTTCCGGGCAAAGAATGAATCTCAGTATTATCACCCTGAATAATTTGAACGTAGCTGTTACACACAGGCAGTTTGAAGTATGACGAGAATATGTGCTGAGAAAAAAGGAGTCGCACTATGGCGGTTCAACAACAGGTAATGAAAGGAATTCTGGCGGGAGTGGTCGCGTTAACGCTGAGTGGCTGCGTTACCGTCCCGGATGCCATCAAAGGTTCCAGTCCCACGCCGCAGCAGGATCTGGTGCGGGTTATGAATGCGCCGCAGCTGTACGTCGGCCAGGAAGCGCGTTTTGGCGGTAAAGTGGTGGATGTGCAAAACCAGCAGGGAAAAACGCGGCTGGAAATCGCCAGCGTGCCGCTTGATAACGGCGCGCGTCCGATCCTCGGTGAGGCTTCGCGAGGGCGGATTTATGCCGACGTGAACGGCTTCCTTGACCCGGTAGACTTCCGTGGGCAACTGGTGACGGTCGTTGGGCCGATTACCGGCACGGTGGACGGTAAGGTCGGCAGTACGCCGTATAAGTTTATGCTGATGCAGGCAACGGGCTATAAACGCTGGCACCTTACTCAGCAGATCGTCATGCCGCCGCAGCCGATCGATCCCTGGTTCTACGGTGGACGAGGCTGGCCGTACGGCTATGGCGGTTGGGGATGGTATAACCCAGGCCCCGCACAGGTTCAAACGATCGTAACTGAATAACCCCTTGTTTTATCAGTAAAAGAAACAGCGGCTGGTCCGCTGTTTCTGCATTAATACGGACATAAGAAAAATAAATAGTGACGCGCTTCGCAACCTTTTCGTTGAGTGATTAATAAACTGGTACGCTGAGTTAATATTATGTTAACGACTTGTTTATTAACTGGGGTTGCGATGACGACGAACACTCATTTTAGAGGTGATGCTTTGAAGAAGGTTTGGCTTAACCGATATCCCGCTGATGTCCCGGCGGAGATCAATCCTGACCGTTATCAATCCCTGGTTGAATTATTTGAACATGCCGTCGTGCGTTACGCCGACCAGCCTGCGTTCGTCAATATGGGGGAGGTGATGACCTTCCGCAAACTGGAAGAGCGCAGCCGGGCATTCGCGGCTTATTTGCAGGAAGGACTGGGCCTCAAAAAAGGCGACCGCGTCGCGCTAATGATGCCGAATCTGCTGCAATACCCGGTCGCGCTGTTTGGTATTTTGCGCGCCGGGATGATCGTCGTGAATGTCAACCCGCTGTATACGCCGCGTGAGCTTGAGCATCAGCTCAATGACAGCGGAGCGGCGGCTATCGTGATCGTCTCTAACTTTGCCCACACGCTGGAAAAAGTGGTCGATAAAACGTCCGTACAGCACGTAATTCTGACGCGCATGGGCGACCAGCTTTCTACCGCGAAAGGTACGCTGGTTAACTTTGTCGTGAAATACATTAAGCGTCTGGTGCCGAAATATCACCTGCCGGATGCGATCTCTTTTCGCCGCGCGCTACACGCAGGTTATCGGATGCAGTACGTGAAGCCTGAGCTGGTCACCGACGATCTGGCGTTCCTGCAATACACGGGCGGTACAACCGGCGTAGCGAAAGGCGCGATGCTGACGCACCGCAACATGCTGGCAAACCTGGAGCAGGTAAAAGGCACCTACGGGCCGTTGCTGCATGAGGGGAAAGAGCTGGTGGTGACGGCGTTGCCGCTGTATCACATTTTTGCGTTGACCATGAACTGCCTGCTGTTTATTGAACTGGGCGGGCAAAACCTGCTCATCACTAACCCGCGCGACATTCCGGGCATGGTGAAAGAGCTGGCGAAATATCCGTTTACCGCGATGACCGGCGTTAACACCCTGTTTAACGCCTTGCTGAACAACAAAGAATTCCAGCAACTGGACTTCTCTACGCTGCACCTTTCTGCTGGCGGCGGTATGCCGGTACAGCATGCGGTTGCAGAACGTTGGGTGAAACTGACCGGACAATATTTGCTTGAAGGCTACGGTCTGACCGAGTGCGCGCCGTTGGTCAGCGTGAACCCGCATGATATCGATTATCACAGCGGCAGTATCGGGCTGCCCGTTCCCTCTACCGATGTAAAACTGGTGGATGACGAGGGCAACGAGGTGCCGACAGGCGAGCCTGGCGAGCTGTGCGTGAAGGGGCCGCAGGTGATGCTGGGATACTGGCAGCGCCCGGACGCGACGGATGAAATCGTCAAAGACGGCTGGCTTTACACGGGGGATATCGCGGTGATTGATGACGAAGGGTTCTTGCGCATCGTCGATCGCAAAAAAGATATGATTCTGGTTTCCGGCTTTAACGTCTATCCTAATGAAATTGAAGACGTGGTGATGCAGCATCCTGGCGTTCAGGAAGTGGCGGCAGTCGGCGTGCCTTCGGGCAGCAGCGGTGAAAGCGTGAAAATCTTTGTCGTGAAGAAAGACCCGGCGTTGACCGACGAGGCATTGATTACCTTCTGTCGTCGCCAGTTGACGGGGTATAAAGTGCCGAAGCTGGTGGAGTTTCGCGACGAACTGCCTAAATCGAACGTCGGAAAAATTTTACGACGAGAATTACGTGACGAAGCGCGTGGCAAAGTAGACAATAAAGCCTGAGCTTTAAGCAAGTCGCCAGACGCCGGTTAAGCCGGCGTTTTTTTTGGCGCAAACTAAAGAGAATATGATTTGAATTACCAAATGATCACTACGGACGACGCGCTGGCGACGTTATGTGAAGCGGTTCGGGCATTTCCGGCGATTGCCCTTGATACGGAGTTTGTCCGTACGCGTACCTATTACCCGCAACTTGGGCTTATCCAGCTGTTTGATGGCGAGCATGTCGCCCTGATTGATCCTCACGGCATTACCGACTGGTCGCCTCTGCGCGCCGTGTTGCGTGATACCGCGATAACCAAATTTTTGCATGCGGGCAGCGAAGATCTGGAGGTTTTTCTCAATACCTTCGGGGAGCTGCCGCAACCGCTGATCGACACGCAGATCCTTGCCGCATTTTGCGGCCGCCCCTTGTCCTGGGGTTTTGCCGCGATGGTCGAGGAGTTTACGGGCGTCGCGCTGGATAAAAGCGAGTCCCGTACCGACTGGCTGGCAAGACCGTTAACCGAACGCCAGTGCGAGTATGCGGCGGCGGACGTCTGGTATTTGTTACCGATCACCAAAAAACTGATGGTCGAAACCGAAGCATCCGGCTGGCTGCCTGCGGCGCTGGATGAGTGCCGTCTGATGCAGCAGCGTCGTCAGGAAATTCTGGCGCCGGAAGATGCCTGGCGTGACATCACCAATGCGTGGCAGTTGCGTACCCGTCAACTGGCCTGCCTGCAACTGTTGGCCGACTGGCGGCTGCGCAAGGCGCGTGAGCGCGATCTGGCGGTCAACTTTGTGGTGCGCGAAGAGCACCTGTGGGCGGTGGCGCGCTATATGCCGGGGAGTCTGGGCGAACTGGACAGCCTGGGGCTTTCTGGCAGCGAAATTCGTTTTCACGGTAAGACGCTGATCGCGTTAGTGGAGAAGGCGCAGGCGCTGCCGGAAGAGACGCTGCCGGAACCCTTGCTGAACCTGATGGATATGCCAGGTTATCGCAAGGCGTTTAAAGCCATCAAAGCGCTGGTGGCGGACGTTAGCGCGACGCACAATGTCAGTGCGGAATTGCTGGCGTCGCGTCGGCAAATCAACCAGTTGCTTAACTGGCACTGGAAGTTAAAACCGCAGGCCACGCAGCCGGAACTCATCTCCGGCTGGCGTGCGGAACTGATGGCGGAAAAACTGCGGAATCTGTTGCAGGAATATCCGCTGTAATACGATGATGGCCGCTATCCGGCCGCTCCGTCATTAGCGCAGCGCCTGACAGATCGCCTCCGCCATCTGCCGGGTGGAGGCGGCGCCTTTCAGATCCGGTGTTTTCGGGCCGTTAGCGATAACTTGCTCAATGGCCGCGAGAATACCGTCATGTGCCTCCCGGTAGCGCGTATCGCCATTGCCGAGGAAATCCAGCATCATGGCGCCCGCCCAGATGGTGGCAACAGGGTTGGCGATATTCTTGCCGTATATATCCGGCGCAGAGCCGTGTACCGGTTCAAACAGCGACGGGAATGTGCGTTCCGGGTTCAGGTTTGCGGAAGGCGCAATGCCGATGGTGCCGGTACAGGCCGGGCCAAGATCGGACAGAATATCGCCAAACAGATTTGAGGCGACAACCACGTCAAAGCGCTCCGGCTGCATGACAAAGCGGGCGCACAGAATGTCGATATGCTGCTTATCCCAACGAATCTCCGGGTAGTGTTGCGCCATTGCTTCAACGCGTTCATCCCAGAAAGGCATACTGATGGCCAGGCCGTTGGATTTGGTGGCGGACGTCAGCGTTTTGCGCGGTCGGCTTTGCGCCAGCTCAAAGGCGTAGCGCAGAATGCGATCCACTCCGCGCCGGGTAAATACCGACTCCTGAATCACCACTTCGTGCTCGGTTCCGGCATTAACGCGCCCGCCCAGCGAGGAGTATTCCCCTTCGGTGTTCTCGCGCACGACGTAGAAATCAATATCTCCCGCTTTTTTTCCGGCCAGCGGGCAGGGAACGCCGGGAAACAGACGTACCGGACGCAGGTTAACGTACTGGTCAAATTCGCGGCGGAATTTCAGCAGCGATCCCCACAATGAAACATGGTCCGGGACGGTATCCGGCCAGCCGACGGCGCCGAAATAGATCGCATCAAACGATTTTAGCTGCGCATGCCAGTCGTCAGGCATCATCGTACCGTGATGTGCATAATATTCGCAGCTGGCCCACTCAATCGGCTCAAAGCTGAGCGAGAGATCCCAGCGTTCAGCGGCAGTCTGCAATACGCGAATACCTTCAGGCAGGACTTCTTTACCAATACCGTCTCCGGGAATAGCGGCAATACGACAGGTTTTCTTCATACCAGCTCTCACTTATCAGCAGTCAAAATTGACTTACCCCTTATCCTATAATTGACTGATTGAGAGTTAATCCTTCCAACTGGTGAAACATAAAACACAGATCATGAATAATCTGCCTCTCCTGAATGATTTACGCGTCTTTATGCGGGTTGCCCGGCGTGCGGGTTTTAGCGCGGTTGCGGAGGAACTGGGCGTTTCGCCGGCGTTTATCAGCAAACGGGTGGCGTTGCTGGAGCAGACGCTGAACGTGGTGCTGCTCCACCGAACGACCCGGCGGGTGACGATCACGGAAGAGGGCGAGCGTATTTACGAATGGGCGCAGCGCATTTTGCAGGATGTGGATCAGATGATGGATGAGCTGTCTGATGTGCGGCAAGTCCCACAAGGTATGCTGCGTATTATCAGCAGTTTTGGCTTCGGTCGGCGGATTGTTGCGCCCGCGCTGTCGGCGCTGGCGAAGCAGTATCCACAGCTGGAGTTGCGGTTTGACGTTGAGGACCGGCTGGTGGATCTGGTGAATGAAGGGGTCGATCTTGATATTCGTATTGGTGATGAGATTGCCTCTAATTTAATCGCGCATAAGCTTGGAACCAATTACCGTATTTTATGCGCATCACCGGCGTTTCTGGCGCAGCACGGCACGCCGAAGCAGCTCAGCGATCTGGCAGCCTTTCCGTGTCTGGTGATTAAAGAGCGTGACCATCCCTTTGGCGTCTGGCAGTTACGCACAAAAGAACGGGAATATTCGATTAAAGTGACAGGGTCACTGTCCTCCAACCACGGTGAGATTGTGCATCAATGGTGTCTGGACGGGCAGGGCATTGCGTTGCGGTCGTGGTGGGATGTCTGCGATAACATTGCCAGCGGCCATCTGGTGCAGATTCTGCCGGAATATTATCAGCCTGCCAATATCTGGGCGGTCTCTGCTTCCCGTCTTTCCTCGTCGGCAAAAATTCGCATTACGGTTGAATTTCTGCGCCGCTATTTTCAGGAGCGCTACCCGAAGTTCAGCCTGGAATAAGCACCGCCGCGTTACTGTTTATGGCACAGCAGCAAATAAAAGGCAGAATACTCTGCCTTTTTATCGCGTTGCGTTATCCGAAAAGAGATTATCTGGACTCTTCGGCTTCCGGTAATGTCACGTTAAGCTCGAGAATTGAAATATCGCCGTCTTTTTGCTCAAGCTGTACGGTGACCATTTCTGGATCAATTTGCACATACTTGCAGATGACTTCGAGAATATCTTTTCTCAACTGCGGTAAATAATGCGGCTCGGCGTCGCTGCGACGGCGCTCCGCAACAATGATTTGCAGTCGCTCTTTAGCGATGTTGGCTGTACTCTTTTTCCGCGAGAGAAAAAAATCCAGTAATGCCATAACTTATCCTCCGAACAGGCGTTTGAGGAAACCTTTCTTCTCTTCTTCAATGAAGCGGAAAGGACGTTCTTCTCCCAACAGACGTTCTACGGTATCTGCATAGGCTTTACCCGCATCAGCAGTGATGTCGAGAATAACCGGCTCTCCCTGGTTGGATGCGCGCAGGACTGACTGATCTTCCGGGATAACCCCCACGAGTTTGATGCGCAGGATTTCCAGCACGTCTTCCATACTGAGCATATCGCCTCTGTTAACGCGGCCTGGGTTGTAACGCGTCAGCAGCAGATGCTCTTTAATCGGGTCTTCGCCGTTTTCAGCACGACGAGATTTTGACGCCAGAATGCCCAGAATACGGTCAGAGTCACGTACTGAGGAGACTTCCGGGTTCGTGGTGATAATCGCTTCATCGGCAAAATAGAGCGCCATCAGCGCGCCGGTTTCAATGCCCGCCGGAGAGTCGCAGACGATAAAGTCGAAATCCATTGTCTTCAGGTCATCGAGAACTTTTGCTACGCCCTCACGGGTCAGCGCGTCTTTATCGCGGGTTTGCGATGCCGGAAGAATAAAGAGATTCTCAGTGCGCTTATCTTTGATTAACGCCTGGTTTAGCGTTGCATCGCCCTGAATCACGTTCACGAAATCGTAAACGACACGACGCTCACATCCCATGATCAGGTCGAGGTTACGCAGACCGATATCGAAATCGATAACGACAGTTTTCTTTCCCTTCTGGGCCAAACCAGTAGCGATGGCCGCGCTGGAGGTGGTCTTGCCAACGCCCCCTTTACCCGAAGTAACTACAATAATGCGTGCCATAGAAATTCCTTGTTAAAAAGGGATCAATTCAACGGTTGAACTGCCAAAGCGTTATCTGCTAACCGCAGACGCGCCGCTTTGCCATAAAATTCTGCCGGGATTTTATCACTCAGCCAATAAACACCTGCGATAGACACCAGTTCTGCCGTCAGATGGGTACAAAAAATTTGCGCTTCCCGATCGCCGCTGGCACCTGCCAGCGCACGGCCCCGCATCATGCCATAAACGTGGATATTACCGTCTGCGATTAACTCTGCGCCAGCGCTGACGTGACTTGTAACAATTAGATCACATTGTGGAGCATAAATGCGCTGACCGGAACGAACCGGTACGTCAATTAATCGCGTTTTTGTGATGGGGGTAACATTTTGCGGCGGCGCGCTCGGTGCCGGGACTTCAACCGGGGCGGAACGAGCGACTTTCTCTTTACCTTCAGTCAGTAAAGGAAGACCCATCTCGTCAATTTCCGCTTTTAGCGCCGCGTCTTTGCAGCCGCTAACGCCGATAATACGCAGACCGGTAGACGTCACCACCTCTTGCAGCGCAGGCCAGTTTACTGGACTTTCAAGGCCGCTGACGTTAATGACCACGGGAGCATGTTTTAAAAAAGCAGGTGCCTGAGCGATTTTGTCTTCCAACGCCTGACGAATAACCTTGGGTTCAGCTTCGTGCAAATGAACCACTGATAAGGTGAAGCTACTGCCTTTAAGCTCGATTGGCGTGTTTGACATCCTGGCCTTACTCAATTTGCTATTTATCATCCCCAATGCGGGGCGATATTCCGAAGACTAGAAGGCATGTTATAGTCAGTATTATATTGAGGCAAGTCACCATCCCGTTAATTCAGAGTAAAAGTATGTTTTGTGTGATCTATCGAAGTAGCAAACGCGACCAGACCTATTTATACGTCGAAAAAAAAGACGATTTCTCACGGGTTCCTGAAGATCTGATGAAGGGATTCGGGCAGCCAACGCTGGCAATGATTCTGCCGTTGGATGGGCGTAAGAAATTAGTGAATGCCGACCTGGAGAAAGTAAAACAAGCGTTAACCGACCAGGGGTATTATTTACAACTGCCGCCACCGCCGGAAGATTTACTCAAACAACATCTTTCTGCGCCGGGCGAAAATAAACCAGACGCTAAAAGTTAAACTGTATCCGGCAATGCGAACGCCCTGTCGATGCAGTTCCTGAAATCCACGATTACGTTAGGGGAAAATAATGTATCAACATCACAACTGGCAAGGTGCTCTGCTTGATTACCCGGTAAGTAAAGTGGTTTGTGTAGGCAGTAACTACGCAAAGCATATTAAGGAGATGGGTAGCGCAACGCCGGATGAACCCGTTCTTTTTATTAAACCGGAAACGGCGCTGTGCGATCTGCGCCAGCCGCTGGCGATTCCAACGGACATGGGCGCCGTTCACCATGAAGTCGAACTGGCGATATTGATTGGCTCAACTCTGCGCCAGGCGACGGAAGAGCATGTCCGCAAGGCGATTGCCGGTTATGGCGTGGCGCTCGATCTGACGCTGCGGGATATTCAGGGCAAAATGAAAAAAGCCGGTCAGCCCTGGGAAAAAGCAAAAGGGTTTGATAATTCCTGCCCGCTGTCAGGTTTTATTCCGGTTTCGGAGTTTCATGGCGATCCGCAAAATACCGCGCTCGGGTTGAAAGTGAACGGCGAAATCCGTCAGCAAGGCTCGACAGCGGAGATGATCCACCACATCGTGCCGCTCGTCGCCTACATGAGCCGTTTCTTCACGCTCAAGGCGGGAGACGTGATCCTGACCGGCACACCGGAAGGCGTCGGCCCGTTGCAAAGCGGCGACGAGCTGGAAGTCAGTTTTAACGGTCAAACGCTGACGACGCGCGTCCTGTAATCTCTGCTTGCCGCCTTTTCGGGCGGCAAAACTTGCATCAGCGTGCCAGACTGGTTATAAGGTGCAGCTTTACAGTAATGGCGGATACCCTGATGAGCGACATACCTTTCTGGCAAAGTAAAACCCTGGATGACATGACCGATGCCGAGTGGGAGTCGTTGTGTGATGGATGCGGCCAGTGTTGCCTGCACAAACTGATGGATGAAGACACCGACGAAATCTATTTCACCAACGTAGCGTGTCGTCAGTTGAATATCAAAACCTGCCAGTGTCGTAACTATGAACGTCGGTTCGAGTACGAGCCAGACTGCATTAAACTCACCCGCGATAATCTGCCAACCTTTGAATGGTTGCCGATGACCTGCGCCTATCGCTTGTTAGCGGAAGGAAAGGGGCTGCCGGGCTGGCATCCGTTGTTGACCGGGTCGAAAGCGGCGATGCACGGCGAGCGTATTTCTGTGCGCCATATTGCGGTGAAAGAATCTGAAGTGCGGGACTGGCAGGATCACATCTTAAACAAACCTTCATGGGCGGACTGAACCGCCCATTGTTCAGCAAGCGTTAATTACGCTTTTTTCGCCTGATACATTTCATCGCCGTGGTTGTCGTCTTCAACCCAGAAATTGATATTGAATTGCGCATCGTCGCTTAATTCGATGCGGTGCCAGTATTGCGGCGGGCTGGTCGCAAACTGACCGGCGTTAATGACCACTTTGAGTTCTGGTTCTTTGGCATCTTCGTTAGCGAAACCGTAGTAAGTGACCGTGCCTTCCATCACGCAGAGTTGCCCAAAGACACCCGCAGCGGTGTTATGGTGGGAGAGCAGTGCGGCTGGCACATTCTCTTTGGTGAAGAAGGGAGTGGAACGTTTAATTTTCCAGTTTGCCGGGATGCGTAAATGGGACATAAGGCGTCTCCTTGTGGGGGCATCTATAAGATGTATTTAATATACATCTTATAGATGCCCGGAAGCAACGCCGTCAGGCGAAAAAAAACGCTCCCGAAGGAGCGTTCTGTTATCGACTAAAGAGATCGCGTCTTTTCGGCTTAAACGGTTGAGCAATCAACACCAGGATCGCGATCGCCAGATACGCCGCAAAAATCCCCAACAGCCACTGCGGCATCTCCAGGGTTAAAAACGACCACTGACGCTCGGCGCAGTCGCCGGAAGCCAGGAAGACCTGCGGCAGCCATTTATCCAGCGGCAGCCACGTCGGGAAGCGCGCAGCAAAATCACAGGTCATGAACGGCGAAGGATGAAGCTGGATCATCGTGTGTTCATAGGCCAACTGCAACCCGCGCCAGGCGCTGTAAATCCAGATCGCTATCGCCACATAACGCAGCGGCGTTTTAGGGGCGACAGCGCCAACCAGACCCGCGCCCATCACACCGAATAACGCGCTACGTTCGTAAATACATAGCACGCAAGGTTTGAGCAGCATGACGTGCTGGAACCACAGCGCTACCATTTCGAGCGCAAAGGCAGTTAACGCCATCAGTAACCACGCGCCCCGACCCCGTGAGCACTGGTTTAAAAATCGCAACATAATTATTTCCCTGCAACATGCGTAGACACCGCAGTGTAAACCAATTCAATTTATGCGCCAGTAGTGGGAAATGAAATAAAGTATAATCGGATAATTATCATGCAAAAAGTCAAACCGGGCAGTGATTTGCCCGGTTTGATGTTATGAGAATGTAGCTAACCAGCCAGATTGCGTCATCCACTCCGTGATGGGGGTGAGGGTAAACTCGACGCAGAGTAAACCAACGAGGGTGAGCACCAGCGTGTATGGCAACGCCATCCAGACCATACGGCCATAAGAGAGACGAATCAGCGGCGCCAGCGCAGAGGTGAGCAGGAATAAAAATGCCGCCTGGCCGTTTGGCGTCGCCACGGACGGCAAATTGGTGCCGGTGTTGATCGCTACCGCCAGCAGTTCGTACTGTTTCATGCTGATTGCGCCGCTTTCCATAGCCGCTTTAGCCTCATTGATGTAAATCGTCCCGACGAACACGTTATCGGAAATGGACGACAGCAGGCCATTGAAAAGGTAGAACAGCGTTAATTGCGCATGTTCGGAAGCCTGTAAAACGAACTGGATGATCGGGGCGAAAAGATGCTGATCGATAATGACCGCCACGATGGAGAAGAAAACCGTCAACAGCGCGGTAAACGGCAAGGACTCAGTAAATGCTTTGCCAATCGCGTGTTCATCGGTGACGCCGGTGAGTGACGTGGCCAGAATAATGACCGACAGGCCAATTAAGCCCACTTCCGCCAGATGCAGTGCCAGCGCCGTCACCAGCCAGACGCCGATAATCGCCTGCACAAACAGATTGAGTTTGTCCTGGCGTGTACGACGTTGACGGCTTTGATCGTCGAACTCCTGCAAAATATGACGCACTTTTTCCGGCAGCGTTTCACCATAGCCAAACCAGCGCAGTTTCTCGACCAGCACGCAGGTGAGCAGCCCGCAAATTAGCACCGGAACCGTCACCGGCGACATGCGCAGGAAGAAATCGCCGAAATGCCAGCCCGCCGCTTTAGCGATAATCAGGTTCTGCGGTTCGCCAACCATCGTCATGACGCCGCCCAGCGCGGTGCCTACGCCCGCATGCATCATCAGGCTGCGCAAGAAACCGCGAAACTGCTCCAGCACCGCTTTACTGTTCTGGTCGAGGTGGTCGTCATCCTGGAGATCGTTCTCTTCGCCGCGCGCAGAGGCGACGCGATGATAAATGCCATAAAAGCCGACCGCGACGCTGATGACCACCGCGACAACGGTCAGGGCATCAAGGAAAGCGGACAGGAAGGCGGCAGCCATACAAAATGCGAGCGACAGCAGCATCTTGGAACGAATGTTAAGCAGCAGGCGGGTAAAAATGAACAGCAGCAACTGCTTCATAAAGTAGATGCCTGCGACCATGAACATCAGCAGCAGCAGCACTTCGAGGTTGGCGGCAACCTCTTCACGCACATGCGCTGCGCTGGTCATCCCAATGATGACCGCTTCAATCGCCAGTAATCCGCCTGGCAGCAGGGGATAGCACTTCAGCGCCATCGCCAGCGTGAAAATAAATTCAGCGACCAGCAGCCAGCCCGCTACAAATGGGTTGATGAAGAAAATCAGTGGATTAGCAATTAAAAAAGCGATTAATGCAAGTTTATACCAGTCAGGCGACTGGCCCAGAAAGTTGCGCCAGAATGCGCGACCCCAGGAGAGCTCCATGGCAGTTTCCCTTACCTGTAAATGTGAGAATCATGTTTTTATGTTTAGGCGCAAAGCTTAGCGGTCAGGGTAAAAGCAGGCAAGTCCTTAACGTGATGGCGCGGCGTTATCCAGAAAATGAAGCCTTGATCCCCTTTTTCTTCATCCTGTCCGCTATCAGCCATGAAACCCGTCTGGTATGATGAGTGTAACTATGTTTTGCTGTGTAATGGAAATCTCACTATGGTCATTAAGGCGCAGAGCCCGGCGGGTTTCGCGGAAGAGTACATCATTGAAAGTATCTGGAATAACCGCTTCCCACCTGGCACTATTTTGCCTGCCGAACGTGAACTCTCCGAACTTATCGGAGTGACACGCACCACGTTACGCGAAGTATTGCAGCGCCTGGCGCGAGACGGCTGGTTGACGATTCAACACGGCAAACCGACAAAGGTGAACAATTTCTGGGAAACGTCCGGGCTGAATATTCTTGAAACGCTCGCGCGTCTTGATCATGAAAGCGTGCCGCAACTGATTGATAATCTGCTGTCGGTGCGAACCAATATCTCCACGATTTTTATCCGCACCGCGTTTCGTCAGCATCCTGATAAGGCGCAGGAGGTACTGGCGACGGCGAATGAAGTGGCCGACTACGCCGATGCGTTCGCGGAGCTGGATTACAACATTTTCCGCGGTCTGGCGTTTGCCTCCGGTAATCCGATTTACGGTCTGATCCTGAACGGGATGAAAGGGCTGTATACCCGCATTGGTCGTCACTATTTCGCCAACCCGGAAGCCCGGAGCCTGGCGCTCGGTTTCTACCATAAGCTGTCATCGCTTTGCGAGCAGGGCGCGCATGACCAGGTGTACGAAACGGTACGCCGTTACGGTCATGACAGCGGTGAGATTTGGCATCGTATGCAGAAGAATTTGCCAGGCGATTTGGCCATTCAGGGCCGCTAATCGTTATACGCCGGATGGCGCTCCGCTTATCCGGCCTACGGTGATGTGCTGTTTGTTCGCGCCGGATGGCGCTTTGCTTATCCGGCCTACGGCGGTGTGCTGTTTGTTTGCGCCGGATGGCGTTTTGTTTATTCGGCCTACGGTGGTGTGCTGTTTGTAGGCCGGATAAGGTGTTTACACCGCCATCCGGCAATTAAACTACAGGCTGTTCATTCTCGGCGGGCACCGCTCCAGCAGCTCAACGCTGCCATCCTCATTCTGCTGCTCCAGCATGACATCAAACCCCCACAGGCGATGCACATGTTTCAGCACCTCTTTACGTCCCTTGTCCAGCGGTGCGCGGTTGTGAGGAATATAGCGTAGCGTCAAAGAGCGATCGCCGCGTAAATCCACATTCCAGATCTGAATATTCGGCTCCAGATTGCTCAGGTTGTACTGCGACGAAAGCCGATTGCGGATCTCGCGATAACCTTCCTCATTGTGAATGGCTGAAATTTCCAGATAGTTGTGCCGGTCGTCGTCCAGCACGGTAAAGAAACGGAAATCACGCATCACTTTCGGTGACAGGAACTGGCTGATAAAGCTCTCGTCTTTAAAATCACGCATCGCGAAATGCAGGGTTTCCAGCCAGTCTGAACCGGCGATATCCGGGAACCAGTATTTATCTTCTTCCGTTGGCGACTGGCAAATGCGTTTGATGTCCTGGAACATCGCGAAGCCAAGCGCATAAGGGTTAATTCCGCTATACCACGGGCTGTTGTACGGCGGCTGGAACACCACATTGGTGTGGCTGTGTAAAAACTCCAGCATAAAGCGCTCGGTCACTTTACCTTCATCGTAAAGATGATTCAGGATGGTGTAGTGCCAGAACGTCGCCCAGCCTTCGTTCATCACCTGCGTCTGTTTTTGCGGATAGAAATACTGGCTGACCTTGCGCACGATGCGCAGGATCTCGCGCTGCCATGACTCCAGCAACGGCGCGTTCTTTTCCATAAAGTAGAGCAGGTTTTCCTGCGGTTCAGACGGGTAACGCCGCGTTTCGGCGACGGCTTTCTCTTCCTCTTTCTTCGGCAGAGTACGCCACAGCATATTCACCTGGCTTTGCAGATACTCTTCGCGACTTTTCTGCCGGGCTTTCTCCTCCTGCAACGAAATTTTTTGCGGGCGTTTGTAGCGATCGACGCCATAGTTCATCAGCGCATGGCAGGAATCCAGCAGCTTTTCAACTTCGTCCACGCCATAGCGTTCTTCGCATTCGGTAATGTAATTACGGGCAAAGATCAGGTAATCGACAATCGAACTGGCGTCGGTCCAACTGCGGAACAGGTAGTTATTCTTGAAGAAAGAGTTATGCCCATAGCACGCGTGCGCCATCACCAGCGCCTGCATAGTAATGGTGTTCTCTTCCATCAGATAAGCGATACACGGGTTGGAGTTAATGACGATTTCATAGGCCAGCCCTTGCTGACCATGCTTATACAGGCGCTCGGTTTCAATGAATTTTTTGCCAAACGACCAGTGAGGATAGTTGATCGGCATCCCGACGCTGGAATAGGCATCCATCATCTGCTCAGAGGTGATCACCTCGATTTGGTGCGGATAGGTATCCAGTTTGTAGAGTTTCGCGACGCGGTCAATCTCCGCCAGATAGACATCCAGCAGATCAAACGTCCAGTCGGGTCCATCGCTCAAACGTGTGCTGTCCTTGTTCATGGAATCAATCGTAGCCATTCGCGCACCCTCATTGTTGGCGGCACTCTCTGTCTGGAGCACCTCATTTCAAGCATAGAACACCGTGTTAAAAAACGTGCTGATGAAGAAAATTTTTCTTTGCGATTTCGCAGCGCCGGCACGCCAGAAACTGGCATGGCTGCGATATTTTATGCTGGATAAAAATGACGCACAGCAGGAGATGCCAAAGCAGAGAGATCCCTGACAACAGAGGCAGATGTGAGGTGCGTCACCATAAAAAAGCCATATGTTGAATAATATTTTCAACTGAGTTATCAAGATGTAATTAGAAGATTGTTCTTTTACTGTTAACGGAGTGGCTATGCGAGTTGTCATACTGGGAAGTGGCGTCGTTGGCGTAACCAGCGCCTGGTATCTGTGTCAGGCTGGGCATGACGTCACCGTCATCGATCGTGAACCTGGCCCGGCGCTGGAAACCAGCGCGGCGAATGCCGGACAAATTTCTCCGGGCTATGCCGCGCCGTGGGCGGCGCCGGGTGTACCGCTGAAGGCCATCAAGTGGATGTTCCAGCGCCATGCGCCGCTGGCTGTTCGCCTGGACGGGACGCAGTTTCAGTTGAAGTGGATGTGGCAAATGTTGCGTAACTGCGACACCCGCCATTACATGGAGAACAAAGGGCGCATGGTGCGTCTGGCGGAGTACAGCCGTGATTGCCTGAAAGCGCTGCGCGCCTCAACCGGCATTCAGTATGAAGGGCGTCAGGGCGGAACATTGCAGTTATTCCGTACCGCGCAACAGTATGAGAACGCCACCCGCGATATCGCCGTTCTGGAAGATGCCGGCGTACCGTATCAGCTACTGGAATCCAGCCGTCTGGCGGAGGTTGAACCTGCGCTGGCGGAAGTGGCGCACAAACTGACCGGCGGCCTGCGTTTGCCCAATGATGAAACCGGAGATTGCCAGCTGTTCACTCAGCGCCTGGCGCAGATGGCGGAACAGGCGGGCGTGACGTTTCGCTTCAACACGCCGGTGGAAAAACTGCTGTACGAAGGTGAACAAATTTACGGCGTGAAGTGCGGGGATGACATCATCAAAGCCGATGCTTACGTGATGGCGTTTGGCTCTTACTCGACGGCGATGCTCAAAGGGATCGTCGATATTCCGGTCTATCCGCTTAAAGGTTATTCGCTGACGATTCCGGTCGCACAGGACGATGGCGCGCCAGTTTCGACTATCCTTGATGAAACCTACAAAATTGCCATTACCCGTTTTGATAAGCGCATTCGCGTGGGGGGAATGGCGGAAATTGTCGGCTTTAACACTGAATTATTACAACCGCGTCGTGAAACGCTGGAGATGGTCGTACGCGATCTCTTCCCGCGCGGAGGGCATGTGGAACAAGCCACGTTCTGGACCGGACTGCGGCCAATGACCCCGGATGGTACGCCGGTGATCGGACGGACGCGCTTCAAAAACCTGTGGCTGAACACCGGGCATGGGACGCTGGGCTGGACAATGGCCTGCGGTTCAGGGCAATTACTGAGCGATATTCTTTCAGGTCGTACACCTGCTATTCCTTATGACGACCTGAGCGTAGCGCGGTACAGCCCTGGCTTTACGCCGTCACGACCCCGGCATCTTCATGGCGCGCATAACTAATAAGGAAGCGAGATGACCCGCCCTATACTGGCCAGCCTTGACCTGCAGGCGATGAAACAAAATCTTGGCATTGTGCGCCAGGCCGCCCCGGACGCACGCGTCTGGTCGGTGGTGAAAGCCAATGCCTACGGACATGGTATCGAGCGTATCTGGACGGCGTTGGGGGCGACCGACGGCTTTGCCATGCTCAATCTCGAAGAGGCGATTACGCTGCGAGAGCGGGGATGGAAAGGGCCGATCTTAATGCTGGAAGGGTTCTTCCATGCCGATGAGCTGGCCATATATGACACATACCGTCTGACGACCTGCATACACAGCAACTGGCAGCTCAAAGTGTTGCAAAACGCGCGCCTGAACGCGCCGCTGGATGTTTATCTCAAAGTGAATAGCGGCATGAACCGGCTGGGTTTTTTACCCGAGCGGGTACAGACCGTCTGGCAGCAACTGCGGGCGCTGCCGAATGTGGGCGAAATGACGTTAATGTCGCACTTTGCCGATGCTGAGCACCCGGAAGGGATCGACCAGGCGATGACGAAAATCGCCCATGCGACGGAAGGGCTTGAATGCCGTCGCTCGCTGTCGAATTCAGCGGCTACGCTGTGGCATCCTGAAGCCCATTTCGACTGGGTGCGACCCGGAATTATTCTGTATGGCGCATCGCCGTCAGGGCAGTGGCGGGATATCGCCAATACCGGGCTGAAACCGGTTATGACCCTGAGTAGCCAGATTATTGGCGTACAGACGCTGAAAGCGGGCGATCGGGTCGGGTATGGCGGACGCTATACCGCGACTCAGGAGCAGCGCATCGGGATTGTGGCGGCGGGCTACGCGGATGGTTATCCCCGTCATGCGCCAAACGGCACGCCAGTGCTGGTGGACGGTGTGCGTACCGGAACGGTTGGCACCGTGTCGATGGATATGCTGGCAGTGGATCTGACGCCGTGCCCGCAGGCGGGTATCGGTACGTCTGTGGAACTGTGGGGGAAAGAGATCAAGATTGATGATGTCGCCTCTGCGGCGGGAACGGTGGGGTATGAACTGATGTGCGCGCTGGCGCCGCGTGTTCCGGTTGTGACGGCGTAACTTTTTTTGTGGCGCCGTAGGATGGCGCTTGTGCTTATCCGGCCTACAGAGGGCAGAGTGTAGGCCGGATAAGGCGTGTCAACGCCGCCATCCGGCAGCGTCTCCATTATTCCATTTCATCCCCCGCGACGCGAACCCCGACCTTACGCACGGCGTTGTCTTCTTTCTCTGCGACCGTCCAGATCATGCCGGCAAACTCCACCTGGTCGCCCACAACCGGCGCGGCACCCAGCAACTGCTGTACGATTTCCCCCAGCGTCTGCTGTTTATCGCGATATTCCGTTCCCTCGTCCAGACCGTAAATCAGGGCGACGTCAGCAAATTTCGCATTGGCTTCGAGAATAAAATCGCCGAAAAAACGCTGATCCAGCGCGACCGGCGGCGACTGGCTGAACAGTTTGCCCAGCGCCGGAAGGTCGCGCTCACGTCCGATAACGCACAGAACGTCGCCTTCGCGTAAACGGGTGCTTCCGGTCGGGTGGAACAGCACGTTGTCGCGAAACAGGGCGGCGATGCGGGTCTCCTGCGGCATATGCAGATCGCGCAGTGCGGCGCCGACGCACCACTTATCTTCACTCAACTGGTAGACAAACTGCTCCCAGGGGTTTTCCGGGTGAATATCCAGCCCGATACGCGAAACCGGCCAGCCGACGGGAGGCACCACCACTTTGGCTTTTTTGGCCGCCCAGGTCAGGGACGTTCCCTGGAACAGCAGCGATATCAGCACCACAAAGAATGCGACATTAAAAAACAGTCGGGCATTCTCCAGCCCGGCCATCATCGGAAAAACCGCCAGGATGATAGGCACGGCGCCACGCAGCCCCACCCAACTGATGAAGATCCGCTCACGCAGATTAAAGCCCCGAAACGGCAGCAGGCCCGCGAAAACGGAGAGTGGGCGAGCCACCAGAATCATCCAGACTGACAGCACCAGCGCCGGAACGGCGATAGGCAGCAGATCGGATGGCGTAACGAGCAGTCCCAGCACGAGGAACATGGCGATTTGCGCCAGCCAGGCCAGGCCGTCAAAGTTTTGCAGGATGCCAAACCGGTTGCGGATAGGGCGGTTGCCCAGCAGGAATCCACACAGGTAAACGGCCAGAATGCCGCTGCCTTCCAGCGCGGTGGTCACGGCGAAAACGAGAATTCCCCCGCTCAGCGCCAGCAGCGGATATAACCCGGTGGGCAAGGCAATCCGGTTAATCATTTGCTGAAGCAGATATCCGCCGCCTAACCCCAGCATGATCCCCAGTCCAAACTGCTGGATGATATCGAGCACGAAAAGCCAGCTCAGGCCGGTCTCATGTTTCTGAATCATCTCTATCAGCGTGATGGTCAGGAAAACCGCCATCGGGTCGTTACTCCCGGATTCGATTTCCAGCGTCGAACCGACGCGTTCGTTAAGCCCTTTACCACCCAGCAGAGAAAAAACGGCAGCCGCATCCGTTGAACCGACAATGGCGCCAATCAGCAACCCTTCGATGAGATTCAAATGAAAGAGCCAGGCGGCCATCATGCCGGTGAGACCGGAGGTAATCAGTACCCCTACCGTCGCGAGCGAGAGCGCCGGGCCCAGGGCGACGCGAAAGGAGCTGGCCTGGGTACGCATCCCGCCATCCAGCAGAATAATTGCCAGCGCGAGGTTACTCACCATGTACGCGAAAGGATAATTGTCAAACGGGATACCGCCAACGCCATCAACACCCGCGAGCATGCCAATCGCGAGAAAGATAACCAGAATAGGGATGCCAAGACGAGATGAGAATGAACTTAATAAGATACTACAGGTTACGAGGACTGAACCTAAAATGAAAAGACTAATAATGGCTGCGGCATCCAACGTTATGTTACTCCTGAATTACGCTGTTTCTAATAATAAACCCTAACATAATAACGACAGAAACAGCGTTTTACTTAGCCCAGGCGACGGCTTTTTTTATGATTTGAGGACAGGATGGCCGGAGAGTGTGAGTTGGCTGCCATTTTCGCCATTTTTTAGCACCGCGTGGGCGCCGAGCGGCAGCGTAACGGTGCGTTGCTCATGACCAAAATCCAGACCGGTCACGACGGGGATGGAGAGACGGGAACGCAGAAACGCGTAAACCGCGTCAAGATCGTAACCGGCATCGTAATCATTCGGCGCGCTACCGCTGAAACTGCCCAATATCAGCGCGTTCTGCCGGGTCAGAATCCCCGCGTGATACAGTTGCAGAAGCATTCGCTCAACGCGGAAAGGATGCTCGTTAATATCCTCCAGCACCAGTACGCCATTTTCAATGGCGGGCATCCACGGGGTGCCGATAAGGGAGACCAGCATGGCCAGATTGCCGCCCCACAGCGTGCCTTCCGTTTCACATGTCGGGCCGTTACCTTGCCACTCCACCGTGAACTGCGCGTTGCACAAGGCCCGCCAGAAATGGCGCTCGGTGAAGGTGTTCATCTCCTCCGCGCCGAAATTCGCCGCCAGCATGGGGCCGCTAAACGTTATCACCTTGCCCAGCGCCAGCAGGGCGGACTGAATCACCGTAAAATCGCTGTGGCCGCAGATCAGCAGCGGGTTCGCCTGTTGCCGTGCGATGAGCGCCTGCCAGTCAATGCTCTCCAGCAGACGACTGGCGCCGTAACCGCCGCGAACCGGCATCACAATGGTATCGGGCGTCGTCAGGCGGGCGAGGCCGTTAACATCCGCCAGACGCTCGGCGTCTGAACCGGCAAAACGCTGGTCACGGCGGCCAATGACGGCGGCGTTATCCACCTGGTGGCCAGATTCGATCAGCCGTTGTACGCCGCGTAAAGCCGCTTGCTGATTGATGCAGTAACCCGATGGGGCGATTAAGTGAAACAGGGACATGGCAATTCCTTGCTGACATCTAAAACCAAATGTATATCATGCCGATTGAGCATGTCGTTGTCACTCGCAGCGGCGAATTCCGGCTATAAGGATAGATGACGTGAAATTGAGATGGTTTGCTTTTTTGGTTGTATTGCTGGCGGGCTGTAGTTCAAAGCAGGATTACAAGAATCCGCCCTGGAACGCCGAAGTCCCGGTTAAACGGGCAATGCAGTGGATGCCGATAAGTGAAAAAGCCGGGGAAGCCTGGGGCGTCAGCCCGCGTCTGATTACCGCGATCATCGCAATTGAATCGGGCGGTAATCCGACGGTGGTCAGTAAATCCGGGGCGGTTGGGTTAATGCAACTGAAGGCCTCGACGTCCGGGCGCGATGTTTATCGTCATATGGGCTGGAGCGGCGAACCGTCGACCAGCGAACTGAAAAACCCGGAGCGGAATATCTCGATGGGGACGGCGTACCTGAGTATTCTGGAACACGGGTCGCTGGCCGGTATTAACGATCCGCAGGTGATGCAGTACGCGCTGGTGGTCTCTTATGCCAATGGCGCGGGCGCGCTGCTGCGCACGTTCTCTTCCGATCGCAAAAAAGCGATTGAGAAAATCAACGATCTGAGCGCGGATGAGTTTTTCGAGCACGTTGCCAAAAATCATCCTGCGCCGCAGGCGCCGCGTTATATCTGGAAACTCCAGCAAGCGCTGGATGCGATGTAACCCGCACGGGGGTTATTCACGCACCTTATTGGATTTTTCCCGCGCTTCCCGTTCAAGAGAGAAAATAATCCGCTGTAATTCCCGCTCCACCGCCGGGCTGACGTTGAGAAAACGAAAGCTCAGGCGGGGAGTGGTAATCGTCTCATTTTTCCCGTCAATCACTCTGCGTTCGCTGACGGAAATAAGCTGGGCGTCAAAGTGGAAAACGCCCCATTGCCCCATGTTCAGCTCAATTTGCGAAAAGCGCATGCCTTCGGTTAATCCGGCGGGTTTTTTCTCTTCCAGCAGAGCACCCATGCCGCCCAGCGAGAGATCGAACAAGCGAAAACGTAGCGTGTTGTCGTCCGGCATTTTCGCCTGACAGTAGTAGGGGGGATGCAAAGGCGCGGAAATACGGAAATACTCCCGGCGCTGAACGAACCACAGCTCGGGCGGCAGCGCGGTAATAAATGCCGGAAGCTGCTGGTATTCGCCACGGGTGAGCTGATCCAGCATGAACTCCACTTTCGCGCCCTGCGTTTCTGCGGTAATGGTTATCTGTCTGGCGCGCTGAACGGCGATGTTTTCATAGTCCTGGCTGCCGAAATCCATCACCAGTTTTTCCGCGTTAACGTCCAGAATCTTACTGATGAACTGCCCCCCGGCCCAGGAGATGCGTAGCGGCACCTGGCTCTTGTTTAAATCTTTGAGTACGCCTAATACCGCCAACGGGTTTTGCTTCAGGAACTGCTCACTGTAGTGACTCACGCGTAATGACTCCTGGATGCCTGACAGATTATCGTTTGGTTATCGGCATGGCATGACGGAACTTAAGACAAATGGGTGAAATTTTTATCAACGCCAGCGCATAACGTCGCAGGATGAAAAGCATGGCCGGTTGATTTGCCTATACTTAAGGGACTGGCGCAAGAACGTCTTGCGCATGCTTTCACTGGAAAGAGGGCCTGAATATGGGAATTATTGCCTGGATTATTTTTGGTCTGATTGCAGGTGTTATCGCTAAGCTGATTATGCCGGGTCGCGATGGCGGTGGTTTTATACTGACCTGTATTCTCGGTATCGTTGGTGCGGTTGTCGGCGGCTGGCTGGCAACCATGTTTGGTATCGGCGGTAGCATCAGCGGGTTCAATCTTCACAGTTTCCTGGTGGCCGTCGTCGGGGCGATTGTTGTGCTCGGCGTTTTTCGCCTTCTGCGGCGCAATTAAATGAACAGAGCGGATGTGGGGATGAGTGCGTAAATCGGCGACACGCTACCCAGGCGTGTTTTCCGTTCACTTGATGCCCATTATCGCTCTGGCGCATTATCAGTCGTGAACGTGTCAGGGGAGGCGTCTTCCCGGCACGTTTACGGGGATTCAACAGACGTCAGAACAATCTGTATTCCTGAGCAACGCCTGGCCGGATTAACGGCGAAAGCTGGCTTGATTTGTGAATAAAAATGAGAATAATTGTCATTCCATTTCACATATAATAATTTGCTCATGAAAACAACTCATCGTTTCACATTACGCGCGCTCTCTGGATGTATCACCTTAGCCCTGACTGTCCCGTCTTATGCTGAAGAGGCAAAAGAGTCGACCATTGTGGTCACTGCCGCCGGGCAGGAGAGCCTTCTTCCGGCCTGGACCAACAGCGCCACCAAATCCGCCGTGCCGGAAAGCAAAACGCCGCAGGTGATCAACACCATCGACAGGCAGGAGATTGAGCAACGCCACGCCAACTCGGTGAATGAAATTCTGCGCTACGCGCCGGGCGTGTCAACGGAAGTTCGCGGTAATACCTCCTATATGAGCGAATATAAGATTCGCGGTTTTACGGTGGATCAGGAGTATTACAACGGCCTGCAACTGCCGTACAACGTGACCGGGAATACCAAAGCGCGTATTGATCCGCTGCTGATTGAAAGCGTGGATATTCTGAAAGGCCCGGCCTCGGTGCTGTACGGCAATGGCTCGCCGGGTGGACTGGTAAACATCCAGAGTAAAAAACCGCAGGCGGAACAGAAAACGGAAGTGGGCTTCAACACCGGCACCCGTAATCTGAAAGAGGGGTATCTGGATTCAACCGGGCAAATCAGCGACAGCGACTGGAACTACCGTTTACTCGGCAAGGCGACGGAAGGGGATGATCAACCGCATACCTCCCGCTATGAAAACTATCTGGTTGCCCCGTCCGTTACCTGGCAACCGGACAACAAAACGCGTCTGACGATTGATGCGCTGGCGCAGAATACACCGTCGCTGTCGCCTTCCAACCCGCTGCCCATTTCTTATCTGCGTTCAGAGTATGCGGGGCGCCGTGATTTTGCCGGAGATGAGTGGAGCGGCTTTAAGCAGCGTCAATGGATGCTGGGTTACAGCTTTGAACACCAGTTTGACAGCGGCTGGGGCTTCAATCAGAAAGCGCGCTACTTTGATGTGGATACCCACCAGCGCAGCGTCTACTCCACCGGAAATACGGGGAATCCGGTCTGGGAGTTGAACCGGTTTGCCTACACGACCGATGAAGACCTGAAAAGTTTTAACATCGACAACCAGGTTACGAAAACGGTAGTGTCAGGCGACTGGCAGCACCATCTGCTGGCAGGCTTCGATTACCAGAAGCTCGACAGCCATTACTTCTACCGCTATGCCAGCAGCACGCCGGGGATCGACATGCGCCACCCGAACTATCGTCAGATTCATACCGACGATTTAGGGCTGAGTACTGCGCAGAATAACCGTCTCTCTTATCAGCAGAATGGTTATTATCTTCAGGATCAGATTGCGTTTGGCGGCCTGAACCTGCTGGCGAGCGTGCGTTACGATGACTATCGTTCCGCCACGACCGACTATCTGCAAAACGGCGATAAAACCTGGATTTCACAGGATCGCGTCACCAAACGTTTCGGTGCGTTATATGCGTTTGAAAATGGGATCTCTCCATTTATCAGCTATTCCGAAGGCTTTAAGCCGATCTCGCCGCAAGGGACTCTGACCTCGAAAGAGGTGAAGCCGACCACCAGCAAGCAGGTTGAGGGCGGGGTGAAATACCTGCTGGCGGAATACGCGACCACCTTTACCGCATCGGTGTTTAATATCCGCCAGAAAAATGTGCTTTCCGCCACGCCGACCTGGGATTACCGTCAGACCGGCGAGATTGAGTCAAAAGGGGCCGAACTGTCGATTGTCAGCCGTCCGGCGGATAACGTCACGCTGATCGCCAACTATGCCTATACCCATGCGATCAACACGGAAGATGAAACGTATGAAGGCAAACGTCCGACTCAGGTGCCGGAAAACGCGTTTAACCTGTGGGGCGATTACACCTTTGATAATACGCCGCTGCGCGGGCTGAACGTTGGCGCGGGCGTCCGTTATACCGGGCCGATGGAGATCTCGCCAGCTAACGACAAAGGCAAACTCGGCGGCACGACGCAGTATGATATGGCCGTCTCTTACCGTCTGGGAGAGGCGATCCCATCGTTGAGCGGGGTGACGCTGAAGGCCAGCGCGCAGAATATTACCAACAAAGAGACGTTTAGCTGTTACGACGACAACAACTGCTGGATTGGTCGCGACCGCACCGTTCAGGTTGGCGCCAGCTACAGCTTCTGATAGTAACCCGGCCTGCAATTGCGCAGGCCGGGTTCGTTTTCATTCGGTGGAACAATCAGAACTTATATTCCACCCCGGCCCAGAAATTACGGCCTTCCTCGATAAACCCTTCGCTGTAGGCATACTTCGTATCGAACAGGTTGTTCACGGACGCGTTGACGCTAAAACCGTAGCCCACCGCATAATCCGCGCGGATATGGGTAATGGCAAATCCGCCCGCTTTCTGTGAACCGTCTGAATTGCTGTAGCTGGAGGAACGCGCTTCTTCTGACAGCGTAACACTCAGCGGTTCCCACGGTTTGAGCGTCATCCATGCGGTGAGCGTCTGCGTTGGCAAATCGGTGATTTCACCGATTTCATCACGCTTGACGTCCGCGTGGATCAGCCCGTAGCTCAGCCCGACATCCAGCATTTCAGACACATTGCCTTTGATTCCGGCATCCAGACCGGTGTAATCCACCCGGCCGCTATTGCGGTTCTGGATCGTATCGGCATCAATGTTGTGCGACAGGATTGCGTCGGTTACGCGGTTATAGTACACGCTGACCTCGAATCCCCAGTCGCGGGTCAGCGAACCGTTCCAGGTCAGATCCACGCTGCGGGCGCGTTCGGGTTTTAACTGCGGGTTGACGATGGCCACCTGGTTATACGCCGGTTTCGACGTGGTATACCGCTCTTTGAGCGTCGGGAAACGCGTCCGGTCAGAGTAAGAGAGCGCCAGCGTGTCCTCGTTTGCGAAGTGGTATTTGGTCATGACCTGCCAGTTAAACGCCGACTGGTTGTTGTCGTCGTAGTGGGTTACGCTGCCGTCTTTTTCGTGCTTCATCCCTTCCAGACTGTCACGCCAGTCATAGCTAATACCGGCCACGACATCCACATTATCGGCGGCGGCCCACTGGTATTCGCTGGCTAACGACCAGGTGCGGTCTTCATAGCGATCGTATGCCGCATGCGGCGCGCCTTTTTCACGGTGGACGTCATCTTTCCAGTTAACGGCGAACGAGAGCAGATCGTTTTCACGCATTTCGGCGGCGAGTTGTAACCCTGCGCCATCGCTGTAATCAGAATAGTGGCTATAGCTGCCTTTCTTGTTTTTCAGGTCGGCAAGGGAGTTGTACATCATCAGCGTGTTTTCAAAGGTGTCGCGATAAAGCCGGCTTTTCAGCGTGAAGCGATCGCCCAGATGCGTGGTGCCCTGATAGTAATAACTCTCTTTATCGTATTGCGGCCACTGCCAGTAGCGCGACTTCTGGCTGCTGGTGCCTGCGTATGGCGGGTTGTCCTTTTCACCGTCCTGGTTGATATAGGTCAGGGTGTACTCGTCATTTTCGCGCGGCGTGAAGCCCAGCTTAACAATGCCCCGTTTATCATCTGCCGACGAGTTGATCATTTTCCCGTTGCTGCCTGCAATGGCGTTGTCCACCCCGTGCGGCAGACCCAGGAAATCCTGCTTCAACTGACTACCACTGACTTGCAGATAACCCAGCTCATTACTGGCGCCAAACGAGGCGTGCATATCGTGGGCGTTATCTTTGCTCCGGCTCCATCCCTGGCGATAACCGATGCTCCCTTCGAGAGGTTTTGTCGGTTTTTTGGTGGTGATGTTGATCGCGCCACCCATCTGATTAGGGCCTTGCAACAGCGATGAGTAGCCTTTGGACACCTCAACGGAGGCAATGTCCGAGGTGAGGAAGCGCCCTAAGTCGAGGTTGCCGTCGTAAGGGATGTAAACCGGCACGCCGTCGAAAAAGATCGGAACCTGGCGGCTGTCAAAACCGCGAACTTTGACCTGCTGTTCGTTGCGGTTGCCTGATTTTTGCAACGCCACGCCGGGGATGACGCTTAATGCCTGCGCCACATTCTGCTTATCCAGATCCTGCATGGTTTGTTGACCAAGCACCGTGGTGGTCGCCGCAGAGGCGGGGCTCGACCAGACGGTCATGGTGTCGCTTTCTTGCCCAGCAAACGCATTATGCGCAAAAGCTACCGATAATGCCGTGTAAAGACAACTCTGAGTGAATTTCATTGTTTTTATTCCATTTATCAATGTTATATGTCACTTTCGTCCGGGTTCAGGATGACGTTGATATCCATCGGTGGTGCGTAGTACGGTGCGGATGTAATAAAGAGCCTGATACCACAGTCGAGATAACTCGCCAGAGTGGCGAGGTTGATGCCGCCAGTCAGCGCCAGCGTGCAATGGGGGGCCAGTGAAGGCGCCGCCCGGGCCACCTCCGCCGCCTGATGTGGGGTAAATTTGTCGAGTTGCAAAACGTCGGGGCCTGCGCGGAGCGCTTCAAGGGCTTCCTCTGGGGTGTCTGCTTCGACGACGATCTTTTTTTCCGGGGCATGACGGCGCAACTGCGAAATGGCCCCGGCCCAGTCGTTACCGGGGGCGAGAAAGCGTCGGTGATTTGCAAACAGCAGCACGGTCTCCGCGCACCCGGCGCGGTGAATGATTCCACCTGCGGCGAGCACCGCCTGTGCGGCTAGCAGCCGGGTGCCGGGAATGGCTTTACGCGTGCAGGCTATTTGCCCGTCGGGGTAACGGCTATGCAGGATGTGAAGCATGCTGTCGAGATAGTGTGAAACGCCGCAGCTCCACTCCAGTACGTTTTGTACGGCCTTCCAGCCCTGGTGCAGCGCCGCCGCATTCCCGCTGACGCTGATCAATCGTTGACCGGCTGCGGCGCGCTCGCCGTCGTTCATCTGCTCCAGGACGGTCAGCCCCAGCGACTGCAACATTTGTCTGGCCACGGCAATGCCGCTCACGCAGCCGCCCTGGCGATGGCGGAAGGTCATGCGGCCTGGCAGATTGCCGATGTCCAGAGCGCGCGTGGTCAGGTCGCCTCCCTGAATATCCTCCAGCAGCAATGCGTCCGTCTGTGCGTGTGAGAAGTAGATCATTTCAGCGCCTTTTGTGGAATGCTGTCCCACCAGATCAGCGCCCAGTCCCGGCTGGCCGGGGCAAGGGCGCTGGCATCCTGCTGTTGATACCAGCGGTACAGACGTTCACGCTCTTCATCGCTGATGTCGCCCATGCTCCAGCGAACGTTTTCAGCAAAGCGTTCCCAGGTGCTGTTGTCCTGCTGGCAGTTCTGCCCACGGATAAAATCGACATGGGCGCAGATCCCCATCTGGTACAGGACATTGAGGGCATAAATATAGTTAGGCAGCTCGATAACCTCGCGACCCAACGCGCGCTGGATAGTGGGGGAAACAAAAGAGGAACTGACCAGGTGCGTGGTATAGACGCGCAGCCGCGCCTGGTTGTTGAGTTTTGTCATCGCCTGGCGCATATCCGCAACGAGCGTTGAGCGGGAGGCAACGGCGATATCGCAGCGCGGGAGATCGCTCCAGTCCTCTTCCCAGGCACGTTGCACCCAGTGAACATGGGTTGCCCGTTGCTCTGTCGCGCGACGGGCGGCAACGCGCAGCATTCCGGGGCTGTAATCCACGCCGCAGATATGCGGTATTTTGCCCGCCAACGCCAGCGAGACGGTGCCAGGGCCGCAGCCCATATCAAACAGCGAGTTCACGCCCTGCAAATCCATTTTCTCCATCAGCTGTTGCAGGTAGGTGTCCGTCGGCGACGCGCAGTTTTCTGCCATTTTCTCTGCCCGTTTATCCCAATGGTCGGGCGTTTTTTCCGTTCGTTTCGCCTGCAACAGCTGCTGGCGGTAGAGGTCTGCAAAATCAATGTCATCAATGAGCATGGCTGTCCCTTATTGCTGATCGCCAAAAAGATGGCGGTGGATTTGTGTGGGCGAGACCCGATAAAGCGCGGCCAGATTGTCGGCAGCGAGCTGGCGCTCTGGCGCGCCTTGCGATACCTGGCCGTCGGACTCCACGCGCACGACGCTGTCGGCTATCGCCCTGGCATGGAGCGGATGATGGGTTGACATCAGTAGCGCCATCCCCGTTTTTTTCAGTGTCACCAGTGTGTCGAGCAGGCGGATCTGGTGACCAAAGTCGAGGCTGGAGGCGGGTTCATCCAGCAGTAGCAGGCGAGGGCGTTGCGCCAGGGCGCGGGCGATCAGCACCAGTTGACGCTCTCCGCCGCTCAGGGTGTTCCAGCGTCGGTGCGCCAGATGGACGATTTCAAGCGCGGCGAGCTGCTGGTGGGCAATCTCTCGCTCCCTGGCGCCGGGAACGGCGAATGCCGCCATTTTCGGCGTCAGCCCCATCATCACCATATCCAGAGCGGTGAAGGCGAACGCGCCGTCGTGCGCCTGTGGCACCCAGGCAATGGCGCTGGCGCGCTCCCGGTCAGAAAAACGCTGCACCGCCACGCCATCAAGCAGGATGTCGCCGCTGATCAAGGGGAGAACGCCAAGAATGGTGCGCATCAGCGTGGTCTTGCCGCTGCCGTTTGCGCCGAGTAAACAGCAAATTTCTCCCGCCGGTACGGTAAAAGAGACGTCGCGCAAAACCGGGCGTCGGGCGTATCCCAGGTTGGCGTGGTGAACCGTCAGTCGTGTCATTGGCGTCCTCCGCGCAGCAGAAGCAGCAAAAAGAAAGGGGCGCCGATAAATGCGGTGAGGATCCCCAGCGGAATCTCCGTACTGCTGATTGCGCGCGCGAGCGTGTCGGTCAGCAGCAGTAAAATGGCGCCAGCGCCCATTGAGACAGGAAGCAACTGCTGGTGGTTATTGCCGGTGAGCAACCTGCCGATATGCGGCACGACTAAGCCTATCCAGCCGATAATCCCGGCAATCGCCACCGTGCTGGCGGTGATGAGCGTCGCGCAGACAATCAGCGCGAGCCGAAGGCGGGTAACGTTGATGCCCAGGGAACGGGCTTCATCATCTGAAAGCGTCAGTAAATTCATACGCCAGCGCAGTAGCAGCAAAGGGATGGCGCCGAACAGAATCAGCGGCGCCGAGAAACAAAGATCATGCAGCGTGATGGTAGAGAGTCCGCCGAGTAACCAGAAGGTGATGGAAGGCAACTGGGTATAGGGATCGGCCAGCGTTTTTATCAGGGAAATTCCCGCGCCGCACAGCGTGCCGAGCGCGATACCTACCAGCACAAGGGTTAATACGGGGTCGTGACGTGTCACCCGACGGGTAATCAGCCAGACGCCAGCAACCACCAGCAGACCGCCGCCGAACGCGTAGAGCTGGATAAACAAAATCGGCAGGCCCAGCAAAATCGCCGTACATGCGCCTAAACCCGCTCCGGCGGCAACGCCGAGAATATCCGGGGAGACAAGCGGATTGCGAAACATCCCCTGATACGTCGTGCCCGCGCCCGCCAGCGCAGCGCCCAGCAGCAGCGCGGCGAGAATGCGGGGGAGGCGGATCTGCCAGAACACGATTTGATCCTGTGTCGGCACCGTGTCATGGCTGAAGATCATCGCCAGCACCTGCCGGGCATCGAGGTGATAAGCGCCCGATACGCTGGCAAAGGCAATACAGAGAAGGGCAATCCCCAGCATCAGGACAGAAAGGGTGGTCGTTCTCATCAGATGATCGCCCACTGTTGATACTGTTCGTCAGTCAGCGACGTATGCCAGAACAGGCGCGCATAACGCACCATATCGTCTTTAAAATGTTGATTAACGTTCGGGTCCAGCCAGGCATGCAACCGGCGCAGCCCGAGTAAACGGTTAATGCCCGGCGGCGCATCCAGCCAGCCAAACGGCAGACCGCTCAGGAAAAGAATGCGCTTGTCCGCAACCGCCTTAACGCCTTGCCAGACGGGGTCGTGACGCAGGTAGTGCGCCGTGGTGGCATCCTGTACCAGAATGATGTCGGGCTGCCAGGTGAGTAAGTTTTCCATAGAGACCTGGGCCAGTCCGCTTCGTCCGGGGATTCGCGCTACGTTGTGTAATCCCAGCAACTCTGCCGCTTCCGTATGCAGCGATCCCTGTAATCCTGTCTCCAGACCTCGGGCGCCCCGCGCCGCATAAAAACGAATACCGGCAGCAGGCGTGTGGGAAAACGCGAGCGCTTGCGCAATGAAGCGCTGAGCCAGCGCCGCCTGAGCGGCAGTACGCGCCTCCATTCCCAGCGCTTGTCCTGCGGCTTGCAGTTGTTCCGGCGTTTGCCGCAGTTCACCGTTAATCAGCAGCCACGGAATCCGGGTCTGAGCGCTGACCTGGCGCGCCTGCGAAAGCCAGGTTTCATCGGCGTTGCCGCAATCCACTACCAGATCGGGATGCAGGGCCAGCAGTCCTTCCAGAGACAACGTGCTGGCGCGCCCCGCCAGCCTGCCCAGTTTGGGCAACGCCCGAATGGACTCGGGGAAGGGAATCGCCGCCTGGCGCGAGAAATCAAAAGAGGAGAAACCCACCAGCTTTTCCGGCGCGACGGCCAGCAGTAACACATCGGCGGGCGCACCGGCGCTCACCACGCGGCGAATAATATTGCCTTCCGGCGGGCGGCCAATAGCAAACGTCAGCGGTGTCTGCGCAATGCCAGGGAGGTGGCGAAACAGCAGCGCAGAGGCCATTGCCTGAGCGAATCTCCGTCTTGTGAGCGGCATTGTTTTCATCCTGAAATGGTTAAAAAATCGCTATATGTTTACATATATAACGTTAAAAAACTTGTTCAGTATCAAATTCTCACCGATGAAAAGGGGGTCTAACCCTTAAGAGCTATGAGGGGCAGAGATGAACGCGCGGCATTGCCAGGAAGAAAAATCCGCGACGGCGCGCGGATTTTTGTCAGCATGATGGTCGGGTCACATTACGGCGTGGTTTCAACCTGTTTTTGCGGCGCAGGCTGGGAAGCGCCTGGCGCTGCGGGGCGAGTGGCCGGTACGCTGTCGCACGGTTTCTCTTTTGGACAGATCAGGTCGAGCATTTTTAACGTCACGCCGTTGGTCCAGCCGAAACCATCCTGAAGAGGGTATTCTCCACCGCCGCCGCCGGTTCCCGTACTGCTGACGTCATATTTCTCAACCAGCTTTTGTTCGCGGTCGTAGGTATGCTGAACGTTGGTGAGGAAGCGCCAGGTGACATCCATCGCGACGTTGTCCTGCCCGTAATTCTGCAACCCCTCGGTCGCCACCCACTGTAACGGCGCCCAGCCATTGGGGGCGTCCCATTGCTGCCCGCTTTTCACCGAGGTGGTGGAAAGTCCGCCAGGCTGCAACAGGTGCGCCTGGGTCGCGGCAGCCACTTTGCTGGCGCGATCTTTCGCCGCCGCGTTGACATACAGCGGGAACAGCGTGGCCGCCGTCAGTTGGTTACGCACCTTTTTGCTCTTCAGATCGTAGTCGGCATACCAGCCTTCCTGATTGTTCCACAGGTGCGTTTCAATGCCTTTCTGACGGGCGCTGGCGAGCGCTTCATACTGGTTCGCGTTGGCGTCATCGCCTGCCGCTTTGCTGGCGCGCGCCAGCATTTTCTCCAGTTTATACAGCAGGGCGTTGAGATCGACAGGGACGATGCTGGTGGTGCGAATGGTGCTCAGCTGATTCGGGTCGTCCATCCAGCGCGAGCTGAAATCCCAGCCCGATGCGGCGGCAGATCGCAGGTCGCGATAAATCTCGGTTGCCGGGCGGTTCGGGTTGCTCTTCGCGGTGGTGATATCTTCCATCCACGACTCCGGTCGCGGCGTGTCCCGGTCATCCCAGTAGCGGTTCAGGACGGTGCCGTCATCCAGTTTCACCACGCGCTTATTCTGCTCGCCGGGCTGGAGATTCTCCACGCCCTCCATCCAGTAGGCATACTCTTTTTGCAGCTGTGGCAGGTATTTTTTCAGGGCGTCGTCGCCCTCATGCTGCGCCAGCAATTCCACCATAAATGCGAAGAAAGGCGGCTGCGAGCGGCTCAGATAGTAGGTACGGTTGCCGTTGGGGATATGCCCCCAGGAGTCCAGTTCATAGCCGAAATTCGCCACCATATCGGCGACCTTATCCCAGTGATCGCTTTCGGCAAGTCCCAGCATGGTAAAATAGCTATCCCAATAATAGACTTCCCGGAAACGTCCGCCAGGCACCACATACGGTTCCGGCAGCGGCAATAACGAATCCCATTTTCCGGCGCTCTCCGTTGTGCGGGTCAACACGGGCCACAGGCCGTCAATATGTTCACGCAGCGACTGTCCTTCCGGCGGAACGTATTTTTCCCCTTCTTTGGGCAGCGTAAAGTTCACATCAACAAAGTGACGCAAATCGAAGCCTGACTGGTTTCGTTGCATCCGGTAATCCGCGAGGATCATCAGCGGATCGCTGTTAGGCACGGCATCGGCGAACGTTTTCTGGTCGGGGAACAGTTTGGCGCTCTGCACGTCATTAAACAGCGGCCCCAGCAGAATATCCGGGGGCTGCGGAGGACTGGCTGGCTGTTCCTCAGCATGCGCCGAGAGCGACGCAAATGTCAGCAGGGTGCCTGCAACGGTCAGTTTTATGGCGAAAGAGAGCGTGCCGGAATGGCGAAGCGCAGGTGTTATCATCAATATTCTCCTTAACGGCGTGCCGCAGTCAGCGGCATGAACCATGACAAAACCTTAGTCCAGGATTGTCATGTGCGCGTGATCGAACCGCTATTTTGGGAACTGGTAAACATTTCCCGTTATCGCCGGTTGAAGCGTGGGGATGAGCGCGGTGATGCGACAGCGCGCCCTCAGAAGAGGACGCGCGATGGGAGAGCGGTCAGTCAGAAAAGAGAATGCGCTGTGCCGCGAGATCCAGCGTAATCGACTCGCCGGTGCTCAGGGCATATACCGCTTCCCCTTGCTGACAAAGCCAGCCGATCCCCATTTCACGGGCGATGATTGCCGAATGTGATTCATTGCTGCCTGCGCTCAGGCAGATCCCTTTAACCGTCTGTGGGTCGAACTGCAACACGGTGGACGGGAAGATATTTTCTGCCGCCACGATAGTCGGGCGCGTGAATACCGGCAAGCGCGCGTTTATTCCGCTCAGGTGCCTCAGCGTCCGATGGAGAATATCGTCGATATCGATATAGCGGGCCTGCAAATAGGCGTCGTCGAGCTGTCGGTACTGATCGCGGAGATCGTCCAGCACGCTGCGCCACGCCGTTTCCGCCCGACACGGTTTATCACGCATCACCTCACACGCCATCTCGTACAGCTCGGGGTCATCCAGCAGCGTGTGATGCCCGGAAAAAATCGCCGCCAGATCGGCGGAGTATTTCTCTTCCGCCAGCGTGGTCAGCGCGTTGAGATCGTCCAGCGTCTGACGAATCGCCGTTTGCAGGCGCTGCTGCTCTTCCGGCAAATTGACGGTCGTCGGATTCGCGACGTCCGGTGCAGCGGGGGAATAGCAGAACACCACGCCGGAGACCTGCGCGGGGAGCTGACGCGCCGTGCTGCTGGCTGGCGTCTCCTCCACGGACTCGCCAAAGTTTTCCGCCGCCAGCTGTTTGAATGCCGCCAGCGCCTCGTCGGCCTGTTCTCCTTTGGCGATCAGGCGCAGAGTATCGTTGCAGCGCACCTGTAATAACGCTATCTGATTCAGGCTGTCCGGCGTCACGCATTTGCCATTTTTCTCCAGTAGCATGTCGGCCCGAAACCCCGACAACGTGGAGACCAGCCGCGATGCCGGACGAACATGCAGCCCGTTTGGATTTTTCACCACAACAGAAATGGAGTGGGCGTCGTTATCCTGAAATGCTGGTTTTGTGGCGACGCCCCCGGTTTGAGTGGGTGACGGTAAACCTAGTTGTTCACGCTTGGCGTCCAGCGCGCTCATGGCGTCATTGATGACTTTATCAATACCGGCGCCCATTGCCGCGCTGACCGTCGCCGCCAGCGTGCCTTCTACCAGCGGCGCCGCGCATAAGCGGACTTTCGCCGCAATCGCCGGGTCGAGCAAATCCAGGGCGGTTTCGGCGCTCAATAATGCGCTGCCCATATCCATCATGACCAGGATATGGTCCGCATCAGCCACGGATTCGATGGCTTCCATCACCTTGAGCGGATCGGTGCCAATCGGATTTTGTGGGTCGTCGATACCGGCTGCAATCGCGAGTTTACAACCATCGCCGATTAACATCTGCCGGGCTAACTGCCCGACGCCTTCACCCAGCAGGGCGCTGTGCGAAACAATGACCAGGTTTACCATCGCGTTATCCTTACTCTTTTGCCGCTGCCGCCAGCATTTGCATCATGAACATCACGGAGGTTGCGCCCGGGTCCTGATGGCCGATGCTGCGCTCGCCAAGATAGCTGGCGCGCCCTTTGCGGGCCTGCATGGTGATGGTGCTCTGCGCCGCCGCTTCGGCCTGGGCGCTGGCGGCATCCAGCGCCGCCTGTACCGACAGGTGCTGTTCGCATGACTGGCGCAGCGACTCCACAACTGGCCCCCAGACGTCACACATGGTTTTATCGCCAGGCTCCGCTTTACCTCGGCTGGTCACGCCTTCCGCGCCTTCCCGCATCATCTGGTACAGCTCGTCGAGCGTCAGGCTCTGGTGCGCCTGTGTCACCTGGGCGGCGCGAATGAAGAACGTGCCGAACAGCGGGCCACTGGCGCCGCCGACGCTGGAGAGCAGCACCATCCCTGTGTTCTTCAGGATGAAGCCGATGTCTTTATCCGCAATCGCGGGTAATTTTTCGACGACTTTACTGAAGCCGCGATGCATATTCAGCCCGTGGTCGGCGTCGCCAATCTCTCTGTCCAGACCCGTCAGATAATCACTCTCTTTGGTGAAAATCTCACCGCAGCGGTAGAGCCAGTTAACAATGTGTGTTCTGTTGAGTGACATACATAATCTCCTTATTTGCCCCAGTTGAGCGCAGGCGTGTGAACCGGCGCGTCCCAGAGCGCGAGCGTTTCATCGTCCACTTTTAACAGGGTGATGGAAAAGCCGGTCATATCCAGGGAGGTGCAGTAAGAGCCGATCAGGTTGCGTTCAATGGTAATGCCGGTTTCCTGACAGCGGCTTTCAAGCCGGTTATAGACGCCGAACAGTTCAGACAGCGGCGTAGCGCCGAGGTTGTTGACCAGCGCAATGACGCGATCGCCACGCTGCAACGGCTGTTTGCTCTGCTTATCTTCCTGCCAGCTTCCCTGATGATGATCCCAGTGACGCAGCGTGCGGCTGTATGCGCCGTTTTCCAGCAGCGTGTCAAACATTTCATCGACAGTTTGATCGAGAGAAGAGAAGGGGCGACGGTCAATGCCGGGTTCGCCGTGAATTCCCACGCCAAACTCCATTTCGTTATCCTGCAATGTGAAGGACGGTTTGCCCGCCGCAGGCACGGTACAGGCATTGAGCGCGATGCCGATTGAATGCCCCTGATTATTCAGCTTACGGCCAAGCTCCGCGCAGGCTTCCAGCGTGTCACCGCGTTCTGCGGCCGCGCCTACCAGTTTTTCAATTAATACCGTATTGGCGACGCCGCGACGACCGGCGGTATAAAGGCTGTCTTTGACCGCTACATCATCATCTACCACGACGGTGGTGACTTTTACGCCGCTGTCGTGCAGCAGCTCCGTGGCGGTTTCAAAATTCAGGATGTCGCCGGTGTAATTCTTAATGATCAGTAAGACGCCTTCGCCGCCGTCAATGTGCATGGCGCACTCAAACATTTTGTCTGGCGTCGGTGAGGTAAAAATTTCGCCCGGGCAGGCGCCGGAGAGCATGCCTGGCCCAATATAGCCGCAGTGCATGGGCTCATGCCCGCTGCCGCCGCCGGAAAGCAGCGCCACTTTTCCTGCCACTGGCGCATCTGACCGGGTAACGTAGACCGGGTCCTGATGCAGCGTCAGCGTCGGGTACGCTTTTGCCAGACCAGCGAGTTGTTCGTTCAGTACCTCTTCTACACGGTTAATCAGCTTTTTCATTATTTTGCTCCGCATCTTCTGCTGTAGGGGTATCGGTTGTGTACCATGACACGGCTACCACTCACTGCCGATAACCTTATTGTGCAACAGTGAGCGGAAAAGAAAATTCGGCCATAACATGTTTCATCAACGGAACATTTATGCTTAATCACGTTTCATTATGGAACGTAAAGGCGAGGTAATCGTCAGAATTGCGATCCCGACCAACGAATGCCGCCGCTTTAAGCGTAAAAAACGGGGGGTTAGAAACGAGAAGGGAGGTGATTAATTGCGATTAATTTGCCCTGTTCCAGTTCGATATAGCCGCCTTTTTTCAGCGCTGACAGCATCTTCATCACGCTGCTGCGCGAAAGGCGGGTACGTTCAAGAATATACTGGTAGGCCGCCATCTGAGAGCGGATGCTTTCCGGCTCCTGGCTTAGCGCCTGCAACTGGTAGCACAGCAGGTCGTAAGCAGTCGGCGCTGTCGCCATTTCATTCTGGATAAACAATTTATTGGTGACGATGATCATATGCTTTGCCATGATCTCCCACAGGTGCTTGCGCTCAATGGTTTCCATCACGTCATCGAGGGGAATTGTCGCCGCTTCGCACTCTTCGAGCGCGCGAATCAGCAGTTTATCCGACAGGGCGCTGGTGAACCCCAGGGATACCGGGGCAGAAGCTATCCCCAGCAACAGACTATTTTCGATGTTCTCAATGCTTACAACGCCCGTGCGGAAAAACAGGCACTGGTGCTCGCCCCCCTGAACGAAGACAAAGCGACTTCCGCGAGGATACCGTTTGAAATCCTGTTCTGACGTGAGTGCGTTGAGCAGCGCAATTGCGTAGGGCGAAGGCTGCTTCAGTTGATTAAAGGAAGAATCCAGGGGCATGGTAGGTGTTATCCGGTCACTGTCGTTGTCATTCTATTTTAGTGGCTCTGCGTTAATGCGTGTTGAGCATAGCTAGTATTTCAGGGGAATATTCTGCTGAATTTGCTTCAGAACACCACGATCGGTCACGATGTAGCCGCCTTTTTTTAAATCGGCCAGTATCTTCATCACGCTGCTGCGCGACAGGAATGTTCTTGACTGAATATAATTTGCGGCAGTTATATTTTGTCTGAATTCATTAGACTCACGCATTAATTCATACAGCTGAGCGCGAATAATATCATAGGATGTCGGCGCTGAAATGCGCGTACAGTGGTCGTACACCCGACCGGCGGTGTAGATAAGCACCTTCGCCAGACTTTCCCAAAGATTCTCATTTGCTATAACGTCGTTAACTTTCTCCAGCGGAATAAAGGCGATCTCAGAGCACTCCTCACTGCGCATCAGCAAATATTCAGCATCAACCAGTTGATTGCTGAGGCCAAAAATAAAGGGGGCGACTTCTGAGTTAAGCATGAAGCCGTCCCGTGCTCTGAAAACCCCGATGGTTCCCTTCAGCAATAAATAACATTGATGTGGTCTATTATTTTCGTTGTTAATAATTTGTCTGCATTTTGTTTCTCGTGTGTTTGCGTGTGGCTTCAGGTGCGCAATCAGTTTTTCTACATGTTCAATTGGCTTCAGAGGCAGAGCCTTATACATACTTGATTCAATAGCTATTTTGGTTTCAGGCATGATCTGTCCTCCCATATAATAGTCTCTGTAATAGCGTAACGTCTTGCTTGAGCTAATAATTATGGTGACAGACTAAAAATAAGTGAATCCAGAACAAGGTGTAAAATTACACCAAAAAATCACTTGAGCAAATATGTGCATTTATATGAAAATTTAAATTAAGGAGAACTTAATTGACATCGCGCCTTGATTCAGGATTCAAACCGCTGACGTGATGCGGCCCGGAATGCTGAAGGGGAAATCGCATGTTATTTATCTCCTTGTCTTTACGATGATAGCCCAAAATAAGCGTTTCCCGGCAGCCCATTTCCAGAGCAGAAAATGTATGGACATTATGTCGTAACGCGATAAATAAACAGGTGTTAAGGATAGCGATGATGAAAAAAAATATGATAGCGATGGCGCTTTCCGCTGCGGCCATTTTGTCAATATCACATGCGATAGCGTATGACGGCACGGTCAAATTTGTGGGTCAGGTTCTTGATACCGCCTGTACCGTAGATATTGGCGCCAATAATACGATGACCGTTGATATGGGAAGTGTCTATAAAACAGCGTTTACCAACGCAGGGGATGAAGCGTCAACGACTAAATTTACCTTGCGTCTGATTAACTGCCCCTCTTCCGTCACGTCTGCGCGGGTGAAATTTGATGGCGTTAATCATTCGGGTAATACCGATCTGTTAGCGCTGTCCGCCGATCCTGGTTCGGCAAGCGGGGTGGCCATTCGACTGATGACGGCAGACAGAGCGCCTTTAGGCCTTAATCAGATCAATGGCTATTCCTATTCACTGTTAGATATGGTTGACAACCAACTGGATTTCTACGCCGCCTATGTCGCCACCAGCGTGCCTGTTGTGCCGGGCGTCGTGAACGCCGTAGCGAACTTCACCGTTAACTATAACTGACGAGTATATGTTGTTTGGGGGGCCGATAACCGGCCCTCTCAGAGGTTTACCATGAGAGTATTACGTGTTTGCGCCACCGCGTTGGCGCTGTTTGTTACTGGCGTTTCCAGTGTGAATGCTGGCGTTTCCATTGGCGGAACACGGGTTATTTACGATGGCGGTAAAAAAGAAGCGTCATTAAGCGTCAGTAATCCCGATAATATTCCGTATTTAATTCAGTCGTGGATCGAAACGCAAAATGACGGTAAGGCCAAAGCCCCTTTTATTATTACACCGCCGCTTTACCGGCTTGATAACGGGCAGCAAAACGTAATGCGTATTATTCGGGCGGGAAATCTGCCTGAGGATAAAGAGTCCCTGTTTTGGCTGAATATTAAATCGATACCGTCGGCCCAACGTAAGGATAATACGTTACAGATTGCGGTTAAAACACGAATAAAACTGATTTATCGGCCTGCGTTGCTGAGCAAGTCAACGCCTGAAGCGCAGCTCGGAAAGTTAAGCTGGAGCCGGAGCGGGGCGTTTATTCAGGTAAATAACCCCACGCCTTATTACGTTAATTTCAATGAAATTACCGTATCCGGTAAGAAAGTTGACAATGTAACATTTGTGGCGCCGGGGAGTACCGCCCGTTTTGCACTGCCTTCGGGCGGAAATGGCGGAAGCGTGAAATTCAGGATTATTAATGATTACGGTGGAATCAGCGAGGAGTACAGCGGTTCTGTTTAAGTAGCGACGGGTCGGAATTACGTTAATGATGATAGCCAAATATATAATTAATCCGTATCCGGCCAGGCTTGTATTGTTTATCTCCCTGGGAATATTCAGCGTGCTGAATGAGGTTCTGGGTCGGGATTACTTTAATCCGGCGCTACTGGAGCATATATCATCCGGTAGCGAGAATATCGATCTTTCTGGTTTTGAAATGGGGGGGCAGGCACAGGGCACTTACCATGTCGATATTATCCTCAACGGGCAGTTTCTGGACACGCAGGATATCGCATTTAATAAAACACCAACGCCTTCTGGTGAGGATGTGCTTGAGCCCTGCCTGTCGGGGGAAATGTTGCAACGCTATGGCGTTAACATCGCGCAGTATCCGGGTGTGCAGGGCAAAGGGGATTGCGCCGATTTGTCCGCTATTCCACAGGCTTCAAGTGAGTTCCAGTTTTCGACGCAAAAGCTGTTGTTAAGTATTCCGCAGGCGGCGTTATCTGCCAGAGCGCGGGGGGATGTCGCGCCGGAACTCTGGGATGAAGGCATTACCGCCGCGATGCTTAACTACAGTCTGAGCGGTGATAACAGTAATAGTCAGTACGCTAATTTGCGCCCCGGAATAAATATCGGCCCGTGGCGTTTGCGCAATTACACCACCTGGCGGCGCAGCGGTCAGGGCGATGAGGACTGGGATTCGATTTATACCTATGTCCAGCGCAATATCGTCCCTCTGAAAGCGCAACTGGTGCTGGGAGACAGCGCCTCTCCTGCGGATGTTTTTGACAGCATACCGTTTCGTGGCGGCCAGCTTGCGTCAGATGACGACATGCTGCCCGATTCGCTGAAGGGATATGCGCCCGTGGTACGCGGTATTGCCCGCACCAATGCGCAGATCGTCATCCGGCAAAATGGCTACCAAATCTACCAAAGTTACGTGGCCCCAGGCGCGTTTGACATTACCGACATGTTCCCCACGGGAGGCGCCGGCGATCTGGAGGTTACGGTTAAAGAGGCGGATGGCAGTGAGCAGCACTTCACCGTCCCGTTCGCATCATTACCGGTGTTACAGCGTGAAGGCCGGTTCAAATATGCGTTAACCGGCGGGCGCTATCGCTCCAGCGACAGTCGTGTGGAACAAACCGATTTCGGCCAGGGAACCGCGATTTATGGTTTGCCGGGCGGTTTCACGCTTTATGGCGGCGTCCAGACTTCCCGTAACTATCGGGCGATAGCGTCCGGCGTCGGTAAAAATCTGGGAACGATTGGCGCGCTTTCTGCCGACGTAATCCAGTCATGGGCGCAACCCGCTGATGGCAGCAAGACTCAGGGGCAATCCTGGCGTGTGCGCTATAGCAAAAATAGCGTCGCGACAGGAACAAACTTTTCGATTGCGGGTTACCGATATTCAACGCGCGGTTACTACGGTATGCAGGACACTTTCGATACGTATGGCGGTAGTTCCGGGCAGATAACGAAACGACGTAACCGTATGGAAGCCAACGTCAACCAGTCCCTGGGCGCGGGTGGCGGATCGTTGGCGTTAAGCGCGGTACAGGAGGACTACTGGCATACCGGAAAACCGATGCAGTCGTGGAGCGTGGGGTATCACAATGCCTGGAACGGCGTGAGCTATAGCGTCGCCTGGACGCTGAGTAAAAACGGCAGCGGCGATCGTTATGATAAAGACCAACAGCTGGCGCTGAATATCAGCATTCCGCTGGATCGCTTTATGAGCAATACCTGGGCCAGTTATGGCATGAATGCCAGCAGCGGGAAGGGCGCGACTCATAGCACAGGGCTGAGTGGAACGGCGCTGGCTGGCAACGCGCTGAACTGGAATATTCAGCAAGGTTACGGCACGGATGATGTGGGGTATACCGGTAGTCTGAGCGCGGATTATAAGGGTACTTACGCCGATGTTAGCGGGGGGTATCGTTACGATCGCCACTCGCAGCGCGTGAATTACGCTCTCGCGGGGGGCGTGCTGGCATATGCCGATGGCGTAACGTTCTCTCAGCCTTTGGGGGAAACCAACGTGCTGATTGGCGCGCCTGGCGCATCGGGGGTCGGGATTAAAAATCAGAGCGGCGTACGAACTGATTTTCGTGGCTACACCGTTTCCGCCAATGTTTCACCGTATCGCAAAAACGATATCGGCCTGGATACGGCATCCGTTGCGGACGATGTTGAACTGGCGCTTACCAACAAAACCGTTGTGCCGACCCGTGGCGCGGTCGTGAGGGCGGACTATGTCGCTAATGTTGGGCTGCGCGTGCTGTTGACGTTGACCAGGCCCCACGGTTCGACGGTGCCGTTTGGGGCGATGGTGACGTTAAAAGGCGCGCAAGAACAACAATTTATTGTCGGTGACGAGGGGCAGGTTTATTTAAGCGGCATGCCGCCGGAAGGGACGCTGAATGTGGTCTGGGGACGTGACGGCGAGCAGCGCTGCACGGCAAATTATTCATTAACCGCAGCAGAGAACTACAGCGGCGTTAGCGTGACCGGCTCTCTTTGCCGCTAAGTGGGCTGACCTCTCGTGAGAATCTGACAATGAAACGAACTTATCTCTTATTCAGTTTACTGATGCTTTTTTCAGGGCTCAGCGTTGCCGATGACTGTACCGTGAATACGACATTATTTAATACCGTCTCAATGGGGAATATTGTCGTGCAGCGAGATGCGCCGGTAGGGGCAGAAATCGCCCGCGCCAGGGTCTCCGGGTATGCCAAATTGTTGGTCACGGCGCCTGGCGGTGCCGTCTATTGCAACGGCGCTTATGCGATCAATTACCTGTCAGCGACGCCTTCGCCGATAAATCATGTTTACAACACCAATCTGAAAGGGGTGGGAATCAGGCTATCCATTCCCGCAGGGGATTTTGTGCTGCCGTCAAATGGCGCCAGCTATATCTATAACCTCGGTAACTATGACGTGATGCTGATTAAAACAGCAACGATCCAATCGGGATATTTGACGCCGGGAGTGGTTGCACAGGGATGGTTTGGTACGCCGGATCATTCTTTTATGCAGATTTCAATGGGCGCCGATACCCAGGTGACGGCGCTTGCATGTTCGTTTTCCAGCCAGATTCTTAATTTTCAGCTCGGTGATATTAATGCCGCCGAGTTCACCGGCCAGCCCGGAGCCGTGCTGTCGCACAGCGATACGCAAAATCTGGGGCTGAACTGCGATCCGGGGGCGAATATCAATGTTGAACTGGCGGGAACGCAAAACCCTGACGCACCGGCTGACACCAGCGTTCTGGCGCTGACCGGGCAGGGTAGCTCCGAAACGGCAGACGGCGTGGGAGTCCAGATAGTTTATAACGATGTGCCGCTGCAACTGAATAACCGCATCGTATTGAAAAAATCCGCAGGCGGGCAGGAGACATTTCCGCTGGTGGCGCGTTATTACCAGACGAAAAGCCAGGTGAAGCCGGGCAGCGCGAATGCCACCGCCACGTTGAATATTACCTACCAATAACCCAAGGAAAAAGTATGCCTGGAAGAAAACGCTGGCTGCTGGCCCTGATGCTGCTTACTGGTCAGGTATGGGGTCAGGGCGATCCGATCGCATTAAATATCAAAGGGAATGTGAAAGCCGCGCCGTGTCAGGTGAGCAGCGACAGCATCACTAAAACCGTTGATTTAACGGCGGGGAGTCCGGTAACGGCTTCATCAATGTATACCGCAGGGTCAACGACGCCGTGGGTCAGTTTTGATTTCAGCATTGAACATTGCCCGGAAGGCACAACCGGCGTGATGATTCAGTTTAACGGCAACGCTGATGACATGCATCGCGATGATATGTATCGCAATCTGGGAACCGCTACCCCTGTCGCGATACAGTTGCAGGCGGCGGACGGTCGACCGCTGGGCGACGGTCAGGTTCTGACCAGTGAAATTGTCGCACAGCGTTACACCTGGAATTTACGCGCCCGGCTCTACAGTGAACAAGGGCAGGTCTCACCGGGAACCATTGATTCGGTTGTGACGGTTTCATTGAGCTATCAGTAATTATTACCCGGAGCCGCGTATACATGAATATTGTCATCAGATGTCAGGATCGTTTTTATCAATACGGATTGCGCGCGTTACTGTGCGAAATATTTCCACCAAACCTGAATCGGACCACGCTCACCTTTAACGACTATGACCACGCAAACGCCGCCTGTGCCGATATCTTAATTCTGATGCTGCACCCCGGTGAACAGTATATTTGTCATGCTGAAATGCGATTTCGTGCGCCACGCCTGATGATTGGCCTGGTGGATAAAAAACATATTCCCGCGCGAGGAGAAATTCCCTCCTGTATAGAAAACATCGTGTTTATTCCGCTCAATGCAAGCGTCAGTAAGATCAGTAGAGTGATTAAGCAGCATTGGTTTTCTTTACAGCAGGCAAAAACGCCCCATGCCGTACACCACTGCGGGTATTGCCCGCATAAGACGCTTACCGGGCAACAAAACCAGCTCGCTGCCTTTCTTTATGCGGGGATGACGTCAAAGCAGATTGCTTACAAAATGGCGATCGGTCAGAAAACGGTGCTGGCGCATCGAAACGCGTTAATGACGAAATTCCGCTTAAGAACCGATCGTGAATTATTACTGTTTTTAAATGCCGTAAAGGAAAAAAACCGGCACAGAAACGGCATGTGCGAATCCTGCAATGATGAAGATGGATGGCTTGTGTAAGCAATCCACGCAAAGGCGCGGATTGCGGGTATTACGAATGCTGTGGGTTGTGGGCGGCGTAGATGTCGCGCGCGTCCGTAAAGCAGCGCAGCGCGAGCGAGGAAACCGGCGCTTGCTTACGCATGATCAGGCCGACAGGGGCTTCAATGTTGGAATTGACGATCGGCGTAATATGAAAATTACTGTTTAAATTCTCCAGCCCATTATTGAGCGGCATAATGGCGCAACATATGCCACGCTGTACGGCCTGAATAATCTGGAATGTCGAATCGCTTTCGAAAATATGCTTAGGCGAGATTCCGGCTGATTTAAAACTCATATCCATGTGCTCTCTGTAATGCATACCTTTGGTCAGAAAACCCAGCGGGAAATTAATGAGATCGTTCCAGGAGAGGCTCTCATTTTCTATTTTGAAATGGCGCGTGTCGTGCAGCAGACCCATCCGGGTTTTCGCTAACGGGATAACATCAAACGGACTGACATCAATGTTATTCAGATAACATATTCCCAGCTCCAGCTGGTTGCTGTTTACGCCTTCGGCAATTTGCTCCGAGGTCATGGAATAGAGACTAAATTGCAGTTCCGGGTATTTGGGGGTTAATTCGCGAATAAACAGCATAGGATCGACGCTGGCGAGCGGCACCATACCCAGACGGAGCACGCCGACAACCTGTCCTTTGCAGAGCGCGGCCTCGGCCTGTAAGCCATCGTGCGCGGCCAGCAGGGATTTTGCCCATGCCAGAATACGTTCGCCTTCCGGGGTAAAGCCTTCAAAGCGTTGCCCGCGAACGATAAGCACCAGACCAAGCTCCTCCTCCAGATTGCGAATGCGCATGGAGAGGGTGGGTTGCGTGATATTACACTGCGATGCGGCCTTACCAAAGTGACGGGTCTGATCCAGCGCGATTAAATATTTGAGTTGTTTTATGTCCATCATTCATCTCTTCGGCAGACGGTCTGTTGGGGGCAAAGAAGAGGCTCCGGCAGCCGTTTGCGCTACGACATGGGTTCACATTATTGCATAAATGTATAAATTTTGTAACCGAATTGCGGCGTAACAATACCGTTTCTGCGCGTCAGTGGCTGAAAAATAAATCCCCTTATTCAGCAGAACGCCATGAATAAGGGGCGAATTTTACAGCGCGCGAATTTCTTTTGAACGCAAGGTGATATTTACCGGTACGGATTTATAAGAAGGCGTACCGCTCTCTTTATCAATATAATTGAGCGGAACCAGAACATTGGCCTCAGGATAATAGGCGCCGACAGAACCTGCCGCAATGCTGTAGGCCACGACGGTGATATCTTCCAGGCAGAGATCGCTGTCAGGCAGGGCCGTTCGGATATCGACGCGATCGCCATGTTCAAGCCCTAACTGCTCCATATCGCCTTCGTTCATAAAGATAATGTCACGACGGCCAAATACGCCGCGATAACGATCGTCCATCGCGTAAATGGTGGTGTTGTACTGATCGTGACTTCGCAGGGTAATCAGACGCAGCGTATTTTCACCTTCGCCGGTCACGTTCTCGTTAACGCCGTGGAATACGGAGAACATGGCTTTGCCCGTCGATGTCGGCCAGACGCGTTCGGTCGGCGGCAGCGGCATACGGAAACCGCCAGGCACCCGGATACGATCGTTGTAATTGTCGAAACCGGGAATGGTTTGTTCAATCAGTTCGCGGATGAGATCGTAATCAGCAACCAGCTCCATCCAGCCGATTTTGCTGTTTGTCAGCGTGGCTTTCGCCATTCCGGCAATAATGGCTGGTTCCGAACGCAATAACGGCGACGCCGGTTTCAGTTTGCCGGAGGAGGCATGCACCATCGACATAGAATCTTCTACCGTGATGGATTGTCTGCCGGTGCGCTGAATATCCAGTTCGGTGCGTCCGAGGCAGGGGAAGATGAACGTCTCTTTCCCGACCAGCAGATGCGTTCGGTTCAGTTTGGTGCCGATGTGGACGCTCAAGTCCAGCCCGTTCATAGCCGGGAACCCCTGTTCGTGATCGGGCATTGCCACGGCAAAGTTACCGCCCAGGCAGATCAGCGCCCTGGCGCGCCCGTCGATCATGGCCTGCGTCGCCTGTACGGCGTCGTGTCCGTGTTTCGACGGGGGAACAAACCCGAAAACGTCGCTCAACCGTTCGAGGAATTCTGGCGCCGGTTTCTCGGTAATGCCGACGGTGCGGTTCCCCTGAACGTTGGAGTGGCCGCGAAGCGGGCAAATACCTGCGCCGGGTTTGCCAATATTGCCGCGCATTAACAGCAGGTCGGCAATCAGACGCACGTTCGCCGTCCCTTTGTTATGCTGGGTAATGCCCATGCCGTAGGTGATGATGGTGGCGTTGGACCTGGCGTAGGCTTCCGCGACTTTTTCCAGTTGCTCACGGTTTAAACCTGATTCGCGCTCAATGGATTCCCAGGAGGTTGCGGCAATATCTGCGGCAAAATCGTCAAAGCCCAGCGTATGGGCGGCGATAAACTCGCGATCCAGAACATCGCCACGCTCGGCTTCCAGCTGCAACACATGTTTGGCAATGCCTTTCAGCGCGGCGGCATCACCGCCAGCCCTGACCTGGAAATAGGTTGAGGCAATGTCGGTTGAACTGTAGGTCGCCATTTCGATGATGCTCTGCGGGTCGGCAAAGCGTTCCAGCGCTCTTTCTCGCAGCGGGTTAAAGACGATAATCGGCACGTCGCGGCGCGCAAGCTCGTGCAGCGTCCCCATCATACGGGGATGGTTTGTCCCTGGGTTATGGCCGATAGCGATCACCAGTTCCGTCTTTTCAAAATCATCCAGCGATACGGTTCCTTTACCGATGCCAATTGAGCGCGGCAGGCCTACGCTGGTGGCTTCGTGGCACATATTGGAACAGTCGGGAAAATTGTTGCTGCCGTATTCGCGCGCAAAAAGCTGGAACAGATATGCCGCTTCGTTGGAGGCGCGACCGGACGTGTAAAATTCCACCTGTTCAGGGGAGAGACCGCGAAGCACTTCGCCGATGCGGGCAAAGGCCTGTTCCCATTCGACAGGGCGAAATGTGTCGCTTTCTTTGTGATAGGCCAGCGGATGAGTCAGGCGACCATACCCTTCAAGTTCGAAATCTGTTTTCTTCAGCAGCGCGCTGACGGTATTTTTGGCCAGAAACGCCGGTGTGACGCGCTTGCTTGTCGCTTCCCACGTGACGGCCTTCGCACCGTTTTCGCAAAACTGAAACGTTGATTTATGTTCTTTATCCGGCCATGCGCATCCTGGGCAGTCAAAGCCGTCTGGCTGATTTGTGCGTAACAGGGTAACGGGTGCTTCAAGCGCGTCCATTTGTGTACGAACGGCAATGGCCGTTGCTTTTAACGCGCCCCAGCCGCCAGCAGGACCGTCATAGTGTCTGACTCCGGGAACTGAACGTCTTTTCTTATTCATATGAACTCCTGACTATTCTGGTCACATTGGCATCCTGAAATAGCTACATAACAGGTAGGGTTATTCCAGTGTATTTAACAATTACGTTTAGCGGCTGCGCGTTATATAAATAAAAGCCAGCCGGACAAATATCCATTTGAAAAGCCATTAACCTTATTTAAAAAATGGGTAATGGTGATGGTTAATAAATACAAACAGTTGTCTCTATCCGGGAGATAACAGCAACATCTTTTATTATTCGTTATGTAAAACTTTATATAACAGATGGTGGAACCCAGTTAATTCGCGGGGTTTGCCCGGATTATGCGGCGTCTGCGCTGTCGATTTAAAGAAATTATAACAGGATTTTATCATTATCATAATAAATGTTATCTATCACTTATTAAATTTAACCTATTTGAACTTTTTGAATAATTGTTTGAGACTAATTAAACACGCCGAAAATTATTAGATTCACCTGCTCTGAAATATTCAGAAAATCGCTATTAATCAAAGAAAAAGGCTGGAAATGAAAGCGTTGTACAAAATAAATCAGTCAATGTCGACTCCGTGGGGGGAATTATGTTTGGAATAGATGCTTTTCACCTTGCGAGGATACAATTTGCCTTTACCGTATCTTTTCACATTCTTTTTCCCGCAATAACAATTGGCCTGGCAAGTTTTCTCGCCGTCCTTGAAGGGCTATGGCTCAAAACCAAAAATGAAACGTATCGCGACCTTTATCATTTTTGGTCAAAGATCTTTGCCGTCAATTTTGGGATGGGGGTGGTCTCAGGCCTGGTCATGGCTTACCAGTTCGGGACTAACTGGAGCGGCTTTTCACAATTTGCCGGAAGTATCACCGGTCCGTTGCTGACGTATGAAGTTCTGACGGCATTCTTCCTTGAGGCGGGCTTTCTGGGCGTGATGCTGTTCGGCTGGAAGCGCGTCGGGCCGGGGCTGCATTTCTTCGCGACCTGTATGGTTGCGCTGGGAACCTTGTTTTCAACGTTCTGGATCCTCTCTTCCAATAGCTGGATGCAAACGCCGCAGGGTTACGCGATTGAGAACGGCGTTGTCGTGCCGGTGGACTGGATGGCCATCGTCTTTAACCCGTCGTTCCCGTACCGTTTATTGCATATGTCCACGGCGGCGTTTCTGGCGAGCGCTTTCTTCGTCGGCGCGTCGGCAGCCTGGCATTTGCTGAAAGGAAACGACACGCCCGCGATCAGAAAGATGTTTTCGATGGCGTTGTGGATGGCGCTGTTTGTCGCACCGGTTCAGGCGGTGATTGGCGATGCGCACGGTCTCAATACGCTGGAACATCAGCCGGCGAAAATTGCGGCGATTGAAGGGCACTGGGAAAACCCGCCAGGCGAAGCCACGCCGTTGGTTCTGTTTGGCGTACCGGATATGGATGCGGAAAAAACGAAGTACAGCCTTGAAATCCCTTATCTGGGAAGCCTGATTCTGACGCACAGCCTCGACAAACAAGTGCCCGCGCTGAAGTCGTTCCCGAAAGAGGATCGCCCGAACTCAACCATCATTTTCTGGTCGTTCAGGATAATGGCGGGGCTAGGGATGCTGATGATCCTGACCGGGGTGGCGAGCGCGTGGCTGCGCTGGCGTGGCCGGTTGTATCAGTGTCGTCCTTTCCTGTGGTTCGTATTCTGCATGGGGCCATCAGGATTAATCGCTATTCTGGCGGGCTGGTTTACCACCGAGATTGGCCGCCAGCCGTGGGTGGTCTACGGTTTGCAGCGCACGCGTGATGCTGTTTCCGCACACGGCGACATGCACATGTCCGTCAGCCTGCTGGCGTTCATCCTCGTCTATTCGTCCGTCTTTGGAGTAGGCTACCTCTACCTGGTGCGGCTGATCAAAAAGGGGCCAGTGCGCGAGCATGCGCATGATATCGCTCAGGGGGGTACGCCAGCGCGTCCGTTATCGGCGGTGAGCGAACCCATGAACACACGCAGGGGAGAATAAAATGGGCATCGACCTGTCAATAATCTGGTTCGTCATCATTGTTTTCGCAACGTTGATGTACATCGTGATGGACGGCTTTGATCTGGGGATCGGCATTCTTTTTCCGTTCAATAAGAACGAGAAAGAGCGCGACATGATGATGAATACCGTGGCTCCCGTCTGGGATGGCAATGAAACCTGGATGGTGCTGGGCGGCGCGGCGTTATATGGCGCGTTTCCGTTGGCTTATGCGGTGATTGTCGATGCGCTCAGCGTGCCGTTAACCGCCATGCTGCTGGGGCTGATTTTCCGGGGCGTGGCGTTTGAATTTCGCTTTAAAGCGACGCCGGAACACCGTCCGCTTTGGGATAAAGCCTTTATCGGCGGTTCTGTGCTGGCAACCTTCAGCCAGGGCGTCGCCGTGGGAACGCTGGTTAACGGCTTGCAGGTAACCGGACGGGCGTTCAGCGGCTCGACGATGGACTGGCTGGCGCCTTTCCCGCTGTTCTGCGGCGTGGGGCTGGTGGTGGCCTATGCGTTACTGGGCTGCACCTGGCTTATCATGAAAACGGAAGGCCCGCTGCACCGAAGCATGTCGGAGAAGGCGATTATCCTGACGCTGCTGCTGCTGGCGATCATCGTCATTATCAGCCTGTGGACGCCGTTGACGCATCCGGCGATTGCTCAACGCTGGTTCAGCCTGCCAGAGATCATCTGGTTTACGCCTGTCCCGCTGTTAGTGCTGGTTTGCTGCTGGGGAATTGTGCGTTCCGCCTATAACCGCAAAGCGAGCTATGGGCCGTTTATGCTGACCCTTGGACTGATTTTCCTGGGATTCAGCGGGCTGGGCATCAGCATCTGGCCCAATATCATTCCGCCGTCGATCTCTATCTGGCAGGCCGCGTCACCGCCGCAAAGCCAGGGCTTTATGCTGGTGGGCGGGTTACTGATTATCCCGGTGATTCTGATGTACACCTGCTGGAGTTACTACGTCTTTCGCGGAAAAATTAATCCTGATGAGGGGTATCATTAATGGCTTCACTATCAGACACAGAGCACGCTAAACCTGCGGATACCGCCCCACGCGCCTGGTGGAAAAGGGTGGGCTGGATGGTCATCATCTGGGCGGCAAGCGTTATGGCGCTGGCCGTCGTCGCATCCGGGTTTAAGCTGCTGATGCTGGCGGCGGGGATGAAAACCCACTAACACGTCTTACTTCCTGTCTCAGGCCACATCAGCGTGATGTGGCTTGCCTGTTCGTTGTCTCCCGAGGTTATCTATGCAACCGCTTATGGACTCATGGCAGCGTAAATTCACCTATTTACGTCTGTCCGTTACCGATGTGTGCAACTTTCGTTGTACCTACTGTCTGCCAGACGGGTACAAACCCGGCGGCGTGAGCAACAAGTCATTCTTGTCGGTGGATGAAGTTCGCCGCGTCACCCGCGCGTTCTCCGCGCTGGGTACGGAAAAAGTCCGTCTTACCGGCGGGGAACCCTCCTTACGCCGCGACTTTATCGATATTATCGCGGCGGTGCGTGAAAATGCGGCGATTCGCCAGATTGCGATAACGACCAATGGCTATCGCCTGGCGCGTGACGTCGCACGCTGGCGTGAGGCCGGATTAACCGCCATCAACGTCAGCGTGGACAGTCTGGACGCTCGCCAGTTTTATGCCATCACCGGGCAGGATAAATTTCAGGACGTGATGAACGGTATTGATGCGGCGTTTGCCGCCGGTTTTGAAAAGGTTAAGGTGAATACGGTTCTGATGCGCGATGTGAATCATCATCAACTGAACACGTTTCTGGCCTGGATTAAGCCTCGTCGCATTCAGTTGCGCTTTATCGAACTGATGGAAACGGGTGAGGGCAGCGAGCTGTTTCAACGCCATCATATTTCGGGCGCGGTGCTGCGTGATGAACTGCTGCGACGCGGCTGGGTGCGCCAGATTCGCCAGCGCAGTGATGGCCCGGCACAGGTCTTTTGCCACCCGGACTTTGCAGGCGAAATCGGCCTGATCATGCCCTATGAAAAAACGTTCTGCGCCAGTTGCAACCGGCTGCGCGTCTCTTCCATCGGCAAACTGCATTTATGTCTTTTTGGTGATGGCGGGGTCGACTTACGAGACGTGCTGCAAGACGATACGCAGCAGGATGCCCTTAAGATGCGTATTGCCGATGCGCTGACGCATAAAAAACAGACGCATTTTTTACATCAGGGGAACACCGGCATTACGCAAAACCTGTCGTACATTGGTGGATAGCGGGCAATGGACTCAGGTCAGATTGAAGTAGCGATCGGGCTGATGCGGCTCCGGCAGGGGTTGTTGCCCGGTCATCTCTTTCAGATTGCGCTCAATGGTGTTGCAAATCGCGTTGAGCGGTAAATCGTTAGCCGATGTGCCAAAGGGATCTTCAAGTTCTTCCGCCAGGGAATCCCAGGATAAAAAGGTATAGGAAATAAAAACGGACACGAATGGCGTCATGTAATGCAGGTCGCCAACCAGCGCAAAAGGAAGAAGGGTACAAAAAAGATAAACGGTTCGCTGGAGTATTAATGTATAAGCAAACGGTACCGGGGTATTTGCAATTCGTTCACAGCCGCCAATAACGTGGGCGATTTCATCTATTTTATTATCGATGAGGCCGAATGTAATATCGCTCAGCTTGCCTTGTTCACGCAATGCTGCCATTTCATCGCCGATCAATAATAATATCCGGTTGGTTTTCATCGGGCTGAACATGACCTGGGTAAGAATATGCCGGGGCAGAATTCGGTACATATCATATCCGGCGTCGGTTTTGCGTAATTCATGTTTCAGGCTCCAGCAAAGGGCAATCAGATAACCTGAAATTCTTTTATGTAGCTCAACGTCATTCGGCAACAAATTTTTTAACTGACGGATGATGGAACGCTCGGCAATCAGTAAGGTTCCCCACAGTCCCCGTGCCTCAACGAAACGGCTGTAGCTGGCGCTGTTGCGAAAGCCGAGAAAGATAGCGATTGCGATCCCCAGCAGGCTAAAAGGGGCAACGGTTAAGTGGATGCCCAGTTGCTCATACCATTGATAAATGATAATTGCGATAGCTGACATGACAAGGTTTAAAAATAACCGAAATGTTATTTTTGACAATACCGAGCCATGCCAATCAAATAATCGAAAAAACCAATGTTGCTCTGGTCTGATAATCATGACTGACGATTTCTCTGAAGATGTAATGAGAAGGATTCAACGAAGGGTGAATGCGATAGAAACTATTTTAATCGTTATTTTGCCGTCTGACAATCAATGACGAATAAAAATAAGGCGGAATAAAAGTAATGGTATTGGCTTTATCATTCGCTGGTGAATTTAATCATTACGTTATACCTCCTGGCTCAGATTTGAACTGTCACCGTTACGGCGCAACCAACGTACATGCAATGTGAAGTATGACGGGGGATATTGACCTTGAAGTTAACTTTAAGGTTATGCTGTGACGTAAGCCGGGCAATTTATTTATTAAAGGGGTTAATGCAATGAATGAGCAACATTCCCATCCAGAATTTCTGCGCTGGATGATCTATGGCGCGAACGGTTACACCGGAGAAATGATTGCCCGTGAGGCCGTACGGCGAGGATTCAGGCCAGTTCTGGCGGGGCGCAGGCAAGAAACGATAGACTCTCTGGCTCGCAATCTCGGGCTTGAGGCTCACGCCTTCGCCCTTGATAACCCGGCTGAACTGCTCAGACAGCTCGAAGGGTGTGCTCTGGTATTAAATTGTGCGGGGCCGTTCTCCGCCACTGCGGCGCCTTTGATGGAGGCCTGCCTGCAAACCCGAACCCATTATCTTGATATTACAGGGGAGATTGACGTGTTCGAGGCGGCACAACTGCTGAATACCCGTGCCCGGGATGCCGGTGTTGTATTGTGCCCCGGCGTCGGGTTTGACGTTATTCCTACGGACTGCGTGGCGGCCACCCTGAAGGAGGCCCTGCCGGATGCGATCCGCCTCAACCTGGGATTCGATTCACGCTCTGTTTTTTCTCCGGGTACGGCGAAAACGGCGATCGAGGGGCTGGCGCAGGGCGGAAAAATTCGGCGAGGAGGGAAGATCATTACCGTGCCGCTTGCTTATGAAGTTCGCCGTATTGACTTCGGCGATGGCGAGAAGGACGCAATGACAATCCCCTGGGGGGACGTGTCCACGGCGTATTACACGACAGGTATTCCAGACATTCAGGTCTTTTTGCCGGGGTCGACGCGCATGATTTCCCAGGCCCGGAGAGCAAACTACATCAGGCCATTGCTGCGACTGGCGTGGGTTCAGAAGCTCCTCAAGGCTTATATATCCCGAACGGTGAAAGGCCCCGGAGAAATAAAACGTGAACAGACGCCCTCTTTTGTGTGGGGAGAGGCCATCAACGCCCGTGGCGACAAAAAAACCGCCCGTATCCGTACACCGAATGGTTATACCCTGACCATTATGGGGGCGTTAGCGGTGGTTGAGCACCTGATGATGAACCGGGTTGCAGGAGGGGCCTACACGCCGGCAACGTTAATGGGCGCAAATCTGATAACCCGGTTACCAGGGGCTGGCCCGCTGAGGATTGTATAATTGCTCAGGGCGGGACAGGGGATGCTCCCGCCCTCTGTGTTTATTCAAGGGTAAGGATAACTTTACCGATATGAGTTCCGGCATCCAGTAATGTATGTGCCTGACGGACATCCTCAAATTTAACTGTCTGGTGAATGACGGGTTTACACTTTCCGGCTTCGATTAAAGGCCATACTTTTTGTATGAGCTGTTGGGCGATTTCTTCCTTTTCAGCGGCGTCCCGGCTCCTCATCGTTGAACCGGTTACCACCGCTCTTTTAAGAATCAGTTCCTGGATATCAAATTCCTTAACCATCCTGCCCCCCATAAATCCAATCAGTACGAGCCGACCGTCCTTTTTAAGAAGGCGAAGGTTCTTGTTAAAATAAGCGGCGCCGACAATATCAAGAATAACATCAACGCCTTTTCCGTCGGTTCTGCTGAGGATTTCTTCTTCAAAATCATGGGTTTTGTAGTTAATGACTTCCCCATATTGTTGCAGGAACGGAATTTTATCGTCACTTCCGACGGTGCTGAACGCTTTAATATTCATGGCATTACACAACGCCAGCGCGGTCGTCCCTATGCCGCTTGCGCCACCGTGGATCAAAACAACATCCTCTTTTTTCACTTTTCCCAACGAAAAAAGATTGGCCCATACCGTAAAGAATGTTTCCGGGAGCGCAGCTGCTTCTGTAAAACTTAAATTTTGTGGGACAGGCAATACCTGACCTGCCGGAACGGCGCAAAATTCTGCATATCCCCCGCCATTGGTGAGCGCACAGACGCGATCGCCAACTGAAAAGTGAGCAACGTTTTTCCCGATTGCGTGTACGATACCCGCGACTTCCAGCCCTGGAACCGGCGTAACACCCTCTGGCATGGGATATTTTCCCTCTCTCTGCATAATATCCGGGCGATTCACGCCGGCCGCTTTAACTGAGATCAGGACATCGTTCTCACCACATTCCGGCATTTTTCCCTGGCTTACCTTCAGAACTTCAGGGCCGCCAGCTTCTGTTATCTCAATGAGTTTCATCTGATTCTACCTGTTTAATGTCAGGGGTTGATTAGCGATACCACCTGCGTGGTTGTTTATTTGTCTTTCTTTACGGTGAGTGGCGCTTTCCATTCACGGTAAAGGGTTTCCAGTCCCTGACGGTACGTTGTTATCTGAAAGTCCGGGAATCGCCGCTTAAATTTTGATGAATCAAACAGGTTATCATGTTGATAGCGGGGCAGGAGTTCCCGGAGTTCCCGTGGGCCTTTGGAAAAGATACCGGCGGCGAACAAGGCGAATTTGCTCAGGACAGACCATGACGTTTCTTTCCCGAACACGTTACAGGCCAGAGAAACGAACTGCGCATAGGTGAGCCGTTCATCGCAACAGGGCAGGTGCCACGTCTGACCGAAGGCATCAGGGGTGTTGCCAAGACGCGCTAAAGCCCGACTGGCATCGGGGGTCCATATGAGCGTACGTAACGTGTCGTCACGTAATGGCACGCGTGGTTTTTTCCCTGCTTTAAGTCTGTCTAAAATTAAGGCATTGGTAAAACTCTGGGTTTTTCCCGGCCCATAAAACTCGGGCGCGCGCCCGATAAGCACAGGGATGTCGCCCCGGCGCATCTCCTCCAGCACTTTGTTTGCCATCAGGGCCCGAACCCGCCCTTTGCGCCCTGACGGCAGGAACGGCGTTTCCTCGGTCTGCAATCTGCTGTCCTGTGGGTACATATAAGTATTGTCAAAATAAACAAAACTTGCCCCCACTGTCCGACACGCGTTCAGCGCGTTTTGCAGCATTACCGGAAACTGCTGTTCCCAGAGGTCGGCATCCGGCGGCAGACCCGCCGCAAAATAGACAATGCGGCTTCCTTTAACCGCTTCCAGTGTCTGACTGGCATCCAGTAAATCAGCGGGCATAAGGCTATCGCTGTCATTTACCTTCTGTGGATTACGGCTTACAAGCCTCAGTTCAGCACTGTAAGAATGCGTTAACTCGCGAGCAAGTTCCCGGGCAATCTGTCCGCTTGCCCCCAGAATCGTTTGCATCTCACTTCCTCTTCGACAATTTCAGACGAGTGTCCCGGCCCATTGGCCTTTTCAAAGTATAAGTTTAAAGTTCACTTGAAGGTCAATGGGGTGTTGCGACGTTGTTTAAATGTCGTCTGGTATTGGGATACACCGCCAGCAACGGAATGGCGCCGAAGCCGAACATCAAACGATGAAAAATACGAGATTGCGCGTTGTCGAGGCATGGTAGAGTGGGGGGGCTCAAAGAATGATTCGAGGTTTGCGCTATGCAACAAATTGATTTTTACATGGTTGATGCCTTTAGCACGGCTACTTTTGGCGGCAATGCCGCAGCCGTGTGTCCGCTCACCGAGTGGTTGCCTGATGAGACATTATTGAAAATGTCCAAACAGCATAACCAGTCAGAAACGGCTTTTTTTGTCCCAAATGAAAACGGCTTCGAGTTGCGCTGGTTTACCACTCAAGGGGAAATAAATCTGTGTGGGCATGCCACACTTGCTGCCGCGCACGTCATCTTTGAACATCTTGATTACCCGGGCGCGACTATCCATTTTGATACCCGGTTTGTTGGCCCATTGACAGTAGCACGCAGCGGCGAGTGGTTGACGCTTGATTTTCCAGCCTGGGAAACCGAGCCCGTCGTGCCGCCGTCCTTATTGCTGGAAACGTTGGGCATCACAGAATGCAAAGAAGTGCGCGTGGCGCGTGATTACATGGTCGTGCTGGATAATCAACGGCAGGTAGAAGCGCTACGCCCGAACATTAATGCCATGCTCCCTCTGGGAAAAATGGTTTGCATAACCGCGCCCGGCGAAGAGAAATACGATTTTGTCAGCCGTTTCTTTTGCCCGGGAGAAGCCGTGGCGGAAGACCCCGTTACAGGTTCAGCACATAGCATGCTAATTCCATACTGGGCTGAAAAACTGAAAAAAACGCAGATGCTGGCGCACCAGGGCGCCGAACGTGGCGGAGATTTACGCTGCCAGCGAGTGGGGGATCGAGTCCACATCGGCGGACAGGCAACAACTTATCTGCTGGGTAAGATACTGTTGCGCTAGAACGTCCAGAATGCGGTTCGGAATGGGCTTTCAGGTATAAGGTCTGCTGTACGATTATGGCAGACCTGACGGCGCTTTAGACTGACTGTGTTGTGCCAGGAGGGGACATTGCTAATGTCCGCACGGTACTAATGATGTGGGGACAGGGCATCCTGATAGTTTTAAAAAAGCCAATCTGTTATATTTAATCGAAATCGTTTTCGATAAATCAATCAATTCTGGTGGCATGGGATGAAGCAAAGGATCAATATCGTAAAACTGGCACAGCACCTCGGGTTGTCCGTCTCTACGGTATCCAAGGCGCTGAATGGCCGGGAGGATGTGAGTAAAGCCACGAAGCAACGCGTGCTTGCCGCCGCGTCTGAACTGGGCTTCTCGCCCGATCCGGCGGGACGGCGTTTGCGCAGCGGAACGTCGGAAACCATCGGGTTTGTGCTTTCGTATCCTCAGGCCCACTTTGCACAACCTTTTTTTCTCGATCTAATGGCCGGAATCGACCAGGAACTGGAAAAAACGCCTTATCAGTTGGTTATTGTCACCGGAAGAAGCATTGAATCGGAGATAGACAGCTTCAGACGCCTGGTTGAACAACAGCGTGTTGATGCGGTGATGTTTGGCAGAACGCGTAAAGAGGATGCCAGAATCCAGTTTTTGCAGGATCGCAGCGTGCCATTTGCCACTCTCGGACGAAGTGAAACGGGCAATCCTTTCCCGTTCGTTGATATTGACCGCACTGTTGCCGGGCGCAACGGCACCGCGCGCTTTATCGGCCTGGGGCACCGCCGCATCGGGCTTCTCAATACTCCAGACTACCTCATGCTCAGCCACCACTTGCGGGCAGGCTACATGGCGGCGCTGGATGCCGCAAATCTATCTTTTGATCCTGCTCTGATTGTTGACGGGGAGCTGTCCGAAACAGGCGGATTAGCGGGTGCCAGAAAGCTGCTGGCGATGAAAAATCCGCCAACGGCGATCATGTGCGGCCACGATTTGATTGCCAGCGGCGCGATGCAGGCCATTGTGGAAACCGGAAAGCGCCCCGGTACCGATGTGGCAATTATTGGTTGCGACAACCACCCGCTCGGACCTTACCTGAATCCGCCGTTAACCACCTTTTCCGCGCCAACCCAGGAAGCGGGCCAGCGAATGGTCCAGCTGCTTCTGGCGCACATGAACGGTAAACCGGTCGAAACACTACAGGAGGTGTGGTCGCCCGAGCTGATCCTGCGCTCCTCACACGGTAGTGAATTTTTCCAGAAAGTATAACCTGCCAATTTCCCTGCCTTGACGGCCACACACGGTCAGGGTATTGTTTACTTAATTATCGAAAACGTTTTCGATAAAATTAACAAAGGAGAAAGAACATGACGTTGGTGGAAGGAGGATGCCTGTGTGGTGCCGTCCGCTACAGAATGAAAACACCGCCCCGCTCGGTGGTGGTTTGTCATTGTACCCATTGTCAGAAAGCGAGCGGAAGTGCATTCTCGGTTAACCTTCTGGTGGAAAAAAGTGATTATGAACAGCAGGGAGTAACGGCATGCTTTACCGATACAGGCGACAGCGGACTGCCGTCACACCGCCACTTCTGCCGGGAATGCGGCTCGCCAGTGGTAACCGAAGCGACAAATATGCCCGGCATGTTACTGGTTAAGGCCGGCACGCTCGATAACCCTGGAGAGTTTTCCCCGCAGGCCGAAATTTATACCCGGTATGCTGTTAAATGGCACGCGCCGATCGCGGGTTGTGTACGGTTCGTTCAGGCTCCTGTTGCCTGAACACGATGACTTTATTTTTAATTTCTTACGAAAACGTTTTCGCTAAATATAAAACGGACAGGGGAAAATGATGCGGTTTGCCCAGGCTCGCCGTTCCCCTATATTTTCTCTTATGCATTTATGATCAGGAGCCTTTATGAGCTTTCAAAGTATTAACCCGGCAACAGGTGAATTACTCAAAACTTTCCCGTTGCAGACCGATGCTGAGGTCTTTTCCGCTCTGGAAAAAGCCGACACGCTTTATCGCGACGACTGGCGTTTACGGTCTGTGGCTGAGCGTGCTGCGATTGTCGGCAAGGCGGCAAAAATCCTGCGTGAGAAACGCGATGAGTATGTGACCTACCCGACGCTTGAAATGGGTAAAGTGACGCGCTTTGGCTATATGGAAATTGATTTAGTCGCGGATATTCTCGACTACTATGCCACCAACGGTGAGCGTTTGCTCGCGGCACAGGCCATTCCAGGCGAGCCAGGTGCGACGTTACTCTCCGAACCTATCGGGGTTATCCTGGCGATCGAACCCTGGAACTTCCCTTATTACCAGCTGGTGCGCGTGGCGGCGCCGCAGCTCATCGCCGGTAATGTCGTTATGCTCAAACACGCGGAAAACGTCCCGCAGTGTGCACTGGCGTTCGCACGGTTGTTTGAGGAGGCGGGCGCGCCGGAAGGGGCGTACACCAACCTGTTTTGCAGTATCGATCAGATTGCCAGCCTGATTGACGACTTCCGGGTGCGCGGGGTCGCGCTGACGGGCAGCGAGCGGGCGGGAACGTCCGTTGGCGAACGTGCCGGGAGAAATCTGAAGAAGGTCATTCTTGAGCTGGGCGGTAGCGATCCGGCGATTATTATGCCGGGCGCGCCGCTGGATCATGCTGTAGAGCAGGTTGTGATGGGGCGTACCTGGAACTCGGGGCAGGGTTGCGTCAATATTAAGCGCGTCATTGTGATTGGCCGCGAGCGTGGCGAACGCATGCTGGAGGCGCTCAAAGAGAAGTTTGCGGCAATCAACGTTGGCGATCCTGAGGATGCGTCGACGCTGCTCGGCCCGCTGGTAAGCGAACGTGCGTTGCAGGGGCTGCTGAAACAGATTGAAGAGGCGAAAGCGGCAGGGGCAAACATTGTTTTTGGTGGCAACAGAGTCGACCGTCCGGGTTTCTATCTTGAACCGACCATTATTACGGATATTACTGAGGCTAACCCACTCTATACTCAGGAAGCCTTTGGACCGGTACTCTCTTTTTATGTTGTCGACAGCGAAGAAGAGGCGATTCGTCTGGCAAACGCGACGCCTTACGGCCTGGGCGGTTACGTCTTTGATGCTGATACGAAAAACGCGCAGCGCATTGCGTCGCATATTGACTCCGGGATGGTTTATATCAACTCCTGTTTTGCTGACTCTCCGGGCCTGCCGTTTGGCGGTGTGAAAAACTCCGGCTTCGGGCGCGAGTTATCGGAAATCGGGATGGGGGAATTCCTGAACCGAAAATTAATCCGGGTAACGGAAATCGAATAATAATAAAGCCACCTGAGATACAGGTGGCTTTATTTGTCTATGGAAATAATTTGGGAATCAACGCGCCCAAATCAGCGAAGTGCAGATAAGCTGATTCGCAATCTCCTTTTACGAAGGCTCAACCTCAAATCACGACAACAATTTTCCCGATTTGCTGACCTTTTTCCATATAGCGGTGTGCATTGGCGATTTCGGAAAGCGGGAAGGTGCGGTCGATGCGCGGTTTCAGCTGCCCGCTCTCCAGCTTCTCGAAAATGTAGCGTTCCGCGTTTTTGAGCGCGACCGGGTCGCCGGTAATTGAGAACATGGTATAGCCCATCATTTTGAATGGTTTACCCTGCGCTCCCTGACCCCAGGATTCATAAATCGGGAACGGTGTCGGTTCCGGCGCAAGGTTACCGTAAATCATGATCAGGCCATCTTTGGCCGTCGCGCGCGCCAGTTCGGCCAGACCGGAACCAGCTACGCTATCAAAAATGATCCGCGCGCCAGCGCCTTGGGTGATTTCCATAATTCGGGTTGCAACGTCTTCTTCGCTAGTCACGATAACGTGATCCGCCCCGGCAGCAAGCAGTTCATCCCGTTTGTCGGCGCCGCGCGTGGTCGCGATGACAATCCCACCCTCTGCTTTAACAATCTGAATTGCCGCGATCCCAATGGAGCTGGTTGCTGCTGTCAGCACGACGTAATCGCCCTTGGTGACATGGCCGTTATGCACCAGCGCCCCGTAGGTTGTGATGTACTGCATCCAGATACTTGTTCCTTCCTCGAATGATAAGCGCTCAGGATACGCGGCGAGCGCCTCGGCGGGCACGATAGCGACTTCGCCATACACGCCGTATTGATTAAGTGGGAAAGCAGGAACTGTGGAGCGGATTTTCCCGATAAGCCCGGCATCCACGCCCGAGCCAACCGCCTCGACAATCCCGGAGGCTTCATAACCAATGTTTGATGGTAGAGTAGGTTCCAGGAAATATTGCCCTTCGCGGAACATCACCTCGGCGCGGTTCAGCCCAATGGCTTTTACCCGCAGGCGAACTTCACCCGGACCTGGTTCTGGTAGAGTGAGCTCATCGATACGTAAAACATCTGCGCTTCCTTTTTCGTGGAACCGGATAATTTTCACTAAATTTGTCATGCGGATTCTCCATGCCTCATGAGAAGGCTTATTCTGGTTAAAGTGGTTTTTTCACAGGTGGGCATTCAGCCCACTCGCGGATCAATCAGGAATTTTTCGCCCGTCGCTTTGCGTTCAAGCGCGCGTAAGACATCAGGATCAAGCAGATCGGCCAGGCCGATGGTCCGCGTGTAGCGGCTGGCGAAGGTGGTCGTCAGTTCATCGACGATCCGCTGGCGCAGTCGCTGAAGAACCGCCGGGGAAACCGTGTTGAGATAGTTAAACAGCAGCCATCCCGATATGCTCCAGGCATAGCCGAGCCCGCCACGATCGAGGACTGTCGGGGCACTGTCCAGCCCGCCATAGATATACAGCTGCTTAAAGAGAGTGGAACCGTAGCGGCTATAGGCTGCGGTTTTGCGGGCGGCCGCGCGCTCCATAGCATTTATAATTTCAATACCCAGTTTGCCGCCGCCGATGGCATCAAAAGCAACGGTCGCGCCGGTCTCTTCAATCGCATCGGTCAACCGGGCAGCAAAATCAGGCTCTTTGCTGTTGAGCACATAAGTCGCACCCAGTTCGCGCAGGATCTTTTCCTGCTCAGTGGTGCGCACGATATTGATTAACGGAATACCATCGGCCAGACAGATGCGCTGTAGCATCTGACCAAGATTCGATGCCGCTGCGGTATGAACAAGCGCTTTATGGCCTTCCCGAAGTGCCGTCTCCACAAAACCGAGTGCGGTGAGTGGATTAATAAAAATAGAGGCGCCATCGGCTGCTTCCACGCCCTCGGGCAGCACAATCAGATTGTGCATATCTGTCCTGCGGTAATCGGCGTACATACCACCACCGGACATCCCGACACGTTTACCGATAAAGGCTTGTGCATTTTTCCCTGCGGCCACGACGGTACCCGCGCCTTCGTTTCCAACAGGCATGGGTTGTCCCAGGCGGCCAGCGATAGCCGCCAGACGTTCTGATGGGACAGTCATCGTGACACGGCTGTCGAATTCCCGAATATCAGATAGATCCGCCGGGCCTAACAGCATGCCGCTGTCGCTGGGGTTAACCGGGGTCGCCTCGATCCTGACGATCACCTCATCGTCGCCCGGTTCGGCCAGTTCGACCTGCTCCAGAGACAGCACAAGTTCACCGCTTTTATCAATCGTCGAGCGTATTGCACGTCCACTCCAGCTCATACTCATCTCCTGCCGTTATTTATCGAAAACGTTTTCGTAAAGAGTGTACACTTAAATTTAAGTACAAGTGTAGTTTTTAGTCACCATAAGCGCACATTTAAGGAAATCGTTTTCGAAACAAGGAAAAGACATTGCCTGGTTTTACTGAGTAATCAGGTTTAGCTTGAATGGGTAAAGATCAATTGTTGTTTGCATCGCAAATGAGGGGGCGATAGACGGGATGTTCCAGGGATAACACCTTCCAATACTACCTTTTCAGGCGAAGATTTCTGTACACCCATAGCATCCTCTTAAACGTACATCATAGACGAAGAGGCAGGGGGGATGTGGCAATTGATAACCTGGGTGGGATAAGCGCATCAGGGATGCCGTGACGGCATCCCTGTTTATTTAAAGGATCAGAAGAAATCAATTCGCGTATTGATACCGACGGTGCGACCCATATTGACCTGCGCGACGGCGCTGCTGCCGTTCATGTAGCCATAGGTACGGTAACGACGGTCGAACAGGTTATCGACATAGACGGAAATGTTCATCCGTTCAGTCGCCTGCCAGCCCAGGCTGCTGTCCAGGGTGGCATAGGTACCTTGCCGCAACTGGTTGTCGCCATCGAAATAATGCGGCCCGACCAGATTAACCGCCAGTCGGGGCATCAGTGCGCCATAGCGCGTATCAATCACGCCGTTCACGCTGCTTCCCGCGCCATAACGTGGTACGAACGGCACCCGGTTGCCGTGATACAACTCACTGTCATTGGTGAATTCGGAACGGATCACGTTGCCATTGATATCCCATGACCAGCCTGGCGCAAACCGCCATTTCGCTTCAAGCTCAACGCCGGTGGCGTCGGCTTTACCCGCATTGCTTAATGTCTGCATCCCGACCGGGCCAGAGTAAAGCTGCATGTCTTTGGTGTGGGTATAAAACGTCGCGGCTTGCAGCGTGACGTCAGCGGTTTCGTAGCGGGTGCCAAGTTCATAGTTGATGGATTTCTCGGCGACGAACGGTTTGGCATCAAGACCCGCAGTAGGCACGATGTTGTACCCGGAAGGTTTATATCCCTGGGCTACACGGGTATACACTCTCCAGTCGTCGGTCAGCATATAGCCTGCCGATAGCTGTCCGAGCACCTGATCGTCATTGCTCTTACCCTGGTCGCCAAACGGGTTGCCGAGCATGCTGCCGTGATATTGTGTACTGGATTTATCATGCGAGAAGCGCACGCCGCCGCCGATATCAAAACGATCGGTTAAATGCCAGGTCAGGTCACTGTATGCGGCCAGCGTTTCAGCGGTGGTATAGCCGGTACTGCTTAAATAAGGCATTGTCGGCATGTCGTAGGCTGAATTTAACTTCTCGCGGGTGTTCTGCCGGTACAGCCCAAACACCATATCAACGGTACGCGCATCGCCCAGGGTTGCGGCGCGCAGTTCCTGCACATCCTGATTCCAGCGCTGAGGCATATTGACGATTAACGAACCGGAAGGGAAGGTGCGCGAATAATGCTGCTGCTGCCAGGCGCTGATCAGGTTGAAAACCCAGTCATCGGTGGTGTATTTCCCACTCAGGGTCTGGCTGTCAGTGCAGCGCCGCATGTACGGGTCTGGTGAACCATCGCTAATCGACAGCTTACGGCCCTTAATATCATTCCATCCCACATAGGCGTCCTGGGTGGCGCGGGTGCATTCGCGTGAGGCGGCAAAGCCCATTTCCCAGGGCTGGTCGTCTGGGGCGAGACGCAGTTTCACATTCCCTATGCTGGCGCGGGTGCCGCCTAAGTCATCGCTTCCCGTCGCGGGGTTAATCATGTCGCCGTCATCAACCTGGCGTAACAGGGTGACGCTGCCGTACAGCAGGCCATCCTGAATGGGGCCGCTCAGGTTGAACTTACTTCGATAACTGTCGCGGCTACTGACGCCGCCTTCAATATAGCCGCGCGGCGTGCTGTCCGGCTGCTGGGTGACGATGTTGATGATCCCGCCCTGAGCGCTTTTGCCATATAACGTTCCCTGTGGGCCTCGCAGCAACTCCACGCTTTGCACATCGGTAAGCGCCTGGATGGTGTTGGTGGAAAGCTGAGGGACGCCATCGACATACAGGGTGACGGCGGGGTTATAGAAGTCCTGCGCCGAAGAGACGCCGCGTAGCGAGATCGTCGAAAAAAGCATGTTGCCGCTATTTTCAATATTGAGCCCAGGCAAGACTCTGGGGAGTTTGTCGCTGGCGGTAACGCCGGCGTCGCTTAATTCCGGCGCGCTGACAACGGTAGACGAGACATTGTTGGCTGATGCCGAGCGGGAAGATTGTTTACTGGCGGTAACCACCAGCGTGCTTTCGTCTTGCTGTGAAGTCTGGGCATTAGCAATGGCGGGGAGCAATAATCCCCCCAAGGCCAGAGGATAAAGCCGTGTCATTTTCATTGTTGTGAGTCCCTGTAAGACGGCGAAACGCCAAAAATACCGACAATGGTGAATTGAAAATGATAACTATTTCTAATAGTGGTGCTACCCGAAACGGGTTTATTTCAACCTGTTTCGGGTCGGTTTGCGCTTATTGGGCAGAATGGCGATAACGGTCGACGGCGAGAGCCGTCAGGCGTTTTTTGTCTATCTTGCCGACGGCGGTGAGCGGCCAGTGGTCCAGAAACTCGATTTGGTCAGGAATTTTCCACGCGCTGAGCCCCATACGGGTCAGTTGTTGACGCAACTGCTGATAGTCAGTTGGCACCTGCTGCGCGATGATAAACGCGCAAATCCGCTCGCCAAGCAGCGTGTCCGGCGCGGCGACCACCGCGCAATCTTGCACTTCCGCTAAACGCATCAGTGCCGATTCCACTTCAGCCGCGGCTATTTTTTCTCCGGCGCGGTTGATCTGCTCTTTTATGCGCCCCTCAACGTGCAGGTTCCCCGCCTCATCCAGCCTGACATTGTCGCCTGTGCGGTAAAACCCTTGCGCGGTAAAGGCCTGCGCGTTGTGAGCAGGGGCGCGGTAATAGCCCGAAATGGTATAAGGGCCGCGCGTTAACAATTGCCCGGTTTCGCCCGGCGCGACGTCGTTCTCGTCTTGATCAACGATGCGGATTTCATCCAGAGGGGATAACGGGCGCCCCTGACTGTGGAGAATGGTGGTATGCGGATCGTCCAGCCGGGTAAAACAGAGCAGGCCTTCCGCCATACCGAAGACCTGTTGCAGGGTACAGTCAAAGGTGGCGATAACCTGCTCAGCAAGCGTCGGGTCGAGCCGGGCGCCGCCTGCCTGAATGACGCGCAGCGACGAGAGGTCGCTGTCTTCCCACTCTCTGGCCTGCACCCATAATTGCGCCAGCGCCGGAACCAGGGCGACGTGAGTCACCCCTTCCTGCGCGATTAAAGGCATCACCTCATCACAGCTGGCGCTGTCGGTCAGCACCACTTTTCCGCCGCAGGCAAGCGTACCCAGAATGCCGGGGCAGGCCAGCGGAAAGTTATGCGCCACCGGGAGGACGGCGAGATATACGCTCTGTTGGCTGATGCCGCACAGTTCAGCGGAAGCGCTGAAGTTATAGCTATAGTCGGCATGTCGGCGCGGGATGAGTTTGGGCGTGCCGGTTGTGCCGCCTGAGAGCAACAACAACGCGGTGGCGGAAACATCAGGCTGCGGCCACGCCTGTCGCTCACCGTGAAGGGAGAAGAGCGGCGTAAAATCGTCGCTCACGGTCTCTCCTGCGACCAGAACATGACGCAGGCAGGCGTGTTTGTGCGCCATCTGTCGGGCCAGCTCTGCGTGGTTTTCCCCGTGAATAACGTAAGCGACGGGTTGCGCCAGCTCAATCAGCGCGTCGATATCCAGCGCCCGTTGCGAGGGCATCGCCAGCACGGGGATAACGCCCAGTCTTAACAAGGCGAACAGCAGGGTAACAAACGCGTTGTCGTTGGGAAGCTGCACAATTACATGCTCCCCCGAACGCAAACCCAGTGATGACAGACCTGCGGCAAGTTCGTCGACCCGTGCATCAAGCGCGCTGTAGGTTAACGATCCCTTTGCATCAACGACGGCAATTCGCGAGGCATAACGGGCCGCCCAGTGGCGCAACTGTTCGGCAATGGGTAAGGGATACTGTTCAATCAGAGATTCAAAGGAAGAGTTCATGCGTCACCTTTCTGAAGTGCTGGGCTGTTTTTGCAACGCGGTCATTGCAGAAAATGCGTGGGGAAAATGGCGGACAATCTGCGTAAAAAAGGACCGGGCTTGTTGAATGGGATAGAAATGATCGCCGTCAATCACCACCGGGCCTGTAACGTGGCTCAGCCACTGACGCCAGGCATCAACCTGCTGCCAGGAGGCTTCGCGATCGTGGCTGCCGCACAATAACAGCGCAGGCGTGCGCAGCGGCGGACAGACGTCGGGCGAGTCGTAGTGATAGCTCTCGGTGGCGTAAAAATCAGCGCGCAGAAGAGGAAGAAACAGCGACATTAATTCCTGGTTTTCCCGCAGTTCAGGAGAACATCCGCCAATGTCTATCAGTTCAGCGATAAAGTCGGCATCATCGCGATGGCTGAGCTGGCGTTCAGAATGCAGATGCGGGGCATGGCACCCGGAAATAATCAGTCCTTGCGGCGCATGTCCCCGTTGCTCCAGAAGTCGGCAGGTTTCAAACGCCACCTGCGCCCCCATGCTGTGCCCGGCGAGTAAAAGCGGCGTGTCAGGCGATACGGACGCTTCCAGTTCGTTCGCCAGCAGTGCCGCCAGTTGTGTAATGCTTCTGAGCGGTTCCAGATGGCGAAGGCGATCGCGCCCCGGCCAGGTCACCAGAGAAAGCGCGCTGTTCGCCATTTGATTGTCTCGCCAGTGGCGAAACGCGCTACTGCTGCCGCCAGCGAAAGGGCACATGACCAGATGCGCAGTATTGCCGTTCCGGGCGGGCCATAGCGGGATGCACATTGCAGATTGCGTCACAGCGCCTCCTTATCATCATCGTTGTAGAAACTGGCTAACCGGTCGTGGTGCGGCGGCGTCAGGCGTCTGATCTCCGCATTGCCGGTCTTACGTAAAATCTGCTGCCATAAACGTGATAACGCGATCTGATGTACGCTTTGGCAGGCCGCTGGTGGATGTTCGCCCGCCAGATGGCTGCGCAACTGGTGTAGCAACCAGCTGACGCCCTCCGGCCCGACGGTTTCGCAGCAGTCGCACCAGCTCAGGGGCGCCGCGCTGCGCGTCAGACCCGGCGGATCGCGCAGGATCTCCGGTCTGCGGTAGAGACTGTGGGCGTTCTCCTGATGGTCTGCGACAAACAGGCTGGATGACCAGATGACGGGGCCGTAGCTCGCCTCCAGCGAAAGATGACCTTCCGGCCAGCCCAGCAGCAGGCGGTGCATGATAAGGCTATGCATATCTGGATCGTCAGGATCGAGATAGCGCTGAAGCAGCAGACAGGCTTCTCCCTCCGGCCAGAAGAGTCTCAGGCAGTGAAAATCGCTAAAGCTGCCAACCACGTCGCACTCCACGGCGGCGGCATCAACGCCCAGAGCCAGCAACAACAAATCCAGCGTGGAGTAGAGCAACTGTCGGCTGGTGGTGGCGTGGACTACCGGCGGCGTCTTAGCCAGGCAGCGACGCAGCTGCTGCGCATCGCGAAGCCATGCGCGTCCCGCGCGCGTATGCGGATAAAACGTGTTTACCCAATAGCAGCAACCCTGTTCCTGCGCCAGCGTTTGTAAGGAACTGATGTCATCCGGGTGGAGGGGATGCTCCTGAATGACGTGTACGCCGCGCGCCAGAAAGTGTCTGGCAAGCTGCGTACCGGTTCCTCCGGCGACGGTCGAACGCACGACAATACAGGCGATATCCGGCATCCTGGTTATCTGTTCCGGCGAGGTATACAGCGGAATGCCAAACGCATGGGCCAGCTCTCTTGAGCGGGCGCTTCCCTGTGCCAGCAGGCCAACCAGTTCCAGCCCCTCCGGGGGCTGCATAAAGGCATTCAGGTACATTTCGCCAAATTTGGCGCCCACAATCAGTACGCGTTGTTTTGGGGAGGCGGACGGCATCATAACGTGTTCTCCGGTTGCGTTGAGGTTGCGCAAAGCCAGCGCGTAATGTGTTGCGCACAAGCCTGAACGTGGGGGGCTTCCATCATGATTTGCCAGTGGCTGGCTTCAATCACAGCGTCGTCGGCGTTGTTTATCCAGCCCTGCCACTCGGTTTCTGCTGGCGTCCAGCGCGCGGGTCTCCCGGCGGCATACACCATGAGACAGGGGACCGGAACGCTTTCGCCCGGCGTATGCTCAGTCAGTAAACGCAGCAGATGCGCGATGTTATCGAGCCACGTTTCTGCCGCTTGCAGCGTCAGGTTTTGCGACACCATACCGGCCGTTTTAGCGAGGCTGATAAAGTCGGCAAGCTGGCTGTCGGGCGTCTGCTGGTCGAAATGTTCGGGCAGCGCCAGAGGCGTTTGTCCTTCGGCTAACAGGCGCAGCAGGGCCGCCCGGTTTTCGCAACAGAAATCCTGTCGGCACACGGGATCGATTAACACCATCCGAACCTGCTCGCCTTTGGTGTACAGGCGCTGTGCGGCGCCCGCCGCAAGAAACGCGCCATACGACCAACCTGCCAGCACATAAGGGCCGTGAGGCTGCTGGCGACGGATGCACCCGACATACTCATCGATCATCTGGTCAAGCGTGGCAAAGCGCTGCGGCGATTTTGCTTGCAGGCCGAAAACGCGCCTGTTCAGCGCGCTGGCGAGCGGCAGCCAGGCGCTGATATCGCCGTCCGAAGCGTGGAAGACAAACAGGGTTTCGTCGCCGTCGCCCTGGCAAAGGGGTATCGGGTTGTCCTCTCCTGACGTCGCCGCCTGTAGATGGGCGCAGAAGTCGCTCAGCGTCGAATGGCTGAACAGATCCTGAAGGTTAGCCCTGGCAATCCCTCTCCGGTTTAGCTGCGCGACCATCCTTGTCGCCATCAGGCTGTCGCCGCCCAGTTCGAAAAAGTCGTGATGCCTTGCCACGGGGCGAGACAGCAGCGATTGCCAGAGTTCAGCCACCTGTTTTTCCAGCGCCGGATTCCCCCCGGCAACTGGCGTGGGTTTGGCTGGCTCAATCAGCGCATCAGACGGGGCATGCAGCGGCGTAAATAACGCTTCTCTTTGCCGGATCTGTAAAACGGGCAGACCGGTGCCAAAGCGCTGCTGTAAATAGCGGCTCACGGCTTCTTTATCCGGGCGATTTACGCCAGGCGAACGCGCCACCAGCAGATGCTGGCGCAGCGGCGACGATTCCTGCGCGGGCCACGCCAGCTCGTTTGCAAACCCGGCCTGAACGAGAACCTCCTGCCATGCGGAGCGGGTGAGCATCGGTTTCTCATCCCGGCGGCGGAAATCGCGGTATCCGCTTAATCCCTCAATAAAGCCCACGCTCGCCAGCTGGAATACGCTGTTTCGCTCCGTCGCTTCAACGATCAGCAAACGTCCGCCGGCTTTCAGCAACAGTTTTAATCTGCGCAACGTCTGGACGACATGGCTGGCGTCGTGGAGCACATTGACGGCAACGATCAGGTCGTAACCCGCCTCCGGGTGGGCGGTGAAATCCAGCGGCTGGTTGATGTCGAACAAGGCATAAGACACCCGCGATTCATCATGGAAACGGGCTTTGGCGTCATTGAGGAACTGCGCGGAGACGTCCGTGAAGTGGTACGACTTCCGCGTGTTCCGCGTGGCCTTCAGCACCGGCGCGGTAGTGGCTGCGGTTCCGGCGCCAACCTCCAGAATCCGTTCTGCGCCGCACAAGGCGGCAATCTGCGCGGTATAGCGATTCAGACAGGCGCTGGCGGGGTTGTCGCGATACAGCGCGTCGGTCACACGATGCTGCTCGTTGAACAGCAATTCCAGCGGTGAACACTGCCCGGAGAAGAGGGCGTCGTGCCGGGCGATGCAGGTTTCCAGATACTGCGCCAGCGCCTGGCTCCATTGGCTTTGCGGGCACGCTTCCTGAGGCTCAGGAATCTCGCTGAGCGGAACACGGCAGCGCCAGCTTTCACCTTCGCGGATTAACCACGCTCTTTCCGTCAGACACTGTAGCCACTGGCGCAGCAGACGCTGGTGAGACGCTTGCGCGGACAGCGCCTGTACTATTGCGCTAAAGCGATGGGCGATCTCCGGCGTGGTAAACAGGCCGTGACGATTTAGCGTGGCCGCGATCCCCTGTAGCGCACGCGCCTCCAGCCAGCGCCAGGTCGCCTCCAGCTCATCAAGCTGCGCCTGCTCAGGCAACGGCAGCGCCAGTTGGGTAAGTTCGTGCTCATCAGGCGTCTCCGCTGATGGCGACGGATCGTCGGCCATTACGATATCCAGCGTCAACGCGCCCTGTTCGGTCATTTCCGCTCTGGCCTGCCGGATGCCGGGGTATTCGAGCGTCGCCTGCTCAATATCCCGCAGGTCGTAGTCCACCTGCGCGCTCAGCGGCCAGCGTCGGCGGGGAATGTGCCCGGCGATGTCGCTGGCGAGAGTCTTCAGGCTTTCAGGGGCGGCGATGACGGCTTGCAGGATGGCGCAATAGTCATTAAACATCGCCCCGGCAGCGCCGGGTTCCAGCACGTTGTCCATGCAGTACCAGCTAAACATCAACTCGCCGTCGCTCTCCATGACCTGATGATCCAGCCAGACCTGCGGCGTTTGCGTGAACACATAGCAGGGTTCGCCGAACAGATGGCTCATCGCCTGATCGATAGTCATGCCTTCCAGCGTCATCCCCAGCATACTGGTAAACACCACCGGCATTAGCGGTTGACGTTGTGATCCGCGCAGACGGCCCAGCTCACGGATCACCTCAACACCGTTCATTTCACTGTGCGCCATGTTTTGCCAGAGGCGCTGTTGGGTCTGTTGCATCTGCTCTTGCAACGTCACCGGCGCTGAGAAGTTAAAATCAACCAGCGTGACGGAGGTAAAATCACCAATCAACTGGTTGATTTGCGGATGGATCGGCTGGCGATTGAAGAACGTCAGGTTCAGCGTAAATGTTGTGGTGCGGCTCCAGCGCTCAAGGGTGGCGGCAAACAGCGTGAGCAGCGCGGCAGACGGTGTGACGCCTTGCTGCTGCCAGCGCTGTTTCACGGCCTGCCATTCTGTCTTGCCGATCGTCGATTTGAAGGTGGTGAAGTGTGGCGTTTCCGGGGGCGTCTCAACCACCGGCAGCTCTGGCGCTAAGGGCAGTTGCGGCAGTTTTTCCTGCCAGTAATCCCAGGCATCGTGCCATGCCGATGTCTGTCGGCGCGCCTGTTCAGCCATCACATAATCACGGAAGGTAATAGCGAGCGGCGCCAGCGTTTCACCGCGCCAGACCTGCGCCAGGTCGTCCATCATGACTTTAAAACTCTGCACATCGAACTGCAAAAGGTCGAGGTTCATGTGCAGGCGGTAATGGCAATCGTCGATTTCGCTGACCACCAGTTCAAAGAGAGGCCACTGGTCGGCAGGCAAAACGCGATAGCTCAGTTCATGCCGCCGTTTTTCCAGCGCTATACGCTGTTCTTCCGGGGAAAGCGCGCGCAGATCGTCACGCTGGATGTGATACTCCGGCGTTGTCGCCAGGATTCGCTGCTGCCCGTCGGCATCAACCACCATACGCAACATATCGTGGCGTGCGATGAGCTGGTTCCATGCTTTCTCCAGTATGGCGAGATCGAACTCATCGTGGCGTTTATCCCACTCAAACAGGACGTGACAGGCGACGCCGCCATAGCCAATGAGGTGGGTTCGCCCCAGCCAGTAGGCGTGCTGAATGGGCGTCAAAGGGAAGGGCGCATAACGCTCGTCGGCGTCGTGCTGCAACACTTCCGGCTGCGAAGTGGAAGGCGCCGCCTCTGGCTTAGAACAGATAAGCTGCGTGAGTCCATGAGGAGACAGATCCTGCCACGCCCGTTCCGCATTGATGCGTACGCCCAGGTAGTGCTGAATATCGCTACTGAGTTCAAGGAAGAGCAGCGAGTCCATGCCGAGTTGCAACAGATCCTGGTTTGGATGCAGTGACGCCGGATCGCTCAGCCTTAGCTGAACCGCAATCCGCTTTTTCAGCCATGCCATCACCGCCGTTTCATCGCTCAGGCTGCCGTTAAAGGCGTTGTCATCAGCAGGAGGAATGATCGGCGTTGCGGCTTTTTCTGTGGCGCTGATGTTAAACAGAGCCTGTTGTAATGGGGGCATTTTGTCGGTAAAAACGCGCATCGCCAGTCGCCACGGGGCACCGCGCATCACCGCCTGTTCCAGGTGCCAGCAGCCTTCGGCATCGCTTAACGCGCCCATACCACGGCTGGCGAGCGTCGCCAGCATTTCCGGCGTGGCCGCCCGACCGCTTTCTCCCCATGCGCCCCAGGCGACAGAGAGCGTTTTCGGCGCATCAAGGGTGGAAAACTGCTGGGCCAGCCCGTCCAGATAGCCGCAGGCCAGCGCATGGGCGCTCTGACCCGGCGCGCCGAGGGTGGCGGCAGCGGAAGAGTAGAGAATAAGATAGCGTCCGTCGTGGTTGCGTAGGGTTTGCAACAGCTGGTTTGCCGCCTGCGCTTTTACCGCGAAAACGGCAGCCAGTTGGTGGTCATCAAGCTCCTGCAAGGGCGCGTCAGCCAATACGCCAGCGGCATGAATCGCTCCGGCAATACCGCCGTTGGCCGCCAGATCGTCAAGAACCGTGGCCAGTTGCCCGGCATCGCCCACATCACAACGGCAGACGCGCGTCTGCCCGCCCTCCACATCGCGTAGCCATGACTCATCCACGCGCGGCGCCAGCAGGGCGATGCGTCGCGCCCCTTTTTCTCTGAGCCAGTTCACGGCAAGGCGGCCTAATCCGCCAAACGCTCCGGTCACCAGATGCCAGCGGTTATCGCCGGTAAACACATTTGCCGGTAATTCGGCGGCGCATCCCGTATTGGGCGCCAGTGAAGGGAGCCAGAGGGTGTTACCCCGCGCGGCGAGCCAGCGCTGTGATAGTGAGACTGCGCTCAACCCTTGATGCAGCGTTTCCCACGGAGTGTTTTCGGCGAGATCGATGGCGGCAATCAACCGTTCCGGCTGTTCGTTGGCCGCGACGCGAAGCAAGGCCCATAGCGCGTGATGGGACGCAGAGAGTGCCTCATTGTCTTCGACTCGCCACGCGCGGCGAGTGACCACAATCAATCCGGCTGCGCTGGCGGTGAGCGCCGCTATCACTTTCTCCGCTAAGGCCAGCGTATCCTCGCTCTCCTCAACAATCATCAGTCGCGAAGAGGCGTGCGGATCGTGAATGATGTCGTATTGCGCCAGCTCGTCGCTGCGCGCAAGCGTACCGGTGCTAAAGCTGAAGGTAAGCGGATGGTCAACGCTGGCGACGTTGAGGGGCGTCCAGCGCCATTGATAATGCGTCTGCGGCGCAGGAAGAGGCGCGGCGGGCGATAGCGGCAGCCACTCGCCAGCAGGATGACGGGCTTCAACGTGCATCTGACCGCGGGAAAAGGCTTCGTTTTGCCAGCTTAAGCGAACCTCCCCCAGCCACTCCGGGGCGGCGACGGGGGGCGGTTCCACAGGCAGAGCGTCGCCATGACGCTGTGAGAGCAGACGCCAGGCCTCCTGCCAGCGGGCGTTAAACCGTTCAGGCTGACCTGCGCAATCGGACCAGTCGGCGAGATAATCACCGTTATCCGTCAGCGCCTGCCCCAACACGGGTTCTGATGGCGCGGTAAATGTTACGGCACTAACCGCCTGACCGGGCAGCGTGGCGAGAATGATATGTTCGCTCATCCCGGCGGTCGGGCTGCCATCCTGCGGTAGCCACGCCACTTTGCTGAATCCAGCGTGGCGGCACTGTTGCTGCCACTGAGCGGTGGTGAGGAATAACTCGCCTTCGCGGGCGTCGAGATCCTGTAGTGGAAGAACCAGCGGGCCGAAAACGAAGTCAAACAGACGCATTGGCTGGGTGATTTCGCGCATCAGCAGGCGCCCGCCCGGCTTGAGCAGGGGGCGCAGATTATCGAGCGTGCGACCAATATGGCGGGTGGCGTGAATCACGTTCGCTGCCACGATAAGATCGTAAGACTGTGCCTGGAAACCCTGAGACTGCGCCTCTTTTTCGAGATCCAGCTCGCTATACTTCACAAAATCATAGTCGGCGAATTTCTGCTGGGCGCGGCGGGTGAACAGCGCCGAGATATCGGTGAAGTGGTACTCCAGCGCCGGAACGCCGTTGAGTTCCGGCAGCAGCCACGCGGTGGTGCCGCCGGTTCCGCCGCCAACTTCAAGAATACGCAACGGCTGGCGGGGCTGACGCGTCTGGACAATGCCGCGTAATACCCCGGCGGCGATTTGGTTGAAATAGCGGCCAAAGCTGAATTCCTGATACAACACCTCCACGCCGTCGGAGGCGCTTTGCGGGAAGATAATCGCCACCGGTTCTTCCGCGCCGCTCATCATGTCATATAACCGATCGCCGGCACGGGCGATGGTGTCGGGAATAGCCTGAAAACCTTCACAATAACCGGCAAGTTCCGTCAGCAGTGATTCCCGCTGTTGATGTTCAATGGGGCGGGCGCGAGCGTATCGCCCGTCGGTGCAGCGGTAATCGCCGTCGACCACGCAGTTATTCAGCAGGCGCTGGAGTAGCTGCTGGTAGCGGGGCAGCAGACGTCCACGGCGCATGATGGTCATGGCGTCCACGCCGTTCTCAATGGCATCGCCGGTACAGCGTTGTACCAGTTGATCGACGTAGATGGCGTGCAGTCGCGTGGCGCACTGTTTAAGCGCTTCCAGACGGGGGAGATCGAGCGCTGTCGCGGCGCGACTCGCCACCTCCAGCCCGGCAGACAGCGCTGCGTCGGCAGGCTCGCAGGCCGGGGAGACGCGCTCTTTCCAGTAACGCTCAGTATCAAACGGATAACATGGCGCAGCGATACGTTGTCCATCGCCCGCCAGCAGGTCGGCCCACGGTAGGGCGACGCCGGCAGCGTAAAGCTGGAGCAGGGCCTGATTGAGGACATCGCCCGCCTCTTTGTTACGCCGGGCGCTGGCTATCCAGTATGCGTTATCGCGGTATTCGCGCTGCCCGGAAGCAACCAACTGGGCATCGGGCCCCATCTCCAGAAAAACGCGGGCGCCGAGCTGATGCGCTATCTGAATACTCTGGATAAAACGCACCGGCTGGCGCATGTGTCGGCGCCAGTAATCCGCCTGGTTGAGCGTTGACTCATCAATGACGTCGGCGGTGAGCGTGGAAATAATCGGTATTTGCCCCGGCTCTGCGTGCAGCCCCGCGCAGGCGTCCTGGAACCGATCGAGTATCGGCTCCAGTAAAGCGGAGTGCGCCGCGCCGGTTACGCTCAGGCGACGATAGTTAATATCATGCTGCGAGAGCGTGGCGCAAAATACCGCGAGACGGGCTTCCGGCCCGGAAAATACCGTATGTTGCGTACCGTTGTTGGCGGCGAGATCCAGCTCAAACTGGCGAGCCAGCGGCATCAGCGTGTCTTCGTCTGCAAATACCGCCACCATCGCGCCGCTTGCGCACTGCTGCATTAGCGCGCCGCGCCGACAAACCAGTGGCATGACCTGTTCAATCGTATAGTGTCCGCAGACGACGGCAGCGGCAAATTCACCGACGGAATGCCCAATGGCGAAGTCTGGCTTCAGTCCTTCAGCGCGCCAGTGCGCCGCCATCGCGATTTCAAACGCGACAATCGCTGGCTGCGCCCAGGCCATATTGTCCAGCTGCGCCGAATCGGGGTTAAACATCGCTTCGCGCAGTGACGGCGTGAGCATTTCGCTACAGGCGGAAAAACAGCGATCCAGCGTGTCGGCAAACGCCGTTGAGTGCTGGTACATCGTTTGACCCATAGTGCGCCAGTGCGAGCCCTGGCCGGTAAACAGCCACACCTGCTTGCCGCTGGCGCCGTGGCCGCTGTAAACCAGCGCCCCCGATTTCTCACCGGCCCAGGCGCTGAGCGCCGCAGCGGTTTCACGGTTTAATGGCGCCGCCAGGCGGAAGGGAAGATCGAGACGGCGCGCGTGCAGGGCCGTGAAGGCCAGATTGCTGGCATCCGTATTCTCCCTCAGCGCCCCGGCATAATCCGTCGCCAGCCGCCGCAACGCGCTGTCGCTGGCGGCGCTGAGCAGCAGCGCGGTACTTTTTCTGCCGCCATCCGTATTGGGGAGGCGCGCGTTGAGCGCGTCGGGCAGCGAGGCGACGATCATATGGCAGTTGGTGCCGCCAATACCAAAGGAGGAGACGCCCGCATAGCGCATTTCGTCCTGCCACGCCTGCGCCGACACCGGTATGGTAAAGGGACTCTCTTCAAGTTTCAGCGCTGGGTTGGGGGTGTGAAAATTCAGTAAGGGTGGAATTTGCCCGCGGCTGACTGCCAGAACGGTTTTCAGCAGTCCGGCAATGCCCGCCGCGGTATCCAGATGGCCCATATTACTTTTCACGGAGCCGAGCGCACAGCGCTGATCCTGCGGGCGAGGCGCATAGACGTTGCGTAACGCTTCAATTTCAATCGCGTCGCCCAGCGGTGTGCCGGTGCCGTGGGTTTCAATGTAACCTACCTGCCTGTCGTCGATCGCCGCCAGCATTAACGCCTCTTCGATGACTGCCTGTTGCCCTGCGACGGAAGGGGCGGTATAGCCGACCTTTCTGTTGCCGTCGTTGTTGACCGCGCTGGAGAGGATCACCGAGATAATCGGATCGCCTGACAGCAGCGCGTCTCTCAGGCGACGCAGCACCACGCAGCCGAGACCGTTACCGGCCCAGGTGCCCTCAGCCGAGGCGTCAAAAGGACGACAGTGACCATCAGGAGAGAAAATCATTCCGGGCTGGTAGCGGTAGCCCGCTTGCTGGGGGAAAGAGAGCGCCACGCCGCCGGCAACCGCCATATCGGATTCGCCTGCGCGCAGGCTTTCACAGGCCAGATGCACGGCAACCAGCGAACTGGAGCAGGCGGTCTGTACCGATAACGCCGGGCCGTGCAGGTTGAGTTTGTACGCGGCGCGGGTGGCAATATAGTCTTTATCATTGCCCATCAGAGATTGCAGACCTTTTACCTGCGCGACTTCTGTCACGTTCAATGCTTCGCGACCGGGGTAGGTACTCATCCGGGAAGAGGCAAAAACGCCGGTCTTATGGGGGACGGCGCCGGGGGCATAACCGGCATGTTCCAGCGCATGCCAGACCGCCTGCAAAAACAGGCGCTGCTGCGGGTCCATCGACTCCGCTTCCTGTCGCGAATAGCCAAACAGGGTGGCGTCGAAGCAGTCGGCGTTGTCTAACACCGTACCGATATTGACATAATGAGGATCGTCAATGATGGCGGCATCCAGACCGACGGCCAGAAGCTCTTCGCGCGTAAAGCGTCGGCTGCATTCACGACCTTCCAGCAGGTTTTGCCAGAACGTTTCGCCATCCGGCGATTCAGGAAAATGGCAGGCGTAGCCGATAACCGCGACAGGTTCGCAGTCCGGGTAGTGTTGAGCGATCGATGCATCAATGGAATCTGCTGTCGGCGCAGAAGAGAAGCGCAAGTTATCCATAATCGGTCCCGTTTCCTAAGATTCACAAAGTCAATGGAACGCCAGGCGTTCGCGATGGCGTTCCGGGGAAAATCAGTTTGCTTCGCGCTATATCCGCCGCTGACGACGGCGAACAGGGCGAGGACGTTTTGTTTTCTCCACCGTGGCGACGCCGGCCAGATAATCGGCCAGGGCGGCAGGAGAAGGGTGGGTGAAGAGGTCAAGCAACGTCAGGGTGGAAAATTCGTGACGTTGTAACAAAACGTGCAGTTGCACCAGATTCAGCGACGTTGCGCCCGCCTCAAAGAAGTTTTCTGCGGGTGTGACAGACTCGCCAACCACCTCGCGGAAGGCGTCGCAAATCAGGCTGACGGTGCTCTCGTCCGCCGCAATGTGTGGCTGAGAGTGCTCAGGGCATACGCGCGGTGAGCGTTCTGCGCATTGCCCTGCGTGTTTAACGGGAGGCACCAGCGCGGCGAGCGGCAGTTGCCAGCCGCTTTCATCCTCGGCCATTCGGTTTAGCAATGCGCAATACTGTTCAAACTGGCGCTCCACCTGCCCGGCAGGAAACAGCGCGGCGACAAAATCCCAGTTAAAGCGCAGTTCGCCTTCGGATTCATAAACCTGGTGATCGAGCCAGACCTGCGGCGTCTGGGAGATGCCCCAGACCGGTTTGAGCAGATTACGCCGGGCGAGGAAGTTATCCTGCTCAAAGCCCAGCGCGCTGGTAAAGACGACGGGCATCGGAACGGCAGGCACGTTTTGCCGTTGCGCCAGTTGACGCATCACGCGGATGGCTGACACATCGCGGTGGTTGAGGTTCTGGCTCAGCCGCTGCTGTAGTGACTGCGCGCTGTGCAGCCAGCTTTCGCCGGGATGCCAGCTCAGCAGCATCAGCGAGGTGAAATCGCCCAGAATCTGGTTGATTTGCGGGTGCAGCGGTCGCCTGTCGAAAAGCGTAAGGTTAAGCGTGAACTCAGGCTGCGCACTCCATGCAGAGAGAACCGTTGACCACACCGACAACAGCACGGCCGACGGGGTGAGATGGGCGTCAGCCGCCCGTTTTTTCAGCCGATGCCAGCGCGTGCTGTCCAGCGCGCCGTTCAGGCGGGCGAAGCGCGGTGTTTCAACCTCCTGAGGCAAGCAGCGCAGCGGCAACGCAGGCGCCGGAGGAATATCATCAAGCTGCGCCTGCCACCATGCCAGAGAATCTGGATTGGGCGACTGTAGCGAGGGCTGTTGCAGATAATCCCTGAAGGTGACGGGCAGCGGCGGAAGCAACTGTTGCGGGTAGCGGTAGCCGTGCTCCAGCTCCGCCAGCAGGATCTGCATGCTCAGACCGTCAAGCAACAGGTTATCCAGACACAGCCACAGGCGGGCAGGCATCCCGTCCACGTATCCGACCTGGAGATCGAATACCGGCCACACTTCGGGGTTGAGTACCTGATGCGCCAGTTTTTCGCGTACCCGCAACGCCTCTTCAGGCGTATGGAGGGTGTGTGCGGGTATCACCCAGGGGGGCGTCTGTTCGAGCACCTGTTGCTGTCCATCACGCACGATGGCGCGCAGCATATCGTGGCGGGCGATTAATCGGTTCCAGACCGTCTCCAGCCGGGTGAGATCCAGATCGGCAATTTCAAATTCAACAAAGAAATGTGAGCCGACGCCGCCCAGGGCAAAGCCTGGCTGACGCCCCACCAGGTAAGCCTGCTGCACGTCGGTAAGCGCAAAGGGCTGGTAGCGATCTTCAGGGGAGTGGACGAATGGTTGTTCGACCGGGACGTCGGTTTTACGCAGCGTGGCGGCAAAATCCGCCAGTCGGGGATGATTAAACAGGTTGCTTAATTGCGTTTCATAACCTGCCTGATGAAGTTGCCCGGTCAGACGGGTCGCCAGCAGGCTATCGCCGCCTTGCTGGAAGAAGTCGGTTTCTCTGGTGACATTGCCAGTCGATAAGAGTTGCTGCCAGAGGGCGGCAACCTGTTTTTCAATGTCGCCCTGCGGTAAATCCGCTTCGGCCGGGTTTTCCGCTTCAGGGGTATGACGACGCTTCAGCGCCTGATAGTCAATCTTCCCGTTAGCCGTCAGCGGTAAGGCGTCGAGGAAGACGATCCGTTGCGGCACCATCCACCCCGGCAGGCGCCCGGCGAGGGCGGCCTGAAGTTGACGGGGATCGCGGCGCACCTGCCTGTCAGGGCATTGTACGAGGAAGCGTTGTAACCCCGCGACCTCATCGCCATGCTGACAGTTGAAGGCGGCTGCGCTAAATAATGCCGCCCAGTCGGCACTGTTATGCAGCAAGGCCTCCGGCTGCCCATCGGTTAACAGAAGCGTGCTGAGCAAGGCGGACGGCGTTAACTGGCGAAACTCCATCACGTAGAGCAGCGCGCCGGGAACGGCAAGCTGTTGTAATGTCGCAAGGAGCCCGGGATCTTCCGGCAGCAGACGATGCAGGGCGTTATTAAGCCAGATAATGTCCGCCGAGTGAGCGTGCGCCGCCAGCGTGTCTGCATTCCAGAGGGACAGACGGGCGCCAGGCCAGGGGGCGAGCCTCTGCCGGGCGCTCAGCAGCATCTCCTGGCTCTGCTCAAGCCCGACATACTCAATCTGTCCGGCGTTGAGCTGTGCTAACAGCGATTCTGCGGCGCGGCCAGTGCGGGTTCCCACCTCAAGCAGGCGTACCGGGCGCTGTAAGCGCTGTGCAAGCTGTTGGCAAATTGTCGCCAGTTCCTGAATATACGGGGCGCTGGCCGGATGGTTGAAGGCCAGGCTTTCCGGCGACCACTGCGCGTCGTTCAGTAACGACAGTTCGTCGCGGGCGCCGCGAAGAATTTGCGATAAGATTAAGTCATGTCCGCTGAAATGCGGGTGCTCATCCTCGCGTTCTTCACCAGCGCAGACCTGATAACCTTCAGCAGCGGGCTTCAGTCGCCGTTGCGTCACCAGAAATGCTAACCAGCGTTCCACCACGGCCTGCCAGCGCGGCTGGATAGCGAGTGAGTTCATCAGGGGGAGAGGATCGGCGCCAGCGGTGTGACCCGGCTTCAGTTTTAACAGGCGATGCTGAAGGAAATCGGCTACCTGTTCTGCGGAGATCTCTGGCGAGATAGCGCAACAGGGCAATGTTCCCGCAAGCGTGTGCCACGCCTGCGGCAGTGCCGGGTTCCGATGATCGGTAACGCAAAAAGCCTCGCCCTGAGGAACCACGTATGCCGCCAGCGTTTTTTCTTTTTCGCCGATCGCCAGAACGGTTGCTTGTTTCACCCCCGCCAGCTGGCTGAGCGCGCTTTCGATTTCGCCCAGCTCGATGCGATATCCTCCGACTTTGACCTGCTTGTCGCGACGACCGAGGAACTCGATTGTGCCATCTGGCCAGTAGCAGCCGAGATCGCCGGTGCGATACCAGCGCTCGTCCGGGAGCGTCAAAAATTGCTGCTCGCTGCGCAGGGGATCGTTGAAATAGCCTTCCGCGACCCCAATGCCGCCAATCCATAATTCACCCGGCACCCAGTCAGGGCAGTCCCGGCCCCGTTCATCCACCACCCGGTAGCGTTGGTTGGTTAGCGGAAAACCGTAAGGGATGGAGCGCCAGTGGGCAGGGACGTCGTGAATTTCGCAGGCGTTAGACCAGATAGACGCCTCGGTGGCACCGCCCATCGCGATAAATTGTCCTTGTGGCCGGAAGGCCCGATAACGGGCGGGGAGGTCAAGCCCGATCCAGTCGCCGGAAAGCATCACTGCGCGCAGGTTTTCCGGCGTGGTGTCGGCGAAACCTTCACACCAGGTCAGCAGCATATCGAACAGCGCCGGGACGCTGTTCCAGAGCGTGACCTGATGGCGCTGGATCAGCTCACACCATGCGTGAGGATCGCGCCGTTGATTTTCCATCACCATAACCAGCGCGCCGCCCGCGCGCAGTACGCCAAAAATGTCGTAAACCGATAAATCAAAATGCAGGGCGGAGAGGGCCAGCACCCTGTCATGTGGGCCAACCTGATAGCGGGTATTGATATCGCAACAGGTGTTGAGCGCTCCCCGGTGAGAAATGACTACCCCTTTCGGCGTGCCGGTAGAGCCGGAGGTGTAGATAATGTAGGCCGGTTGCGTGGGGGCGCGTACCACCGGGTTGACGATCGGCTCCGCCTCAATGGCCTGCTGCCAGGCAAGGACGGGAATATCGTCTGACCAGGCGCTGGCGTCGTGCTGGCAAATGAGCACCAGCCGGACGCTAGCGTCAGCGTAGATTTTCTCGCGCCGTGCGGCAGGCTGGTCCAGCGAAACCGGAACGTAAACCGCCCCGGTCAGCAGGACGGCCAGAACTGCAACAAGTTGTCCTGCGCCTTTCGACATCGTGATAGCCACATTATCGCCGGGCTGAACCCCGCACTCGATTAACCTGCCTGCGCAACGGCGGGCATAGTCTGTCAGCTCATGATAATTCCACTGATAACGCATGTCCGTTACCGCCAGCGCCTGCGGCTGTTGCAGAGCGATACGGAAAATGCCTTCATGCAGCAAACCTTCGGGAATGGGGGCGCCGGTGGCGTTGACCCGTTCGCGTATCGCGCGCTGGCTGGCGGGCATCATATCTGCGAACGGCTTTTGCCAGGCGCTTTCGTCATCGCAGAGTTGGTTAATCAACTGGCAGTAGGCGTCGAACAATGTTTCGACTAACGCCGGAGGGAACAGCGCGTCGTTGCTGTCCCATTGCAGCCAGACCTCGCCGTGATGCTCGAACGCCAGATGATCTATCCAGACCTGCGGCGTTTGCGAGATGCCCCATTCCGGCTCGCCCAACGGCGATTCTGCGCGGCTGCTGTAGAGGGAACGCCCCAGATTGCTGGTAAATACCACCGGGGCGCCGTGGGGGTAGCGCTGCTGGCGTTTGAGTTCACGGAGTAGCTCGACGCCGGACCAGTGGCGATGCTCCCAGTCCTCCGTAAACGTGAGCTGGTTTTTACGCGCCAGGTTGCTGACGGTATCGCCATCGCAGGCGGTATCCAGCAGAAGAATATTGGTGAAGTCGGCAAGCATTGCGCCAACCGCCGGGTGCAGCGGCTGGCGGTCGAATAAGGTGATGTTAAGCAGCAGACGCGTCAGGCCGCCCCAGCGAGCCAGCACGGCAGAAAAGCAGGTCGCCAGCGCCATTGTTGGCGTCACGCCATACTCGCCGGCCCGGTTGCTAAAGGCGTGCCAGCGTGTTGCCGGGACAATCATGCGGCGTCGGGTATTACGGACTTCACGTAGCGTGGCGGGTTCGCAGACCAGCGGCAAGACGGGCGCGGGGGGAAGCGTCGATGCTTTCGCCAGCCAGTAAGCGCGCGCGTCGTCTCTCAGTGGTTGATTGATCTTCTGCTGGTGCAGCAAATACGAACGGAAATCATAGCGGGTGTCGATAGCCGACAGCGATTCTCCGGCCAGCAGGGCGTTAAGCTCATCGAAGAAAAGCGTAAAGCTGGAGGCATCCATAATCAGCAGGTCAATATTGACATGGAGGCGGTGGCGATTGTCCGGCAATAGCGTCAGCTGAAAATCAAACGTTTCGCCGATTTCCACGCGTAAAAGACGGTGGCTCAGGCGCTGGCGCAGTGCGTCCAGATAGGCCTGGCGGCTTTCAGCGTCGTTATGGCGTAAATCATGAACGGTGACGCCGTTCCAGTAAGGTTGCGGTAGCCAGACCTGCTGCCCGTCGGGGCGAAAGGCGATATGCAGCATTGGGTGGCGTTGCAGCAAGGTCGTGATGGCCTGCTCCAGCTGCGACGCCGTCAGACAATGGCCTTCAAACTCCTGATACAGGTGGCAACCCACGCCGCCAAGCGTCTGCCCCGGCATGCGGCCCGTCAGGTAGGCGTGCTGTACCGGCGTCAATGGGAAGGGGGTACTTTCGGTCATGTTCGGCCAGGATGATTCGTCGGGCGGCGTTTCTTCTTCCGCGTTCTCCGGCGACCGGCTGAGCATTAACTGGTTCCATGCCGCCAGCGTGGGGGCGGCATACAGCTCGCGAAGGGTAAGGCGGTAGCCATTTTTACGAAACCAGTGTAACCATCTCATCAATCTTATTGAATCCAGGCCAGCCTGGATCAGATTGCTCTCTTCATGTAACTGCTGCGGCGTTAAATTCAGTTCCTGTATAAGCCGCTCGCGTAATTGTTGGTAATCAGCCGCGTGGCGGTTGTCCGGTAACAGCGAATCCTGAGATGGTGCGCCAGAAATCATTCTTCCTCCTGATGGCACGTCTTACCGAAAAGCATTGCTCATATGAGAATAATAATTATTAACAATTGGATGCTACCCGAAACGGGTTTATTTATGCCCGTTTCGGGTTGGTAACAGGCGGAAAGAACAGAGGCCCGGATGGGGTATCCGGGCCTCTGTCAGGGAGAAATTTAGGGGGGCGCGACCCCGGTTACATCACGCGTTTAAAGGTCGAAGGGGTTACGCCAAACTGTTTCTGGAAGGCGGCAGAGAAATGGCTGGCGTTGGCATAGCCCAGATCGGCCGCCACCGTCATGACGGAGGTATTGCCGTTGGCCAGGCGTCTTCTGGCTTCCTGCATTCGTTCAGCCTGAAACAGGCCATAGACGCTGTTGTTGAACAGAACGCGGAAGCCTCGCTTAATTTTGAGAACGCTCAGACCGGACTCTCTGGCCAGCTCCGCGACGCCCGGCGCTTGCGTCAGATCAGCCAGCAGCAGATCCTTCGCCCGCAGCAGTTTCTGGCGTTCCATCGGGTTGAAGTGGCAGGAGAGGCAACTGGCGTCTTCGCGATGTTCATCCAGCACTAGACTGAGCATGACCAGACTTTGCCCCTGCAACCATAGCGTCGACGGCTTTTGTTCATGACTGAAGCCGCCGTGCATGCGCATCAGCGCGTGACGCAAGGCCTGAGCCGTTAAGTGGGTTTCAGCATTACAACGCTGCTGCTGGCAACAGCAGTGGGAGTCGATCTTATTCTTAATGACCGCGCTAATATCCGGCACCCACAGCGCGAGGGTTTCAGGGCTGAAGGAGAGGGTAATGCTCTCGAATCGGCCACAATAGGAGGCGCTGCCACGGCAGTCTGGCGTATGGGTAATGTAATGGCGATTGCGCGCAAGCTCCCAGTCGGTGCGGCGCCTGAGTCCCTGAATCGCAAAGCGCGATGTGCCTTCCAGGATGCACGAGAAGTTAATCCTGCCCAGATCGTCGTGTAGCTGCAACGTCTCGGGCCGCGCAAAATGGCCCCTCCAGAGCAAAATATCCATACCTTCCTGCAACGAACAGCGCAGCAGTTCACACTGAGCAGGAATATTGCCATCGTTTGCAGGTTTCCCGACCACCAACTGGTGAATAGAGATTTCAGATTGCGTTTGCGGTGACTCCGTCATGACCTGGTTATCTCCCTGTGGCTTAGACCAATGCGGGCATATACCCGTCATATTTCAAGTTGCATGTGCGTTGGCTACGGGTTACTCGGCCCATCCCTGGGCCTCGCCCTTACGGGCCGCCGCAAGCGACGTTCAAATCTGTTCCAGACAGATTTGTCACTCACCCCAGTCACTTACTTCTGTAAGCTCCTGGGGCTTCCCTCGCTTGCCGCCTTCCTGCAACTCGAACTATTTAGGGTATAAATAGAACCGAATGGGGTAGATGAGTTATTGATAATGGTTATTATTCACATTAATTCTCAGAACGCCACCCTGAATTGTCGTTTTTGGCGTCCGTAAAAATTCATCAGGAAATTCAGTTACTCCCATGTCATCTCAATCATCCAATACTGAATCGCTGTCCCGATTTCCTCTCTGGCAGGTGATTACACCGGTTCGCAGGAAGGTTATTTTAGCTATGGCGCTGGCGGGGCTGGCGGCATTAACCAGCCTGGGGGCGCTCCTTTTTCTGGCGTGGAGCCTGCGTGACATTCGCGCGACGCCTGACGCTATTCCGGCCTGGCCGCTGGGCGGCGTGATCGGCTGCGTGGTCTTAACTTTTGTTCTGCGCTTGCAGGCGTTCAACACCTCTCATTACGCGGCTTTTCATCTGGAGAACATTCTGCGCAGCAGGTTAGCCCGTAAAGCATTGCAGCTTCCGCCTGGCGTGTTACAGCAAATGGGCAGCGGGTCAGTGGCGAAAGTGATGCTGGATGACGTGAAGTCGTTACATATTTTTGTGGCCGACAGCACGCCGCTCTATGCCCGCGCGATCATCATGCCGCTGGCGACAATCGTTATCTTGTTCTGGCTGGACTGGCGGCTGGCAATCGCGACGCTGGGGGTACTGGTGTTTGGCTCGGTTGTTCTCGTGCTTGCCCGCCAGCGTTCGGAAGATATGGCTCAGCGTTATCATAAGGCGCGCGAGCAGGTCAGTGCGGCGGTTATTGAGTTCGTGCAGGCCATGCCCGTGGTGAGAACGTTTGATAGCGGCAGCACCAGTTTTTTGCGCTATCAACGCGCCCTTGAAGAGTGGGTCGATGTGCTCAAAACCTGGTATCGCAAAGCCGGTTTTTCAGCGCGTTTTTCCTTCTCGATTCTGAATCCTCTCCCGACCCTGTTTGTCCTGATCTGGTCGGGATACGGTCTGTTGCACTATGGCAGTCTCGATTTTATCGCGTGGGTGGCCGTTTTACTGCTGGGCAGCGGAATGGCCGAAGCCGTAATGCCAATGATGATGCTCAATAACCTGGTCGCGCAAACGCGTTTAAGCATTCAGCGTATTTATCAGGTTCTCGCAATGCCGGAGTTATCGCTGCCGCAGTCTGACCAGCAGCCGCAAGAGGCGAGCATTACCTTTGAGCAGGTGAGCTTTCATTATCCGCAAGCGCGTACTGGCGCCGCGTTGCAGGAGGTGAGCTTTCATGTGCCTGCCGGGCAAATTGTGGCGCTGGTCGGGCCAAGCGGCGCCGGAAAAAGCACCGTGGCGCGCTTGCTGCTGCGTTACGCCGACCCGGACAAAGGCCATATCCGTATTGGCGGCGTGGATCTGCGCGATATGCAGACGGACACCCTGATGAAGCAACTCTCGTTTGTGTTTCAGGACAACTTCCTTTTTGCCGACACGATAGCCAATAACATTCGTCTGGGCGCGCCGGATACGCCGCTGGAGGCGGTAATAGCGGCGGCAAGAGTGGCGCAGGCCCATGATTTTATTAGCGCGTTGCCAGAAGGTTACAACACGCGAGTCGGGGAACGCGGGGTATTTCTCTCCGGCGGCCAGCGGCAGCGCATTACTATTGCCAGGGCGCTTTTGCAGGATCGCCCCATCCTGGTGCTCGATGAGGCGACGGCGTTTGCTGACCCGGAAAACGAAGCGGCGCTTATCAAGGCGCTCGCGGCGGCCATGCGCGGCCGGACGGTCATCATGGTCGCGCATCGTCTCTCAATGGTGACTCAGGCCGATGTGATATTGCTGTTTTCCGACGGACAGCTCAGGGAAATGGGGAACCATACGCAACTGTTGGCGCAGGGCGGCCTGTATCAACGGCTCTGGCAACACTATCAGCAGGCGCAGCATTGGGTGCCGGGTGGAACACAGGAAGAGGTGGTGGAAAATGAAAGACAATAATCCTGCGGATAACCTGGCCTGGCGCGTCATCTGGCGCCAGCTTATCTCCAGCGTTGGCAGTCAGGCCAGGATGCTGCGGCGCAGTATGCTGGCGCTGTTGCTGGCGGCATTCATGCAGGGGATCGCCTTTGCTTGTCTTTATCCGATCATTGATGCGCTGTTACGGGGAGACGCGCCGCAACTTCTCAACTGGGCTGTGGCCTTCAGCGTCGCCGCGATTGTGACGCTGGCGCTACGCTGGTATGGCCTGGGCTTTGAATACCGTGGTCATCTGGCGCAGGCCACCCATGAGTTGCGCCTGCGACTTGGCGAGCAGTTACGCCGCGTGCCGCTGGAGAAGCTCCAGCGTGGCAGGGCGGGCGAAATGAACGCCTTGCTGCTGGGCAGCGTGGATGAAAACCTTAATTATGTTATTGCGATAGCCAATATTTTGCTGCTCACCATTGTCACGCCGCTGACGGCGTCGCTGGCGACATTGTGGATAGACTGGCGGCTGGGGCTGGTGATGTTGCTGATCTTCCCTCTGCTGGTGCCGTTTTATTACTGGCGCCGCCCGGCGATGCGGCGACAAATGCAGACGCTGGGGGAAGCGCACCAGCGTCTGAGCGGCGATATCGTTGAATTTGCTCAGGGGATGATGGTATTGCGCACCTGCGGCAGCGATGCCGATAAAAGCCGGGCGCTGCTGGCGCATTTCAATGCGCTGGAAAACTTACAGACCCGCACTCACCGCCAGGGCGCTGGCGCGACGATGCTGATCGCCAGCGTCGTGGAGTTGGGCCTACAGGTGGTGGTGTTATCCGGGATCGTCTGGGTGGTGACGGGCACTCTGAATCTCGCCTTTCTGATTGCCGCCGTCGCGATGATTATGCGCTTCGCAGAACCGATGGCGATGTTTATCAGCTACACCTCGGTTGTGGAACTGATCGCCAGCGCCCTGCAACGGATTGAGCAGTTTATGGCGATAGCACCGCTTCCCGTCGCAGCGCAAAGCGAGATGCCGGAACGTTACGATATCCGCTTTGACAACGTCAGCTATCGCTACGAAGAAGGCGACGGCCACGCGCTTAATCATGTTTCTTTGACGTTCCCGGCAGCCAGTATGAGCGCGCTGGTGGGCGCCTCCGGCGTAGGCAAAACCACGGTCACTAAACTGTTAATGCGCTATGCCGATCCGCAGCAAGGGCAGATTTCTATTGGCGGCGTCGATATTCGCCGCCTGACGCCGGAACAGCTCAATAGCCTGATTTCTGTTGTTTTCCAGGATGTCTGGCTGTTTGATGACACACTGCTGGCGAATATCCGTATCGCGCGCCCACAGGCGACGCGACAGGAGGTGGAAGAGGCTGCCCGCGCGGCGCAGTGCCTTGAGTTTATTTCCCGTCTTCCGCAAGGCTGGCTGACGCCAATGGGGGAGATGGGCGGCCAGCTATCGGGCGGCGAGCGCCAGCGGATTTCCATTGCCAGAGCGTTATTGAAAAACGCGCCGGTCGTCATTCTCGATGAACCGACCGCCGCGCTGGATATTGAAAGCGAGCTGGCGGTGCAAAAAGCGATCGATAACCTGGTCCACAACCGGACGGTGATTATCATCGCTCACCGTTTATCCACCATCGCCGGGGCCGGAAACATTCTGGTGATGGAAGAGGGACAGGTGGTTGAGCAGGGTACTCATGCGCAATTGCTCTCTCATCATGGACGTTATCAGGCGCTGTGGCAGGCGCAAATGGCCGCGCGCGTGTGGCGCGACGACGGGGTTTCCGCGTCTGGAGAGTGGGTGCATGAGTGATGTTCAGTCGAATGTGAAACCGCTGACGTTGACGACCGGGCGGGTGATTTTTGCTATTGCCGGCGTCTATGTGACGCAGAGCCTGGTATCGGCGTTGTCTATGCAGTCCTTACCCGCGCTGGTGCGCGCTGCTGGCGGTTCGCTGGCGCTTGCCGGTGCGACAACCCTGTTTATGCTGCCCTGGGCGCTGAAGTTTATTTGGGCGCCGTGGATCGAGCGCTGGCGACTTCCGCCCGGTAGCCCGGAACGCCGTTCCCGCATGTTAATCCTGCGTGGTCAGGTCGCGCTAGCGGCGATCCTGACTATTGCCGCAGCGATTGGCTGGTTTGGGCGAGAAGGGGGATTTCCCGATACGCAAATCGTCGCGTTATTTGTTCTGTTTATGGTGGCAGGCACGGTCGCCTCCACCATTGATATCGCCAGCGACGGCTTTTGCGTCGATCAACTGACCCGCGCGGGTTACGGCTGGGGAAACAGCGTGCAGGTCGGCGGCAGCTATCTGGGAATGATGTGCGGCGGCGGGGTGTTTCTGATGCTGTCGGCGGCATCCGGCTGGCCTGTCGCCATGCTGATGATGGCGGTGCTGATTATGGCGCTGTCACTCCCGCTGTGGCGCATTACGGAGCCGACGCGAACAGCGACTATCCCGCATGTTCCGGCGTTAGGTTATGCGCTAAGGAGGAAGCAGGCGCGCCTGGGCTTACTGCTGGTATTGATGTTGAATTCAGGCATGCGGTTTGTGCTGCCTCTTCTGGCACCGCTGTTGTTGGATCATGGGTTGAGCATGTCAGCGTTGGGCGCGCTGTTCAGCGGCGGCAATATTGCAGCGGGCATAGCAGGAACGCTGGCCGGCGGATTGCTGATGAAATACACCTCACCCGGCAGAGCGCTGTTGACGGCTTATGGCGTCCAGGGGATCGCGCTGCTGGCGGTGGTGATGACGCTCATGATGGCGCCGGGTCATCTGCTGCTGCCGATTCTCCAGTGTCTGGTCATTGTCCAGTCCATTTCGCTGGCCTGCGCGCTGGTCTGTCTTTACGCCACGCTGATGTCGCTTTCATCGCCTTTGCAGGCCGGTGTCGACTTCACCCTCTTTCAATGTACTGACGCGGCAATCGCCATTCTGGCAGGCGTTATCGGCGGCGTTGTTGCTCAACATTTTGGCTATGCGGCCTGCTTCCTGTTTGCCGGGGCATTCACGTTGCTGGCGGCGTGGGTTGCTTATATCCGGCTGCATTCGGCAAGAAAACTGATGACAAGCGCAATTGATTGATCCGGGAATAACACAGAGAGGTAAGGGATGAAAATCAGTGAATTTCTACATCTGGCGTTACCAGAGGAACAATGGCTACCGACGATTTCTGGCGTCTTACGCCAGTTCGCAGAAGAAGAGTGTTATGTCTATGAACGTCAGCCCTGTTGGTATTTAGGCAAAGGGTGCCAGGCACGGTTGCACATTAATGCCGACGGAACGCAGGCGACATTTATTGATGATACCGGGGAGCAACAATGGGCGGTGGATTCCATTGCCGACTGCGCGCGTCGTTTTATGGCGCATCCTCAGGTGAAAGGACGTCGGGTATATGGACAGGTTGGGTTCAACTTTGCGGCGCATGCGCGGGGGATTACCTTTGACGCCGGGGAGTGGCCGCTGCTGACGTTAACCGTTCCCCGTGAAGAACTTATTTTTGAAAAGGGAAATGTCACCGTTTATGCGGACTCCGCCGACGGGTGCCGACGTCTGTGCGAGTGGGTAAAAGAGGCCGGTACAACGACGCAGAACGCACCACTGGCGGTGGATACCGCCCTCAATGGTGAGGCGTATAAACAACAGGTTGCACGCGCCGTTGCGGAGATCCGCCGTGGCGAGTATGTCAAAGTGATTGTCTCGCGCGCCATTCCCCTGCCATCGCGGATTGATATGCCCGCCACGCTGTTATACGGGCGACAGGCAAACACGCCTGTGCGCTCGTTTATGTTCCGTCAGGAAGGACGCGAAGCGCTGGGTTTTAGCCCGGAACTGGTGATGTCAGTGACGGGCAATAAAGTGGTCACTGAACCGCTTGCGGGCACCCGCGATCGCATGGGAAACCCGGAGCATAATAAGGCGAAAGAGGCAGAACTGCTGCACGACAGTAAAGAGGTGCTTGAGCATATCCTTTCTGTCAAAGAAGCTATTGCTGAACTGGAGGCCGTTTGCCAGCCGGGCAGCGTGGTGGTTGAAGATTTAATGTCGGTTCGCCAGCGCGGCAGCGTTCAGCATCTGGGGTCTGGCGTGAGCGGTCAGCTTGCGGAAAACAAGGATGCCTGGGATGCGTTTACCGTGCTGTTTCCGTCGATTACCGCCTCAGGTATCCCTAAAAACGCTGCCCTGAACGCGATTATGCAAATTGAGAAGACGCCGCGAGAGCTTTATTCCGGCGCAATCCTGCTGCTGGACGATACGCGCTTTGATGCGGCGCTAGTCCTGCGTTCCGTATTTCAGGACAGCCAGCGCAGCTGGATACAGGCGGGGGCGGGAATCATCGCGCAATCTACGCCGGAACGAGAACTGACAGAAACCCGGGAGAAATTAGCGAGCATTGCGCCCTATTTAATAGCGGCAGAGCAGGGGTAGTCGGGTGAGATTGCCCGCCCTGGCAGTCAGCGGCTGGTTATTAATGTGAAGTGCAGCGTTATGAAAAAAATCCACGCCAGAGCGTGGATTTTTGTTATTCGTGAAAGGTGTCTCTTTCACGAAGATGGGTCAATGACGAGTAAAGCTTCCGTTCATGAATACCCGTTTCGGGCAGATTTATGCTCATTGCGGAGAATCTTCACTCAAAAACGGTGAGTGGAAATCTACTGACAAAATCGTATGATGCAGGTAAAGATACTCGAATATGCTGTACGCATCTGCAAGATGCGCGTCAGGATAAATAAAATACACTGCGAAAGTTGAGGTTGTGCTAATGGAATTTGAGGCGGAAAAAGTAACCTTTAAGAGAAAGATAAGACGTCATCTCTCCGCTAGCGTGAAGCGGCAGGTAGCTATATTGAGCGGCTATCGATGCTCGTTTCCAGGTTGTGATCAAAACCTCATGCTTCAGGACTCATCATTTATTGGGGAAATAGCTTCGATTGAAGCCATTCACTCTCACGGGCCAAGACACAACCCTTCTACAAATGCAGACCAACTACTTCAAACAGAAAACTATCTTCTGTTGTGCCCGAATCATCATGCGATTATTGACAGGCAGCCGGAAATATATTCGGCTGAGTGGCTAAGAAAGGCCAGGAAAGAACATTTAAATAAAATATCAGAAATAGTGTCTGCCTCTAAGTGTGTAGCAGAGGTCAAGCTGGATGAGCAGGTCGAAATCTCTTTAGAGGAAGCAATAGGTGTCTGGAAAGTAAATCGTGAAAATGCATCCGAGGAATTCTGGCAAACTCTTCTACAAAAATGTCCTGCTGTATTATCACAGATATTTCCACAAAGTATGTTTCAGTTAGGCAGTAAATGCTATGTTGGTGGAAAATCGATAAACAATTCGGGTGGTAATCTTGTCGATTTTATCTACGCAAGCAGGCTGACTGGAAATATAGTATTGGTCGAAATAAAGACCCCAAAGACGATACTACTGGGGAAAAGATATAGAACTAATGCCTATTCAATTAGCGAAGAACTATCTGGGGCGTTTGTTCAGGTGTTAAATTATAAAGACCAATTAATGAAAGAATACTTCAAGCTAAGTGAAGGTAACGGAGGTGATTCATTTTCGGCATTCAATCCTAAATGCTTAATTGTTATTGGTACACTTGAGTCAGAGCTTAAAAATAATAGTCAATACAAATCATTTGAACTATTCAGAAATAGTATGACAAACGTTGAGATTGTCACTTATGACGAGCTATTTCAAAAGGCTCAAGACATTCTGGATATGATTAAATAACATGTAATATCGTTTTTAGCCGACTTTCACCTGTCATTGCGGACAAGAAGCCTCATACAAAGGATAATTTATAACTACAACCACTTAAGGCGTCTACAAAATGGGTGGCTATTCAGATTATAACCACCGCTATACTCAGTTCCGACCGCACTTCCATGATATCAACGGATACGCTTTAAATAAAAAATCCACGCAATTGCGTGGATTTTATGGCTTTTTGTGGCCTTTACGAGGTTTATTGAAACCTCATAAGACAACAAATTTTATTAGACGTTGAACAAGAAGTTCATCACATCGCCGTCTTTAACGATGTAGTCTTTGCCTTCCGCACGCATCTTACCGGCTTCTTTCGCGCCTTGTTCACCTTTGTACGTGATGAAGTCGTCGAAAGCGATGGTCTGCGCACGAATAAAGCCTTTCTCAAAATCGGTGTGAATTTTACCCGCAGCCTGCGGTGCGGTTGCGCCGACAGGAATCGTCCACGCGCGTACTTCTTTCACGCCAGCGGTAAAATAAGTTTGCAGATTCAGCAGCTTGTAGCCAGCGCGAATTACGCGGTTGAGACCCGGTTCTTCAATACCCAGCTCAGCCATAAACTCGTCACGGTCAGCATCGTCGAGTTCTGCGATGTCGGCCTCGATAGCGGCACAAACCGGAACCACGACAGAGCCTTCTGCATCGGCAATGGCGCGAACCTGATCCAGGTACGGGTTATTTTCGAAGCCATCTTCGTTGACGTTAGCGATGTACATGGTCGGCTTCAGCGTCAGGAAGCTCAGATAGCGGATCGCCGCTTTATCTTCGTCTGTCAGATCCAGTGAGCGCAGCATGCCGGCGTTTTCCAGGTGCGGCAGGCATTTTTCCAGCGCGGCCAGCTCAGCTTTCGCGTCCTTATCGCCGCCTTTGGCTTTCTTCTGCACGCGGTGAATGGCGCGTTCACAGGTATCAAGGTCGGACAGCGCCAGCTCGGTGTTGATAACGTCAATATCTTCCGCCGGGTTTACTTTCCCCGCAACGTGGATGATGTTGTCGTTTTCAAAGCAGCGTACTACGTGACCAATCGCTTCGGTTTCACGGATGTTTGTCAGGAACTGGTTACCCAGGCCTTCGCCTTTCGACGCGCCTTTTACCAGACCGGCAATGTCGACGAACTCCATGGTGGTAGGGAGAATGCGCTGCGGCTTGACAATCTCAGCCAGTTTGTCCAGACGCGGATCGGGCATCGGCACTACACCGGTATTTGGCTCGATGGTGCAGAACGGGAAGTTTGCCGCTTCAATACCGGCTTTAGTCAGGGCGTTGAACAGGGTGGATTTCCCGACGTTGGGCAAACCAACGATACCGCATTTGAATCCCATGATTTAAATCACCTTAATATCTTGATAATCAACCTGTTGCAGAAAACAGATTGTAGAAAAGTAAACAACTTTGCCTATTATACACAGCGCGCGGCAAAAATGCCGCACATCACTGCTTATTGTGCTTTAAAGGCATGTAATCGGTTCGTCGCTTTGGTTAACCCTTCTTTGAACCAGACTTCAGTACAACGTGCCGCTTCGTCAATGGCGTCGTCAATTAACTTTTGTTCCGACACTGGCGGTTTACCCAGAACAAAACCGACAACTTTATTTTTATCGCCCGGATGACCAATTCCGACACGTAAGCGATGAAAGTTAGGGTTATTACCCAGTTTGTTGATGATATCTTTCAGGCCATTATGACCACCGTGTCCGCCGCCTAACTTAAATTTCGCGACGCCAGGGGGGAGATCCAGTTCGTCGTGGGCAACCAGAATCTCATCGGGCATGATGCGGTAAAAACTGGCCATCGCGCCGACGGCTTTACCGCTCAGATTCATAAACGTGGTCGGCACCAGCAGGCGAACATCTTCCCCTTCGAGGGTCACTCTGGAGGTGTAACCGAAGAATTTCGGCTCTTCACGCAGAGGCGCGCGTAGTCGCTCTGCCAGTAAATCGACGTACCATGCGCCCGCATTATGGCGTGTCGCCGCGTATTCTGCGCCGGGGTTCGCCAGGCCGACAATCAATTTAATCGTCACGTTTTTTGTCCTGAGTGTGTCCATAACTGGCGCGTAGTTTACTGTCTGCGGCCGCGCTTGACAAAAAACAGCGTGGATTGTGCCGGAAGCTGAATAATTGCCTGTTTGAACTATTGGAAAGTCAAGCTGTTCAGAGGGTTATTTGTAAAGTTTTGTTGAATAACAGGTTGTAATTGTGATCGCCCACGCACTCATAAAGCACAGTGTTGTCTATACTTTACACATAAGGATTAGGGGTATTCCCTGAAACAACCCAAAAGTTCCGGAGGTGACATATGAAACGCAAAAACGCTTCGTTACTCGGTAACGTGCTCATGGGGTTGGGGTTAGTGGTCATGGTGGTTGGTGTTGGTTATTCTATTTTAAACCAGTTACCGCAGTTTAACCTGCCACAATTTTTTGCACATGGTGCGGTGCTGAGCATCTTTGTTGGTGCCATTCTCTGGCTGGCAGGCGCCCGCGTAGGTGGGCATGAGCAGGTGAGCGATCGTTACTGGTGGGTTCGCCACTACGACAAACGCTGCCGCCGTAACGACAATCGCCGTCACAGCTAAGGTATCGCGTCGGTTGAAGACCAGTCAGCGTTGGACTGACTGGTCATTGTCTTAACCACTCTCACTCGTTTTTTCTGACGAGCGTCTCTTTAATCGGCGCAAAATCAGCAGCAATGCCAGCATAATGACCAGATAACTCATTACGTAATGGCCCTGATGCTTTCGCTGTTCAAGCGCCGGATCGGCAGCCCATGCCAGAAAAGCCGTAACGTCCCGCGCGTACTGCTCTTCGGTTTCTGGTATATCGTCCTTTTCTGACCAGTTGATCTCCCCATCAGACAACGGCTTCGGCATGTTAATTATGCCGCCGGGAGCGTATCGGTTTGCCTTCATTTCCGGGTCGTCAGGCAGATAACCGGTCAACAAGGCATAGACGTAATCCGCCCCCTGATCGGTATAGGGCAAGAAGGCATCGAACAGAAATTGCGGGAACCCCCGGTCGTATGTTCTGGCGCGAACGATATAGGTTAAATCGACGGGAAGGGCGCCATTATTAAGATACCTTGCTTCCTGATCGTTAAGGTAGGGCGAGATAAACGTATCATTGAGATTGCCTTCCCGCTCGCCGGGTTGACCATCATCCTGAATGTCGGGAAAGACGTAGCCGCTGGCAAGACGCTTTGCCTCTGTGAGCGAGAGTTCGGGCCCGCCTGGCTTTGTCAGGGTGCGAAAATTAAGATGAACCATCCCGTGGCAGGCGCGGCATTTCTCTTCGTAGACCTGTAAACCGCGCCGCAGTTGTTCTTTATCATAGTGGCCCGTTATGCCGCTAAAACTCCACGCCTGGCGAGGTGGCGTCTCTTGCGCACAGACAGCGCTGGTGCTCAGAATGCACAGCCATAAAACGCTATATCTTACTAATCCCTTCATGGCGGTTAATCCTGCTTTTCCAGAAAACGTCGGCAGGGCAGTACGATGACAAACCATCCGAAGTAAACCAGCGTTGAAAGTTGCGATGCCGCGCGTATCCAGCCCTCTTCATTACTGAAACCGTCAGGCAGGTCGGGACCGACCAGCGCTTTTGAACCCAGCCATCCTAAAAAGAATGCATTAGCAACCCAGAGCCAAAAACCACATTTAACGAGCTTGCTGTAATTGCGAAAGCGGGCGCGTGAAGTGTCGAGCCAGGGGAGAAAATAAAAAATCAGCACTGAAGCACACATGGCGGCTATCCCGAGAAGTTCGTTTGGGAAGCAGCGCAAAATGGAAAAGAACGGCAAAAAATACCACTCAGGCGCCACGACAGCGGGCGTTACGGTGGGATCTGCCGGGATAAAATTGTCGGCGCTGCTGAGATAGTGCGGGGCAAAGAATAAAAACCAGGCGAACAGCATCATGAAAAGAGTGAGCTTGATGGCATCACTGTCGGTGATTTTATAATCGAAAAACAGTTTCCGGGACTCGCTCTGCGTAAATGTCTTTTTCATTGCCTGCGCAAATGCGGACTGTACGGTGCGGATATGCCATATCGTTCCCCCGACAATGACGAAGGGGATAATAAAATGAAGCACATAAAACCGGCCTAATGTGGGTGTTCCTGGAGCATACCCGCCGACTAAAAACGAATACAACGTATCTCCCACCCACGGGATCGCACGAGTGAATCCGGTAATAACGGTGGTGGCCCAGTAGCTTTTTTGCCCCCAAATCAGGCTATATCCCAGAAATGCGGTGATCATCAGTAACACGTATAACGTCACGCTTATCATCCACATTTTGAGATAAGGCTTTCGGTACACGTTGTAATACATGGCGCGGAAGATGTGCAGGTAACAGGCGAAGAAAAATAGCGATGCGCCAATAGAATGCGCGTTGTGCACCAGTTCGCCGTGTCTCACGGATCGCATAATATGAATGATTGAATCAAAGGCCAACCCTTCCGTGGGTACATAAAACATCGCCAGAACGAGACCAGAAAGGATTTGTACTCCGAGCATCACCAGCAGAATGATCCCGACGGCAAAAACCCAGACGCCTGCGACCGTACGAGGGAAGGGAATACGCCACACTCGCTCTCGTCGGGGTATGGATAGATGTTCTGCCGCCATTTCAGACTTCCTTCGCGCCAATACGCACCGTCAGGCCATCGGGATGAAACGCGTAATCGGGGATTGCGAGATTCGCCGTAGCGGGCCCCCGCGTGACGCGCCCTGAAGTGTCAAACTCCGAGCCATGACAAGGACATACCCAGCCTTGTCCACCGGGTTTGGCATTGGGCACACAGCCTGCGTGGGGGCAGTAACCTTGAATGACCAGCCACTGCGGATACTCTGTCTTGATACGTTCGCCGTCAGCCTGCGGATCGATAAAATGATGGACATCCGCCTGCTGCGCTGAGCGAATTTCCTCCGGGGTACGGTGATGAATAAGGATAAGTTTTCCCTGCCAGACTCTTTTCACCGTCTGGCCGACGGCAACTCCGGCGAGAGAGACATCGACCGGTTCGTTTTCTGCTACGGTTTTATCATCCGGCCCCAGTGCGGTGATGAGCGGCCAGACGGCGGCGGTGATACCCGCAGCCCCGACAAATTTTGTGAGTTTACACAGGCATTCTCGCCGCTGTACCTGAACGTCTTCATTGCTCTGTTTTTTATCCGCCACCGTGCGCCCCTCACCATTTTCGCGTATCTGGATTACTGTTTCTCAATGCGTGTATAAATGTCCTGGAAACGCTTATCCGCGATCCCCGGCGCCTTAAAGGTTCGATAGCTGTCAGGCAGGGTTGCATCACCCACTTTAATGAGCATCACCATCCCTTGCGCGTAATGCGGGGTGCATTTAATACCGTAAAATCCTGGTTTGTCGTACTTGACCTCAATTTCCTCATCAATCTTGCCGACAAATCCGAGGTAGCCTGCTGGCGAAAGCTCTGCGATTGACGCAGCGTTATGGCTCTTATGCTTGCGAATAAACTTCACGGTGTCGCCTGGCTGAATCGCCAGATAATCAGGTTCATATACCATCGGGCCGCCCGCGCCTCTGTTTTTCATCAGCACTTCGTGGGTCTGAGCGAAAGTCGTGGTGGTCAGCGCTAACAGACATAACATGCTCAGGCTTTGCTTAATCAATTTCATGGGTTCTCCCTTAGGTGTTTATTCCGGTCGTTGGTAGCGGATGAAGCAGCTCAATCCATCCGGCGCCTGCTCAACGATGGCATTAATGCCAAACCACTGGCTGAGGTTTTCAGGCGTAAAAATGGTTGCAGGGCTGCCCTGCATCGCCAGTTGACCCGCTTTCATTACGAGAATGCGGTCGCAGAACATGGCGGCATGGTTCAGGTCGTGCAGAGCCGCAATGACGGTGAGCTTCTGGTGTTTCACCAGATTAAGCAGGCCTATCTGATGTTGAATGTCGAGATGGTTCGTGGGTTCATCCATCAGCAGCACTTTCGGTTGCTGCGCCAGGGCCCGGGCGATATGCAGACGCTGTTTTTCCCCGCCAGAAAAGGTATGCCAGCAGCGATTTTGTACGCGCTGTAGATCTACCTTCTCCAGCATGGTCTGGACAATATCGTCATCTTGTTTAGACCAGGGCGAGAGCAGACTCAACCACGGGGTACGCCCCAGAGAGACAGCCTGCAATGCGGTGAGACGTTCACTGGTTTCCGCTTGTTGTTCCACCAGCGCCACTTTTTGCGCTAAATGGCGGCGCGAGTAATGGCGGATATTTTTATTCTCCAGCGTTACGCTACCTGACGAGGGTTTCAGTAAACCGGCAAGCAATGAGATCAGTGATGTTTTGCCTGAGCCATTGGGGCCGATAATGCCGACAAACTCACCGGGCGCGACGTGAAAAGAGACGTCGCTGACGATGGCTTTGCCTTTTACTTCCCAGTGCAGTTGCTGCGCCTGCACCAGGCTTCGGACTGTTGCAGAAGGATAGCGTGGAGCGGTGAGAGCAGAATTTACCGTCATTTTGTCTGGTTTCCTCTGATCAAAATGATGGAAAACGCAGGTGCGCCTACAAGCGCCGTAATCACCCCGATGGGTAACACCTGCCCGGGAAGTAATGTTCTGGAGATTACGTCGGCGATAATGAGAAAAATGGCGCCGATCATGGCGCTGATTGGCAGCAATCGATGGTGTTGATTACCCACCAGCAGGCGGGCGGCATGGGGGATCACCAGGCCGACAAAACCAATCGCCCCGACAATGGAGACCATAATTGCCGTCATCCCGGTAACGGCGGCAATCAGGACTCCGCGCGTGCGTTTTACCGGGATGCCAAGTGACGCTGCGGACTCTGCGCCAAACGAAAACGCATCCAGATGACGGGCGTAACAAAAACATAACGCCACACCGACCAGCGCGGTAGGGACGGCCAAAACGACATCTGGCCAGCGAACGCCGCTCAGATTGCCCAGCAGCCAGAACATAATCCCACGGGCCTGTTCCGCATTCGCTGAGCGAGTGATGATAAGTGAGGTGAGGGCATTAAATAGCTGTGAACTGGCGATCCCGGCCAGGATGATTTGCGTGGTGGCGCTTCCCTGTCTCCCCCCGGCGGCGATCGCCAGTAACGCCACGAAAAGAAAAGCCGTTAACGCCCCAATAAAAGCCCCGAGCGACATGCTGACGATCCCAGCGCCAAGCCCTGTTAAGGCGATCAGAACAGCGCCGGTCGAGGCGCCGGCAGAGATCCCCAGTAGATAAGGCTCTGCCAGCGCGTTTCGTAGCAATGACTGCAATACGACGCCGGAAACCGCCAGACACGCGCCACAACAGGCAGAAACCAACGCCCGCGTCAGGCGATAGTTCCAGATAATGCCCGCATCCAGCGCATCAACGGCATAGCGCGTATCAAAGAACTGGTTAGAAAGCGTATGGATAACATGCTGCCAGGGGATAAACGTCTCGCCAATGGAGATCCCCGCCAATAGAACGCAGCACATCAGCACGCTGACCCAAAGGGCGTGTCCCCCGATTCTTATCGTTAACTGGCCGACAGCGCGACGCGTCCTGCGAGTTTCGCTCATCATCTACCTGCAATTCTGAATACCAGAGGCGCGCTATGCCCGGTAAGACATAGCGCGACATAAAGATTATTGAGCCGTTTTCGGATGTGCCAGACCGTATTCAACCAACGCATCTGCGAGTTTCTCGACGCCATCTATCGTTCTGATGCCGGCGTTCATTGTTTGCACATCCACCACCGGCAGATGGTTCTCCTTCACGGCGGGGATGAGTTTAGTCACGGGGTCGGACTTGAGATATTCCAGTTTGACCTGCCAGTCATCTGCCGGGAAACGACGACGGCTCATTTCACCGAGAACAATGACGGACGGGCTGGCTTTCGCGATGGTTTCCCAGCCAACGGTTGGCCACTCTTCAGCAGAATCAATCACATTTTTCACCCCCAGCGTCTGGGCGATCCATGCGGCAGGGCCAAATTTCCCGGCCACATAGGGGTCCAGTTGCAGATCGGCGCTGGAAAACCAGAATACGGCGGAGACGTTTTTATCCATTCCGGCAATTTTGTCTTTGGCGGCAGCTTCACGGGCCTTCAGACTGGCGATCAATTCATCGCCTTTGTCCTGCACGTCAAAAATTTTCGCCAGATCGGAGACTTCCTGATAAACCATAGCAATATCAAACATGCCTTTACGTACACCGTCGCCACCGTCTTCGTTGTCTTTAGCGCAGTCCGCAGGCGCGGTATATACCGGCACGTTCAACTCGCTAAACTGCTCGTAAGAGGCGACGGTTCCGGCAGGCCCAATTTGCCATTCAAACTGACTGGCGACCAAATCCGGTTTTTTGGCAATAATGCCTTCAAAGCTGGGGATGTTCTGCGCAATCACGGCCACTTTTTCATTTGCCGCTTTGTAAGCATCCGGGACGGGGCCGAACCACAGCGATGTGCCGACAACGCGCTCGGCCAGTCCCAGGGAATAAAGAATTTCAGTGCTGTTTTGCCCGACCGTGGCAACGCGTTCCGGGGCTTTATTGAAGGTAATATCACGGCCGCAGTTTTTAATCGTCAACGGATAGACTGTTTTTGCTGCATGAGTCAATCCTGATGTGAATAATAACGCTGCGCCAGCCACAGCCAGAAGGTATTTTTTATGAGGTAAAGTAAAGTCTGCGTACATTGTTATCGTCCTGTACATGCCAGAATCTGAACGTCTGGTCATGGTTTATTTGGTTCCATATATCGGGACAGGTACATGACGATAGATGACATTGAATGATGAAATTATGAGAATGCAAAATCTCAGCAGGAATAGGCTCATCAATTCATAATGGTATTTATGCCAAATAAATCATCCCATGGACCATCCCGTCCACTCAATGTGTACAACCCTGACAGCAGGTCTCCTGGCTCGCGGTAATCAGAATATCGGCCTTCCCATAAAGCAAATCTTTACAGTGACCGGTGGTTACAATAACCACACACAGATATTCGGTATCCGCCTACAGTTGCGGGGGCAGCTATGGAATGAGATTAAAATAATCCGCACCATATTCCTTTCAAAACAACGGCTGTGTTATGAATACTGTCACTGGCGACTGTATCGGCAATCAATAACCTCGTCAACCGTATGAAAAAATAGCAAAAACATCATACTTTATGGCGATTTTTATATTAATTAATTTAAATTCAAACGGTTGTGTTTTTGTTGGAGTGGTGATTATTGCAACCGCAAGTAATAATGGAAAGGCAAATGAGAATTGATTGACGTTGATCAATTAATCGCGATAAGAAAGAAGGCGTTATTATAAACAGTGAATGTTATCAATGCTGTCGCTGGTAACAATATATTTACACGGTTTTTCCATATGCACGATCTGCCACTCGTCGCCCACATCCATGAAGACGTTAAACAGATTTCGCCGCCAGAATTGATACCCGCCGGGTAAAAAATGATGGGTGTGCAAATATAATATTTTATAGTGTTGCTGCTCGCAAAATTGTTCAGCCAGCGAGACCAGTTGGCTGCCAATACCTTGCCTGCGATAATGCTGATCGACATAGCAGCGACAAATCTCAGCTGTCTCCGGTAAATTATAACGACCGTGCAACATCTCTATTCTGTCATCGTACTGACATATCGCCAGCGTCCCAATTATCTGCTGTTGTTCATTCCAGACGCCGAACAATTGGTTTCTTTCCCGCTCAAGATAATTTCCCTGGAGGTCGAATACGTCGTCACTCGCAGTGGGTAATGCTCTTCCGGCATTAAAATAAAGATTAAGATGCCGAATAATAAAGGACTGTACGGCAGGAATATCGTCCCGCGTTATTTCACGAAAAACAAACGGAGAGGTTGGTTTCATATCGGTTATCGCTAACAAATATCAGGAAAACGATAATAACAAGCCAGACGCAGAAAACCAGTTTTCAATAAGAAAACTTGCCGGTCTGTTGAGATACAGACCGGCAGTCGGGATTAGATATCCGCCAGCGCGGCATCTTTGTTCGGGAAGAATGCCAGACGACCCGGAATGGGTTTGATACCGGCGCGGGCCATGGTACGCAGCGGCTGGAATTCCACGTTACTGACACGCAGTTCACAGCCTTCCGGCAAACGCTTCACAAAGCGCTGGAAGGCGTCCAGACCACCGGCATCCAGCACCGGAACGGCGTCCCACTTCAGCACCACGATGCGTTTACCCTCAATGCGTGATTCGAGGTCGGTAAATAACCCTTCCGCGGCGGCGAAAAAGAGCGGCCCGATAACGCGTAATACCAGCACATCATCGGGAACCGTGATGTTTACCGCCGCGAGGCGCGTCATACGGGCAATACGGCGCATAAACAGCAGGGAAGCCAGGACAATCCCGACGCTGATCGCAATCACCATATCGAAAAGCACCGTCAGCGACATACACATCATCATCACGATGATGTCATCTTTGGGCGCATGTCGCAGTAAATCGACCACCTTATGGGCTTCACTCATGTTCCACGCAACCATCAGCAGCAGCGCGGCCATGGCGGAAAGCGGCAGCCATGACAGCAGGGGAGCCAGCGCGAGGAGGGCGAGGATGACCAGAATTGCGTGGATAACGGCGGAAATGGGCGAGGTCGCGCCTGCGCGCACGTTTGCCGCAGAACGGGCGATCGCCGCCGTCGCGGTGATCCCGCCAAAGAACGGCGCCACGATATTCCCCAGTCCCTGGCCGATCAGTTCGCTGTTTGCTTTGTGTTTGGTGCCCGTCATGCCGTCGAGCACGACCGCGCACAGCAGGGATTCAATCGCCCCCAGCATCGCCATCGAGAAAGCGGCTGGCAATAACGCCCGCAATGAATCCCAGCTTAGCGTGAAATCTGAATCCGGGAGATTCCACGGCAACACCAGCTGCGGCAGCAACTGAGGAATGCCGTTGCCCTGCGAACCATCGGCCAGCACATAGTGGAACTGTGAACCAATCGTCGCCACATGGCCACCCAGCAGATTAACCACGGCCATAACGGCGCAGCCCGCCAGCAGCGCCGGAAGATGGCCCGGCAGACGAATCCCCAGACGCGGCCAGAACATCAGCATACCGAGCGTCACCACGCCAATAGCGGCATCGCCCGGATTAATGGTCGGCAACGCCATAACCAGCGCCCCGACTTTTTGTAGGTAATGCTCCGGCACATGGGCCATTTGCAGACCGAGAAAATCTTTAATCTGCATTGTCCCGATGGTGATGCCGATCCCTGATGTAAAACCTAACGTGACCGATACGGGAATGTATTCGATCAGACGGCCAAAACGCGCGAGGCCGAAGAGGATCAGGAACACCCCGGACATGAGGGTGGCGACCAGCAGACCTGCCAGCCCGAATTGTTGCGATACCGGGTAGAGAATAACGACAAATGCGGCGGTCGGGCCGGAGACGCTGAAGCGCGACCCGCCGGTTAAGGCAATAACAATCCCCGCCACAGCGGACGTATAAAGACCGTACTGCGGTGCAACACCACTGCCAATTGCCAGCGCCATCGCCAGCGGGATAGCGATGATCCCGACGGTTACCCCGGCAATCACATCACGGGTGAACCGTGAGGCGGTATATTTTTCTTTCCAGCAAGCGTCGATGAGGGCGCGGAAAGGCATCACATGTGAGGAAAATATTCTGTTCACAATAATGTTTCATCCATGAGCGCATCATCTGTCAACTAAATGGCAGGTGAAGGAGGCATTGGTCATACAAATAAGAGTTACAGACAAAAAAACCCGCCGCAGCGGGTTTTTTAGCCGGGTTCGATTAATGTTCGAACATAGCTGAAATGGATTCTTCGTTGCTGATACGACGAATCGCTTCGGCCAGCATACCCGACAGTGTCAACGTGCGCACGTTCGGCAGTGCTTTAATTTCGTCGGTCAGTGGAATGGTGTCACAGACAACGACTTCATCAATCACCGAATTGCGCAGGTTGTTTGCCGCATTGCCTGAGAAAATCGGGTGAGTCGCGTAGGCGAATACGCGTTTGGCACCACGTTCTTTCAGTGCTTCTGCTGCTTTGCACAGCGTACCACCGGTATCGATCATATCATCAACCAGTACGCAGTCACGACCGGCAACGTCACCGATGATGTGCATCACCTGAGAAACGTTAGCGCGCGGACGGCGTTTGTCGATGATCGCCATATCGGTATCGTTCAGCAGCTTAGCGATAGCGCGGGCACGCACAACGCCACCGATATCTGGAGAAACCACAATCGGGTTATCCAGGTTCAGTTGCAGCATATCTTCTAACAGAATTGGGCTACCGAATACGTTATCAACCGGAACGTCAAAGAAGCCCTGGATCTGTTCAGCATGCAGGTCAACGGTGAGAACGCGGTCAACGCCAACGCTGGACAGGAAGTCAGCGACGACTTTTGCGGTAATCGGTACACGAGCGGAACGTACACGACGGTCCTGACGCGCATAGCCAAAGTAAGGGATAACGGCGGTGATACGGCCTGCGGAAGCACGGCGCAGCGCATCGACCATAACAACCAATTCCATCAGGTTGTCGTTAGTAGGGGCACAAGTGGACTGGATGATGAAAATATCACCACCGCGTACATTTTCGTTAATTTGTACGCTGACTTCGCCGTCGCTAAAGCGACCTACAGCGGCGTCGCCGAGAGAAGTGTACAGGCGGTTGGCAATACGTTGTGCTAGTTCCGGGGTGGCGTTACCAGCAAAAAGCTTCATATCAGGCACGAGAAGAACCTCAGGCATGCGTCCATTGGTGGATAGAATCTGCCGAAAACTGTGCGGGCCAGGCAATATCCTATCCAGGCGGTGTATTAAAGAGCGCGATGCAACGTCTGGAACAGGGTGACGTTGTCACCGAAACTCAGCTTGCCCGGCTTAAAGCATGGCTTTTTGCAATGGAGAGAGGTTGACACCCTTCGCCACAAACGCATTGAGCCATTCCGGGGCTTGCTTAAGCACCTGACGAGCAGCGGATTCTGTATCGAATTCAGCAAAGACACAGGCCCCTGTACCAGTCAGGCGCGACGGCGCGTATTCTAACAGCCAGGAAAGCGCCGCATCAACCTCGCGAAAACGTTTTCTTGCGATAACCTCGCAATCATTGCCGAATTCACATTTTAATAACGTTTCTATTGACCTTTTTGGCGTGTTGCGCGGTAATTCGGGGTCCTTGAAAATAACCGGCGTGGGGATGCTTACTCCAGGGTGGGCAACCAGATACCACTTCTCCGGCGGGTCTACCGGCGTCAGGATTTCACCCACGCCCTCGGCGAAGGCCGCATGTCCACGGACAAACACCGGGACGTCTGCGCCCAGCGTTAAGCCTGTTTCCGCCAGTTCATCGACCGATAATCCGCACTGCCAGAGATGATTCAGCGCCACCAGAACGGTCGCCGCATTGGACGAGCCGCCACCCAGACCGCCGCCCATGGGCAAACGTTTCTCGATGCTGATATCCGCGCCGCTGCCTGCGGGCAAACGCCCGTGGGCGGACGCTGTCTTCATCAGCAACCGCGCCGCGCGGACGATCAGATTGTCGTCATTTTCGACGCCCTCGACAGGCGTCAAAAGATGAATTTCGCCGTCGCCGCGCGGCGTAATGCCGATCGTGTCGCCGTAATCAAGAAACTGGAACAGCGTTTGCAATGTGTGATAACCGTCCGCACGCTGTCCGGTGATGTATAAAAACAGATTCAGTTTTGCCGGAGATGGCCAGTGGGTCATCATTTTACAATCCAGTTATCCATCTTCAGTTTGATGCGCTGACCGCCGTCAGAGAGTTCCATATTTGCCGGCATGGCGGGCTGCGTTTTACTGTCGTATCCGCTGTATACCACTTTCCAGTTTTTACCGTCCTGGCGGTAGTTCACTTCGCTCAGGCGGTACTGGTCGTCGAGGGTGTAATCGGTGGCGTCGCCCGGCAGACCGAGAATCCACTGGCGTAAGCTGTTAAGCGGAATGGGCATCCCGGTCAGCTTGCCGATCATCTCTTCGGCGTCGTCGGCGGTGTAACGCTGCCCTTTATTATCGACCAGTTGCACATTGCCCGGCTGGGCGTTCAGCTCCAGTTCGGTACTGCCCAGCGGATTGGTCAACAGCAGACGGTAGCGATCCTGACCGGTTTGCTGCCAGAAGAAGCGGGCATACACTTTCTGATCGTCGGAGATATAAGCAAACGCGCCACGCGTCTGATACTGATTCAACTTGCGCACGTCCTGCTGATGCTGACGCCACTGAGGGGAGTCGGGACTTTTGCCAGGACCTTTCGGCGCATTGATCGTACAGGCGGTGAGGACCAGGCTAGCCAGCGGGAGCAGGCGGATCAGGCGAAAATCAGGCAGGGTCATAGTGATGACGAATCCTTGTAATACGGTGCGATAATTGCCTGATGGCGCTATGCTTATCAGGCCGACAAACTGAACCCGTCGGTTGGTTGCAGTTATAACCCTTAATGCTAGCGCTGACCGGGTACATCGTCTACGTTCACGTTATCTTAATTTAAACAGTAAGCTATTACTCCAAAAGGAGGCTGTCTCTTTTATTGACCACGAGCATCCTGTATGATGCACCCAGTCTAACCTTATCAACGCTGGTACTATTCCCGCACACATGACCCTTTTAGCGCTCGGTATTAACCATAAAACGGCACCTGTATCGCTGCGAGAACGCGTAACGTTTTCGCCAGATACGCTCGATCAGGCGTTGGACAGCCTGCTTGCGCAGCCGATGGTGCAGGGCGGCGTGGTGTTGTCGACGTGCAACCGTACGGAGCTGTACCTCAGCGTTGAAGAACAGGATAACCTGCAAGAGGCGCTGATTCGTTGGTTATGTGATTACCATAATCTCAATGAAGACGACCTGCGCAATAGCCTCTACTGGCACCAGGACAACGACGCCGTCAGCCACCTGATGCGCGTCGCCAGCGGGCTGGACTCGCTGGTGCTGGGCGAACCGCAAATTCTCGGTCAGGTGAAAAAAGCGTTTGCGGATTCGCAAAAAGGTCATCTGCATGCCAGCGCGCTGGAACGCATGTTCCAGAAATCGTTTTCCGTCGCCAAACGCGTACGCACCGAAACAGACATCGGCGCCAGCGCCGTGTCCGTTGCTTTTGCCGCCTGTACGCTGGCGCGTCAGATTTTCGAATCCCTCTCCACGGTGACGGTGTTGCTGGTCGGGGCGGGTGAAACCATTGAACTGGTCGCGCGCCATCTGCGTGAACATAAAGTACAGAAAATGATCATCGCCAACCGCACCCGCGAACGCGCGCAAGTGCTGGCGGATGAAGTGGGAGCTGAGGTTATTTCGTTGAGCGACATCGACGAACGTCTGCGGGAAGCCGATATTATTATCAGCTCAACCGCCAGTCCGCTGCCGATTATCGGCAAAGGGATGGTGGAGCGCGCGTTAAAAAGCCGTCGTAACCAGCCGATGCTGTTGGTGGACATTGCCGTGCCGCGCGACGTGGAGCCGGAAGTCGGGAAACTGGCGAATGCCTATCTGTACAGCGTTGATGACCTGCAAAGCATCATTTCGCATAACCTGGCGCAGCGTAAAGCGGCGGCAGTGGAGGCCGAAACGATTGTCGCGCAGGAAGCCAGCGAATTTATGGCCTGGCTGCGCTCGCAAAGCGCCAGCGAGACCATCCGCGAATACCGTAGTCAATCAGAGCATGTACGCGATGAACTGACAGTTAAAGCGCTGGCAGCCCTTGAACAGGGCGGCGACGCGCAAGCCATTTTGCAGGATCTGGCATGGAAACTGACCAACCGCCTGATCCATGCGCCAACTAAATCTCTTCAACAGGCCGCCCGTGACGGGGATGACGAACGCCTGAATATTCTGCGCGACAGCCTCGGGCTGGAGTAGCAGCACACCAATCTATTTTTTACAGGGTGCATTTACGCCTATGAAGCCTTCTATCGTTGCCAAACTGGAAGCCCTGCACGAACGCCATGAAGAAGTTCAGGCGCTGTTGGGTGATGCGGGAACCATCGCAGACCAGGAACGCTTTCGCGCGCTGTCGCGTGAGTATGCGCAATTAAGCGATGTTTCTCGCTGTTTTACGGACTGGCAACAGGTTCAGGATGATATCGAAACGGCACAGATGATGCTCGACGATCCTGAAATGCGCGAGATGGCGCAGGATGAACTGCGCGAAGCCAAAGAAAAAGGTGAACAACTGGAGCAACAGTTGCAGGTTCTGCTGCTGCCAAAAGATCCCGATGACGAACGTAACGCTTTCCTCGAAGTGCGCGCCGGAACGGGCGGCGATGAAGCCGCGCTGTTCGCAGGCGATCTGTTCCGCATGTACAGCCGTTACGCTGAAGCGCGTCGCTGGCGGGTAGAGATCATGAGCGCCAGTGAAGGCGAGCATGGCGGCTATAAAGAGATCATCGCCAAAATCAGCGGCGATGGCGTTTACGGGCGACTCAAGTTTGAGTCCGGCGGCCATCGCGTTCAGCGCGTCCCGGCGACCGAATCGCAGGGGCGTATCCACACGTCCGCCTGTACCGTCGCCGTTATGCCGGAACTGCCGGAGGCCGAACTGCCGGATATTAACCCGGCTGATTTACGTATCGACACCTTCCGCTCTTCGGGCGCGGGCGGTCAGCACGTTAACACCACCGACTCCGCAATTCGTATTACGCACTTGCCGACCGGTATCGTGGTGGAGTGCCAGGACGAACGTTCACAGCATAAAAACAAAGCGAAGGCGCTGTCGGTGCTTGGGGCGCGCATCCATGCCGCAGAAACGGCGAAGCGTCAGCAGGCTGAAGCCTCAACCCGGCGTAACCTGTTAGGTAGCGGCGACCGCAGCGATCGCAACCGTACCTATAACTTCCCGCAGGGTCGCGTGACGGATCATCGTATTAACCTGACCCTCTACCGTCTGGATGAGGTGATGGAGGGGAAACTGGACATGCTCATTGAGCCGATTGTTCAGGAACATCAGGCCGACCAACTGGCGGCGTTGTCCGAGCAGGAATAATGGATTACCAGCACTGGTTGCGTGAGGCGATAAGCCGCTTACAGGAGAGTGAAAGCCCCCGACGTGATGCCGAGATTTTGCTGGGTCACGTTACCGGTAAGGGGCGCACCTTTATTCTGGCATTTGGCGAAACGGCACTGACCGACACGCAGTGTGAGCAACTGGCGCAGTTGCTGGCGCGTCGTCAGCGCGGCGAACCGGTTGCACACCTGACTGGCATGCGCGAGTTCTGGTCACTGCCGCTGTTTGTCTCGCCCGCTACGCTGATTCCGCGCCCGGACACCGAATGTCTGGTCGAGCAGGCGCTGGCGCGTCTGCCTGATTCGCCGTGTCGGATTCTCGACCTCGGCACCGGAACCGGCGCGATTGCGCTGGCGCTGGCGACAGAGCGACCGGACTGCGAGGTCACGGCGGTAGACCGTATGCCAGACGCCGTGGCGCTGGCTGGCCGTAATGCGCAACATCTGGCGATTCACAATGTTCGCATACTGCAAAGCGACTGGTTTGCGGCGTTACCGGGGCAGCAATTTGACATGATCGTCAGCAACCCTCCGTATATTGATGCTCATGATCCCCATCTCGCGCAGGGCGATGTGCGTTTTGAACCGCTGTCGGCGCTGGTCGCAGACGATAACGGCATGGCGGATATCACGTACATTATCGCGCAGGCGCGCCATGCGCTGGCGCCGGGGGGGTATCTGTTGCTGGAGCACGGCTGGCAGCAAGGGGCGGCGGTCAGAACCGCGTTGACGCAGGCGGGGTACGTTCAGGTTGAGACCTGCCGTGATTATGGCGACAACGAACGAATCACGCTTGGGCGGATCGCGCCATGAATACATTTACGCTGCTGCTGGGCGTCCATCTGACCAGCGTTACGCTTTCCGTTAGCCTGTTCGTGCTGCGTTTCTGGTGGCGCTATACCCGCCATGCGCTGGCATCCGCACGTTGGACGCGGGTTGTCCCGCCGATTATTGATACCGTTTTGCTGCTTAGCGGAGCGGGGTTAATCATAAAAACGCACATCCTGCCATTCACCGAACAGGGGACATGGCTGACTGAGAAGTTGTTTGGCGTTATCATCTACATCGTTTTGGGTTTTATTGCGCTTGATTATCGTCAGGCGCGCAGTCAGCAGGCGCGCGTTATCGCCTTCCCGCTGGCGCTGGTGGTGCTGTACATCATCATTAAACTCGCCACCACAAAAATACCGTTACTGGGGTAAGTCATGAGGTCGTTAGCTGATTTCGAATTTAATAAAGCGCCACTGTGCGATGGGATGATCCTGGCATCGGAATCGATCCGCCTGGATTTTCCGACGCAAGCGGTCTATGACGAACTGGAACGTCTGGCCAGTCTGGCGCATGAAGAAATTAGCCAGCTCCTGTCTCAGGATGAGCAACTGGAAAAATTGCTGGCACTTTTTTATGGCGAGTGGGGGTTCAGAGATACCCACGGCGTCTATCGTCTTTCTGATGCATTATGGCTCGATCAGGTTCTGAAAAACCGCCAGGGGAGCGCGGTATCGTTAGGCGCAATCTTATTGTGGCTGGCTCACCGGCTGGGTCTCCCATTGGTGCCGGTCATTTTCCCGACCCAGTTGATTCTGCGTATTGAATCGCTGGAGGGGGAAATGTGGCTGATCAACCCATTTAACGGCGAAACGCTCGATGAGCATACGCTGGAAGTCTGGCTGAAGGGCAATATTAGCCCGGTCGCTGAACTGTTTAACGAAGATCTGGATGAGGCGGATAACGCTGAGGTCATTCGCAAATTGCTGGATACGCTGAAATCTTCCTTGATGGAAGAGCGGCAAATGGAACTGGCGTTGCGCGCCAGCGAAGCGTTACTGCAATTTAACCCGGAAGACCCTTACGAGATCCGCGACCGGGGTCTGATTTATGCGCAACTGGAGTGTGAACATGTTGCGTTGACGGATTTAAGTTATTTTGTTGAACAGTGTCCAGAAGACCCGATCAGCGAAATGATTCGTGCGCAGATTAATACCATTGCGCACAAGCAAATTGTTTTGCATTAATTAATCGACATTTTACCCATGGTTAAGGCGATCTTATGAAACAAAAAGTGGTTAGCATTGGCGACATCAACGTGGCAAATGACCTGCCATTCGTGCTGTTTGGCGGTATGAACGTGCTGGAATCACGCGATCTGGCGATGCGTATCTGTGAACACTACGTAACCGTGACCCAGAAGCTGGGTATTCCTTATGTGTTCAAAGCCTCTTTTGATAAAGCCAACCGTTCCTCTATTCACTCTTACCGTGGCCCGGGTCTGGAAGAAGGGATGAAGATTTTCCAGGAACTGAAACAAACGTTTGGTGTGAAAGTGATCACCGACGTTCATGAAGCCAGTCAGGCGCAGCCTGTCGCTGACGTGGTGGATGTCATTCAGCTTCCGGCATTCCTCGCTCGCCAGACCGACCTGGTGGAAGCGATGGCAAAAACCGGCGCGGTCATTAACGTGAAAAAACCGCAGTTCGTCAGCCCTGGTCAGATGGGCAATATCGTGGACAAATTCCACGAAGGCGGCAACGATAAAGTGATCCTGTGCGATCGCGGTGCGAACTTCGGCTACGACAACCTGGTTGTTGATATGCTGGGCTTTAGCGTGATGAAGAAAGTTTCCGGTAACTCGCCTGTTATTTTCGACGTCACCCATGCGTTGCAGTGCCGCGACCCGTTTGGCGCCGCGTCTGGCGGTCGTCGCGCGCAGGTTACCGAACTGGCGCGCGCCGGTATGGCGGTAGGCCTGGCCGGTCTGTTCATTGAAGCGCACCCGGACCCGGAGCATGCGAAATGTGATGGTCCGTCCGCGCTGCCGTTAGCGAAGCTGGAACCGTTCCTGAAGCAAATTAAAGCGATTGACGATCTGGTGAAAAGCTTCGGTGAGCTGGATACCGAACACTAAGCGGGAATGATGTGTGCCGGATGGCGTCTGACGCCGTATCCGGCCTACAATAAACGCGGTTTCGTAAGCCCGGTAAGCGTAAACGCTACCGGGCTTTTTTGTCCGTCAGGCAAAAATGGTCATCAGGTAAGCGATAAACAGAGCCAGATGCGCCGCGCCGTTCAACACATTGGTTCGCCCGGTCGAGAAGGAAATGTGGCACAGCACCAGCGAGGCCACCATTACCACCATCTCCGGGGCGCCCAAACCGAAGAGCAGGTCATTTCCGGTGGCCCATGCAATCAGCGTCACCACCGGTACGGTCAGGGAGATGGTTGCCAGTACCGAACCAAAGAACAGGTTCATGGCTCGCTGTACCTGGTTATTCAACACCGCTTTCAGCGCGCCCAGCCCTTCAGGGGAGAGGATCAGCAAGGCCACGAGGAAACCGGTAAATGCCACTGGCGCATTCAGTTCGGTTAACAGTGTCTCCAGAGGATTGGCGTTCATTTTCGTCACGGCGATAACGGCAATCAGATGTACGATCAGCCATACAGCGTGCCAGATGTTGCTGTGCGCGGACGGTTTGCCGTGGTGCGGGTCATCGTCATCACTTTCATCTTCATGCTCGTAAACGAATAAACTCTGGTGCGTTTTTGTCTGAATCAGCAGGAAAACGCCGTACATCGCGGCGGAAATAAGCGCCACTAACAGCGCCTGAGCCGTAGTAAAATTCGCCCCTGGCAGCGCCATAGGGAAGACCAGTACGATAATCGCCAGCGGAAACAGGGCAATTAAATACTGTTTAATGCCAAACAGGTTCATATATTGCGTGGCGAATTTACGACCGCCAAGCAGCAGAGAAAAACCGACCAGTCCGCCAGTTACAATCATGATGATTGAATAGAGCGTGTCGCGCATCAGCGTTGGCGCGGCGTCGCCGGTGGCCATCAATGCGGAAATTAAACTCACTTCCAGAATAACGACAGAAAGACTTAAGATCAGGGAACCGTAGGGTTCGCCGAGTCGGTGCGCTAATACATCCGCATGGCGGACAACGCTGAAAGCGCTGCTTAAAATACCAATAAGGGCAAGTATATTAATACCGATGACCACTGGTAGTGACTGACTGCTTCCCCATAAGAACAGCACCACCAGTGCCAGAACCGGGAAAATAAGCGAGGTCTCCTTGTGGCGGGTTTTCACCGCCTCATGTGCGTGTGTCATTATGATTCTCCATCTCCGCAGGTGTTTTTAATTATAAATGTATTAAAGATTGTAAAAAATAACAGAAATCGCGGCTTCATCATTGTGTTTTTACGTAATTTTACGGCATGGGCTATTTTTCCCCGCAGAGTGAATAAAAAAGTACGTCTTGTTTAGAGAGTATATGAATAACAGTGGGTTAGTGACAAATAAAAAGTAAAATAGCACCCGACTGGCGAGACAAAACATTGTTGACCACACTAAAGGTTTACAGCAAAAAGAGGAGTCAGCAATGCCTTATAAAACGAAAAGCGATTTGCCGGAAAGCGTGCAGAATGTGCTGCCTGCGCACGCGCAGGATATCTATAAAGAGGCGTTTAATAGCGCCTGGGAACAATATAAAGATAAAACGGACAGACGTGACGACGCCAGCCGGGAGGAGACCGCGCATAAGGTTGCCTGGGCTGCCGTCAAAAATGATTACCAAAAAGGGGGCGATGATAAGTGGCATAAAAAGCGCTGATCGTCTTCGTGCCAGGCCAGGCAAATGATGCGCGTTGAGCGTCTGTTGCCTTGCAAGCGGCGATTGAATTGCATATTGTCCTGTTAGTGGTTTCAAAATGAGCAGTTAAAATGCCCGGAAGGCGTCAAAAAAGTGTTGCAGGGAAGTTTGCAGTGGCGGAGGTGTAAGGTGTTAACGCGTGATTTTTTACTGAATGCCGATTGTAAAACGGCGTTTGGCGCTATTGAAGAATCACTACTTTGGTCAGCAGAACAACGGGCCGCTTCACTGGCGGCGACGCTTGCCTGTAGGCCCGATGATGGACCGGTGTGGATCTTCGGTTATGGATCGTTGATGTGGAATCCGGCGTTAGAATTTGACGAGTCCTGTACCGGTACGCTGGTCGGCTGGCACCGGGCGTTTTGTCTGCGTCTGACGGCAGGGCGTGGAACGGCGTGTCAGCCCGGACGGATGCTGGCGCTGAAAGAGGGCGGGCGAACTACTGGCGTGGCTTATAAACTGCCGGAGAACGCGCTGGAGCAGGAGCTGACGCTACTGTGGAAGCGGGAAATGATTACCGGCTGCTATCTTCCCACCTGGTGCCAGCTGGCGCTGGATGATGGCCGGACGGTCAATGCGCTGGTGTTTATTATGGACCCGCGACACCCGCTGTATGAGTCGGATACTCGCGCTCAGATTATCGCGCCGCTGATTGCTGCCGCCAGTGGGCCGTTGGGCACCAACGCGCAATATCTGTTCTCGCTGGAACAGGAGCTTGCCAGACTGGGGATGCGGGACGATTGCCTGAACGATCTGGTGGCGAAAGTCAGAGGCTTGGTAGGCGAGAATCAGCCGGAAAGGGGATTCAACCCCGGATTTGCCTGAGCGTTGCCCCTGAATCCAGGGGCAAAAACATCAGGCTGCGATATAACTGATGGAGTGTTCCAGTGACTGGCTGTGGCTGTCGATCAGCACGTTCCAGACACCGGTGTACGGTACGGTCAGCCAGGCATTATCACGGTTCTGCACGCTTAAAATATCGGTCTGCGTGTCTTTGACGTGTTTTTTCTCGCTCATTAAATGGATGTGGCAGCGTTCAGAACAACGCACTATCACCGTATCCCCACCAAACAATTTCAAACTTGCTTTCACTAATGCCATTTTTCACCCCGTTCTTGAAAACAACGTACTCCCTTGCGGAAGTGCTGCGTGATGTTGTTCACATTTCACTCACTGCATAACACCAAAGGGTGAGCTCACGGATGCTGATTTTGATCAAAAAATGGCATAACCATTAAACAAAAATGACAAAATACCTGAAAATCATTGAAAGGGCGTGGTAACTTTCGACAAAAACACGCCCTTATAAGATTAAATTCGGAAATGCCCGGCAGTTTCAGCCAGCTCGCCTGCCTGGCTCTGCAAGGCGCCTGCGGCAGCGGCAGACTGCACCACCAGTTCAGCGTTCTGTTGCACCATGCGATCAAGGTGGTTCACGGAGTGATTTATTTCCTGAATGCCTTTCATCTGCTCACTGGTGGCGATGCTGATTTCATGCATGATGCCGGAGACATGGCCGATGCTGGACAGGATCTCCTGCATACTTTCTCCGGCCAGATGAACATAACGTGAACCTGTCGCGACGCTGGTGGTTGTGGAGTCGATCAGCGATTTAATCTCTTTTGCCGCCTGCGCGCTGCGGCTGGCAAGGTTGCGCACTTCACCCGCGACAACGGCAAACCCGCGGCCTTGCTCTCCCGCCCGGGCGGCTTCGACCGAAGCATTCAGCGCCAGGATATTGGTCTGGAACGCAATGCCGTCGATCACGCTGGTGATATCGCCGATTTTCGCCGATGCCCCTTCAATGGATTGCATTGTCGTGATTGCCTGCGAGACCACGTCGCCGCCGCGCGTGGCGGCCTGTGAGGCTTTTTGCGCCTGATCGTTGGCTTCGGCGGCAGATTCCGTGGACTGGGCGACCGATGCGGTGATTTGCTCAACGGCGCTGGCGGTTTCACGCAGGCTGGAGGCGGCCTGCTCGGTACGGCCTGAAAGGTCGCGGTTACCGGCGGCAATCTCCTGCGCGGCCATTTTCACCGAGGCACTGGCATCGCGTAGCTGTACCATTACCACGGACAGCTTATCGCTAAAACCGTTAAACGCCCTGGCGATTTGCGCGACTTCGTCCGTGCCGCTGTCCGGCAAACGTTGAGACAAATCGTTCGTCCCGTTGGCAATGGCATGCATCGCGTCGCGGATCGTGGACAGACGCTTCATCAGGCGAGCCACCAGAAGGTGCATCACTGCGCCGCCCGCGAGAACCAACAGCAGCAGAGACAGGGTGGACGCCTTCAGCAGCGCCAGCATGCCGGAGGTCGCCTCTTTTTCGTCTAACGCCACGACCAGCCACCAGTGGGTTCCTTGCACCGGCGTCGCCAGCAGCGTTTTACTGCTCTCGCCGATCAGCGCCTGAACAGGGTGTCCGCTTTTTACCTGATTGAAATCCACGCCGCTGACGACCTGCGCGAAAGGTTTCATCGTCAGCGCCGGATCGTTGGCGGCGATGAGCGTTCCGTTTTGGTCGAGCAACATACCGCTGCTGGCGGGCGTCGGTTGAATACCGTGTACATTCGCCACGACGGCATCCATCGCGACATCACCGGCGACCACCGCTTTCAGTTCGCCGTTCTCTTTCACCGGAACGGCGAACGTTACCACCAGCTTGCCGGTTCCGGCATCAACATAGGGGGCCGTAACGACGGCGGCGTCAGCGCTGACAACCTGTTGATACCAGGGACGTGACGTCGGATCAAAATCTGGCGGTATGCCTGCCGGGTCGGAGAATTTTGCTGTTTTGCTGGCATACCCGACATAGATATTCGTAAAGCCGCCGCCCAGCGCCATTTGACGAAATACCGGCACCGGATCGTCGGTTAGCGCCGCCTGCTGCAACGAGGAAATCATATTCATTTTGCTGCTAACCCAGTCGGCAATCGCCAGACTGTGGCTGGCGCTGGTACTGGTGAGCGTATCCTGCTGCGCTTGTCGGTTATCGAGACGCGTTACCTGAAGGTTAATCAGCGTGTTAAGGAGGAGGGCGACAACCAGACATCCCGTTGTCGCCGCAATAATACGGGCGCGAATTGAGCTGAACATAGTATTTCCTTCAGTGTGGTATTGGAAATCCTATCGGCTACCGGGCGGCGAATCTTGAGGCTGCAACCGCGTCCATAAGAAAATAGTATCAGCAGGGCTAAACGCGCGTTAAGCGCTAATGAAGGTGCGCGGAAACCAGGGGCAATTCCCGCGCCGGGGATCAGAAGGTCAGAACTTTATCCGCCGCCAGCGTCCACTGGGCCAGTTCGACCAGCGTACCGACTTCCACGCCGTCAATGAGCGGCAATGTGGTGATTCCCCGCCCGTCGGTACAGGTTTTACACAGTTTCACCGGGACGTTCTGCGCGGTCAGGATCTCCAGCATTTGCTGGATATTGTAACCTTCCGCAGGCTTCTGTCCGCGTAATCCTGCGGTGACGGCATCCGACATTAAAAATAAACGCAGATCGAGGTCGCCGGCCTGTTCACGTAGCGCAATGGCCAGACGCAGGCTGTTAAATAACGCTTCGCTACCGTATGCCGCACCGTTTGCGACGATCACTATCTTTTGCATTTTGACTCCTGTTGTCAGGGGGGCATGGATATTGCTTGTAGTACGGGTAGACCTGTTACCCGGGAGAGCAACGATGATGACGAATATGGAAAGCCGCCCCGGCGCCACCCAATGGTTTCATTATGCGCGCCAGCTTGAGAATACGCAGCTTCGCCAACTGGCGCAGTCAGGGAAGCTGGTGTCCCGGATTAGCTATCTGGTGCATATGCTACAGTGCGAACGCGGCGCATCCAACATCTGGTTGTGTTCCGCAGGGCAACTTTATGGGCCGGAGATACGCGCCAGCCGCGCGCTGGTGGACGAAGAACACGCCCGGTTGCAGTCCCTGTTGCAGGAGATGAGGCCGATGGCGAACAGCGCGCTCTGTCATCGCATCGCCGGGGCTGTCTGGTGTCTGGAGCAGTTGCCGCAGCTGCGCGAAGCGGTCAGTGGACGGCATAGCGATGCGCCACAGGCGATGGATCAGTACAGCCGCACGCTGCGCCACCTGCTAAGCATTGTGCCGCAGCTTAACGACAACATCGACCATCCCCACATCGCCGGAGGGATGGTCGCGCTGTACAGCTTTATGCAGGGTAAGGAGCTGGTGGGGCAGGAGCGGGCGCTGGGGGCGATAGGGTTTACGCAAGGGGCGTTCAGCCACGAGATGCGACAGGAGCTGGTGGATCGCATTGACGGACAGCAGCTCTGCTTTGACACCTTTATATCGCTGGCGTCTCCGACGGTGGTTCACGCATTTCGCCAGCAGTGCGAAGCGGAAGCCGCTATCGAACAGTGGCGCCGCCTGGCCTGTACGCGCCAGCCTGCGCCCGATAAGGGCGAAAGCGCTTTACGCTGGTTCACGCTCCAGACGCAACGGCTGGAGCAACTGCGCAGTATCGAGGAGATGCTGATCGCCGAGTTAATGTCTGCGGTGGAGCGTCGTCTGGCGCAGGATGAGACAACGTTGCCGCTCGCCAGCTGGCTGGATGATGCCACCGACGATACGTTCTCATTGCGCCGGGATAAGCAGTTGCTGCTGGTTGTGCGGCAACAGGCGCGGGAGCTGGAGCAGCTCAGCGGGCAACTGGCGTCGCTACAGGATGCGCTGGAGGAGCGAAAGGTTATTGATAAGGCCAAATATGTGCTGATGCATCACCAGAATCTGTCTGAAGAGCAGGCCTGGCAGTCGCTGCGCAAAATGGCGATGGACAAGAACCAGCGGATGGTGGACATCGCGCGTGCGCTGCTCACGGTGAAATCGCTCTGGCAGGTGACAACCAAAGGGTAGCTGCACAACGGCTGGGCATCGCGTGCCAGATTCGGGTGCAAGCGCGTTCGCGTACCGCCTGAAAAGCGGCGGAATAGGGGCATGTTGATGTTGGCATCTGAATTGCAGGACTGAAATGGTAAAAGAGTTCTGAAAACAGTTTAGCGGCAAACCAACGACGGTTTGCGCGCGTTTGGGATAAAGGCGTCCTGCAATGCTTCGGCATTGCCGGGCGCTTTTTTTTTGCAATGGGGAGCATGTATGGGTGACAGGTCTGTTTCATTGACGCGACGTCGATTATTGCAGGCAGGGGCCGCGATGGGCGGGGCGCTGCTGGTGCCCGGTTTGATGCAGTCCGTGTGGGCGGCAGGATCGGACAAACCCGAACTTGAAATTGTCAGAGTCGGCTTTATTCCGCTCACCGACAGCGCGCCGCTGATCATCGCCGCGTTGAAAGGGTTTGATAAGAAATACGGCATTACCCTCGTGCCGACCAAAGAGGCCAGTTGGGCGGCGGTGCGCGACAAACTCGTTTCCGGCGAACTGGACGCGGCGCATGTGCTGTATGGCCTGCTCTATGGTCTTGAGCTTGGTATCGCCAGTAAGCCGCAGCCGATGGCGAACCTGATGACGCTAAATCAGAACGGGCAGGCAATCACGCTGTCGACGGCGCTCCAGGAGAAAGGCATTACCGACGCTGGCGGATTGAAAAACATGATCGCCGGACAAGCGCCCGGCACTTACACCTTTGCGCATACATTTCCGACCGGAACGCATGCGATGTGGCTCTATTACTGGCTGGCCAGTGCGGGGATTAACCCGTTCTCTGATGTCCGAATGGTCGTCGTGCCGCCGCCGCAAATGGTGATGAACATGCGTATTGGCAACATGGTGGGTTTTTGCGTCGGTGAACCGTGGAATGCCCGTGCGATTAATGATCGCATTGGTTTTACCGCCACGACGTCGCAGGCCATCTGGCCCGATCACCCGGAAAAAATCCTGGGAACGCGCCGTGACTGGGTCGAACAGCATCCAAACACCGCCAGAGCGCTGGTCAGCGCGGTACTGGAGGCGGCGCGCTGGATCGACGCCTCAGTGGAAAACCGACGCGAAACCGCACAAATACTGGCCCGTCGCGCCTGGCTCAACACTAAAGAGCAGTACCTGACCGGACGTATGTTGGGCGAGTACGACAACGGCGCAGGGCATCGCTGGCAGGACGCGCACGCCATTCGTTTTTATCACGATGCGGAAGTGAGTTTTCCGTGGCATTCCGACGGGATGTGGTTCCTGACGCAGTTCCGTCGCTGGGGGCTGCTCAAGGACGCGCCGGATTATAACGCCATCGCCGCCCGGATTAACCGCACGGACATCTGGCGGGACGCCGCCGCAGCGGTAGGCGGCATCACGCCGCCTTCTCAGCTGTTACGCACCAGCACCCTCATGGATGGTTCCGTATGGACCGGGCGGGACCCCGAACGTTACGCCAACAGTTTCACTCTCCATCATCAAGGGGCCTGACATGAAAACAGTACAAAACGCGCAAAGACGCATCCCTGAACCCGCCGCCGGTGAAGTGATTACGCTGCCGCCCGTTACGGTGCGCAGGCGTAATCCGCCGTTGTCGCATCTGATGCGAACGCTGGCGCAGCGGATCGTTCCCGCATTGCTGGGGCTGGCGCTGCTGGTGGTGGGCTGGCAACTGGCGGCCATTAACAGCAAAGGCTTCCCGACGCCGCTCAGCACCCTTGATTCCGCGCTGACGCTGTTTGCCGACCCGTTTTATAACGGTGGGCCTAATGATATGGGGATTGGCTGGAATGTGCTGGCGTCGCTACAGCGCGTGGCGATTGGTTTTGGGCTGGCGGCGCTGGTGGGTATCCCGCTTGGCTTCCTGATCGGCCGGTTCACCTTTTTCTCACGCATGTTTACCCCGCTGATCGCGCTGCTGCGACCGGTCAGCCCGCTGGCCTGGTTGCCAATTGGCTTGCTGCTGTTTCAGAAAGCGGAACCGGCATCAAGCTGGACCATTTTTATCTGCTCTATCTGGCCGATGGTGATCAACACCGCCGAAGGCGTGCGCCGCATCCCACAGGATTACCTTAACGTTGCCCGTGTCCTGCAACTCCCGGAATGGACGGTGATGCGCCGTATTCTCTTTCCGGCGGTTCTGCCTGCGGTGCTGACCGGCGTACGCCTGTCTATCGGCATCGCCTGGCTGGTGATTGTGGCGGCGGAAATGCTCACCGGCGGTCTCGGCATTGGCTTTTGGATCTGGAACGAGTGGAACAACCTCAATGTGGAAAACATTCTCATCGCTATCGTCATCATCGGCGTGGTTGGCCTGCTGCTGGAGCAGGGCTTAATGCTGGTGGCGCGTCGTTTTAGCTGGCAGGAAAAATAAGGGGAACACCATGAAACCGTTAATTCAGGTACAGGCCGTCAGTCAGCGTTTTTCTACCGCCAGCGGCGAGTTTCTGGCGTTGCAAAACGTCTCTTTCGACATTCATGAAGGTGAAACCGTCAGCCTTATTGGGCATTCCGGCTGCGGGAAATCGACGCTGTTGAATCTGATTGCCGGAATTACGCTCCCTACCGACGGGGGGCTTATTTGCGACAACCGGGAAATCGCCGGGCCGGGGCCGGAAAGAGCGGTGGTCTTTCAGAATCACTCGCTGCTGCCGTGGCTGACCTGCTTCGATAACGTTGCGCTGGCGGTTGATCGGGTCTTTCGCCGCACGATGGGGAAAACAGAGCGTCGGGAATGGATTGAACACAATCTTGAACGGGTGCAAATGGGGCACGCTATGCACAAGCATCCGGGAGAAGTGTCCGGGGGGATGAAGCAGCGCGTCGGCATCGCCCGGGCGCTGGCGATGAAACCCAAAGTGCTGCTGATGGATGAACCGTTTGGCGCGCTGGACGCCCTGACGCGCGCGCATTTGCAGGACACGGTGATGCAAATCCAGCAGTCGCTCAATACCACCATTGTGCTGATTACCCACGATGTGGATGAAGCGGTGCTGCTCTCCGATCGCGTGCTGATGATGACCAACGGCCCGGCGGCGACGGTAGGCGACATTTTGCCCGTCACGCTTCCTCGCCCGCGTAATCGCGTGCAGCTGGCTGACGACAGCCGATACCACCAGCTGCGCCAGCAGATTCTTCACTTCCTCTACGAAAAGCAGCCGAAGGCGGCGTAGGGAGGCGGTATGACGCAGCGACTGGTCATTATCGGCAACGGGATGGCTGCCACCCGTCTGGTGGAGGCGCTGTTGGCGCAGGCGCCGCAGGCCTTCACGATAACCGTGGTGGGGGAAGAACCGCAGCATGCGTATAACCGCATTCAGCTTTCGCCCGTACTGGGCGGCGAAAAGCGCTTTGCGCAGACGCTGCTGCATCCGCCTGAGTGGTATCAGCGCCACGGCGTCACGGTGCTGACGGGGGAAACCGTCATCGCCGTTGACGCGATAGCGCGTACCGCCACCACCACCGGTCGAACGCTGGCGTGGGATGCGCTGGTGTTTGCCACCGGCTCGGTTCCGTTTATTCCGCCGATCCCCGGCGCTGATTTACCCCATGTGCATGCTTTTCGCACGATTAACGATGTGGACAGCATCCTGCATGGCTGCGGGCCGGTTGTCGTGCTGGGCGGCGGTGTGCTTGGCGTCGAGGCGGCTGCCGCGCTGCGACTAAAAGGTGACAATGTCACGTTAATTCATCGCGGCAATCGGTTCATGGAGCAACAGCTTGATGAGAAGGCCGGGGAACTGCTGGCGGAACACCTTAACGCACGCGGGATTGACTGCGTGCTGTCGTCCGGTATCGACAGGATTACGCCTGATGACGTCACGTTGACGAACGGTTGCGTGCTGTCTGCAACGCGCGTGGTGATTGCCACTGGCGTAAAACCCAATACGGCGCTGGCGCAGGCAAGCGGGGTGCCCTGTCAGCGTGGAATTGTGGTGGACGGGCAACTGCGCACGGCGGTGGCGGGGATCAGCGCGATAGGAGAGTGCTGTGAAATCGACGGTCAGACCTGGGGGCTGGTCGCGCCCTGTCTGGCGCACGCGGAGGTGCTGGCGGCCCGCCTGGCGGGAATCCCCGGCGCTGATTTTCACTGGCAGGACAGCGGTACGCGTTTGAAGGTGACGGGCATCGATCTGTTCAGCGCCGGGGAGGTAAACGCTACGGCAGGTGATGACCTGCTGCGCACATTTGACCCGCTGAGCGGCCATTACCGTCGTCTGCTGATCCGCAATGGACGGTTACAGGGGGTGCTGCTGATGGGCGATTGCCGCAGCGCCGCGCCGTTGACTGATTTGCTGGCGCAGGCTGCGTCGGCGAATCCTGACTGGTTATTCGACAGATTCGATACGCAGCCTGCGGCTGCAGGACAGGTGACTATGACAAAACCCACGTTGGCTGTTGTTGGACACGGTATGGTTGGCCACCATTTTCTTGAGCAATGCGTTAGCCGCAATCTGCATCTTGACTATCAGATTGTGGTCTTTGGCGAAGAGCGTTATGCCGCCTATGACCGTGTTCATCTGTCGGAGTATTTCGCCGGGCGCAGCGCAGAAGCGCTCTCGCTGGTGGAAGGCGATTTTTTTGCCCGCCACGGTATTGAACTGCGGTTGTCGCAATGCGTTACGGCGATCGATCGGGATGCCCGCGTTATTCGCACCGCCAGCGGACATGAAACGCACTGGGATAAACTGGTGCTGGCAACCGGATCATATCCCTTTGTTCCGCCGGTGAAAGGCGGTGATTCGGCGGCGTGTTTCGTCTATCGCACGTTGGACGATCTGGATGCGATTGCCGCGAAGGCAAAACACTCTCGCCGTGGGGTGGTGATTGGCGGCGGGCTGTTGGGGCTGGAGGCGGCGAACGCCTTGCGGCAATTAGGGCTGGAGACGCATGTTGTCGAGTTCGCGCCATCGTTAATGGCGGTTCAGCTTGATAATGCTGGCGCGGTGATGCTGCGCGAAAAAATCGAGGCGCTGGGCGTGAGCGTGCATACCTCGAAATCCACTGCGGAAATTGTCTCCACCCCGCAAGGGTTACAGTTGGTGTTTACGGATGGTAAGCGTCTGGAGACGGATATGGTGGTGTTTTCTGCCGGTATTCGCCCGCAGGATGCGCTGGCGCGCGGCGCCGGACTTCGTATCGGAGAACGCGGCGGGGTGTGTATTGATAATCAATGTCTGACCTCTGACGCGGATGTTTTTGCCATTGGTGAATGTGCGCTCTGGGACGGCAGGGTGTTCGGGCTGGTTGCGCCGGGCTACCAGATGGCGCGCGTGGCGGCAGCGCAGTTGGCCGGTGAAGATGCGGCGTTCAGCGGGGCGGATATGAGCACCAAACTCAAATTACTGGGGGTGGATGTGGCCTCGTTCGGCGATGCGCAGGGGCGCACGCCAGGCGCGCAAAGCTATCAGTGGACGCATGGCCCGGAGCAAATCTACAAAAAAATTGTGGTCAGCGCGGACGGCAAGACGCTGCTGGGCGGCGTGCTGGTGGGTGATGCGGCGGATTACGCCACGTTATTGCAAATGATGCTTAACGGTATGGCGCTGCCCGGACAGCCGGAATCGCTGATTTTACCTGCACTGGCGGGCAGCGCGCCGAAAGCGTTGGGCGTTGCGGCATTACCGGACAGCGCGCAAATATGCTCTTGTCATAACGTCAGCAAGGCGGACATTTGCCAGGCGGTCAGCGCGGGCGCAACGGAGATGGGCGCAATCAAGCAGTGCACCAAAGCGGCAACCGGCTGCGGTGGGTGCAGCGCGCTGGTGAAACAGGTGATGGAGTTCCAGCTGGCGGCACAGGGCGTGGAGGTTAAAAAGGATATCTGTGAACACTTTGCGTACTCGCGACAGGAGATTTACCACCTGGTGCGGGTGAACCGCATCCACACCTTTGAGCAGTTGATTAGCCGCTATGGTCGCGGGCATGGTTGTGAGATTTGCAAACCGCTGGTGGGCTCGGTGCTGGCCTCCTGCTGGAATGAGTATCTGCTAAAACCTGCGCATCTGCCGTTGCAGGACACCAACGATCGTTATTTTGCCAATATCCAGAAAGACGGTTCGTATTCCGTCGTACCGCGCATGGCGGCAGGCGAGGTGACGCCGGATGGGCTGATCGCCATTGGCGAAATCGCCAAACGTTATCAGCTCTACAGCAAAATTACCGGCGGGCAGCGTATCGACTTGTTTGGCGCGCGCCTCGAACAACTGCCGGATATCTGGCGCGATCTGGTTGCCGCCGGTTTTGAAACCGGGCACGCCTACGGGAAGTCGTTGCGCACGGTGAAATCCTGCGTCGGGTCAACCTGGTGTCGCTATGGCGTTCAGGATTCAACCGGTCTGGCCGTCACGCTGGAGAACCGCTACAAGGGACTGCGCGCCCCGCACAAAATCAAAATGGCGGTCTCCGGCTGTACCCGCGAGTGTGCCGAAGCGCAGGGGAAAGACGTTGGCGTGATCGCCACCGATAAGGGCTGGAACCTGTATGTCTGCGGAAACGGCGGTATGAAGCCGCGTCATGCGGATCTGTTCGCCAGCGATCTGGATGACGCCACGCTGATTAAATTCGTGGATCGCTTCCTGATGTTCTATATCCGTACCGCCGATCGCCTGCAACGCACCAGCACCTGGATGGATAATCTTGAAGGGGGCATCGACTATCTGCGCGAGGTGGTTATACACGACAGTCTGGGTATCGGCGACGAGCTTGAACAGGAGATGGCGCGGATTGTGGAAACATACCAGTGTGAATGGCAAACCACGCTGAACGATCCGCAGCGTCTGGCGCTGTTCCGCTCCAGCGTGAACGGTGACGAACCGGATGAAGCCGTAGCGCGCCAGATGCTACGTGGACAGCCGCAGCTGGCGAAACCGGCGGCGCCAGCGAGAGCCATCCTGCCGACAAAACCCTGGCAGGAGGTTTGTCAACTGGAGGAGATCCCCGAGCAGGCGGGCATTGGTGCCCGTCTAGGCAACCTGCAAATTGCGCTGTTCCGCTTTGGTCAGACGATTTACGCCCTTGATAACCATGAACCCGGCAGCGACGCAAACGTGCTTTCCCGGGGAATTCTGGGGGATGCCGGCGGTGAGCCCGTTGTCATTTCACCGCTCTACAAACAGCGTATTCGCCTGCGCGATGGTCGGCAGTATGACAGCGGTGAGCCCGTTGTGCGCGCCTGGCCGGTGAAAGTCGAAGCGGGCAAGGTATGGGTAGGGAATCAGGCGCTACTGCTGCGCGCGGAGGCGTCATGAATGAAACCCGGACAACGTGCCCTTACTGCGGCGTCGGCTGTGGGGTGATCGCCCGCGTCAGCGAACAGGGCGTCACGGTTCAGGGCGATCCCGATCACCCGGCCAATTTTGGGCGACTGTGTGTGAAAGGCGCCGCGCTGGGAGAAACCACCGGACTGACCGGACGGTTATTACACCCGCAGGTTAACGGTGAAACGGTAAGCTGGCAGCAGGCGCTGAACACGGCGGGCGAGCGCCTGCGCAGCATCATCGCGCAATATGGCCCAACGTCGGTGGCTTTCTACGCCTCGGGACAACTGCTGACGGAAGACTACTATGCGGCGAATAAACTGATGAAGGGATTCATCGGTGCGGCCAATATCGATACCAACTCGCGCCTGTGCATGTCGTCAGCCGTTACGGGCTACAAACGCGCGTTTGGCGCGGATGTGGTGCCATGCAGCTACGAAGATATAGAGCGCAGCGATCTGGTGATTCTGGTCGGCTCGAACGCGGCGTGGACGCATCCGGTGCTCTATCAGCGCCTGGTGCAGGCGCGAAAAGAGAACCCGTCCATGAAAGTGGTGGTGATTGATCCCCGGCGCACCGCCACCTGTGATATTGCGGATATGCACCTTGCCCTGACGCCCGGCAGCGATGGCGGGCTGTTTGTCGGGCTGCTGCACGCCATCGTGACAAGCGGCGAACATGACGTCGATTTTGATGATGCGCAGGCGGCGTTTGCCCGCGCCAGCCGCTGGCCTGTTGAGCGAGTCGCGCAATTTTGTGGTCTGGAACCCGCGGAAATCCGCCGGTTTTATGATGGTTTTCTGACCGCGCCGCGCGCAATAACCCTTTACACGATGGGGATTAACCAGTCCGCCAGCGGCAGTGATAAATGCAATGCGATCATTAATGTACACCTTGCCAGCGGTAAATACGGGCGGGAAGGCTGCGGGCCCTTTTCGCTGACCGGACAGCCAAATGCGATGGGAGGGCGTGAAGTCGGCGGGCTGGCGACACAGCTGGCGGCGCACATGAATTTTGAGCCGCAGGATCTGTCGCGGGTTGCCCGTTTCTGGGGCACGGAGCGGCTGGCGCAGACGCCAGGGTTGATGGCGGTGGATCTGTTCGACGCTATCGCGCGCGGCGAGATGAAGGCGGTGTGGATCATGGGCACGAATCCGGCGGTATCGCTGCCGGACACTCATGCCGTCTGTCAGGCGCTGTCTGCCTGCCCGTTGGTCATTGTCTCGGAGGTGGTGGCCGATACCGATACCAGTCGACTGGCGCATATCCGGTTTCCGGCGCTGGCCTGGGGGGAGAAAAACGGCACCGTCACCAACTCTGAACGGCGCATCTCGCGTCAGCGCGCATTTTTAACCGCCCCCGGCGAGGCCAGAGCAGACTGGTGGATTGTCGCGCAGATGGCAAAACAACTTGGCTTTGGCGAGGCATTCGCCTGGCAGGATGCGTGGGATGTCTTTCGGGAACACGCTGCGCTGTCGGGGTTTGAGAATGACGGCGACCGCGCGTTTGATATTGGCGCGCTGGCGGATCTGAACCGCGCGGCGTGGGATGAAATGGCGCCTGTCCGCTGGCCGGTCAGCCGTCACCACGGAGCGCTGGACCTGGCTCGCGGCTGGCATCGCAATAAGCGTCTGCGGCTGGTGCCCGTTGAACCGGAGGGCATGAGAACGCACTGTGACGCGCTCTATCCGCTTATTTTAAACAGCGGTCGCCTGCGCGATCAGTGGCACACCATGACCCGAACCGGAACGGTGGTTCGGCTTATGCAGCACATTAGCGAACCGATTGTTGAGGTTTCACCGTCTGATGCCGCCCGTTTTCACCTGGTGGATGGCGCATTTGGCCGTATCAGCTCCTCGCGCGGGGTAATGGTCGCCAGAGTGGTGATTCAGGCCGGCTTGCGGGAAGGGACGGCGTTTACGCCGATGCACTGGAATAATCGCTTTGCCCGGCAGGGAAGGGTGAATGCGCTGGTCGCGCCCGTCTGCGATCCTCAATCAGGGCAGCCGGAGAGTAAACAAACGGCGGTGCGCATCACGCCGTGGCAGCCGCGCTGGCAGGGGGAGTTGTTCATTCGCGAGGAGATAACCTTTCCTCCTTTTGTTCACTGGTGGCGTAAAGCGGCGGAAGGCGTGGCGCGTTTCACTCTCGCAAGCGATCGTGACGATCGCGACTGGTTGCTGGCGATGTGCCGCGAACAGCGCTGGCAATTGCAGACCGCGCAGACGTCGCAGGGGCTGAATATTCTGGCCTGGCAGACGGGACAATTAATGCTGGGGTTCTGGTCAGATGCGATAAAACCCGAAACAGACGATGCGGCGGTGATTGCCGCGTTCCGCCATCCGCCGGAAAATGCCCCTGAACGGCATGGCCTGTTGAGTGGCAAACCGGGCGGCGGGATACCCGACCAGGGACGCATTATCTGTAGCTGCTTTAGCGTGGGGGAGTGTGCTATTCAGCAGGCTATCGCACAAGGGTGCGACTCCGTTCAGGCGCTGGGCAAAACATTACGCTGCGGCACCAACTGCGGCTCATGCGTACCGGAGCTGAAAGCGCTGCTGGCGCAAACGGCATCCGCCGGAAGCCTGGGATTCTCCTGAAAATGCGATAAAGGGCTGCAAAACGCGGATGGAAACGTTATGGTTTTAGTTAAGTGTGAGATTTCATTCGTTTAATGTAAAAGCAGCTGACAATTTGAGCCGTATTGTTTATCGCCCTCTTTCCCTTTGCATACTCTTGCTGCTGGCAGGCGGTACTGCCAGCGCGCAATCCTCGTTTATTCAACAGGCGGAAAATCCCTTCGATAACAACCAGGATGGTTTACCTGATTTGGGCATGACGCCTGAGTCACACGAAGGTGAAAAACAGTTTGCTGAGATGGTGAAAGCCTTTGGCGAAGCGAGCATGACCGACAATGGGCTGGATACCGGCGAGCAGGCGCGTCAGTTTGCGTTTGGCCAGGTGCGGGACGCCGTGAGTGAACAGGTTAATCATCAACTGGAGTCCTGGCTTTCGCCCTGGGGGAATGCGAGTGTCGATCTCAGGATTGATAACGAAGGGAGCTTTACCGGCAGTCGTGGGGGCTGGTTTATTCCCTGGCAGGACAACACGCGGTATCTGACCTGGAGTCAACTCGGGCTGACTCAGCAGGACGATGGCTTGGTCAGTAATGTCGGCATCGGCCAACGCTGGGCGCGCGACGGCTGGCTGTTAGGGTACAACACTTTTTATGACAATCTGCTGGATGAAAATCTGCAACGGGCGGGATTTGGCGCGGAAGCGTGGGGCGAATACCTGCGATTATCCGCCAATTACTACCAGCCTTTCGCTTCCTGGCATGAACAGACCTCCGCCTTAGAGCAGCGTATGGCGCGCGGCTACGATGTTACCGCGCAGATGCGTATGCCGTTTTATCAACACCTCAACACCAGCGTCAGCGTGGAACAGTATTTCGGCGAACGGGTGGATCTGTTTGACTCAGGCACGGGATACCATAATCCGGTAGCGGTAAAACTGGGGCTTAATTACACGCCGGTGCCGTTGGTGACGGTGACGGCGCAACATAAACAGGGCGAGAGCGGGGTGAGCCAGAATAATCTGGGGTTGAACCTGAATTACCGTTTTGGCGTGCCGCTGAACAAACAGCTGTCGGCCAGCGAGGTGGCGGAGAGTCAGTCGTTGCGCGGCAGTCGCTATGACAACCCGCAGCGCAATAATCTCCCGACGATGGAGTATCGTCAGCGTAAAACGCTCACTGTTTTTCTGGCGACGCCGCCGTGGGATCTCCAGCCTGGCGAGACGGTGCCGCTGAAGGTGCAGATTCGCAGTCGGCATGGCGTTCGTCATGTGACGTGGCAGGGCGATACGCAGGCGCTGAGTCTGACGGCAGGAGCGAAGGCGGACAGCGCAGAGGGCTGGACCATTATCATGCCTGCCTGGGACAGCAGCGAAGGGGCGACAAATCGCTGGCGGCTGTCGGTCGTTGTTGAAGATGAGCAGGGCCAGCGTGTCTCCTCCAATGAGATCACGCTATCACTGACTGAACCGTTTATGGCGATGCCCGATAACGATCCGCGCTGGAAGTTGCTCCCGGAGGAGTAATCAGAAGATGCGTTCCTGATGCACCCATACCGCCGCTTCGACGCGTGACTTCAGCTTCATCTTCTTCAGCATATGTTTCACATGCACTTTGACCGTACTCTCGGTGATATCCAGGCGGCGGGCGATCATTTTATTCGGCAGTCCCTGGGCGATCAGCTTCAGGATATCGCGTTCGCGCGGCGTCAGTTGGGTCACGTCGCGGTCAGAGGTCGCGCGGTTCGCCCGCAGGCTGGCGGCCAGAACCGGCGTTAACGCTTCGCTCAGCACCATTTCGCCAGCGGCCGCTTGCTGTAAGGCTTTCAGCAGATCTTCCGGCTCCATATCTTTTAACAGATAGCCGTCTGCGCCGCGCTTCAGCGCCGTCACCACGTCTTCTTCATGATTGGACACGCTGAATACCACGATACGGCCTGACAGTGATTTCTCACGCAGCTTATCCAGGGTTTCCAGACCGTTCATGCCCGGCATGTTCAGATCCAGCAGGATCAGATCGGGATCAAGAGACTCTGCCAGCTCAATACCCTGCTCGCCATTACTGGCTTCGCCGATTACGCTAATATCGGGCGCCATGCTGACAAGCTGTTTAACACCGGTCCGTAACATCGGATGATCGTCGATCAGCAGGATGGTAGCCGGTTCCTGATTACTCATGGGTATCTCCTTGGACTTCTGTGAAGTTTGTTTCGGGAATAAAGGTGACAGCAACTTCCGTACCGCCCGTCTCACGACGGCGTACACGACAATCGCCACGCAGGCTCTGCGCGCGGTCACGCATAATAATCATGCCATAATGGTTACTGCGCTCGGCATTTTCCGGTACGCCGCAGCCGTTGTCTTTTACTGTCAGTTTGACCTGATTGCCATTTTGCACCACGGCGACGGCCACCTCATCGGCATGGGAATGCTTGAGGGCGTTACTTAACGCTTCGCGGGCAATTTGCAACAGGTGGATAGCCTGATGCGACGGCACCCGTCGCGGCGGGAGCTGATAATCCAGCTTCACCGTAAAACCAAATCGGGCGCTATATTCCTGACAGCTCGCCTCCAGCGCAGGCCGCAGGCCGGGTTCGGTCAACTGTAACCGGAAGGTGGTCAACAGTTCACGTAGCTGTACCCAGGAGGTATTCAGTTCGTTGCGGATCTGGCTGAGCAACTCGCGGCTGCTTTCCGGCAACGTCGCGCCCTGCATTTGCAGACAGCTGACCTGCATCTTCATGCAGGAGAGCGATTGTGCAATAGAATCATGAAGTTCGCGGGCAATGGTGGCACGCTCTTCCATCACAATCAACTGTTGCTGGCGTTCCTGATTTCTGTCCAGCGCCAGCGTAGCGGTCAATTGCTCGACCAGCGTATCAATCATCTGCTGCTGATCGTGACTCAGATGGCGCCCGTGCGGCAGCGTCGCCAGCAGAATGCCGTATTGCGTATGGGCATCGGTAAGTCGCCATTTCAGCGTGGTGCCGCCGTTGATCGCAGGCAGCGCGCCGCGCGGGCAGAGGTGGCACCCTTTGTCATCACAACTGCTGTCGGACTGGCAGGTGAACTCCTGATGATTATCTTCATCTTCCAGGTCATAAACCCGCAGTTCAATATCGTGCAGCAGCGTCAGGTTTTGCAGGCCGTTCAGCACCGGGGAGAGGCGCTCGCACAGCGGCACCTGGGAATGCAGGCGGCGGTTGGCCTGCCACAGGAATGAGAGGATCTGGTTTTTGTGCTCTAGCCCGGCTGTCTTTTCCTGCACGCGTTGTTCCAGTACGGCGTAACTTTCGGCCAGCTCTTCCGACATGTTGTTGAGCGCTGAGCCTAACATCGCCATCTCATTGCGCCCGCTGATATGCGCCCGCTGGGTGAAGTCGCGCTGGCTGACGGCTCGCGCCATCGAAAGCAGTTGTTTCCACGGTTGCAGCAGGCGCGCCCGTAGCCAGATGATCGTAAAGACGAACAGCAGCGCCATAAAGATGGCCATTAACCGATGCACCATCACCACGCGCTCAATGCGCAGCTCGGTCGTGTGATCAAAGGCGGTGACTAACCGATCCAGACCGGTGACAAAACGCATAACATCGCCGGCAACGGCGTTTCTGTCCTGCGCGCGTTGCAGCCCTGGCGCCAGTTCCGTATGCCAGTAGTCCTGTAGTGCGCGAAGCTGCTCTTGTTGCCCGTCGCGTTCCGCAGCGCGGGTCAGTTCAGGGCTGAACGCCGTCTGTTTCATCTCATCCAGCAGCTTTTGGTCGTGGGCGCTCAGCGGCACTGCTGCCAGCAGGCGATAGCTCTGCATACGCAGCGAACCGGCCTTGTTGATCGCATGGGCGCTGCCTTGTACGCCCTGAACCAGCCAGCCAGAGATAGCCATGCCCGCCACACCGATAGCGGTGGACAGGAGAACAATAAGCGCCAGTTGGTTGACCAGCGTGAGTGGAGAGAGACAACGTTTAAACATGTAGACTTCTTCCTTCAGGCTTCCTGCTCAGGAAACCTTAATGAATGACGATTCTGCCGGGATGCTCACCGAGGGTCGTTTCGACAGTGACGTTATTCTCAGCCATACCCTGGAGTATACCCATACCTATAACGAGTTACCTCTTAATTGCTGGTGGTGGGAGGGGATCGCGAAGCCGGGGGGTAGGGTTATACAGCACCGTGAAAAACCACATCTTTTTTGTCGACAAAGCCTACTCACTAAGGGGCATGATAATTTTTAGCCGCGAATAATGACGGCTTTTCCTTTGATTTATATCAACTTACCCCCGGCTGTAAACCCTAATGTGGCAGACATCGAATCGAGTAACAGAGGTGTCTATGAGTCACTCATCTGCCCCCGAAAGGGCATCTGGAGCTGTAATCACAGAATGGCGGCCGGAAGATCCCGCTTTCTGGGAACAGCGTGGTCATCGTGTTGCCAGCCGCAACCTGTGGATTTCCGTCCCCTGTTTGCTGCTGGCGTTTTGTGTATGGATGTTATTCAGCGCTGTCGCGGTGAATTTACCGAAGGTCGGTTTTAACTTCACCACCGATCAGCTGTTCATGCTGACCGCCTTGCCGTCTGTTTCTGGCGCATTACTGCGTGTGCCGTACTCCTTTATGGTTCCTCTGTTTGGCGGCCGCCGCTGGACGGCGTTCAGCACCGGGATTCTGGTCATTCCTTGCGTATGGTTAGGTTTTGCCGTGCAGGACACCTCCACGCCGTTTAGCACCTTTATTCTGATTTCTCTGCTGTGCGGTTTTGCCGGCGCGAACTTTGCTTCCAGCATGGCTAACATCAGCTTCTTCTTTCCAAAACAGAAACAGGGCGGTGCGCTGGGTCTGAACGGCGGTTTAGGCAACATGGGCGTGAGCGTTATGCAGCTGGTCGCGCCGTTGGTGGTCTCGTTGTCTGTCTTTGCCGTATTTGGCAGTCACGGTGTGGAACAGCCGGACGGTTCGCAGCTGTATCTGGCGAACGCCGCCTGGATTTGGGTGCCGTTCCTGGCCATTTTCACCCTGGCCGCCTGGTTCGGTATGAATGAGCTGGCGACCTCGAAGGCTTCGCTGAAAGATCAGTTGCCGGTACTTAAACGTGGGCACCTGTGGATGATGAGCCTGCTGTATCTGGCGACGTTCGGTTCATTCATCGGCTTCTCCGCCGGGTTTGCGATGCTGTCCAAAACGCAGTTCCCGGAAGTACAGATCCTGCATTATGCCTTCTTCGGCCCGTTAATCGGCGCGCTGGCCCGTTCTGCGGGCGGGGCAATTTCCGACCGTCTGGGCGGAACGCGGGTGACGCTGGTTAACTTTGTGCTGATGGCGATTTTCAGCGCCTTACTGTTCCTGACCTTGCCTTCTAACGGCCAGGGCGGCAGCTTTATCGCCTTCTTCGTTGTCTTCCTGGCGCTGTTCCTGACTGCCGGGCTGGGCAGTGGGTCTACTTTCCAGATGATCTCCGTTATTTTCCGTAAGCTGACGATGGACAGGGTTAAAGCGGAAGGGGGTTCTGAAGAGAAAGCGCTGCGTGAAGCCGCGACCGATACCGCAGCCGCATTGGGCTTTATCTCTGCGATTGGCGCAATCGGCGGTTTCTTTATTCCGAAAGCATTCGGGACATCTCTGGCATTAACCGGCTCACCGGTCGATGCGATGAAAGTGTTCCTGATTTTCTATATCGCCTGCGTAGTCATCACCTGGGCGGTATACGGACGTCATTCTAAAAAATAAAAAAGTAATTGTTTGATTATCCATTGCGCGGCGTTAGACCGCGCTTTTTTTGGCCTGTTTTTAGTTACAACATACTTATTTATAAATAAACAGCGCTGGTTTGTCAGAACAGCGTTCATTTATGCCTTGCAGGGGGCATACCCCTTAATACCCACTTATAAAGAATTTAACATTTACATAATGTATTAATTTAAAAATATTCATATTAATCAGTATGTTGAGTGAATAAAAATCATCCTCCTTAAGGGGTATGTCAAAAAACACCCCCGATTTTCATCCCCGTCTGCCTTGATCGTTATCAATTCTGACGCCCTTTCAGAGCGTTACCTTCACAGCCAATCCAGCAATGTCGATTTATCAGAGAGCCGTCAGGCTCCAAACAGGAGAAACCCGATGAGTAAATTCCTGGACCGGTTTCGCTACTTCAAACAGAAGGGCGAAACCTTTGCCGATGGGCACGGCCAGCTTCTCGAAACAAACCGGGACTGGGAGGATGGATACCGCCAACGTTGGCAGCATGACAAAGTCGTGCGTTCAACCCACGGGGTAAACTGTACCGGCTCTTGCAGCTGGAAAATTTATGTGAAAAACGGTCTGGTCACCTGGGAAACCCAGCAGACAGACTACCCGCGCACCCGCCCGGATATGCCGAACCATGAACCTCGCGGCTGCCCGCGCGGCGCGAGCTACTCCTGGTATCTCTACAGTGCAAACCGCCTGAAATATCCGCTGATGCGTAAGCGCCTGATGAAAATGTGGCGTGATGCGAAAAAACTGCACAGCGATCCGGTAGAAGCCTGGGCTTCCATCATCGAAGACGCCGATAAAGCAAAAAGCTTCAAACAAGCGCGTGGTCGTGGTGGCTTCGTTCGTTCTTCCTGGCAGGAAGTGAACGAACTGATTGCGGCATCCAACGTTTATACCATCAAAAATTACGGTCCCGATCGCGTGGCGGGCTTCTCGCCGATTCCGGCAATGTCGATGGTCTCTTACGCATCTGGCGCGCGTTACCTGTCTCTGATCGGCGGGACTTGCCTGAGCTTCTACGACTGGTACTGCGATCTGCCGCCTGCGTCTCCGCAGACCTGGGGCGAGCAGACGGACGTACCGGAATCCGCTGACTGGTACAACTCCAGCTACATCATCGCCTGGGGCTCTAACGTTCCGCAGACCCGTACCCCGGATGCCCACTTCTTTACTGAAGTGCGTTACAAAGGCACCAAAACGGTTGCCGTTACGCCTGACTACGCTGAAATCGCCAAGCTGTGCGACCTGTGGCTGGCGCCGAAGCAGGGGACTGACGCCGCGATGGCGCTGGCGATGGGCCACGTTATGCTGCGTGAATTCCACCTTGATAACCCGAGCCAGTATTTCACCGATTACGTCCGTCGCTATACCGACATGCCGATGCTGGTGATGCTTGAAGAACGCGATGGTTACTATGCCGCTGGCCGTATGCTGCGCGCCGCCGATCTTATTGACGCGCTGGGTCAGGAAAACAACCCGGAATGGAAAACCGTTGCCATCAACACCCGCGGTGATATGGTTGCGCCGAACGGTTCTATTGGCTTCCGTTGGGGTGAGAAAGGCAAATGGAACCTCGAACAGCGTGACGGTACGTCAGGCGAGGAAACCGAACTGCAACTCAGCCTGCTGGGTAGCCAGGACGATATCGCAGAAGTGGGCTTCCCGTACTTTGGCGGTGAAGGCACTGAACACTTCAACAAAGTCGAGCTGCAAAACGTTCTGCTGCACAAGCTGCCGGTGAAACGCCTGCAACTGGCAGACGGAACCACCGCGCTGGTGACTACCGTTTACGATCTGACGATGGCGAACTATGGCCTGGAACGCGGTCTGAACGACGAAAACTGCGCAACCAGCTACGACGACATTAAAGCCTATACTCCGGCGTGGGCAGAGCAGATAACCGGCGTACCGCGTGCGCAAATCACCCGTATCGCCCGTGAATTTGCGGATAACGCCGATAAGACGCATGGTCGTTCAATGATCATCGTTGGCGCCGGTCTGAACCACTGGTATCACCTCGATATGAACTATCGTGGGCTTATCAACATGCTGGTGTTCTGCGGCTGTATCGGTCAGAGCGGCGGCGGCTGGGCGCACTATGTCGGCCAGGAAAAACTGCGTCCGCAGACTGGCTGGCAGCCGCTGGCGTTTGCTCTTGACTGGCAGCGTCCGGCGCGTCACATGAACAGCACCTCCTATTTCTATAACCACTCCAGCCAGTGGCGCTACGAGACGGTTACCGCGCAGGAACTGCTGTCGCCAATGGCGGATAAATCCCGCTACAGCGGTCATCTGATCGACTTCAACGTGCGTGCTGAACGCATGGGCTGGCTGCCGTCTGCGCCGCAGTTGGGCACCAACCCGCTGTACATCGCGCGTGAGGCGGAAAAAGCCGGGATGACGGCGGTGGATTACACCGTGAAATCGCTGAAAGAAGGCTCGATTCGTTTTGCGGCGGAGCAGCCGGAAAACGGGAAAAACCACCCGCGTAACCTGTTTATCTGGCGCTCGAACCTGCTGGGTTCATCCGGTAAAGGGCATGAGTACATGCTGAAGTACCTGCTGGGTACGGAAAACGGTATTCAGGGCAAAGATCTGGGTATGCAGGGCGGCGTGAAGCCGGAAGAAGTGGAATGGCAGGATAACGGTCTTGACGGCAAACTGGACCTGGTGGTGACGCTGGACTTCCGTCTGTCGAGCACCTGCCTGTACTCCGACATCGTACTGCCGACCGCCACCTGGTATGAAAAAGACGACATGAATACCTCGGATATGCATCCGTTTATTCACCCGTTGTCTGCCGCCGTTGACCCGGCCTGGGAATCGAAAAGCGACTGGGAAATCTATAAAGGCATCGCGAAGAAATTCTCTGAAGTCTGCGTGGGACACCTTGGCAAAGAAACCGATGTGGTGACGCTGCCGATTCAGCATGACTCCGCTGCCGAACTGGCGCAGCCGCTGGACGTGAAAGACTGGAAAAAAGGCGAATGCGACCTGATCCCAGGTAAAACCGCGCCGCACATCATTCCGGTGGAACGCGACTACCCGGCGACGTATGAGCGCTTTACCTCTATCGGCCCGCTGATGGAGAAAATCGGCAACGGTGGCAAGGGTATCGCCTGGAACACTCAGAGCGAAATGGATTTGCTGCGCAAGCTCAATTACACCAAAGCTGAAGGCCCGGCAAAAGGCCAGCCGATGCTGAATACCGCGATTGATGCCGCCGAGATGATCCTCACGCTGGCGCCGGAAACTAACGGCCACGTAGCGGTGAAAGCCTGGGCGGCGCTGAGTGAGTTCACCGGTCGCGACCATACGCATCTGGCGACCAATAAAGAAGAAGAGAAAATCCGCTTCCGCGATATTCAGGCGCAGCCGCGTAAGATTATCTCCAGCCCGACCTGGTCTGGCCTGGAAGATGAACACGTCTCTTACAACGCCGGTTATACCAACGTTCACGAGCTGATTCCGTGGCGTACGCTGTCTGGCCGCCAGTCTTTGTATCAGGATCATCAGTGGATGCGTGACTTTGGCGAAAGCCTGCTGGTTTACCGTCCGCCAATCGACACGCGTTCAGTGAAAGCGGTGATGGGTGAAAAATCTAACGGCAACCCGGAAAAAGCGCTCAACTTCCTGACGCCGCACCAGAAGTGGGGTATCCACTCTACCTACAGCGACAACCTGCTGATGCTGACGCTGTCGCGCGGTGGGCCGATTGTCTGGATGAGCGAAACCGATGCCAAAGATCTGGGTATTGAAGATAACGACTGGATCGAGGTCTTTAACAGCAACGGTGCGCTGACGGCACGCGCGGTGGTAAGTCAGCGTGTTCCGGCCGGGATGACCATGATGTACCACGCGCAGGAACGTATCGTTAACCTGCCGGGTTCAGAAATTACCCAGCAGCGCGGCGGTATTCACAACTCTGTAACCCGTATCACGCCGAAGCCGACCCACATGATCGGCGGTTATGCGCAGCTGGCCTACGGCTTTAACTACTACGGTACGGTCGGTTCAAACCGCGATGAGTTTGTTGTGGTGCGTAAGATGAAGAACATTAACTGGTTGGATGGCGAAGGCAATGACCAGGTACAGGAGAGCGTAAAATGAAAATTCGTTCACAAGTCGGCATGGTGCTGAATCTCGATAAATGCATCGGCTGCCACACCTGTTCAGTGACCTGTAAAAACGTCTGGACCAGCCGTGAAGGTATGGAATACGCCTGGTTCAATAACGTGGAAAGTAAGCCTGGCGTCGGTTTCCCGAACGACTGGGAAAATCAGGAAAAATGGAAAGGCGGCTGGGTCCGTAAAATTAACGGCAAACTGCAACCTCGCATGGGCAACCGCGCGATGCTGCTGGGTAAAATCTTCGCTAACCCGCATCTGCCGGGCATTGATGATTACTACGAGCCGTTTGATTACGACTACCAGAACCTGCATACCGCGCCGGAAAGCAAGCATCAGCCGATTGCGCGCCCGCGCTCGCTGATCACCGGTCAGCGGATGAACAAAATCACCAGCGGTCCGAACTGGGAAGAAATTCTGGGCGGCGAATTTGAAAAACGCGCCAAAGACCAGAACTTCGAAAACATGCAGAAGGCGATGTACGGCCAGTTCGAAAACACCTTCATGATGTATCTGCCGCGTCTGTGCGAGCACTGCCTCAACCCGGCGTGCGTGGCGACCTGCCCGAGCGGCGCCATCTACAAGCGTGAAGAGGACGGCATCGTCCTGATTGATCAGGACAAATGCCGCGGCTGGCGTATGTGCATCACCGGTTGCCCGTACAAGAAGATCTACTTCAACTGGAAGAGCGGGAAGTCCGAGAAGTGTATTTTCTGCTATCCGCGTATTGAAGCGGGTCAACCGACCGTATGTTCCGAAACCTGCGTGGGTCGTATCCGTTACCTTGGCGTGCTGCTGTATGACGCCGATGCGATTGAAAGCGCAGCCAGTACGGAGAACGAGAAAGATCTGTATCAGCGCCAACTGGATGTGTTCCTCGATCCGAACGATCCGGCGGTCATTGAACAAGCGCTGAAAGACGGCGTTCCGCAGAGCGTTATCGATGCGGCGCAGCAGTCCCCGGTTTACAAAATGGCGATGGACTGGAAGCTGGCGCTGCCGCTGCACCCGGAATACCGTACGCTGCCGATGGTCTGGTACGTGCCGCCGCTGTCACCGATTCAGTCTGCGGCGGACGCCGGTGAACTGGGCAGTAACGGCATCCTGCCGGACGTGGAAAGCCTGCGTATCCCGGTTCAGTACCTGGCGAACCTGCTGACCGCAGGCGACACCCAGCCGGTACTGCTGGCGCTGAAACGTATGCTGGCGATGCGTCACTACAAACGTGCGGAAACCGTTGACGGTAAACTGGATACCCGCGCGCTGGAAGAGGTGGGTCTGAGCGAAGCGCAGGCGCAGGAAATGTACCGTTACCTGGCAATTGCGAACTATGAAGACCGTTTCGTTATCCCGAGCAGCCATCGTGAGCTGGCGCGTGAGGCGTTCCCGGAGAAAAGTGGTTGCGGCTTTACGTTCGGCGATGGTTGCCACGGTTCAGATACCAAATTCAACCTGTTCAACAGCCGCCGCATTGATGCCATCGATGTGAGCAGCAAAACGGAGCCGCACCAATGATTGAACTCGTCATTGTTTCGCGTCTGCTCGAGTACCCGGATGCTGCCTTATGGCAGCATCAACAGGAACTTTTCGATGCACTCGCGTCATCTGAAAACCTGGATAAAGAAGATGCCCAGAGTCTGGCGGTTTTCCTGCGCGATCTCACTGCGCAGGAGATGCTGGATGTACAGGCAAGCTACAGCGAACTGTTTGATCGCGGTCGCGCCACGTCGCTGTTGCTGTTTGAGCATGTTCATGGCGAATCCCGCGATCGCGGCCAGGCAATGGTCGATTTGATGGCGCAGTACGAGCAGCACGGCCTGCAACTCGACAGTCGTGAGTTGCCTGACCATCTGCCGCTGTATCTGGAGTATCTGGCGCAGTTGCCGAAAAACGACGCGCTTGGCGGCTTGCAGGACATCGCGCCGATTCTGGCGTTGCTGGGCGCACGTCTGCAACAGCGGGAAAGTCGCTATGCGGTGCTGTTCGATCTGCTGCTGAAGCTGGCTAATACCGTTATCGACAGCGACAAAGTGGCAGAGAAAATTGCGGATGAAGTCCGTGACGATACCCCGCAAGCACTGGATGCCGTCTGGGAAGAAGAACAGGTGAAATTCTTTGCTGAGCAGGGTTGCGGCGAGTCGGAGATTTCCGCTCACCAGCGTCGTTTTGCCGGGGCTGTCGCTCCGCAATATTTGAATATCACCACCGGAGGACAGCAATAATGCACTTCCTGAATATGTTCTTCTTTGATATCTATCCGTACATTGCCGGGTCAGTGTTCCTGATTGGCAGCTGGCTGCGCTATGACTACGGTCAGTACACCTGGCGCGCGGCTTCCAGCCAGATGCTGGATCGCAAAGGGATGAACCTGGCTTCGAACCTGTTCCACTTCGGTATTCTGGGGATCTTCGCGGGTCACTTCCTGGGGATGCTGACGCCGCACTGGATGTACGAAGCGTTCCTGCCGATTGAAGTGAAGCAGAAAATGGCGATGATTGCAGGCGGCGCCTGTGGCGTGATGACGCTGGTCGGTGGCGTACTGCTGCTCAAACGCCGTTTGTTCAGCCCACGCGTGCGTGCAACGACCACGGGAGCGGATATTTTGATCCTTTCTCTGCTGGTAATTCAGTGCGCGTTGGGACTGCTGACTATTCCGTTCTCTGCGCAACATATGGACGGTAGCGAAATGATGAAACTGGTGGGATGGGCGCAATCTGTAGTGACGTTCCACGGCGGCGCGTCTGAGCATTTAGAGGGCGTAGCGTTCATTTTCCGCCTGCACCTGGTGCTGGGGATGACGTTGTTCCTGCTGTTCCCGTTCTCGCGCCTGGTTCACATCTGGAGTGCGCCGGTCGAGTACCTGACGCGTAAATACCAGGTCGTGCGCGCCCGTCGCTGATACGGCTTTGCGTGCGGCTAAACCCTGCTTCGGCAGGGTTTTTTTATGCCTGTCTGCCGGATGGCGGCTGCACCTTATCCGGCCTACGATCGGACATAAGATGTGGTTATGCGATCATGTAGGCCCGGTAAACGGAGTGCCACCGGGCAAAACATAGAGCACAGGAATTTAATTTGGCTGGGGTGTAACAGATAAGTAATGGTGGTGGGGGAAGGATGACTCGGCGCGTTGCTAAACCCTGCTTCGGCAGGTTTTTTTATGCCTGTTTGCCGGATGGCGGCTGCGCCTTATCCGGCCTACGATCGGACATAACATGTGGTTATGTGATCATGTAGGCCCGGTAAACGGAGTGCCACCGGGCAAAATATGGAGTACAGGAATTTAATTTGGCTGGGGTGCAACAGATAAATAATGGTGGTGGGGGAAGGATTCGAACCTTCGAAGTCGATGACGGCAGATTTACAGTCTGCTCCCTTTGGCCGCTCGGGAACCCCACCAGGGGTAATTCAAATTGTAGAGGTCTTGCGAAGAGATGGTGGTGGGGGAAGGATTCGAACCTTCGAAGTCGATGACGGCAGATTTACAGTCTGCTCCCTTTGGCCGCTCGGGAACCCCACCACGGGGTAATGCTTTGTACTGGCCTGCTTCCTGTTGGGAAGCGGGGCGCATCATATCAAATGACACGCCGCTGTAAAGCATTCCTTTGCTTAAAATGAACTGTTTGCGTACTTTTCATCCGTAACGGAGTAAAGCTAATCAATTCATATCGTTGACGATTACAGAATGATGGTGCGATTCCCGTAAACAAACACACGCTGGGCCAGCACTTTATACAATGCACGGCTTAACACATTCTTTTCAACATCACGCCCTGCACGCATCATATCCTCAGCCGTATAGGTGTGATCGACATGAATTACGTCCTGCATAATGATCGGGCCTTCGTCCAGATTATCGTTCACGTAGTGCGCGGTAGCGCCGATAATTTTCACGCCACGCTCATAAGCCTGATGGTAAGGACGTGCGCCAATAAAAGCCGGCAGGAACGAATGGTGAATATTGATAATCTTATTCGGGAAGCGGGAAACGAATTCCGGCGTCAGGACGCGCATATACTTAGCCAGCACGACATAATCAGGCTGGTGCGCATCAATGGCGTCCGCCATCTGTTTATCGTGCTCGTCGCGCGTTAACCCTTCGTGGCTGACCAGTTCGAAAGGAATATCAAAACGTTCAACCAGAGGTCGCAGGGTTTCGTGGTTGCCGATTACGGCGGAAATCTCAACGTCGAGCCCGCCATAGTTGGCTTTCATTAACAGATCGCCCAGACAATGCGCTTCTTTGGTGACCAGAATGACGATGCGGCGACGCCCGGCAGGATTCAACTCGCGCACCGAACCTTCCGGTAATGCGCTGTCGAGATCGGCAAGCAGCGTGACATCATTAAAAATGCCTTCCAGCTCTGTGCGCATAAAGAAGCGCCCGGTCCGGTGGTCAACAAATTCGTTGTTTTGCACGATATTGAGTTCGTGCTTGTAGCAGATATTTGTAATACGCGCGATGAGGCCCTTCTGATCGGGGCAGATAGTACGCAGAACTTTTCGTTGTAGTGAGTGCATTACCGGGTAAATCCTGTTTAATGTGTTTGCTGTATCAGCACTGTCAGGCGTTTTAGCCGCAGCACTTTTTAAATTTTTTGCCGGACCCGCAGGGGCAGGGATCGTTTCGACCAAACTGGGGGCGCGTACCGTCAATATAGTACCACTGACCGTTTTCTTTTAAGAAACGCGAACGTTCAATAATCGCGCCGGGTGTTCCCTGTTCGATAAAACGGGCCACAAAACTGACATACCCTGTGTTTTCCGCGTCTGACCCGCTCTCTTCAAAAATGGTCAACCCAAGCCACTCAGTATTGGCGAACCCCGCGACAATATCGTCCCGAAAGGCGGTTGCACCACATGCGGGATGCCAGGTTCTAATCAGGTAATTTGCGTCTTTCATCACAAAAGCGCAGTAGCGAGAACGCATGAGATGTGACGGATCGGGTGCAACTCGCTCACCGGACACAATAGGGCCGCAACATAGGCTATACTCGACAGCGCTACCGCAGGGACAAAGCTGAGACACAATCATCTCCCTGGATAAAAAAAACGGCGTACAAACGCCAGGGTAGCGCTATGTTAACCGAGTGGTGACGATGTTGCTACGTCTGGAAGTCAGGGGAAGTTTTTACGTACGATGAGAAAAATTAAAATAGGGCTGGCGCTAGGTTCCGGCGCCGCAAGAGGATGGTCGCATATTGGTGTCATCAAAGCCCTGAAACACATGGGCATTGATATCGATATCGTGGCGGGATGTTCAATTGGTTCGCTGGTTGGCGCCGCATACGCCTGCAATAAACTGCCCGCGCTTGAACAGTGGGTGTGCTCATTCAGTTACTGGGATGTCCTGCGCCTGATGGATCTCTCCTGGCGCAGAGGAGGGTTGCTGCGCGGCGAGCGCGTCTTCAATCAGTACCGGAACGTTATGCCGGTACTGGATTTTGAACAATGCACCCGACGTTTTGGTACGGTGGCGACCAACCTGAGTACAGGGCGAGAATTGTGGTTTACCGAAGGCGACCTGCACCTTGCGGTTCGCGCGTCTTGCAGTATGCCTGGCCTGATGTCCCCGGTGGCGCATAACGGCTACTGGCTGGTGGATGGCGCCGTCGTTAACCCTGTTCCCGTTTCTCTGACGCGTGCGATGGGCGCCGATATTGTTATTGCGGTCGATCTTCAGCACGATGCGCACCTCATGCAGCAAGATCTTCTGTCTTTGAATGTCAGCAATGATAACGACGAGAGTGATGATTCGCTCTCCTGGCATGCGCGTTTGAAAGAACGCCTCAGCAGCATGACTTCACGCCGTGCGGTCACCGCGCCAACGGCGATGGAGATTATGACAACGTCCATTCAGGTGCTGGAAAACCGCCTTAAACGCAACCGAATGGCAGGCGACCCGCCGGATATTCTGATTCAACCGTTCTGTCCGCAAATATCCACGTTGGACTTCCACCGTGCCAGTGCCGCTATTGCTGCGGGACAACTGGCGGTAGAGAAAAAGATGGACGAACTTTTGCCTTTGGTGCGTACCGACGTTTAACGCACCTTTTATACACACTTAAGCAAATTCTGACAGGCGCGAGCGGCAATAGCATGCCACTATTTACTAAAGCCAGTCAGGGGAGAAAACATGACGCAGCCATTGGTCGGAAAACAGATTCTTATTGTGGAGGACGAGCCTGTATTTCGCTCGCTTCTGGATTCGTGGTTTTCCTCTTTGGGAGCGACAACGGCACTGGCGGGCGATGGTCTTGACGCCCTGGAGTTACTGGGAAGTTTTACGCCTGATCTGATGATCTGCGATCTTGCGATGCCAAGGATGAACGGTCTCAAACTGGTAGAGCATTTACGTAATCGGGGCGATCAGACCCCCATTCTGGTTATCTCGGCGACAGAAAATATGGCAGATATCGCCAAAGCGCTGCGACTGGGCGTTGAGGACGTCCTGCTAAAGCCAGTGAAAGATCTCAATCGTCTGCGGGAAACCGTCTTCGCCTGCCTCTATCCCAATATGTTTAACTCTCGGGTTGAAGAAGAAGAACGCCTGTTTCGGGACTGGGATGCGATGGTTGATAACCCGGTGGCGGCAGCAAAGCTGTTGCAGGAGTTGCAACCTCCGGTTCAGCAGGTTATCTCGCATTGCCGAATCAATTACCGCCAACTTGTTGCGGCAGACAAACCCGGCCTGGTGCTGGATATTGCGCCGCTGTCTGATAACGATCTCGCTTTTTATTGCCTCGACGTGACGCGGGCAGGGGATAATGGCGTACTGGCCGCGTTATTACTGCGGGCGCTATTTAATGGCTTATTGCAGGAACAGCTCGCTCATCAGAATCAGCGTTTGCCGGAACTGGGGGCGTTATTGAAACAGGTCAATCATCTGCTTCGGCAGGCGAATTTGCCGGGACAGTTTCCGCTATTAGTGGGTTATTACCACAGCGGTCTTAAAAATTTGATACTGGTTTCAGCAGGCCTGAATGCGACGTTAAATACCGGTTCTCACCAGGTACAGATCAGTAATGGCGTTCCGCTGGGCACATTGGGCAATACCTACCTGAACCAATTAAGCCAACGCTGCGAGTCATGGCAGTGCCAAATTTGGGGCGCGGGCGGGCGTTTGCGTCTTATGTTGTCTGCGGAATGAGCAAATGAAAAGGCAAAGTGAAATTGATTTACCCGCCTTTCTCTGTGGGTGCTACTATCAGCGCCAGATTATACGTATTTGTCTTAATTATACTAACACGCATCCTTTTCGGAACTGAGGCTTGTACCAGTGCTGATATACTCGGATGCGATACAGATTGATGAACACGTTCAATACATGAACAGTCCAGGAGATTTTTAAATGGCTGCCCTAAATTCGAAAGTCAAAAAAGCCGTTATCCCGGTCGCGGGATTAGGAACCAGGATGTTACCGGCGACGAAAGCGATCCCGAAAGAGATGCTGCCGCTGGTTGATAAGCCATTAATTCAGTATGTCGTGAATGAATGTATTGCTGCGGGCATCACTGAAATTGTGCTGGTGACGCACTCTTCCAAAAACTCGATCGAAAACCATTTCGATACCAGCTTCGAGCTGGAAGCTATGCTGGAAAAACGTGTTAAGCGTCAGCTGCTGGAAGAGGTGCAATCTATTTGCCCTCCGCACGTAACGATTATGCAGGTGCGTCAGGGGCTGGCGAAAGGCCTGGGTCATGCCGTATTGTGCGCGCATCCTGTTGTTGGTAATGAGCCCGTCGCGGTGATTCTGCCGGACGTTATTCTGGATGAATACGAATCCGATCTGTCTCAGGATAACCTTGCTGAAATGATTCGTCGTTTTGACGAAACCGGCTGTAGCCAGATTATGGTTGAGCCTGTTGAAGATGTTACCGCGTACGGCGTTGTTGATTGCAAAGGCGCGGCGCTGGCACCGGGCGAAAGCGTGCCGATGGTTGGCGTTGTAGAGAAGCCGAAAGCGGATGTCGCGCCGTCTAATCTCGCGGTAGTTGGCCGTTATGTCCTGAGCGCGGACATCTGGCCTCTGCTGGCGAAAACCCCTCCGGGAGCGGGCGACGAAATTCAGCTGACCGACGCGATTGATATGCTGATCGAAAAAGAAACGGTCGAAGCCTACCATATGAAGGGCAAAAGCCACGACTGCGGTAATAAATTAGGTTACATGCAGGCGTTCGTTGAATATGGCATCCGTCATAATTCTCTGGGCGCTGAATTTAAAGCATGGCTTGAAGACGAGCTGGGTATTAAGAAGTAAGCGGTATAATCTGAAAGGCGCGGCGCTGTTTAACAGCGCCGTTTTTTTTGCCCTGAACAGACGAGGTATGAGGGAAGGGCAAAAAAAATCCCGCCACTGGCGGGATTTTAAGCAAACATATTCCGAATTATCCCTTGATCAGGAAATCGTCCAGTTGTTTACCTTGTTCTTCCATCGCTTTTTTGATCACTGCCGGTGTACGACCCTGGCCAGTCCAGGTTTTCGTTTCACCGTTTTCATCAACGTAGCTATATTTAGCCGGACGAGCAGCGCGTTTAGCTTTAGTGCCAGATTTAACGGCAGCCATGCTATTCAGCAGTTCGTTCGGATCAATACCGTCGGCAATCAGCATTTCACGATATTGTTGCAGTTTACGGGTACGCTCTTCAACTTCAGCTGCGGCGGCGCTTTCTTCTTCGCGACGCTCGTTAACAACAACTTCTAATTTTTCCAGCATTTCTTCAAGCGTTTCCAGGGTACATTCTCTTGCCTGTGCACGAAGAGTACGGATGTTGTTCAGAATTTTAAGTGCTTCGCTCATTGTAGTAATCTCAAACTTATATTGGGGGTGGTTTGTTGAGCTAATAATAGAGCGATAAATTCAGATGTGCAATAGCCTGGAATGTAAGGAATTCAAAATTGCTCTTTATTAAGTACAGATATTAATTATCCCATCTTAAATTTTTCTTGAAGAACCGCACAAAAAAGAGCTTATTGGCAACGAGGTTACTCATGGCATAACGTTAAAATTCCAGGATTTTAGTCACATTTTATCAGGGTGGAATAGGCTGTCATTGCAGTAATTTCAACCTTTTGTATTAGTTTCCCTTACGGGAAAGTCCTAATACGTTGCCACATTTATGAGGAAGCGTAACAATAAGTATGAGCGCCCGGTTATGCGATGAGATGATAAGCAGCATTGATGAATATCTTAGGCACAATTTGTGAAGGAATGTGTATAACCGAACGATGTTTGCTCAATTCTTTATACTGGAGGCGTGACGAGGCGCCCCCGACATGCCGGTAAATTATGATACAATCCCGCCCAATCTTTATTTCAGCCAGGTGAGGGCCTGCTGCCAATGGCACAGCTATATTTCTACTATTCGGCAATGAATGCGGGTAAGTCGACTGCATTGCTGCAATCTTCATACAATTATCAGGAACGCGGGATGCGTACCGTTGTATATACAGCGGAAATTGATGACCGCTTCGGCGCCGGTAAAGTCAGTTCGCGTATCGGTCTCTCCTCGCCAGCAAAATTGTTTAACCAAAATTCATCGTTGTTTGAAGAGATTCGCGCCGAGAATGCGCAACAGACAATACATTGCGTTCTGGTTGATGAGTGTCAGTTTTTGACTCGCCAGCAGGTGTACGAATTATCTGAGGTTGTTGACCAACTGGATATTCCGGTGTTGTGTTACGGGTTGCGTACTGATTTTCGTGGCGAGTTATTTGGCGGCAGCCAATACTTACTCGCGTGGTCAGATAAACTCGTCGAATTAAAGACAATCTGTTTCTGTGGCCGTAAGGCAAGCATGGTATTGCGTCTTGATCAGTCTGGCAGACCTTATAATGAAGGGGAGCAGGTTGTGATTGGTGGGAACGAGCGTTATGTCTCCGTATGCCGCAAGCATTACAAAGAAGCCCTTGCCGAAGGCTCCCTGACGTCGATTCAGGAGAAACACCGCCACGCGTGATTGCGTGCGTTCTGTAGGCCTGATAAGGCGCTTGCGCTGCCATCAGGCAACCCCTCTACAACATTACGCAGAACCTGTAGGCCTGATAAGGCGCTTGTGCCGCCATCAGGCAAAAAAAAGCCCCCCGAAGACGGGGGCTTTTTCAGAATGTCGCCTGGGCTAACGAATTAAGCAGATTTCTTCGCTTTCTTGTCAGCTTTCGGTGCGGTAGCTTCTTTCTTCGCAGCAACTTCACCTTCAGTGAATTCACGGCCGTAGTAGGTATCCAGCAGAATCTGTTTCAGCTCGGAGATCAGCGGGTAACGCGGGTTAGCGCCGGTGCACTGGTCATCGAATGCATCTTCAGACAGCTTGTCTACATGAGCCAGGAAGTCAGCTTCCTGCACGCCAGCTTCACGGATAGACTTAGGAATACCCAGCTCCGCTTTCACGCTTTCCAGCCATGCCAGCAGTTTCTCGATCTTAGCGGCAGTACGGTCGCCCGGTGCGCTCAGACCCAGATGGTCGGCGATTTCTGCATAGCGACGGCGAGCCTGCGGACGGTCATACTGGCTGAACGCAGTCTGCTTGGTCGGGTTGTCGTTCGCGTTGTAACGGATAACGTTACAAATCAGCAGGGCGTTTGCCAGACCGTGCGGAATGTGGAACTGAGAACCCAGTTTATGCGCCATAGAGTGGCACACACCCAGGAAGGCGTTCGCAAACGCGATACCGGCGATAGTCGCTGCACTGTGAACGCGTTCACGCGCTACCGGGTTTTTAGACCCTTCGTGGTAGGACGCTGGCAGGTTTTCTTTCAGCAGTTTCAGTGCTTGCAAAGCCTGACCGTCAGAGAACTCAGATGCCAGTACGGAAACGTAGGCTTCCAGAGCGTGAGTGACCGCATCCAGACCACCGAAAGCACACAGAGACTTCGGCATGTCCATAACCAGGTTCGCATCGACAATCGCCATATCCGGCGTCAGCGCATAGTCTGCCAGCGGATATTTCTGACCGGTCGCATCGTCGGTAACAACAGCAAACGGCGTTACTTCAGAACCGGTACCGGAAGTGGTAGTGATTGCGACCATTTTCGCTTTCACGCCCATTTTCGGGAACTTGTAGATACGTTTACGGATGTCCATAAAGCGCAGCGCCAGTTCTTCGAAGTGGGTTTCAGGATGTTCGTACATGACCCACATGATTTTCGCCGCATCCATCGGGGAGCCGCCGCCCAGCGCGATGATCACGTCTGGTTTGAAGGAGTTCGCCAGCTCTGCGCCTTTACGAACGATAGTCAGCGTCGGATCAGCTTCAACTTCAAAGAAGACTTCAGTTTCAACGCCAGCCGCTTTCAGCACGGAGGTGATCTGGTCAGCATAGCCATTGTTGAACAGGAAACGGTCGGTCACGATGAGCGCACGTTTGTGGCCATCAGTAATCACTTCATCCAGCGCGATTGGCAGAGAGCCACGGCGGAAGTAGATAGATTTCGGAAGTTTGTGCCACAACATGTTTTCAGCTCGCTTAGCAACGGTTTTCTTGTTGATCAGGTGTTTCGGACCAACGTTTTCAGAGATGGAGTTACCACCCCAGGAACCACAACCCAGAGTCAGGGAAGGTGCGAGTTTGAAGTTATACAGGTCGCCGATACCACCCTGAGAAGCCGGGGTGTTAATCAGGATACGCGCGGTTTTCATCATCTGACCGAAGTAAGCAACGCGTTCTGGCTGGTTGTCCTGGTCGGTGTACAGACAGGAGGTATGACCGATACCGCCCATTGCAACCAGTTTTTCTGCTTTATCAACAGCGTCTTCGAAGTCTTTAGCGCGATACATTGCCAGCGTCGGAGACAGCTTTTCGTGAGCGAACGGTTCGCTATCATCAACAGCCGTTACTTCGCCGATCAGAATCTTAGTGGTTTCTGGTACGGTGAAGCCAGCCAGTTCAGCAATTTTATATGCCGGTTGACCAACGATAGCCGCGTTCAGCGCGCCATTTTTCAGGATAACGTCCTGAACGGCTTTCAGCTCTTTGCCTTGCAGCAGGTAGCCGCCGTGGCTGGCGAAACGTTCGCGAACTGCGTCATAAACGGAGTCAACAACAACAACGGACTGTTCAGATGCACAGATTACGCCGTTATCGAAGGTTTTGGACATCAGTACGGAAGCCACAGCACGTTTGATATCTGCTGTTTCGTCGATAACAACCGGCGTGTTACCTGCACCAACGCCGATAGCCGGTTTACCAGAGCTGTATGCAGCTTTAACCATGCCCGGACCGCCTGTCGCCAGGATCAGGTTGATATCAGGGTGGTGCATCAGCGCGTTAGACAGTTCAACGGAAGGTTGATCGATCCAGCCAATCAGGTCTTTCGGCGCGCCCGCAGCGATAGCCGCCTGCAAAACGATGTCAGCCGCTTTGTTCGTTGCATCTTTGGCGCGCGGATGCGGAGAGAAGATGATTGCGTTACGCGTCTTCAGGCTAATCAGAGACTTAAAGATCGCAGTAGACGTCGGGTTAGTGGTCGGTACGATACCGCAGATGATACCAATCGGTTCAGCAATGGTGATAGTCCCGAAGGTGTCGTCTTCAGACAGCACACCACAGGTTTTTTCATCTTTATAGGCGTTATAGATGTATTCGGAGGCGAAGTGGTTTTTAATCACTTTATCTTCGATGATACCCATGCCGGATTCGGCAACGGCCATCTTAGCGAGGGGAATTCGAGCATCTGCGGCAGCCAGAGCGGCGGCGCGGAAGATTTTGTCAACCTGTTCTTGAGTGAAACTGGCATATTCACGCTGGGCTTTTTTCACACGCTCTACGAGTGCGTTAAGTTCAGCGACATTAGTAACAGCCATAATGCTCTCCTGATAATGTTAAACTTTTTTAGTAAATCATCTGCTCGATACGAGAGTATAGACAGATTGACGAAAGTTTGTATAACAGTCTGAAAATCAAACGGTTACTTAACGTCCATTTCGCTCTGATTTACTAAAAGAGCTTAAGCGATAGCGTTATCTAACTCTAACGCGTTACCTCCAGGTGGCGTAAGCAAGGTTACTCACTTCTGAGTAGTAATTGCGTGATCCAGATCAAATTTAAGCAAAGCTGACACCTTTCAGCAGCCCATTTGAGCCATTTCCGCCAAGTGTTAATAAATAGTGGTGATGAATAGAGGTGAAGTTAGCATAATCTACACATATTTATAACACCGAGAAATAGTCGTAATTTCAAGCAGTCAGGAGGTGAAATATGCTGACAAAAGGCGTATCTTCAGCGCGTTTTTCACCATTTTTATCGACATCATTTATCCGGCTAACGTTTCGGAGCTAACCGTGACCCAAACGCTTTTTGATTTTCCTGTTTATTCCAAGTTTTTCATAGGGTTATTTGCGCTGGTAAACCCGGTGGGGATTATCCCCGTCTTTATTAGTATGACCAGCTACCAGACGGCAGCGGCGCGCAACAAAACAAATCTCACGGCAAACCTGTCGGTAGCCATCATTTTGTGGATTTCGCTCTTTCTCGGAGATGGCATTTTGCAACTCTTCGGCATTTCGATCGATTCGTTCAGAATTGCCGGTGGGATTCTGGTGGTGACGATCGCGATGTCGATGATCAGCGGGAAGCTGGGTGAAGATAAGCAAAACAAACAGGAAAAATCAGAGACCGCCATTCGCGAAAGTATTGGCGTGGTTCCGCTGGCCTTACCATTAATGGCAGGGCCGGGGGCCATTAGTTCGACGATTGTGTGGGGAACGCGTTACCACACCATTATGCATTTAATCGGCTTCTCTGTGGCCATCGCTCTGTTTGCGTTTTGTTGTTGGGGGGTGTTCCGCATGGCGCCCTGGCTGGTGCGGTTATTGGGGCAAACGGGCATCAACGTCATTACGCGTATTATGGGCTTGTTGCTGATGGCATTGGGCATTGAATTTATTGTTACGGGGATTAAAGCGATTTTCCCCGGTTTACTGAGTTAACGATCCTGACCGATAAAACGGAGCCGCTTCAGGCTCCGTTTCTTTTTCATTATCAGTAAATCTTCTCACTAAAGTTGAAATTCAGCGTTGAAATAATAAAAGATGCTGATAATGTTTATGCCTCTTTGTTATTGATTCTATTATAAATTATTCTAATAACACTCACACCTGCCGTTATGTCGCCTGTTATTTTCTTAACATCATACTCTGGGGCTTGATGAAGGATTATCGAAATGTTATTAGTTATTTCAACGCTCTCTCAGATGAATGTGCTAAATAATAACCAATTGTTAAATTTATGTGCATTTTGGCCTGGCAGCAGCAACAGAACGAGGTCAGATTGCGGGTGAGTAGTTAACATATTGACTGGGCAAATAATTTTTCCTAAACGTCTCTTTTGGAGATGTCTTTCTGGTCAAAAATTTTTCCGTAAAAGAGAATTAGTTAACAAATCTGTAAAATGTATTGGCGGTTAAGAAACGCATTTGGTACTTTCCGGCCAGATATTTTGCAGAAGATTTTGCGGTGATGAGAATTATTTTCAATAAGCTTCTTGCACCAGACAGAATAAATGTCCGTCTCTGACAGGGGAGGCGGATACGGAATCGACGTAAGGCGATCGTACGAATCGTCAGAATAAATAAAGTCGGTGATAGCAAAGCAGTAAACGACCTGGCAGCAGCAAAATCTCCAGTGCTGTACAGGACCCTAACGGGATTAAACAGGCTGGTTAAGAAAACCAGTAATTATAATGAGTGGAGTACAAACACAATGTCCAACATCACAAAAAAAAGTTTGCTGGCGGCGGGGATTTTAACTGCGCTAATCGGCGGGAATGTCGCAATGGCCGCAGATGTCCCGGCGGGTGTTCAGCTGTCTGACAAGCAGACGCTGGTTCGCAATAATGGTTCTGAAGTTCAGTCTCTCGACCCACATAAAATTGAGGGTGTCCCGGAGTCAAACGTCAGCCGCGACCTGTTTGAAGGTTTACTGATCAGCGACGTTGAAGGCCACCCGTCACCGGGCGTCGCTGAAAAGTGGGAAAATAAAGATTTTAAAGTCTGGACATTCCATCTGCGTAAAAACGCAAAATGGTCAGACGGCACGCCTGTTACCGCGCACGATTTTGTATATAGCTGGCAGCGCCTGGCGAATCCGAACACCGCATCACCGTATGCCAGCTATTTGCAATACGGGCACATCGCGAATATCGATGACATTATTGCGGGCAAAAAACCGGCGACCGATCTCGGCGTAAAAGCCATCGACGATAATACGTTCGAAGTGACGCTGAGCGAACCGGTGCCTTATTTCTACAAACTGCTGGTTCACCCGTCCGTTTCTCCGGTTCCTAAAGCGGCTGTGGAAAAATTTGGCGAGAAATGGACCCAACCTGCGAATATCGTGACCAACGGCGCGTATAAACTCAAAAACTGGGTCGTCAACGAGCGGATTGTTCTGGAACGTAATACCCAGTACTGGGATAACGATAAAACGGTTATCAACCAGGTGACTTATCTGCCAATCTCTTCTGAAGTAACTGATGTGAACCGCTACCGCAGCGGTGAAATCGACATGACCTATAACAACATGCCGATTGAGTTATTCCAGAAGCTGAAAAAAGAGATCCCAAATGAAGTGCGCGTTGACCCGTATCTGTGCACTTACTATTACGAAATTAATAACCAGAAAGCGCCGTTTAACGACGTGCGCGTTCGCACCGCGCTGAAACTGGCGATGGATCGCGACATTATCGTTAATAAAGTGAAGAACCAGGGCGATTTGCCAGCCTACAGCTACACCCCTCCGTATACCGATGGCGCGAAACTGGTCGAGCCTGAGTGGTTCACATGGTCACAGGAAAAACGTAACGAAGAAGCGAAAAAACTGCTGGCGGAAGCCGGTTATACCGCTGATAAGCCGTTAACGTTTGACCTGCTGTACAACACCTCCGATCTGCATAAAAAACTGGCAATCGCGGTCGCATCAATCTGGAAGAAAAACCTGGGCGCCAACGTGAAGCTGGAAAACCAGGAGTGGAAAACCTTCCTTGATACCCGTCATCAGGGGACGTTTGATGTCGCGCGTGCGGGCTGGTGTGCAGACTACAATGAACCGACGTCCTTCCTGAACACCATGCTGTCCGACAGCTCAAACAACACCGCTCACTATAAGAGCCCGGAGTTTGACAAGCTGATTGCCGACACGCTGAAAGTGACCGACGAAGCGCAACGCACCGAGTTGTATGCCAAAGCGGAACAGCAGCTTGATAAAGATTCTGCGATTGTGCCGCTCTATTACTATGTGAACGCGCGTCTGGTGAAACCGTGGGTAGGCGGCTATACCGGTAAAGACCCGATGGATAATATCTACGTTAAGAACTTGTATATTATCAAGCATTAATGGCAAAGCGTGGGGCAAATGTGTTTTGCCCCACAGTGTCTTATTTTCATCGCACTATAAACATCTCTCTTTCAGTGCGTCTGAATGACGAGATGTAAAGGCACACGCCAGAAGGTACGGGCAATGTTAAAATTTATTTTATGTCGCTGTCTGGAAGCGATTCCGACGCTTTTTATACTTATTACGATTTCGTTCTTTATGATGCGTCTTGCACCGGGAAGCCCTTTCACCGGAGAGCGCGCATTACCGCCGGAAGTGCTGGCGAATATCGAAGCGAAATACCATCTTAATGATCCCATCATGACGCAGTACTTCAGCTATCTGAAACAACTGGCGCATGGCGATTTTGGGCCTTCGTTTAAATATAAGGACTATACGGTCAACGATCTGGTGGCATCGAGTTTCCCGGTTTCGGCGAAGCTGGGTGCAGCCGCCTTTTTCCTTGCCGTTATTATTGGCGTGAGCGCGGGCGTGATTGCGGCGCTGAAACAAAATACGCGCTGGGATTATACGGTGATGGGGGTGGCAATGACCGGGGTCGTGATTCCCAGTTTCGTGGTCGCCCCCTTATTAGTCATGATATTTGCCATCACCTTAAAATGGCTGCCCGGCGGCGGCTGGAATGGCGGGGCGCTGAAATTTATGATTCTGCCGATGGTCGCGCTGTCGCTCGCCTATATCGCCAGTATCGCCCGTATTACCCGTGGCTCCATGATTGAAGTGTTGCACTCCAATTTTATCCGTACCGCGCGCGCAAAAGGTTTGCCGATGCGCCGGATTATCTTCCGTCATGCCTTAAAACCGGCGTTGTTACCCGTACTGTCTTATATGGGCCCGGCCTTTGTCGGTATCATTACGGGTTCAATGGTTATCGAGACGATTTATGGTTTGCCGGGTATCGGGCAACTTTTCGTGAACGGGGCGCTGAACCGCGACTATTCGCTGGTGCTGAGTCTGACCATTCTCGTCGGTACGCTCACCATTCTGTTTAATGCGATTGTCGATGTGCTGTACGCCGTTATCGACCCGAAAATTCGTTACTGATACTGGAGCTCGCTATGATGTTAAGTAAGAAAAACAGCGAGACGCTGGAGAATTTCAGTGAGAAGCTGGAGGTTGAAGGGCGCAGCCTGTGGCAGGATGCGCGCCGTCGTTTTATGCATAACCGCGCGGCGGTGGCCAGCCTTGTCGTTCTGGTCATTATCGCGCTGTTTGTCACACTGGCGCCGATGCTGTCGCAGTTCACCTATTTCGATACCGACTGGGGCATGATGTCCAGCGCGCCGGATATGGAGTCGGGCCACTATTTTGGTACGGACTCCTCCGGTCGCGATCTGCTGGTTCGTGTGGCGATAGGCGGGCGAATCTCGCTGATGGTCGGCATTGCTGCCGCGCTGGTGGCGGTGGTTGTCGGTACGCTGTACGGGTCGCTGTCCGGCTATCTTGGCGGCAAAATTGACTCCGTAATGATGCGTCTGCTGGAAATCCTCAACTCCTTTCCGTTTATGTTCTTCGTCATTTTGCTGGTGACCTTCTTCGGCCAAAACATCCTGCTGATTTTTGTGGCGATCGGGATGGTCTCCTGGCTGGATATGGCGCGTATCGTTCGCGGGCAGACGTTAAGCCTGAAGCGCAAAGAGTTTATCGAAGCGGCGCAGGTTGGCGGGGTCTCAACGGTCAGCATTGTTGTGCGTCATATTGTGCCGAACGTACTGGGCGTGGTGGTGGTTTATGCATCGCTGCTGGTGCCGAGCATGATCCTGTTTGAATCCTTCCTCAGCTTTCTGGGTTTAGGGACGCAGGAGCCGCTGAGCAGTTGGGGCGCATTGTTGAGCGATGGTGCGAACTCTATGGAAGTCTCTCCCTGGTTGCTGCTGTTCCCGGCGTGTTTTCTCGTTGTGACCTTATTCTGTTTTAACTTTATCGGCGATGGCCTGCGTGATGCCCTCGACCCGAAAGATCGTTAAGGAGTGCAGCCATGAGCGTAATTGAAACCTCAACCGCGCCACTCGCGCAACAACGGGCTAACGCACTGCTGGACGTGAAAGATCTTCGCGTGACGTTTAGTACACCCGACGGCGATGTGACGGCCGTAAACGACCTGAACTTTACGCTGCGTGCCGGGGAGACCTTAGGCATTGTCGGCGAGTCAGGTTCAGGCAAATCGCAAACGGCGTTTGCGTTGATGGGGCTGCTGGCGGCGAATGGCCGCATTGGTGGTTCTGCGACGTTTAACGGCCGCGAAATTCTCAACCTGCCGGAGCGTGAACTCAACAGGCTACGCGCTGAACAAATCTCAATGATTTTTCAGGACCCAATGACCTCTCTTAACCCGTATATGCGGGTTGGCGAGCAGTTAATGGAAGTGCTGATGCTGCATAAAGGTATGAGCAAGGCCGAAGCGTTTGAAGAGTCTGTCAGAATGCTGGACGCGGTGAAAATGCCGGAAGCGCGGAAACGGATGAAGATGTATCCGCATGAGTTTTCCGGCGGGATGCGCCAGCGTGTGATGATTGCGATGGCGCTGCTGTGTCGGCCGAAATTACTGATTGCGGATGAACCGACAACCGCGCTGGACGTGACCGTTCAGGCGCAGATCATGACGTTGCTTAATGAACTGAAACGCGAATTTAACACGGCGATTATCATGATTACGCACGACCTTGGCGTCGTGGCCGGTATTTGCGATAAGGTGCTGGTGATGTACGCCGGGCGTACGATGGAATACGGCAAGGCGCGCGACGTCTTTTACCAGCCTGTTCATCCGTATTCCATCGGTTTGCTCAATGCGGTTCCGCGTCTGGATGCCGAAGGGGAAACGATGCTGACCATTCCGGGCAACCCGCCGAACTTGCTGCGCTTGCCTAAAGGGTGTCCATTCCAGCCGCGTTGCCCGTATGCGATGGAGATTTGCAGTTCAACTCCACCCCTGGAGGAGTTCAGTCCGGGGCGTTTGCGCGCCTGCTTTAAACCGGTGGAGGAGCTGGTATGAATGCTGTGACCCAGGAGAGAAAAGTGCTCCTCGAAATTGCCGATCTCAAAGTGCATTTCGATATCAAAGATGGCAAACAGTGGTTCTGGCAGCCGGCGAAAACCCTGAAAGCGGTCGATGGCGTTACGCTGCGATTGTATGAAGGTGAAACGCTGGGGGTGGTTGGGGAATCCGGCTGCGGTAAATCGACCTTTGCGCGGGCGATTATTGGTCTGGTGAAAGCGACCGATGGCCGCGTGGCGTGGTTAGGGAAAGATCTGCTGGGGATGAAACCTGATGAATGGCGGGACGTACGCAGCGATATTCAGATGATTTTCCAGGACCCGCTGGCGTCATTGAACCCACGCATGACCATTGGAGAAATCATCGCTGAACCATTACGCACCTATCATCCAAAATTGCCGCGCCAGGAAGTGCGCGATCGGGTGAAAGCGATGATGATGAAGGTGGGGCTGCTGCCGAATCTGATTAACCGTTACCCGCATGAGTTTTCCGGCGGCCAGTGCCAGCGTATTGGTATCGCGCGTGCTCTGATCCTGGAGCCGAAGCTGATTATTTGCGATGAGCCGGTTTCGGCGCTGGACGTGTCGATTCAGGCGCAGGTGGTGAATCTGCTGCAACAGCTACAGCGTGAAATGGGGTTATCGCTGATCTTCATCGCTCACGATCTGGCGGTGGTGAAGCATATTTCCGATCGTGTGCTGGTGATGTACCTGGGTCATGCGGTGGAATTGGGAACCTACGATGAGGTGTATCATAATCCGCTGCACCCTTATACCAAAGCGCTGATGTCCGCCGTGCCGATTCCCGACCCCGATCTGGAAAAGAACAAGACGATTCAGTTGCTGGAAGGAGAATTACCGTCACCCATCAATCCACCGTCGGGGTGTGTTTTCCGCACGCGTTGCCCGATTGCCGGGCCAGAATGTGCGAAAACCCGACCGGTGCTGGAGGGCAGTTTCAGGCATGCGGTTTCCTGCCTGAAGGTGGACCCGCTATAAATTTAAGGGCTGACATGATGTCAGCCCTTTTTTTTGGCACTGGCCCGATCGCTCGACGTCTTTCTTATTCACGCCAAAGGATATGGCAAAGTTTGTGATCTTTTTCGCGGCATAACAGCACGCGGGCAAAAATATCGTTAATTTCACCGTCTTCGCTATCCGCCAGGCCAATCACGACTTCGGCAAAAAAGTCAGGGTTGAGGTCAAAATCAACGTGTTCCTGCCAGTCTTCTGACGGATCGAATAACTCCGCGCCGCCGCGCTCTTCGAACTGTAAATTGAACAGAATAATATCTGCCGGATCGAGATTATCTGCCGCCAGTTCGAGAAAAATATCATAAGCCTGCTCAAGCGTTTCGTCTTCAGTCAGGCGATTGTTCAGATCCATTTCCATAATGACTACCCGTTTACCGTCTCTTGGGCACGTTTTACAGCAACGGACTGAAGAAGTAAAACAGTCGCTCAGTAATCCGCTGCCATAATGGCCGTTTTACCCACAGACGGGCATCAAGCAGGCGAGAACGTGAAATATAATCATCCTGAACCGCAGCCAGATCGCCGCCGAATCCGGCGTCGTCAATCACCAGCGTGATTTCAAAATTTAACCACAGGCTGCGCATATCCAGGTTCACGGTGCCAACCAGACTCAGCTCGCCATCCACCAGCACGCTCTTGGTGTGCAACAATCCACCTTCAAACTGATAGATTTTGACTCCGGCGGCCAGCAGTTCAGTGAAAAAGGCGCGGCTGGCCCAGCCGACCAGCATGGAGTCATTTTTACGTGGCAGGATGATGCTGACATCCACGCCGCGCTGCGCCGCCGTGCAGATCGCGTGCAGTAAATCGTCGCTGGGGACGAAATAGGGCGTTGTCATGATCAGATATTCACGAGCGGAATAGGCTGCCGTCAACAGCGCCTGGTGAATCAGATCTTCCGGGAAGCCAGGCCCTGAGGCGATAGTATGAATGGTGTGTCCGCTGGCCTGCTCAAACGGCATGATATTGACGTCTGGAGGCGGCGGCAGGATGCGTTTACCCGTTTCGATTTCCCAGTCGCAGGAGTAGACAATCCCCATCGCGGTCGCTACCGGGCCTTCCATTCTTGCCATCAGATCAACCCATTGTCCCACGCCGGCGTCCTGTTTGAAGAAACGCGGATCGACCATATTCATGCTGCCGGTATAGGCGATGTAGTTATCAATCATCACCATCTTGCGGTGCTGGCGCAAATCCATACGGCGCAGAAAGACACGCATCAGATTGACCTTCAGCGCCTCAACCACTTCAATTCCGGCGTTACGCATCATGGCCGCCCACGGGCTGCGGAAAAAGGCCACGCTCCCGGCGGAGTCCAGCATCAGACGGCAATGAATGCCGCGTCGCGCCGCCGCCATCAGCGACTCTGCAACCTGATCCGCCATGCCGCCGGGCTGCCAGATGTAGAACACCATCTCAATGTTATGGCGCGCCAGTTGAATGTCGCGGATAAGCGCCTGCATCACATCGTCAGAGTCGGTCAGCAGTTGCAACTGATTGCCTTTAACGCCAGCGATTCCCTGGCGTCGTTCACACAGCTTAAACAGTGACGAAGCGACGCTGCTGTTCTCTTCGGCGAAAATGTGTTTACAGGCTTTGAGGTCGTTCAGCCACTTAGCGGTGGACGGCCACATCGCTCTGGCGCGTTCGGCGCGGCGTTTCCCTAAATGCAGCTCGCCGAATGATAAATAAGCAATAATCCCTACCAGCGGCAGAATATAGATGATTAAGAGCCAGGCCATCGCGGAGGGAACGGCGCGTCGTTTCATTAAAATACGTAACGTCACACCGGCAATAAGTATCCAGTACCCCAGAATGACCAGCCAACTCACCACTGTGTAGAAGGTTGTCATAAATTTAAAAATCCTTTTGAAAGCGTATTGTTAAGAGTTTACGCATCAGGCTTCATCTGGCAAATAAAAACACCGGAAAAGCGCTGGTCTGCTCCTGACGAGAGGGTATAATGCCTGCTCTGGCACTGTAAGAGTAGTTAACATGAAGCGTAGTAGAACGGAAGTGGGACGCTGGCGCATGCAACGTCAGGCTAGCCGCCGTAAAGCACGTTGGCTTGAAGGACAATCGCGTCGTAATATGCGTATCCACTCAATCAGAAAATGCATTCTCAATCATCAACGTAACACGTTATTGTTTGCGATTCACAGCATCTGATACAACCAGGGCACCGTATTCGGTGCCCATGAATGCAAACCCCGCCTGATTTAAAAGACTTTTTTATACGGTTTTACAGAGACTTGCGCATACACGCCCGCAGCCACATACGGGTCTGCGTCTGCCCAGGACTGCGCTTCTTCCAGCGATTCGAATTGTGCAATCACGGTTGAGCCGGTAAACCCGGCTGCACCGGGATCGTTGCTGTCGACGGCTGGCATAGGGCCAGCGGTCAACAGTCGGCCCTCATCATGGAGCAGTTGCAGGCGCGCCAGATGGGCAGGGCGGACGGAAAGACGTTTTTCAAGAGAACCGGCGATATCCTGAGCGTAAATGACATACAGCACGGGTAGAGCTCCTTAATCGGTAAAAGTCGTTAATTACGTTATTGGAAAGGTCTTTCAACTGCAACGCAAAGATAACGACTTTGTTAAGACCGTGCATAACACAGGGACTTTTTGCGGTAATATTGCGTTTTAAATGCGGCTTACCGTGATGTCTTATTGAATATGATTGCTATTTGCATTTAAAATCGAGGCCTGGTTTTTTAACTGAAACGATTATGACTTCAATGACCCTTGATTTACCTCGTCGCTTTCCCTGGCCGACGTTACTTTCCGTTGGCATTCATGGTGCTGTAGTGGCGGGTCTGCTGTATACCTCGGTACATCAGGTTATTGAACTGCCTGCGCCCGCGCAGCCGATCTCAATCACAATGGTCGCGCCTGCCGATCTTGAGCCACCACAGGCGGTTCAGCCGCCGCCGGAACCCGTCGTCGAACCTGAGCCGGAACCTATTCCTGAGCCGCCAAAAGAGGCGCCGGTGGTGATTGAGAAGCCGAAACCTAAGCCGAAGCCAAAACCTAAACCGGTGAAAAAGGTTCAGGAGCAGCCTAAACGTGATGTTAAGCCTGCTGAACCGCGCCCGGCCGCACCGTTTGAAAATACGGCGCCGTCGCGTCCGGCAACGAATACCGCAGCGGCAACCAGCAAACCGGCCGTCAGTGTTCCTGCGGGGCCTCGCGCGTTGAGCCGCAACCAGCCGCAGTATCCGGCACGAGCGCAAGCGTTGCGTATCGAAGGCCGCGTGAAAGTGAAATTCGACGTCACCTCAGACGGGCGAGTGGAGAATGTTCAGGTGCTTTCCGCTCAGCCAGCGAACATGTTTGAGCGTGAAGTGAAAAACGCGATGCGCAGATGGCGCTATGAAGCAGGGAAACCGGGGTCGGGCTTAGTGGTTAATATCATCTTCCGTCTGAACGGCACCACGCAGATCGAGTAATCGCGATCCCCTTAAATCGTAGAGCGGATAAGGCGGCGCACCGCCTTATCCGGTAATTCATGCCTGAACCGGCAGCGGGCGAGGTTTACCGTCACTGTCTACCGCCACATAGATGAACAGCGCCTCGGTTGCTTTATAACGCTGACCGATTGGCTCTGACGCCACCTTTTTCACCCACACTTCAATATTAATGCTGACAGACGTTGTGCCGCGTTTAACGCAGCGGGCATAACAGCATACGACGTCGCCTACGGCGACAGGGCGCAGAAAACTCATTCCCTCAACGCGCACGGTCACTACGCGACCATGAGCAATTTCTTTAGCCTGAATCGCGCCGCCAATATCCATTTGAGACATGAGCCAGCCGCCAAAAATATCGCCGTTAGCATTGGTATCGGCGGGCATGGCCAGCGTGCGTAAAACCAGTTCGCCCTGAGGAGCGTTATTTGTTGTTGTCATTGTAGAACCGACTGTGAAGAAAGATTTCAGGCGCGAATGCTACTATGATTTGCGCAGGGAGAACAGAGGGGAAACGCGCGCCAGGCTGGCGTGAAGGGGATGCCAGACCAGACGGTCTGGCAAACAGAACTCAGGATTTATCTTCCTGCGGCAGATGGCGGTAAATGTAGACTCCGCTCAGAAGGGTAAAAATCAGCGTCAGCGCAGTTAAACCGAACACTTTGAAGTTGACCCAGATGTTTTGCGGCAGCCAAAACGCGATGTAGATATTGGCGAGCCCGCAGAGGATGAAAAATACGGCCCATGCCAGGTTCAGCTTAGACCAGACCGGCTGCGGCAACGTCAGTTCTTTCCCTAACATGCGTTGAATCAGCGGCTTTTTCATGACCCACTGGCTTATCAGCAGCGCACCGGCAAACAGGCCGTAAATCACCGTCACCTTCCACTTAATAAACTCATCGTTGTGGAAGAAAATGGTCAGGCCGCCGAACACGGCAACCAGAACGAAAGTGATCAACGCCATCTTTTCGACCTTGCGATAGCGAACCCAACTGTAGATCAACACAATGGCTGTCGCGACAATCAGGGCGGAGGTCGCCGCATAGATGTCGTACAGCTTATAAAAAGCAAAAAAGACAACCAGCGGTAAAAAATCAAGAAACTGCTTCATTCTTCGATTCCGTAATCAAAAGTTTTGGGCAAACTGGCCCTTAACACGTTCAGGGTTATTGGCGAATCAACATATACAGGCGGAACAAATAGATGAGCAATATGGCGGAAATCAAATTGCTCAGCGTATTCGCCAACACTGCGCCAACATTCGGCGTCAGCGCTGCAAAACTGGGGGCAAACAGCAGCAAGAGCGTTTTCGCCAGTAACCAGCCGATCACCGCCGGAGCGACCAGTCGCATATTAGACCACGCCAGACGCATACTGTTGCGCATGGCGGCAAATACGCCCATCTTGTCCTGAACCAGCATCACCGGCGCAAGCGCCAGCAGAATCGCCATCAAAATCCCCGGTACGACAATCAGCATAATACCGATTTGCACTAACAGGGTAGTCAGAAAAATCAGGACAAACAATTTAGGTAAAACCGGCGCGCTGGCACCGATAGCACGTAATGCGCTGACCCGATGACCGGCGGAAATCAGCTGGATCATCAGCAAAACGCCCCCTGCCAGGATCGCATTGCCAATGAGTCCTGAAAATGTTGATGCCGCTGAAGCCCGTAATAATATTTGCTGCTGTTCCGGCGTCATGTTCTGCACCAGATCGAACAGGCCGACGCTACCGGTCAGATGATCCCCTTCACTGAGTTGCGCGATTTGGGCATCGCTGGGGGAAAAGGCATGACCTAAAACCACCGTAATAAATGCGCACAGCAACGAAACCAGCAAGATGGTTACAAATTGATTACGGAAAAAGTTCCCCGTGTCACGGTAAACGGACTTCGCCGTGATAGACATGCACTCTCCTTGAGTTTTGCAGGTGTTAATTTGCGGGCAATTGTACCCTGGATAACTCTACAGTGGCAGCATCACGGGGTGTATGGAAAAGCATATCTTTGTAAAGCGCGGGTAATTTTGGCTGCGAAAGCGCCAGCCGTCCTCTCTTTTACAATCCATCCGCCTGGTCAAAGAAGGTCATTTATCACTAAAATTCGGAAAATTTGATTCAAACGGCTTTAACCAGGATTTTAGATGCAAGTTCTAAATTAATCTGGATCAATAAAGGTTAAATTACAGGACCTAATGTGATCTGTATTGGATCACTTATTACTCCATTGTAGGTATATTCGTGACGCATTTATAACCATAACGATGGAGCGGATATGAAAAAGTTAACAGTGGCAGCCCTGGCAGTAAGTACTCTTCTCTCTGGTAGTGCGCTTGCGCATGAGAGCGGTGAGTTTTTTATCCGTGCGGGCTCGGCGACCGTGAGACCGACGGAAGGGGCAGGTGGAACGCTGGGGCATCTGAACGGTTTTGACGTCAGTAACAATACGCAACTCGGTTTGACTTTTACTTATATGGCAACCGACAACATTGGTATTGAACTGCTGGCGGCGACGCCGTTCCGTCATAAAATTGGGACAGGGGATACCGGTGATATCGCTACCGTGCGTCACCTGCCGCCGACATTAATGGCGCAGTGGTACTTTGGCGACGCCAGTAGCAAACTGCGTCCTTATATTGGCGCGGGTGTAAACTACACCACCTTCTTTGACGAAGGTTTCAACAACAATGGTAAAGAGACAGGGTTGTCCGATCTGAGTCTGAAGGATTCCTGGGGAATGGCCGGGCAGGTGGGTATGGATTACCTGATTAACCGGGACTGGTTAATTAACATGTCGGTCTGGTATATGGATATTGATACTACCGCAAGCTATAAACTCGGTGGTGCCCAGCAGCATGACAGCGTCCGCCTCGACCCGTGGGTATTTATGTTCTCTGCCGGTTATCGTTTCTGAGTTTATGTGACCCATCTAAAAAGCGGGCTGTCATACAGCCCGCTTTTTATATTCTGCTGATTTCAACATCATACCTCTCCCTGAGATGCTATCTTTGAAACAAGCCTGTTTTGAGAGCATTGACGATGATAGTAACTCAAGCCCTTCTGCAACAAAAAATCGCGACCCTGGAATCGATAGTCAGAGATGAAGAGGCTGAGTTCACTTTACAGGCGCTGCGTATGCTGCTGGATGCAATGCATAAGATTGATGCGCTGGAAGAGAATATTACTACGCCCGTCCGTTTACCTTATTGCAGTTCGAGTCCGGTTTGTGAGATTGAAGCCGGGTACGCCGCTGGCGTTAGTGACTGCCGTGAGGCTATTCGCAGGGCGGGATACCCGATTGAAGGAGATGATTAATCACTGAAAACTGTACTGTATCAGCAAAATCTACTAACGTATTCGGCCCCGCGATTCAGGCTTAAGGTGCCTCAGTGAAGATTGTTCAGGACAGCCTAAGAAATAGCCAGGCGTTGTTGATGTCAGCGCTTATCACTTTACTTTTTACTTCACTGTATCTCTTTATTATTTACGAACAACGACAGGCCGTTGTGAATGAAGGGATGAGTCGTCTGCAAACGCGGATGATGGATATTTTCAACGATAACGAACTCATCGCCGATGCGACAGGGGTTCGCTATCACCAGATCAAAAATGCCGGGCAGTGCGGCAACCTCTCAAGGTTTTCCCCCAGAGATGCGGATTCATGGGGAATCAATGCCGACCGGGCGCGGATCCATTCCGCAACGGGCACTATTGTTTCCCGTCAGCCCAATATTAACGCTTTATGTATGTTTGCGGCGGCGGAGTTTATTCGGGATCGGATGAACACCCTTAATCCGGGGGATTATGCCGCGCATCGCTACATTATCGCCAAAGATGCCAGCTATTTTTATTGGTTCACGCCAGCAGATGCAAAACCCTTCTATTTTAGCGACTCTAAAATGGCGGGCGATATCACCGACTTTTTCTTACCGCCCGTGGGCTTTTATACGCGTCTGCTGCAAAAGAATGTCAAATCCAAGTCGCTCAGTTCAACGGACTTTTATACGGACAAAATCACGAATGAAAAAGCGTACAGCGTAGTCAGTTATATTTACGATCTTTCTGGAAAAGAGATCTCCGATCATATCGTTGCGTATCTGGTGTATGACCATTCTAAACCTGAGCTACAGGAGGCGCTGACGGAGGCCTTTGAACATCATATTCCACCCGGCCTTAATGTGGCCCTGGTGCATACGCCCACGCAGGAAAATCTCTGCCTGAGCGGTGATTGCCAGCCTGTCGCCGGGGAGTCCATCCGCGCAATGTCTGCAAAATATGCGTTCCATTCCTCACTCTCTCTGCATCGGTTCGTCAGATACGACACGCAGGCCGGGATTGCGATTCTGCTGGCGCCATTCTTCTTTATCCTGATCTTCCTCGGCTTAAAATACTGGCTGAACGCGAGCGACCTGAAGGTGTATATCGACTCGCTGACGGGCTGCTTTAACCGCAAGATCCTTGATATTGTGAAGCGCAGGGACTTAACGCGCAGCTGCGTGGTGCTGCTGGATTGTAATAAGTTTAAAGCCATCAACGACACCTGGGGGCATGTGGCGGGAGACCGGGCGTTGCAAATCATCGCCAACAGAATGCTCTCTAACACCCGCACCAGTCATGACCTGGTGATTCGTACCGGCGGCGATGAGTTCGTTATTTTGCTTTACCGTGCGCAGATCGGTGACGCGATAGCCATCGCGGAGCGGATAACCGGCCAGATAAATGATTATGCATTTATGGTTGATGGTCATGTTGTACCGCTGTCGGTGTCATGGGGCGTCGCAGAAGTAACCCGCGATCTGGATACGGCTATTCAGGATGCGGATAACGAAATGTACAAAATGAAGCAGGTGAGGGAATGACGGGATTGGCCCGATAAGCATGGCATTATCGGGCCTGTTGCCTGAGCAATATTATGCGCGGGTCGCGGCTTTCATTGCCGTGACAAACGCTTTCAGCTCGGTCAGCATCTGCCCGGGGTTTGCGACGTTTTTCTCAATGAGCTTAACGATTGCTGACCCGGAAATCGCCCCGGCGGCGCCGGCTTCAATGGCACCTGTAACCTGTTCCGGGGAAGAGATGCCAAAGCCCTGCAACGGGGGCGCGGCGTTATACTCTTTCAGTTTTTCCACCAGATGATGCAGCGGTAATGCGGCGCGGTTTTCTGCGCCCGTCACGCCTGCCCGCGAAAGCAGATAGGTATAGCCGCGGCCATAAGAGGCTATCTGGCGCAACAGATCGTCATCGGCATTGGGCGGGCAGATGAAAATCGGTGCCACGTTGTAGCGTAATGCCGCCTGACGGAAGGGCGCAGACTCCTCAACAGGCACATCTGCCACCAGTACGGAATCCACGCCGACTTTCTCGCACTGCGCGTAAAATTCGTCGATCCCTTTGCTGAACACCAGGTTGGCGTACATCAGCAGACCAATCGGAATCGTCGGATGTTTCTGACGAATCAGCGCCAGCATCTCAAAGCATTGCGTAGGCGTTACGCCTGCGGCAAACGCGCGCAGCGTGGCTTCCTGGATGGTCGGCCCGTCTGCCAGCGGATCGGAGAACGGAATGCCGAGTTCAAGGGCGTCGGCGCCGGCTTCAATCAGCGTATCAATAATGTTCAGTGACTGTTCAACGGAAGGATCGCCCAGGGTCACGAAGGGGACAAATGCGCCTTCCTTGCGATCCTTCAGCTGTGCAAACAGGTTTTCATAGCGTTCCATCAGATTTCCCCTCGCGCTTTCAGAATATCGTGTACGGTGAAAATGTCTTTGTCGCCGCGACCGGAAAGGTTAACGACCAGCAACTGTTCTTTTTCTGGATTTTCACGCATCATTTTCAGGGCGTGAGCCAGGGCGTGGGACGACTCCAGCGCCGGAATAATCCCTTCATGCAGACAGAGCGTTTTAAAGGCTTCCAGCGCTTCGTCATCGGTGATCGACACATAATCGGCGCGACCAATGCTGTTCAGATACGCGTGCTGCGGCCCAACGGACGGGAAATCCAGCCCGGCGGAAATGGAGTAGGACTCTTCAATTTGCCCTTCTTCGGTTTGCATCATCGGCGCTTTCATACCGAAATAGATGCCTACGCGGCCATGCTTCAGCGGTGCGCCGTGCTCGCCTGTTTCAATCCCGTGGCCGCCAGGTTCGACGCCAATCAAACCCACGCTGGTTTCGTTGATGAAGTCCGCAAACATGCCGATTGCGTTGGAGCCGCCGCCCACGCAGGCAATCACGGCATCCGGCAGACGACCTTCTTTTTCGAGGATTTGCGCTTTCGTCTCTTCCCCGATCATGCGCTGAAATTCACGGACGATGGTCGGGAACGGGTGCGGGCCTGCCGCAGTTCCGAGCATATAGTGCGCGGATTCATAGCTGCCGGACCAGTCGCGAAGCGCTTCGTTGCAGGCGTCTTTCAGGGTAGCGGAGCCGCTGTGTACAGGGATCACTTCTGCGCCCATCAGTCGCATACGAAAGACGTTTGGCGACTGACGCTCGACGTCTTTTGCGCCCATATAGATACGGCATTTCAGACCGAGCAGGGCACTGGCGAGCGCGGAAGCCACGCCATGCTGACCTGCGCCCGTTTCGGCGATAATCTCTGTTTTACCCATGCGTTTCGCCAGCAGCGCCTGACCCAGTACCTGGTTTGTTTTGTGCGCGCCGCCGTGCAGTAAATCTTCACGCTTCAGATACAGCGTGGTTTTGGTGCCGGCGGTGATATTCTGGCATTTGGTCAGCGCGGTTGGACGGCCTGCATAGTTCTTCAGCAGATCGGCAAACTGGGCCTGAAACTGCGGATCTTTCTGCGCGCTGACGAACGCTTCTTCCAGCTGGCGCAGGGCAGGCATCAGAATTTGCGGGACATACATGCCGCCAAATTCACCAAAGTAGGGATTGAGTAATGTTGTCATGTTTTCTTCCTTAATATGCGCGCAGTGTCTGAAAGACCGAGGCCAGAAGGTGTGCATCTTTGATGCCCGGCTGTGACTCTACACCAGAATTAAAATCGAGACCGGCACAGCCGGTTTTTGCCGCTTCCACGCAGTTGTCTGCGCCTAATCCGCCCGCCAGCAATACGTTGTCCAGCGTTTCACCGTTCAATAACGACCAGTCAAAACGTTGGCCGCTGCCGCCCTGGCCGTTATCGAGAACGTACTTATCAACGTGCTGGTAATCACGAGCAGGCAGTGTGTCGCCCACGCTAAGCGCTTTCCAGATTTGTACCTGTTCCGGTAATGCGGCGCGCAGAGCATCGACATAAGCCTGGTCTTCACTGCCATGTAGTTGCACGGCCTTGAGCGACAAGGTGGTCGCTTTTTCACATACCTCGGTGATAGCGGTATTGCGGAATACGCCGACATATTGCAGGGGGGCGGCGGCTATCACCTCGCGCGCCTGGTCGAGATTTACGACGCGAGGCGACGAGGGAACAAAAATCAGCCCGCCATAAATGGCGCCCGCTTCGTAAGCGGCTTTTGCATCCTGCCCGCGCGTCAGGCCGCAGACTTTGTTCTCGCCAAGCAGCACGCGACGCACGGCGGCGTGCAGATCGTCATGGGACATCAGCGCAGAACCGATCAGAAAACCGTTAGAGAAGTGGCTTAGCTCGCGCACCTGTGCATAGGTGTTAATCCCGGACTCGCTGATCACGGTCACGCCGTGCCCCAGTTTCGGCGCAAGCTGACGGGTACGGTTAAGGTCAATCGACAGATCGCGCAGGTCGCGGTTATTAATGCCGACGACTTTCGCACCCAGTGCGATGGCGCGCTCCAGTTCTTCTTCGTTACTGACTTCCGTCAGCACGCCCATTTTCAGACTGTGGGCGACGGCGGAAAGCTGGCGATATTGCTCGTCATCCAGTACGGAGAGCATCAGCAGACAGGCATCGGCCTGGTAGTAACGCGCCAGATAGATTTGGTAAGGATCGATGATGAAGTCCTTACACAGAACCGGCTGCGGCGCGATACGACTGACAACAGTGAGAAAGTCAAAACTCCCCTGGAAATATTTCTCATCGGTCAGAACGGAAATCGCCGACGCGTAATGTTTATAAACACCGGCAATCTGCGCGGGGTCGAAGTCATCACGAATCACCCCTTTGGAGGGGGACGCTTTTTTACACTCCAGAATAAATGCGGTACGCGTGCCTTGCAGCGCATCATAGAAATGGCGGGCACTTGGCTGAACCTCATTCTGGAAACTGGCTAACGGTTGTTGTTGTTTACGGGCTTCTACCCAGATCGCCTTATCCGCGACGATTTTCGCTAAAACGGTTTGCATCATTTACCCTCTTGCCGCCAGTGCGGTAACCCGGTCATAAGCTGCGCCACTGCGCAGTACATCAATCACAGTTTGCGCATTGGCCTTTAAATCTTCCTTACCATGCAGGCGCATTAACATGGCGACATTCGCAGCGACAGCGGCCTCGTGAGCGGCTTCACCTTTACCTTGTAACAAGCGGGTGAGAATGTCACGGTTTTCTTCCGGTGTGCCGCCTGCCAGCTGTTCCTGGTGATACGGGGTGAGGCCGAAGTCTTCCGCCGTGAGCTGGTAGCTCTTGATTTCACCATCGTGCAGTTCAGCCACAATGGTTGGCGCATGCAGCGACACTTCATCCATACCGCCGCTGTGAACCACCGCCGCACGCTGATAACCCAGTACCCGCAGAGTTTCGGCAATGGGCAGCACCAGCTCCGGGCTGTAGACGCCAATCAGCGCCAGCGGCGGGTGAGCCGGGTTGATCAGCGGCCCCAGCACATTGAACAAGGTGCGGGTTTTAAGCTGCTGGCGAACCGGCATCGCATGACGGAAACCCGTATGGTATTTCGGTGCGAACAGGAAGCAGACGCCCAGGTCGTCCAGCGCCTGGCGCGATTTATCGGCGTTCATATCCAGATTGATACCGAATGCCGCCAGCAGATCGGACGAACCGGATTTACTGGAGACGCTGCGGTTGCCATGTTTGGCCACCTTCAGTCCGCAGGCCGCCGCCACAAAGGCGCTGGCGGTGGAAATATTGATGCTGTTGCTGCCATCACCGCCGGTGCCGACAATATCGGCAAACAGATAGTCCGGGCGCGGGAACGGCGCGGCATTTTCCAGCAGCGCGGTAGCGGCGCCAGCGATTTCATTCGGATGTTCGCCACGCACTTTCATACTGACCAGCGCCGCCGCCAGCTGTTCTGGCTTCAGTTCGCCACGGACCACGGCAGAGAAAAGCTGGTGGCTTTCCTGCTGGGTCATGGTTTGCGCCTGGTACAATTTTTCCAGAATCGGTTGCAGCGTATTGGTCGGCTCCAGTTTTTGTTGCGCCCAGGCCAGCGTTTGTTCCAGCAACAGCGCACCTTGCGTAGTAAGAATGGACTCCGGGTGGAACTGAAAACCACAGACGCGATCCGTGTCGTGACGTACCGCCATCACCATGCCGTTAAAATGGGCGTTAATCGTCAGCCCCGCAGGCACGTTGCTGCCCACCAGAGAGTGATAACGAGCAACCGGCAGCGGGTTCACCAGACCGGCAAACATCGCCTGTCCGTCATGTTCAATGCTCGATGCTTTACCGTGGAGAATCTCGCCCGCCTGACCGACGTAGCCACCGTAGGCTTCAACAATCGCCTGGTGTCCGAGGCAGATGCCGATAATGGGCAACTTGCCGCGCAGACGGGTCAACAACTCCGGCATACAACCGGCTTCGCTGGGGACGCCTGGCCCTGGAGAAAGCATCAGCACCGGGTTTTTCATCGTCGCAAGACGGTCGATTAAGGTCTGCGCCGGGATATGGTTACGGTAAATCACCACATTGTGGCCGTTGGCCCGTAGCTGATCTGCCAGGTTGTAAGTAAAAGAGTCGATGTTATCGAGCAGCAGAATGTCAGCCATTAGAAAATCTCCTGTGCATGGTGCGCGGTGGCAATAGCACGCAGAACCGCGCGCGCTTTATTACGGGTTTCGTCGGCTTCAGACTGCGGAACAGAATCCAGCACGATTCCGGCACCGGCCTGCACGGTGGCGATGCCGTCTTCCACCAGAGCAGAGCGAATCACAATGCAGGTATCGAGATCGCCATGCGCGGTGAAATAGCCCACCGCACCGCCATAACTGCCGCGACGACGCCCTTCGGCACCGGCGATAAGCTGCATGGCGCGAACTTTTGGCGCGCCGCTCAGCGTGCCCATATTCATACAGGCGCGGTAAGCATGCAGCACATCCAGATCGCTGCGTAATTCACCCACCACGCGGGACACCAGGTGCATAACGAACGAATAACGATCGACTTTCGTCAGGTCGGCAACGTAGCGGCTGCCGGGAGTACAAATGCGCGCCAGATCATTACGCGCCAAATCGACCAGCATCAGGTGTTCAGACAGCTCTTTATGGTCGGTGCGCATCTCCAGCTCAATGCGGCTGTCGAGATCGCGATCCAGCGAGCCGTCGGCACGGCGACCGCGCGGGCGCGTGCCGGCGATGGGGTAAATCTCAATCTGGCGACTGGTCGCGTCGTACTTCAGCGAGCTTTCCGGGGAGGCGCCAAACAGGGTGAAATCGTTATCCTGCATAAAGAACATGTATGGACTTGGGTTGCTCTTTTTCAGTACGTAATAGGCCGCCAGCGGTGACGGGCAGGGTAATGAGAAGCGGCGGGAAGGCACCACCTGGAAAATCTCTCCTGCGCGAATCGCTTTCTGCATGGTACGCACAACGGCGCCAAACTCTTCGTCGCTCTGGCTGCATTCGCAGCGCATTTGCGGCACTGGTGTAATGGGCAACGGCGGCGCGGGTTCGGTTAATTGCTGCGTCAGCTGCACGAGGCGCGCCGTCAGACGCTGTTTTTCCGCTTCATTATCGGTAAAGAGGCTTGCCTGAATACGGGTGCTTTTCTTCTGATGGTCAATCACCATCAGCGTTTCCGCCAGATAGAAGCAGTAATCCGGGCAGCGATTACCGGCTTCCAGTTGCGGTAACGCTTCAAATCCCGCCACCAGATCATAGGCAAACAAACCGCCGAAAAACATGGCTTCGCGCTCTTCAGCAGGCACATTCACCAGGTTCTGCAACAGACGGAATGCGTCAAATACCGACAGCGAACACAGACGCGCATCCTCATCTAACAGCGGACTTACTGCGGGAAAGCGCAGCTTCCGGTTGCCGGGCAGCGCTGTATTTTCAACGCCTGCGGGCAGCGCGGCATCCAGCAGCGGGAGCAGGGATGCACCGTTATCCGTTAACGCTTCGATAGTGACAGTGTCACCCAAAGCGGTAATGCGCAGCGCACTATCGACCAACAGCAGGCTTTTCAGATCATTTTTACTGTCGATATCAGCGGATTCCAGCAGCAGCGTTGCCGGGCGGTCGCCACAAACCTGATGGAACAACGCCGTCGGGTTCTCACGGTAGGCGGCATTGCAGGAAAGCAATTCGAGTGTTGGTTTTTGTATTTGCATCGTTATTCTCATTCATTCTGTTCAAAAAAAAGCCCGCTCATCTGGCGGGCCGGGTATCTGGTTGCTTATTGCAGACGTCATACACTGCCCGAAATCAGGAAGTGCGCCACCAACCGTGCAGTACGAATGTTGCTTTCATCTCAGATACCTTCTTCATGTGAACTTGCGTACTAGTTAACTAGTTCGATGAAATAAAGTCAACACCTGATTTCAGTATATTTGCCGGAACCGTTATGATGTTTGTGAAAGAACATTTATTAAGACGGGAGCCGCCTTGAGCGACACGAATTACGCAGTGATTTACGACCTGCACAGTCATACAACGGCGTCCGATGGTCGGTTAACGCCAGAAGCGTTAGTACATCGTGCGGTAGAGATGCGAGTCGGCACACTGGCGATCACCGATCATGACACCACAGCCGCTATTCCGGCGGCAAGAGAAGAAATTTCACGTTCCGGGCTTGCCCTGAACCTGATTCCTGGCGTGGAAATTTCAACTGTCTGGGAAAATCATGAGATCCATATTGTGGGTCTGAATATCGACATTGCGCATCCGGCGATGTGCGCGTTCCTGGCGGAACAAACCGAACGTCGTCAGCAGCGTGCGCGTCTGATTGCCGAGCGTCTGGAGAAAGCGCATATTCCAGGGGCGTGGGAAGGCGCTTTGCGGCTTGCCGACGGTGGGGCCGTGACGCGCGGGCATTTCGCCCGTTTTCTGGTGGAGTGCGGCAAAGCCGGGAGCATTGCCGATGTTTTTAAAAAATACCTTGCGCGTGGGAAAACCGGATACGTTCCGCCACAGTGGTGTACAATAGAACAAGCTATTGATGTGATTCATCATTCTGGCGGTAAGGCAGTATTGGCCCATCCGGGCCGCTACGACCTTAGCGCTAAGTGGCTGAAAAGGTTGATTGCGTATTTTGCGCTGCATCGCGGTGATGCGATGGAAGTGGCGCAATGCCAGCAGTCGCCCAATGAGCGAACCCAACTGGCGACCTATGCGCGCCAGCACCATTTATGGGCATCACAAGGCTCTGATTTTCATCAGCCGTGCCCGTGGATTGAACTGGGCCGCAAGCTCTGGCTGCCAGCAGGCGTCGAAGGCGTATGGCAGCTGTGGGAAGAGCCACAAACACCACAGTGAGGGAAGTATGAGCCAGTTTTTTTATATTCATCCTGAAAACCCGCAACAACGGCTGATCAATCAGGCGGTTGAAATTGTGCGTAAAGGCGGGGTGATTGTTTATCCAACCGATTCCGGCTATGCGCTGGGTTGTAAAATCGAAGATAAAGGGGCGATGGAGCGCATCTGCCGCATTCGCCACCTGCCGGACGGGCATAACTTCACGCTGATGTGTCGGGATCTGTCTGAGTTATCGACCTATTCGTTTGTCGATAACGTTGCTTTTCGCTTAATTAAAAACAATACGCCGGGCAACTACACTTTTATCCTGAAGGGAACGAAAGACGTGCCGCGCCGCCTGTTACAGGAAAAACGGAAAACAATCGGTCTGCGCGTGCCGTCGAACCCGATCGCGCTGGCACTGCTGGAAGCGCTGGGCGAACCGATGCTCTCCACCTCGCTGATGCTGCCCGGCAGCGAATTTACCGAGTCCGACCCGGAAGAGATCAAAGACCGCCTGGAAAAACAGGTCGATTTGATCATTCACGGCGGTTACCTCGGCCAGCAACCGACCACGGTGATTGATTTAACCGATGATTCTCCGGTTGTCTTGCGCGAAGGCGTTGGTGACGTTAAACCTTTCTTATAAGGGCGCAACTCTGTATACTACGCGGCCTTAAAATGGCGCTGTAAAGCGCCGTTGATTCTCCTGTTCGACGCCTGTGAAGGCGACACCTGAAGGAAGCTCTATGAGCGAAAAGTTACAAAAAGTGCTGGCTCGCGCTGGCCACGGTTCTCGCCGTGAAATTGAATCCATTATTGAAGCAGGCCGCGTAAGCGTTGACGGCAAAATCGCCACGCTTGGCGATCGCGTTGAAATCACGCCGGGTCTGAAAATCCGTATCGACGGTCATCTGATCTCGGTGAAAGAGTCTGCGGAACAAATTTGTCGCGTTCTGGCCTATTACAAACCAGAAGGTGAGCTGTGCACCCGTAACGACCCGGAAGGTCGTCCTACCGTTTTTGATCGCTTACCGAAACTGCGCGGCGCGCGCTGGATTGCCGTAGGTCGTCTGGATGTGAATACCTGCGGTTTGCTGTTGTTCACGACGGATGGCGAACTGGCGAACCGTCTGATGCACCCGAGTCGTGAAGTTGAGCGTGAATACGCCGTGCGCGTATTTGGTCAGGTTGATGACGCCAAGCTGCGTGACCTGAGTCGTGGCGTTCAACTGGAAGATGGCCCGGCGGCGTTTAAGACCATCAAATTCAGCGGTGGTGAGGGCATTAACCAGTGGTACAACGTCACGCTGACCGAAGGGCGTAACCGTGAGGTGCGTCGTCTGTGGGAAGCGGTTGGCGTGCAGGTTAGCCGACTGATCCGCGTGCGCTATGGTGATATTCCATTGCCGAAAGGGCTGCCGCGCGGTGGCTGGACTGAACTGGATCTGGCGCAGACCAACTATCTGCGTGAGCTGGTGCAGCTGGCGCCGGAAACCACCTCCAAAGTGGCCGTCGAGAAAGACCGACGTCGTATGAAGGCGAACCAGATTCGCCGTGCGGTGAAGCGTCACAGCCAGGTTGGCGGCGGTCGTCGTTCAGGCGGTCGTAACAACAACGGTTGATGCTGAATGCCCGGTGGCGCTTACGCTTACCGGGCCTACGTTTTGCCTGTAGGCCGGATAAAGCGTTTACGCCGTCATCCGGCACCGTTTCCTAATAATCAATTCCCATCTGGGCCTTCACGCCCGCTTCAAAAGCATGTTTGACCGGACGCAGCTCGCTGACCGTGTCGGCCAGTTCCAGAATATCGCGATGACAACCGCGACCGGTAATAATTACCGTCTGATTTTGCGGACGGGCATTTAAGGCATTGATGACCTCTTCAAGCGGCAGATAGTCATACGCCACCATGTAGGTCAGTTCATCCAGCACGACCATATCCAACGTTGGGTCCGCCAGCATACGTTTGCCATGTTCCCAGACAGCCATACAGGCTGCGGTGTCGGTTTCGCGATTTTGCGTTTCCCAGGTGAACCCGGTCGCCATCACCTGAAACTCCACGCCGTGGGGCTCCAGCAGATTGCGCTCGCCGTTAGGCCATGTGCCTTTAATGAACTGCACCACGCCCACTTTTTTACCGTGGCCGACGGCGCGCGTTGCGGTGCCGAATGCCGCCGTGGTTTTGCCTTTACCGTTGCCGGTAAACACAATGATGATGCCGCGTTCGTCCTGCGCCGCCGCAACGCGGGCGTCGACCCGGTCTTTCACACGCTGCTGGCGTTGTTGATAGCGTTCTTCAGTCATTGGGCGATTCCTGGTTTACGGCCTGGCTGGGCATCAAAAGTCATACCGGTTTTACGGCGGCTGTCGTCGCCCATCAGCCACAAATAGAGGGGCATGATATCGGCGGGCGTTTTTAACTTCTGCGGATCTTCCGTAGGGAAGGCGCTGGCGCGCATACTCGTGCGCGTGCCGCCTGGGTTGATGCAATTTACACGTAAGGGGTGGTTCTGGTATTCGTCTGCCAGTACCTGCATCATGCCTTCGGTGGCGAATTTAGAGGTGGCGTAAGCGCCCCAGTTGGCGCGTCCCTGACGACCGACGCTTGATGAGGTAAAGACCAGCGAACCGGCGTCGGATTTAAGTAATAAAGGAAGCAGCGCCTGGGTCAGCATGAATGTCGCATTGACGTTAACCTGCATAACATCCTGCCAGACGTGCGGATTTTGTTCGCTCATTGGGCAGATATCGCCCAGTAACCCGGCGTTATGCAGAACGCCATCCAGTCGTGGATAGTGCGCCGCAATCCTCTGGCCTAACTGGTGGCACTCTTCAGCGGTGCAGGTCAGTAGATCCAGCGTAAACCACTGTGGCAATGCGCCTGTATCTTCGGCGACAGTCTGTGCGACCTGACGCAGTTTTTCTTCATTTCGACCCAGCAAAATAACGTTTGCGCCGTAGCGCGCGTAGGTGAGCGCGGCTTCGCGGCCAATGCCATCACTGGCGCCAGTGACCAGTATAATGCGATTTTGCAGTAGATCTTGTTTAGGTTGGTAATGCACGGCTACTCCTCGGCGACGCGTTGGGTCACCCTGCCAGTTGTCTTATCTTCTCTTTAACTTTTCGGCTTTATGCCTGAAAGCCCGCGTCATTTCAATCAGTCAACGGCGATAACGCCGAAAAATGAACACTTTGTCATACTTTTCACCCAGTAACCGCAACGCAGGATCAAACGAGACGGGCTAACACGCCTGTTGTACACTGAGCCAAAATAGCGTTGTGTAACCAAGGTGGGACTCGTGGAATTGTTGTCTGAATATGGGTTGTTTTTGGCAAAAATCGTCACTGTCGTGGTGGCAATCGCCGTCATTGTGATGCTGATCGTGAATGCTGCCCAGCGTAAACGCCAGCGTGGGGAACTGCGGGTAACGAATCTCAGCGAGCAATATAAAGAGATGAAGGACGATCTGGCGACGGCGCTGATGGACGGTCATCAACAGAAACTCTGGCATAAAGCGCAGAAAAAGAAGCAGAAGCTGGAGGCAAAAGCGGCGAAAGCAAAAGCAAAGCAGGGGGGAAATGCCGCGACGGAGAAACCTCGTGCCTGGGTGCTGGATTTTAAAGGCAGTATGGATGCCCACGAAGTCAGCGCGCTGCGTGAGGAGGTGACGGCGGTGTTAGCGGCGGTTAAACCGCAGGATCAGGTGGTCGTGCGTCTGGAAAGCCCCGGCGGCGTTGTGCATGGCTATGGCCTGGCGGCTTCGCAATTGCAGCGTCTGCGCGATAAGCAGATCCCGTTGACGGTAACGGTGGACAAAGTCGCCGCCAGCGGCGGTTACATGATGGCCTGTGTGGCCGACAAAATTGTTTCGGCGCCGTTTGCGATTGTCGGCTCTATTGGCGTTGTGGCGCAAATCCCTAACTTTAATCGCTTTTTGAAAGGGAAGGATATCGATATTGAGCTGCACACGGCGGGCCAGTATAAGCGCACGCTGACGCTGCTTGGCGAGAACACGGAGGAAGGGCGTCAGAAATTCCGTGAAGATCTGAATGAAACCCATCACCTGTTTAAGCATTTTGTGCAGCAGATGCGCCCTGTGCTGGATATCGAACAGGTGGCCACAGGCGAGCACTGGTATGGCCAACAGGCGCTGGAGAAAGGTCTGGTGGACGAAATCAACACCAGTGATGACGTTATTCTCCGCTTGATGGACGGTTATGAGGTGTTCAACGTTCGCTTTATGCAGCGCAAGAAATTGATGGATCGGTTTACGGGTAGCGCCGCAGAAAGCGCCGACCGTTTGTTGCTACGCTGGTGGCAGCGCGGACAAAAACCGCTGATGTAAAATTGTCATTGCCCGGTGGCGCTAACGCTTACCGGGCCTACGGACTGTTTTGTAGGCTGGATAAGGCGCAGTCGCCATCCGGCAAACAGCCCGGTGGCGCTAACGCTTACCGGGCTTGCGGACTGTTTTGTAGGCCGGATAAGGCGTAGCCGCCATCCGGCAAAACCTTTCCTGCGTTAATCGATCAGGTGATACTTCTCAGAAAGCACATGTGCCAGATGTTTAAACATATTAAACACGGCGGTGCTTTTTGGCGTCGGTAAACCTTGCTCGTCTAAAAAGTAATCGCCGCTGAAGACCAGCACGCCGTTTCGCTGCGTCACACCGGTGGCGACAATCCCCGCCAGCGTGTCCTCATGCTCACGAATGATTTTGTTGGCTTCAATCAGCAGTGTTTCACGATCGATAGGTTGGGTGTCTTTATGCATTATTTACTCCTTAAACAAGGACATTAGTCTACGCCGGGCGCTGCTTATGGGCAAATATTCCCTGATAAACACGAAGGTCTTGTAAAGGTGCTGTTACTGGCGAGATTTGTTTTTGCATGCTAATAAAGTTGCGTAACGAATTTTATCAGGTACAGTGTGACGCTTTCGTCAATCTGGCAACAGATTTGCTTGACATTCGACCAAAATTCCGTCGTGCTATAGCGCTTGTGTGCTAAAAAGCCTGTTAACTCAGTCACCTGAGGATCACGTTTCGCGCACCGAGTCAGTACAAGGGGTTGATATCCGCCGACACAGAGACCATATCGGTGTCTCGTCGCCAGTGGAAGGTGAATCAACGTGCGACGCATTCCAGGAAGAATCAATTTAGGTAAAGGTGAATATGGGTAAAGCTCTTGTCATCGTTGAGTCCCCGGCAAAAGCCAAAACGATCAACAAGTATCTGGGTAATGATTACGTGGTTAAGTCCAGCGTCGGTCATATCCGTGATTTGCCGACCAGTGGCTCAGCAGCTAAAAAGAGCGCCGACTCTACCTCCACCAAAACGGCTAAAAAGCCCAAAAAGGATGAACGTGGCGCTCTCGTCAACCGAATGGGGGTTGACCCTTGGCATAACTGGGATGCGCAGTATGAAGTGCTGCCCGGTAAAGAGAAGGTCGTCTCTGAACTGAAACAATTGGCTGAAAAAGCCGACCACATCTATCTCGCAACCGACCTTGACCGCGAAGGGGAAGCCATTGCCTGGCACCTGCGGGAAGTGATCGGGGGTGATGACACGCGCTATAGCCGCGTGGTGTTTAACGAAATAACCAAAAACGCGATTCGCCAGGCGTTTGATAAGCCAGGCGAACTGAATATCGACCGTGTTAACGCGCAGCAGGCGCGCCGCTTTATGGACCGCGTTGTGGGCTATATGGTGTCGCCATTGCTGTGGAAAAAAATTGCGCGAGGCCTGTCGGCAGGCCGCGTACAGTCCGTTGCCGTGCGTCTGGTTGTTGAACGCGAACGTGACATCAAAGCGTTCGTACCGGAAGAGTTCTGGGAAGTGAACGCCAGCACGACAACGCCTTCTGGCGATGCCTTGCCGCTCGACGTTACGCACCAAAATGATAAACCGTTCCGTCCGGTTAACCGCGAGCAAACGCTGGCGGCGGTCAGCCTGCTGGAAAAAGCGCGTTACAGCGTACTGGAGCGTGAAGATAAACCGACCAGCAGCAAGCCTGGCGCGCCGTTTATCACGTCGACGCTGCAACAGGCGGCGAGCACGCGTCTGGGCTTTGGCGTGAAAAAAACCATGATGATGGCGCAGCGCTTGTACGAAGCGGGCTACATCACCTACATGCGTACTGACTCCACCAACCTGAGTCAGGATGCGGTAAACATGGTTCGCGGTTATATCAGCGATAGCTTCGGCAAGAAATACCTGCCGGAGAACCCGAACCAGTACGCCAGCAAAGAAAATTCACAGGAAGCGCACGAAGCGATCCGTCCTTCTGATGTCGCGGTGATGGCCGAAGCGCTGAAGGATATGGAAGCAGACGCGCAGAAACTGTATCAGCTGATCTGGCGTCAGTTTGTCGCCTGTCAGATGACGCCAGCCCAGTACGATTCCACCACGCTGACGGTCGGCGCGGGTGATTTCCGCCTGAAAGCGCGCGGCCGCATTCTGCGTTTCGACGGCTGGACGAAAGTCATGCCTGCGCTGCGTAAAGGCGATGAAGACCGGACGTTGCCTGCGGTGAATAAAGGCGATGTGTTGACGCTGGTTGAACTGACCCCGGCGCAGCACTTCACCAAACCACCGGCGCGCTTCAGTGAAGCATCGCTGGTTAAAGAGCTGGAAAAACGCGGTATTGGTCGTCCATCCACCTATGCGTCGATCATCTCGACCATTCAGGATCGCGGTTATGTCCGCGTGGAAAACCGTCGCTTCTATGCTGAAAAAATGGGTGAGATTGTCACCGATAGACTGGAAGAAAACTTCCGCGAGCTGATGAACTACGATTTCACCGCCCAGATGGAAGACAGCCTCGACAAGGTGGCCAGCCACGAAGCCGAGTGGAAAAACGTGCTGGATAACTTCTTCAGCGATTTTACTCAGCAGCTTGATAAAGCGGAGAAAGATCCTGAAGAGGGCGGCATGCGTCCTAACCAGATGGTGCTGACCAGCATTGACTGCCCGACATGCGGGCGCAAGATGGGGATTCGCACCGCCAGCACCGGCGTGTTCCTGGGATGTTCCGGCTATGCGCTACCGCCGAAAGAGCGCTGCAAAACCACCATCAACCTGGTGCCGGAAAATGAAGTGCTGAACGTACTGGAAGGCGATGATGCGGAAACCAACGCCTTGCGTGCAAAACGTCGTTGCCAGAAGTGCGGCACCGCAATGGACAGCTACCTGATCGATCCGAAACGCAAGCTGCATGTCTGCGGTAATAACCCGACCTGCGACGGTTACGAAATCGAAGAGGGCGAGTTCCGCATTAAAGGTTATGACGGCCCGATCGTTGAGTGCGAAAAATGTGGCTCTGAAATGCACCTGAAAATGGGGCGTTTTGGTAAGTACATGGCCTGTACTAACGACGAATGTAAAAATACCCGTAAGATTCTGCGTAACGGTGAAGTCGCGCCGCCGAAAGAAGATCCGGTGCCGTTGCCGGAACTGCCGTGCGAGAAATCGGACGCGTATTTCGTGCTGCGTGACGGCGCCGCAGGGATCTTCCTCGCGGCGAATACCTTCCCGAAATCGCGTGAAACGCGTGCGCCGTTAGTGGAAGAGTTGTACCGCTTCCGCGACCGTCTGCCGGAAAAACTGCGTTATCTGGCCGATGCGCCGCAGCAGGACCCGGAAGGCAATAAGACGCTGGTGCGTTTTAGCCGTAAGACGAAACAGCAGTATGTTGCCGCTGAAAAAGACGGGAAAGCGACGGGATGGTCCGCATTCTTCGTTGATGGCAAGTGGGTAGAAGGTAAGAAATAACAGTCACCTGGCTGAATTTCACTTAAGAGGGTCGCGCAAGCGGCCCTTTTTTATTCCGGGCTTATTATTTTTTCTTCGCATCTATACAGCTCTGATATAAATGATATAGTGGTTATAGTTAACGGCTTTTTTATTATTAAATCGTATTAGCAGCGCATGACGTGCTGCTTATCAAACGATGACATGACGGCGCTAATCTGGATGGTTTAACATGAAATTACAGCAGCTTCGCTACATTGTTGAGGTGGTTAATCACAACCTTAATGTCTCTTCCACCGCCGAAGGGCTTTACACCTCCCAGCCGGGCATCAGTAAGCAAGTTCGTATGCTGGAAGATGAGCTTGGCATCCAGATTTTTGCGCGTAGCGGTAAACACCTGACGCAGGTGACGCCAGCGGGGCAGGAAATTATTCGCATTGCGCGCGAAGTGTTGTCCAAAGTCGATGCCATCAAGTCCGTGGCGGGCGAACACACCTGGCCGGATAAAGGTTCTCTGTATATTGCCACCACGCACACTCAGGCGCGCTATGCGCTGCCAAATGTGATCAAGGGCTTTATTGAGCGCTATCCTCGCGTTTCATTGCATATGCATCAGGGGTCGCCCACGCAAATCGCGGAAGCGGTTTCGAAAGGGAATGCCGACTTCGCTATCGCCACCGAAGCGCTGCACCTGTATGACGATCTGGTGATGCTGCCATGCTACCACTGGAATCGCTCTATCGTCGTCACGCCAGAGCACCCGCTGGCCGCTAAATCATCGGTGACGATTGAGGAACTGGCACAGTATCCGCTGGTGACCTACACCTTTGGCTTTACCGGGCGCTCCGAGCTGGATACCGCGTTTAATCGCGCCGGGCTGACGCCGCGTATTGTCTTTACGGCAACCGATGCGGACGTGATAAAAACATACGTCCGACTTGGCCTGGGGGTTGGGGTGATTGCCAGCATGGCCGTCGATCCGATTTCCGACCCGGACCTGGTGCGTGTCGATGCGCATGATATTTTCAGCCATAGCACCACGAAAATTGGTTTTCGCCGCAGCACGTTTTTACGCAGCTATATGTACGACTTTATTCAACGCTTTGCGCCGCATCTGACGCGCGATGTTGTGGATACCGCCGTGGCCTTGCGTTCTAACGAAGAAATTGAAGCCATGTTTAACGATATTAAATTACCGGAAAAGTAATCACGCGCGTGAGTTTTCAGGTATCTCCAGACACGAGGAGATACCTGAATAACCACTAAATTTATGGATTATGGTTTTCGTTTTTTCTGCGATCATATTACCTGCATCGTATTCATGGAAAAGCGCCAGTAAAGTAGTTTCGAATTACCCGCCTCGCAAATTCCGCCTTTCAAATATTTATTTCCGGTCAAAAGATTGATTTATTCATGGGAAACGATTCGTAAATTCACTGGATTTTTGACTAAAGTTTCTTTAGGATTTGTCTCATCTGATGATTAATTGTACCGATTGTTTGGTGCTAAAATGATAAGTGATGCCGATTGTATGAGGTTAGCAATGCCTTCTGGAAACCAGGAACCCCGCAGGGACCCCGAGCTTAAACGCAAAGCATGGCTGGCGGTATTCCTCGGCTCTGCGCTGTTCTGGGTTGTGATTGCGCTGGTTATCTGGCAAGTGTGGGGGTAAGTCATGGTTTCGCAGGAACATCAGCAACCCTCAACGCCAGCACGTCAGCCTCGTGATAGCGTGAAGGAAGCGCGGAGCGAATGTGTGACGAATATTCCAGAATCCTGGAAACTCACACAACAGCAACAGGCATTTATTGATTCATTCGCTGAAGATGAGCAACAGAAACAATAATTGGCGATTTTTTTAATCATCATTTCCAGTACAGGTCATTAACATCCCGTACTGTACTTTCTTATACACCACAGCAATAAGCGCTGAGTAAATCTCAGCATAAAGTATTAAACAAATGTCGGTGTAGCCTATGCAAACTGTGAATCTTAAATATTGGTCATGGATTGGGGCGTTCTCAGTATCGCTCTTGTTCTGGGCTCAACTTATCTGGATTGTCTCTTTCTGATCGTATGCCGGTCAATGCCCGATGGCGCAACGTCATCGGGCCTGCGCATGCCAATTCCCGTCCGTAAGGTTTCTCCTCTTTTATCAATTCGGGTTGTTATCAAAACGTTACATTCTGTTTGTGTTATCTTTAATACTAACCCTGAGGAGAGTCAGGGTATCCAACCCTGTTATTAAGGAGGAGCTATGTCGTCAACCCTACGAGAAGCCAGTAAGGACACGTTGCAGGCCAAAGACAAAACCTATCATTACTACAGTCTGCCCCTGGCTGCCAAAAAACTGGGCGATATTACCCGCTTGCCCAAGTCGCTAAAAGTTCTGCTTGAAAACCTGCTGCGCTGGCAGGACGGTGACTCTGTTACCGAAGAAGATATTCAGGCGTTAGCCGGGTGGCTGAAAAAAGCCCATGCCGATCGCGAAATTGCCTATCGACCCGCCCGTGTATTAATGCAGGATTTTACCGGCGTCCCGGCGGTGGTGGATCTGGCCGCCATGCGCGAAGCGGTCAAACGCCTCGGCGGGGATACTGCGAAAGTGAATCCGCTATCCCCGGTAGACCTTGTTATTGACCACTCGGTAACGGTCGATCGCTTTGGCGATGATGACGCTTTCGAAGAGAACGTGCGTCTGGAAATGGAACGCAACCACGAGCGCTATGTGTTCCTGAAATGGGGGCAACAGGCTTTTAGTCGCTTCAGCGTGGTGCCGCCAGGTACCGGGATCTGCCACCAGGTGAACCTGGAGTACCTTGGTAAGGCCGTCTGGAGCGAATTGCAGGCGGGAGAGTGGGTTGCATACCCGGACACGCTGGTCGGCACCGACTCCCACACCACGATGATCAACGGCCTTGGCGTGCTGGGATGGGGCGTCGGGGGGATTGAAGCGGAAGCCGCGATGCTGGGCCAGCCGGTCTCAATGCTCATTCCCGATGTTGTTGGCTTCAAGTTGACCGGTAAGCTGCGTGAAGGTATCACCGCGACCGACCTGGTGCTGACCGTGACCCAGATGCTGCGTAAACACGGCGTCGTTGGTAAATTCGTTGAATTCTACGGCGACGGTCTGGACTCCTTGCCATTGGCCGATCGCGCGACGATAGCAAACATGTCGCCGGAATATGGCGCGACCTGCGGCTTCTTCCCGATTGACGGCATCACCCTCGAATATATGCGTTTAAGCGGCCGTAGCGAGGAGCAGGTTGAGCTGGTCGAAACCTATGCCAAAGCGCAGGGGATGTGGCGAAACCCTGGCGATGAACCTGTTTTCACCAGTTCGCTGGAACTGGATATGGGGGATGTCGAGGCGAGCCTTGCCGGGCCGAAGCGCCCGCAGGATCGGGTTGCGCTGGCAGATGTGCCGAAAGCCTTCGCCGCGAGCACGGAGCTGGAACTGAACACCGCGCAAAAAGACCGGCAGCCAATCGATTATGTTATGAACGGCCATCAATACCAGCTCCCGGACGGCGCTGTCGTGATTGCGGCTATCACCTCCTGTACCAATACTTCAAACCCCAGCGTGCTGATGGCCGCCGGTTTGCTGGCGAAAAAAGCGGTAACGCTGGGACTGAAACGGCAGCCGTGGGTGAAAGCCTCGCTGGCGCCGGGATCGAAAGTGGTCTCGGATTACCTGGCGCAGGCGAAACTCACGCCTTATCTTGATGAGCTTGGCTTTAATCTGGTGGGGTATGGGTGCACCACCTGTATTGGTAACTCCGGCCCACTGCCGGAGCCTATCGAAACGGCAATCAAAAAGGGCGACTTGACGGTAGGCGCGGTACTTTCCGGCAACCGTAACTTTGAAGGCCGAATCCATCCGCTGGTGAAAACCAACTGGCTGGCGTCGCCGCCGCTGGTTGTCGCCTATGCGCTGGCGGGCAATATGAATATTAACCTGGCGAAAGAGCCGCTGGGCCACGATCGCAAAGGCGACCCGGTTTATCTGAAGGATATCTGGCCTTCCGCGCAGGAGATCGCTCGCGCCGTTGAGCTGGTGTCGTCAGAAATGTTCCACAAAGAGTATGCCGAGGTTTTTGAAGGGACGCCGGAATGGAAAGCGATCAATGTTGATCGCTCAGACACCTATGGCTGGCAGGATGACTCCACCTATATCCGCTTGTCGCCGTTCTTTGACGAAATGCAGGTTCAACCCGATCCGGTGGAGGATATTCATGGCGCCCGTATTCTGGCCATGCTGGGTGATTCCGTCACCACTGACCATATCTCCCCGGCGGGCAGCATAAAGGCGGACAGCCCGGCAGGGCGCTATTTGCAGAATCATGGCGTTGAGCGTCGGGACTTCAACTCCTACGGTTCGCGCCGTGGAAACCATGAAGTGATGATGCGCGGTACGTTCGCGAATATTCGTATCCGCAACGAAATGGTTCCCGGCGTTGAAGGAGGAATGACCCGACATTTGCCGGGGACGGAGGTGATCTCCATCTATGATGCAGCGATGCTGTATCAGCAGGAGAAAACGCCGCTGGCGGTGATTGCGGGTAAAGAGTACGGTTCCGGTTCCAGCCGTGACTGGGCGGCCAAAGGCCCGCGTTTGCTGGGTATTCGCGTCGTGATTGCCGAGTCGTTTGAACGTATTCACCGTTCAAACCTGATTGGTATGGGGATTCTACCGCTGGAATTCCCGCAGGGCGTTACGCGTAAAACGCTCGGGTTAACCGGTGAGGAGACAATTGATATTGCCAGTTTGCAAAACCTGAAGCCTGGCGCCGCCATTCCGGTGACGTTAACCAAAGTGGATGGCAGCACAGAGGTGATTTCGTGCCGGTGCCGTATCGATACCGCAACTGAATTAACCTACTACCAGAATGACGGAATTCTGCATTATGTGATTCGTAATATGTTGCATTAAGACATAAAAAAGGCCTGATAGCGCGGTGCTTATCAGGCCTTTAATAGCAAAAATTTATTTACCCAATAAATGCCCCATCTTAGCGGCTTTGGTATCCAGGTAGTGTTCGTTATTTGGGTTACGGCCAACAATCAGCGGTACGCGCTCAACAATATTGATACCTGCTTCCGTCAGAATTTCGACTTTCTTCGGGTTATTGGTCAGTAGACGGACTTCATCGACGCCCAGCAGTTTAAACATATCGGCACACAGGGTGAAATCACGCTCATCGGCGGCAAACCCCAGCTGATGGTTGGCTTCCACGGTATCGTAGCCCTGATCCTGTAACGCGTAGGCGCGAATCTTATTGAGCAGGCCAATATTACGTCCTTCCTGACGGTGGTAGAGCAGAATACCGCGACCTTCTTCCGCGATATGCGTCAGCGCCGCCTCTAACTGAAAACCACAATCGCAGCGCAGACTAAACAATGCGTCGCCGGTCAGACATTCTGAATGGACGCGAGCCAGGACAGGGGTTTGACCAGAGATATCGCCATAAACCAGCGCGACGTGGTCGTGTCCGGTTGCCAGTTCTTCAAATCCCACCATCAGGAAATCGCCCCATGGGGTTGGCAGTTTGGCTTCTGCCACTCGTTTAAGCTGCATGTATTTCTCCAGATAATGCTGGTGTCATCGCCAATTGGCTTCTGTATGTTTCTATTTTGCCATAAGGCGGCGGACTTCACCTAATCGCTGCCGTGCGATCGCTTTTGGAATGGCACAAATTTGTCAATTTTCCGGCACGCCAGGTTTTCAGTTATGATTGTGGCACTTATCGACGAAAGGAGAGGTCATGCTTTCGATTGCGAAGCGCACAACCGTAGGCGCTGCTCTGTTGCTTGTGATGCCGGTTAGCGTATGGATTTCAGGCTGGAACTGGCAACCCGGACACTCGGTCTGGTGGTTAAAATCCTTATACTGGGTGACAGAAACGGTGACGCAGCCGTGGGGAATTATTACGCATGTGCTTCTGTGCGCCTGGTTTCTTTGGTGCCTGAGATTTCGCCTGAAAGCCGCAATGATGCTTTTTGCTATTCTGGCCGGTGCGATCCTGCTGGGGCAGGGGGTAAAATCGCTGGTGAAGGAGCGGGTGCAGGAACCCCGACCTTTTGTTATTTGGCTGGAAAAAACGCACCATATTCCCGTTGATGAGTTCTACACTTTAAAACGTAAAGAACGCGGGCACTTAGTCAAAGAACAACTGTCCGGGCAGCAGGATATTCCGGCTTTTCTGCGTCAACACTGGCAAAAAGAGACCGGATTCGCGTTTCCTTCCGGGCATACCCTGTTTGCCGCAAGTTGGGCGTTGTTGGCGGTAGGACTATTATGGCCGCGCAGGCGTACCCTTACGATTGCGATTTTGTTAGTCTGGGCGACAAGTGTTATGGGCAGTCGCCTGTTGTTGGGTATGCATTGGCCGCGTGATTTAGTTGTCGCGACGTTGATATCCTGGCTTCTGGTGACGCTGGCGACCTGGCTTGCTCAGCGCATTTGCGGGCCGCTTACGCCACCCGTTGAAGAGGCTCGCGAGATAGCGCAGCGGGAGCAAGAACGTTGACGGTGGTTGATTTTCCGTAATTTGCCCTTAAATCATGAGTGGACAGAACGCTTTTCCGTTTCGCGCGCGTCGCGAAAATGGTAATTTAAAGGGCTGAATGCGGTAAGTTGAACACGATTTATTCGCTCAAACCACATAACGGGAAGTAATGTGAAATATTTACTCATTTTCTTACTGGTGTTGGCGATTTTTGTTATTTCGGTGACATTGGGTGCGCAGAACGATCAACAGGTAACGTTTAATTACCTGCTGGCTCAAGGGGAGTACCGTATTTCTACGTTGCTTGCCGTTTTATTTGCCGCAGGCTTTGCTATTGGTTGGCTAATTTGCGGCCTGTTCTGGCTGCGTGTTCGCGTCTCCCTGGTGCGTGCCGAACGTAAAATCAAACGACTGGAAAACCAGCTTTCGCCTGCGACCGACGTTGCGGTATCTGCCGATTCGCCGGTTGTGAAGGAATAATCATTTATGCTGGAGTTGTTGTTTCTGCTTTTACCTGTAGCGGCAGCCTATGGCTGGTATATGGGTCGCAGAAGTGCGCAACAAACAAAACAGGACGAAGCTAACCGTCTTTCTCGCGACTATGTGGCGGGGGTTAACTTCCTCCTGAGTAACCAACAGGATAAAGCGGTGGATCTGTTCCTCGATATGCTGAAAGAGGATACCGGCACCGTTGAGGCTCATCTCACTCTTGGAAACCTGTTTCGTTCTCGCGGTGAAGTAGACCGCGCCATCCGCATCCACCAGACCTTAATGGAAAGCGCGTCGCTGACTTATGAGCAGCGTCTGCTGGCTGTGCAGCAACTGGGGCGTGATTACATGGCGGCCGGGTTGTATGACCGGGCGGAAGATATGTTCAACCAGCTCACGGATGAAACGGATTTCCGCGTAGGGGCGTTGCAACAGCTGTTGCAAATTTATCAGGCGACCAGCGACTGGCAGAAAGCGATTGATGTGGCTGAGCGGCTGGTGAAGCTCGGCAAAGATAAGCAGCGCATTGAGATCGCACATTTCTATTGTGAACTGGCGCTGCAACAGATGGGCTGCGATGATATGGATCGCGCTATGACGTTGCTGAAAAAAGGCGCCGCCGCAGACAAAAACAGCGCCCGTGTTTCTATCATGATGGGCCGTGTGTTTATGGCAAAGGGGGAATACGCCAAAGCGGTGGAGAGCTTACAGCGGGTTATCTCCCAGGATAAAGAACTGGTCAGTGAAACGCTGGAGATGTTGCAGACGTGCTATCAGCAGCTTGGTAAAAATGATGAATGGGCGGAGTTCTTACGTCGGGCCGTGGAAGAAAACACCGGCGCCGCCGCTGAGTTGATGCTTGCCGATATTCTGGAAGCGCGGGAAGGGCACGACACTGCGCAGGTCTATATTACTCGCCAGTTACAGCGCCATCCGACCATGCGGGTGTTTCATAAGCTGATGGATTATCACCTCAATGAGGCAGAAGAAGGACGCGCGAAAGAGAGCCTGATGGTGCTGCGTGATATGGTCGGTGAGCAGGTACGCAGCAAGCCGCGCTATCGCTGCCAGAAGTGCGGGTTTACCGCCTATACCATGTACTGGCATTGTCCTTCCTGCCGGGCGTGGTCGACGATTAAACCTATTCGCGGCCTCGATGGGCAGTAGTTTTAAAAAAGTCTGCATTTTAGTTACAACATACTGTTGGTTTTTACCTGTCCCTCACGCTGACATCCGGGCAATATCGCCTCGCAGGGGTACAATCGCGCCTGTTCATTTTGCCCTTGCGCAGGTAGAATGCACGCCGTTTACCCATTTCGCGCCGCACCCGGTGCCCATCATCAAGAAGGTCTGGTCATGACGTTTACTGCTTCATCTTCTTCCCGCGCTGTTACCGATTCTCCTGTCGTTGTTGCTCTGGATTACAATAATCGTGATAACGCGCTGGCTTTCGTCGACAGAATCGACCCGCGTGATTGCCGCCTGAAAGTCGGCAAAGAGATGTTCACGCTGTTCGGCCCGCAGTTGGTTCGTGATTTGCAGCAGCGTGGCTTCGATATCTTTCTTGACCTGAAATTTCATGATATTCCAAATACCACGGCACATGCCGTTGCGGCGGCAGCAGATCTGGGCGTATGGATGGTTAACGTCCATGCGTCGGGTGGGGCTCGGATGATGACCGCAGCGCGCGAAGCCTTACTGCCGCTGGGTAAGGATGCGCCATTGCTGATTGCGGTGACGGTACTGACCAGCATGGAAGCCAGCGATCTGGCGGATCTTGGCGTGACGTTGTCACCGGCTGAGCATGCGGAACGTCTGGCGCGCCTGACGCAAAATTGCGGGCTGGATGGCGTGGTCTGCTCGGCGCATGAAGCGGTGCGCTTTAAGCAGGAATTTGGCACAGAGTTTAAGCTGGTAACGCCGGGTATCCGTCCTCAGGGATCTGACGCTGGCGATCAGCGCCGTATCATGACGCCGGAACAGGCGCTGGCGGCGGGCGTGGACTATATGGTTATAGGACGACCGGTTACGCAGTCTGCTGACCCTGCGCAAACCCTGAAGGCCATTAATGCATCACTGAAACGGGGGGCCTGATGAACAATTCTGACAGCCGTCTGGTCTATTCCACGGAAACGGGCCGGATTGACGAACCGAAAGCGGCGGTTGAACGCCCAAAGGGTGACGGTATCGTCCGTATTCAGCGCCAGACCAGTGGGCGGAAAGGTAAGGGTGTGTGCCTCGTTACCGGCATTGATATGGATGATGCTGAACTGACCAAACTGGCCGCAGAGTTGAAGAAAAAATGCGGCTGCGGCGGGGCGGTTAAAGAGGGAATAATTGAAATTCAGGGCGATAAGCGCGATCTGATTAAATTATTACTGGAAGCCAAAGGAATGAAAGTTAAACTGGCGGGCGGCTAATGAAAAAAGCCACGATAGTTATTTATCGTGGCTTTAAATTTCACTGTGTATATTTAGAGTAAAGACCTGTAAAGAATTACCGTATTATTATTTCGAGCCGGTCGACCGTAGATTATTTACCTACCTGATGGCCGATAACACCACCTACCGCAGCCCCGCCTAGCGTACCCAGCGTGCTACCGTCAGTTAAAATAGCACCGCCCAACGCCCCAGCCCCTGCACCAATCGCAGTGTTACGGTCACGTTTAGACCAATTAGAGCAAGCGCTCAGAGACATCGCCAGGGTAATTGCCAGAACAGCGGCGGTCATTTTTTTGCTCGTCATAAACATAATACTTTCTCCTGAATAATTGATTCACGGAAGTAAGTTCTCTTTAATTATAGCTAAAATGATGTTCATTAAAGCCATTAAAGAGACTTTCCGCAAAACCTTGTTGCGCAGGGGTAACAGCTTAAAATCACGCAGGTGATAGTCACTTCCTGTTATATCGCTAATATAAATTTTACGACTTTACCCTGTTAATAACAGGTAAATAGTCTTAATTAGATTGTCGGAAAAATCTCAGAGGGGAAAGATGATTTGCCATCCGGCAAATCATCTGCAATGCGCTCAGGCGCGAGGTTCGATGATGTTCACCGTCAGACCGGTGCGTTCCAGTTGCATTTGATGGTCCGCACTTATTCTGGAATCGGTGATAACGCGGCTAAAACGTGTTAACGGCCCCAGCGTATAAGGATGTACTGCGCCGAATTTAGAGCTGTCCGTCAGAACAATGGCTTCAGAGCCTTTTTCCAGTACGGCATTAACCACATCCGATCGCATCATGTCCCGTCCGGTAAAACCGGTATCTGGCTGCCAGCCATCGATACCGATGAAGGCCTTACTGAAGTGAACCTGCTGGATAAACTGGCGGGTCAATGGCCCGACCATACTTTCACTTTTTTTCTGGTAGATTCCGCCAAGGAGGATCACTTCGCACGGCGTCTCTTTGAGCAAGTGAGCGATATAGCTACTCACCGTAATAATGGTGACATCCTTTTGTTCCGCTAACGTTCTGGCCAGCAGGGCATTGCTGCTGCCGTTTTCAATAAACACCGATTCGCCGGGGCTGACCAGTGATGCGGCAAATTCAGCCAGTTCGCGTTTGAGCGTGTAATTGGTCATCATGCGCGTTTCGACGTCATCGCTGTCCAGCGAGACGGCAAAACCATGCGCACGGCGCAGATAGCTCTGTTTTTCCAGGGTGTTAAGATCCTGTCGGATCGTGACTTCAGAGACGCCGGTGATTTTCGCCAGCTCAGCCACGCTCATCTGGCCTTTATCAATGACCATTTGCAAAATTGATTGTTGTCGGGAATTCATAATTTTAATTTTTATAACGGTATCAGTACCGGGGAGTATAAGGGATGCTGCGTTTCCTGAGTCAGGTGCCACGAAAAGCTCGCGTCACTTAGATCTCCCACGGAGCCCGGGGTTTTGTCGAGGAGGCGTCGGTATCTTCTTTCACCTGACTTAACAACTCCGCTTTAAGAATTTCAAGGTTGTGGATGGCAGAGTGGTAATCGCCAGCAACAAGGATATCCAGCACGGTATCAATGCGTTCGGCAACACGTTGGGCGTCGATATCAGACATGGTTATCATCCTTACGTCAAAAATGTATGAATTTCATGATGCAAAAAATAATGCCAAAAGAGAAGGGGAAAAACAGGATTCGCCAAAACCATTGGGTAATATTATATATTCTGTTATTACATGCAGATAAGTTTGTTACCAGAGGCCTCTTACCCTGTCCCGAACGCCTGTTTTTTGCCCATCTCAGCGCATCTTTTTATTCAGATAACGTTTGTACCAGCGTTCAAAAGCGGCGGCGGGCATGGGTTTGGCAAACAGGAACCCCTGGCGCTCGTTGACGCCATTCTTGGTTAAAAATGCATCTTCTTTTGCGCTTTCGACGCCTTCCGCAATCACCTGTAGATTTAACGCCTGCGCTACGGCGACGATCGCGCGTACTAACGATTGCGAAACCGACCGCTTATGAATGTCTCTGACAAACGTCTGATCCAGCTTGACCGCATCAATGGGGAAGCGGGCAAGCTGAGAAAGCGACGAGTAGCCGGTGCCAAAATCGTCCAGATGTATCTGTGCGCCAAGCTGGCTGAATTGCTGGATGACGGTCAGCGCCAGCTCTTCGTTTTCAATCAAACAGCTTTCTGTCAGTTCGACATCAATCGGGCAATATTCGAAGTTCAGTTCATGAAGCACCTGCTTCAGGTCGGTAAAAATAGTTTGATCCGCGAGCTGGCGGGCGGATACATTCACCGCGACGCGCAGGTTGATGCCTTTGCTGCGCCATTTGGCGACCTGCCGTACAACATCCATCATCACCCATCGCCCCAGCGGGACAATCAGCCCAGACTCTTCGGCGTAGGAGATAAACTCCAGCGGGGGAATTAACCCGCGTTCCGGTGATTGCCAGCGCACCAGCGCTTCGAGGCTGCGGACTTCGCCGCGCCAGGTCATCTTCGGCTGGTAGTGGATCAGGAGCTGATCGTTTTCCAGCGCTTTGCGCAGATTGGTATCCAGCCAAAGATACTCAAAGACGCGCTGGTTCATCTCGGGAGAGAACACGCAAAACTGTCCACGTCCGCCTTCTTTCGCGGTGTACATTGCGGTATCCGCATTACGAATCACGCTTTCACTGTCATGCCCGTGCTGTGGCGCAAGGGCGATACCGATAGAACAGCCGGTATACACCTCGATAAGGCCAATGCGAAAGGGTTGACGTAAGCGTGTGAGAATTCGCGATGCCATGGCCTCCAGTGACCCTTGCGAAGTCTGCGTGGCGAGAACGATAAACTCATCGCCGCCGAGGCGGGCCAGCAGTTGATTCTCCTCAAGGCAACTCAGGATCGCCAGCGAGACGGCCTGTAGCAGCTGGTCTCCAAACATATGCCCGTAGGCGTCGTTCACCCTTTTGAAGTTGTCCAGGTCCAGATAGACGATACCAACCTGATTGTCGCCCGCGTTTTCAATGGCATCGTTAATCAGCTCATGAATGGCATTCCGGTTAGGCAGCCCGGTGATTGTGTCCGTATTCGCCAGTACGCGTAAACGCTCCTGCGTACGCCGCTCCTCGGTAATGTCGGTGCCTGAACAGATTAAAAAGATTTCGTTCTTACCGCTGCCGCTATGGACAAATTTATTCCGAAACAGAAACAGGCGCTGGCCTTTGCGGGTCTTTACCCAGCGTTCGATCTCATAAGAGTTGCCGTTGCGGAAAAAACCGCTGATGTTGCGCCTGGAGGCAGCGGCTTCGCGCCGGCTCATAAATAATTTGAAGACGCTTTGCCCAATGACGTCATGCTCTTTTAACCCGGTGTATTCTTCGCAAAGACGGTTAAAACGCTGGATATTCCCGCGGCTGTCAAGGATTACGATCGCTGAGTTGGCCTCTGATACCACCTGCTCGGCAAAGGAGAGTCCCAGAACGGCCTCCTGCGTATCTGAGGGCGCATCATGCCAGACCGATACGTTTCCTGCCCATTCGCGCTTGTTGATTTTTCGCCCGACAAGTTGCACGGGAACGGCATTATGTTCACCTGGAAGGGTGAGTAACAGGCTTGACGTGATGACGGTCATCTCCCGGATGCGGTCAGCCTGCTCGGAAGATAACGCAACGGTCTGGTCAGCGTCGGCAGCCTCAGTCGCGGATAAACGCAGGGTGTCGCAGTCATCCGATAAACGCCAGTAAGGGCTATGAGTTCCCAAATCGCTAAACAATGAAACAGGCTCCAGAACGTCTTTCATGATGCTTACCATCCCGTTTAAAGCGCATACAGCCTCAGGAGAAAGGTTAGCCATGATTCGTACGAGGTAATTATGGCTGAACATATTGTTTTACTTATGTATTTATATGTAATCCAGATTCAGAAAAAAGCATAGCGAGCGGATAAAAATAATTCTGAACGGATGAGTGAAGTGTAGCGTGCGGTGGGGGGGGCGGGCAGAAAAAAAACGGCCTTTCCGGTTAAAGAAAGGCCGCTACATCAAAAACGTCAGGCGACAGGCCGGGCGATAATGCTACGGGTTTCCATGCGAACTTCCGCGATCGTTACATCGATCACATCCGTCACTTTGTATACCGTTTCACCTTTGATCTGCACGGTGCCGCTTTCCTGGCTGCAAACCAGCTCGTCACGTACAGCATGCAGGAACGGCGCCGGGATAAAGGCCATTGCGCCATTATCGACCAGGCGAACGCGCATCCCGCCGCGGCTGATATCAACGATTTCCGCCGCAAAGCGTGTTTCTGTACCGGCTTTATCATTCAGGAAACGCGCATATAACCAGTCTCCGACGTCACGTTCCGCCATACGGTTCAGGCGGCGGCGTTCAGCCATCTGCTGCGTTGTCTCTTCCTGCGGTCGCGCGATGGTTTCGCCTTTGATGACGGCCTTCAGCAGGCGGTGGTTAATCATGTCGCCGTATTTACGAATCGGAGAGGTCCAGGTCGCATACGCTTCCAGACCCAGTCCGAAGTGAGGGCCCGGTTCGGTGCTGATCTCTGCGAATGACTGGAAGCGACGAATGCGGCTGTCCAGGAAACCGGATGGTTGGGCATCCAGCTCGCGGCGCAGTTTGCAGAAGCCTTCCAGGGTTAATACGTCTCCTGCGTCAACGTGCAGGCCATGCGTTTTCAACAACGCTGCCAGCGCGTCGGCGTTGGCCGGGTCGAAGCCCATGTGAACGTTGTAAATACCAAAGCCCAGTTTGTCGCGCAGCACGCGGGCGGCGCAAATGTTCGCCGCGATCATGGACTCTTCCACAATGCGGTTCGCAATGCGGCGAGGTTCCGCGACGATATCCAGCACTTCGCCTTTCTCTCCAAGAATAAAGCGATAGTCCGGGCGATCTTTGAACACCAGCGCATGGTTGTGACGCCATTCGCCACGGCTCAGGCAAATGCGCTGGAGCAGGCGGATCTGTTGGGCGATAGCGTCACTCTCAGGCTGCCAACTGCCGGTATTTTCCAGCCAGTCGGAGACATTGTCGTAGGCCAGTTTGGCTTTCGACTTGATCGTGGACGCAAAGAAGGTGATGTCATCTTCAATAGTGCCGTCGGCGGCAATGGTCATGCGGCAGGCCAGTGCCGGACGAACTTCCTGCGCGCGCAGGGAACAGAGGTCGTCAGACAGTTCGCGCGGCAACATCGGGATGTTGAAGCCCGGCAGATAGTTGGTAAACGCCCGGATTTTTGCGATGTTATCCAGCTTGCTGCCTTCCGCAATCCACGCGGTCGGGTCAGCAATCGCAACCGTCAGTTGCAGCTTACCTTCGCCCAACTCTTGCGCATAAAGGGCGTCATCCATGTCTTCGGTGCTGGCGCTGTCGATAGTGACAAAATCCAGCGCGGTCAGATCCTGGCGTACCAGACCTTCATCAAGCATTTCTGTCGCCGCGCCGTTCGGCGCTTCTTTTTCGAGATTATGGCGAGCCAGCGTGACCCACCACGGTACGAAGTGGTCGTCGGCGAAGGTGATGAACTGGGTTAACTCGGCGTAGAAAGAGCGGTCGCCTTTCAGCGGATGACGGCGCATTTCAGCAACGGCCCAGTCACCCTCTTTAAATTCGTGTTCCACGCCACGGGCGGCACGGCATGGGATAGCGTCTTTCAGCAACGGATGATCCGGTACGATGGACAGACGATCGTTTTTACCCTGGATTTTGCCCACGAAGCGGGTCAGGAACGGCTCGATCAGTTCTTCTGGCTCGGCGGACTCGCGTTCTTTTTCCGTATGGATCACCGCGACAATACGGTCGCCATGCATGACTTTTTTCATCTGCGGCGGCGGGATGAAATAACTTTTTTGTGCATCGACTTCCAGGAAGCCAAAGCCTTTTTCCGTGGCTTTTACCACCCCTTCAGCACGCGGCGTCTGGGAATGTAGTTGCTGTTTAAGCTGCGCTAGCAGCGGGTTGTCCTGAAACATAATTGTCTATTTTCGTGGCCAAAAGAGCGGCTGACAGTTTTACGCGATTCTGCCTGGCGCAGCAAGCGCTCTTTCAGTAAAGGCGCGGTTAATGTGTTTCGCCCAACGCGATTTTTAAACGGTTCAACCAACCGCACAATCCGCACCAGCCCAGCAAGTTGACGGCCTGTTCCAGTGACGCCCCCTGTTCGAGTAACGGCGTGAATTGCGCAGCGCTAAAACGATCGGGCGCCCTGGTCAGCCATTGTATCGCTTGCGTGACAGGACGCTCAACCGGATGTTGGCTTTCCCAGTGCTGTATCTCCCGTTCACCCCGGCGGAACACCGAAATTGTTTCTGCCCATTCGCCCGCGTGGTGTGACTGTTCATTAAAACAGGCGACGCTGCCATTGATGCGCGACGTGAGCAGCGTGGCGAGTGGGAGCGACGCCGGTGGCGCATCCGTACGCAGGGCGCTGGTGAGCAGTGTGCCAAGCAAAGAAAGCAGGGCGGGTTCGTGAACCAGGACTGGCGCGAGCGTCAGCAGTTCTGCAACCGGCTGATGGTGAGACAGGCACTCCAGCTGTTCGGCGCTGGCGTAACGTATTTCCACGCCTTCCTGAGCCGGGTGCCATTGCGCGTCCTTTTCCTGGAAAAGCTGCGCATCGGCGAATTGCTGTATATCCAGGCCCGGCACCCAGCGGACGGGGTGTCCATGATAAGCCTGGAATATCGCCACGACGCGCGCCTGAAAACCCACAAAACCAATAATCTGGTTTATCAGAATGATGTCGCAGGTCGTCAGACCCACATCGTCAAGATGCTGGCGGTCGCGGGCATTAATGACCGCAGGGGAACTGGCCAGTTGACGCGCGTATTGCGTGATTTGCGCCAGTCGGTGGTTACTCTCCCGGGAGGAGTCCGGGCCGGGAAGCGGGGTCAGTCGCGCGGCGTAATGGTTACAGAGCCGCTGTACGCCATAGACCTGGGCAACGGTCAATGCGGTACTCATCCGTTCATAGGCGCTGAACGTGTGGAGACGATTCTGTGTGACGCGCTCGGGAAAGAGGCGTTGAGCAAGTTGACGGGCAGGGTGCAACCAGGACTGAAAGGGTAAAAGCACGTCTTCGGCGATCGCTAAATCCAGCAGAAAACTGTCCTCGACGTTCGCGGCTTCCGGCACCAGCGGGAGAACCTCTTGCGGATAAGTGCTGGACTGAGTTTCATGATACCAGTGGCTTTTGCCTTCAATTCGGCGTTGTTCCATGGGCGTTCCTTGGTCTAAAAGTGGCGACCCGGACACGTCGTCGTCGAATCACGCCGGATCGTTTTCGCTGCATTATCCTGGCGTAAGCAAGAGAGGGGATAAAAGATTGTTAGGTGATAATAAATATCAGAATGATATATACCGCGATGCGACAGCGCGCGAAGAATGGAAGGGGGTGAAAGGCGTCATCAGAGAAGGGAATAATGGGCGACGCTGCGCCGCCCATTGCGGGAAGTGAAACGATTATTTCAGTTCCAGTTCGTTCATGGCTGCGATGCTGAAACCACCGTCGACGTGAACGACTTCACCGGAGATACCGGCAGACAGATCGGAGCACAGGAAGGCGGCAGAGTTGCCCACATCTTCAATGGTAACGGTGCGGCGAATCGGCGTAACCGCTTCGCAATGCGACAGCATTTTACGGAAATCTTTGATGCCGGACGCGGCCAGAGTACGGATCGGACCTGCGGAGATTGCGTTAACACGAACGCCTTCCGGGCCCATCGCGTTAGCCATGTAACGCACGTTTGCTTCCAGAGACGCTTTTGCCAGACCCATGACGTTGTAGTTCGGGATTGCGCGCTCAGCACCCAGATAAGACAGGGTCAGCAGGGCGGAACCCGGATTCAGCATGGTACGGCAAGCTTTTGCCATCGCCACAAAGCTGTAAGAGCTGATGTCGTGCGCGATTTTAAAGCCTTCACGGGTAACGGCATTCACATAGTCGCCATCCAGCTGATCGCCAGGCGCGAAGCCGATAGAGTGAACGAAACCGTCGAATTTCGGCCAGACTTTACCCAGCTCGGCAAACATAGCGTCGATGCTGGCATCTTCAGCCACATCACACTGCAACACGATGCTGGAATCCAGTTGAGCGGCAAACTCTTCCACGCGGCCTTTCAGTTTGTCGTTCTGGTAGGTGAACGCCAGTTCAGCTCCTTCGCGGCGCATCGCCTGAGCGATACCGTAGGCGATGGACAATTTGCTGGCAACACCCGTTACCAGAATGCGCTTACCGGAAAGAAAACCCATAGCTTTAATCCTTATAGTCATTACTTATTTTTTGCTTTTAATATCAATAAATTAAAAGCAACATTTCAAAGTTATTCGAAATTAGCTCGAAATTATATCCCACTCACAGCCCTTTGTGTCACGATATTTTTCCGTCATTTCCCGTGACTTAGCTCCGGGGCGGCGCAGGACGAGCCTGTTTACTTTCGATATTTTCCTGCATCCGTCCAGTATATCACCCGCTATCAGGTTCGCCTCATCCAACCAGCACGAGCGGGTGACGCGCTGCGAATATAAGGGATAAATACATTTGGACGAATCATAATGGTTGCATGACTAATTCTACTTATGTATTATTCGCAGCCGGTTCGTTATGATGCGTAAGTGCGTGATAACTCACAAGAACCGTCAAACCGCCATTAGCTCATCTGGAAGAGCGAACGACATTTGTTGTGGGTGTTGTAGGGAACGGGGTTCGAGGCCTCGATGGCGGCCCAGGCCGACTTAGCTCAGTAGGTAGAGCAACTGACTTGTAATCAGTAGGTCACCAGTTCGATTCCGGTAGTCGGCACCATTTCAAACGTTTCCAGTGTTTTCTGACTTCATAAAAGCCCGCGTATCGCCGTTTCTCCTCTCCCGTCAAAACCGCGCGTCAACGGGAAAGAAGAGTCTGAACTTACGGTTTACCTGCCAGTCGAGACCTTTTCAAATCGATAAAACAGGTTCGGCTCACTCATAATATAAATGTTGCCGGCCTTATCCATCGACACGCCTTCAGGTTGCGGGATATCTTCCTCAAGACCATTTTCGCCCTGCGTTAATGACATCCGGCGCAGCACATTGCCGTTCAGGTCTATCTCTGTCAGGCTGCGTGACTCATCAGATAAGATCAGCAGATGTTCACCGTGGATGTGAAGGGCGGAGATATCGTCTACGTCCAGATTTTTAATCAGATCATCCAGCGGGACGATCTCAGAAAAATGAGTAAGGCCGCCGTCGCTTTGGGTTCGGTACAGCATGACCGGTTTACGTTCTTTGGCGAAATAGAGTTCATTTCGTCCGGCCATCCAGGCAATGCCTTCGATTCCCCGATTGCGCGCGTTCTCAAACAGGTCTGTTTCTATTTTTCTCACTGACCTGATGTCCAGATCCTGGCTGAGCTGGTAAACATACATCGCGGAGTCTGCTTCATCGACCAGTAAGTATGTCCCGTTACCCACGTATTCGATTGATTCAGCATCTTTAATTCGATCTGCGATGCTTTTTCTGGCGAGTATTTCTCCATTTTTAGACAGTTTGAGGATGGTGGCGGGTCTGTTGAGGGTGGCGACAAAAACATCTTCTTCGGGCACGTAGCTCAGGGAGGATAAATTGTCGATCCCGGACAACGGTTTTTTGAAGTCCAGAGTGTAGCCGAATGCCGGTTCAGTCTGGTTGTCAGCGCGAGTGAATGCGAAAGCAGACGCCAGTAGCACAGCCAGCGCCAGACACAGGATCAGCCAGGAATATTTTCTCATGGGCGCTCCTGCATTCGGGGCGCGTGGTGGATGGCCAAATGGCCGTTAATTGGTTCAGACAACAACATCATAACGCTCCTTCAGGCTAGCGATCTTTTCGCCAGGCGTCGGCGGTGAGGGCTTCGCCGAAGTGTCCTGCGATCAAACGGCGGGTGAGTTCATGTAACGGCGAGGCGAGAACATCAGCAGTGCTGCCGCGTTCGACCACTTCGCCCTGGTGCATGACCAGCACCTGATCGCTGATGTGTTTCATCATCCCCAGATGCTGAGTGACGTAGATATACGAAATCCCCTGTTTTTCCTGGAGTTCCAGCATCAGGTTGATGAGCTGCGAGCGCATCGACATATCGAGCGAAGCCAGCGCTTCGTCGGCGATGATCACCTTCGGGCGTAAAATCAGGGCGCGGGCTAATCCCAGACGCTGTTTCTGCCCTGGCGCCAGCATGTGCGGATAATAGCTGACGTGGTCAGGGAGAAGGCCGACCATCCGCATGGTTTCAATAATCTGCTTACGTCGCTGCTCCGGTTCCAGATCGGTGTTCAACCGCAGCGGGAAATCCAGAATCTGCGAGATGCGCTGTCGCGGATTGAGTGACGTTGACGGGTCCTGAAAAATCATGCGGATGCGCTGGCTGCGAAACGAGTAGTCGCCGTATTTCAGCGGATGATCGTCAATCAGCAGTTCGCCGCTGGTCGGCGCGATCATTCCTGCCAGCATTTTCGCCAGCGTGGATTTGCCGGAGCCATTCTCGCCAATAATGGCGAGCGTCTGGCGTTCGCGTAAGGTGAAGCTGAGCGGCTTTACCGCCTCGACGGTCTGACGCCGGAACCATCCTGTACGGTAGCGGAAGGTTTTACTCAGGTTACGCACTTCGAGCAGAGTTTCCACCATGTCACTCTTTCTCCATATTCAGCGGAAAATGACAGGCGTAGAGATGATTCTTCGCCCCGGTCAGACGCGGGGTTTCAATGCATTCTCGTTGAGCATACGGGCAACGCGGCCCCAGACGACAACCTATCGGTAATTGTTCCAGCAGCGGGATTGCCCCTGGCATGGTATTCAGGCGGCTTTTATGCGGCATGGCGCTGCCAAAATCCGGTATCGCGCGGATGAGCGCCTGAGTATAAGGGTGGTGAGGCGTCGCCACCAGATCCTTACTGGGCGCAGTTTCAACCGTCTGCCCGCAATACAGAACGTTGATTTTGTCTGCCCACTGGCTGAGCATTTGCAGGTCATGGCTGATCAGCAAAATAGTGGTATTGCTGTTCTGGTTCAGGCGCGTCAGCAGGCGGAAAATCTGCGCCTGGGTGGTGGGTTCCATCGCGTTGGTCGGTTCGTCGGCAATCAGCAAGCGCGGTTGATTGGCGAGCGCAATGGCGATCATGACTTTCTGACATTCGCCATCCGTCAGCTCATACGGAAAACTACGCATCGCGTCTTTGTGATCTTTAATGCCGACCCGGTGCAACAGTTCAATGGCACGGCGTTTTCGCCAGCCAATACGCTGCCACCAGCGACCTTTATAGGTCCAGGCGGGAATATTCTGCATCAGTTGACGGCCAATGCGCTCCGAAGGATCAAGGCACGACTGCGGTTCCTGAAAGATCATCGACACGTTATGGCCGACCAGTTTGCGGCGCTCGCGTGCGGAAAGACGCAGCAGGTCGATATCGTCAAAGCGCATACGGTCGGCGGTGACGCGCCAGTTGTCTTTCGCCACACCGCAAATGGCTTTCGCAATCAGGCTTTTCCCGGAGCCGGATTCGCCGACCAGCCCACGAATTTCCCCTTCATTTAACGTCATGCTGACCCGATCTACGGCTTTAACCCAGTCTTCGCCGGTTTTAAATTCAATGGTCAGGTTACGTATATCCAGTAACGGCATTATTCCACCCCCGCGATAATCGCGCGCCGGATGCCGTCGCCAAGCAGGTTCACCAGCAGAACGCTGATCATAATTGCCGCGCCAGGTAACATCACCGTCCACGGCGCGACATATATCAGCTCCAGCGCGTCGCCGAGCATGGCGCCCCATTCAGGAGAGGGGAGTTGCGCGCCGAGGTCGAGAAAACCGAGCGCGGCGATATCGAGGATTGCCATCGACAACGCGCGGGTGATTTCGGTAATCAGACCGGCGGTAATATTGGGCAGAATGGCAAACCAGAGAATATTGAGCGTGGTGGCGCCATCGAGGCGCGCGGCGATCACATACTCTTTTTCCAGCTCGTCATGCACCATGCTGTAGACCGAGCGCACCATACGCGGCAGCAGTGCGAGCCAGACGGCAAACATTGCGTGACTCAGATGCGGCCCGGCAAAGGCAACAACGATAATCGCCAACAGCAACGACGGAATAGAGAGCAGGGTGTCCAGAATATGGTTGAGTACGGCGGAGCGTAAGCCGTGCGTAGCCCCGGCGACAACGCCCAGAATCAGGCCGCACAGCGTTGCCGCCAGCGTGACGATAAACGCGCCGCCGACGGTGGGCGCCGCGCCGCTCAGCAGGCGACTTAAAACGTCACGCCCCAGATCGTCCGTCCCCAGAAAAAACGAGACTTCGCCATAGCGCGACCAGGACGGTGGCAACAACTGGTAGCCGAGGAACTGCTGATCGATGCCGTAGGGAGCAAACCAGCTGCCAAAAATACACAGCACCACCAGACCTGCGCAGCCGTAAAGACCGACCATCGCAGAAGCGTCGCCATAAAATTTGCGCCAGGCAGTGCGCAGCGTTCCCGGTGGGCGCTTTTCGCTGTACACACTATCGTAAGGCATACCATTCCTTATGTTTCAGAGGGTTAGCCATAGCACCCAAAATATCAGAGATCACGTTGACGATAATCACCAGCGAACCAACCACCATTACGCCTGCGGAAATAGCGGCGTAGTCCTGCTGGCGGATAGCGTTGATCAACCAGCGTCCCAGCCCCGGCCAGCTAAAGACCATCTCGGTGATCATCGCCAGCGTCAGCATGGTGGAAAACTGCAAGCCGAGACGCGGGATCACCGGCGGCAGCGCGTTGTGCAGCACATGCCGACGCAGAATCGTCAGCCGTGACAGACCGCGCGTCGCCGCTGCCTTCACGTAATTCTGGTCATACACTTCAATAGTGCTGATGCGCATCAGACGAATCACTTCCGTGGTGGGGGCGACGGCCAGCGTCAGCACCGGCAATACCATATGGCGCACTGCGCTCATCACCATCTCATCGCGCCAGGGCGAGTCGGAAATCCAGGCATCAATAATGGCGAAACCGGTGACCGGCTTCACTTCGTAAAGCAGATCAAAACGACCTGATACCGGCAGCCAGCCGAGCGTGAGCGAGAAAAACAGCGTCAACAGCAGCGCCAGCCAGAAGACCGGAATCGAAAATCCCACTAAGGCGAGGGCGCTGATGAAACGGTCTGGCCATTTATTCCGCGTTACGCCTGCCAGCATCCCCACCGGGATCCCGACCATCAGAGCAAAGCCGAAAGCGAGAACGCACAGCTCCATCGTGGCGGGAAAAACCTCTTTGAGCTGTTCGGAGATCAGCTGGCCGTTAATGCTGGAAACGCCAAAATCCCAGTGGATCAGGCTGTTAAACCAGAAAACCCAGGCGTTCCACAACGATGCGCCCTGTAATGGCGCATGGGGCGTGAAATAGCTCAGGCTAAAGCCGATAAAGGTCAGAAAGAACAGCGTGACCAACAGCAGCAGAAACCGACGCAGGGTGAAAATAATCATGGTTTTTTCACCTCATCTTCTTTTTCCCGCGAAACACCGGCAAACGAGGCGTTACCAAAGGGACTTAAAACCAGCCCTTTAATATCATAGCGATAAGCCTGTAAACGCAGCGAGGAGGCGAGCGGCAGTATCGGCAGCTCTTTTGCCAGAATATTTTGCGCTTCATCATACGCGTCAATACGCGCCGCAAGCTGCTGGGACGAGAGCGCTTTTCGCAGAATGCCGTCAAACTCAGGATGGCACCAGTGTGCAAAGTTGGTTTGTGAGTTAATGGCGGCGCAGCTCAGCAACGGCCTGAAGAAACTATCTGGATCGTTACTGTCGGTTGCCCAACCGGACAACGTCAGATCATGGTTCATGTCCATTAACCGCGCCTCCTGGAAACGACCTTCTACCGGAACAATCACCACTTTTACGCCGACCTGCGCCATATCCGCCTGGATCAGCTCGGCGGTTTTCAGCGGGCTGGGGTTCCAGGCCTGGGAACTGGTCGGCACCCACAGCTGTAGCGTTAAGTTTTCCAGCCCCAGCGCTTTCAACTGCTCGCGGGATTTAGCCGGATTGTATTCTGTAATTTTAGCCTCGTTGTCATAGGCCCACGAGGCGCGCGGCAAAATAGAGGCGGCGGTTTCTGCTGTACCGTAGTAGATCGACTGCATCAGCCGCTGGTTGTTGATCGACAACGCCAGCGCATGGCGCACGGCGGGATTATTCAGCGGCGGCTTATCGGTATTAAAGGCCAGGTAGGCGATGTTCATACCGGGGCGCAGCGTCAGACGCAGGCGCGGATCGTCGCGCAGAATCGTGAGTTGACTGGCGGCGGGCCAGGCCAGCACATCGCATTCGCCGGTGAGCAATTTCGATAAACGGCCTGTGCCGCCGGAGCCTAAGTCAACCACCACCTGCGGCATCAGCGGTTTACCACGCCAGAATCCCTCATGACGTTGCAGACGAATATATTGTCCGGCGCGATATTCCGAGAGCTGGAACGGGCCGGTGCCGACCGGCTGGCGGTCAATCAGTTCCGGGTGATCCTGCTTTGTCAGCTGCGCCGCATATTCCGCTGACATGACTGACGCATAGTGCGTCGCCAGATGCCATAAGAAGGAGGCGTCTGGTTGGGTCAGGCGAAACTCGACGATATTGTTGTCCAGCTTACGCACGCTCTGGACGTTATCGGCAAACTGCAAACTGTCGAAATAGGGAAAGCTGCCGCCGTTAACGTTATGCCAGGGATGTTTGCGATCAAAAATGCGCTCAAAGGTAAACACCACGTCATCCGCGTTCAGCTTGCGGGTAGGGGTGAACCAGGCGGTCTTCTGGAAAGCGACGTTGCGACGCAGGTGGAAACGGTAGGTCGCGCCGTTGTCCAGCACTTCCCAGCTTTCTGCCAGTTCCGGCACCAGACGATAAGTATAAGGGTCCACATCCAGCAGTCTGTCATACAGCTGGGCGGCAAGCGTATCAACGATCAGGCCGCTGCTCGCTTTTTGTGGATTGAAGGTGTTGACCTGCCCACTGACGCAATAGACAAAGCCGCTGTCGCGAATATCAGCGTGCGTAGTCGGTTCAGGCGCAGCCGCAGCCTGACCACTCAGGAGTCCAGCCATCACGATCAGAGACGATAAAACCAGGCGCATAATTTTTAAGGTTTTTAGATTCGATCTGCAAAGTGTATCGCACTTCGGCCCGCCAGGTAAAAATGACTGCGGACAACTGGCGTAAATGTACACAATTGCGATGAAGGAATCGTCATACTGGTGGAATAAACACCAAAGGAAATGCCCGTTCAGTTAAGTTACGGGCTTTGATACATGATTACTTCAGGCTTACGTTTCGCAATATTTTCTGGCCTGCGACAGATTGTACTTTCCAGGTACCGTTTTCTTTCACCATGCAGTCTATTACGGTGTGTTTCTGTTCAGCGCCGAAAGAGACATAGACCTGTGTACATACGGGATCTAAGTCTGATGAGACGATCTCTATTTGCTGCCAGTCATCGTCAAAATCCTGGGCTTTGATGAACATATCAGAATCGGGTACATCTTCGGAGTCTGGGTCTGCTGTATTTGAGGCCTTTAACGCAGCAATGGTGTTTGCTGTAACGTAGGGCTGGAGTCCCTCATAATCAGCCAGTGGATTTTTCTCCTGTATTAACTGGGATATGTACCAGCGATTAAATGTTAAAGCTGTAGCTTCGGGTCCGCCGGGAGACAACGCCGCAAAAGCAGAAGAGCTGATTAACAAGCCAGCCAGGCTCGCACCCATCATAGCATGTCTGCGTGCGTATTCTACGGCTGCGTGTTTATCCCAATTCATGGCATTTCCCTTGTATTCAAAATCGTTGGGTATAACATTACGCTGGAAATTCAATCACCTTTGTAATTATTTTTATTATGTTATTAACCAATATCGAAATTAATTATAAAGAAAACCTCATTAATTCACTTAACATATTACCCCCACAGAATGAGAACAACTGTCCCGGGCATGAGCGCTAAATCTGATGTTTTTTGAGCAATGCGCGCAACTGGTGGTAGGTCAGACCCAGCAATTCTGCTGCCCGTTTTTGATTAAATTTCGCCTGTTGCAGGCTGATTTGCAGAAAGTCTTTCTCCTGCTGTTGCTGAAATTCGCGTAAATCCAGCGGCAATGATGGCGCAGAAACGGGCGTTTCCGGCGGCGTTGGTTCGGGAATGTCACGCTTAAATGGGTCGATGATAATTTCATCTAACGGATAATCGCTGCTGCCATGCCGATAAACCGAACGCTCAACCACGTTTTTCAGCTCACGAATATTTCCCGGCCAGCGGTACTGAAGCAGGGTTTCTCTCGCCCGCGCGGTAAAACCCGGGAAGAGGGGCAGATGAATCTCACGGCACATCTGAATGGCAAAGTGTTCGGCCATTAACATGATGTCGCTTTGACGCTGGCGTAAAGGGGGAAGCTGCACGACGTCGAAAGCAAGCCGATCCAGCAGATCGGCGCGAAATGTCCCTTCGCTCACCATTTGTGGCAAATCGGCATTTGTCGCGCAGACCAGACGCACATTAACCTGCAACGGCTGGCTGCCGCCGACGCGCTCCAGCTCGCCGTATTCGATCACCCGCAGCAGTTTTTCCTGAACCAGCATGGGAGCGGTCGCCAGCTCATCCAAAAAGAGCGTACCGCCATCGGCGCGTTCAAAGCGCCCGGGATGACGTTTTTGCGCGCCGGTAAATGCGCCTGCCTCATGACCAAATAACTCGGAGTCGAGCAGGTTTTCATTGAGCGCGGCGCAGTTAAGGGAGATGAACGGCCCTTGCCAGCGCGTTGAGAGAAAATGCAGCCGGTTGGCGATCAGCTCTTTCCCTGTTCCGCGTTCGCCAATGATAAGCACGGGTTTATCCAGCGGCGCCAGATGGGAAACCTGCTCCAGCACTTCAAGAAAGCTGTTGGCTTCGCCGAGAAGGTTATCTTTGTATTCTGCCATGATGAGATTCACCACTTGTTAGTGTTATTCACCACTTTAGCCTATTTCTCTCGTGAGGTAAAATCGTACATTGTTTTAATAATCAATAAATTAAAAAGTTGGCACGCAGATTGTATTAACCCTGTAGCAGGGCATAGCCCGATATCAGAACATACCGTGTGAGGATTGAATTATGGGTATTTTTTCTCGTTTTGCCGACATCGTGAACGCCAACATTAATGCGCTGCTGGAAAAAGCGGAAGATCCGCAAAAGCTGGTGCGCCTGATGATTCAGGAAATGGAAGATACGCTGGTGGAAGTCCGTTCTAATTCCGCGCGCGCGCTGGCAGAAAAGAAACAGTTATCCCGTCGCATTGAGCAGGCCGCCGCGCAACAGGCGGAGTGGCAGGAGAAAGCCGAGCTGGCGCTGCGTAAAGATAAAGAGGATCTGGCGCGCGCCGCGCTGATTGAGAAACAAAAACTGACGGATTTGATCGCCACCCTCGATCAGGAAGCGGCACTGGTTGACGACACGCTGGTGCGGATGAAGAAAGAGATTGGCGAGCTGGAAAATAAACTCAGTGAAACCCGTGCCCGTCAGCAGGCATTGACGTTGCGCCACCAGGCGGCAAGCTCTTCCCGTGATGTCCGTCGTCAACTGGACAGCGGCAAACTGGATGAGGCTATGGCGCGTTTTGAATCGTTTGAACGCCGTATCGATCAGATGGAGGCGGAAGCGGAAAGCCAAAACTTTGGCAAGCAGAGAACCCTGGATCAGCAGTTTGCCGATCTGAAAGCAGATGATGAAATCAGCGAACAACTGGCGCAGTTGAAAGCCAAAATGAAGCAAGATAACCAATAATAATACCTGGCGGCGCCCGAACGCGCCGCCGCTCATCACCTGTAAGGAGCACTCATGAGCGCGTTATTTCTGGCCATACCGTTAACCATTTTCGTGCTGTTCGTGTTACCGATTTGGTTATGGCTGCATTACAGCAACCGTTCCGGTCGGGGCGAATTGTCGCAAAGCGAACAGCAACGTTTAATGCAGCTAACCGACGAAGCGCAACGCATGCGCGAGCGTATTCAGGCGCTGGAAGCCATTCTTGACGCCGAACATCCGAACTGGAGGGATCGCTAATGGGAGGAATTAACCTGAACAAGAAATTATGGCGTATGCCGCAGCAGGGGATGGTGCGAGGGGTGTGTGCCGGTATCGCGCAGTACCTTGATGTACCGGTGAAACTGGTGCGTATCCTGGTGGTGTTATCGATCTTCTTTGGTCTGGCATTTTTCACCCTGGTGGCTTACATCATTCTCTCTTTTGTACTGGACCCGATGCCGGACAGCATGGCAACGGGCGAGCAACAGCCTTCCTGCGGTGAACTGTTAGATGCGGTGGATCGTGAACTGGCCGCAGGCGAAAAACGTTTACGCGAAATGGAGCGCTATGTGACCTCTGATACCTTCACGTTACGCAGCCGCTTCCGTCAATTGTAAGAGGACAGAGATGAATACTCGCTGGCAACGCGCCGGGCAAAAGGTGAAGCCGGGCTTTAAACTTGCAGGGAAGCTGGTTCTCCTGACCGCGTTACGCTACGGTCCCGCAGGCGTAGCGGGGTGGGCGGTGAAATCCGTGGCCCGGCGCCCGCTGAAGATGTTGCTGGCGGTGGCGCTTGAGCCTTTACTGAGTCGGGCAGCGGCTAAATTATCCCGGCGTTATACCGGAAATCATCCCTGACTACGATTCTGTGTACGCAGAGTAACACTTCGATTACATATTCCCCGGTAATTTGCGGCAGCTCACAAATACGATTTTTGGGCTGCCAAAATTCTTTTTTATCCTCCCTCTAAACCCGCTCGCCTGATTGACAGCTTATTTTTCACGGAGTAGTCTCTTCTTTCATGGGACCGCTACCACGGAAAACAAAAGTGAGCCAAAAAATCCAGAAATACCTGCTTGAAGTCTATGGGGAAACATTTTCGCAACGCCACTACGACGTACTGGAAAGGCGTATTGAAAAATCACGTTCATTAATTAAAAAACAGCGTAAGTTGCATTGGGATGAAAGTGATGTTGTGCTTATTACCTATGCCGACCAATTTCACTGTGAGACGTCAAAACCGCTTCCCGCATTTAATCAGTTCTTCCGTAAACGGCTAAACGCGAGTTTTTCTCATGTCCATCTGTTACCTTTTTATCCATGGTCATCTGATGATGGATTTTCGGTCATTGATTATCACCAGGTGGCGCAGGAAACAGGGGAGTGGAAAGATATCGGTGAACTGAATCAAACAAGTCAATTAATGTTTGATTTTGTCTGCAATCATATGTCTGCCAAAAGTGAATGGTTTAAAAACTATTTACAGCAAAAGCCGGGCTATGAGCATTTCTTTATTGAAATGGCCCCTTCGACAGACCTGAGTGCAGTGACGCGTCCGCGCGCATTACCGTTACTGACGCCTTTTACATTGCACGATGGCACCGTCCGTCATTTATGGACGACATTCAGTGATGATCAGATTGACCTGAATTATGCTTGCCCTGACGTGCTGCTGGCGATGGTTGATGTTTTACTGACCTACCTCGAACAAGGGGCGGACTATATTCGTCTGGACGCCGTCGGGTTTATGTGGAAAGCACCGGGTACAACGTGTATTCACCTGGAAAAAACGCACCAGTTAATCAAGCTGTTCCGGGCTATTGCTGATGAGGTGGCTCCGGGGACCGTCATCATTACTGAGACCAACGTTCCGCATCAGGATAACATTTCCTATCTGGGTAATGGCTATGATGAAGCGCACATGGTCTACCAGTTTTCTCTTCCGCCGCTGGTATTGCATGCCGTGCAACGCCAGGATACGCGTGCGTTGTGCGACTGGGCGAAAACGCTGTCGCTGCCATCCTCGAAAACGACCTGGTTTAACTTTCTGGCTTCCCATGACGGAATAGGCCTGAATCCATTACGCGGTATTTTGCCGGAAGAGGAAATACTGCAATTAGTTGAAGCGTTGCAGCAGGAAGGGGCGTTAGTCAACTGGAAAAACAACCCGGACGGGAGTCGAAGCCCTTACGAAATCAATGTTACTTATATGGATGCGCTCAGCAAGCGCGACAGTAGTGATGATGAGAGACTCGCCCGGTTTATTTTAGCGCATGCCATATTATTGAGTTTCCCTGGCGTACCTGCGGTATATATTCAAAGTATTCTGGGTTCTCGTAATGACTATGATGGTGTGGAACAACTGGGGTATAACCGCGCTATTAATCGTAAAAAATATGATCTGGCAACAATTGGATCGGCTTTAAACGATGACGACACGCTAAGACATAACGTCTTTCAGACATTATCAAAGCTTATTATTATACGTCGTCATAATAATGCCTTTCATCCGAACAGCGCTTTTGAAATAGAGAGTCTCACATCAGAAGTTATGCGAGTGACGCGTACAACAAAAGATGGCGAAGCCATTACTGCATTGTTTAATGTGAGCGATCAAATTCAAACTGTGAATATTTGTTGCTCGGGTGGTTATGACTTAATTAGTGAAAGTTATATCACCGGGGAAACATTAACACTGCACCCATGGCAGGTTATGTGGATTAAAAAATAATAAGGAACATCTAATGCTTAAATCTAACGTTGTGCTGTTATCAGCACTGGTTTCCTGCGCCCTGATTTCAGGGTGCAAAGATGACAAACAATCTCATGTCTCCATTGAATTTATGCATTCGTCGGTGGAACAGGAGCGTCAGGCCGTTATTACAAAACTGATTACGCGTTTTGAAAAAGAAAATCCTGGAATCACCGTGAAACAGGTTCCTGTTGAGGAAGATGCCTATAACACCAAAGTGATCACGCTGGCGCGCAGCGGCTCGCTGCCGGAGGTTATTGAGACCAGCCATGATTACGCCAAAGTGATGGATAAAGAGCAACTGATCGACCGTGATGCTGTTGCGGATGTTATTCAGAACGTGGGTGAAAGCGCGTTTTATGACGGTGTGCTGCGCATTGTGCGTACTGAAGATAGCGCGGCGTGGACCGGCGTTCCGGTAAGTGCCTGGATTGGCGGTATCTGGTATCGCAAAGATGTTCTGGCGAAAGCCGGGCTGGAAGAGCCAAAAAACTGGCAGCAATTGCTGACCGTCGCGCAAAAACTCAACGATCCCGCCAGTAAGAAATACGGTATTGCGCTACCGACGGCGGAGAGCGTGCTGACTGAACAGTCTTTCTCGCAGTTTGCGTTGTCAAATCAGGCCAACGTCTTTGATGCACAAGGAAAAATAACCCTTGATACGCCAGAGATGGCGCAGGCGCTGGAATATTATCGTGCGCTGGCGGCAAATACGATGCCGGGTTCTAACGACATCATGGAAGTGAAAGACGCTTTCATGAACGGGACTGCACCAATGGCGATTTATTCCACCTATATCCTCCCGGCCGTCATTAAAGAAGGCGAACCGCAGAACGTGGGGTTTGTCGTTCCGACGGAAAAAACCTCTGCCGTCTATGGCATGTTGACTTCGCTGACCATCACCAGCGGACAGAAAGCGGAAGAGACGGAGGCGGCCGAGAAATTTGTCACCTTTATGGAGCAGGCGGACAACATTGCGGACTGGGTGATGATGTCTCCGGGAGCGGCACTGCCGGTCAACAAAGCCGTGGTGAACACGCCCGTGTGGAAGGAAAACGATGTGATCAACGCGCTTGGCGATCTGCCTTATCAGTTGATTGCAAAACTGCCTAATATCCAGGTGTTTGGCGCGGTGGGCGACAAGAACTTTACCCGTATGGGCGACGTGACGGGCTCTGGCGTGGTGAGTTCGCTGGTGCATAACGTGACGGTGGGTAACGCCAGCCTGTCTTCGGCCCTAAAGGAAAGCCAGAAAAAGCTGGATACCCTTGTTGAACAGCGCTAATGCGGAAAGAGGAAAGCAGTTATGACCAGGCTTTTTTCCGGTCGTTCCGATATGCCATTCGCGATGTTGCTGCTGGCGCCCAGTTTATTACTGCTGGGCGGTCTGGTGGCATGGCCGATGATATCGAATATCGAAATCAGTTTTTTGCGTTTGCCGCTTAATCCGCGAATTGCCTCAACGTTCGTGGGGTTTAGCAACTACATTAACATTCTCTCCGATCCTGGGTTCTGGCACGCGCTGTGGATGACGATCTGGTATACCGCGCTGGTTGTGGCCGGTAGTACCGCACTGGGGCTGGGCGTCGCGATGTTCTTTAACCGGGAGTTTCGCCTGCGTAAAACGGCACGTTCGCTGGTGATCCTCTCTTATGTGACGCCGTCCATCTCGCTGGTGTTCGCCTGGAAGTACATGTTCAACAACGGCTACGGCATTGTGAACTACCTCGGCGTGGATCTGCTGCATCTCTACGATCATGCGCCGCTGTGGTTCGACAATCCGGGCAGTAGTTTCGCGCTGGTGGTGTTGTTTGCGATCTGGCGTTACTTCCCGTATGCGTTCATTTCATTCCTGGCGATCTTACAGACTATCGATAAATCGCTGTATGAAGCAGCCGAAATGGATGGCGCGAATGCCTGGCAGCGATTTCGCATCGTAACGCTGCCCGCCATCATGCCGGTGCTGGCGACGGTCGTGACCTTACGCACCATCTGGATGTTCTACATGTTCGCCGATGTTTATCTGTTGACGACGAAGGTCGATATTCTCGGGGTGTATCTCTACAAAACAGCATTTGCATTTAATGACTTAGGTAAAGCAGCCGCCATTTCCGTGGTGCTCTTCATCATTATTTTTGCCGTCATCTTGCTGACCAGAAAACGGGTGAATCTCAATGGCAACAAATAAACGCAAACTTGAGCGTGTCGGCTTTTACTGTGGCCTGATCGTCTTTCTTCTCATCACGCTGTTTCCTTTCTTTGTGATGCTGATGACCTCGTTTAAAAGCGCGAAAGAGGCGATTTCACTGCATCCGACCCTTTTCCCGCAGCACTGGACGCTGGAACACTATATCGACATTTTTAATCCGCTGATTTTCCCGTTTGTCGATTATTTCCGCAACAGCATGGTGGTGTCGGTAGTGTCATCCGTTGTGGCCGTATTTTTGGGCACGCTTGGCGCGTACGCGCTGTCACGTCTGCGCTTTAAAGGTCGCATGACCATTAATGCCAGCTTTTACACCGTGTACATGTTCTCCGGCATTTTGCTGGTGGTGCCGTTGTTCAAAATCATCACTGCGTTAGGCATTTATGACACCGAAATGGCGCTCATTATCACGATGGTCACTCAGACGCTGCCGACCGCGGTGTTCATGCTGAAAAGCTACTTCGACACCATCCCGGATGAGATTGAAGAGGCCGCCATGATGGATGGCTTGAACCGTCTGCAAATTATTTTTCGCATTACCGTTCCGCTGGCGATGTCTGGCCTGGTCTCGGTGTTTGTCTACTGCTTTATGGTGGCCTGGAATGACTATCTGTTTGCGTCGATTTTCCTCTCCAGCGCCAGCAATTTCACCCTTCCGGTAGGGCTGAATACGCTGTTTAGCACGCCGGATTATATCTGGGGACGCATGATGGCGGCGTCGCTGGTAACGGCATTACCTGTCGTCATTATGTATGCGCTTTCCGAACGTTTTATTAAGAGTGGTTTGACCGCTGGTGGCGTGAAGGGCTAAGGCGGCCAGTTTAATTAAGGAGTTGTAAATGAAAAAGTTAGTTGCCACCGAACCGCGCGTTGCGGCGCTTGTGGAGTATGAAGATCGCGCGATTTTAGCCAACGAAGTGAAAATCCGCGTTCTGTTTGGCGCGCCGAAGCATGGTACTGAGGTGGTTGATTTCCGCGCTGCCAGCCCGTTCATTGATGAAGATTTTGATGCGCAATGGCAGATGTTTATGCCACGCCCGGAAGGCGCGCCGCGCGGTATCGAATTCGGTAAGTTCCAGCTCGGTAACATGGTGGTGGGCGACATTATCGAATGCGGCAGTGACGTGACGGACTATGCCGTGGGCGATCGCGTATGTGGTTATGGTCCGCTTTCTGAGACGGTCATCATCAACGCCGTTAATAACTATAAGCTGCGCAAAATGCCGGAAGGGTGTTCCTGGAAAAACGCAGTCTGCTATGACCCGGCACAATTCGCGATGAGCGGCGTGCGTGACGCGAATGTGCGCGTGGGTGACTTTGTCGTGATTGTCGGGCTGGGCGCGATTGGTCAGATTGCGGTGCAACTGGCGAAAAAAGCGGGAGCGTCAGTGGTTATCGGCGTAGACCCGATCGCTCACCGCTGCGATATTGCGCGTCGTCATGGCGCGGATTATTGCCTGAACCCGGTCGGCACGGATGTCGGTATGGAAATTAAAAAACTGACCGGGAAACAGGGCGCTGATGTGATCATCGAAACCTGTGGTTATGCTGACGCGTTACAGTCGGCGCTGCGCGGGCTGGCCTACGGCGGCACTATCTCCTATGTGGCTTTCGCTAAACCGTTTGCGGCGGGATTCAATCTCGGGCGTGAAGCGCACTTCAATAACGCCAAAATCGTTTTCGCTCGTGCCTGTAGTGAGCCGAACCCTGATTACCCGCGCTGGAACCGTAAGCGTATTGAAGAAACCTGCTGGGAATTGCTGATGAATGGTTATCTCGATTGCGAAGAGATTATCGACCCCATCGTAACGTTTGCCAACAGCCCGGAAAGCTATATGGAGTTTGTCGACAAGCACCCGGAAAAGAGCATCAAAATGGGCGTGACGTTTTAATTCTAAGGGAATGAATACTATGAAAATTGGAACTCAGAATCAGGCTTTCTTTCCAGAAAATATTCTGGATAAATTTCGCTATATCAAAGAGATGGGGTTTGACGGGTTTGAGATCGACGGCAAATTGCTGGTCAATAACCTTGATGACGTCAAAGCGGCGATTAAAGAAACGGGTCTGCCTGTTACCACAGCCTGCGGTGGTTATGACGGCTGGATTGGCGATTTTATTGAAGAGCGCCGTCTGAATGGCCTGAAACAAATTGAACGCATTCTTGAAGCGCTGGCGGAAGTGGGCGGCAAAGGCATTATCGTGCCGGCCGCGTGGGGAATGTTTACCTTCCGTTTGCCGCCAATGGCCTCGCCGCGCAGCCTGGAAGGCGATCGCAAAGCGGTGAGCGACTCGCTGCGTTTCCTTGACAACGTGGCTGAGCGCACTGGAACGGTGGTGTACCTGGAACCGCTTAACCGCTACCAGGATCACATGATCAATACGCTTGCCGACGCTCGTCGCTATATCGTCGAAAACGATCTCAAACATGTAGAGATTATCGGTGATTTTTATCACATGAACATCGAAGAAGACGATATGGCGAAGGCGCTGCATGACAACCGGGATCTGCTCGGCCATGTGCATATTGCCGACAACCACCGCTATCAGCCGGGAACCGGCACCCTGAATTTCGGCGCGCTGTTTGATCAGTTGCGTCAGGACAATTATCAGGGCTATGTGGTGTATGAAGGGCGGGTACGCGCAGATAATCTGCCGGAAGCCTACCGTCAGTCATTGGCCTGGTTGCGTACCTGCTAAGAGGGTTCCCGTGAAAAGTGCAATGACAAGCTCGCCGTTGCGTGTCGCCATCATTGGCGCCGGGCAGGTGGCGGATAAAGTTCATGCTTCGTACTACTGCACCCGCGAGGATCTGGAACTGGTGGCTGTCTGTGACAGCCGCCTGTCCCAGGCGCAAGCGTTGGCAGATAAATACGGTAATGCACAGGTCTGGGATGACCCAGAGAAGATGCTGCGCGACGCTCAGCCGGATATCGTCAGCGTCTGTTCGCCAAATCGTTTTCATTACGAACACACCATGCTGGCCCTGGAAGCCGGTTGTCATGTGATGTGCGAGAAGCCTCCCGCCATGACGCCAGAACAGGCGCTGGAGATGTGCAAAACCGCGCGACGAATGGGAAAGGTGTTGGCCTACGATTTTCATCATCGCTTTGCGCTGGACACGCAATTGTTGCGTGAACAGGTTGTGGCTGGCGTGCTGGGTGAAATCTATGTCACCAATGCCAGAGCCTTGCGCCGCTGCGGAGTGCCCGGCTGGGGTGTATTCACCAACAAAGCCTTGCAGGGCGGGGGGCCGTTGATCGATATCGGCGTGCATATGCTGGATGCGGCAATGTATGTCTTAGGGTTCCCGGCGGTTAAACGGGTTTGCGCGCACAGCTTTCAAAAAATCGGCACCTGCAAAAACAGCGGGCAGTTTGGTGAATGGGACCCGGCAACGTACACCGTTGAAGATGCGCTGTTCGGCACAATCGAATTTCACAATGGCGGCATCTTGCGGCTGGAAACCTCCTTTGCGCTCAACATTCCAGAGCAGTCGGTCATGAACGTGAATTTTTGCGGTGATAAGGCCGGAGCAACGCTTTTCCCGGCACAGGTTTACACCGACCGGGAGGGGGGGCTGGCGGTCCTGTTTCAGCGTGACGTTGCGGATGATCACCGCCATTTTCGGAGTATGGATGCTTTTGTCAATCATGTGAAAGGGGAGCCGGTGACGATCGCCGATGCAGAACAAGGTTTTGTCATTCAACAACTTGTGGCTGCGTTGTATCACTCTGCTGAAACAGGAACCTGCGTGGAATTATGATGAAGCCTGTAATGTTAACAGACCCGTTTTTTTGCCTGCACAGCCTGAATAAATATGCCTCACTTATGGCGTCAGGTAATGGTTATATGGGGATCCGCGCAAGCCACGAAGAAGCGTACACAGTACAGACTCGCGGCATGTTTCTGGCGGGTCTCTATCATCAGGCTGGCAAGGGAGAGATTAATGAACTGGTCAATCTCCCCGATGTGGTTGGCGTAGAGATAACGCTGAATGGCGATATTTTCTCCCTGCTGAGCGGCACAATTGAAAGCTGGCGGCGCGATGTGGATTTTGCCACCGGAGAGTTGCGCCGTTCGCTGATATGGCGCTCGCCTGGCGGCATGCGCTTTGCGATCGAAAGCCGCCGTTTTGCATCCGCAGAAAAGTTACCGCTGTTTGCGATGGAAATGACTATTACGCCGTTGGACGCCGACGCCACGCTTTCTCTCTCGACCGGCATTGACGCGACGATAACTAACCATGGCCGTCAGCATCTGGACGAAACACAGGTCAGAGTGTTTGGACAGCACCTTTTGCAGGGGGTCTATACGACTCAGGATGGCCGCAACGATATTTCCATTTCCGCTTTCTGCCACGTGAAAGGCGATGTGCAACGTTGCTTTACGGCAAAAGATCGCCGCCTGATGCAGCACAACAGTTTGTGTGTAAAAGCGGGCCAGCGTATCACGCTGGAGAAATTGGTCTGGATTGAATGGACATCTGAACGGAATACCTCGCCTGAAATCTGGGGGAGTCAGGCCCTTCGTCAACTGGAAGCCTGTGCTGAGCAGGGGTACGACGCGCTAAGAGCAGAAAACGCCGCTAACTGGCATCGCTGGTGGCAGCGTCGCCGTGTTCAGGTCAGCAGCGTGGCGCCTGGCGATCAGCGCGCGTTGGATTTCGCGCTCTATCACTTACGCATCATGACGCCGGTTCATGATGAGCGCAGCAGCATCGCGGCAAAAGGATTAACCGGAGAAGGTTACAAGGGCCACGTATTCTGGGATACCGAGGTTTTCCTGCTGCCGTTTCATCTGTTTACCGAGCCAGACACTGCCAGAGGCCTGTTACGTTACCGTTGGCATAATCTGCCCGGCGCGCGTGAGAAAGCGAGACGTAACGGTTGGCAAGGCGCGTTGTTTCCATGGGAAAGCGCGCGTAGCGGTGAGGAAGAGACGCCGGAGTTTGCGGCGATCAACATCCGTACTGGCCTGCGGCAAAAAGTGGCGTCGGCATTAGCGGAACACCATCTTGTCGCCGATATTGCCTGGGCTGTTATCGGCTACTGGCAAGCCACAGGCGACATGAGTTTTATGGCGCGTGAAGGTATGGCGCTGCTGCTGGAAACCGCCAAATTCTGGATAAGTCGTGCGGTTGACGTGAACGGACGTCTGGAGATTCATGACGTTATTGGCCCGGATGAGTACACCGAGCACGTTAATAACAATGCCTTCACCAACTACATGGCCTGGTACAACGTGGAGCAGGCGCTGCGTTTTGCGCGTGCGCAGGGTTGTGTTGACGACACGTTTATTTATCGCGCGGAATACTTTTTGCAGAAACTTTGGCGGCCTGACATTCAGCAGGATGGCATTTTGCCGCAGGATGATGCGTTTCTCAGCAAACCGGTTATCGATTTAGCGAAATATAAAGCCAATGCGGGCAAGCAGACGATCCTGCTTGATTATTCACGCGCTGAAGTTAATGAGATGCAAATTCTCAAGCAGGCGGACGTGGTAATGCTGATGTATATGCTGCCGGAGCTGTTTACGCCGCAGACATGCCTGGCGAACCTGCGCTTTTATGAGGCGCGCACGATTCATGACTCCTCTCTGAGTAAAGCGATCCACGGTATCGTGGCGGCGCGCTGTAAAGATCCAGAAATGGGGTATCAGTTCTGGCGCGATGGGGGGCAAATCGATCTTGGCGACGATCCGCACAGTTGCGATGACGGCATTCATGCCGCAGCGACAGGGGCTATCTGGCTGGGCGCGATACAAGGATTTGCAGGGTTAAGCGTGCGTCATGGCGAACTGCATCTGCATCCGGCGCTCCCGGCGCAGTGGAAACGCCTCGCTTTTCCGTTGCAGTGGCAGGGCAGAGAACTGTTTATCACCATGGATGCAGATAACATCAGCATCACCAGCATCGGCCCCGTCGATGTGTGGATTTGCAACCGCAAGGTTACTGTCGACGGTGAGCGGTCATTCAAATGCAGTGACGTTATTTTACCTGTTAATGGGACCGCTACCAGGGAGGGGAAATGAAACCTCAGGCCATCATTTTTGATTTAGACGGCGTAATTACTGATACCGCGCACCTGCATTTTCTGGCGTGGAAACAGATAGCCGATGAGACGGGGATCGTGATTGATGAGGCGTTCAATGAACGTTTGAAAGGCATTAGCCGTAATGAATCGTTGTGCCGCATTTTGCAGCATGGCGGTAAAGAAGGGGTGTTTACCGATGCTGAATGTTTGCAGCTAGCTGCGCGTAAAAATGCCCTGTACGTTCACGCTCTGCGCCAGTTAACGACCGACTCTGTCCTGCCCGGTATTCGGGTGTTATTGACCTCGCTGCATGAATTACAGATTCCGGTAGGGCTGGCATCCGTCTCTCTCAATGCCCCTGCAATCTTACAGGCGCTGGAGATTGCTGACTTTTTTGATTTTTGTGCAGACGCAGCGCACATATCCCGCTCGAAACCGGATCCTGAGATTTTTCTTGCCGCCTGCAACGGTCTTGGGGTGAGGCCTGATGCGTGCATCGGTATTGAAGATGCACAGGCGGGTATTGATGCCATCAATGCCTGCGGTATGCATTCTGTCGGTATCGGTCCGGGGTTAACCGGCGCGGAGTTACATCTTCCTTCAACGGAATTTCTGACGTGGCCGTGCTTATCGGCTTTCTGGCTAAACGCAAAGTAAAGGAATCAATATGGCACAGCTTTCGTTGCAACATATCCAAAAAATATACGATAACCAGGTGCATGTGGTTAAAGACTTTAACCTGGAGATTGAGGATAAAGAGTTCATCGTTTTTGTCGGTCCGTCGGGCTGCGGCAAATCCACCACGCTACGCATGATTGCGGGGCTGGAAGAGATCAGCGCCGGTGAATTATTGATCGACGGTAAGCGGATGAATGATGTACCGGCAAAAGCGCGCAATATTGCCATGGTCTTTCAGAATTACGCCTTATATCCGCACATGACCGTTTACGACAACATGGCGTTTGGGCTGAAAATGCAAAAGATGGACCCGGGCATTATTGATGAACGCGTGAACTGGGCGGCGCAAATTCTTGGATTGCGGGATTACCTGAAACGCAAACCGGGCGCGCTTTCCGGCGGACAGCGTCAGCGTGTTGCGCTTGGGCGCGCCATCGTTCGTGAAGCGGGTGTGTTCCTGATGGATGAACCGTTGTCTAACCTGGATGCAAAATTACGTGTCCAGATGCGCGCAGAGATCAGTAAGCTGCACCAGAAGCTGAATACCACCATGATTTACGTTACGCACGATCAGACTGAAGCCATGACGATGGCAACGCGAATCGTCATTATGAAAGATGGCATTGTTCAGCAGGTCGGTGCGCCTAAGATGGTATATAACCATCCGGCCAATATGTTTGTCGCAGGATTTATTGGTTCTCCTGCAATGAACTTTATTCGTGGTGCAATTGATGGCGATAAATTCGTTACCGAAACGCTGAAATTAACAATCCCGGATGACAAGCTGAACGCGTTAATAAAACAAGGCCACGAGCATAAAGCGGTGGTAATGGGGATTCGCCCGGAGGATATCCATCCTGAAAAACAGGATGGTAATAGCATAACGGCGCGTATTAGCGTGGCTGAATTAACCGGTGCGGAATTTATGCTTTATACCACCGTTGGGGGGCACGAGCTGGTCGTCCGTGCCGGGGCGATTAACGATTATTCTGCGGGAGAAAATATCACCATACATTTTGATATGGCGAAATGCCATTTCTTTGATGCTGAAACCGAACTGGCTATTCAATAAATAATTCCTCCGGGGGAATTATCCCCCGGTAGCAGGTGCATTTTTTTTGTCGGTATTTTAACAAGGAATAAAAATGAAAACCTTACTGTACTCTACTGCGCTGGTCATATGCGCAGGAATGGCTTGCGCGCAGGCCGCTGAAAACAATGACTGGCATTTTAATATCGGTGCTATGTATGAAATAGAAAACGTCGAAGGCTATGGTGAAGATATGGATGGGCTGGGTGAACCGTCCATCTATTTTAATGCGGCAACCGGTCCGTGGAAAATTTCACTGGCGTATTATCAGGAAGGACCTTTCGATTATAGTGCCGGTAAACGCGGTACATGGTTTGATCGCCCGGAACTGGAAGTTCGTTATCAATTCCTCGAAAGCGATGATGTTAATTTCGGTTTAACCGGCGGTTTTCGTAACTATGGCTACCATTACGTAAATGAAGCGGGTAAAGACACCGCCAATATGCAACGCTGGAAAGTACAACCGGACTGGGATGTGAAACTGACCGACGATTTACGTTTCAGCGGCTGGCTGGCGATGTATCAATTCGTCAATGACCTGAGTATCACCGGCTACTCAGACAGTCGTGTCGAAAGTGAAACCGGCCTGAATTACACTTTTAATGAAACGGTTGGTCTGACGGTGAATTATTACCTGGAACGTGGCTTCAATCTTGCCGAAAACCGTGATAACGGTGAATTCTCCACACAGGAAATCCGTGCCTATTTACCGATAGCATTAGGCAATACCACCCTCACGCCTTATACCCGTATCGGTCTGGATCGCTGGTCCAACTGGGACTGGCAGGATGATCCTGAGCGTGAAGGTCACGACTTTAACCGTCTCGGTTTGCTTTATGCATATGATTTCCAGAATGGGTTATCAATGTCGCTGGAATATGCCTTTGAGTGGGAAGATCACGACGAAGGTGAGAGTGACAAATTCCATTATGCGGGGATCGGCATCAACTACGCGTTCTAAAATGTACTGGGGCATATTCATGCCCCAGTTTTTAAGCGAGGGAGCCGGCTAATGATATTTGCGTTTTTACGATAATATTTTGCAGGCCTTTCTTGCCGGCAATCAGGTTAAATAACAGATTACAACTTTGCTCGCCTAATTCCTGCGTGGGAACGTCAATGCCGCCTGGGGCGGGAGTCAGCATAAACGAGAGCAGTTCATTACTGTAACCGACAACGGCGAGTTGTTGTGGAATCGCGATATTTTTCTCTGCCGCCACCCGGTATAAACTCATTAACTTTAAGCTGTCTGTTGCGAAAACGGCATTTGGCAATGGAGTCTGGCTTAACAGTTTTCTGGCGGCCAGTAGCGCGCTTTCATGCGTGTATCCACCATCAACGATCCATTCATCACGGCACTGGATTTTATGGACTTCCAGACTGGCTTTATAACCATTAACACGGTCGATGGAAACATGGAAATCAAGTGGCGCATGCAGACAGGCAATATGCTGATGACCACTGTCAATTAATGCATTTGTGAGTTGAATACTGTCCTGGAAATTATCCGTATCAACAGAGTAAACATGAGCGTATTCGCCTTCCACTTTGCCAATGACGACAACAGGAACATCATACTTATTCAGACGCGCAAAGAAGAACTCATCCGCCGGGGAACTCAGCATAATAATGCCTTTGATCATTTTCTGCTTAATTTTGCTTTCGCATTTTTGCAAGTCATCTTCCGTACTGCGGGAGGTCTGTAATATGACATCAAAACCTTCCTCTTCGGCCTTTGCCGTAATCGCATGCAGAACTTCAGAGAAAAAAGGATTACCGGCCGTTGTTTTTGCTGAACGAGTAGAAATAACCATAATGGCGTCAAACCCGGAAGAGGTCAGGGCGCGCGCCAGTTTATTCGGTTGGTATTGCAGTTCATCAATGGCGCGTAATACTTTCTCCCGTGCTTCCGGGGAGATATTGGTTTGTTTATTCAGCACGCGCGATACCGTGGATTTTGATACTCCGGCGACGCGCGCGATATCATAAATAGTAGGGGACATAGTCGGGGGAACTCCGTTCGAGAGTTAATGACGCACATCTTATGGAGTTAACTGGCGGATGACAACACAAGGCGGTTGATTATCAACAGCCTGCCCCCACATCAATACGCATAGGTTATAATTTTTTTCTGGTCTTCAGGCACAACAGGATGGCGATGAAGCGACTCAAAAACGAACTTAACTCGCTGGTTAATCGCGGTGTAGACAGGCATTTACGTCTGGCCGTTACCGGACTTAGCCGCAGTGGAAAAACCGCGTTTATCACTGCGATGGTTAACCAACTGCTCAACATCCATGCCGGATCGCGACTGCCGCTGCTAAGCGCGGTGCGTGAGGAGCGTTTGCTGGGCGTGAAACGCGTTCCACAACGTGATTTTGGTATTCCACGTTTTACCTACGATGAAGGGCTGGCCCAGCTTTATGGCCAGCCGCCTGCCTGGCCGACGCCAACGCGCGGCGTGAGCGAAATCCGCCTCGCGTTACGCTATAAATCCAATGATTCTTTGCTGCGCCATTTTAAAGACACCTCGACGTTATACCTGGAGATTGTCGATTATCCCGGCGAATGGCTGCTCGACTTGCCGATGCTGGCGCAGGATTACCTGAGCTGGTCCCGGCAAATGACCGGCTTACTGCAAGGGCAGCGGGGCGAATGGTCGGCCAAATGGCGTCAGCTATGCCAGGGGCTGGACCCGCTGGCGCCTGCTGATGAAAATCGCCTGGCGGAGATCGCCGCGACCTGGACGGCGTATCTGCACCAATGTAAACAGCAGGGGCTGCACTTTATTCAGCCTGGCCGCTTTGTGCTGCCGGGCGATATGGCGGGCGCGCCTGCGTTGCAGTTTTTCCCGTGGCCGGATGTGGATGCGCATGGCGAATCAATACTGGCGCAGGCGGACAAACACACCAACGCCGGAATGTTGCGTGAACGCTTTAATTACTACTGTGAAAAAGTGGTGAAAGGGTTCTATAAAAACCATTTCCTGCGGTTTGATCGCCAGATTGTACTGGTGGATTGCCTGCAACCGTTGAACAGCGGGCCGCAGGCGTTCAACGATATGCGTCTGGCGCTGACGCAATTGATGCAGAGTTTCCACTATGGTCAGCGAACGCTATTTCGCCGACTCTTTTCCCCGGTGATTGATAAACTGCTGTTTGCGGCGACCAAGGCAGACCATGTGACTGTCGATCAACATGCCAATATGGTCTCTTTGCTCCAGCAACTGATTCAGGATGCCTGGCAAAACGCGGCGTTTGAAGGCATCAGCATGGATTGTCTGGGACTGGCGTCCGTACAGGCGACGACCAGTGGATTGATCGACGTGAATGGTGAAAAGATCCCGGCTTTACGCGGTAACCGTTTAAGCGACGGAACGCCGTTAACGGTGTACCCCGGCGAAGTGCCCGCACGCCTGCCGGGACAGGCGTTCTGGGACAGTCAGGGTTTCCAGTTTGAAGCGTTTCGCCCGCAGGTGATGGATGTGGATAAACCATTGCCGCACATTCGTCTGGATGCCGCGCTGGAATTTTTAATAGGAGACAAATTGCGATGAGCGAACCGTTAAAACCGCGTATCGATTTCGCAGGTCCACTGGAGGTGGAGCAAAACCAGACGCTTAAAACGCAACAGACCTTCAGCGAGACGCAGGCGCAGACTTTTGCCCCCGCGCAGGTGGATGAACCTCTGGAAGACGAGGGGCAGGCGGAAGCGGTCATTGATGCCGCGCTGCGCCCGAAACGCAGTTTGTGGCGCAAGATGGTGATGGGGGGACTGGCGTTGTTTGGCGTCAGCGTTGTGGGCCAGGGCGTGCAATGGACCATGAACGCATGGCAAACCCAGGACTGGGTGGCGCTGGGCGGTTGTGCCGCCGGGGCGTTGATCATTGGCGCAGGCGTTGGCTCGGTCGCGACAGAATGGCGTCGGCTATGGCGATTACGCCAGCGGGCGCATGAACGGGATGAAGCGCGCGACCTGTTGCACAGCCACGGTACGGGAAAGGGCCGTGCGTTTTGCGAAAAGCTGGCGCAGCAGGCCGGTATCGATCAGTCTCACCCGGCGTTGCAGCGCTGGTATGCTTCGATTCACGAAACGCAAAACGATCGGGAAGTGGTCAGCTTATACGCTCAACTGGTGCAACCGGTGCTGGATGCCCAGGCGCGACGTGAAATCAGCCGTTCAGCCGCCGAATCCACGTTAATGATCGCCGTCAGCCCGCTGGCGTTGGTGGATATGGCATTTATCGCCTGGCGAAATTTGCGACTGATCAATCGCATTGCGACGCTGTATGGCATTGAACTGGGGTATTACAGCCGTCTGCGCCTGTTTCGTCTGGTGTTGCTCAATATTGCGTTTGCGGGCGCCAGCGAGCTGGTGCGTGAAGTCGGGATGGACTGGATGTCGCAGGATCTGGCGGCGCGTTTGTCTGCCCGTGCGGCGCAGGGTATTGGCGCCGGGCTGTTAACCGCTCGTCTGGGCATTAAAGCGATGGAACTGTGTCGTCCCTTGCCGTGGATCGACGATGATAAGCCGCGTCTGGGGGATTTTCGTCGCCAACTTATCGTTCAGGTCAAAGAAACCTTGCAGAAAAGCAAAACCCCGCGCGAAAACTGATCGCTGGAAGGGCGCTGACCGTATAACTTTACGGCCCGGCGCCCAATTTTCCGTCATGCTGTCAATAATTGTTGACAGAATCCTTCCTGCTAATCGAATACTGGCTTATCATCTATCTAATAGCTCATTGTTTTAGGTGAAAGTTCCCATGCGTCTGGAAGTCTTTTGTGAAGACCGTCTTGGTCTGACCCGCGAATTACTCGATTTGCTGGTGCTTCGTAGCATTGATTTACGCGGTATTGAGATTGACCCCATCGGGCGAATTTACCTTAATTTTGCTGAACTGGAGTTCACCAACTTCAGCAGCCTGATGGCGGAGATCCGCCGCATTTCCGGCGTGACCGATGTCCGTACGGTGCCGTGGATGCCGTCTGAACGCGAGCATCTGGCGCTGAGCGCACTGCTCGAAGCGTTGCCGGAACCCGTCCTCTCTCTGGATATGAAAAGTAAAATAGAGATGGCGAACCCCGCGAGCTGTCAGCTTTTCTCACAAAATCAGGAGCGTATGCGCAATCACACTGCCGCGCAGTTGATCAACGGCTTCAACTTCCAGCGTTGGCTGGAGAGCAACCCGCAGGTCTCTCACAACGAGCATGTGGTGATCAATGGGCAGAACTTCCTGATGGAGATTACCCCGGTTCATTTGCAAGGGGAAAATGACGAGTACATGCTCACGGGCGCTGTCGTTATGTTACGTTCCACCATCCGAATGGGGCGTCAGTTGCAGAATTTGACGACTCAGGATTTGAGCGCGTTTAGCCAGATTATCGCCGTCAGCGCGAAAATGAAGCATGTCGTAGAGCAGGCTCGCAAGCTGGCTACGCTGAGCGCGCCACTGCTGATTACCGGCGATACCGGAACCGGTAAAGATCTCTTCGCCCATGCCTGTCACCTGGCAAGCCCGCGTGCGGCAAAACCGTATCTGGCATTGAACTGCGCCTCCATTCCTGAAGATGCGGTTGAAAGCGAACTGTTTGGTCATGCGCCGGAAGGTAAAAAAGGCTTCTTTGAACAGGCCAACGAGGGTTCGGTGCTGCTGGATGAGATTGGTGAGATGTCGCCACGCATGCAGACCAAATTGCTGCGTTTTCTTAACGACGGCACTTTCCGTCGCGTTGGCGAGGATCATGAGGTTCACGTTGATGTCCGGGTGATCTGCGCCACGCAGAAGAATCTGGTGGAACTGGTGCAAAAAGGGCTGTTCCGCGAGGATCTCTACTACCGTCTGAATGTGCTGACGCTCAATCTGCCGCCGCTGCGTGATTGCCCGCAGGATATCATGCCGCTCACTGAACTTTTCGTGGCGCGTTTTGCCGATGAGCAGGGGGTGCCGCGTCCAAAACTCTCTGCCGATCTCAGCACCGTATTAACCCGTTATGGCTGGCCGGGCAACGTGCGCCAGCTTAAAAACGCCATCTACCGGGCGCTGACGCAGCTTGAAGGGTACGAACTACGTCCGCAGGATATCTTGCTGCCGGATTACGACGCCACGACCGTTGCCGTTGGTGAAGATGCGATGGAAGGCTCGCTGGATGATATCACCAGTCGTTTTGAACGTTCCGTGTTGACGCAGCTTTATCGCAATTATCCGAGCACGCGTAAACTGGCGAAACGCCTGGGCGTCTCACATACCGCGATTGCCAATAAGTTACGTGAATACGGTTTGAATCAGAAGAAAAGCGAAGAGTAGAAACGACACAAGAATTAGAAGCCCGATGAGCATTGCGCCATCGGGCTTTTTTACCGTCTTACGCTTTCAGCACGTCCAGCGCAGCAGCATAGTCAGGTTCGTTGGTGATTTCGTTCACCAGCTGGCTGAAAATGACGTTGTCGTTTTCATCAATGACCACCACGGCACGCGCCGCCAGACCTTTCAGCGGGCCTTCAGTGATTTCAACGCCGTAGTCTTTCAGGAAGTCAGGATTACGCAGAGTGGAAAGGGTAATGACGTTGCTCAGACCTTCCGCGCCGCAGAAACGAGACTGGGCGAACGGCAGATCCGCAGAAACGCACAGTACGACGGTGTTGTCGATTTCTGTCGCCAGTTGGTTAAACTTACGTACCGATGCCGCACAAACGCCGGTATCAATACTTGGGAAAATATTCAGCACCTTGCGCTTGCCTGCAAACTGAGCCAGTGTGACGTCAGACAGATCTTTTGCCACGAGGGTAAAAGCCTGTGCTTTGCTACCAGCTTGAGGAATGGTGTTGGCGACGGCGACTGGATTGCCCTGGAAATGAACGGTTTGTGACATGGTTATCTTCCTGTTTACATATAGTTAACGTCGTGGCTAGTTTATGCCATCAGCAGTTAACACGGCAAACGCTATTTGTGTTTAATCCACCGCCACGCATCTGCAACGTGAAAAACGGCGAGAAAAGGAGAACCAATGAGATCTGTTAAGGTGTATGAGGAGGCCTGGCCGCTGCACACGCCCTTTGTGATTGCCCGGGGAAGTCGTACCGAAGCGCATGTTGTGGTCGTGGAGCTGGAGGAAGAGGGCGTAAAAGGCGTAGGGGAATGTACGCCTTATCCACGTTATGGCGAAAGCGATGCCTCGGTGTTGGCGCAGATCATGAGTATCGCGCCGCAACTGGAACAGGGGCTGACCCGCGAAGCACTACAAAAATTGCTGCCTGCCGGCGCGGCCAGAAATGCGGTCGATTGCGCGCTGTGGGATCTGAGCGCTCGCCAGCAGCAGCAAACGCTGGCGGAGTTTGTGGCCGTTGAATTGCCCGCTACGCAGACAACAGCACAGACTGTCGTGATCGGTACGCCTGAACAGATGGCGGCCAGCGCGGCGGCACTGTGGGAAAAAGGGGCGAAACTGCTCAAAATTAAGCTGGACGATCGCCTGATCAGCGAACGAATGGTCGCGATTCGCTCCGTCGTGCCTGATGCGACGCTAATTGTGGATGCAAACGAGTCCTGGCGTACAGAAGGGCTGGCGGCGCGATGCCAGCTGCTGGCGGATTTAGGCGTCGCGATGCTGGAACAACCGTTACCTGCGCAGGATGACGCCGCGCTGGAAAATTTTGTTCATCCGCTCCCTATCTGCGCGGATGAAAGTTGCCATACCCGCAGTAGCCTGAAGGCGTTACAAGGGCGCTACGATATGGTCAATATCAAACTGGATAAAACCGGTGGTCTGACGGAAGCGCTGGCGCTGGCCGCCGAAGCCAGAGAACAGGGTTTTGGGCTGATGCTGGGATGTATGCTGTGTACCTCCAGGGCCATCAGCGCAGCGTTGCCGCTGGCCCCACAGGTGCGTTTTGCTGACCTCGATGGCCCCACCTGGCTGGCGGTGGATGTCGAGCCCGCTTTACGGTTTACGACCGGGCAACTTCATCTTTAGGGTGCCAGCGCAGCAGAGTAGACATCGCCATCAGATACTTTTCGCTGGCCTCATCGGATGAGATCGGCGGGAACTCTGCGGTAATACAGTGCAGATTGAGGTCGGCGCACCAGCTTCCAAACGAACCGGGCGTTTCGTAACCTACGCTGGAGACCAGCGGCAGTTCGAATGCCCGGGCCAGCCATTCGCCTAACTCGCTATGTCTGGGATCTTCAATACAGGCGAGAGGATCGTGAAAGGAGACCACCCAGGCAGGATGCACCCGGTGTATCAGTTGGCACAGCGCCTGGGTTTCGGGTTCGGACCCCGGATGTTCGCCGGTAAGCAGCACCACATCGCGCTCCTCGGCGCTACTGTTCCAGCGATAAACCGTCTCACCCGCTTTCCAGTTCGCCGCCGGAAAATTACGGTTCAAATCGACGCCATTGGCATTGGCGCGCAGACCAAGCTGGCAACCGTCCGGGTTCACCGCCAGCACCACATGATGACGGCGGAGTGAAGGATTCAGCGTACGCAGCGCACACGAGAGCGTCACCACCGACGCGTTCTCATCGCCGTGCGTTCCGGCCAGAATCAGGCCGCTTTCGCGATCGGCAGCCGGAGCCGGAAACCAGATCAACGGCGCTCCCAGCAATGAACGCCCATAATGTTCGGTTCCTGGCGGAAATGCGCCGCGCTCGGCACGAGGACGGGTAACGGTCATAAGTGTCTCTGAATGCTGTTGTTATTACTCGCAGTGTTGTGCAAATTGTCCAGATAATCAAATCGTTTTCACGCGTTGCGCGCGCTATGCAATATCCTCTGTCTGGCTTCCTGGAAGCGGATGCGTATATCGGGTTAATATCAACTTTCTGTAGGAAGACGTTTGCATTTCCTTCATGCGAAACAAATAATTACGCAGTCATCTAACTTCATCATTTAAGGGCATCTTATGAAGCACTCTGTTTCAGTTACCTGTTGTGCGCTGTTGATTAGCAGCGTCTCCCTGACACACGCTGCGGATGTTCCCGGCGGAACGGTACTGGCAGAGAAGCAAGAACTGGTCCGCCATATTAAAGATGAACCGGCGTCGTTAGATCCGGCAAAAGCGGTTGGACTGCCGGAGATTCAGGTCATTCGCGATTTGTTTGAAGGTCTGGTGAATCAGAACGAGAAAGGGGAAATCATTCCTGGCGTCGCTACGCGCTGGAAGACCAATGATAACCGGATCTGGACGTTTACCCTGCGCAATAACGCAAAGTGGTCGGACGGCACTCCGGTGACCGCGCAGGATTTTGTCTACAGCTGGCAACGTCTGGTTGATCCGAAAACCCTGTCACCGTTTGCCTGGTTTGCCGCCCTTGCTGGCATTAATAACGCCCAGGCGATTATTGATGGTAAAGCGTCGCCGGATACGCTTGGGGTTAGCGCCGTGGACGCCCGCACGCTAAAAATACAGCTGGATAAACCGCTGCCGTGGTTTGTTAACCTGACTGCCAACTTTGCTTTTTACCCGGTACAGAAAGCCAATGTAGAAAGCGGTAAAGACTGGACGAAGCCCGGAAACCTGATCGGCAATGGCGCCTATGTGTTGAATGATCGCGTGGTCAACGAAAAACTGGTGGTGGTGCCCAATACCCACTACTGGGACAATGCGAAGACGGTGCTGCAAAAAGTGACTTTCCTGCCGATTAATCAGGAGTCGTCAGCGACTAAACGTTATCTGGCTGGCGATATCGATATCACCGAATCTTTCCCGAAAAATCTGTATCAGAAGTTGCTGAAGGATATACCGGGGCAGGTTTACACGCCGCCGCAGTTGGGCACCTATTATTATGCGTTTAACACCCAAAAAGGCCCGACGGCGGATTCCCGCGTTCGTCTGGCGCTGAGCATGACGATTGATCGCCGCATCATGGCGGAAAAAGTGTTAGGAACCGGGGAGAAACCGGCCTGGCGTTTCACCCCGGACGTGACGGCAGGCTTTACTCCCGATCCTTCGCCATTTGAACAAATGAGCCAGGAAGAACTCAATGCTCAGGCGAAAACGTTATTGCTTGCGGCTGGCTATGGCCCGCAGAAACCGCTCAAATTGACGCTGTTATATAACACGTCTGAAAATCATCAGAAAATCGCGATTGCGGTCGCCTCGATGTGGAAAAAGAATCTGGGCGTAGAGGTGAAGCTGCAAAACCAGGAATGGAAAACCTATATCGACAGCCGCAACACCGGTAATTTTGATGTTATCCGCGCCTCCTGGGTGGGCGACTACAATGAACCGTCTACTTTCCTGTCATTATTAACCTCGGCCCATACGGGCAATATCTCGCGCTTCAATAACCCGGCCTACGATAAAATCATGACGCAGGCGACAGTAGAAAATACGGCGAAGGCGCGCAATGCGGACTATAACGCGGCAGAGAAAATCCTGATGGAACAGGCGCCGATTGCGCCGATTTACCAGTATACCAACGGACGTTTGATCAAACCGTGGCTGAAAGGTTATCCCATTAATAACCCGGAAGACGTGGCGTATAGCCGGACAATGTATATTGTGAAGCACGACAAATAATATGCAGCAGTGAGCGAAAAGACGCGGAATACCGCGTCTTTTTTAATTTTCGGATTGCGGTGACGCGACGTTATCCAGATAAAGCGTCTGGCTTGGAAACGCAAAATCTGCGCCGTTCGCCTGAACAATGTCGATAATCTTCAGGTAAACATCCTGCTGAACCGCAAGCCAGGCTTCCCATTCGGTGGTTTTGCTAAAGCAATAGACCATGATATTCAGCGATGATTCGCCGAATTCATTGAAATAGACCAGTAGCGTCTGGCGCTGATCGATATCAGGGTGGTTTTGCAGCATCGTTCTGACCGCATCAACAATAACGCCTGTTTTACTGGCATCCTGATACCGTAACCCGATCACCGTTTTAATACGTCGGTTGGTCATCCTGCCGGGATTCTCCACGCTAATGGAGGAGAAAATCGAATTCGGCACATATAAAGGGCGGTGGTCGAAGGTGTTAATTTTGGTCATTCGCCAGCCGATTTCAGTCACGGTGCCTTCAATATTTCTGTCCGGGGAACGGACCCAGTCGCCAATGCTAAAGGGGCGATCAAAATAGAGCATAATCCCCGAGAAAAAGTTGCTCAGAATGTCCTTACCCGCCATCCCAACAGCGATGCCGCCAATGCCGCCAAAAGTCAGCAACCCGGACAGACTCATGCCAAAGTGTTCGCCATAGAGTAAAACGATGGCGATAATAATGGTGATCTTAATAATGCGAGACAGGATCTTCGCACTGGTGACATCTCTGCCTTTACCGATCTGTGATTTTTCAAAGCGGTTGATGAGTAAAAACAGTTTTATTGTCAGAATCAGCGCAATCAGAGATGTGCAGATAAAATCGACGGCATTTGGAGAGATGAATTTCAGATCGTAGTTTTCAATAACATTATTGGCGATACTGCCCAGCGTGCCGATGATAAGGGCATAAACGAAGAACTGTACGGCATGAAATATAAATCCTTTTCTTCTTTTCTCGCCACGACGAAACACAATACTCATCAGAAGTAAGGCGGCGCCACTGCCAAAAATTATTGCCAGATTAAACGCGTTTTTGAAAAAAAATTCTGCAATCATTTTGGTCTGTCACTACCCCGTATGGTTGATATAACGCTAAAAGATTCTGAGGTGCAGATATTTTATCCGCTTCGAATGCGCTGGTCATTGATCAAAAAGAATAAGACGTAGCGCATTTTCAGACAGGGACGCGCGATGTGAATATTATGTCACGACTTGTGTGGCAGACAACGGGGGATTGTCATGGTATTGTTACGCGCAAGTAACAGAGCTTTCATCTGCAAAAGGACGATACCATGATCATGACAAAGCTGAAGACAGCAAAGGGGAAGAAATTTCTGTTGGGCCTGCTGGCGGTGTTTATTATTGCGGCATCAGTGGTTACGCGGGCGACTATCGGCGGCGTGATCGAACAGTATGATATTCCGTTGTCCGAGTGGACAACCTCGATGTATTTCATCCAGTCATCAATGATTTGCGTCTACAGTCTGGTTTTCACCATTCTGCTGGCCATTCCGCTGGGGATCTATTTCCTCGGTGGTGAGGACAAACAGTAACGTGAGTGAGCGGCTTCGCCGGGTAGGCATAAGCGCTACCCGGCACGAAAATAGGCTTAATCGTCTTCTTCGTCGTCCAGTTCGACCGGTGTCTGATACTGATCGGGTTTAATGACAAGCAGATCGCAGCGCAAATGGTCGATAACCTGTTCCGCCGTATTGCCCAGGAAGGCCGCAGATATCCCGGTACGACCAACCGTACCCAGTACAACGATACCCGCCTGTAGGTGCTCGGCTAAATCCGGGATAACCTCTTCAGGCAACCCTTTTTCAACATGCGTCACTTTCTCATCAATGCTGAATTTCTGCCGTAGCGCCTTCATCGCCAGCAAATGCTGACCGCGAATCGCGTCGTTGTAAACGCTCGGATCAAATTCAGGCAGTTCGATTGCGATATTGATGGGCGTCACGGGGTAGGCGCCAACCAGATGGACTTCGGTGTGGTTCACCTGTTCTGCGAGTTGCAGCGTTTCTTTGACCAGCTTTTCATTCAGCGCATTGTGATAAGGTTCTTCGCTCGCCAGGTTCACGGCCACCAGCGCTTTACCGCCTTCAGGCCACGGTTGGTCCTTGACCATCCATACCGGGCTTGGGCATTTACGTAACAAATGCCAGTCAGTCGGCGTAAAGATTACCGCTTCCAGGCGGTCATGCTGGTGCGCCATTTTGAGCACCAGATCGTGATCGTCGCTGATTACTTCCTGGATAATGGCTTCAAAGGGACGGTTGTGCCAGACCACTTTTATCTCAACGGGAACACCTGCTTCGATGTAGTATTTCGCTTGTTCGCGTATCCAGGCTGTTCGCTGGCTGATGACGCCCTGACGCATCGCGGTACGCTCATCAGGCGAGAGCAGGGTAGTCATTTCATAGGAAAAATCATAGATCGGCAAAAAGGCTTTAATTTTGCCACCAATCCGTTGATGCAAATAAACAGCGCGTCGTAATGCGGGTTGATCGTCCTGGTTTGGGTCGATGACCACCAGCATATTTTGATACATAGCCATACAGGGTCTCCTTACAACTGTCACCGCAGTTTGTAATTAAAAGAGTAACCCATATATGTTGAATGAAACAGGGGGGAACCTTCTGCCAGATCAATAAATCAGGAAAATTTGCTGTTCTATAGGGCAGTGTATTGAATGTAAACAATTTCTATCAGTAAAATCAGACTTCCGGGGCATACCTGGGGTAAATAGCGGCTTAGTAGAGTCTGTAATTAAATCTGTTTGATTCATGAATGCCGCCATAGCGGCATTCTTATCGTTAGTGGGAACCAAGACGGATCAGTTCAACGGGTTCGAACTGGCCTTCACAGCCTTCCACTTCGACGGTTTTGTTGCGGCGTAACTGGGCTGGAGTTAACCCGTTAGAATGTATGGCAACGATTTTACCCGTTCTGCCCGTCCCATTAATCATAACCCGACTGCCATTAGTAATAGGATTATGGTTACGATCATAAGTGATCATGGTTATTTCTCCTCTTAATATCTGGGTATCAAAAAATTCGCTTAACAATCCGGGCCGCAGTCCAGAAGCGAACGTAATATAAATACACCTTTGCCATAATCTTTTTTTGTTTTTGATCAAGGTCACACTTTTTCTATACCCACCAAACCGCAGTTTTCGGGGGGAGTTAAATCAATAATCATTGTAAATGACAAGGTGTTAGGGTTGCCGCAGTTGCGTCGTATGCAAGAACGCAACTGCGGCCAGCTGGCGATCGTTCGATAGTGCGAATGAATATAGAACGGTTGCCAGCCGCTGCGGATTGTACTTTTCCGGCATGATGAATCAATGTGGTTAATCCGAAAATGGCCTGGCAGGGCGTAAACCATGCCAGTGGTGTCCAACTGGAGTGATGGCTACGTATTTGAGATTTCTTTAGCTTATTGACGTGGTGTGATTCCTTCTGTCAAACCAATAAATCAGGAAAATTTAATGATTTAACAGAAGGATAACTGACTTACTTGCGGAAAGATTAAGCAACGTTGCGAGTATGACCAGCAAGCACTGCGAGCGCATCGCTGTTTTCGATGGTGATGTATTTACCTTTCACCGCCAGCATACCGCTTTTCTGGAAACGACCCAGCAGACGGCTGATCGTTTCGACCGTTAAGCCAAGGTAGTTACCGATATCGCCACGGGTCATCGTCAGGCGGAATTCACGCGGAGAGAAACCGCGCTGGGCAAAACGACGGGACAGATTGTAGATAAAGGCTGCCAGACGTTCTTCCGCATTTTTCTTCGACAGTAACAGGATCATATCCTGATCGCCTTTGATCTCGCCGCTCATCAGACGCATCATCTGTTGACGTAGGTTAGGCATCTTACCGGAGAGATCGTCCAGAGTCTCAAACGGGATTTCACATACCATTGAGGTTTCCAGCGCCTGGGCAAAGCTCGGGTGGTGCCCGCTGCCAATCGCGTCAAAGCCGACCAGGTCGCCCGCTAAATGAAAACCAGTGATCTGCTCGTCGCCCTGCTCGGTAATGGTGTAGCTTTTAATCGTACCGGAGCGGATAGCATAGAGCGATTTCAGTTCATCACCTGCTTTAAACAGCGTTTGCCCTTTCTGAATAGGCTTTTTACGCTCGATGATATTATCAAGCTGATCAAGCTCATGTTCGTTAAGTGTGAACGGGATGCAAAGCTGGCTGATACTGCAATCCTGGCAATGGATAGCACAACCGCCAGACTGAATGCGCCGTATAATTCGCTTTTCCGGGATCATAGGTCTGCTCAAGCCGTAATTGATATTTGTCAATTTTAACATCTTTTTGGTGAGCACGTAAGCCTGAGCTACTCCCAATAGAGGATAATTCAGGCATAAGCAGGAGAAATATTTATATCCCTTTGAAAATCCATGCTTTATAAGTGGTTACTTTACATCAAAGTGTGACGGGTAAGGCACAAAATGCCTGGTTTCTACAACAGCAGATACCCTTCATGGCGTAATAACCACTCTTTTCTCTGTACGCCGCCAGCATATCCCGTCATTGTCCCGTTGCGTCCGATCACGCGATGGCAGGGCACAACGATACTGACCGGGTTAGATCCGTTAGCGGCGCCTACGGCGCGAGCGGCTCCCGGACGGCCTAATTTTTCGGCGAGTTGACCATAATGCATAACCTGACCGCAGGGGATGGTGCGCAGCGCCTGCCACACTTCCCGCTGAAAAGGTGTTCCCCCGGTGGCGGTCTCCAGCGTATCAATGATGCTGAGATTTCCCTCAAAATACGCGGTGAGCTTATCGCTCAGGCCACCCGGATTTTTGGCGGCGATGCGCTCGTATCCCTCTGAACGATAATGTATGTCCAGTAGCTGTTCCATACGGTCGCTGTGTTGCTCCCATTCGACGGCGCGCAGGCGGAATTGCTCATCGCAAATCACCCATAACGACCCCAGCGGGGTCGCGATATTGTCTTCAAGTAATCTCAGCATCCGTTATCTCTCATTGCAGGCGGGATAATTCCCGGACTCATCAGCAGTTCAACAAGATACCATGCGACCAATATCCGCAACCATACCCCTAAAAAGATAAGCGGGCATAATACGTTTAGCGTCATTGTTTGTTGAAAAAACGAACAAATAAAGATGCTGGAAAAATGAAGCACAGCAGGAGAATAAAAAACAGGGACTGTCGACATCCGCCAGCCCCTAAAATCTACACAGCAGTGCTTCCTTAACCTTTTCCCGACCTGGTTTTCCCTCAGCGGGTAATAAAGTTATAACGGCTATAAAAGAGATATTCCACTTTCAGGGCATAATTGATTTTACAAAAGCCCCGCTGAAATTGTCGGTTAACGCAGGATAAAACGTGGCTTTACCGGGGATGAAATAGTGAGATGCGCATAGCCAGATAATTGAGCCAGTGTCGTTTATTGGAAATAACTGTAAACCGTTGTCGGTATAATAGCGCGCGGTTATGATAGTGCCTGTCTTAACGTGCTGGAGGAGGAATCATGAACCTTGACGACAAAACGCTGTTTCTTGACGCCATGGAGGATGTCCAACCGTTGAAACGTTGCGCTGATGTACACTGGCAGCCCACACGCAATTCACGGGCGCCGCAGCGTATCGATACGCTCCAGCTCGATAATTTTCTTACCACCGGGTTTCTGGATATTCTTCCTTTGGGCGAACCGCTGGAATTTCGCCGGGAAGGATTGCAGCAGGGCGTGCTCGACAAACTGCGTTCGGGAAAATACAGCCAGCAGGCGAGTCTCAATTTGCTTCGTCAGCCGGTTGAGGAATGTCGCAAGATGCTGTTTAGCTTCATCTGCCAGGCGCGTCAGGATGGTTTACGCAACGTGCTGATCATTCATGGCAAAGGGCGGGAAGATAACGCGCATGCCAATATTGTGCGCAGTTATGTGGCGCGTTGGCTGACGGAATTTGACGACGTTCAGGCTTACTGTACGGCGCTGCCTCATCATGGCGGCAGCGGAGCGTGTTATGTTGCGTTGCGTAAAACGGCGCAGGCAAAGCAGGAAAACTGGGAGCGTCACGCGAAACGCAGCCGTTAAGGGCGTTCACAGGCTACTTACGGGCAGCCTGTGACGTTTATTACGCCGCCAGTACCCGATTTCTGCCGTCGTTTTTGGCTTTGTACAGGGCATCGTCCACCCGCTTAAATAATTCATCAATACTTTCATTCGATTCGTGCCGTGCGACGCCGATGCTGACGGTAAAACGGGGCAGGCCAGGAATACAGACTTTCGCCACGGCGGCGCGTATTGATTCTGCAAGATTAAGTGCAACTTCCAGCGAGGTTCGCGGCAGCAGCAAGACAAATTCTTCACCGCCCCAGCGAAAGACCAGGTCGCCTTTACGTGCGCGGGCTTCCAGCGTTCGCGCCAGAGCGCACAGCACTTCATCGCCTTTCAAATGACCGTACAAATCGTTAATGCTTTTGAAGCGATCGGTATCGATGAGCAGCAGGCTGTAATCCATTGTCATCGACAGATGGGGCGTATGGTTTTGCTCAGTAAGAAGATAAAATTGCCTGCGGTTCAGTAAGCCGGTCAGCGCATCATGCAGGGCAGCGCGTTCCAGCTCCTGTTCCAGCCGTTTTTGCTCGGTAATGTCATGAATGATGCATAACATGAGCTTATCGCCGTATATCTCAAGGGGACCCGCATAGGTTTGTACGTGCCGGGTGGTGCCGTCAGAGAGTTTATGGACGAAGTTTAAGGGCTTATGCCCGCCGGGCAGACGGGCAATCTCATGCATAACGGGTAAGATCTGGCGGCCTAATACGTTGATTTCCCATGTATGTTTCTGGCACATCGCTTCATGGCTGTAGCCATAGAAATTGAGTGCGGCCAGATTGGCATCGACGATCAGACCGTCCCGTGAAGGGTCTATCAACAGCATCGGCGCGGAGTTCGTCAGGAAAAAACGGGCGTAAAACCCTTGTTTTTTACGCTGATAGTTTGCCGAACGGCTGGCCTTGAGGCCTTGCGCCGTGGGTGTCTCTATGCCTTCAAAAATAATAACGTCCCCCTGCGTCGACAGGGTTTTAACCGAGAGGCGGCAGGTTAAGGCGATTTCTTTACCATCACGACAGACCGTCAGAATTTCAACAATATCGTGATGGTGGTGTAAATCAGCAACGTACATGCGCAGTTCATTTTGCGCATAAGTTGAAAATATCCCCTTTCTGAGACGGCTGAAAGTCTGTTCCTGTGTCAGTTCGCGTGCGGCGGTATTAGCGAAAACTAACTCTTCTGTGTGTGGTAAAACAATCCAGACAGGAAAACTTAATAAATCCAGAGCATTGAGTTCGTGAGCAATCATCGATAATCCCGTTATCTTCACATGCTGTGTTGCCGGTTTATTGGTGAATGGCTTTTTTATTAACAGCTTACAGTGATATGGAGCGTTTTTTCACAAATCGGGAGACAACAATAGACGTGCAGATAAATCTAGCAGGGAACCAGGACAAATCCACGAATGATAAGTTTTTTTTCAATGGTCGATATAAGTGTGAACGAGTAAAAAGGAAGAAAGGTTGATGGCGACTTATATAAACATTACTCAGGCTAATCATTCTGAAAGAGGTTAACCCTTTCCCGTACGACATATTAAAGCTGATGATGCAACGCAAGGTTATCGATCTACAGACTAAAATTCATAAATTTCGATTAAGTAAATTATCATCCGTTGAACACCCCATATTGTCTCGCACAACACATTTGCGCCGGTGATGCCGGCGCCTTTCCTGCCATACCGTACTTTTCTGAATCATTTCAGCGCAATGGGATAATGAGGTATTGCTTAACATACGCCGAAGGCTAGACTAACGAAAAAGCGTTGAATGAATGTGGAGGCGTTGTGGAAGCCATCAAGGGATCGGAAGTCAATGTGCCGGATGCCGTTTTTGCCTGGCTACTGGATGGTCGCGGCGGCATTAAACCGCTTGAAAATGACGATATTATCGATAGCCAGCATCCCTGCTGGTTGCATCTCAATTACACCCACCCTGACAGCGCGCAGTGGCTGGCGTCGACGCCTTTGTTACCGAATTCTGTACGCGATGCGCTGGCTGGCGAGAGTTCGCGCCCACGCGTCAGTCGGATGGGGGATGGCACGCTGATCACCTTACGCTGCATCAACGGCAGTACCGATGAACGCCCTGATCAGCTAGTGGCGATGCGTGTATATATGGATGAACGTTTTATCGTCTCAACGCGACAGCGAAAAGTTCTGGCGCTTGATGAGGTGGTTAGCGACTTGCAGGAAGGGACGGGCCCGTCCGATTGCGGCGGCTGGCTGGTCGACGTGTGTGACGCCCTGACGGATCACGCCAGCGAATTTATCGAGCAATTACACGATAAAATTATCGACCTGGAAGACAATCTGCTCGATCAGCAGATCCCGCCGCGTGGATTCCTGGCGTTACTGCGTAAGCAACTGATTGTGATGCGTCGATACATGGCGCCTCAGCGTGATGTTTATGCGCGACTGGCAAGCGAGCGTCTGGCCTGGATGAATGATGATCAGCGTCGTCGAATGCAGGATATCGCGGATCGTCTGGGAAGGGGGCTGGATGAGATCGACGCGTGTATTGCGCGCACGGGCGTGATGGCCGATGAAATCGCGCAAGTCATGCAGGAGTCCTTAGCGCGCAGAACCTATACGATGTCGCTGATGGCGATGGTCTTTCTGCCCAGTACATTTTTAACCGGATTGTTCGGCGTGAATCTCGGGGGAATTCCGGGCGGCGCATGGCATTTTGGATTTTCTATGTTCTGTATTCTGTTAGTTGTCCTGATTGGTGGTGTTACCTTATGGTTGCATCGTAGTAAATGGTTGTAACAACAACGCTTTTCATCGTCCTTTGAGCAGAAAAACGCCGCATAATTTGAGCGAAGTCAATAAACAATCTACCCATTCGGGGCAATATCTCTCTCGCAGGTGAATGCAACGTCAAGCGATGGGCGTTGCGCTCCATATTGTCTTACTTCCTTTTTTGAATTACTGCATAGCACAATTGATTCGTACGACGCCGACTTAGATTAGTCGGCTTTTTTTTGCCTGCGGGATATCAGCGTCTACCCTAAAAGAGTCAATCTGTATGACCGGAGGGTAATATGACCAGCCTGTTCACGTTATTGCAAATGCAAACACGCCAGTCGGATTCCGTACCAACCGATCCGGTGCCGATTCCCGATCCTATCCCGCGCCCACAACCTATGCCAGATCCGCCGCCGGATGAAGAACCGATTAAATTGTCGCATCAAGAGCGGAGATCTGCGAGGATACGCGCCTGCTGACTGTGTGTCTTTTACCGCGAGATTAAATTGTGACCGCTTTTTCTACTCTGAATGTCCTGCCTGCCGCCCAACTCGAGAATCTTAACGAGTTGGGTTATCTTGAGATGACGCCTGTCCAGGCCGCTGCGTTACCGGCGATCCTGGCCGGAAAAGATGTGCGCGTGCAGGCAAAAACCGGCAGCGGAAAAACGGCTGCATTTGGTCTCGGGCTTTTACAGCATATTGATGCCAGTCTGTTCCAGACCCAGTCGCTGGTGCTTTGTCCTACGCGCGAACTGGCCGATCAGGTGGCAGGGGAGCTGCGTCGTCTGGCGCGTTTTCTGCCTAATACCAAAATCCTGACGTTGTGCGGCGGGCAACCTTTCGGCGCGCAGCGAGACTCTCTCCAGCATGCGCCGCATATTATTGTCGCGACGCCGGGTCGCCTGCTTGACCATCTGCAAAAAGGCACCGTTTCTCTGGATGCCCTGCAAACGCTGGTGATGGATGAAGCCGACAGGATGCTGGATATGGGCTTTAGCGACGCTATTGACGAGGTGATTCGCTTTGCGCCGTCACGCCGTCAGACTCTGCTGTTTTCCGCCACCTGGCCTGAGGCCATCGCGGCGATCAGCGGTCGGGTTCAGCAAAATCCATTGACGATTGAAATTGATTCGGTGGACGCGCTGCCATCTATCGAGCAGCAGTTTTTTGAAACATCTTCGCAGGGGAAAATCCCGCTACTGCAAAAGCTGCTGAGCCAGCATCAGCCTGCGTCATGCGTTGTTTTCTGTAATACCAAAAAAGATTGTCAGGCGGTTTGTGATGCGCTCAATTCTGTCGGGCAGAGCGCATTATCGCTGCATGGCGACCTTGAGCAGCGCGATCGTGACCAGACGCTGGTTCGTTTTGCAAACGGCAGCGCGCGCGTACTGGTAGCGACGGACGTCGCCGCGCGTGGGCTGGATATCAAGTCGCTGGAGCTGGTCGTAAACTTCGAGCTGGCGTGGGACCCGGAAGTTCACGTACACCGTATTGGTCGTACCGCCCGTGCAGGCAACAGCGGTCTGGCGATCAGTTTTTGCGCGCCGGAAGAGGCGCAGCGCGCCAATATTCTGTCTGAAATGTTGCAGCTTAAACTGAACTGGCTGACGCCGCCGGGCAACGTTCCGGTTGTACCGCTGGAAGCTGAAATGGCGACGCTGTGCATTGATGGCGGTAAAAAGGCAAAAATGCGCCCGGGCGACGTGCTGGGAGCATTAACGGGAGATATTGGTCTGGATAGCGCTGATATTGGCAAAATTACCGTACATCCGGCTCATGTCTATGTGGCGGTTCGTCAGCCTGTGGCGCAGAAAGCCTGGAAGCAATTACAGAACGGAAAGATAAAAGGGAAGAGCTGTCGGGTTCGTTTATTGAAATAAATGCCCGTTGGCGCTCCGCTTATCCGGCCTACAGGTGTTTATGCGCATCGTAGGCCGGATAAGATGTTTACATCGCCATCCGGCTGAGTCAGAAATTACTTCACTTCCACGACGTTCAGACGCAGTTCATCCAGCTGATTATCGTCTTCCTCTGGCTGCCAGCCTGCGGGTTGCAGAGGGATCTCTTCGCGGTCAAAGGCTAAATCACCACCGTCTACTACGTCGGAATCATGATTAATGCCTTTGAAATCAAAAAGATTAATATCGCTCAGATGAGAAGGCACCACGTTCTGCATCGCGCTGAACATGGTTTCAATACGCCCTGGATAACGCTTATCCCAGTCGCGCAGCATGTCGGCGATGACCTGGCGTTGCAGGTTTGGCTGCGACCCGCACAGGTTGCACGGAATAATAGGGAACGCTTTGGCTTCTGAAAAACGCTCAATATCTTTCTCGCGGCAGTAGGCCAGCGGGCGGATAACGATGTGTTTGCCATCATCGCTCATCAGCTTCGGCGGCATCCCTTTCATTTTCCCGCCGTAGAACATGTTCAGGAATAACGTTTGCAGGATATCGTCGCGGTGGTGGCCTAACGCAATTTTGGTCGCACCCAGTTCTGTTGCGGTGCGGTAGAGAATACCGCGGCGCAGTCGGGAGCACAGAGAGCAGGTCGTTTTGCCTTCAGGAATTTTCTCTTTAACGATCCCATAGGTGTTTTCTTCAACGATCTTATACTCTACGCCCAGTTTCTCGAGATATTCCGGCAGAATGTGTTCAGGAAAACCCGGTTGCTTCTGGTCAAGGTTAACGGCGACCAGTGAAAAGTTGACGGGCGCGCTTTGCTGCAAATTACGCAGAATTTCCAGCATGGTATAGCTGTCTTTCCCGCCGGAAAGGCACACCATGATGCGATCGCCTTCTTCGATCATATTGAAGTCAGCAATCGCTTCGCCCACGTTACGACGCAGACGCTTTTGTAATTTGTTCAGGTTGTACTGTTCTTTCTTGCTAATATCTTGATTTTGCGACATTTAATAGAGGCTCAATTCATTGTGTGGCATCAGAAAAGTATGCATCACGCCGGAAAGACCGGCAAAAGAAATCTGATATAAAAACTGTGGCGTGTATGGTACGGATTGGCGAGAAGAATGTCAGCACATTTATACCCGTTATACCTCAGGTTACAGGTAAGCGTGCAGGGTTGAAAAGTGGATATGAAAAGCCCGCAACGGCGTGCGGGCTGATGCGTTTAGCGGACCACCAGGACGGAACATTCGGCATGGCGTACGACCGCTGCGGCGTTGGAGCCCAGCAGATACGTGGTGATGTCCGGGCGGTGAGAAGCAATAATCACCATGTCTGCCGGTAATTTTTTAGCCATTTCCAGAATTTTATCTTTCGGAGAACCTTCCGCGATATGAATCTGTACTCTGTCGGCAGGAATACTGAACTTCTTGATAATCTCTTCCAGTTGAGATTTTGCTTCGGCTTTCAGATCGTCCATAGCCGGTAACTCTGCTGAGTAGGCCAGGCCTAAAGAGGCGTAATAGGGCAGTGACGGAATAACGGTCAGGAAATGGACCTCTGCGTCATCTATTTTTGCCTCGGCTTCAACATGGGTGATAACGCGTTGAGTTAATTCTGAATCTGAAATATCGATGGGCACAAGAATCGTTCTGCTCATAAAACCTCCTGTTTAAGTATCCGATTAAAGTTTAACCCTTAATGGCACTTTATGTACAATGACAGGAGTCACATTTTAGCGTGAGTTTGGTTTCTGCTCTGGAAATTTCCCTTTGATCACGCCGTCATAAAAGCGGCCTTTAGAAACCACGACAAGAAAATCACGAAAAATACGCGACGGGACGCCGAGATATTGCAGAGTACCGGTTCGATGAAAACGAATTTCCAGCGTGCTGGAGGTTTCGTCATAGCCGACGGATGCAATACGGGATGATTTAACGGGATGATGGTTCATTGCCGGCGTCCTCTACAGCAGATCTTTATGCAATATATCATCTATCAATGGAGAGTTTTAGCGCAACAAATATATTGTTTTAGTATAGATAAAACACTGTTGTTATGAGAAAAGCCCGCCGTTGCCAGCGGGCTGACGGACTTAGAACTGGTAAACCATACCCAGAGCAACGACGTCGTCGGTAGACATATCGTTGCGAGTGTAGAAGCTGTCGTCTTCATCCAGCAGGTTGATTTTGTAATCAACATAAGTGGAAAAGTTTTTGTTGAAGTAGTAGGTCGCGCCTACGTCAGCATATTTAACCAGGTCTTTATCTTCACCGCCGGCCAGATCCTTACCTTTAGACATCAGGAAAGATACGGCAGGACGCAGACCGAAGTCGAACTGGTACTGCGCTGTAACTTCAAAGTTCTGGGTTTTGTTGGCAATGGTGTTATCACTGCCGTTTGAGCCACCGTAAGGAGTCATATTACGGGTTTCAGAATACATGGTCGCCAGATAGATGTTGTTAGCGTCATATTTCAGGCCAGCAGTCCACGCATCTGCTTTATCACCGCCAGCAGTGGAGTGGTTTGCTTGCTGATTTGTTCGGTCGGAGGTGGTATATGCCGCACCGAAGCTGACGCCCATACCCAGATCGTAAGTTGAAGAGATACCGAAGCCGTCGCCGTTGGAGTTTTTCACGTTACGGTCGCCGCCGTTGCCCGTACCTTCCTGCTCGTTGGTAACCTGGTTTTCATTCGCCCCCTGATATTGCAGCGCAAAGCTCAGACCATCCACCAGACCGAAGAAGTCGGTATTACGGTAGGTTGCTACGCCGTTAGCACGACCGGTCATGAAGTTGTCTGCTTTGGTATAAGAGTCGCCGCCGAATTCTGGCAACATATCGGTCCAGCCTTCCACGTCGTACAGTACGCCGTAGTTACGGCCGTAGTCGAATGAACCATAGTCACCGACTTTAATACCTGCGAATGCCAGACGAGTCCAGGAGTCACCTTTATCACCTTCGGTACCGTTAGCCTGAACCTGATATTCCCACTGGCCGTAACCCGTGATCATATCGTTAACCTGAGTTTCACCCTTGAAACCCATACGCATGTATGTTTGATCGCCGTCAGAATTTGCGTCATCAGAGAAATAATGCAGACCGTCTACTTTGCCATAGAGATCTAATTTATTGCCGTCTTTATTATAAACTTCAGCGGCGTGGGCCGCGCCTGCGGCTAACAGGGCAGGGATTACGAGAGCCAGTACTTTTCTTTTCATTGAAATAACCCTTTAGTTTTTTTATTTACCTGTGACTCCCCATAAGGGAAGTGAAATCATGCTAAAGGAGAAGTTCCGTAAAGAGATAAATATGAATTGTTACGTCTTAAGTAAAATCTTAATTAAATAATTCTACAGAAATGATGATAATTGACATGAATGTTTTTTAATAAAACATATAAAATAAAAATTATACAATTTAATTTTGTTGCGATATTCTGCGCGGGTTATATGCCTTTATTGTCACATTTTGCTTTTTTCGTTGGGCCATTGCGATAAGTACTGATCTTCCAGCGAATGAATTGACAAGCCCGAACCTTGGTTCGGGCTTTTTTTCGTTCTGACGAATACTCAAACAGCCGTATTATTCAGCACCGCTCTTTTCCGCTTTACCTGCCAGTTGAGCAAGGAAGTCATAGCGTTTTTGCAGATCCGCCGTCGCATCCTTCCAGAGCTGTTCAGCAACGTCTGGCTGCTGTGCATTCAGACGGCGGAAGCGTTGCTCGTTGAGCAGCGTCTCTGCCAGCGCGTCTGACGGTGGACGGGAGTCCAGCGCCAGCGGCAGTTTACCCTCATCGGCGCGACGCGGGTCAAAGCGGTACAGTGGCCAGAAGCCGGTAGCCGTTAACTGACGCATCTGATCGTGGCTCAGCGCCAGGTCGTAGCCGTGTTCTTCACATGGGCTGTAGGCAATGATCAGCGATGGCCCCGGATACGCTTCCGCTTCCTGGATTGCTTTCACCGTCTGGTTTAACTGCGCGCCCAGCGAGATCTGCGCGACATACACATGACCGTACATCATCATGCTCACACCCAGATCCTTACGCGCTTTGCGCTTGCCGTGTTCGCCAAACTTCGTGACCGCGCCAAGCGGCGTCGCTTTCGACGCCTGTCCGCCGGTATTGGAATAACACTGCGTGTCCAGAACCAGAATATTGACGTTCTCGGTCAGGCTCAGCACATGATCCAGACCGCCAAAGCCAATATCGTAGGCCCAGCCGTCACCGCCAATCAGCCAGATTGATTTCTCAATCAGCGCATCGGCATCGGTTAACAGTTCATGCGCGCCGTCGACATCTTTCAGATGCTGGCGTAATGCGGCGACCTGTTCACGACGAACTTCCGGCGTCGCTTCGGCGTGCAATGCGTCGTTTAAATCCGTTGGGATGCGATCGGCGAACTGTTCCAGCAGGCGCATGACGCGCACGCGATGTTGATCAACCGTCAGGCGGAAGCCCAGACCGAATTCGGCGTTATCTTCAAACAGCGAGTTCGCCCATGCAGGGCCGCGACCGTTGGCATCGGTGGTGTAAGGCGTTGAAGGCAGATTACCGCCATAAATAGAAGAACAGCCGGTCGCGTTGGCAATTAACATGCGGTCGCCATACAGCTGGGTCAGCAGCTTGATATACGGCGTTTCACCACAACCGGAGCAGGCGCCGGAGTATTCGAACAGCGGCGTGATCAACTGAGAGGTGCGAATATCAATACGCTCCAGCTTGCTCTTGTCGATTTCCGGCAGATTGAGGAAGAAGTCATAATTCACTTTTTCTTCTTCGACATGTTCAAGGCGGGACATCATATTGATGGCCTTGATTTCAGGGTTCTGGCGGTCTTTCGCCGGGCAAACTTCAACACACAGGTTACAACCCGTGCAGTCTTCCGGCGCCACCTGCAACACGTATTTCTGACCACGCATATCGCGTGATTTCACATCCAGCGAGTGCAGGCTGGCCGGGGCGTTCTCCATTGCTTCCGGCGAAACCACTTTAGCGCGGATCGCCGAGTGCGGGCAGGCGGCGACACAGTGGTTACACTGGGTACACAACTCTTCTTTCCAGATAGGGATCTCTTCGGCGATGTTGCGTTTTTCCCAACGGGTCGTCCCCATCGGCCAGGTGCCGTCTGGCGGCAACGCTGAAACGGGCAGGGCGTCACCAAGCCCGGCGAGCATGGCGGCTGTAACCGTTTTAACGAAATCGGGCGCGGCGTCAGACACCACCGGAGGACGATTTGCGCTGTGCGGGTCCACCGCCTGCAACGGAACTTCTGTTACCGATTCGCGCGCCAGCGCCAGCGCCTGCCAGTTACGCTCAACCAGCTCCTGGCCTTTACTGCTGTAGCTTTTCGCTATCGCCCCCTGTAATTCCGCCAGCGCGCTATCGCCAGGCAGAATCTGCGTCAGGTGGAAGAAGGCCATCTGCATCACGGTATTAATACGTGCCGCCAGTCCGCATTCGCGGGCGATTTTAGCCGCGTTAATCACAAAGAACCGCGCTTTTTTCTGGTTCAGCACCGCCTGAACTTCCTGCGGCAGACGTGCCCAGACTTCATCTGCGTTGTACGGCGTATTGAGCAGGAAAATACCGCCTGGTTTCAGACGTTCCGCCATCTGATACTTATCAATAAACTGCAACTGGTGGCAGCCGACAAAATCAGCCTGCGCCACCAGGTAAGCGGAACGAATCGGCTGCTCGCTGACGCGCAGGTGAGAGACCGTCAGGCCGCCAGCTTTCTTCGAGTCATAGACAAAGTAACCCTGTGCATACCACGGCGTGGAGTTACCAATAATCTTGATGTTGTTTTTGGTTGCAGAAACGCTGCCGTCGCTGCCCAGACCGTAAAATAGCGCTTCCAGTTTCGCTGTACCGGGCAGGGTGTTTTCCGGCAGGGGCAGAGACAGATTAGTGACATCATCATAGATGCCAACCGTAAAGCGGGATTTGGGTCTGGCGCTCGCCAGTTCGTTGAAAACAGCCAGCACGCAATCGGGGCCAAACTCTTTTGAAGAGAGGCCATAGCGCCCGCCGATCACCCGCGGTAAGGTTTCTCTCTCGCCGCTGTTGAATGCCTCCGCCAGCGCGGTCATCACATCCAGATACAGCGGTTCGGCCTGTGCGCCAGGCTCTTTGGTGCGATCCAGTACGGCGACGGTACGTACGGTTTCCGGCAGCGCCTGTAATAAATGTTTTGCTGAGAACGGACGGAACAGACGGATTTTCAGTACGCCCACTTTTTCGCCGCGCGCCAGTAGCTCGTCCACCACTTCCTCACAGGTGCCGATTGCGGAACCCATCAGAATAATGACGCGTTCCGCCTGCGGATGGCCATAGTATTCAAACGGCTTGTACTGGCGACCGGTGGCCCCGGCGAAATCATTCATTGCCTGTTCAACGTGGTCATAAACCGCGTTGTACCACGGGTTCGTGGCTTCACGGGACTGGAAGTAGGTATCCGGGTTGGCAGACGTGCCGCGAATCACCGGATGTTCAGGATTGAGCGCGCGGGAGCGGTGCGCGTCAATTTCAGCCTGCGGCATCAGTTTCAGAATGGTGTCATCCGCCAGCGGCACAATTTTATTGATTTCATGCGAGGTGCGGAAACCATCAAAGAAATGAATAAATGGCACGCGGCTTTTCAGCGTGGCAATCTGCGAAATGAGCGCGAAATCCTGCGCTTCCTGAACGCTACCGGCGCTCAGCATGGCGCAGCCGGTCTGGCGAACCGCCATCACATCAGAGTGATCGCCAAAAATAGACAAGGCATGAGTAGCAATGGTGCGTGCGGCGACGTGGAGTACAAACGGCGTGAGCTGTCCCGCCAGTTTGTACAACGTTGGGATCATCAGCAGCAGGCCCTGAGATGAGGTAAATGAGGTCGAGAGCGCGCCGGTCTGTAATGCCCCGTGAACGGTGGCGATGGCGCCGCCTTCCGACTGCATTTCTACGACGCGAGGGGTATCGCCCCAGACGTTCTTAAGCCCGTTTCCGGCCCAGGCATCCGCCTGCTCAGCCATTGTCGAACTGGGCGTAATTGGGTAGATGGCGATAACTTCGCTGGTACGGAATGCGACCGAAGCAACCGCGCCATTACCGTCAATAGTGATCATATGACACCCTTACATTGCACAAAAAGAGGGACTCGCGAAACATCGGCGGGCCCTGATAGTTATCTCTCTATTTTAGCAAACCCCGATCTCTACCATTTTCGCTTTTGTGTCCCTGGAATAGAGGGAATGAATGATTTGATCAAAGAGAGGGCAAAAAAATTGCTAAAAAATGTCAATGAACCGCATAAATGGGCAGTTTGCCTCTCGACGACGCAGGGCAGCCTGCCTATTATTTATGGCGGTGTCGTTTCGGCTAACGTTCAGAGGGGAGAGAGATGCGCGCAGCGTTTTTAGTGGGGTGTGCCGCGTTATTATTGTCGGCCTGTAGTAATGAGCCTGTTCAGCAGGCGACGGCAGCGCATGTTGCTCCGGGGTTAAAGGCGGCAATGTCCAGTTCCGGGGAAGCCAACTGCGCCATGATTGGCGGGTCGCTCTCTGTTGCCCGTCAGCTTGACGGATCGGCGATTGGCATGTGTGCATTACCCAACGGCAAACGCTGTAGTGAACAGTCGCTCGCCGCTGGAAGCTGCGGCAGCTATTAATGCACTAAATCAGCCAGTCGGAACATCAGCGTTTGTTCTGCGGTCGCCAGCGTCAACTGGTTAGCCGTTAAGTCGACCTGCGCGCCCTGTTTGAGCATCGCGCTAATGGTGTGATCCAGTTCATTTAACTGCGGGTCGGCGCACATCATACGCGTCATCGCCATTTCTTTGACTTTCAGCTCGCCATCAGACAGCTTGCCCTGGCCACTGAAGCGGTTGCACATGCGGCCGGAAACCGTCATTTTTTCACCGAAGCTTAACTCCGGGGCGTTCTTACCCGCAGCGACTGGTTTTCCGTTTACACTCTCCAGAACAAAACGGTGATGCTGTAGCTGATCACGGTTAACGGAGACTTTTCCATTGCTGACGCAGCCTGCCATAAGCATGCTGAGTGCAACCAGTGCGACGATCTTCTTCATTAAAACTCTCTACATTTGCTGACGGGAAATCATTCATAATTGTAATGATATAGCCTGGTATATCATCGGGGATTATCTGAAAGTGCTCCCCTGAACGCAGGGGAGCAGAAGGGTCAGAACAGGGCGTTCGGGCAGGTTTCACCTTTTGAGAGCTGTTCCAGATTTTGCAGAGTGGTTTCCGAGATGCTGGTCAACGCTTCCGCGGTCAGGAAAGCCTGGTGCCCGGTGAATAGCACGTTATGGCAGGCAGACAGACGACGGAATACGTCATCCTGAATCACATCGTTGGACTTGTCCTCAAAGAACAGATCGCGTTCGTTTTCATAGACGTCCATCCCCAGTGAGCCAATCTTCTGGTTTTTCAGCGCTTCAATTGCCGCCTGCGAATCAATCAACGCCCCACGACTGGTGTTGATCACCATCACCCCATTTTTCATCTGATCGAACGCGGCATGATTAAGCAAATGGTAGTTTTCAGCTGTCAACGGGCAATGCAGAGAAATGACATCAGATTCCGCAAACAGCGTCGGCAGATCGACATACTCCACGCCAAGCTCCAGCGCGGCGGCGCTTGGGTAAGGATCAAACGCCAGCAGTCGCATACCAAAACCTTTCAGAATACGCAACGCGGCGACGCCGATCTTGCCCGTCCCGATCACGCCAGCCGTTTTACCGTGCATGGTAAAACCGGTCAGACCTTCCAGTGAAAAGTTTGCATCACGGGTACGTTGATAAGCGCGATGAATGCGACGGTTCAGCGTCATCATCATACCAATCGCATGTTCGGCGACGGCTTCAGGAGAATAGGCCGGGACGCGCACGACTTGCAGACCCAGCTCTTTTGCGGCGTCCAGATCGACGTTATTGAAGCCAGCGCAACGCAGCGCAATGTATTTTACGCCGTGCTTTTTCAGCTCTTCCAGAACCGGGCGGCTGCCGTCGTCATTAACGAAGATGCATACCGCCTCGCAACCGTTGGCGGTTTTTGCCGTTTTCTCAGTCAGCAGAAAGTCAAAAAATTCAAGTTCAAAACCAAAGGACTCGTTAACATGTTGCAGGTACTTCTTGTCGTACTGCTTTGTACTGTAAACAGCGAGTTTCATAAGACTTTCTCCAGCGATGGTGGAATAACATTGAATCAATTAAAATTATCTTACAAAATTTAAAAAATAATTGATAGGCGTGACCATGACATAATGAATAATTTTAGAACATCTCTTCTTAAGGCACCTATCATACTAAAATTAAACAACTTTCTTTAACACATATTTCCCTTTCGGTCATTCTGAACCCACGCCTTATCAGTGGGTCAGTTACTCTTCCACAGACTGACGTATCCTTTCTGTAGCGAATCAGGCTGACAGACGTTCGTAACGTCGAACAACCGACAGACATAACCTGCAAACCCTCACTTTCATACGAAATCACCTATCGCTTCAATTGATTGACAAAAATTGATAATTGCTCTGCTCATCGCTCCATTCCATGATGAATTTAATGCGTTTTTTCATTTGCTGTGATGCTTATCACATTTCTGCAAATTTCACCAATTGTCCTGTCTGGTGTGACCAGCGGTAATTTCCCTTTTATTTTTTGCACTTATTTAAACAGGCGTTGATATGCTCCTGTTATCCCGTTTATCAAGGGATTGTCAAAGGATTCCAAATAAGCATAATTTAACCAAGAAATTAGTTTTGTTATTTTAACTTGAATCCTCGTGATTTTTATTAACACGTTTAATACAAACAAGAGTGGAGGGGTGATATTGCCGTAACTTAATACATACTATTAACAACACAGCATGTTAAATCCTGTCTTATCCGGCGAAGTTAAGTTGGAGGTATTATTATGACTGCGCGCAGTATCGTAGCGACTTTTTAATGGAATAAAAATGTACGCGATGAATCTGTCGATGAATAAGCCTGGAACAGTAAGCAAGATAACCTTATTGAATAAACCAATTTCAATAACTGAAAATGCCTGCTCTACATGTAGTCTACTGGAGCAGCTTCACAGGTATCCTTCAGCTACTGTCGTAATATATGGGCGGCCGTCTTTATTTTTGAGTTTCTGGCTGCATGTTCGGGAATGTTACCCGTGCGCAGCATTGATATTTAAGCATGGCTATTTTTTGCCTGTGGATGAGACCATTGCTGAGTTTTTTAACTACTTCACTATTGAAGGGAGAAGCGGTGTAAAACACCACGATAAAACAATACAGCGTGTAATTTATTTTCTTCCTCCTGTTTTACTAAGGAAAGAATCTGTTCAGGATACAGCATATCTTACGGATACAGTACCTTTACTTAATGAAATAACACATGCGCGACTTTCTTCCGGGAGGTTATCGAAGCTGTCTAAAAGTGTTCTTGCACTAATACTTTCTGGCTTCAGTCGAGAGATGATAGCAATTAATTTAAAAGTTGGAATCAGGCAAGTCTGGTTGATTGAAAACTTCCTACGCAAAAGATGGCGAATTCCAGATTGTTGTTCTCTGGTTGAGTCTGTTTATTTCTGCAATAGATAAAAATTGTTCCTAATTTTAATTTAAGGGTGTTTACATGCATAAGAATGTTATGGCCTCTATGTTAGGTGTGGTTTTGTTCGGGGCTCTAAGCAATATCAGTTGGGCAGCGGGCCAGGACAACGATCTCGATAAAACAGTCACTAAACGTGAGCTATATACCCAACTGGCTACATTAGCTCAAACCGTTTCTCAAAAAGGGGGCGTTTCTAAAGAAGAACTGATTAAGTATATAGATAGTCATGTAAAGGCTACAAATGACAGTACGAGAGAGTATATTAAATCTACAGATAAAAGTACGAGAGAGTATGTTGATAATGCTATTAGTGCTCGGGATATCTTGCAGAGTGTTTATACTGATGTTTTAGCGGAGCATATTGATGCTCAAAATCGCTCGCTGTCTTCACAGCGGGACGCAATAAATACGGTGAAACAGGACGTGACCGTAAGCGTTGGGAAGGTTAATAAAGAACTGGATGAACAAAAGGATGTTCTGCGCGGCGAAATCGGCCAGGCCAAAGCTGATGCAATTGCACAGGCTGACAATAATGCGAAAGTCGTGCGTGGTGAGCTTAAGCAGCAGGGTGATTCCCTGCGTGGTGAAATCGGCAGCGCCAAAAGGGATGCCTACGCACGGGCCGACAGTAATGCAAAAGCCGTGCGTGACGAGCTTAAGCAGCAGGGTGATTCCTTGCGCGGCGAAATCGGCAGTGTCAAAAGGGATGCTTACGCGCGTATAGACAACAATACGGAAGCTGTTCGTGGCGAGCTTTCTCAGACCAGCAAATATTTATCTGGAAAAATCAATGCTAACCAGTCTGCGGCCAGTAAGAATAGTCGCCGTTTAGATCTTCATGAATCCTGGCAAAAAATGGCGGCAGACAGAATGAATGGTCTGCAAAAACAGATATCTAACAACCGCAAAGAAATTCGTGAAAGTGCAGCTCAGAATGCGGCGCTTGCAGGTTTATTCCAGCCTTATAGCGTGGGTAAATTTAATGCTACTGCGGCATTGGGAGGATATTCAGATAAGCAGGCAGTAGCCGTTGGGATCGGCTACCGCTTTACAGACAATGTTGCAGGTAAAATGGCAGTTGCGGCCGGTGGAGATTCCGTTTCATGGAACACGGGTATTAGTCTGGAGTTCTGATTAAAGCTTACAGCAGGGGGTATTTTACTCCCTGCTCATGGAGCAATAATGAAAATTATCATCGCGACGCATGATTTTTATTTTCAGCAAGGCGCTGAAGTATTATTCAATTCGTGTGAGGCACTTGGCGTTGAACATTTTAACAGCGAAAGAGAAACGTATTTTATTATCTGTGATAATGAGTTCGCCGGACTCATGAGCATACTTTTCTACGGGTATGATTTTTACCTTGCCTGCAAGTCAGAGCCTTGCAATATGAAGCATGGATCTTGTTTGAATGACCAAGGTAAATCATTAACACATAATGAAAGAATTATCGCTTTCCTTTTATACTATAAACACTTTAGTGTAGAGCAAATCGCCAGGATGAGAGGTCGAAGTAAGAAAACAGTATATTCGCATATTTACAATATCAAGAAAAAAATCGGCTTAAAAAATGGAATGCACCTGCCATTTAAAAGTAACGGCATTGATCGGAATGCTTTTTTTGAACTGATATTTCTCATCTGAGATAAAATCTGGCTGGCATCTCATTATTATCTTCCCGGAGAATATGAATGAAGAATTTCATTAATCGATTTATTCGCTCAGATTACGATATCGTCATTCTTCGCCTGAGCGTTATCGGTGTATTTATGCTGTTTGGTACTTATAAATGGTTTGATTTTGAAGTTATGGCCCTGGAGCCTCTGATTTCATCAACATGGCTCAATATTCTGTATTTGATTTTTGGTGTCCACGGGGGAAGTTATTTCCTTGGCGTTATGGAAACCATTACATTTCTTGCGTTGATCATTGGCTTCGCCCGACCTGGTGTTGGCATACTAGGCGATCTCATTGTTATCACTACAGGAGTAACGACTCTGAGCCTGCTGCCACAACTGGGGAAAATTGACAGCTTCATTATCAAGGATGTTCTCTTGATTGGCGCTGGCGCAGTTTTGCTGAAATATGACCTTACCCGGTATCTGGCATTCAGGAATGGAACATACCGGGTATAAACGCTGCTACAGGATGGCAGGAATGTGAGCCCAGGCAGAGGATCTGCAAATGGTCAGTCCTCTGCGCCTCTGTTTTCCGTAATAAATCAGGAGACTGAGTTAATTCAGTACAAAATGTTTGCCTGACTGCGGATGTGCGCCATCACGGTGAGATGGCAGAAGGATCGGATACTAACGCTCTGTTATATCATCAACTTTATCATTTCTAAGACGGCCTCAAAATTGTTGGGTCGCGGCAGAACATCTATCCTTAGTGAGGGCGATGCCTTCAACTGAGCGCCCAAACATGCCACAATACGGGCCTTATCGGCTTAATTTTTGCTAAATCAGGATATTAACTACCCATGAAGGGTAAATACAAAGCCGTTCTCGCGCTACTTTTATTATTGATCCTTATACCGTTAACGCTGCTCATGACGCTTGGCCTGTGGCTTCCTACGCTGGCGGGCATCTGGTTACCGGTTGGTACGCGTATCGCGCTGGATGAAAGCCCGAAACTTACGCGCCACGGCCTGCATATCCCGGAGCTGCGTTATCTGGTGGAGGACTGCCCGTTAGCACGCATGAGCGGCGCGGAACTCACCCATCCCAGCCGCTGGCAGCTGAATATCGGTACGCTTGAACTGGACTCCGCCTGTCTGGCAAAACTCCCTGAATCTGAACCATCGCCCGCAGCGCCGCGCACGCTCGCAGAATGGCAGTCTATGCTGCCTGATACCTGGGTTAATATCGACAGGCTTATTCTTTCTCCCTGGCAGGAATGGCAGGGGAAATTGTCGCTTTCGCTGACGCCAGCCCTCCAACAGATTCGTTATCAGGGCGAGAAGGTCAACTTTCAGGGGCGGCTGCACGGGCAAAACTTCACCGTCAGCCAACTGGAGGTGAGCGCCTTCGAAAATCAGCCCCCTGTAAAACTGGAAGGGGAATTTACGCTGCCTCTGGTGCCGGACGGGCTGCCGGTGAACGGACACGCCGTCGCAACGCTGAGCCTGCCGCAGGAACCGTCGCTGGTGGATGCGGAACTGGAGTGGCGGGACAACGCCGGACAGCTGATCGTCATGGCGCGCGGTAACCCGGAGCCGCTGCTCGATCTCCCCTGGCAGGTCACTCGCCAGCAACTTGCCATCAGCGATGGACGCTGGAACTGGCCGTATCAGGGCTTTCCGCTGAGCGGACGTCTGGGGATCAACATTAATAACTGGCAGGCAGGTCTTGAAAATGCGGTGATAAGCGGCCGGTTGAATGTTCTGACGCAAGGCGATGCGGGTAAAGGCAATGCGGTGCTGACGATTGGGCCAGGCAAGCTGAGTATGGATAACAGCGACATGCCCTTGCGTTTAACCGGTGAAGCGAAACAGGACGATCTGATTTTTTACGCGGTACTGCCGACACAGCTCACCGGCAGTCTGGCCGATCCACAACTGACCTTTGAACCCGGCGCGCTGTTGCGTTCTCGTGGCCGGGTGATCGACTCTCTGGATATTGACGAAATTCGCTGGCCGCTGGCTGGCATAAAAGTCACCCAACGCGGAGTTGATGGCCGATTACAGGCAATTTTACGCGCGCACGAAAATAAGATGGGCGACTTTGTCCTGCATCTTGATGGGCTGGCGAATGATTTTCTTCCCGATGCGGGGCACTGGCAGTGGCGCTACTGGGGCGAGGGCAGCTTCACCCCGATGAACGCCGGTTGGGATGTTGCCGGGAAAGGAGAATGGCACGACAACACCATCACGCTTACCGACCTGTCCACCGGGTTCGATCAACTGCAATACGGCACGATGACGGTGGCGTCTCCGCGCCTGGTGCTGGATAAACCGATCGTGTGGGTTCGTGATGCCGGGAACCCGACCTTCAGCGGCGCGTTATCGCTGGATGCGGGCAATACCGTGTTCACCGGCGGCAGCGTCTTACCGCCGTCAACGCTCAAATTCAGCGTTGAAGGAACGGACCCAACGGTATTCCAGTTCAAAGGCGACCTGCATGCCGGGGCGATTGGGCCAGTGCGGGTAAATGGGCGCTGGGACGGCATTCGTTTACGCGGGCAGGCCTGGTGGCCAAAACAGTCGGTTACGGTCTTCCAGCCCTTGCTGCCTCCTGACTGGAAAATGAATTTGCGCGCAGGCGAACTGTACGCGCAGGTGGCTTTTTCCGCCGCAGAGGATCAGGGGTTCGAAGCGGGTGGACACGGCGTACTGAAAGGCGGTAGCGCCTGGATGCCGGACAACCAAATCAACGGCGTCGATTTTGTGTTGCCGTTCCGTTTCAGTCAGGGCGCCTGGCAACTGGGAACGCGCGGGCCGGTGTCATTACGCATCGCAGAGGTGGTAAACCAGGTCACCGCGAAAAATATCACGGCCGATCTCCAGGGAAGTTATCCGTGGAGCGAAGAGAATCCTTTATTGCTGAGTGACGTGAGCGTGGATGTGCTGGGCGGCAAAATCATCATGAAGCAGTTACGTATGCCGCAGCACGATCCGGCACTGCTGCGGGTGCAAAATGTCTCTTCCAGCGAACTGATCAGCGCGGTGAATCCCAAACAATTTGCGATGTCCGGCCCGGTTAGCGGCGCGCTTCCGCTGTGGCTGAGCAATGAAAAATGGATCATTAAAGACGGCTGGTTAACCAATCCAGGCCCGATGACGCTGCGTATCGATAAAGATACCGCCGATGCGGTCGTCAAAGACAATATGGCGGCAGGCGCGGCAATCAACTGGTTACGCTATATGGAGATTGCCCGTTCGTGGACGAAAATTAATCTGGACAATCTGGGTGTGCTGACCATGCAGGCGACGGTCACGGGTAAAAGCCATGTGGACGGTAAAGTCGGCACGGTTAACCTGAACTATACCCATGAAGAAAATGTCTTTACGCTCTGGCGCAGTTTGCGTTTTGGCGACAACTTACAGGCATGGCTTGAACAAAACACCGCGTTGCCGGAAACCCGTTGCCCGGAAGGCAAGGAATGTGAGGAACAACAATGAAAACGATGATTGCCATGCTGGCGCTCTTCTTACTGGCGGGCTGTACGCCGCGTATTGAAGTTGCAGCGCCGAAGGAACCGATCACCATCAATATGAACGTCAAAATTGAGCATGAAATTCATATCAAGGTTGATAAGGACGTGGAAAGTTTATTGAAGTCACGCAGTGATTTGTTCTGAGGTCATGATGAAAAAACAGCTTAGAGCGACCGTTCTTATCCTGAGTTTATTGAGCTGCAACGCCATCGCGTTGACCCTGAGCGAAGCGAGAACGCAAGGGCGAGTGGGGGAAACGCTTAATGGTTATCTGGTGGCGCTGGCAACCGATCCAGAAACGCGCTCGCTCGTCAGCGAGATTAATAAAGAGCGTAGCGCCAGTTATCAACAGCTGGCGAAAAGCCATCAGATTCCGGTGGATGAGGTGGCGAAAATGGCCGGACAAAAGCTGGTCGACCGTGCAAAGCCGGGTGAGTATGTACAGGGTATTAACGGTAAGTGGCTGAAAAAGTAACTGGCAACAGTGCGTAGCTTCTACGTATTTTCTGTTTTGTATGATAAAGCGCGATAATTTGCAGGGTAAGTTTCTATACTGTCTGCTCCGAAGCGATATTCAGCAAGAGGGGCAGTTATGGCAAGTCACGGTAATTCAGCGACGTTTTCTCTCGGTTCCCGGCAGGTAAAACGGCTGGGGTATGGGGCAATGCAACTGGCAGGACCTGGTGTATTTGGCCCGCCGAGAGACCGTCACGTCGCGCTGACGGTGCTTCGGGAGGCGATTTCGCTGGGTGTGAATCACATTGATACCAGCGATTTTTACGGCCCGCATGTTACGAACCAAATCATTCGAGAAGCGCTGCATCCGTACCCTGACGATCTGGCGATCGTCACCAAAATTGGCGCCCGTCGCGGGGAAGATGCGTCGTGGTTGCCCGCTTTCTCGCCTGCGGAACTGAAGCAGGCGGTTCACGATAATCTGCGTAATCTCGGACTTGATGTGCTGGATGTGGTCAACCTGCGCGTTATGTTCGGCGACGGTCATGGCCCGCATGAAGGATCTATCGAAGAGAGTTTTAGCGTGCTGGCTGAACTTCAGCAGCAGGGGCTGGTGAAGCATATCGGTCTGAGCAATGTCACCGCGAACCAGGTGGCTGAGGCGAGGAAGATTGCCGAAATTGTTTGCGTGCAGAATGAGTACAATATCGCCCATCGCCAGGATGACGCACTTATTGACGCGCTGGCGGGCGAGGGTATCGCTTATGTGCCGTTCTTCCCGCTGGGCGGGTTTACGCCGTTGCAGTCATCAACGCTCTCCGACGTTGCCGCCAGCCTGAATGCGACGCCAATGCAGGTAGCGCTGGCATGGTTGCTGCAACGTTCAGCCAATATCCTGTTAATTCCGGGAACGTCGTCAGTGACGCATTTGCGTGAAAATATGGCGGCAGGGGATTTGCAACTTTCGGATGAGGTTCTTGCGGTGCTGAATGGCATGAATGCCTGATGGAGGTTATCCGGCCTGCGGGAGGATGACACCCCTTGCAGGCCGGATGAGGCAAATTAGCGATGAAAAATCTTATGCAGCAACAACGCTGTCAATCGCCGCTTTGGCATCAGACTGCGCTTTGGCCGCGACTTCCGGGCCGTAAGCAATCCCTTCAGCAAACACGAAGTTCACGTCGGTGATACCAATAAAGCCCAGGAAGACTTTCAGGTACGGCGCGATCAGGTCAGTCGGAGTATCTTTGTGGATACCACCACGGCTGGAGAGAATCACCGCACGTTTACCGGTCACCAGACCTTCCGGCCCTTTCTCGGTGTAACGGAAGGTGACGCCCGCGCGGGCAACCAGGTCAAAATAGTTTTTCAACTGAGTCGGGATGTTGAAGTTGTACATCGGCGCCGCAATGACGATCACATCGTGCGCTTGCAGTTCCGCGATCAGCTCGTCGGACAGCGACAGCGCGTCCTGTTGACGAGGAGTCAGCGGAGCGTCGCTCGGGCGCAGGGCACCCACCAGTTCGCCATCCAGTACCGGAACAGGATTCGCGGCCAGGTCGCGCACGGTGATTGCATCCGCAGGATGCTTTTCGCGCCACTGTTCAACAAAATAATCAGACAACTGACCAGACTGAGAGTACCCTGCCAGAATACTGGATTTAAGAACTAATACTTTGCTCATGGGTGTTTCCTTTTATGTGTTTGAATGGGGTGAGCCCCGTTGCTTGTTGACACTCTATTCACAATCCTGTCGCAGAGATAGCGCAATATATCGAATCCTATGTTCGAAATTATTGAACAACACACGAAAAGCGCCGATGTGGTACTCTATACCAATCATTAAAAAGAGATTTTACCCGGCAGAGCACTGCCCTCTAATGCTATGACAGAACAACAGAAAATCACCTTCGCCGCACTTCAGCAACAGCTGGATACGCTGATGCTGCGTGACAGGCAGCGCTTTGCCCGCCGCCTGCATGGCGTGAAGAAGGTTAAAAAACCTGATGCACAACAGGCCATTCTCCTGGAGATGGCGAAAGAGATTGAACAGGCAGCAGGTAAAATTGTGCTGCGCGAAGCCGCCAGACCGGAAATAACGTATCCAGAAAACCTGCCTGTCAGCCAGAAAAAACAGGCCATCCTGGAGGCCGTTCGCGACCACCAGGTGGTGATTGTGGCGGGGGAGACCGGCTCGGGTAAAACCACGCAGTTGCCGAAAATTTGTATGGAGCTGGGGCGCGGTATTAAAGGGCTGATCGGCCATACGCAGCCGCGTCGTCTGGCGGCGCGTACCGTTGCCAACCGTATTGCCGAAGAGTTGCAAACGGAACCGGGCGGCTGCATCGGTTATAAAGTCCGTTTCAGCGATCACGTCAGCGACAACACGATGGTCAAGCTGATGACGGACGGTATCCTGCTGGCGGAAATCCAGCAGGACAGGCTGCTGATGCAGTACGACACCATCATCATTGATGAAGCGCACGAGCGCAGCCTGAATATCGACTTTCTGCTTGGCTACCTGAAAGAGCTGTTGCCGCGTCGCCCGGATCTGAAAATCATCATCACCTCCGCGACCATCGACCCGGAGCGCTTCTCGCGTCATTTTAACAATGCGCCGATCATTGAAGTTTCCGGCAGAACGTACCCGGTTGAGGTGCGCTATCGTCCAATTGTCGAAGAAGCGGACGATACCGAGCGCGATCAGCTTCAGGCGATTTTTGACGCGGTGGATGAACTGGGGCGTGAAAGTCCCGGCGATATCCTGATCTTTATGAGCGGCGAGCGTGAAATCCGCGATACCGCCGATGCGCTCAATAAACTCAATTTGCGCCATACCGAAGTATTGCCGCTGTATGCACGCCTCTCTAACAGCGAGCAGAACCGCGTGTTCCAGTCGCACAGCGGACGTCGCATCGTGCTGGCGACTAACGTGGCGGAAACCTCGCTGACCGTACCGGGCATTAAGTACGTTATCGATCCCGGCACCGCGCGCATCAGTCGCTACAGCTACCGCACCAAAGTGCAGCGGCTGCCGATTGAACCGGTTTCACAGGCTTCCGCTAACCAGCGTAAAGGCCGCTGTGGACGTGTGTCGGAAGGGATCTGCATCCGTCTGTATTCGGAAGATGACTTCCTGTCGCGCCCGGAATTTACCGACCCGGAGATTCTGCGTACCAACCTGGCTTCGGTTATTTTGCAAATGACGGCGCTGGGGCTGGGCGATATCGCCGCATTCCCGTTTGTTGAAGCGCCGGATAAACGCAACATTCAGGACGGCGTGCGTCTGCTGGAAGAGCTTGGGGCGATTACGACCGATGAGCAGCAAACGGCTTATAAACTGACGCCTTCAGGACGCCAGTTGTCGCAGTTGCCGGTAGACCCGCGTCTGGCGCGGATGGTGCTGGAAGCGCAGAAACACGGCTGCGTGCGTGAGGCGATGATCATCACCTCCGCGCTGTCTATTCAGGACCCGCGTGAGCGCCCGATGGATAAACAGCAGGCGTCCGATGAGAAACACCGTCGTTTCCACGATAAAGAGTCTGACTTCCTCGCCTTTGTGAATCTGTGGAATTACCTCGGCGAGCAGCAGAAAGCGCTGTCGTCGAACCAGTTCCGCCGCCTGTGCCGCACCGATTACCTGAACTATTTGCGCGTGCGCGAATGGCAGGATATCTACACCCAATTGCGCCAGGTGGTGAAAGAGCTGGGTATTCCGGTAAACAGCGAACCGGCGCAATACCGTGAAGTGCATATCGCGCTGCTGACCGGGCTGCTGTCGCATATCGGGATGAAAGATGCCGACAAGCAGGAGTATACCGGCGCGCGCAACGCCCGTTTCTCCATCTTCCCGGGTTCCGGTTTGTTCAAGAAGCCGCCGAAGTGGGCGATGGTCGCAGAACTGGTGGAAACCAGCCGCCTGTGGGGGCGCATTGCGGCGCGCATCGATCCCGAGTGGGTGGAACCGGTTGCCCAGCATCTGATTAAGCGTTCTTACAGCGAACCGCACTGGGAACGGGCGCAGGGCGCGGTGATGGCGACGGAGAAAGTGACCGTGTACGGTCTGCCGATAGTGGCCGCGCGTAAGGTGAATTACAGCCAGATCGACCCGGCGCTGTGTCGCGAGTTGTTTATTCGTCATGCGCTGGTAGAGGGCGACTGGCAGACGCGCCACGCCTTCTTCCGCGACAACCTGAAACTGCGTGCGGAAGTGGAAGAGCTGGAGCACAAATCGCGCCGTCGCGACATTCTGGTCGATGATGAGACGCTGTTTGAGTTCTACGACCAGCGCATCAGTCATGACGTGATCTCCGCGCGCCACTTCGACAACTGGTGGAAAAAAGTCAGCCGTGAAACGCCGGATCTGCTCAACTTTGAAAAGAGTATGCTCATCAAAGAGGGCGCGGAAAAAATCAGTAAGCTGGATTACCCGAACTTCTGGCACCAGGGAAATCTTAAGCTGCGGCTGAGCTATCAGTTTGAACCGGGCGCCGACGCCGACGGCGTCACCGTCCATATCCCGCTTCCGTTGTTAAACCAGGTGGAAGAGTCCGGGTTTGAATGGCAAATTCCAGGTCTGCGCCGAGAGCTGGTGATTGCGCTGATTAAATCGCTGCCGAAACCGGTACGACGGAACTTTGTTCCGGCGCCGAACTATGCCGAAGCGTTTTTAGGTCGCGTAACACCGCTGGAGCTACCGTTGCTGGATGCGCTGGAGCGTGAATTGCGGCGGATGACCGGCGTGACGGTAGATCGCGAAGACTGGCACTGGGATCAGGTGCCCGATCATCTGAAGATCACCTTCCGCGTGGTGGATGACAAAAACAAGAAGTTGCAGGAAGGGCGAGCTTTGCAGGGGCTGAAAGAGGCGCTGAAAGGGAAAGTCCAGGAGACGCTCTCGGCGGTGGCTGATGACGGCATCGAGCAGAGTGGGCTGCACATCTGGAGTTTCGGTCAGCTGCCGGAAAGCTATGAGCAGAAACGCGGCAATTACAAAGTGAAGGCGTGGCCAGCGCTGGTAGACGAGCGTGATAGCGTCGCCATCAGGCTGTTCGACAATCCGCTGGAGCAGCAACAGGCAATGTGGTGCGGTTTACGCCGCTTACTGCTGCTGAATATTCCGTCGCCGATTAAGTATCTGCACGAAAAGCTGCCGAATAAAGCCAAGCTCGGTCTGTACTTCAACCCGTATGGCAAAGTGCTGGAGTTGATTGACGACTGCATCTCCTGCGGCGTGGACAAGCTGATCGACGCCAATGGCGGCCCGGTATGGACGGAAGAGGCTTTTGCCGCGCTGCATGAGAAGGTGCGTGCTGAGCTGAACGACACCGTTGTCGATATCGCGAAGCAGGTCGAGCAGATCCTGACCGCCGTGTTCACGATCAACAAACGTCTGAAAGGACGCGTGGATATGACGATGGCGCTGGGGCTGTCTGATATCAAAGCGCAAATGGGCGGGCTGGTGTATCGCGGTTTTGTCACCGGCAACGGCTTTAAGCGCCTCGGCGATACGCTGCGCTATTTGCAGGCGATTGAAAAACGGCTGGAGAAACTGGCGGTCGATCCGCACCGTGACAGGGCGCAGATGCTGAAAATCGAAAGCGTGCAGCAGGCCTGGCAGCAGTGGATTAACAAGCTGCCGCCAGCCCGCCGTGATGATGACGACGTCAAAGAAATCCGCTGGATGATTGAGGAGCTGCGCGTCAGCTACTTTGCACAACAGCTCGGCACGCCGTACCCGATCTCCGATAAGCGCATTTTACAGGCGATGGAGCAAATCAGCCTGTAGCTCCATGCTCAGCTCAGGCAGGAGATACCTTCGGGTATCTCCTGCGGGGCGGCGCGCTTTAGCCTGTCATAAAGCAGCGCAATGTCTTTTTCGAATGCCGTATCTTGCGGCCAGACCAGATAGTAGCCTTCTCCGGTTGCTACCGCTTCATTGAACGGAAGGGCGAGCAGACCGCTTTTTACCGCCTCCAGACTGAGCAGCAGATCGCCCACGGAGACGCCATGCCCTCTTATCGCCGCCTGATTTCCCTGTTCCAGCGTGTCGAACACTTTTCCCCGACGGGTATTCAGCCCGTTAAATTTACCGCTGCGTGCCAGCCATCGCGTCCAGTCGCGCCGGTCCGGCGAAGGATGAATAAGCTCGCAGTCGGCAATGTTTTCTCGTACCTGTTCAAGCAGCTCGGGGGCGCATATCGGGATCAGCCACTCTTTAAAAAGCAGCCTGCTTTGCGTGCCGGAACCAAAATGACCGTTGCCTAACAGGATGGCGCAGTGAAAGGGTTCGCGATTGAAATCCACCGTATCGGTGTCCATCCAGACGCTGGAAAGCTCCACGTTAAGCGAGGGCTCCTGCTGATGTACGCTGTTCAGCACGTCCAGCAACCAGCCCATTGTCAGGGTTGAAGGCGCCTTTAAGCGCAGACCGTGCTGCTGGTTGCGAAACGCGGAGCAGGCGTTTTCCAGCGTCCGAAAGCCTGCGGCCAGCTGCTCCGCCAGCGCGCGTCCCGCTTCCGTTACCTCAACCTGCGGGCCGTTGCGGTGAAACAGCGGGCAGTCAAACGTTGTCTCCAGAGTACGGATATGTCTGCTGATCGCGCCCGGAGTGACGTTCAGCGCGTCAGCGGCTTTGCTGAATGATCCGAGGCGGGCGGCGGCTTCAAAAGCGCGCAGGGCATACAGTGGCGGCAGAGTCATGGCGATACGCTATTGTGAGTTTTACTCACATTAAATAGCAGTTTTATTCGTTTTTCAAACGTCATCGCTCGCTGAATAATGCCGGGAGTTTCCGGGCCTGTGTGCGTTATGAAGGAGAAAAGGCGTTGATTAATCTGACATTGCTGAGTGCGTATAGTTTATCGGTTTTACTGTTGCTGGTCACGCCCGGCCCGGTGGTTGCGCTGGTAACCGGAACGGCGGCCCGGCACGGCGCGCGTAAAGCCTTTGCGACGGTGATCGGAACGAACAGCGCCTCTCTGGTGCTGATTATCCTGGCGGCGCTGATGCTGGCCGGGGTGGTGTCGATCTCCGGTTTGTTTCTGTCTTTGCTGGGGATCGCAGGGTCGTTGTATATCGGCTACGGCGCGTTAATCAGCCTGCGGGCGGGGAATCCGCAGGCAAATGCGCAAGAAAACACGGTCGCTGCGGGCGACGGCGGGGTGATCCGGGGATTTATTACCGGCATTTCAAATCCGAAAGACATCCTTTTCTTTGTCGCTTTCTTCCCTCAGTTTATTGCGGTGACGCAGAACTTCGCCGCCAGCATTATGACGCTGACGGTGGTGTGGATCATTTTTGATTTTGCTGTTTTATCGCTGTACATCCTGCTCATCAATAAATGGTTGTCACCGCATCACAGCAGGCGTATTGGGCTGGCGTCATCGCTGTTTTTGCTGGTGGTATCGCTGTCTGGCATGGTCTATAACGTCCGCGAAATCATTCACCACTTGCCGTACGGATGACGTCAGACTGACCAGCCGCCGCCCAGCGCTTTGTAGAGATCAATCTGCGCCAGCAGCAGATTGTTTTTCACCTGCACCACATTGGTTTGCACTGAGAACAGCGTGCGCTGGGCGTCCAGTACATCCAGATAAGACGAATAGCCATTGCGATAGCGATTCTGGGCGATGCGCAATGTTTCCTGCGCCACATCCTGCTGCGCCTGTAGTTCACTGAGTTGTTCCTGATAGCGGGTGATGGCGTCGAGGCTATCGTTTACCTCTCTGAAGGCGTTACGCACGGTTTTTTCATAACTGTACAGCGCCTGATTACGCTGGGACTGGGAAATATCAACCTGCGCATTCAATGCCTGACGGTTAAGCAGAGGGGCGAGAATGCTGCCGCCGATACTCCATAAGCGGAGCGGGTCGTCAAGCAGACCGGGGAGCGTGCGATCCTGCACCGATCCGGTCGCCGTCAGGTTGATCGACGGCAGCAGGCTGGCGCGAGAGGCGGCAAGCGTCGCATCGGTCGCAATAAGCTGTCTCTCGGCCTGCACAACATCAGGACGGCGGTTGAGCAACGAAGAGGGCAACTGTGACGGCAACGTTAAGGGCGTCAGCGCATCAAAACGGTCGCTACGGGCCAGCCGCGTCGGGTTGCTGCCCAGCAGAAGACTCAGCGCGTTTTCCTGTTGTGCGATCTGGTGCTCAAGCAGGGGAATTTGCGCGCGCGTCGAGCGAAGCTCAGAATCCGACTGCATCAATTCCAGGCGCGAGCTGTAGCCTGTTTCATATTGCCGTTTTGCCAGATTCCAGGCTTCTTCACGCGATTTCAGCGTCGATTTTGTCACGTTGAGCTGCTCATCCAGCGCCAGCAGCGTGACATAACCGGACGCAACGGACGAGGCAACGGTCAGATCGGCGGCGGCCGCCGCCGCTTTTTGCGCCGCCAGCGAGGCCTGCGCTGCACTGGCGGTGCTGCGATTAACGCCCCAGATATCGACATCGTAGCTTGCCGTCAGGCTGCCCTTATACAACGTACTGTAGATCGGAAGTCCAGTTGCCGCAGACTGCGTTCGCGCCCGCGCTCCGCTAACGCCCGCATTCAGCGAGGGGAACAGGCTGCCTTCGGCGGCATAGACCCTGGCCTGGTATTCATTTACCCGTTCGCGGGCAATCAGCACGTCGCTGTTATTTTGCAGCGCCTGATCGACATAACGATTCAGATGACTGTCGTGAAAATTTCTCCACCATACCTGTTCTGTTACGCTGGCGGGGCCGGTGGCGGTTCGCCAGGCGGCGGGGATTTGCAAAGACGGTTTTGCGGGTGCCACATCAACCGACTGACAGCCACTGAGCAGCAGGGCGAACAGCAAAGCGGCAACGGGACGGCGCGTCATTGTTTCGCCTCCCGGGTATCGATATGTACCTGCACCGACATACCCGGACGCAATCGCGCAATCTCCTCCGGTTTACCCAGCACCTCCACCCGAACCGGAATGCGCTGGGCGATTTTGACAAAGTTGCCGGTCGCGTTGTCCGGCGTAATGGCGCTGAACTCCACGCCGGTTGCCGGAGAAATGCTCTCCACCCGGCCTTCATAAGCCCGATCATTCAGCGCATCGACGGTAAATCGTACCGGCTGACCCACGCGCAGCTCCGCCAGTTGCGTCTCTTTAATATTGGCGATAACCCAGTGCTGCGGCGGCACCAGCGTGGTGAGGTGCGTTCCGGCGGTGACGTACGCGCCGAGGCGGACGGCAATCTGCCCAAGCTGGCCGTCGCGCGGCGCGACAATGCGGGTATTTTGCAGATCGATCTGCGCCAGCTCTAACGCTGCGCGGGCATTTTCAACGTCGGCTTCCAGCGCTCCCCGGTTGACGATCACCGTTTGTAAATCCTGTCGTGACATCTCCAGCGTGGCTTTCGCCTGGTCGATATCCGCGCTGCCTTGCGCGGCGCTGGCCAGCGCCGCATCGCGTTCACGAATCGACAGTGAACCGTCGGCGGTGAGATCTTTCACGCGTTTCAAATCTGCCTGAGTCTTCAGACTTTGCGCTTTGGCGTTCTTCAGTACCGCTTCATTGCGCGCAATCACGGCTTCGGCGCTTTTACGCTGTTGCAGGTTGTTATTTAACGCGGCGATTTTCATGGCCAGCTGCGCTTCGGCCTGATGGACACGCTGGCGATAAATACGGTCGTCGATCTGCATCAGCAGTTCGCCTTTTTTCACCTGCACAAAGTCCTGCACATTCACCTGCGTGATATATCCATTCACCTGCGGGCTAATAAAGGTGGTTTGTCCACGCACATAGGCGTTATCCGTAAATTGCGTATGGCGGGTAAACGGCGGTAATTGCCAGGCGTAGAGGATCACCAGAACCCCGACGAGGCCAATGGCGGCAGCGGCAAAAATTGACACCACACGGAGATTGTTTCGGGTATTTGCCTGCTCTTTGGCGGCATCCTGCTGACTCATAGCGGCTCCTGAGGTAAAGCGATAAACATAATTTTCATCTGTTACTTGGTTCCGGTGGCTTTTTTCAGCGCCATCCGGGCGGTAATACGCAGTCGCAGCAAGCGCCATAAAATCCAGATTAGCGTAGCGGCGGCAATGCTGGCCGTCAGTAAATAAGTATCGTTATAGGCGAGGATATTTGCCTCAAGCGACGTAACGGTTTGTAGCTGGGCGATCGCCTGGGTGTTCAGCAATGCGCTGTCGCCAATCAGGCTTTTGTACATCTGGCTGTACATCTGTAGACGCTCATTCACCAGCGGATTTAGCGTGGTGAGCTGATCGGCCAGCAGGCTGGAGTGATATTTTTCACGCCAGGTCTGGAACGTGCCGAGAATGGCGGAGCCCAGCAGACCGCCGATGTTCTGACTCATCCCAAATAAGACGGAAAAACTGACCAGATTGCGCGGATCGGCGATGACGCCGCCGATACCCGCCAGCATTGCCGGGGCAAGGAAGAACGCGCTGCCAAAGCCGAGTAAGAATTGGCTGACCATTAACTGGTCGGGGCGCGTCAGGTTTGTGGAGTGGCTGTCGAGCAGCGAGGCGACGATCATCAATGCCAGCGACGTAATCACGGGCCAGGCCAGCCTCGTCGGTTTAATCGTCAGGCAACTGGTGATGATGCCGCACACAATGCCAGCGAAAATTGACCAGGCCAGATGCGTCATTTGCTCATTCTGTAAGCCAGCGTATTGTAGCCAGCCAATTACGCCGGTGTTTTGCTCCGCCAGCACAATGCGGATCAGCAACATAATCAGCCCCAGGCGGAGAATACTGCCGCTGGAGAGCCAGCGCGTATTCAACAGCGGATTGCTGCGGTTATGCTCGAACACAATTGCGCTGATGATGAGTACCGTCGCCAGCGCCAGAGACCAGCCAATCCAGGGCGCTTCAAACCACCAGTCCAGTCGCCCCAGCGACAGCACGGCACAAACCAGCGCCATGCCGGGCGCGAGCAGAATAAAAGTAATAAAGTCTTTCTTTTCAAAAACCTTACGTCTGTCGCCGGGAGGCAGTTTTAAGGCGATGACGCAGCCCAGCGAAACCAGCGCCAGTCCCAGCTCAAAGAAGTACAGGCCGCGCCACTCATCCAGTTGCAGCAGTTCGGTAGAGAACAACCGGGCGAGGGGAATAGCCAGCGACGACCCGGTAATACCGATCGTTAACGCTTTCAGACGGTGTTTCGCAGGCCAGGCCTGTATCTGATAATAAATACCCAGCGAACTGAGCGCGGCGGCGACCATACCGTGCGCCGCGCGTACCATTAGCGCGGAACTCAGATCGTTGACGAAGAGGTGAAAAAAGGTGACCAGCATATACAGCACCAGAAAACCTTCGGTAAATGCCCGCAGACCAAACTGCTGGCGAAATTTCACCAGCAGCAGGTTAATTGAGACATTGGTCATGACATAAACGGCAGGCAGCCAGGCGATCTCCGTCGACCAGGCGGCAAAGGTGCCCTGTAAATTTTGCAGATTCGCGGTCACGACCGCGTTCCCGAGTGCGCCGGTCAGACACACCAGCAGGCCGACCACGCCGTAGGCGATGCGTTTCGGCGTGCTGTGAATGGGAGTCGAAGGTGAGCCTAACAGCGCGGGCTTTTCGTGAGGCTGCCACTCGCGAGGAGCATAAGGATCGCGTTGGGGCAGGCGCATAACGTCGTATACCTTTGTATTATTTTAATGATTAGCTGGCTAATGATTCTACGTCTGACGTAAACCATAATTCAAGTGAATATGAAAACGCCCGGTAAATCAAATATTCATTGCCGTTAAGCCGGGATTTTCGCTCATTGAACGTTGTTTGACATCAACGCTTTATCTCACCCTCGCACCACAGGATAATCAGCGGATCGTCTTTCGGAGTGATCTGGTACTCACCAGAAGCCACTCCGGTACTCTGCAAGGAACACAGGAGGAAGAACCATGAGAATGAGACCGTTTCCGGCATTATCCAGTGCAACGCTGGAAGCAGCGAATACGCTGGGGCATTGGCTGGCCCAAAATGACTTCTCTGGTGACGCGCCGTATCAGGCTGACTGCGTTGTGCTGGCGGGGAATGCCGTCATCCCGGCGATAGACGCCGCCTGCAACATAGCGAAAGCGCAGCAGATCCCGTTGTTGATCAGCGGCGGTATCGGCCATTCCACCACGTTTCTCTATGCCGCCATCGCCGGGCACCCGCGCTACAACACCATACGCACCACCGGGCGTACGGAAGCCAAAATCCTCGCGGATATCGCTCATCAGTTCTGGCAGATCCCGACGGAGAACATTTGGCCAGAAGACAAGTCAACAAACTGCGGTGAGAACGCGCAGTTTAGCTGCGCCCTGATTAGTCAGGTATCGGCGCCCATTAACACCGCCATTATCGTACAGGACCCGACAATGCAACGCCGGACGATGGCGACGTTCCGCCGCGTCACCTGCGACGATCCCGATTCGCCCCGCTGGTTGAGCTATCCTGGTATTGTCCCGACGCTGTGCCAGCACGATGACGGCGTGGATTTTGCCGGAGAACAGAAGGGGTTGTGGTCCGTGGATCGCTATCTCTCCCTGATTGCGGGAGAGCTTCCGCGCTTACGGGATGATGAAACCGGCTACGGGCCGCGTGGCCGCGACTTTATTGTGCACGTTGATATTCCCGCTGACGTTGAGGCGGCGTGGCAGACGCTGCAAAATGACGCTGACCTGATTGAGACCATGAACAGTCGTTCGTTGCGTTAATGTTACTTTCTTGCCCGTTTGCGGAAATTTACGCTCAAACGGGCAAACTCTCTCCCCGATATCGCCCCTCTGACAGAACCTTCCTGGCTGCTTTTATGAAGCACATCACAAAACCAGCACCGCAGACGACCCTGAGAACATGTGATTGTTATTACTTAACAATGATTTTACTTGTTAAAAACAATTAAATTACAGGAGCAGCGCATGTCCGCACCCGTACAACACCCGATGTATATCAATGGTCAATTTGTTAGCTGGCAGGGAGACGCATGGATTGATGTGGTGAATCCTGCCACCGAAGAACTGCTCTCCCGTATTCCTGATGGCGGCGCGCAAGAGGCGCGTCAGGCCATTGACGCCGCTGCGCGCGCTCAGCCGGAATGGGAGGCGCTGCCTGCGATTGAACGCGCGGGGTGGCTGAGAAAGATCGCGGCAGGGATTCGTGAGCGGGCAGAAGAGATCAGCGCGCTGATTGTCGCGGAAGGCGGAAAAATCCAGCAGCTGGCGCAGGTGGAAGTCGCGTTCACCGCCGACTACATCGAATATATGGCCGAGTGGGCGCGCCGTTATGAAGGCGAGATCCTGCAAAGCGACCGCCCCGGAGAAAATATTCTGGTCTTTAAACGCGCGCTGGGCGTCACCACCGGGATTCTGCCGTGGAACTTTCCGTTCTTTTTGATTGCCCGGAAGCTCGCTCCGGCGTTGTTGACCGGGAATACCATCGTCATTAAACCCAGCGAATTTACGCCAAACAATGCCATTGCTTTCGCGCAGATCGTGCATGACATCGGCTTACCGAAAGGCGTATTCAACCTGGTGCTGGGACGCGGTGAAACGGTTGGGCAGGAGCTGGCGGGGAACCCGAAAGTCGCGATGGTGAGCATGACTGGCAGCGTGGCTGCTGGCGAGAAAATTATGGCGGCGGCAGCGAAAAACATCACTAAAGTTTGCCTGGAACTGGGCGGGAAAGCCCCGGCAATCGTGATGGACGATGCGGATCTTGAGCTGGCCGTGAAAGCGATTGTGGATTCCAGAGTGATCAACACCGGACAGGTCTGTAACTGTGCTGAGCGCGTTTATGTACAAAAAGGGATTTACGATCGCTTTGTGAATCGTCTGGGCGAGGCGATGAAAGCGGTTCAGTTTGGCGATCCGGCACAGCGTGATGACATCGCAATGGGGCCGCTGATTAACGCTGCCGCGCTGGAGCGGGTAGAGCAGAAAGTGGCGCGCGCTGTACAGGAGGGCGCTCGCGTGGCGTTGGGCGGCAAGGCCGTGGAGGGCAAAGGTTATTATTATCCACCGACGCTGCTGCTGGACGTTCGCCAGGAGATGACCATCATGCATGAGGAGACATTTGGCCCCGTGCTGCCGGTTGTGGCGTTTGATACGCTGAAAGAGGCGCTGGAGATGGCGAACGACAGCGATTACGGTCTGACATCGTCTGTATATACGCAAAACCTGAATGTTGCGATGAAGGCGATCGGCGGGCTGAAATTCGGCGAGACCTATATCAATCGCGAAAACTTTGAGGCGATGCAGGGATTCCATGCTGGCTGGCGCAAGTCAGGTATTGGCGGGGCGGATGGCAAACACGGTCTGAACGAGTATCTGCAAACGCAGGTGGTCTATTTGCAGTCCTGATGTAACAGGCCGGGGTTTTCCCCGGCCTGCTAATGGCGGTCACACTTTGGTCGCAATCCAGTTCATCATCAGTTCCGGCCAGACCGCGACCGGCAATCCCTGCGTATCACGAATGCCAAACCCGTGTTTTCCTCGCTCAAACAGATGCATTTCCACCGCTACGCCAGAACGGCGCAGCGCGTTAAAAAATACCAGGCTGTTTTCCACCTTTACCGCCGGATCGTCGATGGCATGCAGCAGAAATGTGGGCGGCGTAGCGGCATCCACGCGTTCCTCAAGCGAGTAGTGGCGAATCTGTTCATCGTCAGGTTCCGCACCCATCAGCTCAAGGCGTGAGCCGGGATGATGAATGTCGTCACGCATGGTGATGACCGGATAGACCAGCGCCATAAAAGCAGGGCGGGCGTTGATTTTATCCAGGCTGTCGATGGGGGGACAGGCGGGTTCAGCAAAGCGCGTTCCCAGACTGGCGGCGACATGCGCACCGGCAGAAAAACCCAGCACCCCGATGCGTTCCGGGTCGATCTTCCACGCTTGCGCATTGGCGCGAAGATAGCGCATCGCGCGCTGCACATCCGCCAGCGGCGCGTTTGCCCCCTCATCATGGCCATCTCCGGGCATCCGGTAGGTCATCACGAACAGGGTATAACCACGCGCATTAAAAAAGGGCGCCAGCGCGCTGCCTTCTTTGTCCAGTACGACGCGCCGGTAGGAACCGCCAGGCGTCACGAGAAGCCCCACGCCGTTGGGTTTATCTGGCGCGTAAACGGTGATTTCAGGAGATCGGACGCCCGTGACGGCGCGATCGAAGATGGATGTACCGGTATGCCGCGGTTCTGGCGTAAAAACAGCATCGCTGTTTTTCGCTCCGGGGGCTTCGCCATCAGGCCAGAGGGTAAATGTGGCTGAGCGGGAGACGGCTTGCGCCATCATTTCTTCTAAGGTTTCGCGGCTGAATACGTCCATGACTGTGCTCACTCAGTGATAAACGTTATCTATAACACAGTTAATCCATTGAAAATCGGAAGGGATTCACATCGTCTTGAATGACCAGATAAATGGTGAAAACGGCGGAGGAACAATGCCTCCGCCAGAGGGTCAGAGTTTGGCGAATTTATCCAGCGTGCGAATAAGTTGGGTCACAAAACCGTACTCGTTATCGTACCAGGCGACGGTTTTCACCAGTTGCAGATCGCCCACTGTGCTGATTTCAGTTTGCGTGGCATCGAACACCGAACCGAAATGTGAACCGATGATATCGGAAGAGACGATCTCTTCATCGGTATAGCCGAACGACGGATTATGGGTTGTCGCTTTCTTCAGCGCCGCGTTGATCTCTTCCGCAGTGACTTTTTTCTCCAGAATCGAGACCAGCTCGGTTACAGAGCCGGTTTTCACCGGAACGCGCTGAGCATGGCCTTTAAGTTTTCCGCTCAGTTCAGGAATCACCAGACCAATGGCTTTCGCCGCGCCGGTGGTGTGGGGGATGATGTTTTCCGCCGCCGCCCGCGAAGCGCGCAGATCCTTCCCGCGCGGCCCGTCAACCAGCGACTGGGTTCCGGTGTAGGCGTGAATTGTGGTCATGGTGCCAACCTGAATGCCAAAGTTGTCATTCAGCGCTTTCGCCATCGGCGCCAGGCAGTTGGTGGTGCAGGATGCGACAGAAACAATCTGGTCGCTGGCATCCAGCGTGTCGTCATTCACGTTGAAGACAATGGTTTTCATATCGCCAGCCGGGGCGGAAATCAGCACTTTTTTAGCGCCAGCGTCGAGGTGCGATTTGGACTTCTCGGCTGAGGTATAGAAGCCGGTGCACTCGACAATGATCCCGGCGCCGGTGGTTTTCCACGGAATATTTTTAGCCTCTTTTTCTGCGTAAACCGCAATTTTTTTGCCGTCCACAATCAGCGCGTCTTCGGTGAAATCCACACTCCAGGGGAATACGCCGTAGTTTGAGTCATATTTCAACAGATACGCGAGGATTTTAGGGGAGGTCAGGTCATTGATGGCGACGACATCAATGTCGCTTTTCACTTCCAGCAGACGACGTAACACCAGACGACCGATACGACCAAAGCCGTTAATGCCAATTTTACTCATGGTTTTCTCCTGTCAGGATGCAACGGTACGACACATTTTTTCCCTACCAGGCATAGTCCAGTCAGGCGTCCAGGGCAATAACAGATTTTGCGGCTAAGCGTAACTGGTTGAAATTGGGTGAACAAAAGTTAATGAATTTTTAACAAAAGCTCGCTATGTTGACGCTTTATTTTTTTACTCAGGACGTGTTATGAGCAATAAGTACACAAGCCTGCAAATTGGCATCCACTGGCTGGTCTTTTTACTGGTTATTGTGACCTACTGTGCGATGGAGTTGAGGGGATTTGCGCCCCGCAGCTATCGTCCGTGGATCAATATGGTTCATGTCTCGTGCGGGATGACCATCCTGGTGTTGATGGTGACGCGCCTGCTGGTCAGACTGAAATACCCGGCGCCGCCCATTGTGCCAAAACCAAAGCCGATGGTGACCGGAATGGCGCATCTTGGGCATCTGGTGATCTATCTGCTGTTTATTGTCTTGCCGATTATTGGCCTGGTGATGATGTATAACCGGGGCAATCCCTGGGTTGCGTTCGGCCTGGTGATGCCGCATGCGTCAGACGCTAATTTTGAGGTGGTGGATATGCTGAAAACCTGGCATATCACGCTGGCGAAACTGGGGTATTTTGTCATTGGTTTGCATGCCGCCGCGGCGCTGATGCATCACTACGTCTGGAAAGACAATACGCTGTTGCGCATGATGCCGCGCAAACGTTCCTGACTCTTCTCACCACCCCGCGTAATGCGGGGTTTCTTTTAGAAAACACCTGCGTGTAACCAGACCCGTGACGCAGGTGAAGAAAACGGGTCTACATCGGAAGCGGGCAGTATAGCCATTTGTCATACAAATAGCGAGATGCTGCTGTTGGTTTTACAGTCACATAACAAATCTGATAGTATACCCCCCTATAGTATGGAGGGCGTATGCCGCATTCACCTGAAGATAAAAAACGTATTCTCACTCGGGTTCGCCGTATCCGCGGGCAGGTTGACGCGCTGGAACGGGCGCTGGAGTCAGGGGAACCTTGTCTGGCGATTCTGCAACAGATTGCCGCCGTTCGCGGCGCATCTAACGGGCTGATGGGAGAGATGGTTGAGATTCACCTGAAAGATGAACTGGTCAGCGGCGACACCACGCCGGATCAACGCGCCGTGCGCATGGCTGAAATCGGCCACCTTCTGCGCGCTTATCTAAAATAAACAGATCACCTCACAATAATGGGAAGAGACAAATGAAATCACGTGCAGCAGTTGCATTTGGCCCCGGCCAGCCGTTAAAGATTGTTGAAATTGACGTCGCGCCGCCGCAAAAAGGCGAAGTGCTGGTCAAAATTACCCATACCGGCGTTTGCCATACGGATGCGTTTACGCTCTCCGGCGACGACCCGGAAGGCGTGTTCCCGGCGGTGCTGGGTCACGAAGGCGGTGGCGTGGTGGTTGAAGTTGGCGAAGGCGTCACCAGTCTGAAGCCTGGCGATCATGTTATTCCGCTGTACACCGCAGAATGCGGCGAGTGTAAGTTCTGTAAATCCGGCAAAACCAACCTGTGTCAGGCGGTGCGCGCCACGCAGGGTAAAGGGCTGATGCCGGATGGCACCACCCGTTTTTCTTACAACGGCGAACCTGTCTATCACTATATGGGCACCAGCACATTCAGTGAATATACCGTTTGTGCTGAAATTTCCCTGGCGAAAGTCAATCCGCAGGCGCCGCTGGATAAAGTCTGTCTGCTGGGGTGCGGCGTAACCACAGGGATTGGCGCGGTACACAACACGGCAAAAGTAAAAGAAGGGGATAGCGTTGCGGTCTTTGGCCTGGGCGGTATCGGCCTGGCGGTGATTCAGGGAGCGGTGCAGGCGAAAGCCGGGCGTATTCTGGCGGTTGACACCAACCCGGAGAAATTCAAACTGGCGGAAGAAATGGGCGCGACCGATTTCATTAACCCGAATGACTATGACAAACCCATTCAGGATGTGATTGTTGAGCTGACCGATGGCGGCGTCGATTTCAGTTTTGAATGTATCGGTAACGTCAATGTGATGCGCGCAGCGCTGGAGTGCTGCCACAAAGGCTGGGGCGAGAGCATCATCATCGGCGTGGCTGGCGCAGGCCAGGAAATTAAAACCCGTCCGTTCCAGCTTGTTACCGGGCGCGTCTGGCGCGGTTCCGCTTTTGGCGGTGTGAAAGGGCGTAGCCAACTGCCTGGCATGGTGGAAGAGGCGATGGCGGGGAAAATTCGTCTGGACCCGTTCATTACCCATCGCTTGCCGCTTGATCAAATCAACGATGCCTTTGATTTAATGCATCAGGGCAAGTCCATTCGCACCGTTATCCATTTCGGTGATAACTGATTCACATGCCAGCGGGTCTGCCGCTGGCACTTTCCTGAATTTTCAGGAATAAATGTTGTGAAAATGTGACAAACATTCCGATTTTCACCGTAAGCAAACTTCCTGGAATGCCGATGACTATCTAACGGGCGTGTTTTATACGCAATAACCTACAAGAGAGTCGACGGTCATGGACAACACATCAACGATGCAAGCACCGCATAAGCTGGGTTTTCTGCATCATATTCGGCTGGTTCCGCTGTTTTCCTCCATTCTCGGTGGCATCCTTCTTCTGTTCGCACTCAGTTCCGGGCTGGCGGGGTACTTCCTGCTACAGGCAGATCGTGACCAGCGGGATGTGACGGACGAAATTCAGGTGCGGATGGGCTTATCCAACAGTTCTAACCATCTGCGTACCGCGCGTATCAATATGATCCATGCAGGCGCGGCGAGCCGCATTGCTGAAATGGACGACATGAAAGCCAATATCGCTGAGGCGGAGAAGCGGATTAAGCAGTCGCAGGAAGGCTTTAACGTCTTTATGGCGCGGGCGGTAAAAACACCGGCGGACGAAGCGCTGGATGCGGAGCTGAATACCCGCTTCAAAGCCTATATTGATGGCCTGCAACCTATGTTGAAATACGCCAGAAACGGCATGTTCGAGGCGATTATCAACCATGAAAACGAACAGGCCAGACCGCTCGATACCGCGTATAACACCGTATTGCTCAAGGCGATTGAGCTACGCACGGCGCGCGCGAATCAGCTTAGCGACCAGGCGCATCAGCGCAGCCAACTGGGATTGATGTTCATGATTGGGGCGTTCGCGCTGGCGCTGGTGCTTACGCTACTGACGTTTATCGCGCTCCGCCGGACGGTAATCAACCCTCTGCAACGTGCTGCGCAGCGTATTGAACAGATTGCCGCAGGCGATCTCACCATGCCGGATGATCCAACCGGACGCAGCGAAATCGGCCGCTTAAGCCGCCATCTCCAGAAGATGCAGTCCTCTCTGGGGCAAACGGTGGGGACGGTACGCCAGGGGGCGGAAGAGATTTATCGCGGCACCAGTGAGATTTCCGCCGGCAATACCGATTTGTCATCGCGTACGGAAGAGCAGGCCGCAGCAATTGAACAGACAGCAGCCAGCATGGAAGAGCTCACGGCCACGGTGAAACAAAATGCGGACAACGCGCACCATGCCAGCAAACTGGCGGAAGACGCCTCCGGCAAAGCCAGTCACGGCGGTCAGATGGTGTCTGGCGTCGTAAAAACAATGGGCAACATCTCCAATAGCTCGAAGAAAATTTCCGAGATCACCGCCGTCATCAACAGCATCGCTTTCCAGACCAATATCCTGGCGCTTAACGCGGCGGTCGAAGCGGCGCGAGCGGGTGAACAAGGGCGCGGTTTCGCCGTGGTCGCCAGTGAAGTGCGCACGCTGGCAAGCCGCAGTGCGCAGGCGGCGAAGGAAATTGAAGGGCTGATCAGCGAATCGGTCAGACTGATTGACCAGGGCTCCGGGGAAGTCGTCGCAGCAGGCAACACCATGAATGATATTGTCGATGCCGTGCGACGCGTAACGGACATCATGCTGGAGATCGCCGCAGCCTCTGATGAGCAAAGTCGTGGGATTGTGCAGGTGAGTCAGGCGATTTCCGAGATGGATAAGGTCACGCAGCAAAACGCTTCGCTGGTCGAAGAGGCCTCTGCCGCCGCCGCATCTCTGGAAGAACAGGCCGCTCGCTTAACCGAAGCGGTCGGGGCATTTCGTTTGCAGGGGGGAAGTGCGATTAAACGCGCGCCGTCTGAGAACGTCGTCGCCAGTTCATCACCGCAACCGGTAACAACCAGCGGTGATAACTGGGAAACGTTTTAAGCCTTAATATTGCCGGGTAACGACGCTAACGCGTCTTATCCGGCATTTATTTGAGGGCGCATTCAGTGCGGCATGGATTTGCGGATAGCGGCGATCAGCGCCTGCGCGCCGGGAGAAAGCGGCGTGTCCACGCGGGTGAGGATGCCAATCGGTTCGCCAGCGCCCAGGGTGGGAATCGGCAGTGATACCAGCGTAGCCTGGCGCAGATCTTCTTTCACCGCGCCTGAAGGAACAAACCAGACGTAGTCATAATCAACGGTAAGCTGGCGAGACAACGAGGCCGACAGCGTTTCGATGCAGCCAACGGGCATTTTGCAGCCCTGACTTTGTAGCAGACCTTCCGCATTCTGCCGGGGAGCGGTGCCTTTGGGCGACACAACCACCGGCCATTCCATCACACGGCTTAAGGTGACGGTTTCCTGTAACAGCGGGTGATTAGGGCGCACAACCAGCTTCAGCGACTCCAGAAACAGCAGCTCGTAATTCAGACCGCTCATCAATTCCGGGTCGGACATCCGGCCAATACCGAGGTCGATTTCCCCCGTTTTTAAGCCAGCGAGCAGCATCGGGTTATTCATGGTGGCGACCTGTAACGTCGTCTCTTTTTGCTGCTTATGGAACTGACCAATAACGGCCGGAAGGATACCCAACGCGGCGGTGGGCAATGCGCCAATGCGCACCACATCATTATTGAGGCTTTCTTTGCGATTCAACGCCTGGCCCGCGGTATTAAGCGCATCAAGCACTTTTACCGCATGGGTGAGGAACTGTTCGCCGGGCAGCGTTAACTGCGCGCCGAGGCGACCGCGCTCAAAAAGGCGGGTTCCGGTCAGTTGCTCCAGCTCGTTAAGCGTTTTAGAGAGTGCAGGTTGACTCAGGTTAAGGGTTTCAGCCGCGCGCCCCAGTGTTCCTTGTTGGGCGACAGCTACAAAAGTATGAAGATGGCGCAAACGGATGCGCTGACTAAACAAGCTATTTTTTTCCATAAGCGATGTTAAAAACAGAGCGGTGCCGGTGACAAGTAAAGTTATTGGTTTTTGATAACCTGATAGCAAAATATTATTAACATCTAACTCATTTCTTTTACAATAAGTTTGTTTTGCTTATGTTTTGTACGATTCACAGTGATGTGAGAATAATGACAATGCGTGACGCAGAAAGCGACAGGTCATAACGTGAGTTCATACTTGAAAGAGACATCAAGCGGGTTCACAATCCAGTGCAGGGTGATGGCGTTCCACCTTATTCCAACCGCCTCGTTTCAGTAGGCTGATGACGCCTGATATGACTCTTTATCACCAGGAGCGTGTCGGGCTGGTCAATACTCTTCCGGTTCCTCATGCTTTTTCCAACAGGAAACAACAATGATATATGTAATTGGTCACCTCAATCCTGATAGCGATGCTATCTGTACGGCCATGATGACGGCGCGCTGGCTGACGTTACGCGGGCAGGAGGCAGTGGCGTTCCGCACGGGGGAAGCCAACCGTGAGACGCAGTTTATTTTTGCGCAGGCGGGGTTGCCCATTCCTGAACGATTAAGCGTTCCGCTCACCGATCGGGACGTCTGGCTGGTTGATTTTACCGAACCAGCCCAGGGGCCGGATTCTTTAGCGCAGAGTAACGTTGTTGGCATTATTGACCATCACCGCTTAGGCGGGTTGATCACCCGACTGCCGCCGGAAGTGTGGGTAAAACCTGTTGGCAGTAGCGCGACATTACTGTGGCAACTGATGACGGATGCCATTCGAAAACAGCTTTCATCCGCAGAAGCGACGTTATTACTGGGCGCCGTTCTGAGTGACACTGTCACGCTTCGTTCGCCGACAACGACCCCGGATGACCGCCTTGCGGTGGAATCGCTCAGCCAGCTTGCCGGTCTGTCTCTTGAACGCTTTAGCCGCGATCTTCTGTACGCGAAAACCAGCGTGGAAGGGATGAGCGCCAGCCAGCTTCTTCAGAAGGACATGAAAACCTTTACTGTCCACGGGCAGCGGGTTTGCGTGGCGCAGCTTGAGCTGTATGCGCTGGAACAGGTTGATGCGATGATGGACGACCTGCGTGAGGAAATGGCGTGCTATGCCTCCGGGGCAGATGCGGCGCTGGTTGTTCTGATGCTCACGGATATCAATCTCGGTTATTCCCGCCTCTGGTTTGCCGGAGATGCCCGGCCGGATGTCCCGCACCCCTGCGAGGTGGAAGGGATGCTGAGCCGTAAGAAACAGATGCTCCCCTGGCTGGAACATCACCTGAATCCGCACAGGTGAGATCACACTTTGTAAATTCTTCCCACCAGAGTGAACGGCGTTTTCTACACTCCAGGTAATATTCACTGGAGGCATGACATTATGGCGAACACCATCGCGGCTGATGAGATTCGGGAACACTTTTCGCAGGCAATGTCAGCAATGTACCAGCAGGAAGTTCCACAGTACGGTACATTGCTGGAACTTGTCGCTGATGTGAATCTGACGGTACTGGAAAATAATCCTACGCTGCATGAAAAGCTGGCCAACGCGGATGAGCTGGCGCGGCTGAACGTTGAGCGGCATGGCGCGATTCGGGTGGGTACGGCGCAGGAGCTTTCCACCTTGCGCCGAATGTTTGCGATTATGGGGATGTATCCCGTCAGTTATTACGACCTTTCTCAGGCGGGCGTTCCCGTTCATTCCACCGCCTTTCGCCCCATTGACGATGCGTCGCTTTCCCGCAACCCGTTTCGCGTCTTCACCTCGCTATTACGGCTGGAGTTAATTGAGAACGCGGCGCTGCACCAACGCGCGGCGGATATTCTGGCGAAGCGCGATATCTTTACGCCGCGCTGTCGCGAACTTCTGGACGTCTTTGATGCGCAGGGCAATTTTACCGGGGCGCAGGCGCGGGAGTTTGTGCAGGAGGCGCTGGAGACTTTCCGCTGGCACCGGCACGCCACGGTGGACAGGGAAACGTATCAGGCATTACATAATGAACACCGTCTGATTGCTGACGTGGTGTGTTTTCCGGGGTGCCACATTAACCACCTGACGCCGCGCACGCTGGATATCGACAAAGTACAGTTGATGATGCCGGAATGCGGTATCGAACCCAAGATCCTGATTGAAGGGCCGCCGCGCCGTGAGGTGCCGATTCTGTTACGCCAGACCAGTTTCAAGGCGCTGGAAGAGTCGGTGCTGTTTGCCGGTGAAACGGAGGGCAGCCATACGGCACGTTTTGGTGAGATTGAACAGCGCGGCGTGGCGCTGACGCCTGAAGGGCGGCGGTTGTACGATGCGTTACTGCATAAGGCGGGGACGGGCAAAGATAATCTTACGCATCAGCTGCATTTGCAGGCGGTCTTTAACGCTTTCCCGGACAGCGAATTTTTACTGCGCCAGCAGGGGCTCGCCTGGTTTCGCTACCGGTTAACGCCTGCCGGTGAATCGCACCGCCAGTCTATTCATCCGGGCGACGACCCACAGCCGCTGATTGAACGCGGTTGGGTGGTGGCACAACCCATTACCTATGAAGATTTTCTGCCGGTAAGCGCGGCCGGAATATTCCAGTCTAACCTGGGTAACGAAACCCAGGCGCGCAGCCACGGCAATGCCAGCCGCGACGCCTTTGAGCAGGCGTTGGGGTGCCCGGTATATGATGAGTTTGCGCTTTATCAGGCGGCGGAAGAACGCAGTAAACGGCGTTGCGGACTGCTCTGATCGCGGTATGCTGTCGGGATGTGAAGGAAAAGGAATGCGTCATGTTGAATCCCTCCATCCCGCTTGTCGAAACGCAACAGGGAAATGTCATGGGTGTCGTGCAAAACGACATCCACATCTGGCGCGGTATACCGTATGCCGCGCCGCCTACGGGTCAGCTCCGCTGGCGGGCGCCACAGCCTGCCGCACCCTGGCAGGGCGAACGCCCTGCGAATACATTTTCATGCGCCAGCTGGCAGGATATTGAATATTGTCGCGAGCTTGGCGGGGGCGATCCAGGGCGTTTTTCCGAGGATTGCCTGTATCTGAACATCTGGGCGCCCGCGGTGCGCCCGCAGCCGTTGCCGGTGATGGTCTGGCTGCATGGCGGCGGCTACACCATCGGCGCGGGAGGATTACCGCCTTACGACGGTTGTGCGCTGGCGAAGCGCGATGTCGTGGTAGTCACGCTCAATTATCGTCTTGGTCACCTGGGATTTTTTGCTCATCCGGCCCTTGATGGCGAGGACGGCGAATGCGTGCATAACTTCGCCTTGCTCGATCAGATCGCGGCGCTACGCTGGGTGCAGGACAATATTGCCGCTTTCGGCGGCGATGCGCAGAATGTGACGCTGTTCGGCGAGTCCGCTGGCGCGCGTAGCGTCCTGTCGTTGATGGCGTCCCCACGGGCAAAGGGCCTGTTCCATAAAGCCATTATTCAGAGTGGTTATACGTTACCGGATACGCCGCGCGAGGTCGCGCTGCAAAAGGGCATCGAACTGGCGGCGCATTTTAATTTGCCGGACGCTACTGCTGAACAGTTGCGGGCGCTACCGGCGGAGGCATTCTGGCCGCTGGGCGCACCGTTGAAAATCGCGCCGACGCCGATTTCCGGCGATGCGATATTGCCACAGCCGATGATGGAGACCTTCTTTGCCGGAAAGCAGCACCCAATGCCGGTTCTGATTGGCTCCAACAGCGACGAAGCGAGCGTGATGGCGGTGTTTGGCGTTGATCTCGCCGGGCAGATCGCGAAATTGCGGCGCGAACGCCGACTGGGGTTAGGGCTGATCAAGCTGCTCTATCCCGGCGTGAAAGGCGATGAAGAGCTGGGGCGTCAGGTCTGCCGCGATATGGCGTTCACCACGTTGGGCTATGTGGTGATGCAGGCGCAGCAGCGGGTAGGTGAACCGTGCTGGCGATACTGGTTTGACTATGTCGCGGAAACTGAACACACAACCTACGCCAACGGCGCCTGGCACGGAAATGAAGTGCCGTATGTCTTTGATACGCTGACGCTGGCGGAACCCGCGCGCAATTACGTGAATGACAACGATATGGCGTTTGCCCGGCATATCGCCGATTACTGGGTTAATTTCGCCCGTCACGCCAGCCGGACCTGCGATGTTCTGCATGGTCCGGTGCGCTGGCCCGCCAGCGTTCAGGGGCGGGATCGCTTGTTACGCATCGGACTGAATAAATTTGCCGGTTTTAAAGTAGAGAACCGCTTTATGGGCGCGCGAATGGCGCTGTTCAAACGGGTGATGAAACATCACGTCAGTCTGGAATAATGGCGAGATGTCCGGCAGGTTGCGCTTTTCATAACCTGAAAGCGCGCCCATCTGTATTTACACGGTATTCAGTCAGTTCTTATCGACATAAAATATTTTGGCTTTTGTACAGATTATCGACAGCCAACAATTGGATTATTAATGAATTTTGTCTAGAGTGAGCGGTCAGAAACGTTGCACTTCTTGCCGCTGATAGAGACCAGCGCGGGACCATTCACACGACCAGAAGGACTCACTTTCAGGTATGGATCGTAGACGATTTATTAAAGGTTCAATGGCAATGGCCGCCGTGTGCGGTACGAGCGGTATTGCTTCACTCTTTTCCCGCGCCGCTTTCGCGGCAGAGTCTGATATTGCAGATGGTCAAACCGTCCGTTTTGACTTTTCCGTTCTGCAATCAATGGCGAACGATTTAGCGCAAAAGCCGTGGGGCGGCGAACCCCGGGCGTTACCCAATACGCTGGCGAATCTGACGCCGCAGGCCTACAACAGCATTCAGTACGATGCGGCGCACTCTCTGTGGAACAACATCGAAGGCCGCAAGCTGGATGTGCAATTTTTCCACGTAGGAATGGGCTTTCGTCGTCGCGTGCGTATGTTCTCGCTTGATGCCAGCACGCATCAGGCGCGCGAAATTCATTTCCGCCCGGAACTGTTCAAATACAACGATGCCGGTGTCGATACCCGTCAACTGGAAGGGCAAACCGACCTTGGCTTCGCGGGCTTTCGCGCCTTTAAAGCGCCTGAACTGGCGCGTCGCGACATCGTCTCCTTCCTGGGGGCAAGCTACTTCCGCGCGGTGGATGACACTTATCAGTACGGGCTGTCCGCGCGAGGCCTGGCGATAGACACCTATACCGACAGCAAAGAAGAGTTCCCGGACTTCACCGCATTCTGGTTTGAGACGGCGAAACCGGGCGACACCACGTTTACCGTGTACGCGCTGCTGGACAGCCCAAGCGTCACTGGCGCCTATAAATTTGTGATCCACTGTGAAGAGAGTCAGGTGATCATGGATGTGGAAAACCACATTTATGCGCGTAAAGACATCAAGCAGCTGGGTATCGCGCCAATGACCAGCATGTTCAGCTGCGGCAACAATGAACGCCGGATGTGCGACACCATTCATCCGCAAATTCACGATTCTGACCGCCTGGCAATGTGGCTGGGCAATGGCGAATGGATCTGCCGTCCGCTGAATAATCCGCAGAAATTGCAGTTCAACGCCTATCTCGACAATAACCCGAAAGGGTTCGGCCTGCTGCAACTTGACCGTGACTTTTCCCACTATCAGGACATCATGGGCTGGTATAACAAACGCCCAAGCCTGTGGGTGGAGCCGCGTAACAAATGGGGGAAAGGGTCTATCGGCCTGATGGAAATCCCGACGACCGGTGAAACGCTCGATAACGTGGTGTGCTTCTGGCAGCCGGAAAAAGCGATCAAAGCGGGCGATGATCTGGCGTTCAAATACCGTCTTTACTGGAGCGCGCAACCGCCGGTTCGCTCGCCGTTGGCGCGCGTGATGGCGACCCGTACCGGTATGGGCGGTTTCCCCGAAGGGTGGGCGCCAGGTGAACACTACCCGGAAAAATGGGCGCGCCGCTTTGCCATTGATTTTGTCGGCGGCGACCTGAAAGCCGCTGCGCCGAAGGGGATCGAGCCTGTCATTACGCTGTCTAACGGCGAAGCGAAACAGGTTGAGATCCTCTATGTCGAACCGTTCGATGGTTATCGCATCCAGTTTGACTGGTATCCGACGTCAGATTCGACCGACCCGGTGGATATGCGTATGTTCCTGCGCTGCCAGGGGGACGCCATTAGCGAAACCTGGCTGTATCAGTATTTCCCGCCGACGCCGGATAAGCGTCGCTACGTTGATGACCGTGTGATGCGTTAATCCGCTCTGCTGCCCCGAGCCGCCACACTGCTGGCGGCTCTTTTCTCCCGACGATTCCCGGCGCATTTTCTGCTCATTATTTAAACTCGATCCCGTTCGCATTATTCCTTATGTCAAATGCGTAAGCTGACGGTGTGTACTTCAGTACACGTTTTACAGCCACTAACAGGGAGTGCGTATGTTTCCAGAATACAGAGATCTGATTTCACGACTGAAAACCGAGAATCCTCGCTTTCTTTCCTTGTTCGAAAAACACAACACCCTTGATCATGAGATTGCCCGGCTGGAAGGTTCTGACGGCAGGGGATACAGTTTGGATATTGTTCGTCTGAAAAAAGAGAAACTCCATCTGAAGGAGGATCTGCTCAGAATATTGCAGAAAGAAAGTTTGAATGAGAGCTGATTCGTTGTAGGCACTGCGCAGTCTTTGTCCTGCTTAAAAGGGCTTCCTGACAGACAAGGAAGCCCTTCCTGTTTTCAGGTATACGGGCAAGTCTGTGATAAGCTAATAAATCCTGCTGTTGTCACCGTAAAGGATGGAGAAATGGCTGAAGTCATCACGATCAGCGAAACACTGGAACTGCGAGCGGTGGAAGAGTGCCATGTTACGCCGTTACATCAACTGGTGCTTAAAAACAAAGACTGGCTACAGGCATCGCTAAACTGGCCGCAGTTTGTCGCCAGCGAAGACGATACGCGCAAAAATGTGCAGGGTAATATGATGTTGCACCAGCGCGGCTACGCCAAAATGTTCCTTATCTTTCAGGAAGAGGAGGTGGTGGGCGTCATCTCGTTTAATCTGATAGAGCCGTTGAATAAAACCGCCTATATCGGTTACTGGCTGGATGAATCTCACCAGCGGCAGGGTATTATGTCGCGCGCGCTTCAGGCGTTTATCGGCCATTATGCCGGGCGCGGCGAGCTTCGACGCTTTGTGATTAAATGTCGTGTTGCGAACCAGGCGAGCAACCAGGTGGCGCGCCGCAATGGTTTTGAACTGGAAGGATGCCTGAAACAAGCGGAGTTTCTCAACGGGGAGTATCACGACGTTAACCTGTACGCCCGCATTATCGAGAACGCCTCAGAGTAACCCTGCCAACGGTGTTCGTGTAATATGCTGTTCACCGTTAATCACTTTTGGGCCACGCAGATGGATGCTGTCGCCATCAAAGGTTTCGATCGTCGCCCGATCGGTGATTTCCACATGATGCTCAATCAGCACGTCCCCCAGAATGCGGGCATGGCCTTCGATCAGGATATGATCGTCAAGCAGGACAGGGCCGCCGCGTAGTTCGGCATGACCACCGACCAGAACGTGATGTTTCAATACGCAGTTACCTTCAACCGTCGCGTGCTCCGCCACCTGAGCACTGTAACGCAGCGTAGGGATGGCATCTTCCTCCGTTCCCGCAATAACGCGGGCGTGACCGTACACTTTGGCACAGTCGCAAAGCCAGACGTTATTCTCTTCATTTCCTTCAACGATCGCGAAATCAAACACTTCCGCGCGGTGTTCAATAAACGCCTGGGTGACTATCGCATCGCCGTAGATTTGCGCCTGATGGACAATGCGCGAGCTGCTGACGGTGGCGCGATCGTAGATTTGCAGCGTCAGGTCGCTTTCCTGGGTTAGGCCTTTTGCGGCGATAATCTCCGAATGGTGCAGAATACGAGCGTCGCCAGACAGATGACATTCACCGCGAACGAGCGAATTCTGCACGGTGACGTTGTTGCTTATCCGGGCGCCGTGACTGATCTCGGCCAGATCAATCCAGACGTTATCACCGATTTGCGCGCGATCTCTGATGATGCAGGCCTGGGTGATGCGGGCGTTGCCTGAAATCATCGCCCCGGCGAATGCGAGGGCATTCTCGTCGTAAATCCAGCAGTGTCCTTCTTGCGCCAGCACGCTTTCGTCGTCTACCCAGCCGCCAGCGGTTCCGGCTTTGACGTCGTTAAAGTCGGTAAGGGCAATGAGCTGGCGCAGCAGGACGCTTTTCTTGTGGCCGTTATCCTGATAACTAAAGGCACGCGATTCTTCACTCAGGTGATATTTGCTCATGGGGAATTTCCCTTTGCTCGCTTAAGATAACCGTAGCAAATTTTTCAGCACTGGCTAAACAGGGCGAAATTCCATAAAATGCATTTAAAATATACTTTATAAATTAAACAAAATGAGTAAGAACAAGCAGAGCGACCGGGTGCTCAATCTTCCGGCTGGCTATTTTGGGATGGTACTGGGCACCATTGGCATGGGCTTCGCGTGGCGCTATGCCAGCCATATCTGGCCCGTCAGTCACTGGATTGGCGATGGTCTGGTGATCCTGGCAATGATCATCTGGAGCTTGCTGACGCTTGCCTTTCTTAACCGTCTGCTGCGTTTTCCACAGAGCGTACTGGCGGAGGTACGGCATCCGGTAAAGAGCAGTTTTGTCAGCCTTTTTCCTGCGACCACGATGCTGGTGGCGATTGGTTTTGTCCCCTGGTGTCGTGGATTAGCCGTGGGATTGTTCAGCATTGGCGTCGTGGTGCAACTGGCTTATGCCGCATGGCAAACGGCGGGACTCTGGCGCGGTTCGCATCCTGAAGAGGCGACAACGCCGGGGCTGTATCTGCCGACGGTAGCGAATAACTTTATTAGCGCGATGGCCTGCGGCGCGTTGGGTTACAACGACGCCGGGCTGGTCTTTTTAGGGGCTGGCGTATTCTCGTGGTTGAGTCTGGAACCCGTTATTTTGCAACGTTTGCGCAGTTCCGGTGAATTACCGGCGGTACTGCGCACATCGCTGGGCATTCAGTTGGCTCCGGCGTTAGTGGCCTGTAGCGCCTGGCTGAGCGTCAACGGCGGAGAAGGCGATACGCTGGCGAAAATGCTGTTTGGCTATGGCTTGCTGCAACTGCTTTTCATGCTGCGCCTGATGCCGTGGTATCTGTCGCAGCCGTTTAATGCCTCTTTCTGGAGCTTCTCGTTCGGCGTTTCAGCGCTGGCGACGACAGGGCTGCATTTAGGGCACGCCAGCGCGTCGGGATTTTTTCATACGCTGGCGATTCCGTTGTTTATTTTTACCAATTTTATCATAGCGTTATTGCTCGTACGCACGTTTGCGCTGCTGATGCAGGGGAAACTTCTCGTGCGCACAGAACGCGCCGCATTACTGAAATCTGAGGATAACTAATGACCCTTCGTGACGAAAATTACTTTACTGAAAAATACGATTTAACCCGCACGCACTCCGACGTCGTTGAGGCGGCAAAGGTGGTCGCGCCGGGTAAAACGTTGGATCTGGGCTGCGGAAATGGCCGTAATAGCCTCTATCTGGCGGCGAACGGCTATGACGTTACCGCCTGGGATAAGAATCCGATGAGCATCGCCAACGTTGAGCGCATCAAAGCGGCGGAAGGGCTGGAAAACCTGCAAGCAAAGGTGGTTGACCTTAACGCGTTAAGCTTCGAAGGCGACTACGATTTTATTCTCTCAACGGTAGTAATGATGTTCCTGGAAGCGAAAACTATTCCGGGGCTGATTGCCAATATGCAGCGTTGCACCAAACCGGGCGGGCATAACCTGATTGTGGCGGCAATGGATACGGAAGATTTCCCCTGCACCGTGGGTTTCCCGTTTGCGTTTAAAGAAGGGGAACTGCGCCGTTACTACGAAGGCTGGGAATTGCTGAAATACAACGAGGATGTGGGTGAACTTCACCGCACGGACGCCAACGGCAACCGCATCAAACTGCGTTTTGCGACGCTGCTGGCGCGTAAAAGCGCATAACGCAATTTTACGATAGAGTTGCAGGCCTGATACGGCCTGCAACTCGCCGTGTTGAATTTGTGCTGGCGATACCATTTATAGTCCATCCAGATTAGTTTCCTTTTGCTACTATTCCAATTGCATATCTGCAAAAACAAAAGGGATAGTTTCCATGCGTACTCATACTTTATTTAAAGTTGCAGTGCTTTCTGGCTTATTGGCTTTATCTGGCTGTGCGTCAAAAATTACTCAGCCGGATAAATATTCTGGGTTCTTAAAAGATTATTCAGGGCTGAAAGAAACAACCTCCGCAACGGGAAAACCGGTGCTCCGTTGGGTTGACCCCAGCTTTGATGAATCTAAATATGACAGCATCGTCTGGAACCCGATAACCTACTATCCGGTGCCGAAACCCACAACGCAGGTCGGGCAGCAGGTTCTGGATAAATTACGAAGCTATACCGATACCCAACTGAAAACGGCCATTGAGAAACGTAAACCTCTGGTGACGACCCCAGGGCCGCGTAGCCTGATTTTCCGCGGCGCGATAACTGGCGTTGATACCAGCAAAGAGGGGCTGCAATTCTATGAAGTGGTGCCGGTCGCCCTGGTCGTTGCGGGTACGCAGATGGCGACAGGCCATCGCACAATGGATACGCATCTTTACTTTGAAGGCGAGCTGATTGATGCCGCCACCAATAAACCGGTGGTGAAAGTGGTTCGTCAGGGCGAGGGTAAAGACCTGAGCAACGAAAATACGCCGATGGCGTTTGAAACGTTGAAAGAAGTGATTGATGACATGGCGACTGATGCCACCATGTTTGATGTCGGTAAAAAATAAGTTCACGCGCCATCTTCGGATGGCGCGTTTTTTTATGCCGCCCGGCGACGGTAAATTAGCTTACTCATTAACGCCTCTGGACGCGTGAACATCACCAGATTGCCAACCAGAATCAGCACTAATCCAACAACGGCATTCATTTGCCAGACGTAACTTTCATAGAGTGTGGATATTGTCAGCGCCACCAGAGGAAACAGCAGCGTACTGTAGGCCGCGTTGCCGGGGCCGATGCGTCCCACCAGAGTAAAATACGCGCCAAACGCGATAACGGAACCGAATATTGCCAGATACAGCAGGGCGCCGAGGTAGCTCAACGTCCATTGCGGCGTGAAGTTATCGCCGCGTATACAGGCAATGGCGGCGATCAGCAGCGTGCCGTACAGCATCGCCCAGCTGTTGGTGGTCATGACTTCCAGACCTTTTCTCTGATGGCGCATGCTGATCATATTTCCCAAAGAGAAGCCAAACGTTCCCAGCGCGCTCAGACCAATCCCCAGTAACAGCGAGTGGTTCCAGCCGCTGTTGGCCAGATCCTGCCAGAACAGCGTGATAATGCCCGTTAATCCCAGACCAGCAGCGTAATAAAAGCGTAGCGGCGGTTTATGCCCGAAGAACACAAAGCTGTTAACTGCATTAAACAGTACGGCCATTGAGAAAATGACGGACTCCAGCCCCGTATTGATCCAGGCGGCGGCGCTATAAAAACACCAGAAGTTAAAACAGAAGACGCATCCGCCCTGTAACAGGCAAAACAGGTGGTCGCGCCCGGATAATTTACGTAATTTCCCGCTCGCCAGCAGGATGAGCATCATTAACGCGCTGGCGACGGCAAACCGCCAGAAAATGGACACGGGCGCCGATACCGGGCCTTGTTGCAGATAAATCGCAATCCAGGTGGTTCCCCAAATGACAACCACCAGACAGTATAATAATGCGTTCATAACACTCTCTTCTTTATCTTTATTATCCGAAGAAGGAATGTGACATGTAAAAAATGCGCGCGCTTGCACCGGTTTGCGGATGACTTGCAAAATCTTGCGCTTTTTTGCCGCTGTCTGAGCGGTGAGGGCTGGAAACGGATCGTGGCTGTTATAGACTGAGATTCTACTTATTACTGCTTTGTGATGTGATGGTATGTCTCAGTCTTATGATGCCTTTGAAAATTTACGCAAACATAATGCCGTGCTGCATGACTCGGTTGCGTTGCATTCGGGTGTCCAGCTGGCGGCATGGTCAAATAAACGTGACAACATTACGCAATATTGCGATCACCATACTCTCAGCCTGTATGTCGCTGACGGCTACGAGAGCTACCACAAAACGCCGGGCGGCTGGAAGAATGGTGGGGGGCCGGATCGCTTCTGTCTGATGCCAAAAGAGAGTGAGTCCGTCTGGGACATTCGCGACGACCTGTCGTTTGTCCATCTCTACTGTACAGATGCCCATCTGCGGGATGTTGGGGAAAAAGTCTGGGATAAAAGCCCGTACAGCTTTACCCTGGATGAGCGCACCTTTGGCAACGATCCGGGAATAACGGCGGTTTATCGCCAGTTCCTGCTGGGAAATGACTGGCAGCAACCGGCGAATCATATGACGCTCAGCGCCGCCTCGTCACTGCTGTTGACGCATCTGGTGCAGCATTACAGTAACGTGCAGTGGCGTCTCCCGACGGTTACTGGCGGGTTGGCGCCCGCCACGCTGCGCAATGTGCTGGCGTACATTGAAGCGCATCTTGCTGAGCCGCTGACGTTAAGCGATCTGGCACGCGAGGCGGCATTGAGCGAATTTCATTTCGCCAGAATGTTTCGCCAGTCGATGAACATGGCGCCGCACCAGTACGTGATGCAGCGGCGTATGGCGCTGGCGCAGCAATGGGTCTGCCATTCAACCCGTTCGCTGTCAGAGATCGCGATGGCCTGCGGATTCAGTTCGGCGAGCCATTTCAGCAATCGCTTTAAGCAGGTGACCGGTAAGACGCCGTCGCAGTTACGCGCGGCGAGCAAACGATAGCACCCCGTAGCAGACGCCTCCGACTACCAGTCCCCAAAACGCAGAGCCAATGCCCAGCAGCGTCAACCCGCTTGCGGTGACGAGAAAGGTCACGATAGCGGCATCACGCTCCGTTTCATTAAGCAATGCCTGGTACAGACTGCCGCTGATTGTTCCCAGCAGCGCCAGCCCGGCCAGCATCTGAATCCAGCTTACGGGCAGGGCGGCCATCAGAGCGGTGACGGAACCGCCGAACAATCCCGCCAGCAGATAGAACCCGCCTGCGACAGCCGCAGCCAACCAGCGACGCCCGGCGTCCGGGTGCGCTTCGGGACTCTGGCAAATGGCGGCGGTAATAGCGGCAATGCATATGGAGTAGACGCCAAAGGGAGATAAAACCAGCGCCAGCAGCCCTGTAAACACGATCAGCGGCGAAACCGGAAGGGAGTAACCGGAGGCTTTCATCGTGGCGATACCGGGCGCGTTTTGTGACGCCATTGTCACCAGAAACAGTGGAATGGCGACGCCGAGGCTATGAGCAAGCGAAAAATGGGGCGCGATAAACGCTGGTAGCACCGGGGAGAAGGTTATGCCAGACGTGACAATGTCACCTTTCATGCCTGCAACCAGAATACCGACAACCATTGCGGCGATAACCGCATAGCGCGGCGCCAGCACTTTCAGCGCTAACCACGCCAGCAGCATACTGCCGCACAGAAACAGCTCGCCATCCAGATGACCGAACGCCTGCAAACCAAAACGCAATAAAATACCGGCCAGCATCGCGGCGGCAAGAGAATGCGGAATCACCTGCATTAAGCGGGCAAACAACCCGGTTACGCCGCACAGGACGATTAACGCATTCGCGACAATAAATACGCCGATGGCCTCCGCCAGCGTGAGACCCTGCAAGCCGGTAACCAGTAACGCGGCGCCGGGCGTGGACCATGCCGTCAGCACCGGAGCACGATACCATAGGGTTAACGCCAGCGTACTGACGCCCATCGCGATGCCAAGCGCCGTCATCCATCCGGCAATTTGTCCGGTTGATGCGCCGGCGGCAATCGCGGCTTGCCAGATGATTGCCGCTGAGCTTGCATAGCCGACCAGGACCGCAACAAAACCAGACAACACGGTTGGCAGAGGAAGTGAAAATGACCGCATGAATGCCCCTTGTGCGTTATAACGGTCACAAACTGTAGCATTGTGCGCTATAGCGCACAAGTGATAGACTGCGGCTTTACCGGAGGAGAAAAATGGACAACCTGACCCATTATCTGGCGACGACGCTGAAGGCGCTGCGCCAACAGCGAGAATGGAGTCTGTCGCGTCTGGCGGAAGCGACAGGGGTTTCAAAAGCAATGCTCGGCCAGATAGAGCGCAACGAATCCAGCCCGACGGTATCGACATTATGGAAGATTGCCACCGGATTGAATGTCCCGTTTTCAACGTTTATCTCCCCGCCGGAAGCGGAGGATCTCCCGACCTTCGACCCGCAGCAGCAGGCAATGGTGATCACGCCGCTGTTTCCGTGGGACCCGCAGCTCCGTTTTGACCATTTTTCAATATTGATGGCCCCGGGCGCGCTTAGTGAATCGACGCCGCATGAGGCAGGCGTCATCGAACATGTGGTGGTGATTCAGGGAACGCTGGATATGTGTATTGCCGGGGAATGGCGCACGCTCAAATCCGGCGAAGGCGTGCGTTTTGCGGGCGATGCCACCCATGCGTATCGCAATAGCAGCGACCAGACGGTTCACTTTCACTCCTTGATCCATTACCCACATAGTTAGACGGGAAAAGTATTCCGAAACGTCGCGCTTCTGACTACAATAGCCGCCATTTTGCTGTTATTGGATGATATTAACCGTATGCGCCAGCAACCTCATCACCTTGAACTGTTAAGTCCGGCACGCGATACCGTCATTGCTCGTGAAGCGATCTTACATGGCGCCGATGCTGTTTACATCGGCGGGCCGGGCTTCGGCGCGCGGCATAATGCCAGTAACAGCCTGAAAGATATCGCGGAACTGGTGCCTTTTGCGCATCGCTATGGCGCGAAGATCTTTGTGACGTTAAACACCATTCTGCATGATGATGAGCTTGAGCCCGCGCAACGGCTGATTACCGATCTGTACCAGACCGGCGTCGATGCGCTGATTGTGCAGGATATGGGCATCCTGGAACTGGACATTCCCCCCATTGAACTGCATGCCAGTACGCAGTGTGATATCCGCAGCGTTGAAAAGGCGAAGTTCCTTGCCGACGTCGGTTTCACCCAGATTGTGCTGGCGCGCGAACTGAGTCTGAGCCAGATCCAGGCGATTCATCAGGCCACCGACGCCACTATTGAGTTTTTCATCCACGGCGCGCTGTGCGTGGCTTATTCCGGGCAGTGCTATATCTCTCATGCGCAGACCGGTCGCAGCGCTAACCGTGGCGACTGCTCTCAGGCCTGTCGCCTGCCGTACACCTTAAAAGACGATCAGGGGCGGGTGGTCTCGTACGAAAAACACCTGTTGTCGATGAAAGATAATGACCAGACGGCCAATCTGGGCGCGTTGATCGATGCCGGCGTGCGTTCCTTCAAAATTGAAGGACGCTACAAAGACATGAGCTATGTGAAGAACATCACAGCGCACTATCGCCAGATGCTGGATGCGATTATCGAGGAGCGTGGCGACCTGGCGCGGGCTTCCGCCGGTCGTACTGAGCACTTTTTTATTCCTTCTACGGATAAAACCTTCCATCGCGGCAGTACCGACTATTTTGTTAACGCCCGTAAAGGGGATATCGGCGCGTTCGATTCGCCAAAATTTATCGGTTTGCCGGTAGGCGAAGTCGTCAAAGTGGCAAAAGATCACCTGGACGTTGAGGTGACGGAACCGTTATCCAACGGCGATGGCCTGAATGTGCTGATCAAACGTGAAGTGGTGGGATTTCGCGCCAATACGGTGGAAAAGACGGGGCAGAACCGTTATCGCGTCTGGCCAAATGAAATGCCGTCCGACCTGCATAAAGTGCGCCCGCATCATCCGCTGAACCGTAATCTCGACCACAACTGGCAGCAGGCGTTAACCAAAACCTCCAGCGAACGCCGGGTGGCGGTGGATATCGCGTTAGGCGGCTGGCAGGAACAGCTAATTCTGACGCTGACCAGCGAAGAGGGCGTGAGCGTCACCCATACGCTGGAGGGTCAGTTTGACGAGGCGAACAACGCCGAAAAAGCGTTGAACAACCTGAAAGAAGGCGTGGCGAAGCTGGGACAGACGATGTACTACGCGCGTAATGTCGAGGTGAATCTCCCCGGCGCACTGTTCGTGCCGAACAGTTTACTCAACCAGTTCCGTCGCGAAGCGGCAGAGATGCTGGATGCGGCGCGTCTGGCGAACTATCAACGCGGCAGCCGTAAGCCGGTGGCGCAACCAGCCCCGGTCTACCCGGAAACGCATTTGAGCTTCCTGGCTAACGTCTACAATCACAAAGCGCGCGCGTTTTATCATCGCTACGGCGTTCAACTGATCGACGCGGCGTATGAGGCGCACCAGGAGAAGGGCGATGTGCCGGTGATGATCACCAAACATTGTTTGCGCTTTGCCTTTAACCTGTGCCCGAAACAGGCGAAAGGGAATATCAAAAGCTGGAAAGCAACGCCGATGCAACTGGTACACGGCGACGAAGTATTGACGCTGAAGTTTGATTGCCGTCCGTGCGAAATGCACGTTATCGGCAAGATCAAAAATCATATTCTGAAAATGCCCTTGCCCGGCAGCGTTGTCGCCTCCGTAAGCCCGGAAGATCTGATGAAAACGCTGCCAAAACGTAAAAGCTAAGTCAGCGGCTGGCCGGGAACGCTGAGCGTCACCCGGCCACGCCTGATGTACCTTAAACCCCCTCTCACCATAGTTAACCTTCCCGCAAAACTGGAACCGGCTTTCCGGTTTTTGAGTGTTAATCAGCCAAAAGCCATTTCGGGGTGTATAACATTCAAAAAAAAAGAAAAGGTAAACAAAAATGTTTACCTTATGGTTATAATACATGGCAGGGAGGCGCGGTGAAGCAGAGCGAGTTCAGACGCTGGCTTGAATCTCAGGGAGTCGATGTAACAAATGGAACGAATCATTTGAAGTTGAGATATCACGACAAACGAAGCGTCATGCCCAGACATCCTGGTGATGAAATTAAAGACACCCTGCGTAAAGCAATACTAAAGCAGCTTGGTTTGAATTAATCATCAGATATATAAGGTTGATCACATGAGAGCGTTACCAGAAACTATGCGTTATCCCGTCAATCTCATTCCCGCAGAAGAAGGGGGTTATGTTGTGTCGTTCCCGGACATTCCAGAGGCGTTAACACAAGGTGACACCCGCCATGAGTCTCTCGAAGCCGCGCAGGGCGCATTAGTCACCGCCTTTGAATTTTATTTTGAAGATAACCAGCCAATTCCTTTACCTTCAATGGTTGATGAAGCTGATGATTATGTGGAGATTCCTCTTAGCATTGCGTCTAAAGTCCTTTTGTTGAATGCGTTCCTTGAATCAAAAATCACGCAGCAGGAGCTGGCGAGGCGCATTGGCAGACCCAAGCAGGAAATTACCCGACTATTCGACTTAAAACACGCAACGAAAATCGATGCCGTGCAGATTGCGGCCAGAGCATTGGGTAAAGAGTTATCGCTGACTATGCTTTAGCTTTTCCGGTTGTTCCAGCAGGCTTACATATTGTGTGAAATAAAAAAACGATGAAGAAATATCAGCGACTGGCGGAACAAATTTGCGATCAAATCGCCTCCGGCGTGTGGCAGCCTGGCGATCGATTACCCTCCTTGCGTGAGCAGGTGGTCAGCAGCGGCATGAGTTTTATGACCGTAGGACATGCGTATCAGTTGCTGGAAAGCCAGGGGCGCATTATTGCGCGTCCGCAGTCGGGTTATTACGTGGCGGCGCGCCCGGTGCGCCAGCCTGCGATGCCGCCCGTGCAGGTAATGCGCGATGAAGCCGTTGATATTAATACTTATATTTTCGAAATGTTGCAGGCCAGCCGGGATGCGTCGGTGATGCCGTTCGCCTCAGCCTTTCCAGACCCGCGTCTGTTTCCGTTGCAGCAGCTTAACCGTTCCCTGGCGCAGGTCAGTAAAACCGCCACGGCCATGAGCGTGATTGAGAACCTGCCGCCGGGGAACAGCGAGCTGCGGCATGCCATCGCCCGACGCTATGCGCAGCAGGGAATTACCGTCTCTCCTGATGAAATCGTCATTACCGCCGGGGCGCTGGAAGCCCTGAACCTCAGCCTTCAGGCGGTTACCGAACCGGGCGACTGGGTTATTGTGGAGAATCCCTGCTTTTATGGCGCGTTACAGGCGCTGGAGCGACTCCGCCTGAAAGCGCTTTCGGTCGCCACGGATGTAAAAGAGGGGATCGATTTAGCGGCGCTGGAACAGGCATTACAGGAGTATCCGGTGAAGGCATGCTGGCTGATGACCAATAGCCAAAACCCGCTCGGCTTCACCCTTAGCCCGGAGAAAAAAGCGCGGCTGGTCGCGTTACTGGATCAATACAACGTCGTGCTGATTGAAGATGACGTGTACAGCGAGCTCTATTTTGGCCGCGACAAACCGCTGCCTGCCAAAGCCTGGGATCGCCGCGACAAAATATTGCATTGCTCGTCATTCTCGAAATGTCTGGTTCCCGGTTTTCGTATTGGTTGGGTTGCAGCGGGAAAGTACGCCAGACAAATTCAGCGGCTACAGCTGATGAGTACGTTATCCACCAGTTCACCGATGCAGCTTGCTCTGGTCGATTACCTTTCGACACGCCGCTATGACGCGCATTTGCGTCGTCTGCGCCGCCAGTTGGCCGAGCGAAAACAGCAGGCCTGGCAAACGCTGCTGCGTCATCTGCCCGCTGAGGTGAAGATTCACCACAATGACAGCGGCTATTTTCTCTGGCTGGAACTGCCCGAATCTCTTGATGCCGGGGAACTCAGTGCGCAGGCTCTGGCGCATCAGATCAGTATCGCCCCCGGTAAAATGTTTTCGACCTCTGATACCTGGTCGCATTTTTTCCGGTTTAATACCGCATGGGGGTGGGGAGAAAGAGAGGAGCAGGCGGTATCTCAACTGGGGAAACTTATTCGCGATATGCTGAAATAAAATACGCGTTGCCATCTTTTGGTTTTAGTCAAAATAGAGAAAGCGTATCGATTATCAGGGCAGAACGTTATTTATCGCTGACTCGCCATAGGAAATATCAATACCCCCCCGTCTTTTCCGTCTTCAGCCTAACTCCTTGTCTATACTCCGAAAGATGGAACATGCGCGCCGCGTGGAGCGGCGTAATGCGCGTCAGCTCACAACCTGATTAAATTTCCTTATCCCAACAGGTGCGCGGCAGACGCGCCGACTATTTTTAGGAAAGGACATATATTTACGGCAAGGCTGCCGCTCAATATTTTGCGACAGGAGTAAGATGTATGCCACATCAATTACTGATTAACGGCGAGCTGGTCAGCGGTGAAGGTGAAAAACAGCCCGTCTACAACCCGGCGACGGGCGAGGTGATTCTGGAGATTGCAGAGGCCTCGCCCGCACAGGTAGATGCCGCCGTTCGCGCCGCAGACCGGGCATTCGCGGAATGGGGGCAAACCACGCCAAAAACCAGAGCGGAGCTGCTGCTAGCGCTGGCGGATGTGATTGAGGAAAATGCGCAGACATTCGCCGAACTGGAGTCGCAAAACTGCGGGAAGCCGCTGCATTGCGCGCTCAATGATGAGATCCCGGCGATTGTCGATGTATTTCGCTTCTTTGCCGGCGCCGCACGCTGTCTGAACGGCCTGGCGGCGGGGGAGTATCTGGAAGGGCATACCTCGATGATCCGCCGCGATCCGGTTGGGGTTGTCGCCTCGATCGCGCCGTGGAACTATCCGCTGATGATGGCGGCCTGGAAACTGGCGCCAGCGCTGGCGGCGGGTAACTGTGTGGTGATAAAACCGTCTGAAATCACGCCGCTGACGGCATTGAAGCTGGCGGAGTTTGCGAAGGATATTTTCCCGCCAGGCGTGCTTAACGTGCTGTTCGGGCGGGGCAAGACGGTCGGCGATCCGCTCACCGGGCATGAAAAAGTACGGATGGTCTCCCTGACCGGCTCGATTGCGACGGGCGAGCACATTATTCAACATACCGCGCCCTCCATTAAGCGCACGCACATGGAATTAGGCGGTAAGGCTCCGGTGATTGTCTTTGATGATGCCGATCTGGATGCCGTTGTCGAAGGTGTGCGAACGTTCGGTTTCTACAATGCCGGGCAGGATTGTACGGCGGCCTGTCGTATCTATGCGCAAAAAGGGATCTATGACGCGTTGGTTGAGAAACTCGGCGCGGCGGTCGCCAGCCTGAAAACCGGTTCGCCAAACGACGAATCGACTGAGCTTGGGCCGCTCAGCTCGCAGGCGCACCTTGAGCGAGTGACAAAAGCGGTGGAAGAGGCGAAAGCGCTCGGACATATCAACGTGGTGACCGGCGGCCAGAAACTGGACGGCGCAGGATACTATTTTGCGCCAACGCTGCTGGCCGGCGCAAAACAGGAGGACGCCATCGTGCAGCGAGAAGTGTTCGGCCCGGTTGTCAGCATGACGGTGTTTGATGATGAAGAGCAGGTGCTGGCGTGGGCAAATGATACTCAGTACGGGCTGGCATCATCCGTCTGGACGAAAGATGTAGGGCGGGCGCATCGCCTGAGCGCGCGATTGCAATATGGCTGCACCTGGGTTAATACGCATTTCATGCTGGTGAGCGAGATGCCGCACGGTGGGCAAAAACGCTCGGGCTACGGCAAGGATATGTCACTTTATGGGCTGGAAGACTATACGGTTATCCGCCACATAATGGTTAAACATTAAGGATAATTTACCGTTCCGGCGCGGCATGGGAAGATCGTAAATCGATGGCAGAGAGGAGGAACGCTCTCTGCCAGTATGCGCAGCAAGCACTCAGTACATCAGGCAAACCAGCCGAATCTCAATGAGATAAGGCCAAAAAGTCCAATAGCAGCAAAGACATTTATCAGCACCACGGTTTTACTGGAAACATTCATTTTTGCCACCTTTCGTTATGACCCCTTTGTGTATAGTACGGGTTCAGGCAATCCGCAATAAGACAAAATATGAACATGGTGAATGGTGCCGCTATTTCAGCGTTTTGCTGAATAGTACGGATAAAACTTGATGTACGTCAAAAAAAAGAGCATATTGCGCGCGTTTTTCCCCTCTGGTTCGGATGCCCGAAATGTCGCTCTACCAAAAAATGTTGGTTTTTTACGCAGTGATGGCGGCGATTGCCTGCCTGATTACCTGGTTTCTTTCCCACGATAAAAAACGTATCCGCTTTCTGAGCGCCGTTCTCGTGGGCGCAACCTGGCCGATGAGTCTGCCCGTCGCATTGTTATTTTCGTTGTTTTGATGAGATGAAGATTGCCGGATGGCGGGCGAGCGCCTTATCCGGCTTACGATGTTGCGTAGCGCCATCAGGCATTGAGCAGCGCCATCAGCCGTTTTTTGTCGGCGTCGGACACATCCTGCGGATGCTGATACCCCTTATTTTCATTTGCCCGGGTATAGAGCGCGACCAGCCAGTCATACACATAGCGACTGGCGGCATGTACCGGCTGTTCATCCAGTTGGGTGAGCCGGGCCATCGGTTGCAGGCGAGGCGCGCTGAAGATCGCCGATCCTTTCTGGAACCGGCTGGCGGGTCGGGCGTCCTCCGCCACATTTTCGTAGCCAAGCCAGGCGATAAAGTTACCGATCCCGGCATGCAGCTGCGCGCCGCAAACCTCTTCACGCTGCATAATCTGCTGTAACTGCTGAGGCACATTAAGCCGATAGCTGGCGGTAATCAGAATATCCACGACCAGCCTGAGCGTATACGACTCCAGACCTAAACGACGGGCGTTGCTCTCATTTCGGCTCCACTGGCGCACATGGTTAATCCACATTTTGTGGGCCAGATACCCTGTCTCTTTGTTTTCTGCCGGGCGGGGAGCGTCTGGCTCATCCGCAAACAGATCGATCGCTTCATTAAACAGGCCGCTGACCTGCTCCTCGCGCGGCTGCTGGATACGCAAAAGCGACTCAAAATGGTGTATCGGCGGCAGAAGCCCGTCGAGCAACTCGCCATGCCGGGCGGCCTGCCCCTGAAGCTGGCGAATAACGGATTCCGTCGCCTTATTGCCGCTGTCTTTTGGGGTGATATGGCTCAACAGCAGGTCATGAAGCCGTTGTTGATGCTGCTCACTCAGGGAGGCCAGCCGCGCCTGGCGCTGTAACGGCGATGTCGCCTGTGACAGCCATTCCACCAGACGCTGCAAGCTGTGTTTATCCAGCGCCTGAAGGGTGCCCCAGTGAAGGCCGGGTTTCCCCATTAACTGCTGCACGGCTTCATCAAGATTCTGCTGCGTTGTGAAACGCGCATCCTGCGGCGTAATGGCCCAGACCACGCCCGGTAGCGCGGCGTCGCGCAGCGGTTGTGTATCGTTCACCCAGCCCAGCAGCGTGCGGGCGGCAGCGGGCGTTTGCGACCGGGCGGAGGTGGCATTGCAAATGACCAGCACATCGGGCTGCAAATGTTGGCGATAATGTTCCAGCATCCAGCCGAGTTTTGCCCGCCAGAGTGGATGCGGGTGCGCATCCGGCGCCAGCGGAATATCAAGCAGATCGACATTATCCAGCGCCGTGTTTTCAACGCTAAGCACCAGTTCACGCGTCAGCAAAGCCAGTGAATCCAGAGAGAGGCTCACCGCATTGAGTAACTGATGGTGCTCGACAGGATGTATAACGACGTCGCTCTGCGCGTCGTTGCCGGATAACGCGCCCTGGGTCAGAAAACTTTCTGCCGGAAGGCCAAAATGATCGACCAGCAGACTCAACGGCGCCGCTAACTCTTGCGCATGGCCGGTCTGTTGCAGCGTACGCGCCAGCGTTAGCCACTGTTGCGTTAATTCAGGCTGTTCGCCCCAGAGTAATGCCCAGGCGCTGGCGCGGGTCGTCAGATCCACCGAGGGCAGCAGGGAGGCGAACTGATGCCAGAGCGCATCGTCGATTTGCTGTTGCCCGACAGGAACGCAGGCGCGCCAGAAACGGGCAATGGCGGCGACGTCCTCTGCGGTCACGCCCTGAACCGGCTGACGCTGACGCAGCGCCTGCCACTTTTCTAACCGCGTCTCAATAATGGATTTTTCGACCTGCCGGTTATCGGGCGAGGTGCTGGCCCAGGCGATAAACAGTTGTACCAGTTCAGCTTCACTGATGAGCCGCAGACGCAGCGGCCATTCGCTATCAACCGCCGCGCTTTCATCCTGCGTAAAACGGATCGCCATATTGGCTGGCGCATGGCCTGGGTTGATATGGGTAAAATAGTCAAAGCAGCGATCCGGCGTGGCGATGTTCAGTTTTCCCTCGCCGTTACCGCACAGCGCGCCAAGCAGATGCGCTTTTGAGGATTGTGAATGGCCATACAGACCGATGCTGCCTCTTGCCTGTTGCGCGGCGTTCAGCGCCGATTCACCGGCGGCGGCGAGTGTGAGCTGCGCCAGCAGGGCGTCTGCTTCATCATCCAGGCGTACTGCGTGCTGACGTGTATGGTTAACCCACGCAATGGCGGCCTGTGTGGTGTTTAACGTCTTGCTCATTTCAGGTACACGCTCCCGCTGTCGATCCAGTAGTGGCTGCCGCTATGACGACGGTCGGCCAGGGTATTCAGTTTTAAGGTCAGGGCATTCGCGGCGACGGGCGTTCCATCCTGTAGCCAGGCGTCACTCAGCACAAACGATTCCGGCCCCGTCTCTTTGTTCCCGCCGCGCAGTTGCAGCCGGACATTGAGAACGCCATCACCGGCGATGGTTTTCGCCAGCTCTGCTGAGTTAATGCTCAGGGTATAGAGTGGGGTCGCAGGCCAGCGGCTGTTCGCCAGTTGGCGGAAACCGAGCGTCACATTGCCGCGAAGCGGGAAGTGCAGACGGGTATCCAGCTTCGCGCCGGGTTTATCGAGGTCGATCTCCTGATACCAGACGTTTTCATCACGCAAGGTATTGACCGTGTTATCCAGAACGCCGAGATAGCGTACGGTGGAATAGGCGCCGATATCGGCGGCTTTAAAGTTAAAGCGCGGCAGCCGTAAATCCAGCGCCAGGCTACACAGCATCGCCCCCACGGCGGCGGTTGATTTCGGGTTGCCAATCCGCCCCTGTTGGCTGAAGGGGTACCATTCATGGACGCGATACTTGTCCATCCAGACGATGCGGTTAACGGGAACCGGCTGTAAATGGCGGATGAGCGCCTGCACGCCGGGCAGGCAGGTTGGTCTGCCCGTCACCAGCAGAATGTCGCAGCGGTAATGAGAAATCGCTTCGCAAACGGCATGCAGCGGCGAGGTCAGGGTAAACTGACCGGCCAGTAGTGCCTCCTGTAAGTGGCTGAACTGCACCTGCAACGGCACGCTCAGCAGATCGAACGCCGGTGAGCCTGAAGGCAGCGCATGGTCGATCGCCTGCTGGATGTAATTCATCACGTTGCGCGTAGGGCGTTGAGTCAGCAGTTCGCCGAAGGTCGCGTGTAGACCCGCCAGCGGATCGTTAACATCGCTCTGTTCCCAGGCGGCCAGTACGGCGTGCCCCAGCGGCATAAACAGCTGTAGCGCCGTTTGTTGACGCAAAATCGCCTGCGTATCAATGCGGCCTGAATCTCCAAACAGCGTTGCCAGCAGGGCGGCGGCATCCGTCACGCCGGCCTGCTGCAAGCGAGTTTGCAGCGCAGGCAATATGCATTTCTGGATGACGTCCAGCAGCATGTCATCGCCCGCGACTTTAAACCCTTCACGGAACAGTAAGTGCGGGGTGATCTTGACGTTCGCGCCGACGCCGTCATCAAGCTGGTAGTGAACGACTGCCATATCCGTCGTGCCGCCGCCAATGTCGATAGACGCCACGCGTAGCGCCCGACCTTTGGTTTCGCCCGGTTCCGGCAAACGGTCCGGGCGAGCCAGGGCGTTGAAGAACGTCTCCGTGCGCCCGGCGTAATGGGAAATCGCTTCGTTATACAGCCATACCAGCTGTCCGCAGCTGGCTTCATCCCATTCCATCTGAATGTCCGGCACCGGAACAACGCTCTTTTCCTGCTGCTTACGGGAGGAAAAATCCTCATCCTGCGGATGCCAGCCCATCGCTTTCCATACCAGTGCGATGGCTTCGAACATACGCTGGCGGAAAATTTCGCGTTCCTGTTTCGGCATTGCCGATGGCAGGGTCAGAATCAGCGTGCGCAACTGACGCGGCGACGCCGGAAAACCGAGGCGTAACCGCGTCGCCACGCTGTTCATTTGCCCCAGCGCCTGCGACAGAATTTCGCACAGCATGTGCGTCATCAGCGTGCTGCGGCTGTACTGCGGCGAAAAGACCGGCAACCGGTCATCAGGCGGCAGGCTGAATAACGGTTGTCCGTCGTCATTCATCAGATTCATCAGCGGGAAGGCGGTGGCGAGCGGTTCTCGCTGCGTTTTGCTGTTCATCTGGCTGAAGCGCCAGTCCTGTAAAACCGGGGTTTCGTCCCACAAATAACGACGCGGGCTGGAGATCCCGCTGCTGCCTTCCGTTCCCAGACGCTGCATAGCCAGTTTGCGGGCTTCGTCGCCCACGCGCACAATCGATGGCCAGATAAAGGCGTCGTCGCGGCCGCTTTCAACCGAAAAATGCTGTTTGCCGAAACGCGCTTCAGAGAACTCCAGTCGGCTGGTGAACAGCGGATCGTTAAGACATTGCGGCTCACTTAAGGAGCGTACCTGTAATTCCGCCGTCTGGCGTAAACCGTCATTGGCGTCGCCGTGATCTTCAATCAATACGCCGCAGGTATGGGTATTGCCGACGTCCAGAATCAGATCCACCGGAATCGCAGGCGTGCTGAGCGTGTGGGTGACCAGCTTCACTTCTGGTACGGAAAGCTGTTCCCCCAGTAACGTCATCAGATTCAACCAGTGCGCCTGGTACTCAAAGTTACGCAGCGCCTGCTGAATCTCCTGCTCAGAGCGGTTCTCCTCCTGGGTGACGTGATGAAGGAAGGATTCGCGCAGCCAGCCGTCAATCCACGTCTGGTCAAGAAAATCGGCAATTTCATCATCGCGCCAGGCCAGCGCGAACCGCGTGCCATTGAGCAGGTCGTTTTCGTTAGGCGCCAGCGCCGCCGGCGCGTTCTCGCTTAACTGGCTGTCCAGCGCCACGGTAATGCGGTGCGTATGGCCCGCGCTGTCGGGTTCAGGCAACTTACGCACCTGTACGCGCGCCCAGTTGTCGGGGCCTTCCACAAACGTACGGGGAGGGTTAAAGCGCAGGAAAGGGAGCGGCAACCAGACGCCATCCAGCACATCCAGCGAATAGTGCAACATCTGGGTGTTTTCCGGTTTGACCACTTCAGGTTGCCCCCCCGTGCGCCCCGGTACCGTATAGCGCCCGTTGGTCAGATCAAAGTCGAGCCGGAGCAGGGGGCCGTTCGCCGTTTTACGCACGAAACGACCAAGATGGGCAGACTCCTGCGGCGTCAGGCCGAAGTCGAGGAATTGTACGCCGCTGTTTGCGATGAGCGTTACGCTCTGTTTGTAATCACACAGATTCACCAACATAAAATCAGGCACCTATCTTTTTGATCGTCAACGGGACTTCCGCATGGGCGTCATAACGCGCTGAGCAAGCCGCAACGTCATTCGTGCTGGCTTTACAGGTGATTTCCGGCATCGGGTAGCGCGAACCATCGGTGCAACGTGCGTGACCACGGCTCTTGATCATCAGCTCTCCGGTCTGATGCAGGCCGGAGAAAATGTCCGCCCGGCAGACGATGTTGTCGCCGTGTACCACCCGGGCGGTGCCTTTGTTGTTCTGGATCTGGTAACGCAGAGAAGGCGCTTTTCCGCTGACCGGATCTTTAACGTCAATCAGTACGCGCCAGTTTCCATTCAAAAAGCGCGTGACTCCCGCTTTCATCTGACCGGCATCCATCACCAGCGCATCTTTGGGGATGGCGGCGATCACTACCGGTTCATCTGCGGGCTTCGCTTTTTTCACCGGCGGAATCACTTCCGCCTGATGCAGCGGCAGTTGGGCAATCATCTTCGGCAACGGTTTACTGTCCACTTTCGCGGCGACAACCGGCGTACTGACCGTCGTGGCTTCGGCGGCGGGGGCAGACGGTTTCCACAACAGCGGCGCCGCAACGGCGGCGACGATCACGGCGGCAACCGGCAGGCTCCATAGCGGCAGACGCGAAGAGGGCTTCACGGGAGCGGTTGGAGATGGCGAAGGCGCCTGCGGTTCGCTGACAACAACAGGGGCGACCGGTTCAGGTTCGGGTTCCTGGGGGCGTTCAATCATCACCGGCGTCAGTAACGGCTCATCGGAACGGGCAAACGTCACCTCTGGCAACGGCTCATCTTCCACCTCCTGCTCGGGTTCAGCGGCAGGCGGCAGGACGGGCGGAACATCAATGGCGCGCAGGCAGTCAAGTACGTCCTCACGGGTGTTTTCATTAAGATTCACAAACCCCCAGAAGGTGATGACCGGTTTGCCATCAACCAGAAAAACGTGGTTTTCCCCAGGGAACTGAACCGCTTTTTCCAGCAGGGAACCGAACAGCTGCAACGAAGTTTTCCCGGATTGCAGACTTTTGCGGCTCAGCGCCGCCGCGTTTTCCAGCGTGCTGCTCAGGTAGCGCAGCGCCCGAAATCGCGCCTCTTCCTCTGCGGCCTTCCATGCGATGGCTTTTCCCTCTACCGGGGAATACCAGTCGACGCGATCGCCGCTGTCATTAATTTGCGGAATCGCCAGACAATCCACCATTGCCTGCTGTTTACGCAGACGAAGCGTTTCACGAATTTGCAATGCGGAATCAAATACGGCCTGACCGCCGCCGCCCACGGCCTGATAGTCGTCCAGATTGCCGCTACGTAAGAGAGTTTTTGCCACGTTGTTGTCCCTTAGACTTCTTCACGCATCTACTTTACGGATTACAAAGACAAGCAAACGGCGGAAGAGAGGCAAAAAGGGGCTAATTTTCATGGCATAGCGCCGGGGGAAAAATCTTGACGTTTTCAAAAAGACTTAAGGGAAATTATTTCACGCCGCAGGACGCATTCATTAGCGAAAAATACCAGAACGGAATAACCTGAGAGTGATTCGTTATTTGTCAGCTTTTGTAAGCTATGCTCATATGACTCTCTTTATAATCAAATGAAAAGGCTTATAACGATGTCTACAGGGAAAACGTTGCTCGCGCTGGCGCTCAGCGCACTTTTACCGGCAGGGGCGGCATTTGCGGCCAATACCGATACCATCATCTACTGTTCTGAAGCCTCACCCGAATCGTTTAACCCGCAAATCGCCAGTTCCGGCCCGTCATTCGTGGCCAGTTCGCAGGTGCTGTACAACCGACTGATCAATTTCGATCCGGTAAAAAATACGCCGGTGCCGTCGCTGGCGACCGACTGGACGATTTCCCCGGACGGGAAAACATACACGTTTACGCTGCGTCAGGGCGTGAAATTCAACAGCAATAAATTCTTTAAACCGACGCGCGATTTTAATGCCGATGACGTTATTTTCTCGGTGCTGCGCCAGAAGGATGCAGATCATCCGTACCATAATGTGTCGCAGGGCAGCTACGAATACTTCAATGATGTCGGCCTCGATAAGTTGATTAAAGAGGTGAAAAAGGTCGACGATTATCACGTCCAGTTTGTGCTGAACGAACCCAATGCGGCATTCCTCGCTGACTGGGGCATGGATTTCGCCTCCATTCTCTCCGCAGAGTATGCCGATGCGATGCTGAAAAAAGGCACACCGGAAAACGTCGATAACTGGCCTGTCGGCACTGGCCCTTACGTACTGCAACACTACAAGCAGGATTCACAGATTCGCTACCTGGCGAACCCGAACTACTGGGATGGCGAAGTGCCGACCAGACATCTTATTTTCTCGATTACGCCTAACGCCCAGACGCGCCTGGCAAAACTGCAAACCAACGAGTGCCAGATTATTCCGGCGCCATCACCCGTACAGTTTGACGAGATTAAAAAGAATAATGCGTTAACGCTGCATTCGGTCGATGCGCTGAACGTCGGCTATCTGGCCTTTAATACCGAGAAAAAACCGTTTGATAACGTACTGGTGCGCCAGGCGTTAAATTACGCCACTGATAAAAAAGCCATTATCAACGCGGTGTTCCTCGGTTCCGGTACGGTGGCGAAATCGCCCATTCCGCCAAATATGATGGGCTTTAATAACAACCTGAAGGATTACGACTACGATCCGCAAAAAGCCAAAGATTTGCTGAAGCAGGCGGGGCTGGAGAAGGGGTTTGAGGCAACGCTCTGGTCGATGCCGGTGCAACGCCCTTATAACCCCAATTCCCGGCGCATTGCGGAGATGATCCAGAGCGACTGGGCAAAAGTCGGCGTGACGGCGAAAATCGTCTCTTACGAATGGGGAGAGTATCTGTCCGGGATGCGTAAAGGCGAGCACGATACCGCGCTGTTCGGCTGGATGTCTGACAATGGCGATCCAGATAACTTTGCCGATGTGCTGCTGGGCTGCAACAGCATAAAAACCGGCTCAAATGCCGCGCGCTGGTGCGATAAAGGGTATGATGATCTCGTCCAGAAAGCGAAACGGGTGAGCAAGCCGGAAGAACGTGCGCAGCTCTACCAGCAGGCGCAGGATATTTTCTATCAGCAAGCGCCGTGGATCGCGCTGGCAAACGGCAAAACGTTCTACGCCACACGCAGCAACGTAACCGGATACAGCGTAAGCCTGATGGGCAGTGATTTTTCAAAAGCTAAATTGAATTGATGGTTTAAGGAGAGTTTATGTCGCACCTGGAAGAGGTCACTGCGCGCGTAGATGCCGCTATCGAAGAGAGCGTCATTACCCATATGAACGAACTGCTGATCGCGCTGAGCGATGACGCCGAACTGAGCCGGGAAGATCGTTACACCCAGCAACAGCGGCTACGGACGGCGATTGCGCATCACGGTCGTCAGTACAAGGAAGATATGGAAGCGCGTCGCGAACAGCTTACCAAAGGCGGTAGCATTCTCTGACGTTAATAAGCACGGCCTGTGAGGGATGTACAGGCCGGATAAGGCGTTTACGCCGCGACGCCGCCATCCGGCGAAGCGGCAGTTAAAACTGGCGTCTGGCGACCAGCCACGCGCCGATCACCAACAACACCGCTCCGCAAACCGGGCCTGCCAGCGCACGTAACGGCACGCCATGACTTCTCAAAATGTCCAATACCAGGCCGCCAATAAGCTGGCTGGCAACCAGAACCGCGATAGTCGTCGCCGCGCCAACGTACTGATACCCGCTAATACTGGCGAAAACAAAAAACGATCCGAGCAAGCCGGGAATCAACGTCCACCAGCGCACGCTGGAAGCCAGCTCGCTAAACCCCGCCGCGCCTTGTTTAAACCACAAAATGCTGACAAACAGGACAATCCCGACCAGCGAGTTCAGCAGCATGGCGATGAGAATCGTTGACGAGTTCTGTGTAATGCGCACCATAAGCGTGTTTTGCACAACCAGCCCAATACCGGCGGCAATCAGAAAGGCGAGGGTCAGCGTCTGGTTCATCCGCGCGCATCCGGGTCGCGGCGATCGTCAAGCTGAAGCTGCATAAACGTCAGATCCAGCCAGCGGCCGAATTTGGTGCCAACCTGCGGCATTTGGGCGGTAATGCTGAACCCCAGCGTTTCGTGCAGATGCAGCGATGCCTGGTTTTGCGACTCGATTCCGGCGACCATCACATGCTTGCCGCATGCGCGCGCTTCCTCGATCAGACGGCTGAGAAGCGCCCGCCCGAGGCCTTTTCCCTGATGATCCGGGTGGACATATACGGAATGTTCGACCGTATGGCGGAAACCATCAAAGTTACGCCAGTCGCCAAAGGAGGCGTACCCGGTGACGACGCCATTCTCTTCACTGACCAGAACCGGATAGCCTGATAGCTGACGCGCATCAAACCATGCGATGCGGTTATCCACATCGACCGTTTGATCGTTCCAGATTGCCGCCGTGTGCAATACCGCGTGATTGTAGATTTCGGCGATGGCGGCGCAGTCTTCTTTGCCAGCAAATCGAATAGACATGTTGAACCTCAGTTGTTGTTCACTATAGTATTACGATATGAATACTATCGAAGACAGCATAAATCAACGGATCAGTGCAAGAATTCGCATTGAGCGTGAATCGCGGGGCTGGTCGCTGACGGAGCTTGCCGAGCGGGCAGGCGTATCGCGCGCCATGATCCACAAAATCGAACGCGGAGAGAGCAGCCCGACGGCCACGTTGCTGGGGCGGCTTTCCGGGGCGTTTGGCATCAGCATGTCAACGCTGATCGCGCGGGCAGAAATGCAGGAGGGCAAGCTGCTGCGTTTTGCCGATCAACCCGTCTGGCACGACCCGCAGACGCACTACCTGCGCCGCCACGTTTCACCGCGCAGCGACCTGCCCATCGATCTCGTACAAATCTCGCTTCCGACGGGGAGTGACGTACCGATGCCTGCGGCATCCTACGCGCTGGCAAGACAGCTTATCTGGCTACAGCAGGGAGAGCTGGTCTTTGTCGAAGGCGGGGTTCGCCATGAGATGAAAGCGGGCGACTGCCTGGAGCTGGGGCCGCCAAACGACTGCCGTTTTATCAATGAGACGCAGGAAACATGCGTTTACCTGGTTGTGCGCTTAAACCACGCGGGTAATTAATGTTCGGCTACTATTGAGGGATTCATGCCACAAGCAGAGGAGAACATCATGGGCCAACAAGCATACCGTAATCGTCGTTGGGTTCTGGCTTCGCGTCCGCATGGCGCGCCGGTTGAGAGCAACTTCCGCATGGAAGAGGACGACGTGGCGACGCCCGGTGAAGGGCAAGTGCTGTTACGTACAATTTTCCTGTCCCTCGATCCCTACATGCGCGGAAGAATGAGCGACGAACCGTCCTACTCACCGCCGGTGGAGATCGACGGCGTGATGGTTGGCGGAACGGTCAGCCGGGTCGTGGAGTCCAGTCACCCGGATTACCGTCCGGGAGAATGGGTATTAAGTTACAGCGGCTGGCAGGATTATGATATTTCCGACGGGAAAGGGCTGGTGAAACTCGGTGACAACCCTGAGCATCCGTCATGGGCGCTGGGCGTGCTGGGGATGCCGGGCTTTACCGCCTATATGGGACTGCTGGATATCGGCCAGCCCAAAGCAGGGGAAACGCTGGTCGTTGCGGCCGCCACCGGGCCGGTCGGCGCAACCGTCGGGCAAATCGGCAAACTGAAGGGCTGTCATGTGGTGGGTGTCGCAGGCGGCGCAGAAAAATGCCGCTACGCGACCGAGATTCTCGGTTTTGACATATGCCTCGATCACCACGCGGCGGATTTTGCGGAACAACTGGCGAAAGCCTGCCCGCAGGGAATTGATGTGTATTATGAAAATGTCGGCGGCAAGGTGTTTGATGCGGTTCTGCCGCTGTTGAATACTTCGGCACGTATCCCGTTGTGTGGTCTGGTGAGCGGATATAACGCCACAAAACTCCCCGACAGACCTGACCGGCTGCCACTATTAATGGCGACGCTGTTAAAAAAACGCATCCGCCTGCAAGGGTTTATTATTGGTCAGGACTACGGGCACCGGATTCATGAGTTTCAGCAGGAGATGGGGCGCTGGGTCAAAGAAGGGAAGATCCACTACCGCGAACAGATCACCGACGGACTGGAAAAAGCGCCGGGGGCGTTTATCGGTCTGCTGACCGGGAAGAACTTCGGCAAGGTCGTGATTCGCCTGGCGGATGATGCCTGAGAATTGACGCTGCATGACATTAAAAATAGCGAGGTGATTCCCCGCTATTTTTTTAGCTTTTTTAGCTCTGGCACTTACTCAAAACGCCATGCCAGATTGACGCCAACGCCGTAGTTTCTCCCCGGCGCCGGTTCGTAATAGCGTCCGTTTGATTCGTTGACGATCACCGAACCGACATACTCTTTATCAAACAGGTTATCGACCCGGCCAAACACATCGACCGTTAAGTTGCTGTAGTTAAACTTATACCCGGTGTTCAGGCCAACCACGGTATACGAGGGCGCTTTTGCCGTGTTGTGATCGTCTGCCATGATGTCCCCCATATAGCGGGCATCGGTGCCAGCATACCAGCCTTCATCCGGTACATATCCCAACGAGGCGAACCCCATATTACGTGCAATGCCCGGCATGCGGTTACCGTTGCAATCGCCACTTTTGCAGACGTTGCTGCGGTAGGTCGCATCCAGCCAGGTCCAGGAGGCGTTTACCCGCCAGTTACCGGCGAAACGCTGATCCCATGATAATTCCGCGCCCTGGCGGCGGGTTTTTCCGGCGTTTTTATATGTGGTGCGCCCACCGCCGCTGGTGGCGACGACAATTTCATCATCCGTATCCGTCTGGAAGAGCGCCGCCGTCAGTAAACCATCGCCAATACGCGTTTTACTGCCAATTTCCACCGTGTCATTGGTGGCGGGTTTCAGGCCGAAGTTCAGGCCGCTTTGTCCGTCCGGGCGATAGGAGAGTTCATTGATGGTCGGCGTTTCAAAACCGCGCCCTGCGGCCAGATAAACGTTCCACGCATCGGTGAACGCATACTTGATCGCCCCGGCAGGGAGCCATTGATGGTAGCTGGCCTCGCCGCTGTCATCTCTGTTTCCAGGCGTAACGTAATGATCGTTAGAGTCAAACCAGACTGAGCTGTACCGCACGCCGGCATCAAGCGAAAGTTTTTCGGTCAGTTGCCACTGCGTTTGCAGGTAGGGATCGGCGTTCCACATCAGGTTGCGTTCATTACGACGCAAATCGCCTTTCACGCCAAACTGCGGCACGCCGTTATTCAGGCGGTAGTTCTCGTATCCCTTGCGATTTTCGCTCATATTTTCATAGTTCAGGCCGGTGGTGAACGTCACAGGTACGCCCAGCTCGCCCCGGTGCGTCCAGCGGGTGTCGATACCCTGATAATGACGCTGAAGCACGATTACGCCGCCTGCATGCGCGGGGTTATCCCGCTGCGGCGCCATCGGTATGGACTGGTATTGTGTGGTTTCACGTTCACCGGCATACATCATCACGCTCAGATCGTCGTGTTCGCTGAGCTGACGCTCATAGCGCAGGCCTGCCTGAGTCTGCTTGATGGTTTTTCGCGTGTTGAACTGTTCGGCACGCGGCGACTGCTGCGGGTTGGCTTTCCATTCGGATTCGGTCAGGCCGCCGGGGTCGTTCGCGTGAATGTCTACGCTATTGAAAATCAGGCTTAACTTACTGGCATCGTCCAGACGCACCCCCAGTTTTGCGTTAGCCAGATTCTTTTGCGCGCTGCTGCGATCGCGAAAACCGTGGGTGGTGAATCGGGTCGTGGAGACGGTGTAATCCACGTCACCCGCCTGCGTTCCGTCACCCATCGCCCCCGTAGCTTTCATGCCATAGCGCCAGCTCCCGAAACTGCCGTAATAGCTGCTGGCTTCAATCGTCGGCGGCTGGCGTCCGGTTTCCGTCGTCACGTTCATCACGCCGCCGGAAGAGTTGCCGTACAGCGCGGAGAAGGGGCCGCGCAGCACTTCCACATTCTGGACGCTGCTCAGATCGATATTGGACGTCTGCCCTTGTCCGTCCGGCATGGTGGCCGGGATGCCGTCAACATACAGACGAATACCGCGAATGCCGTACGCAGAGCGGGAGCCAAATCCGCGAATTGACAACTGTAGGTCCTGCGCATAGTTCTGACGGTTTTGCACCTGCAAACCGGGCACGCCGTTTAAGGATTCAGACAGATTAATACGCGGCGTCGCCAGTCGCATATCTTCCCCTTCAACCACGGTGACGGCGGCGGGCGTGTCCAGTTCAGACACCGTTTGCGGCGTCGCGCTAACAATCATCGTTTGTTCATCTTCAGCCGTGGCCGCCTGGCTCACCGGCGAGAAAACGAAAGGGAATAAAAGGGCGGGAAATGCGGCCTGACGAGCGGTAATGATCTTCATGAAAAAAAACCAATCACGAGTAAACGTGCCAAATGAAATTTGATGAATACTTTAATTACTTTGTAAATATATGAAAAATTTAATAGCACGATGCGTTAATGGAACATGAAAAAATTAAAGAAATTGTAGACTGCCTGCAAAGAAACGCTCCACTTTGCACTAAATAATGATTACTATTCGCATCTACGTACAGCGAGTGGGACACGGATTCACTCGCCGAAGCCATGTGAAGCAGCTACAAACGTGTTTATCAAAGGGAGTCGTCATGCATTTACGTCATCTGTTTTCGCCGCGCCTGCGTGGTTCTTTACTGTTAGGTTCACTGCTGGTCGCGTCTTCATTTAGCACGCAGGCGGCAGAAGAAATGCTGCGTAAAGCCGTCGGCAAGGGCGCTTATGAAATGGCCTATAGCCAGCAGGAAAATGCGCTGTGGCTGGCTACTTCGCAAAGCCGCAAAACGGACAAAGGTGGGGTGGTTTATCGCCTAGACCCGGTTACCCTTGAGGTGACGCAGGCCATCCATAACGATCTCAAACCGTTTGGCGCGACCATCAACAACGCGACGCAAACGCTGTGGTTTGGTAACACCGTAAACAGTGCGCTGACGGCAATCGATGCCAAAACAGGTGATGTAAAAGGGCGTCTGGTGCTGGATGAGCGCAAGCGTTCCGAAGATGTCCGTCCGCTGCAACCACGCGAACTGGTCAGCGATGATGCGACCAACACCGTATATATCAGCGGCATTGGTAAAGAGAGCGTGATTTGGGTGGTTGACGGTGAAAAAATCGCCCTGAAAACGACCATCCAGAATACCGGTAAAATGAGCACGGGTCTGGCCATTGACAGTAAAGCGAAGCGTCTTTACACCACTAACGCAGACGGCGAGTTCATCACCATCGATACTGCGGACAACAAGATCCTGAGCCGCAAGACATTGCTGGATGACGGGAAAGAGCACTTCTTTATCAACCTGAGCCTCGACCCCGCGGGCCATCGCGCTTTTATCACCGACTCCAAAGCGGCTGAAGTTCTGGTGGTAGATACCCGTAATGGCAATGTGCTGGCAAAAGTAGCCGCGCCGGAATCACTGGCCGTGCTGTTCAACCCGACCCGCAACGAAGCCTATGTAACGCACCGCCAGGCCGGTAAAGTGAGCGTGATTGACGCGAAAAGCTATAAGGTCGTGAAAACTTACGACACGCCGACATTCCCGAATAGCCTGGCGCTGTCTGCGGACGGGCAAACGCTGTTCGTGAGCGTGAAGCAGAAATCAACCCGTGAGCAGGAAGCCACTCAGCCAGATGATGTTATCCGCATCGCGCTGTAACGGTTAAATAACGCTGTAAGCATTAAGTAAAAAGGAGGGACAAGCCCCTCCTTTTTACTGCGTAACAACATCCCGATAAACGTCACGCCACCGGGCTGCCAGTGTTAACTCGCCGTCTCTTCTCGTAATACCATGTCCTGCTTACTCTCTTCCTGCGGCACAACCGGCGCGGTGCGGTGAATTTCCGCCACGCGGTTGCGCACGCCAAACCAGCCAGCGACCAGCAGAATAGCAATCAGCGGAAGTGAAGCGATGGTATAGGTGCCGTTAGGGTAATCAAACGCCATCAGTACCAGAACGCTCAGCAGGAACAGCAGGGTGAGCCAGGAGGTAAACGGCGCGCCCGGTAACTTAAAGCTGACGTCAGCCGCTTTGCCTTCTTTAATCGCCTTACGCAAACGCATCTGGCACACCACGATGAAGCCCCAGGAGGCGATAATACCCAGCGATGCGAAGTTAAGGACAATTTCAAAGACCTGAGAAGGCACCAGATAGTTGAGCAACACCCCGATGACATACACGCCCAGCGTCGCCAGAATACCGGCGTACGGCACCTGTTGACGACTCATTTTCGCCATAAATTTCGGCGCGGAACCGCCCATCGACATCGAACGTAAAATACGGCCGGTGCAGTACAGACCTGAATTCAGACTGGAGAGGGCCGCCGTCAACACCACAATGTTCATGATGCTGCCGATGTAAGGCACGCCCAGTTTTGAGAAGAAGGTCACGAAGGGGCTCTGACCGGCCTGATACGCGTTCCACGGCAGCAGCAACACCAGCAGGACAACAGAACCGACATAGAACAGACCAATACGCCAGATCACGCTGTTGATCGCTTTTGGCACCATCGTTTGCGGATCTTTGCACTCTCCGGCCGCCGTACCAACAAGCTCAATCGACGCGAAGGCGAAGACAACGCCCTGAACCAGCACCAGAGCAGGCAACAGGCCATGCGGGAAGAACCCGCCGTTATCGGTGATCAGATGGAAGCCTGTTGTGTTGCCATCCAGCGGTTTGCCGCTTCCTAAAAAGATTGTGCCGACAACCAGAAACAGGACAATCGCCAGCACTTTTACCAGCGCGAACCAGAACTCCATCTCGGCGAACCACTTCACGCCAATCATGTTCATTGTGCCCACGATCGCCAGCGCGCCCAGGGCAAACACCCATTGTGGAACGTCACCGAATGCGCCCCAGTAGTGCATATACAGCGCCACTGCGGTGATATCGACGATCCCGGTCATCGCCCAGTTGATGAAGTACATCCAGCCTGCGACGTATGCCGCTTTCTCGCCTAAAAATTCACGGGCGTAGGAGACGAAGCTACCGCTGGAAGGGCGATGTAAAACCAGCTCGCCGAGCGCGCGAAGAATAAAGAATGAGAAAATACCGCATACCAGATAAACCAGCGCCAGGGCAGGGCCAGCCATTTGTAGTCGTGCGCCAGCCCCTAAAAACAATCCGGTGCCAATTGCGCCGCCAATGGCAATCATTTGTACCTGTCGGTTGCCCATCGCCTTGTGATAACCCTCTTCATGGGCGTTCAACCAGCGTCGTTTCGCGGCATGTTGTTCAAGCGCGTTTGTATTGTGTGTTTTCATTGTGTTACCTGTTGACCTGTCGGACAGAAGAGATACTTTTTGTGCCGCACCTTTTGCTAACCAAACGATTGCCTGGCTAACGCTGAAACGGTTTTTCCCATCATTCTGTGGTAGGGATAAAACCATCGGCGGAGCATCCTACCTGCAATTGTTAAACGACGCAAAACATACCCGGAAGCACAGCGTTAAGACGTCGTGCTTTTACGTGTGGTCAGCTCAGCCGCGCTGTGGTCACGATTCAGCCAGTAGCACGGTGAATCAACTACACTTAGCGTTTTACACGTTGTGGAGGCCGCATGATCAAAGTTTATGGCGTACCCGGCTGGGGCTCGGCAATTAGCGAAGTCATGCTGACTCTGGCGGAGATTCCGTATCAATTTATCGATGTGAAGGGGTTTGATGCCGAGGGGCCGCAGCGGGATCTGCTCCAGAAGCTCAACCCGCTGTGCCAGATTCCAACGCTGGCGCTGGAAAACGGAGAAATCATGACGGAGAGCGCCGCCATTGCGCTGATGATCCTCGATCGCCGTCCCGATCTCGCGCCGCCGGTCGGACACGCCGAGCGTCAGCAGTTTCAGCGTTTGTTAATCTGGCTGGTAGCGAACGTTTATCCCACATTCACGTATGCTGATTACCCTGAACGCTGGGTGCAAAATGCCCCGGAGCAGTTGAAGAAAAGCTGCCTTGAATACCGTAAGGCGCTGTATATGTGGCTCAACGATCGGCTGATAGCGGAACCCTACGCCTTTGGCGGGCAGCTAACGCTACTGGACTGTTATCTGTGCGTGATGCGCACCTGGGGGCCGGGCCATGACTGGTTTCAGGACAACGCCCCGAACATTAGCGCGATTGCCGATGCGGTCTGCCAGCATCCACCGCTCCAGACGGTGCTGAAAAATAACGACATCATTTAGCACGGGCGGCGCCGATGATGGCCGTCAGCGCGCCCAACGATTCCGTCCGGCCTCTTTAGCCCGGTACAGCGCGGCATCGGCATCCGCTATCGTCTGTTCAGCGGTTTTTCCTTTCTCTGAGCAGGCGATACCCTGACTTACCGTGACACTGTCACTTATCGTTGACGCCGGGTGAGGGATCGCCGCCGCTTCCAGCGCTTTTTGTATTCTCGCCGCCACGCGCTCTGCATCTTGCAACGTCGCGTCAAACAAAATAACAGCGAACTCTTCGCCGCCATAGCGGGCGACCACATCTTCCGGGCTGCGCACCGACTGAGCGAATATATCCGCGACCTGACTCAAGCAGGCATCACCGGCCGGGTGCCCGTAGGCGTCGTTATAGCGTTTAAAAAAATCGACATCGAGCATGATCAGCGCAAACGCATTTTGCTGCGCCGTTGCGCTATGCAGCAGTTTTTCCATTGCGCGCCGGTTTGCCGTACCGGTGAGCGCGTCGCGATGCGCAAGGTTATCCAGGCGCGAAATAAGCAGGTTGTTGTGTTGATTCTGTCGCCAGGCTTCATCAAACCAGCGAATCAGCATAAAACGGCCGCCCAGCAAAATAAGCGAGAAAATGCCCCAGATCACCGTGAAATGAATATTCACTTTCTGATTCAAAACAACGCTGGCGACGGGGACGGTCAGCCATAGCGGGAGCAGAAAAGCGAGTACGCTCGGCGTATGAAAATAGAGTGCGATCACGGCGCTGAGTAATAACACCGCACAGAGAGGATAGGCGAACGTTAATTGCCAGTGGCTGATGAAATAATAACTGCACCAGGACCAGAACAGGCTAAGGATGATTAATAATCCCTGCGTCAGCCAGGATTGCCGCCGGGTGGTAATCAACAGCAGGGCACAGACCAGCATAATGCCGATAACGGCGTCATCAATAGTGCGGACAATACGCATCTCTGCCAGATAGCGCGCGTGGGTATCGTGGAATAACGCGTCACGAAAAAAGATCATCAGCGCAAAACTGATATTCACAAAAGCAAACCACGGCAGGCTGAGAGCCATTCCTCGTCTCACCATATCCTCGCGAGTGGTCCAGATGGTATGTTTCGCTTTTCTGTTATCCTGAGCCATAGCGTTATCTGAAGAGTGGATGATAAACGGGGATGCCGGGGGTCATTTCGCCTTCAGCCCGCGGTAATTTTTTTGCCCGAGGTAACGAAGGTTCCCGCGCCTAAATGATGCAGGGTATTCAGTTTATCGTCATCAAACTGCCAGCGGCCTTCAATAAAAACACGTTCATCCGCCGCAGTCGAAACCACTTCGCCAAAAAGCGTGTCATATTTTTCCTGTGCCGACGTTGCGGGCAGCAGTCGGCATTCCATCCAGGCGAGGCATTTCTCTTCGATCATGGGTAAACCGAGCACCGGGCCTTTTACCACCGGGATGCCATAGCAGTTGAATTTATCTTCTTCGCGGCCAGAGACGCTGCCTACCGCATACGTCCAGTTCGTTGCCGCTACGCCGGGAATCACGATGCCAAACATACCGCTGCGTTCTATAAGCTCGCGCGACCAGGTGGTTTTATCCAGCACAATGGCAAGACGGGGAGGCTCAAACTCGACGGGCATAGACCACGCCGCCGCCATAACATTCCGCCGCTCCGTGCGATCGTCCCGGCTGGTGATCAGAACCGTCGGGCCGTGATTTAACAGACGGCTGGCATGATGTAGCTCTACAGGACGAAAACGACTCATAGGTATGCCTCGTTCAGGGGGATTATCGTCTTATCGTAACGACACTATTGAAAATAGTGGCTAAAGGATACATGTGCAACGCACGTTATTGTACGTAATACCGCCAAAAATCAATCATACTCCAGGTTGAGAACTGCATCCGTGACATATTACGTCAGGCGGCGGGGTAACAGATTGCCGCCATCAGCGTAGAATCAGCTTTTTTGCGTGAACCCCTACAGACAGGAATGCCTTATGACGTCTTTTTTGACCGCCTATTTTGCCCGCATAAATTGGTCGGGCGCTGCCGAAGCTAATCTTGACACTTTACGAGCGCTGCATTTGCAGCATAACAGCACCATTCCGTTTGAAAATCTGGATGTCTTACTGCCGCGCGAAATTCAGCTCGACGATCTGTCGCTGGAGGAAAAATTGCTGACCGCCCGTCGCGGCGGCTATTGCTTCGAACAAAATGGGCTGTTTGAGCGTGCTTTACGGGAGACAGGCTTTACCGTGCGCAGCCTGCTGGGGCGCGTCGTACTGACAAACCCGACCAGCTTGCCGCCACGTACGCACCGGCTGTTACTGGTCGAACTGCAAGGCGAGCCGTGGATTGCAGACGTCGGATTTGGCGGGCAGACATTGACCGCGCCCATCCGTTTGCAGGCAGAATGTGAACAACAGACGCCGCATGGCGAATACCGTTTGCGACAAGAGGGGAATAACTGGATTTTGCAGTTTCGCCATCACGATCACTGGCAGTCGATGTATTGCTTCGATCTGGGAGTTCAGCAGCAGAGCGATTACGTGATGGGCAACTTCTGGTCAGCGCACTGGCCGCAGTCGCATTTTCGCCATCACCTGTTGATGTGCCGCCATTTGCCGGATGGCGGTAAGCTGACGCTGACCAATTTCCATTTCACCCATTATCAGGAAGGCCATGCGATAGAACAGCGTAATGTGTCGGATGTGGCGTCGCTTTACGCGCTATTGCAGGAGCAGTTTGGGCTGGGAGTCGATGATGCGAAGCACGGGTTTACCGAGGCGGAATTAGCGGCCGTCATGGCGGCGTTTGATACCCACCCGGAGGCAGGGAAATAAAATTGCAGGCCGGATCTTATCCGGCCTGTAACAGACTACTCACTGCGAACACTTTGTCTTCTGAAAGAAATAAACCAAACGACACTAGATAAGATAATTGACGACAGCATAAAAATAATATTAACAGGTCGTGAGTTACAGATGATGATAAAACTAATTGCCAGCGCTAATACTGGAAAGATATATCCAAGAGGCAGAACAAATCCTTCTTTCTCTACTTCATTATTTTTCTTCCTGCGGTACTTCATAATGATAGTCGCTATCGGCGTTGGAATATATTGCAAGAAAAACATTAAAACCGCCAACTCAGCCAGTTGTGCAAATGTTCCACTCATAACAATAACAGATGCGATAAGCGCTGAGATTAAGGTTGAAAATACAGGTGCTCCTGCATTATTTTTTCTTGCAAAAATACCTGGCAGCATACCATCATCAGCAATAGCACTGGCAATGCGAGGTGTGATAATCGAGCATGACATGTTTAACCCGGCAATTGAAATGATTGCGCCAAGAGCTATTATGCTTCCGCCTACCGAACCCAATGTTAATTTGGCTGCCTGCTGAATAGGGCTGTCATAATGGATAATGTCTTTACCTAAAATTGCAACAGCGCCTGCGATAATGAGAAAATAAATTAGTGACACAAAGAAAACAGTAATAAGAATAGCACGAGAGACATTTTTCTCTGGAGATTTAATTTCAGCCGCAATTATGGGTAGTGCTTCAAATCCAAGAAAGGCATAAAAAAGTAGCAGTGTGCTCTGGCTTACACCATCAAATAGGCTTTTATCTGTCGGGAGTTGAACAAATGGTGTGAAGTTGGCATTTTCAATTCCAGACTTAAGAAAAAATAGCGAGACAAAACAGAACCCTATAATTGGAATGAGTTTTATGACAGTAATAACCAATGTGAGATTTTTAGACGTCCTCATACCAAATAAGTTTGAGATAGCAAACACCCAGATGATAAGTAGTGCTGTTTGCGAAACTGTCAGTGGGAGTTCGGGAAAAAAGGCAAGAAATAGTTTAGCAAAGCCAACCGCCATAACGCCCCAACCAATAACATTAGTAAGCCAACCAAGCACACCAATATTAAACCCAGCGAGTTCTCCCATCGAAAATTTTGCGTACTGATATGCTCCACCATTTTTGTCAAAATACTTAGAGCACTCAGCAAAACAGAGTGCAAAACAAAGCACCACAAAAACATCGATGAGAATCATAATAATTGAAGCCGGTCCCGTTAACTTATATAACTCTCCAGGCAAAAGAAATATACCAGATCCAATAATCGAGTTAACACCATAAATAACCGCACCAATTAAACCAAACTTTGCTGCGGTATTGTTATCTGAATTCATAACGCCCCCGTTACTCGATAAACTAAAAATTATTAGCAAGTGCGTTCAGGAAGTGTTTCTTCACTTCATTAACGTCCACATCAAGACAAATTTGTTGAGATTTCAAATTTGCAAAAGGATCAACTCGTGTTGCTCTATACTTAGGCTTCAGCAGCGACTGACCAATACAGATACCTTCGGTAACGACGCGTAGAGAACTTTCAACTGTATCAAACCACTCAGGATTTAAAAGATAAGATACGGCTAAGGAATCATGTAGTGCCATTCCTTCAAAACCTTCTTCCTTGAGGCTATATTGCAGATAAAAATCGGCTATGCTTGTAAATAATTCATTTCCAGTGTCGCGAATTTCTTTCCCTGTAATTAATACCTGATGCGTAACATCCAAAGGGACGATGGTTACTGGCAGCGCCGAAGAAAGAACCTGATCGGCAGCATGAGGATCTTTCCAGAAATTGAACTCAGCAAATGGTGTCGAATTACCGGAGTGACCATGAGTACCGTATGCTCCCCCCATGATAACAACTTGTTTAACTAACTCCGCGATTTCTGGTGCTTGATTCAGTGCAACGCTAATGTTTGTTAATGGCCCAATAAGGATTAATGTAATCTCTCCAGGGTTAGACTTGATACTGTCAATGATGAATGAAATTGCATCCTCTGCATGACTATCATGCGGGTTTGAAAAAACGCCGCCAAGACCATCTTCTCCATGTACTTTTGTCCCTGGCGGAGCAGGTTCAATAGCCAGAGGTCTTGAGCATCCCCGATATATTTTTGTTCCAAGATTGATCTTCTCGCAGAAAAGTTTTGCGTTTTTAACCGCCTGTTCAACCGGAACATTACCAAAAACAGTAGTAATGCCAATAATATCTAAATATCCTGCGGCATAGGCGATCGCAAAAGCATCGTCGACGCCAATATCAGTATCAATAATTACTTTAGTCATGGTTTTTCTCTCGTTACATTTTTGAATAGCTTGATTCGTTCAATCGAATGAGAACATTTTTATGTTCAGGCATATTTGATGCCCCATTTAGCTCTACGGCCAGAGAAGAAAATGCAGCAGCATAATGACAGGCATGTTTTATTGTTTCACCTTTAGATAAGGAAGCAGCTAACGCCCCATTGAAAGCATCACCAGCACCCGTAGTATCAACGACCATCGCCGGATAAGCAGGAATCATATAAAATTGTCCCTTATCATATAAAAGTGCACCTTTATTCCCAAGCGTCACGATTACGCATTGCGGTCCCATTTGAGCGATTCGTTCAGCGGCTTTTTTTGCTGTTTCAATATCAGTAATATTAATGCCGCTAAGAAGCGTAGCTTCTGTTTGGTTTGGGGTGACTATATCGACAAACGGTAACATTATTTTCGCATCTGAAGTAAAAGGGGCGGGATTTAAAATAACCGTAACATCGTTCTCTCTGGCATACTTTATTGCGTTGATGGTTGCGGAAAGATTATTCTCAAGCTGTACCAGCAATATGTTAGAGTTTAATATGTTTTTATGTGAGTTTATAATCTCCTCATCGGTAATTGTTACATTAGCTCCTTGATTAATAGCAATCATATTTTCGCCATCTAATTCAGAAACGTATATTAATGCATTACCTGTAGGTGCGGAGTCTGAAACATATATCGTTAATGAGTCTATGTTTGATGCTTCTAAATGAGAATAAGCATGTGAACTTAGCTGATCGTTACCCACTTTTGTAATAAAATCAACTTTGCACATTGCATTACTTGCTGCAATGGCCTGGTTAGCGCCTTTCCCCCCAGGCCCAAATGAGCAACTTTGTGATACAATAGTTTCTCCTGGGTGTGGAAGTCTTGCAACATAGGAAACAATATCTACATTGAAAGATCCAAAAACACATACCTTACCTTTTTTTTCTTCAGTCATAACTTTTATTGCATCCTGATATTTTAACAAATCACTAATATTTGAAAGCATCTCTTTTCTGAAAGAGACCATGACATTCTTTTTATTAAGAATTGCGCCACCATAGCATCGTTCAATAGCCTGATTTTTTTCGAGATAAGACAGGTCGCGACGAATTGTTTCCTTTGATACAGAGAATAATTCGGCTAAATTATTAACCAGCACGCGTTCATTTTTAATAAGAATTGCTAATATTTTTGCACGTCTTTCTTCTAAAAGCATAGGGTTGTCCTCGTCGGTTGAATAATACTATTAATTACTGTGGATATGAAAAAGTGACCGTAATCTCATTAATTAGAGCAAAACGGAAGCAAACAGGCGAAGATTGAAGAAGTAACAATTTGTATTTTGAGTAACGGGTATTAGATGAATGAGTAAGTTAAATAGCGAGTCTAATGAATTTGTAATGTATATACGGCAGGCAGGGAAAAGAGGGGGGCTTACGTTTTACAAGAGAAGAGATTCCGGGTATATGCCGGATGGCGGCTTACGCCTGATCCGGCCTACAGGGAGTATTTTGTAGGCCCGGTAAGCGTCGCGCCACCGGGCATGGGGTCAGCGACGTGAGCGGACAATCTGGTAGCGGCGAGTGAAATACTCAAACGGCGCGCTCCAGACATGCACCAGACGCGTGAACGGGAAAATCAGGAAGATGGTCATTCCCAACACCAGATGCGCGCGGAAAATTGGCGCCACGCCGTCCAGATGCGCCGAAGCGCCGCCCTGGAACGTCACAACCGCCTGCGCCCAACCGACCAGTTTCAGCATCTCGCTTCCGTCCGGGTGTTGCGCGGAGAACGGTATTGTCGTCAGCCCGAGGATGCACTGGATCAGCAGGATACAGAGGATCAAAATATCCGCCGTGGATGAGCTGGCGCGCACGCGCTGATTAAACAGACGCCGAATCAGCAGACCAGCGCCGCCGACCAGCGTCAGCACACCGCAGACCCCGCCAAGAATCATCGCCATTTGCTGTTTCACCGCAATGGGCAGGAACCAGGCGTACATCCAGTGGGGCGTTAACATACCGAACAGATGGCCGAAGAAGATCCCCAGGATGCCGATATGGAACAGGTTTGACCATAGCACCATGCCGCGTTTGTCCAGCATCTGGCTGGACGAGGCGCGCCAGGTGTACTGTCCGTAGTCATAGCGCAACCAACTGCCGAGAATAAACACCGTGCCGCAGAGGTAGGGGTAGATGTCGTAAAAAAAGACGTTCAGGTACTGTATCATTTCGGGCCTCCCGCGCTGACGTCGACATACTGTGGCGCCACGTCCTGGCTAAAGCGTCGTTGATAGTGTTGTAACGGAGAACTGTCGCAGGCGGTGGCGTTATCTTCGATAAACTTCACCTGTTCCTCTTCCCAGACGGCATCCAGCGCCTGACGCGTATCGTCACGCGCTTCGTCGCCGATTTGCTGCGTGACACTGTCACTGGAAAGTGGGCTACCCGCCAGCGACAGCAGGGCGTCAAACAGCTGATACCACGGCGTTTCCCGTTGTTTTAAACGCCCGCCCAGCAGCGCGAGGATCGGCGCGATGTTCTGCAATCCCTCCCGCGCTTCTGCTTCCGGCAGCACGCTCAAATACTCCAGATAGAGCGGCAGATGGTCGGGTAACTCGCGGCAGTCGAGTTGCAGTCCCACCTTTTCATACTGGGCCAGCAGATCGACCATCGCCTGGCCCCGATCGCGCGATTCCGCATGAACGTGTTCAAACAGCAACAGCGACGTCGCGCGCCCGCGATCAAAGACTTCGCACCACTGCGCCTGCTTATCCAGCAGCGGGGCGTTTAACAGCTCAGTGGTGAAGTCGGTGAGCATTGGCGCGTCATGGCGAATAAGCGCGATGGCGTCGTCACGGCACTCCCACAACAGCTCATCCGGGTACTCCATCAGCAAGCCGATAATCTTGAGGATCTGCATTATTCGCCCTCCGCCTTATCGCGTACTTCGGTGATGTTGATGGCGTCAATGCGGCTGCTGTTAAACAGGTTAAATTTGGTGTCGGAACCGTGGCAGCCATCGCCGAAGGTGAAACCGCAGCCGTTACGCTCAGGGAAGGCGTCACGCGCCATTTCACGGTGGCTGGTTGGGATCACGAAACGGTCTTCGTAGTTGGCGATCGCCAGGTAGCGATACATCTCTTCCACCTGTTCCACACTTAAGCCGACTTCCTCAATAGCGCGGGTGTCCGTAACGCCTTCCACCGTCTGCGAACGCATATAGTGGCGCATCGCCATCATCCGTTTCAGGGCGCGCAGCACCGGGCCGGTATCGCCTGCGCTCAGCATATTGGCAAGGTACTGCACCGGAATACGCAGGCTTTCGATCGCCGGAAGCACACCTTCGGTTTGCGGCAGGCCGCCAGCATCGGCATAAGACTGAATTGGCGACAGCGGTGGCACGTACCAGACCATCGGCAGGGTGCGGTATTCCGGGTGTAACGGCAGCGCCAGCTTCCAGTCCATCGCCATTTTGTAGACCGGGGAACGCTGAGCGGCCTCAATCACGTTTTGCGGAATACCCTGTTTCAGCGCTTCTTCAATCACCGCCGGATCGTTCGGGTCAAGGAATACGTCGCACTGACGTTCATAGAGATCGGTTTCGTGTTCGGTGCTGGCCGCTTCTTCAATGCGGTCCGCGTCATACAACAACACGCCGAGATAGCGAATACGGCCAACACAGGTTTCCGAGCAGACGGTCGGCTGACCGGATTCGATACGCGGATAACAGAAAATACATTTTTCTGATTTGCCGCTTTTCCAGTTGAAGTAGATTTTTTTGTATGGACAACCGCTGATGCACAGACGCCAGCCGCGACATTTGTCCTGGTCGATCAGCACAATGCCATCTTCTTCACGCTTATAAATCGCGCCGCTCGGGCAGGTCGCCACACAGCTTGGGTTAAGGCAGTGTTCGCACAGACGCGGCAGATACATCATGAAGGTGTTTTCGAACTGGCCGTACATCTCCTTTTGCATCTTCTCGAAGTTACGATCGCGGGCACGTTTTGAAAATTCGCCGCCGAGCAGTTCTTCCCAGTTTGGCCCCCAGACAATTTTGTCCATCCTTTTGCCGTCAATCAGCGAACGCGGGCGGGCGGTGGGCTGGTTTTTGCTCTCCGGCGCGCTGTGCAGATGCTGATAATCGTAGGTAAACGGTTCGTAGTAATCATCGATTTGCGGGATCACCGGGTTGGCGAAAATTTTGGTGATAACGCCCATCTTGCCGCCCAGACGCGGTCTTATCTTGCCGTTGATATCGCGAACCCAGCCGCCTTGCCACTCCTCCTGATCTTCCCAGTTTTTCGGATAGCCGATACCGGGTTTTGTCTCAACGTTGTTAAACCACGCGTACTCCATACCTTCACGCCCGGTCCAGACGTTTTTACAGGTGACGGAGCAGGTGTGGCAGCCGATGCACTTATCAAGGTTGAGAACCATGCCTACCTGTGAGCGTATTTTCATTTTTTCGCCTCCTGTACCTGATCCCGACCTTCATCATCCAGCCAGTTAATATTTTTCATTTTTCTAATCATGATGAACTCGTCGCGGTTCGATCCGACCGTACCGTAGTAGTTAAAGCTGTAGGCCAGCTGCGCATAGCCGCCGATCATATGGGTCGGTTTCGGGCAGACGCGCGTAACGGAGTTGTGGATCCCGCCGCGCATCCCTGTGACTTCAGAACCCGGGATATTCATGATGCGTTCCTGAGCGTGGTACATCATGGTCATACCCGGCGGCACGCGCTGGCTGACCACCGCACGCGCGGTGAGGGCGCCGTTGGCGTTGAAGGCCTCGATCCAGTCGTTATCCTCAATGCCGAGCTCACGGGCATCAGTTTCACTGATCCAGACAATCGGCCCGCCGCGCGACAGCGTCAGCATGAGCAGGTTTTCGCTATAGGTGGAGTGAATGCCCCATTTCTGGTGCGGCGTGAGGAAGTTCAGCGCTTTTTCCGGGAAACCGTTCGGCGGGATTTCGCGCATTTCGCTGACGCTACGAGTGTCAATCGGCGGACGGTAGGCCACCAGACTTTCCCCGAAGGCGCGCATCCAGGCGTGATCCTGATAGAGCTGCTGACGACCGGACAGCGTGCGCCACGGGATCAGCTCATGAACGTTGGTGTACCCGGCATTGTAAGAGACATGCTCGCTTTCAAGACCGGACCAGGTCGGGCTGGAGATAATTTTGCGCGGCTGGGCCTGAATATCCCGGAAGCGGATTTTCTCGTCTTCTTTGTTCAGCGCCAGATGAGTATGATCGCGCCCGGTAATCGCGCCCAGCGCCTCCCAGGCTTTGACCGCCACCTGACCGTTGGTTTCCGGCGCCAGCGCAAGGATGACCTCAGAGGCGTCCAGCGCGGTGTCAATCAGCGGGCGACCTTTCGCCGGGCCTTCGCGTTTGGTGTAATTGAGTTTACCGAGGAAATCGACTTCGTTTTCCGTATTCCAGGAAATGCCTTTCCCGCCGTTGCCCAGCGTATCCATCAATGGGCCAAGGGAGGTGAACCGCTCATACGTCGCCGGATAGTCGCGTTCCACCACCGCGATGTTCGGCGCGGTTTTACCGGGGATCAGATCGCATTCGCCTTTGCGCCAGTCGAGAATATCAAACGGCTGCGCCAGCTCCGCCGGGGAGTCATGCTGTAGCGGTTGCAGCACCACATCGGTTTCTTTGCCAAGATGCCCCACGCAGACATCGGAGAACACTTTGGCGATCCCTTTGTAGATTTCCCAGTCGCTTTTCGATTCCCACGCCGGGTCAACAGCAGCAGACAGCGGATGAATAAACGGATGCATATCCGAGGTATTCATGTCGTCTTTTTCATACCAGGTGGCGGTCGGCAGCACAATATCCGAGAACAGGCAGGTGCTGGACATACGGAAATCCAGCGTCACCAGCAGGTCGAGCTTGCCTTCAATGGCGGCCGTTTGCCACTCCACATCTTCCGGTTTGACGCCGTCACTGGACCCCAGCGCCTCTCCCTGAATGCCGCTTTCGGTGCCCAGCAGGTATTTGAGCATGTATTCATGCCCCTTGCCGGATGAACCCAGCAAATTCGAGCGCCAGACGAAGAGGTTGCGCGGGTGGTTTTTACCGCTGTCCGGCTGCTCGCAGGCAAAACGAATATCTCCCGACTTCAGCGCCTGTACGGTGTAATCGGCAGGGGATAATCCAGCCTGTTCCGCTTTGCTTTTCAGCGTGAGCGGGTTGAGATTGAGCTGAGGCGCGGAAGGCAGCCAGCCCATACGTTCAGCTCGCACGTTGAAATCAATTAAATGACCGGTAAAGCGTGAGGAATCAGCCAGCGGCGACAGCAGTTCCTGCGCGGTTAGTTTTTCATAACGCCACTGGCTGGCGTGATTATAGAAAAACGACGTGCTGTTCATCTGACGCGGCGGGCGGTTCCAGTCCAGCGCAAACGCCAGCGGCAGCCAGCCGGTTTGCGGGCGTAACTTTTCCTGCCCCACGTAGTGCGCCCAGCCGCCACCGCTTTGCCCCACGCAGCCGCAGAACACGAGGATGTTAATCATCCCGCGATAGTTCATATCCATGTGATACCAGTGGTTCACACCGGCACCGAGGATGATCATGGAACGGCCATGCGTTTTATGCGCGGTATCGGCAAATTCCCGGGCGATCGTTTCGATGTGACGACGCGGTACGCCGGTAATCTGTTCGCCCCAGGCGGGAGTGTAGGCCTTAATTTCCGCGTAATCTTTGGCGCTGTGATCGTCATCCAGACCACGGTCCAGGCCATAATTCGCCAGCACCAGGTCGTAGACGCTGACGACCGGGCAGAGGCTGCCATCGGCCAGGGTAAGACGCTTCACCGGCAACTGGCGCACCAGAACCGGTTCTTGCTTCACGCTGCGAAAATGCGGGTTCTCATTACCGCCAAAGTAAGGGAACGCCACGCCAGCGACATCATCATGCTGGCCCAGCAAGGAGAGGGTCAGTTCCGTTTCGTTGCCTGCCGCCAGCGGCTCAAGATTCCACTTGCCTTTCTCGCCCCAGCGAAAGCCGATAGAGCCGTTCGGCACCACCAGTTCACCCGCGCGGTTATAAGCGACGGTTTTCCATTCCGGGTTATTGGTTTCACCCAGCCCGTCGACCAGATCGGACGCCCGCATCATGCGACCCGGCACATAGCTGCCGTCTTCGCGCGCTTCAAGCATGACCAGCATCGGCATGTCGGTATAGCGGCGACAGTAATTCAGGAAATAGTCGCTGGGGTTATCGAGATGAAACTCTTTGAGGATGACGTGGCCCATTGCCATCGCCAGCGCGCTGTCAGTACCTTGCTTCGGCGCCAGCCACTGGTCGCACAGCTTGGCGACTTCTGAGTAGTCCGGCGTAATGGCAATCGTCTTGGTGCCTTTGTAACGCACTTCTGTGAAGAAGTGTGCGTCCGGCGTGCGCGTTTGCGGCACGTTAGAGCCCCAGGCGATGATATAGCTGGAGTTGTACCAGTCTGCGGATTCCGGGACATCGGTTTGCTCGCCCCACGTCATCGGCGATGCGGGCGGCAGATCGCAGTACCAGTCATAGAAACTCAGGCAGGTTCCGCCGAGCAACGAGAGATAACGGGTTCCGGCGGCGTAGGAGACCATCGACATCGCCGGAATCGGCGAGAACCCGGCGACACGGTCAGGGCCATAGTTTTTGACGGTCCAGACGTTGGCCGCCGCGATCAGCTGATTAAGTTCTTTCCAGTTAGAACGAATAAACCCACCGCGTCCGCGCACCTGCTTGTAGCTTTGGCACTTTTGCGGATCGTTCATGATCGACTCCCACGCCAGTACCGGATCAGGCTGGCGGGAAAGGGCGTCACGCCACAGTTCAATCAGGCGTTTACGCACCAGCGGATACTTCAGGCGGTTAGCGCTATAGAGATACCAGGAATAACTGGCGCCGCGTGGGCAGCCGCGCGGTTCATGATTAGGCAGATCCGGGCGGGTTCGGGGGTAGTCCGTCTGCTGCGTTTCCCAGGTCACCAGACCATTTTTAACGTAGATTTTCCAGCTACAGGAGCCGGTGCAGTTCACGCCATGCGTGGAGCGCACGATTTTATCGAACTGCCAGCGCTGACGATAACTGTCCTCCCAGTCCCGGTTGGTATGCATCACCTGACCGTGACCGTCCGCAAAAGTGTCGCCTTTTTGCTTAAAATAGCGAAAGCGATCCAACAGTTTACTCATGACATTTCTCCTGCTCCATAATGTGTCAGGCGGTCTTGTAGGCCGGATAAGGCGCTGCGCGATTGCCTGATGGCGACGCCCGGCGTCTTATCCGGCCTACGTCCGAACCTGTGATGAATATGTTTTATTTTTTTGTTGCTGCCGGTTTACGGCGACCATAAACCAGCCAGGTCACCAGTACGCAAACGATGTAAAACACCAGAAAGATTTTCATTGCGCCAACCGGCGAGCCGGTTAACGCCAGAGAAGAACCAAAAGCTTTAGGGATAAAGAAACCGCCGACTGCGCCAATCGCAGAGATAAAACCGAGGGCGGCGGCCGTATCGGTCACGGCTTCACGCTGGGCCTGCGCATCTGAGCCGCCGCGCAGTTTCACTCTGTAGATCGTGATCTGGCGGAAAATGACCGCAATCATCTGGAAGGTCGAGCCGCTTCCCAGACCCGCCGTCAGGAAAAGCCCCATAAACACCAGATAGAAGGCGATAAAACTTCCTGAGCCGGAGCCCGGTAATGTCAGAAACAGCAGGGCGGTAAACAGCGCCATGAAAACGAAGTTAATCAGCGTGACGCGAACGCCGCCGAACTTGTCAGAAATAACGCCGCCCGCAGAACGCGCAAGCGCGCCGATAAACGGGCCAAAGAAGGCCAGTTGCAGAATATTGACGTCGGGAAACTGGGTTTTCGCCAGCATGGCGAATCCTGCGGAGAAACCGATAAAAGAACCAAAGGTGGCGAGATAGAGCAGGCTGAGCAGCCAAAGGTGAAAGCGTTTCAGCACCGGCAGTTGAGATGCGACAGAGGCTTTCGAACTGGCGATATCATTCATCCCGGTCCAGGCTGCGAGGGTCGCGATAAGCAATAACGGCACCCAGATCCACGCGGCGTTCGTCAGCGAAAGCAGCGAGCCATCGGGCTGCGGCACGCCCTGTACGCCCAGAAAAGTGAACATGGGCAGGAAAATCACCAGCGGGGCGACAAGTTGCATCACGCTGACGCCAAGGTTGCCTAAACCGCCGTTCACGCCGAGGGCGCTACCTTGCTTTGCTTTCGGGAAGAAAAAACTGATGTTGCCCATGCTGGAGGCAAAGTTAGCGCCAGCAAAACCGCACAGCAGCGCAATGATAATAAATACTCCAAAAGGGGTGGATGTGTTTTGCACCGCAAAACCGAGCCAGATACAGGGAATAATCAGAATAAATGTGCTAAAAATCGTCCAGCGACGCCCGCCAAATATAGGTACCATAAAGGAGTAGGGCACGCGTAATATAGCCCCGGACAGCGAAGGTAAAGCGGTTAATAAAAAGAGCTGGTCAGTGGTGAAATTAAAACCAATTTTATTCAAATTAACGGCGACGGCGCTAAATAACATCCAGACGCAGAATGCGAGCAATAAACAAGCCACTGATATCCAAAGATTTCTTCGGGCAATGTGTTTACCTTTGTTTTCCCAGAAAGCGGGTTGTTCTGGCCTCCAGTCACTCAAAAGATAACGATTATTTTTCTCATTTTGTAGCGCCATATTGCCCTCACACGCACACGTCGTTCATGAAAAAAAAAGAAATTAAGTCCAGGAAGGGCGCGCGGGCCCTTTTTAGAATTTATTGAAGACTTTTAAGAATATTGATTGAAAGGATAGATAAAAAAGCGAGACCACGAGGAGTGAAGGGCGGTTAATAAGTTGCTTAAGTGTTACCAAATGTAAACATACAGGATGTATTGTTAACTCACGTATAACATCAGCGAAATAACTCCAGCGTAATCATGCGGTCCAGATGCTGCTGGTAGGCAGGGTCGGTCATTTCAGGCATACCGAGGGCGTACATGCCGTCCAGCCCGCAGGCTAATGCGATTAATCGCCAGGCGACATCAGCGGCGGCTGAGGCCAATGAAAATTCTCCTGCCTCCTGACCGCCTTCAATGATGGCGGTCGTTTCTTCATGCCACATTTGCATGGTCAGCAGGTAGGCACTTTTAATTTCCGGGTCGTTATCCGCCAGGATCTGCGCTTCCCGCCAGAGTTTAATGTAGGGCTCTAATCCGCCATCGTCACTCCCCAGCATGGCGTGCAGCCGCATGCGCCAGGTGCAGTGCTCGGGCACCAGGCTGGCATCCAGCAAGGTGCGAATCAGACGAACGAATACCTGAGATTTAAGCTCGCCCGAACTGCTGAAATGGTGGTGGAGTTGTCCGGTCGCGACGCCGGCTTCCTGCGCGATTCGCCTTACCGTCATGCCGCTCAATCCCTCTTCCAGCGCGACGCGCATTGCCGCTTGCAGGATCACCTCACGGCGCTCATCCCGATTCAGATAACTCATGGCTTTCTCCCATTTTCGCAGTTGGCGCAGTGTAACAAAAAGCTGGACATGCGTTCAACTTTCCGTAGGATCGTGAGAGTTGAACATGTGTTCAGTTTTTGCTTTCAAAGGACGTTTTATGTTTCGTCAGTGGTTAACGTTAATGATTATTGTACTGGTCTACATCCCTGTTGCGATTGATGCAACGGTGCTGCACGTTGCCGCACCCACGCTGAGCATGACGTTGGGCGCCAGTGGCAACGAGCTGTTGTGGATCATTGATATTTATTCTCTGGTGATGGCAGGGATGGTATTGCCGATGGGCGCGCTGGGCGATCGAATCGGCTTTAAACGCCTGCTGTTGCTGGGGGGAGGCTTATTCGGTCTTGCGTCGCTGGCGGCAGCGTTCGCCCACAGCGCCAGTTGGCTGATTGCTACCCGCGCGATTCTGGCTATCGGCGCGGCGATGATTGTTCCGGCGACGCTGGCCGGTATCCGCGCCACGTTTTCTGAGGCCCGTCACCGTAATATGGCGCTTGGCGTCTGGGCGGCCGTAGGGTCGGGCGGCGCCGCGTTCGGCCCGCTGGTCGGCGGTATGTTACTGGAGCACTTTTACTGGGGATCGGTCTTTCTGATCAATGTGCCCATTGTTCTGGTGGTGATGGCGTTAACGGCGCGCTTTGTGCCTCGCCAGTCCGGTCGCCGCGATCAGCCATTGAACTTTAGCCATGCGGTCATGCTGATTATCGCCATCCTGCTGCTGGTATACAGCGCGAAAACCGCGCTGAAAGGGCAACTGGCCAGCGGCGTTATCGCCCTGACGCTGATGATCGGCGCGCTGTTGTTGGGCATGTTTATCCGCACGCAGCTCGCCGCCGCGCGCCCGATGATCGATATGCGTCTGTTTACGCATCGCATCATTCTGAGCGGCGTTGTGATGGCGATGACGGCGATGATCACGCTGGTCGGCTTCGAGTTGCTGATGGCGCAGGAGCTTCAGTTTGTTCATGGCTTAACGCCGTATGAAGCAGGGCTGTTTATGCTGCCGGTGATGCTCGCAAGTGGATTCAGCGGCCCCCTTGCCGGGATGCTGGTTTCACGACTGGGATTGCGAACAGTGGCGACTGGCGGCATGGCGCTAAGCGCGCTGAGCTTTTATGGCCTGGCAATGACGGATTTCAGCACGCAGCAATGGCAGGCCTGGTGCCTGATGGCGCTGCTGGGTTTTAGCGCCGCCAGCGCGTTGCTCGCCTCTACCGCCGCCATTATGGCCGCCGCGCCCGCAGAAAAAGCGGCGGCGGCCGGGGCGATAGAAACCATGGCCTATGAACTGGGCGCCGGGCTTGGCATTGCAATCTTTGGTTTGTTGTTAAGCCGCAGCTTTTCCGCATCTATCCTGCTTCCTTCCGGCCTGAACGCAGAGGAAATCGAACGCGCATCGTCGTCAATGGGAGAAGCGGTACAGCTGGCGGATACGCTCTCGCCTTCACTTGGTGAGGCGATACTGGACGCCGCCAGACAGGCGTTTACCTGGTCGCACAGCGTGGCGCTGAGCAGTGCCGGAAGCATGTTAATTCTGTTAGCAGTAGGGATGTGGTTTAGTCTGGCAAAAGTAAAACGCGGCTAACCTAATGTGCTAATTGACAGGGGTAATCCATCGCTTCGATCTCTTTACCGCTCAGGCGAGCGTATTGCCCCGTCAACCGCCAGAACGCAGGTTGCGTTTCGGTATAGATTTCGGCTGCCAGGATCAGACGACGCCGCTCATCTTCGGTTAATTCCAACAGCGTCCAGGGCATAAAATAGCGGTCGCTTTCCGTCAGCCGGAACCACAGCGGACACCCACAACCTGAACAGAAGTAGCGTTCGCCACGCAAAGAAGAAGAGAAGTGAGAGGGCTCTGGTGAATGGGGAGCCATAAGCGGACGACCGCAGGCTTCCAGGTACATCGCAATACCACCAGACCATTTTTGACACAGCGTGCAGTGACAGGCATAAACATCGAGCATTTCAACGTCAACGGTAAAATGACTCTGCCCACAGAGGCAACGTCCTGTGAACGTTTGCACGGCATACTCCTTATGACCGGATCAACATCTGGAGAAAAGCCAGCCCATCATGGGCTGGCTTATGTTCAAATCAAGAAAGATTAGAACTGGTAGGTCAGACCAACAGCAACGATGTTGTCAGTGCTAACGCCAGCTGCTTCGGTGAAGCGGCTGTCGTCAACCAGGTTGATTTTGTAATCAACGTAGGTAGACATGTTTTTGTTGAAGTAGTAGGTCGCGCCCACATCGATGTACTCAACCAGATCCTGGTCGCCCCAGCTACCGATGTCTTTACCTTTGGATTTCAGGTAAGCGATGGACGGACGCAGACCGAAGTCAAACTGGTACTGAGCAACAGCTTCGAAGTTCTGCGCTTTGTTCGCAATGTGATCGCTGCCGTAAGCAGTCATATTGCGGGTTTCAGAGTAGGTGGTCGCCAGGTAGATGTTGTTCGCATCGTATTTCAGACCAGCAGCCCAAACTTCTGCGTTTTTACCGCCTGCGTTCAGTTCGTTCGCAGCAGAATTCACCTGCGCGTCAGTACGGTCAGATTTTGCATAAGATGCACCCACGCCGAAACCGTCGAACTCATAGGTAGAGGAGATACCGAAACCGTCGCCATTCGCTTTAGTGATGTCAGCGCCGTAGATTTTATCGCTGTTACTACGTTCGTTTTTACCCTGATACTGAGCAGCAAAGTTCAGACCTTCAACCAGACCGAAGAAGTCGGTGTTACGGTAGGTTGCAACGCCGGTAGTACGGCCAGTCATGAACACATCGCTCTGGGTCCAGGTATCGCCACCGAACTCAGGCAAAACGTCAGTCCATGCGCCGATGTCGTAAACGACGCCGTAGTTACGGCCGTAGTCCAGAGAACCGAACTGATCAAATTTCAGACCAGCGAACGCCAGACGCGTTTTGTTGCCTTTGGTGCCGTTGGACTCGTCGTTGTTGCCTTTGAATTCATATTCCCACTGGCCGAAACCGGTCAGTTGGTCGTTGATCTGAGTTTCGCCTTTGAAGCCCAGACGCGCATAAGTTTTATCGCCATCATCACCCTTGTCGTCAGAGAAATAATGAAGAGCGGTTACTTTACCGTACAGGTCCAGTTTGTTGCCGTCTTTGTTATATACCTCAGCTGCGTTTACCGCACCTGCTGCCAACAGGGTAGTCACTGCCACTGCAACTAATTTAAGTTTCATTTTAATTAATCCTTATAATTTTCTTAGCGTGTTTCCTAAACCATTTCTAAACGAGGCCGCTTGTCAATGGCAGACTATTTTTAATAGACGTCGTGGTACTAATTCAATAATAAGTTTCATAAGATTACAAATTATTTGAAGTTGTGTGATCCAGATCTACATAATAGATCTCATGGTATTAATTTTAGATGGGTATATCCTGAGATAATATATTTTCAAAAGGAATTGTTTTGCGGGTGATGGTTTTATTGTCTCTAGTCACGCTTGCTGACTATATACGAAAATACAGTTACAAATGAACATAAAATGCTTTATTTTATCAATTGAATATCATAATTTTAACAAAAACAAAACAAGTGATGAAGTATTATACACTCCGTTCGCCATTCATCAGCAACAACAAATTTTCATTTAAATAACTATATGGCAAGAAGCCAGAAAAAAAGCAAATAAGAATTTTTGAAGAAATAACGCCGATCGCAATATTCATTTAACCGAAATTAATACAGCAGGAAGAGAGTCGGGGCAGCCACAGAACTCGAAAGATAATCCGCCCCGATCACTGGCTTCAGGCGCGACGCGTCGCTAACCAACAAAGCAGGGAACCCGCACACACCATAACCGCACCTTGCCAGAATGAAAATGACAGCGGCGCGCTTAACAGGACAGCGGCCAGCGCAGATGACAGTACCGGGGTAAAATAGGACCCCACAGCCATAATCGTGACGTTGCCATGCAAAATACCCACGTTCCATGCTGCATAAGCAAATCCTAACGTCAGGGCAGCAGAAAACAGTTTGATAACGACAGGCGTGCTAAAAATCATCTCCGGCTGCGGCGTCAGAAAATAATGTACCCATAAACTTGCAGCAGTGAGGAGGACAAATATCGTAATGCCATTAAACCCTCTGGCATATTTGTTAGTGACGGTACAGTAGGTTGCCCAGATAAACGCGCCGAGAAAAGCGAGAAAATAGCTTAATGGGCTGGTTGCAATATTGCTGATAATTTCATCAGCATGGAGTCCATGTTCACCGCCTAAAACCCAACAGACGCCGGTTAACGCGACAATTAATCCAGGAACAACCAGCCAGGTTGTTTTTTGTCCATTGAACAAAATAGCAAAAAGAATCGTCAGACTGGGCCATAAATAGTTGACCATGCCGACTTCAATCGCCTGGTGACGCGTTGCTGCATATCCCAGCGAGAGCGCCAGACATATTTCATAACTGACAAACAGTACGCTGCCAGCGATTAAATAACGAACAGGAAAACGACGAATATTGGGGAACCCAACGGTAAAGATGAGCAATAATCCGCTTAGCGAATAAATAGCGGCAGCGCCGCCAACAGGCCCAAGACCTTCACTTACCCCACGAATAAGCCCGACCATCGTGCTCCAGAGTACGATGGCAATAAGCCCAATTAACGTTGCTTTTTGTGTCGTCATTCTCTCCGTTTATCCCCATTCCTGGTCAAAAAAATATCGCTGAAATTTATAGCACTTTTACACCTTCCCGCGCTAATTCATTGTCTTTCTGATACTCCTTTGGTGGTATATAAACTCGACAAAAAGAACTATTTAGTAGCGGAACCGATTCGTTATTGATTTGACGCAAAAAAGTTATGGATATTGCTGTTAGTTTCCTCGCGAAGTTACATCCCTGGAAAAAAGAGGAAAGCAATGGACGTCAGCCGCAGACAATTTTTTAAAATCTGCGCGGGCGGTATGGCGGGAACAACAGTCGCTGCTCTGGGTTTTGCACCCAAAATGGCACTGGCTCAAGCGCGAAATTATAAGCTGTTACGCGCTAAAGAGATCCGAAACACCTGCACATACTGTTCCGTAGGTTGCGGGCTATTAATGTATAGCCTGGGCGATGGAGCAAAAAACGCAAAAGAAGCAATTTATCACATCGAAGGGGACCCGGATCATCCGGTCAGCCGTGGCGCATTGTGTCCGAAGGGCGCAGGTTTGCTGGACTATGTACACAGTGAAAACCGCTTGCGTTACCCGGAGTATCGCGCGCCCGGTTCAGATAAATGGCAACGCATTAGCTGGGATGACGCGTTCACCCGCATCGCAAAGTTGATGAAAGCCGACCGTGACGCCAACTTTATTGAAAAGAACGAACAGGGTGTAACGGTAAACCGCTGGCTTTCCACGGGGATGCTTTGCGCCTCCGCCGCCAGTAACGAAACAGGCATGTTGACGCAGAAGTTCGCGCGTTCCCTCGGCATGCTGGCAGTAGACAACCAGGCACGCGTCTGACACGGACCAACGGTAGCAAGTCTTGCTCCAACATTTGGTCGCGGTGCGATGACCAACCACTGGGTTGATATCAAAAACGCCAACGTCGTTATGGTGATGGGCGGTAACGCCGCTGAAGCACATCCGGTGGGATTCCGCTGGGCGATAGAAGCGAAAAACAACAACGACGCAACGCTGATTGTCGTCGATCCACGTTTTACACGTACAGCCTCGGTCGCGGATATTTACGCGCCTATTCGTTCCGGTACGGACATTACCTTCCTGTCCGGCGTACTGCTGTATCTGATTGAAAACAATAAAATCAATGCCGAATACGTTAAGCATTACACCAACGCCAGCCTGCTGGTGCGGGACGATTTTGCTTTCGATGATGGTCTGTTTAGCGGCTATGACGCCAAAAAACGCCAGTATGACAAGTCATCCTGGAACTATCAGTTCGACGAAAACGGCTATGCAAAACGTGATGAGACGCTGAGCCATCCGCGCTGCGTATGGCATCTGCTGAAACAACACGTTTCCCGCTATACACCGGATGTTGTCGAAAACATCTGCGGTACGCCAAAAGCCGATTTCCTGAAAGTGTGTGAAGTGCTGGCCTCCACCAGCGCCGCCGATCGTACCACTACCTTCCTGTACGCGCTGGGCTGGACGCAACATACCGTTGGTGCGCAGAACATCCGTACGATGGCGATGATCCAGTTGCTGCTCGGCAACATGGGGATGGCAGGCGGCGGTGTCAACGCCTTACGCGGCCACTCTAACATCCAGGGGTTAACGGATTTAGGTCTGCTTTCCACCAGCCTGAGCGGTTATCTGACTCTGCCGTCCGAGAAGCAGGCGGATCTGCAAACCTATTTGAGCGCAAACACGCCGAAAGCCACGCTGGCCGACCAGGTGAACTACTGGGGCAACTATCCGAAGTTCTTCGTCAGTCTGATGAAATCGTTCTACGGCGATGCGGCGCAGAAAGAGAATGACTGGGGCTTTGAATGGCTGCCGAAGTGGGATCAGGCCTACGACGTCATTAAATACTTCAACATGATGGATAGCGGTAAAGTGACCGGCTACATCTGTCAGGGCTTTAACCCGGTTGCGTCCTTCCCGGACAAAAACAAAGTGGTGCAGTCGCTGAGCAAGTTGAAGTACATGGTGGTCATTGACCCGCTGGTGACGGAAACCTCCACGTTCTGGCAGAACCACGGCGAGTCTAACGACGTCGATCCGGCGTCGATCCAGACTGAAGTCTTCCGTCTGCCGTCAACCTGTTTTGCCGAAGAAGATGGCTCTATCGCCAACTCTGGCCGCTGGTTGCAGTGGCACTGGAAAGGTCAGGATGCGCCGGGCGAAGCCCGCAACGACGGCCAAATTCTGGCCGGTATTTACCACCGTCTGCGTGAGATGTATCGCAGCGAAGGGGGTAAAGGCGTTGAACCGCTACTGAAGATGAGCTGGGACTACAAACAGCCGGATCATCCTGAGTCTGAAGAGATTGCGAAAGAGAACAACGGCTACGCGCTGGAAGATCTCTATGACGCCAACGGCGTCCTGCTGGCGAAGAAAGGCCAGTTGCTGAGCAGTTTTGCCCAGTTACGCGATGATGGAACAACGTCGTCCTCCTGCTGGATTTATACCGGCAGTTGGACCGAGCAGGGCAACCAGATGGCTAACCGTGACAACGCCGACCCGTCAGGTCTCGGCAATACGTTGGGTTGGGCATGGGCATGGCCACTGAACCGCCGCGTACTGTATAACCGCGCCTCGGCAGATCCACAGGGTAAACCGTGGGACCCGAAACGGATGCTGATCCAGTGGAACGGGTCGAAGTGGACGGGGAACGATATCCCGGACTTCAACACCGCCGCACCGGGTAGCGCAACCGGGCCGTTTATCATGCAGCCGGAAGGGCTGGGACGTCTGTTCGCCATCGATAAGCTGGCGGAAGGGCCGTTCCCGGAACACTACGAGCCGATGGAAACGCCGCTGGGCACCAACCCGCTGCACCCGAACGTGATCTCCAGCCCGGTCGTTCGTCTGTACGAAGAAGATGCGCGGCGTATGGGCAAGAAAGATCAGTTCCCGTATGTCGGTACAACCTATCGTCTGACCGAACATTTCCACACCTGGACCAAGCACGCATTGCTGAATGCGATTGCTCAGCCAGAGCAGTTTGTGGAAATCAGCGAAAACCTGGCGGCCTCGAAAGGGATTGCCAACGGCGACGCAGTGAAAGTCAGCAGCAAACGTGGATTCATCCGGGCGGTTGCCGTGGTGACCCGACGTCTGCAAACGCTGAACGTCAATGGTCAGCAGGTTGAAACCGTGGGTATTCCGCTGCACTGGGGCTTTGAAGGGGTTGCGCGTAAAGGCTATATCGCGAACACCCTGACGCCAAATGTCGGTGATTCCAACTCGCAAACGCCGGAATATAAAGCGTTTTTAGTTAACATCGAGAAGGCGTAAGGGAGGCGAACATATGTCTTTGGAAACGCAGGACATCATCAAACGGTCTGCAACAAACCCGATCACGCCGCCTCCCCAGGCGCGTGATTATAAAGCGGAAGTCGCAAAACTGATCGACGTCTCCTCCTGCGTAGGCTGTAAAGCCTGCCAGGTGGCTTGTTCCGAGTGGAATGACATTCGTGACGAGGTAGGTCATTGCGTCGGGGTGTATGACAACCCGGCCGATCTTAGCGCGAAATCCTGGACGGTGATGCGTTTTAGCGAAACCGAACAGAACGGCAAGCTGGAATGGCTGATTCGTAAAGACGGCTGTATGCACTGTGAAGATCCGGGCTGCCTGAAGGCATGCCCGTCTGCCGGCGCGATCATCCAGTACGCTAACGGGATTGTTGATTTCCAGTCCGAACATTGTATTGGCTGCGGCTACTGCATCGCCGGGTGTCCATTTAATGTTCCGCGCCTCAATAAAGAGGACAACCGCGTCTATAAATGTACGCTGTGTGTGGATCGCGTCAGTATCGGTCAGGAACCGGCTTGCGTGAAAACTTGCCCGACCGGGGCAATCCATTTCGGCACCAAGAAAGAGATGCTGGAGATGGGGGAGCAGCGCGTGGAGAAACTCAAAGCGCGCGGTTTCGAACATGCCGGTGTTTACAACCCACAAGGTGTGGGCGGTACGCACGTCATGTACGTTCTGCATCACGCGAACCAGCCGGAGCTGTATCACGGCTTACCGAAAGATCCACAGATCGATACCTCTATCAACTTGTGGAAAGGGGCGCTGAAACCTCTGGCTGCCGCCGGGTTTATCGCCACCTTCGCCGGGCTTATCTATCACTACATTGGTATTGGCCCGAACAAGGAAGTGGACGATGAAGAGGAGGACCATCATGAGTAAGTCGAAAATGATTGTGCGCACGAAATTTATCGATCGCGCCTGTCACTGGACGGTGGTGATTTGCTTCTTCCTGGTGTCGCTGTCGGGAATTGCGTTTTTCTTCCCGACGCTGCAATGGCTGACGCAAACCTTCGGGACGCCGCAGATGGGGCGTATTTTGCACCCGTTCTTCGGCGTAGCGATTTTTGTCGCACTGATGTTCATGTTTGTGCGCTTTGTACACCACAACATCCCGGACAAGAAAGATCTTCCGTGGCTGAAAAATATTGTGGAAGTTCTGAAGGGCAATGAACACAAAGTCGCCGATGTCGGTAAGTACAATGCCGGGCAGAAAATGATGTTCTGGTCGATCATGAGCATGATTTTCGTGCTGCTGGTGACGGGCGTGATTATCTGGCGTCCGTACTTTGCGCAGTTCTTCCCGATGCAGGTCGTGCGTTATAGTCTGCTGATCCATGCGGCGGCAGGCATCATCCTGATGCACGCCATCCTCATCCATATGTATATGGCATTCTGGGTGAAAGGATCGATTAAAGGGATGATCGAAGGTAAGGTGAGTCGTCGCTGGGCGAAGAAACACCACCCGCGCTGGTATCGCGACGTCGAGAAGGTCGAAGCGAAAAAGGAAAGTAAAGAGGGATTACAATAACCCGCTTTCAAAAGACAAAAGCGCTACGTCTGTAGCGCTTTTTTTTTTTGCCAACAGAATGCCGGATGGCGCTGCGCTTATCCGGCCGACAACCGTATAAAACGCAGGCTCGGTAAGCGTAGCGCCACCGGGCAAACACTCAGATAGAGGTACGGCGGTAATCGCGGTATTCCGCTTGCCAGAAATTCTCGTCGATGGCTTGCTGTAGCGCTTCTGCGGACGTTTTTACCGCCACGCCCTGTTGCTGCGCCATTTTACCCACGGCAAAGGCAATCGCTCGCGACACGGTCTGAATATCTTTCAGCTCCGGCAATACCAGACCTTCGCCGTTGAGCACCAGCGGAGAGTATTTCGCCAGCGTTTCGCTTGCCGACATCAGCATTTCGTCGGTAATACGCGACGCGCCGGACGCAATCACGCCCAGGCCGATCCCCGGGAAGATGTAGGCATTATTACATTGCGCAATAGGGTAAATTTTATCTTTCCAGGCCACCGGCGCGAAAGGACTGCCGGTCGCGACCAGCGCATTACCTTCAGTCCAGGCGATGATGTCCTGAGGCGTGGCTTCAACGCGGGACGTCGGGTTAGACAGCGGCATCACGATCGGACGTGGGCAGTGCTTGTGCATCTCGCGAATGATCTCTTCAGTAAAGAGTCCGGTTTGCCCCGACACGCCGATCAGAATGTCCGGCTTCACGTTGCGCACAACATCAAGCAGGGAGAGCACTTCGCTTTCGCTGTCCCAGTGTTGCAGGTTCTCGCGTTTTTGCACCAGCTTCGTCTGGAATGAGAGCAGGTTAGGCATCTGATCCGTCAACAGACCAAAGCGATCCACCATAAACACTTTCTGGCGAGCGGCTTCTTCGCTGAGCCCTTCGCGTTGGGTTTGCGCGATGATCTGTTCAGCAATCCCGCAACCGGCAGAACCCGCGCCAAGGAAGACGATTTTCTGCTCGCTCAACTGGCTGCCCGCCGCACGGCTGGCGGCAATCAGAGTACCGACGGTCACGGCCGCCGTTCCCTGAATATCATCGTTGAAAGAGCAGATTTCATCGCGATAGCGATTAAGCAGCGGCATCGCGTTTTTCTGCGCGAAATCTTCGAATTGCAGCAAAACGTCCGGCCAGCGCTGTTTCACCGCCTGAATAAACTCATCGACGAATTCATAGTATTCGTCATCGGTGATACGCGGGTTACGCCAGCCCATATAGAGCGGATCGTTCAGCAACTGCTGATTGTTGGTGCCGACGTCCAGCACCACCGGCAGGGTATAGGCCGGGCTAATGCCGCCACAGGCGGTGTACAGCGACAGTTTTCCGATTGGAATCCCCATTCCGCCAATGCCCTGATCGCCAAGACCGAGGATGCGTTCCCCGTCCGTCACCACAATCACTTTGATATTGTGGTTAGGCACGTTTTGCAGGATATCGTCCATGTTGTGGCGGTTCTGATAAGAGATGAACACGCCGCGCGCGCGGCGGTAGATCTCAGAGAAGCGCTCACAGGCGGCGCCCACCGTTGGGGTATAGATAACCGGCATCATCTCATCGAGATGGTTTTGCACCAGTCGGTAGAACAGGGTTTCGTTGGTATCCTGAATGTTGCGCAGATAGATATGTTTATCGATTTCCGTTTTGAATCCCTGATACTGGATCCAGGCGCGCTCCGCCTGTTCTTCAATCGATTCGACCACTTCCGGCAGTAACCCCAGCAGGTTGAAGTTACGGCGTTCTTCTATACTGAAAGCGCTTCCTTTATTCAGGAGAGGAAATTCCAGCAGCACAGGGCCAGCGTAAGGAATATAAAGGGAACGCTGTTTCTTGATTTTGGTTTCCATGTCACTCACTCTTTTTCGAATATCCGTTCCTGGTGCTGTTTTATGGGCGTACTTAGGTTTTCACCAGGGCGTCGGGCAAAGAGTATAAAGCATTGTGAATGAATCCAGGCTTTTGTAAGCAAAAACACCATTGCGGTTGCAATGGTGTTTATCGTCATATCAGAACAGAGCGCTTACTTTTGGCTGTCAGCGTGACGTTTTCTGCCAGTAGGGTTGTTGACCACGCTGACTTTGTCGCCTTCGGTCACGAGCTTGCGTTGGTTGGAAATTTTATGGTCCAGTCCAAGAATATGACGGGCCTGACGGTTCGATTTCATTTTAACTCCTCAATCCTGTTGCTAGTTTTAAGGACAAATTCGCAATTGCGAAAGAAACGTAACCCCTTAGGTTGCTGGTACAGCATAGCAGGTTTTCCCGGGAAGGCGACCGAACGCGTGTAACAGAGTTGGTCTATACTTTCTGTTTTGAGCCAACAGGAGAGCAAGAATGACAATCCATAAGAAAGGTCAGGCACACTGGGAAGGCGATATTAAAGGTGGAAAAGGTACGGTATCGACCGAAAGCGGCGTGTTGAATCAACAACCCTATGGCTTTAATACACGCTTTGAAGGCGTAAAAGGAACCAACCCGGAAGAGTTGATCGGCGCGGCCCACGCGGCCTGTTTCTCGATGGCGCTTTCGCTGATGCTGGGCGAAGCGGGTTTTACCCCATCGTCAATCGACACGACAGCCGATGTCTCGCTGGATAAAGTCGACGCGGGTTTTGCGATCACGAAAATTGCGTTGCACAGTGAAGTGGCCGTACCCGGCATTGATGCATCCACCTTTGACGGCATTATTCAGAAAGCGAAAGCCGGGTGCCCGGTTTCGCAGGTGCTGAAAGCAGAAATCACGCTGGATTATCAGTTGACGTCATAACGGCATCAATCTCGACGGCCCGGTGATTGAGCGTCGGGTCGGCTCCACAAAACACTCTGTAGGCCCGGTAAGCGACAGCGCCACCGGGCGATTGTCTGGCTCTTACTCCACCGCTCGCCAGCAGCGAACGTCGCTCTCCGATCCCCGCGTCAATAATGCCTGCGGTTTTTCACAGCCACGGGTTGCCAGCGGACAGCGATCGCGAAAATAACACCCTTGCGGCAGGTGGCGGTTCCCCGGTAATTCCGTTTTGCGCAGCACCAGATCTTCTGCCAGCGGCGCACCCGTTTTCGGCACGGAATCCAGCAACAGCCGGGTATAGGGATGCGCAGGCGTGGTCAACACCTGTTGTGCGTCGCCCAGTTCAACAATTTGCCCGAGATACATCACCGCCACCCGATCGCTCATGTATCGCACAACCGACACGTTGTGTGAAATCAGCACATACGTCAGTTTACGGCGCGTCTGTAGCGCAACCAGCAAATTCAGGATCTGCGCCTGCACGGAGATATCCAGCGCGGAAGTTGGTTCATCAAGCACGATAACGTCCGGCTCTGACGATAAGGCGCGGGCAATGGCGATGCGCTGGCGTTGTCCGCCGGAAAACGCATGGGGAAGCCTGTCGAGGTACTCAGGCCGGATGCCAACCTGTAAGGCCAGTTCTTCCGCCAGCGTCCGCCGTTCACGTTCGCTGTTATGCTTCTGGAGCCAGACGGGCTCGGTGATAATCCGCCAGACGGGTAATCGGGGGTCCAGCGAAGAGAGCGGGTCCTGAAAGACCATCTGCATCCCGCTGTTGGCGCTGGTGCGCGCAACGCCAGGCCGCGAGCACTCGCCGTGGCTGGGTTTTAACATTCCCATCAGCAGTTGCGCCAGCGTACTTTTCCCGCAGCCGGATTCCCCCACGATGCCAAGCGTTTCTCCCTGGCGAATCTGCAAATCCATACCGTTCAGGGCATGTACGCGCTCCGTCACCCGCCCCAACCAGTTTTTACGGGCGGGGAAGGTGATATGGACATCCCGTAACGAGAGCAATATGTCAGACATGCGTCATCTCCTGTTGTGGATACCAGCAGGCGGATTGTTGTTCAGGTTCGCCATGATTCTCCAGCGCCGGGACAGCCTCGCACAGCGTCCCGGCGGCAAAACAGCGTTCGCGGAAGGCGCATCCGGTTGGCAGACAGGTCAGGTTAGGCACCGTCCCTGGAATCGCGGGCAGCGGCGCGCGAGGTTCGCCGTGCTCCGGCGCGCATTTCAACAAACCAATGGAATAGGGATGCGTGGGGCGGCGAATAACCGTCTGCGTGGGGCCGCTCTCAATCACGCTTCCGGCGTACATGACATACAGCCGATCGCACAACTGCGATACCACCGCCATATCATGACTGATAAACAGCACCGCAGTACCGCTGGCTCGCGCTTTTAGTTTCAGCAAACGCAGAACCTGTAGCTGCACCGTGACGTCCAGCGCGGTAGTGGGTTCGTCGGCAATAATCAGCTCCGGCTCGCAGGAGAATGCCAGCGCGATCATCACCCGCTGGCGCATCCCGCCGGAAAGCTCAAACGGAAATCGCGCCATAACCTGCGCCGCATCGGGAATTTGCATCTCTTCCAGCAGGGCGATGGCTTTTTCCCGCGCCGCCTGGCGGCTCACCGCCTGATGATGGCGAATGACTTCCACCATTTGTTGTCCAATGCGCCGGGTGGGATTCAGCGCCGTCATTGGCTCCTGGAAGATCATCGACACGCGCGCGCCGCGCCATTTACGCATCTGCTTTTCGCTGGCATTCAGCACATCCTCGCCCAGCAGCGATACGCGGCCCTGATGAATGTGATAGCTGCCTTCCGGCAGCAGCCGCATTGCCAGCATGGCGGTGACGGATTTACCTGACCCGGACTCGCCGACCACGCCGACGATTTCGCCCCGGTCGATACGCAACGATACGTGGTTAAGGGCGTGAACATCGGCTTTGTAACCCGGAAAGCTCAGGTGTAAATCCTCAATTTCCAGCACGGGTTGGGTCATGACTGTTTTCCTCCGGCTTTAGGGTCAAGCAGATCGCGAATACCATCGCCAAACAGGTTAAACCCGACAGCGGTAATCAGGATCGCCGCCCCAGGAAAGGCGCAATACCACCACTGGTCGAGGACATAGTTACGACCAATAGCCACCATTGCGCCCCATTCAGCGGAGGGCTGTTGTGCGCCAAGGCCAATAAAGCCCAGCGTGGCGGCCATCAGGATCGCGCTGCCAATATCCAGCGACGCCTGCACGATAAGCGGCGGCAGCGAATTACGTAAGATATGCCAGCTGATAAGGTGCCAGCGAGAAGCGCCATACGTTCGGGCAGCCTGTACATAGGTAAACTGGCGCACGACCAGCGTTTGCCCCCGCGCCAGGCGCACATAAAAAGGAATACGGACAATGGCGATCGCCATCATGGCGTTAAACAGGCTTGGCCCCAGCGCGGCGGCCAGCGCCATTGTCAGCACCAGCGAAGGAATCGACAGCATAATATCCATCAGGCGCATAATAATGGCGTCGGCGCGCCCGCCCATGACGCCGGAAAGACAGCCAAGCAAGGAGCCGATTCCACCGGCAATCCCCACGACGACCAGCCCGGCGACAATGGATTGCTGGCTGCCGACCAGTACGCGGCTGAACAGATCGCGTCCCACTTCGTCAGTGCCGAACCAGTGCGTCGCAGAGGGCGCAAGCAGGCGCGCGGTCAAATCGATGGCATTGGGATCGTAAGGCGTTATCCAGGGCGACAGCACCATCAGTAGCAACATCAGGATGATAATCACGCCGCCAGTCAGCGTCAGCGGGCTGCTTTTCATCAGCCAGAAGAGTTTTGCCCAGTCGATCCGGCGGCGGGCGGTCTGCGACGGGGCGGGCGTCTCTTGCGTTAACATCATTCAGCACCTCCGCGACCGATTCGGGGATCGATCCACAAATAGAGTAAATCGACGACCAGGTTTACCAGCACATAAGCCAAAGAGACCACTACGGCGAATCCCATCACCGCCGGAAAATCCAGCGCCTGAATAGAGGTGACCACCCAGGCCCCCATTCCCGGCCAGGCAAAGACCGTCTCGGTAAGCACGGCGCCATACAGCAAATCGCCCAGCGCCAGCCCCAGAACGGTAATCGACGGAATCAGGGCGTTAGGCAAGGCATAGCAGAGCACGATGTACCAGCCAGGCAGACCGCTGGCACGCGCGGTACGAATGTAGTCCTCACTGAGTTGCTCCAGCATGGCGGAACGAATCTGACGGGCGACAATTCCCAGGTGGACAAACGCCAGAGTCAGCGCCGGTAAAATAAGGTGTTGTAACGCGTTGAAAAAGACCTCGCCATTCCCCTCCAGCAGCGCGTCAATCAGGTAGAACCCGGTGACGTGGGCGGGCGGGTCCAGCCAGTCATCAAGCCTTCCGCCGCCGGGCAGAATTTGCAGATGCCCGTAAAACAGAACAATAACGCCCAGCCCCAGCCAGAACGCCGGGGTGGAAATGCCGGTTATCGCCATCAGCCGCACCAGATGGTCCAGCCAGCGGTTTCGCCATACGGCGGATAAAATCCCCAGCGGAATTCCGATCACCAACGCCAGCAGCAGGGAACAGAAGGCCAGTTCAAGCGTGGCGGGGAAAAACACGCGCAACTCTTCCATTACCGGGCGGCCAGTGCGTATAGACGTGCCCAGATCACCGTGAAAAACGTCGCTGACATAGCGAAAAAATTGCACATACAGCGGCTGATCCAGCCCCAGCTGCTGGCGAATGTTTTCGACAATCTCATCGCTGGCGCGATCGCCGGCCAGCAGTCGCGCAGGGTCGCCAGGAATCAGGTGAGAAATAATAAACGTAATTACGCAAACACCGGCGACCACCAGAATAAGTCCCCAGCATCGCTGGCGTAAAATGCTCCAGAACGTCATAGGCTTCCCCTTGCGGAGCCATAACGGCCCCGCATCAACGTGGCTTATTTACTCATGGCGCCAATGTTAAAGACCTGTTCCAGCATGGGGTTGAAAACAAAGCCTTTGACCTCTTTGTTCATCGCCAGCTGGTAGTTTTTCTGGAAGAGGTAGACGTAGGCGGCCTCATCAATCACGATGGTTTGCGCCTGCTGGTAATCCTTCGTTCTGGCCGCCTGATCGGTGGTGGTCAGCGCGCTGCGCAGAAGTTTATCGACCCCGGCGTTTTCATAAAACGAACGGTTACCCGGCAGACCTTTCTTATCAGACTCAAACCAGTAGTTCATGAACATGTACGGATCGGCGAAGTCCGGGCTCCAGTTGCCGATGGCAATGTCGTAATCACCTTTGCCGATCCGGTCGCGCATGGTGGCATTCGCCAGTTTTTCCAGCTTCACCTTAATGCCCAGCTTGCTGAGGCTGGCCTGCGTGGAAAGCGCAATCGGTTCCCAGTTCGGATCGTTATCAGAGTAGAGGAAGCTCAGGCCATCGGGCTTGGTCGCGACTTGCTCCCAGGCGGCTTTGGCTTTCGCTTCATCAAAACTGTATTGCATTGCCTTCGCGTCATAGCCCCACATACCTTCAGGAATCGGGCCGCGCATCTGCTTGCCGTTACCGCTGAGGATACCCGTCACCATGCCCTGATAGTCCGTTGACCATGAGATGGCCCGGCGCAAATCCACCTGATTCAGCGGCGCTTTACTGTTGTTCAGATAGAGATAAGTCACGCGCAGCGAAGGGTAATCCGCCACGTTGACTTTCCCTTCCTGTTTTAACGCGTTGAGCTGGTCTACCGGGAGAGCATCGGCAATGTCGATGTCTCCCCGCGACAATTGCAGGCGGCGGGAAGCGCTCTCACCAATGATTTTTACCGACACGCGCTTAAAGGCAGGTTTGGCTCCCGCATAATGCGGATTCGGCACCAGAATCAGCTGCTGTCCTTTCTGCCAGCTTTTCAGCATAAACGGGCCGGAACCTGCGGTATTCTGCGCCAGAAAACCGCGCGCATCATCTGCGGCATGTTCTTTCAGAACCGCCGGGTTAATAATGGAGGCGCCGTCATTCGCCAGCGTGTACAGGAAGGGCGCAAACGGCTGGCTCAGCGTAAATTTCACCGTATAGTCATCGACGGCTTCGACTTTCAAATCTTTTGGAAAGGCTTCTGCCGGGCCTTGCCCAATTTTCAGCAGACGCGCAAAAGATTGTTGCACCGCATCTGCCGTAACGGGCGAGCCATCAGCGAATCGGGCATCTTTATTAAGGGTAAACGTCCACTCTTTCTGATCGTCAGAGGCCTTCCAGTCGCTCGCCAGATCGCCTTCAACCTCCGTGGAACCTTTACCTCCCTCGGTTTTGTACTGCACAAGGCGTTGATAAGACGGGTAGGTCACCGTCCAGTCGTTGTTATCAATAGTGACGGCAGGATCAAGCGTTTGCGGATCGGCCGCTTTACCAATCACCAGCATATCTTTGGGTACAGCCGCCTGAGCGGCGGGCAGGGCAACAGCCAGTGCCACGGCAATCAGGGCGGGACGAAACAGCGAAGTTAAAGCGTGTGTTGTCTTCATGACCGTGCTCCATCATTTACAGGGAGGGTTGTGTTGTTGTGCGTGATGCCGGGAAACAGGCAATGCAGTCGTCGAGCAAGGGGTAGCTGGCCGCGTCCGGCAATTCAAAATGCCACCATTCACTGGTGATGCCGACAAAACCACCGCCAAACATAATAGCGTTCAATAACAATCGATTACGTTGCGCTGCGGGTGGAACAGAAGGGTGATACGAGTGCGAGCGATCGTGCATTTCATCAAAACCGGCCCCCATATCAAGCACGTTGCCATGCTCATCCATCAGAGTGACGTCAATTGCCGTACCACGGCTATGGTTTGAACCGATGGCTACATCCACCACGTATTGCGGATCGGGACAGACATGCCACAGAACCGACTGCGCCTGCTGCGGACGATAGGCGTCGTATACCACCAGAGACAGTCCTGCCAGCTGCGCGATGCTGATACTTTTCGCCAGCGCGGTGACGGCATCCGTATGCAACAGGCAACGGGCCTCCCGGTAAATGGGCGCGCCGGTGAGGTTATCGGCGGTGGCGTATTTGAGATCGATATGCAGCGAGGGGAAAATCACTGACAGATCGACCAGTTCAGGGGTTTCTGACATAGCACGTTTCCTGTTTATTGTTCGAATTGACCAAACTCTTGTTGCAGCTGGCGATTGGTTCGCAGCCGTTCAGCAAGCGTATCGCCCAGTTGATCCACCACGCCTGACAGCAATAAGTTGAACAGGCAGCTCACGGGGGCGAGCGAATCCCAGAAGTGCCCGGTGTCGGTTTTTACCTGCAATAAGTCGATGGCGTAGTCTCTGGCCCACGGACACCAGACATCGGTGATTAACGCCAGCGGAATGCGCCGCTCGCTGGCAACGCGACAATACTGACGGGCAGCGGCGGAATAGGCGCGGGTATCCGTGATCACCACATATGGCCGTGCGAACCCGGAATTCAGCGACTCGACCCAGCTCCCGGATAACCCTTCGGAATAACTGACTTTGGGCCGCAGGTATTCCAGATGGCTGAAAAAGGCGTTAGCAATGCCGCGCGTGGACTGAATCCCCAGAACATACACGGCCTCCGCATGCGCCAGTTGCTGAGCGATGCGCAAGAACGTTTCACTTTGCGCCAGCTGATAGACGTGGGTGATGGCATCAATTTCCAGCGACAGCGACTGACGCGCTCTGTCGGGCAGTCGCTGCTGCTGTTGCCAGGAGTCAAGGCGTTCATTCATCCCCCAGGGCTGATAGGGCACGGATGGCAGTTCCCGCAGGCTGGCTTTGGCATCCTCAAGATTACGAAAACCAAGCTTCCGTAAATAACGTCCCACCGTGATGCCGCTGGTGCCTGTCGCTCTGGCGATACCGTCTGCCGTTTCAAACGGTATCTGCGCCGCGTGCGCTAACAGCCAGCCTGCAACGCGCTTTTCGCTGGGCGTATGCTGGCTAAAACTCTTCTCAATTCGGGCAAATAACTCAGGTTTTGATGTCATTACCGTCTCGCTGTTAGTGAGCTGTCAGAGAGCGTTCCGCTGTTACTGAATTAACAATGCAGGACGCATGCCAACCTGGAAACCACGGCATCGCCGTCTTTTTTGTTAAATTAAGGTGATATTTAATTAACGAATGATCAACATTTGTGCAGATTAGTTCACTTTTGGTGCAGCGATCGTCAGAGAGGGCATGAATGTGTCGAATCCGTCGCAGGGATCACATTGTGATGCCAGAAATTGCAAGGTCAAAAATGGCAAACGCCAACGTGGATAGCAGAGAAATATAAAAGCGTGAGACACATTATTTATCGGCGGAAAGAACGGTGTATTATTTTTGTAGATTTAATAAATATTCATCAGGCAAGTAATCTGTTCATTTTACGCATTAAAATACAACACGATATTAATTATTCTTTTATAACAGACAGGTTTGTAGCAACGTATGAAGGCGGTGAAGCGTAAAACCCCCTGACTTGTGAAGTGCGCTACAACCAGGAGAACACAAGGCCTGGCGCGTAAGTGATTAAAGCAACGCATTAAAAATAATATTCAAAATAAACTTATCATGCTATTTAAATCATCTGAAAGTGCAGGATTTTGTTATTAGTGACAACGTCACATTTAAGAGCGTGTTAATATTTCTTAACGAACCATAAAACCGCATAAAGATATAAATTTGTGTGCCGATACTGAATAAAAGAGAGTCGTTTACATAAGGGGTTTGTATGGTCTGGTATCCATCACGCATTTCCACCCGTCTGACGATTGGGGGGATTGCGCTGCTTGCAGTGACCACGCTGGTTATTGTTGCCATTATGCTCTGGCGCGGTCAGCCGCGCGTTGTTGAGATCAACTCCGCCCTGATAGAGGAGACAGGGCAAGGACTGACTCGCCAGTTAGGTACTGTTTTATCGCGTATTGAAGGTGAAACGGTAAGCCTGTCGCGCCTTGCCGAAGTGCTGCCAAACGACGAATCGCTATACCAGCATGTCGTTCCGCATCTTATTGGCGAACAGAATGATTCCATCATTACCGGCGGCGGCATCTGGCCGGAGCCGGATGCCTTTACGCCCGGCATTGAGCGACGCAGTTTCTTCTGGGCGCGTGATGCAGAAGGGAAATTGATCTTTTCCGACGACTACAACGTTGCCGGAGGAAGCGGTTATCATAACGAAAGCTGGTATCTCCAGGCGAAAGGGCACTCACAGAACAGTTGCGTCTGGTCTGATGTTTACCAGGATACGATTTCCGGGGTTAACATGGTGACCTGTAGCATTCCTTATCAATTGGCAGGGAAATTTGCCGGCGTCGCCACAACCGATATCCGACTGGATAACGTCGCCACCTTTATGCAACAGCAGGGGAACAGCACGGGCGGTTACGCCTTTGTGGTGGATAAACAGGGGCAAATCCTCTATTTCCCGCAGGCCGATCACGCGCAGTTTAAAACGTTTACTGACCTGGTCAAAGCCTCTGACTGGCTCGCCCCGGTAGCCGGATCGCTGAAAACGCTGAATGCCTCGGCCGATGTCGCCACCATTCCCCTTGCACACGACGGCATACTGGACGGGCCTTCCCGGGTGATGCTTTTCCCGATGGCGGATACCGGGTGGATCGTTGGTCTGGTGACGCCTGAAGAACGCGTTGTCGGACTGGCAAAAGTGATGATGAAGGATGTACTGGAAGTGCTGATTCCGATCATGGCCATTCTGCTGGTGGGCTCCTGGCTGGTGGTGCGCCGTCTTATCTCTCGTCTGGACGATACGCGTCGCGCGCTGGATGATATCGCCCAGGGCGAAGGCGATCTGACTCGCCGCCTGGACGTCCGGGGTAAAGATGAGATTTCCGATATTGCTCAGGCCTTTAACCTCTTTGTGGACAAAATATCCGCGATCCTGATTACCGTTCGCAGCAGTAGCGTGGTGGTTGCGAATAACGCCGTCAGTCTGGCTGACAGTAATATGGAGTTATCCTCCCGCGTAACGCAGCAGGCTGCCGCGCTGGAGGAAAGCGCGTCGGCGATGGAGCAATTAAATGCGACCGTTCATCAAAATACCGGGAATACACAGTTAGCCGATGAGCTTTCCGAAAACACGGCGCAAACGGCTAACCGCTGTGGCGATGTCATGCAGGGCGTGATTTCCACGATGGATAACGTCAGCGCGTCGTCCGGCAGGATGGTGGAAATTGTCGCCGTTATCGACAGCATCGCGTTTCAGACCAACATTCTCGCGCTGAATGCGGCGGTGGAAGCCGCACGAGCGGGTGATGCCGGTCGCGGATTTGCCGTCGTCGCCTCTGAAGTGCGCACGCTGGCACAGCGCAGCGCCACCGCCGCACAGGAGATCAAAGCGTTAATCGATGAGTCGGTTTCACACGTAGACAGCAGCAGTCAGCAGATCCATAACGCCGGGGATCGTCTTGGCGAGTTGGTCGGCAACGTGCGTCAGGTCAGACAATTGATGGGTGAAATTCGCGTGGCGGGTGAAGAACAGCGTAAAGGTGTCTCTGAGGTCACGCTGGCAGTAACCGAAATGGACAGTACGGTTCAGCAGAACGCGTCGCTGATTGATGATGCCGCTGCGCGAACCCAGGTCCTGAAAGAAGAGGCTGAACAACTGGCGCTGCTGGTCTCTTCATTCAGATTGCCTGAACCCACTGCGGCATAATTTTCTCTCTCCCCCACAGAACGTCTGCAAATTGCAGACGTTCTGCTTGCGTCAGTCAGATAACTAAATCCATTATTTAGTGTTTTATCTCCATGAATAGGCAATAACTCCATTATATAGTGGTTTATGCTTTTTGCCTTTGTTGCACATTAACTCTATAATATTGTGTATTACGTCAGAAATATTGCGATAAGGGACACTATGATGGATTTAACCCTTAGTTCTCCAGCCGAGATTGTTACGCTGCTGTGCGACCGGTTACGCAAAGAACGCCTGGCAAAACAGATGACTCAGGCTGACGTGGCCGCCCGGGCGGGGGTTGGCGTCAATACGGTTTCAAACCTTGAAGCAGGCAAAAATGTGGGCTTCGAGAATCTGGTCAGAGTGGCGGTGGTATTAGGTTATGGCGACGCGTTGAAAGCGCTGTTCAAGCCCAAAATTGATAGCCTGGATGATATCTTACGTTATGAGAAGAGCGCGACGCGTCAGCGGGTGAAGAGGAAAAATAGCGATGCCTGAGCAGATAGACGTCTTCTATGAAGGATGGGGGGAACGATGGCTCTGGGGCAAGCTGGTCTCCTCAACGGCATTGACCGGTCGGCCAGTCATCGCCTTTGAATACAGTGACGAGGCCGTTCGCAAAGGTTTTGAGCTGTCCCGCTTAACATTACCGCTTGAGGGGCCGCGATTACGCAGGGACTTTCCGGCTCATCAATTACATCTTCCGGGGCCGGTTTACGACGCTCTGCCTGATGGCTGGGGAATGCTGCTGATGGATCGCTTATTCAAACGCAGAGGACTCAATGCCGCCCGAATTGGCCCCCTGGAGCGGCTCACCTGGGTAGGCGGCAACGCAATGGGGGCAATGACATTCCAGCCGGTACAGGCTGAGGCAGAACTCACCTCGCAAGAAGAGATCCCGCTGGTGCAGCTGGCCGCAGAGGTGCAGGAGGTTCTGAGCGGAGAAGGCGGGGAGTTCCTGCAAAAATTATTGCAGATGGGCGGTTCACCACAGGGGGCACGGCCAAAAGCATTACTCTACCGTGACACTGTCACGTCAAAATTCACAACCTCGCCGTTAGCAGGCGCGGAAAGCTGGCTGGTCAAATTCCCGGCCAGACAGGAACATGCCGAGGTCTGCGCCATCGAAGCCGTCTATTCAGCGTGTCTGCGCAAATGCGGCATCCAGACGCCTGACGTTACGTATTTCGCCTTGCCGGAAGGGCAAGCGGCATTCGCCACCCGCCGTTTTGATCGTGAACAAGGGATGCGCGTGCCCATGCAAAGTCTGGCCGCCTTCACTGGCGCGAATTACCAGACGCCGGGTTCGCTCGACTACCGAAGTTTTTTACGTGCGACGCAAATATGCACCAACGATATTCGGGAAAAAGCGCTTGCCTTCGAGCGAGTGGTCTTTAATGTCGTGTTCAACAACCGGGACGATCATCCTAAGAACTTCGCTTATCTGATGTCCGCAGATGGACAATGGACCCTGGCGCCCGCCTATGATGTGACCTATTGCGATGGGCCTGGCGGCTATCACCAGATGGATGTGATGGGTGAAGCACTGGATATTGAAAGAAAGCATCTTCAGGCGCTGGGCGAACAAGAAGCCGAATTACCAGCAACCAGAGTCGCGGAGATCATCGCGACTATTTGCGACGTTGCGGCGACGTTCAGCGCAATTGCTACCGACCTCTACCCGGGGCAAATCACGAGCGACACGCTGAACTATATCCAAAAGCAAATTGATGGGAATATCAGCCGCCTGAAGGGATGACGGCTGAGTCAGTCTCACGGAACAAGAGGGTGTGGGGAGGTTAGCTTCCCCACCGGCTTTTCAGATAGTTCACCGCTTGCTGGGTTTGCGGCCGATCAAGATAGCTTTCTCTGAACAGGATTGTGCCTTTGATTTGTGAGACGGATTCATTCAGATCCAGTTGCTTCTTAAGCTCCGGGACGCCGCCATTAATCATCCAGTCCGGCTCATTCTTTGACGGTTCGCCGACTTTATACAACGCCACGCCAATATAGAGATGGGTATTCGTGGGTTTCACCACATCCGCCCACCATTTCGCCAGCACATCATAACGGGCCGCGTCACGCGCAAAGGGCCAGTAGAGCTGCGGCGCAATGTAATCCAGTAATCCCAGTTGCACCCAGCGGCGAGTATCGGCATAGGATTCATCATACGCCGCCGCGCCCCTCGTATCCGAACCTGCCGGATCATGCGAGCGGTTACGCCATACGCCAGCGGGGCTGACGCCAAATTCAACATCCGGTTTCAGGTTTTTGACCGTGCGGGACACCTGCTCAATCAGCAGTTGCGTATTGTGTCGCCGCCAGTCCGCTTTTGAGGCAAACGCCTGACCATATCGGGCAAAGGTGGAATTGTCGTTAAGCGTGGAGCCAGGCGTTTCGGTATAGAAATAGTCATCAAACTGTACGCCATCGATGGGATAACGTGTGACCACTTCCGCCACGATACTGGTGATCCAGTCCCGGACGTCAGGAATGCCGGGATCAAGAACAAAACGGTCTCCAGAGATGCGCACCCAGTCGCGATGCAGCACAAACACGCTCGCCGGATTTGACGTCACCGTCGCATTTAACTGCGCCACCGTTGCTGGTTTGGTGTTTACCGATACGCGGTAGGGGTTAAACCAGGCGTGTACTTTCATTCCCCGCTTATGCGCTTCATCAAGCATAAACTGTAGCGGATCGTAGCCCGGATCTTCACCAATCTTTCCGGTCAGCATATCTGACCACGGTAAAATTTTTGACGGCCAGAGCGCCGTTCCATCCGGCTTGACCTGGAAAAACACGGTATTGATTCCCAGACTTTTTAGCTTATCCAGCTTTTCGATCAACGCGTTCTGTTGTTGACGCACCCGAACCGCCGCATTACTCGTATTCACGGAACTGACCGGAGGCCAGTCAAGACGCGAAACGGTTGCCAGCCAGATACCACGAACCGGCTGCTGATTTTTCTGGGATGAAGCTGGCGTCGCGGAAGAAGGGGGCGTAACCAGAGAAACGGGAGGTTTTGAGGCGCAACTGGCAAGTAAAAACGCGGTGGCGACAAGCGTAGCCCGTTTTTTTACTTTGCTGACAAGACGAGCGTGACGAGAGCTGATGATCATATTTGCCAATTTTCCGTTTGGTTAATCCAAAAAATCTTACACGAGATCTGGCTAATTACAGAGTTCATTGCTACGTTTTTTACAGGAGATGGCATTCCTCCTCATAACCGCCCTCTGGCTGATGATGCCTGCACATTCTGGACGTTGCCCCGCGTGGACAAGTCAACGTGTATTGTGTAGGAGTCATTATGCGCCGTACCTCAACAACATCGCTGCAATTTATTACCGTTTTGTATGCCTCTGGTCGTCGTCATACACCCCCTTCGGGCGATCGTGCTCCTGCATATTTTGTCGATCTGAATCTTGATAAAATCGTCGATCGCATTGTTCAGGGGCGGGAAGAGTACGGCATCAGCGCTTTCTTTTATTCACCGCTCGAATGTCTGGAGGATATCCTCTATCGACAGGAAATTATTCAGGATGTGACAATACATGCGCTCTATAAGGCGCTAATGGCATATTCCGCAGAGATGAAGAATATCAGGGAGATTTCAGAAGAAAAAACAAACCGGTTTTACTTCTATCAACAGCGGCGCTGGGAGCTTGAGTGCATTTTGTTGTATTGCCAGGCCGTTACGGCGCTGTATGAGCGTATAGCGCCGCTGTCTTTGTCTTCCGATGGTATGATTAATTTCAGGCATTATCTTCGTCAGTATATCGAGAGTGAAAATTTTACCGGGTTATATTCAACCGCCACTATGATAAGAAAAAGTCTGGAGGCGGTTCAGTACGGCCTGAAAATTAAAGGCGACACCATTATTGTTGAACGGTATCACCAGGAGAAAAACTATAGCGATGAGATCCTCGATGTGTTCTCAAAGTTTAAGCAGCATGATGTGAATGTCGAGGTGGAGAGTAGACATCACAACTTCGGGATGAACCATATTGAAGCACAAGTTCTGGATTGTGTTGCCAGACTATTTCCCGCCGAGTTTCATCAACTTGATGTGTTTATAGATGCCAACAAACGCTACAGAGATAACACGCTGGATCTTTTTGAACGTGAAGTGCAGTTTTATCTGGCTGTTGTGGAATACATTGAAAAATTTCGGCAGAAAGGGCTACCATTTTGTATCCCGGAGGTACTACGAGATAAAAAAGCTATTTCGGCTGTTGCGGCTTTCGATCTCGCGCTTGCAGAGGTCATCCTTGAGAAAAAGGAGAAGGTTGTCTGCAATGATTTCAGCTTCCAGGAGCATGAACGTATTTTCGTCATATCGGGTCCCAACCAGGGCGGGAAAACCACCTTTGCCCGCATGATAGGGCAACTGCATTTTCTTGCCTTGCTGGGCATTTATGTCCCTGCCAGGCAGGCAAAACTCTTTCTGACAGACACTATTTTTGCGCATTTTGAGAAAAGCGAAAATATTTATAACCTTCGGGGAAAACTGTATGACGACCTGGTGAGAATAAAAGCGATCCTTGATGCTGCCACATCACACAGTTTGATTATCATGAATGAGATTTTTACGTCAACCACATCGCGGGACGCCATTTATCTGGGAACACGGGTAATCAAGAAAATAGTCATGCTCGATGCGCTTTGTGTCTGCGTAACGTTTATCGACGAGCTTACGGCATTAGACCCGTCCATCGTCAGCTTAATGAGTACGGTTGAGCATAATAATGCGGCATTAAGAACCTATAAAATCACCAGGAAACCGGCCGATGGTATCGCATGGTCAACGACGCTGGTGATAAAGCATGGGCTGACATATGAGCAGATAAAAAAGAGGTTAAACGGATGAACGCGTATCTGATGTATAAAGATAACGATTTTATCGTTGACGATAATATTCCAGAGAACATCAAATTTGCCATGAAAGATCTGGAGTTGGCGGTGTTGTTTCATGCGTTGTCTGATGGGGATGATTTTCTTTATTCTGTCGTCAGGAAGGCATGTTCTGTGCTGCTATCGGGCATTCCTGACATTGAGTACAGGCAGGCTATTCTGCGGGATTGCCTGTATAACGAGGACGTTATCAGAACATTCTATAACGTGGTGGTTGAATGCCTGCAAATGGAAAAAGAGAAACTTCACTACGGCGTTTTTGGTCATTATCCTTCCGCTGTGCTGCATCAGTCTCTTTCGTTTACCCAATTCCTGATGACCTATTTACAGAAAATAAAAATTATCGCACAAGAAAACATCCATCACGTTGAATCTCCGGGGATGGTTCGTCTTTTCTCGATGCTTGTTCAGGAGTTAAACGATGATTATATGAGTACTATTGAAAGACATCTGAAACAGATGTCTTTCAAAAAAGGCGTATTAATCAGCGCGCGATTAGGGCAGGGGAATCAGGGCAAAGACTATGTACTCAGGCGGCCCAATCCCCCGCAAAAAGGATGGTTCCGGCGTCTTTGGACAAAAAGGCCAGCGCATTACACCGTACAGCTAGCCGCGCGTGATGAAAATGGCTTCAGTGCATTAAGCGACTTAAAGGACGAAGGGCTCGTATTGATCGCCAACGCAATGGCGCAATCCACCGCGCATTTGCTTAATTTTCTAAAGTCACTGCGCACTGAATTAGGATTTTATATTTCATGCCTTAATCTTGCGCAGGCCTTAAACAAACGCAATATTCCACTGTGCTTTCCTGTCCCGATATATCAAAGAGAACGCCATCATGTGTTTGAGGCACTCTTTGATCCCTGCCTTGCACTGACATCGGATCGGGAAATCGTTAGCAACACATTAAGAACAGATAATAAAAATACTTTTATCATCACTGGCGCAAACCAGGGAGGGAAATCCACGTTTTTACGCAGTATCGGGCTGGCGCAGATAATGATGCAGACAGGGATGTTCGTTTCTGCTGAATGTTATAGCGCAGATCTTTGTCGGCAGATATTCACGCATTACAAATGTGAAGAAGACAGCCATATGGTCAGCGGAAAGCTGGATGAAGAGCTCCGACGAATGAGTGATATTGTTGATGCTCTACAACGTGATGACCTGGTGCTGTTTAACGAATCAGTTTGCAGAATTCACACAGGGCACGATGGAAGGCGTGCAGAAAAGGCGAGGGATGCATTATGAGTCAAGGGAGTAAGCCTGTATTGGGCGTCATAAATTCAATTTAACATAATATACATTATGCGCACTAAAGAGGATAAAGGGAGAATCTGTGGTTTTGTAGTCATCCTTGTGCTGGCCGCTATGGTCTCTGAAAGCACTTTCTCCAGCACGACTCCGTTGATTCTGGGGCTCTGTTTCACAGCTCCGGCACTTCCCGCGATGTCTAAATACATTTTCCGAATACATGTAACACGCTTTTTTGCTTAGGCGTTGTGAATTCCTCATCCGCAAGATGTTGCATCCCCAGGGATTCATAAAACCGACGCCCGCTGTCGTTACCCTTAAGAACCTGCAACCAGAAAAAATGCTGCTCCTTATGCCTTGCTATCTCGATAGCTTTTTCGAAAAGAATTCGGCCATATCCTTTACCGGTTTCTCCGGGTGCAAAATACAGTTTGTTTAAGAGCGCTCCTGAGTGATTACCACCGCTAACTGGACGGTCCCAGCTTATCTTTGCAAAACCTACTGGCTTATCGCTTTCCGCAATGAGCCAGGTAACTGACGGATCATTTAAACTATTTTCAAGTTGGTCCGGCGCGTACTCACTGTCAATAAATTGTCGAAGCTCTACAGGACAATCCCATAACTCTTTGAAATGATGGTAATAACTTGACTTCCCCAGCGTTTGCAATGTCGGGGTATCGGCAGGTACAGCATAACGTATGGTCAAGTTCATACACTCTCCTGAAACGGCTTAAATTTAAGTTAACGCACAACATAATGCTGAATATGATATTTATCACAAAGCGCTCAGAAGTGCTGTAGCAAGATTAAAATATGCTATGGTTAATATATAATGTTTTCATCGGGTACATCCATCAGTTGTTGTTAACATACTAAGGAACCTGTCGCTTACTCACATAAACATACCGATATTACTCGTTTAAATCCTTGTCGTTATTATTTTAAGGAGAAGAGTATGAAAGAACTTAATATCTTCGGTCAATATGTAGGCAGACATCTTGAGGGTAACCTTGATTTTATTTTACCTGACACGCGCCAGTTGTCAGGCCGTTACTGTCACTTACAACCCCTTGCGACTTACCACTGTGATGATCTTTATCAGGGCTGGCATAGCATAGAGGACCCACGGGACTGGACTTATCTTCCTGATGAACGCCCCGAGACAAGGCAAGCAACCTTTGACTATATCAAACGCATCATCAGTCAGGGCGGAATTTCATATTATGCCATAATAGAAAATAAATCTGCGAAAGCCCGAGGCACCCTCGCCCTTTTTAATATAGACAAGAATAATGGCGTTGCGGAAATCGGATATGTACATCTCACGCCAGCGATAAAACGCACCTTTTTAAGCACGGAAGCAATTTATCTTTTACTGATGTATGTTTTTGATGTCCTTAAATATCGTCGTTGTGAGTGGCAAACAGACACGCTTAATCATGCTGGAATGAATGCTGCTGAAAGAATTGGGTTTCGGAAAGAAGGCATCTTACGTGATAAGCAAATCATAAAATCAAGGAGCGTGGATATCGCAACATATTCAATTATTAGCGCCGAGTGGCCGAAGATATCCAGTGCGATATCTGTCTGGCTAAGAACGGAAAATCTCGACGAACGTGGACATCAGATCCACCCTTTACGGCACTATCTGGCGGAGCCTGAAGTGTAATCAGGAATACGGGGCCGTGACGACGGCCCATGCTTTTATTTATCCCATAAGCATTCAAGTTTTAAACACTCAGCGCCTTTGTATAAGCATTCATCATAAATACGGTAGCCCACATGCTCAGCAACACGAATGGACGGAATGTTATTCTTTGCGATAAGACAAATTGTCTTCGAAGGTGAAAACGAATGGACAAACCACTGATGCGCAGCGACGGCGGCTTCCTTTGCCACGCCAGCCCCCTGAGCTGAACGTGAAATAACCCATGATGCCTCGACACAGTTCTCAAAGTTTTCATCAATACCACGATGAAAATTAGCCAGCCCTGTTTCGCCTAAAAACGTACCGTCAGACTTTTGAAAAATAGAAAATATACCGTAACCAAAAATAGACCAATGCCCGATGTTTCTCAACAGGCGGTTCCACGCCTCTTCCGGCGTAAAGCCTGGGGCATTAACCAGATGAAATATTTTAGGGTCTGAATACATCGGATACCATACATCATAATCTGTGATGGTTTGAGGGCGCAAAATGAATCTTTCCGTGACGATAGCAGACATTATTTTCCACTCATTATGCTTACGTTGCTTCTATTGTAACTGAGTTATCCACTCATTCCGTCCAAAACTTTCTGTGGATAACGCGTTGGCGTTAATCCCGTGTGTTGACGGAAAAATGCAACAAATGCGCTGTCGCTGGCAAATTCCAATAGACAGATAGACACGGTTTTCCAGCCATTGAGATATCTGTTTAGCCTCCGTTGTAACACAGATCCCGCTTTGTCATTATGATCCTGCGTCTGTTCTCCTTTCTGCCATTCATCACTGGTTGAGTGTGGGATCATCTGATAGTGTCGGGAAATGAATGTTTAACGGAAATGACGATGAGCAAAGTCTATACTGGCGGCTGTCTGTGCGGTTTTATCCGTTTTTCGGCGGTAGCGCCGAAAAATCCACATACCTGTTCCTGCTCGATTTGCCAAAAACATACAGGTGCATATTCGGTCAGTTGGGTTGAGTTCGACGCTCAGGATGTGACGTGGACAGGACAAGGAGACAAGCCTGCGGTCTGGCGCTCTTCGGATATCTCCAGTCGGGCATTTTGTTCTCACTGCGGAAGTTCAGTAGGCGCAATTGATGATGCGCCTACCGTTGCGTTGTTAACTGGCGTATTTGACGAGCCTCAGGATGAAGATCTTCATGCGCATTAAGCGCATCGCCCTCACCCTGTCTACCTGTTTCGCCAGCCCTTCCTTTTCTGCCTGACGGGTAAACGCACGGAAGTTTCAGACAGCGATTAATTTCCCCCTCAAAAGTATGTTGTAACTAAATAACATGAAAACAAAACCCGGCCGCAGCCGGGTCAGATGATTAGCACAGCGGTTTTACCGCTTCACGCATCCCTTTCGTCAGGATTGCATCCAGGTCGGTTGTGACCTGTTCGACCAGACCTGCAACGTACGTCAGATCCTGCTCCCAATGCGCGTCCACGGCCAGCACGGCATGAACCAAATCCTGTGTGCTGATAAGACCGTCGCTATGTTGATGCCACAACTGTTGATAGCGCTCAATCCAGTGCGCATCATCCTGGAGCGGATACGTCTCGCCGCGACGTTCACCACGATAAAATGCGATCAGCGCCGCAAGCGCAAACGTCAGGCGCGCCGGTAAAACGCCGCTGACCTGCTGCCCTGCCAGTAGCTGCGGTAAAATACGGGTGCGAAATTTAGTCATGCCATTTAACGCAATCGACAACAACTGGTGTTTAATATACGGATTCTGGAAACGCCCCGTCACCGCACTGGCGAACGACATTAGCTCGTCGCGAGGTAAATCCAGCACCGGAATAATCTCTTCATAGATAGCTTTTTCAACAAAGGCGCAAATGTCGCGGTCATTCATGGCTTCACCAACGGTATCCAGCCCGGCCTGGAACGCAACGGGCACCAGCGCCGTATGCGCACCATTCAGGATCGCGACCTTACGCTCTTTGTACGGCTTGATGTCGTCAACAATCAGCACGTTGAGCGGATACTTATCAAGACGCAGCTCAGACGCTACCTTTTTTGGCCCCTGAATCACAAACAGATAAAAATGTTCCGCAGTATTGAGAAAAGCATCGTGATAGCCAAGTTCAGCTTCAAGTTGCGTCACTTCATCACGCGGATATCCGGTCACAATCCGGTCAACCAGCGTGGAGCAAAAGGTGTTCGCCTGATCCAGCCACTGCACAAACGCAGCGGACAAGTTCCACTCCTGAGCGTAACGCAGTACCAGCTCGCGCAACGCCTCGCCATTGTAATCAATCAGTTCACAAGGAATGATAATCCAGCCTTTATCAAGCGCGCCGTCAAAACAGTTATAACGTTCAAACAGCAGCCGCGTCAGCTTCGCGGGGTAGCTGACTGCGGGCGCGTCATCAAATGCGTCACCGGCATGGTAGCTAATACCAGCTTCTGTGGTATTAGAGAAAACAAAACGCATGTCCGGGTTATGCGCCAGTTTCAGGAATTCATCGTAATTATCATAGACGCTGATTTCACGGTTAACAGAACGGATCAAACGCGCGTCGCTAACCGCCTCGCCCTTTTCATTCAAACCACGAATAACCGTGGTATAGAGCCCATCCTGGGTACTCAATAACGGCGGAAACGTGCTTTCGATAGGGCGAACAATGACCACTCCGGCGTTCAAATCGGTATGTTCATTCAGCAGATCAACTTGCCAGTCAACAAAGGCGCGCAGGAAGTTTCCCTCACCAAACTGAATGATGCGCTCAGGATAGCTGGCACCGGGAAAATCGCGACGGTTTAGAGTTTTCACAATGGGTTCCCTTCTTAATTAGTCATACAACCTGTTTGAATTGGTAGAACAGGTTAGCAAACTTTATGATATTGAAACCCTGTTTTGATCAAGTAGTCACGATTAATCAAAACTGTTTTATGCTTTAACATCTCTCACGCCGCGGAGATTTACGGCTGATTCATCTGGCTAACCAGCCAGTGGTGAATGACGGCGACAACATACTGCTGCTGTTCTTCACTCAGCGATTCTCCCTGGGGAATGTTGTGCCATTTCGCCAGACAACCACGGCAGCAGGTCGCCGTCGCGTGTTGGGCAATAAATACGGGGTGGCCGCGCATCGGCGTTTGTTTACCATCGTTGCGCGGAAAAGCCGGGGCCAGCCGCTTAGCAATAAACTCGGCGGCATGTTGATCAATAACCTGCGCGCCTTTATCCCAGCAATACTGCCTTTCTTTTGCGCCAAGACGAAACCGCGCGCGAAATGGCGAACGTGACAGGCGAGAAAAAAGTGGATCAAGCGCGTTCATCAGTAAACCGAACGACCTAATTGTTGGGTGAGTTGTTCGAGTACCGCAATACCCGCCAGGGAGTTGCCCGCCGGGTCCAGTTCAGGGCTCCATACCGCAATCGCCATTTCGTGCGGGACAATCGCCACAATCCCGCCGCCAACGCCTGACTTAGCAGGTAATCCTACTCGCCAGGCAAATTCGCCTGCGTTCTGGTACATTCCACTGGTCGCCATCAGCGCGTTGATTTGTCGGGCCTGCATCGGCGAGACAACCGGTTCATCAAGGTGAAACGCCTGCCCCTGTCTGGCCAGAAAAACAAATGTACGCGCCAGTTCCGCACAGCTCATTTTCAACGCGCAGTAGTGAAAGTAATTTTGCAAAACGGTAGTGACATCATGCTGGAAATTACCAAATGACTTCATCAGCCAGGCAATAGCGGCATTGCGTGCGGAGTGCTCAAATTCAGAACGGGCAACCGTGACGTCATACGCAATATCCGACACGCCGCTAAGCGCCCGAACCACTTCCAGCATACGCTGGCGCGGCGCACTCAGTCGCCCTTGCAGCATATCGCAAACCACCAGCGCGCCGGCATTAATGAACGGGTTACGCGGTATCCCTTGCTCCAGTTCCAGTTGCACCAAGGAATTGAATGGCGACCCGGAGGGATCTTTTCCGACACGTTGCCAGATTTCCTCTTCCGGGTAGTGACGCATCGCCACCACCAGACTCAGCACCTTTGATATGGATTGTATTGAGAAGCGTTCCTGCGCATCGCCAGCCTGATAGTATTGCCCGTCAACGGTGCAAATGGCGATCCCCAGTTTTGATCCATCGACAGAAGCCAGCGCAGGGATGTAATCAGCCACTTTCCCCTGTCCAATCAACGGGCGCACCTGCTGAAGGATGGTCTCTAAAATTGAATTGTCCATGGCCCTGGCCACAATGTGCTCCTTGCTCGCAGGTCTGAAAAGGCCTGCGAGTATAACAGAGCTGAATGTGCGGCGTCAGGCAGAAAGACGAAATCGCGCCACTGCGTTCAGAAGCTGATGAGATTCATGATGCAGTTGCAGCGATGACGCCGATGCAGTATTCACCAGGCTGCTGGTCTCTTGCGCCGCACGGTTAAGCGCCTGTAGCTGCCCCGTCATCTGGTGGATGCTGTCCCCCTGGCTTAACGTGGCGCCAGAGATGTCATTCAACAGTATGCCCAGATTGTCTACTAACGAAATCACCTGCTGTAAATTTTCTTCCAGTCGGTTAACCGCATGTGAACCCTCCTCGATTCCCTGCAAGGAGTGGTGGATAAGTTCCTGTATGTTCTGCGTGGACTGACTGCTTTTACGGGCCAGCAGCCCCACTTCTTTTGCCACCACGGCAAATCCGCGACCTTGTTCTCCGGCATGGGCCGCTTCGATAGCCGCGTTCAGCGCCAGGATATTGGTCTGGAACGCGACGCTGTCAATCAGAGAGATGATCCCGCGCATTTCTGACGATCGCTCAACAATCGCCTGCATCGAACGGTTAACGGTCTCCATCATACGATCGCCGCCAGCCGCTACCTGACGCGCCTCGGCTGCACGTTGATTAGCCAGTCTGGCAAAGCCGCTATTGTCCTCGACATGCGTTTCCAGAAACGAGATATGCGAGGTGACACTACTTAACTCTTCGCTCTGTTTCGCCGATTGCTGATAGAGCTGTTTGTTGCTCTGCGCAAGCTGATCGATGTTGCCGACCATTGCGGTGGTGGCATCGCTCACCTGCTGCACCAGCTGCCTCAGCCCCTGTTGCATCGCATCAATGCGTGAACTGAGTTGCGCGACCTCGCGGTTAAACCCGCTCACCTTCGGCATCGGTTCGGACAGATCGCCTGCGGCCAGAATATTAATATGGGCGATCAGGCGGCGCAGCGGAGAAATAACCCAGCGAGACATGCCGCTCCAGACCAGCAGGGCAATCACCACCAGCACAAACGGGATGAACAAAAAGAGGTGCTGCAACCCTTCCAGGCTGGCAATCAGCTGCTGCCTGCCGCCCTCCGTCTGACGCCCGCTCTCTTGCTGAAAGCGGGCATAGTTTTCATTGAAATCTGTCTGAAACGCCTGAACAGGAACAGCAAAGAACGCGTCGATGGCGTTAGTCTGGCTCAGGCCGTCCGCCTGTTCCTGAATACCGCTATAAAAACGCTGATAACTCTCAATCAGGCCGTCGTCTTTATGAGGGGCCATTGCAAGCCAGGCATCCCAGGCCGTTTTTGACTGCACCAGCGCCTGCTGAGCTTCATCCATCAACGGGCGCCAGCTGCCTTCTGATCCCGTTGCGGCATCCTGCATAAAGTAAACGCCCGCCCGGTTCAGCAGATCGCTTGCGGACAACAGCGCTACCCTCGCCTCATCCACCTTCGTTTGTTGCAGCAGTGCCTGCTGGTTACGTTGTTCGTTACGCTGAGCGTCTCGCACGGAAAACGACAGCATCAGGGATGACGCAACCTGCAAAATAGAAAACAGCGCGATAATGCAAAATATTCCCGTTAACAGACCAAACTGGCGGGGAGTGAAACGACGAATTAAGCCTCGAAAAATTTGCGTTAAGTTCATGATATTCTTCTGTATCAATGCGTTATGCGCGAGTGTACGGAGAGAAAATGACAGAACTATTGCAGTAATGTGACATGGCGCCTCAAGAAGACGCCGGAATGATCACAGACGGTTTTTCCAGACAGTTTGTACGTTGCAAAACTCATGCAGGCCAAAATGGGAGAGCTCGCGACCAAAGCCGCTTTTCTTCACGCCGCCAAATGCCACACGCGGATCGCTGGCGCTGTATCCATTGATAAATACCCCGCCGCATTCCAGGCGCGATGCCATCTCCTGAGCCAGTACATCACGCGCAGTGAACAGCGTCGCCGACAACCCAAAGTCGCTGTCATTAGCCAGATGCAAGGCATGTTCGGCGTTCTTCGCCACGGTAATCGCCGCCACGGGCCCAAACAACTCCTGACGAAACGCCGTCATCTCAGGCGTCACATCGCCCAGCACCGTCACGGCATAATAGTTGCCTTCCCCGGCGAGCTTTTCACCGCCCAGTAATAAACGCGCGCCTTCTGCTATTGATGCCTCCACTTGCTGATGCAGCTCATCCCGTAGATCAAAACGCGCCATAGGGCCGAGATCGTTCTCTTCCGCCAGCGGATCGCCCATTTTCAGTGCGCTGGCGGCGGCAACAAACCGTTCAGTAAATTCCCCGGCAATCCCCTCTTCAACAATAAAGCGCTTCGCCGCCGCGCATACCTGCCCGGTATTTTGATAGCGACCGGCGACAGCGGCTTTAACAGCCAGATCCAGATCGGCATCGTTAAGAACGATAAACGGATCGGAACCGCCCAGTTCAAGCACGCATTTTTTCAGCGCTGCCCCGGCCTGCGCGCCAATCGCGGCCCCGGCACGCACGCTGCCCGTTACCGTCACGGCGGCAATACGGGGATCGTTAATCATCTGGCTAACGCCGTCGTTACTGGCATTTACCCAGCCATAAACGCCCGCCGGAATATCGGCATCGGCGAAGATCTGCGCAATACGTTCAGCGCAACCGATCACATTCGGCGCATGTTTTAGTAAATAGCCGTTACCCGCCAGCAGGATGGGAATCGCCCCGCGTAATACCTGCCAGAGCGGAAAGTTCCACGGCATGACCGCCAGTATTGTCCCCAGCGGACGATATGCAATCACCGCCTGCTGATTTTCCACCAGCGTCGGTTCCGGGTTAAGCATCGCGGGGCCATGTTCTGCATACCAGTCACAGAGCGCCGCAGATTTCGCCACCTCGGCGCGCGCCTGCCGGATCGGTTTTCCCATCTCACGGGAAATACTGTGCGCCATCTCGTCTGTACGGTTACGCAGCGCTTGCCCGATATCGCGAAGTTTCTGCGCCCGGTATGCCACCGTCGTGCGTTTCCATTCCTCAAATCCACGGGCAGCCAGAGTGAGTGCATTTTCAATATCATCAGCGCTGGCCCACGGCATCATCGCCAGCGTTTCACCGGTTGTCGGATCCACGGAAATCGCATGTGTAGCAGGTGTCATCGTCATCGGTTTGTCTCTCTACGTTGCGGGATATACCTGCATAATGGGCGCATTTACTCTTTCTGAAAAATGAATAATATTAAGCACTGCGTTCACAAAAAGAGAAAACTATGGATCTGACTCAGCTGGAAATGTTCAATGCCGTGGCCGAAACCGGCAGTATTACGCAGGCGGCGGCGAAGGTGCATCGCGTCCCGTCGAACCTCACTACGCGAATCCGCCAGCTTGAGGCCGATCTTGGCGTGGATCTGTTTATTCGTGAAAGTCAGCGGCTGCGCCTTTCTCCCGCCGGACATAACTTTCTGCGTTACAGCCAGCAGATCCTGGCGCTGGTTGATGAAGCGCGAATGGTGGTCGCCGGTGATGAACCTCAGGGACTGTTTTCACTCGGCGCGCTGGAAAGCACCGCTGCGGTACGCATCCCGGCCACACTTGCCGGGTACAATCAGCGTTACCCCAAAATTCAGTTCGCCCTCTCTACCGGGCCTTCCGGGACAATGCTCGAAGGCGTTCTGGAAGGCAGACTTAACGCAGCGTTTGTTGATGGCCCGATTACTCATCCGGGTCTTGAAGGTATGCCGGTATACCATGAAGAGATGATGATTGTCGCCCCTCATGGGCATTCCCCCGTACGGCGGGCAAAAGACGTGAATGGCAGCAATATCTACGCCTTTCGCGCAAACTGCTCTTATCGCCGTCACTTTGAAAGCTGGTTTCATGCCGATCGCGCGATGCCCGGCACCATTCATGAAATGGAGTCGTACCACGGCATGCTGGCATGCGTTATCGCCGGAGCGGGCATCGCGCTGATCCCTCGTACCATGCTGGAAAGTATGCCCGGGCATCATCAGGTTGAAGCCTGGCCGTTGAGCGAAGAGTGGCGATGGCTGGACACCTGGCTTGTGTGGCGTCGCGGGGCAATGACCCGTCAACTGGACGCGTTTATCGCCCTGCTGAATCCGTCCTCGCAGCCATAGCATTATCCTATGGGTTTGGGGCTACGACTGCCGGGAGAAGCGTTTTATACTGCGCAAGACGAAAACGGATATGGAACAGTCATGAACACCAAAGCGCGTAAAGTGATGATCATTGGGGCAGGTAATGTTGGCGCATCAGCAGCTTACGCTCTGCTCAATCAGAATATTTGTGAAGAACTGATTCTGGTCGATTTGAACAGAGATCGCTCGGAAGGCCATGCTTTGGATCTCGCCGACGCAGCGGCCTACATGCCGGGGATGATGACCATTTCCACCCGAGAGGCGCGTGAATGCGCCGATGTCGATATCGCCGTGATTACCGTTTCCGGCGGCGCATTAAAACCAGGGCAAACACGGCTTGATGAGCTGAACAACACTGCGCGGATCGTCCAAAAGATCGTGCCGGAAATGATGGATGGCGGCTTTAACGGCATCTTTCTTATCGCCACCAATCCTTGCGATATCATTACCTGGCAGGTATGGACGCTATCAGGCCTGCCGCGCAGCCAGGTAATCGGCACTGGCGTCTGGCTGGACACCACCCGTTTACGGCGCGCGCTGGCGCAGGAACTGGATATCGGCGCGCAAAGCATCGATGCCTTTATTCTGGGAGAGCATGGCGATACGCAATTCCCGGTCTGGTCCCACTCCTCCGTCTACGGTTCTCCGATTGCGGATGTTTATCAACGCCGTACGGGTAAAATCCTGGACGTCGAGGCGATGGCGGAAAAAGTGCGCAAACATGGGTTTGAAATCTATAACCGCAAAGGCTGCACTGAATATGGTATTGCCGGAACCATTGCGGAAATTTGCCGGAACGTCTTCACCGGAAGCCATCGGGCGCTGGCCATCTCCTGCGTACTGGAGGGGGAATACGGCGTTGACGGCGTCGCCATCGGCGTACCGGCGGTGCTGACTCAAAGCGGTGTTCAACAAATTATCGAATTACAGTTAGCCGATGATGAACTGGCGAAATTCAGATACTCCGCCGAAGTCATCAAAGCGAATATCGCAAAACTCCCCTGAATACGGTGTCCGGGATGATTTCCATACCCGGACGCCATTTCGTTTGTTTCATCAATCGGCCCACCAACGATAATGAGACATACATCACAAAACGATTGTATTTTCGCCAGCAAACGTTTTAAGATCGTGACCTCGCCTTTTCGCAACTGACCCGATTTACTCTTATGACAACAAACACTGTTTCCCGCAAGGTCGCGTGGCTACGGGTAGTTACGCTTGCTATTGCCGCTTTTATTTTCAATACCACAGAGTTTGTCCCTGTTGGCTTACTGTCGGACATCGCCCGGAGCTTTGCTATGCCGACCGCGCAGGTCGGGATTATGCTGACGATCTATGCCTGGGTTGTGGCGCTGATGTCGTTGCCCTTTATGTTGCTGACCAGTCAGGTTGAGCGGCGTAAACTGCTAATCTGCCTGTTTGTTCTCTTCATTGCCAGCCATGTGCTCTCCTTCCTGGCATGGAATTTTACCGTGCTGGTAATCAGCCGCATCGGGATCGCGTTTGCACACGCCGTCTTCTGGTCTATTACCGCTTCGCTGGCCATTCGCCTTGCGCCGCCAGGCAAACGTGCGCAGGCACTGAGTCTGATCGCCACCGGAACCGCGCTGGCGATGGTGCTGGGGCTGCCTATCGGGCGTATTGTTGGTCAATACTTCGGCTGGCGAACAACGTTCTTCGCCATTGGTATAGGGGCGTTAATCACGCTGGTATGCCTGATCAAACTGCTGCCGAAATTGCCCAGCGAACATTCTGGGTCACTAAAAAGTCTGCCGCTGCTGTTCCGTCGCCCGGCGCTAATGAGTATTTATTTACTGACGGTCGTGGTGGTCACCGCACACTATACGGCATACAGCTATATTGAACCGTTTGTACAGACGGTGGCGGGTCTGAGCGCAAACTTTGCCACGGTATTACTGCTGATCCTCGGCGGCGCCGGGATTATCGGCAGCGTGGTATTCGGCAAACTGGGTAATCAGTACGCCTCGCCGCTTATCAGCATTGCCATTATGCTGCTGGTGATTTGCCTGATGCTCCTGCTGCCCGCAGCAGACAGCGAAAGCCATCTTGCCGTGCTGAGTATTTTCTGGGGCATCGCCATTATGGTGATAGGCCTGGGGATGCAGGTGAAAGTCCTGGCACTGGCGCCGGACGCCACCGATGTGGCAATGGCGCTGTTCTCAGGCATTTTTAATATTGGCATTGGCGCTGGCGCATTGGTGGGGAATCAGGTGAGTTTACACTGGTCGATGTCCACTATTGGCTACGTCGGCGCAGTGCCAGCCCTGGCGGCGCTGGTGTGGTCGATCATTATCTTTCGCCGCTGGCCTGTTTCGCTGGAAGAACAGCCGCAGCATTGAGGATAAGTTCCCCCCGACTGAATACTACTGAGACTTTCGGGGGGAATTCTGACTTAATGGTAAGTCTTAATAATTTCCAGCACGCCGTTAATGATAAACTGCACGCCCATACAGACCAGTAAGAAGCCCATCAGGCGGGAAATAGCTTCAATTCCCCCCTTGCCGACCAGGCGCATAATCGCCCCTGAGCTGCGCAGAGAACCCCACAGAATCACTGACACCGCCAGAAAAATAAGCGGTGGTGCCACCAGAATAACCCAGCCGGGAAAATCGACGCCGTGACGTACGGTAGAGGCCGAACTGATGATCATCGCGATCGTCCCCGGTCCTGCGGTGCTCGGCATCGCCAGCGGAACAAAAGCGATATTGGCAGAAGGCTCATCCTCCAGCTCTTCTGACTTGCTTTTCGCCTCCGGCGATTCGTGCGCCTTCTGCTGCGGGAACAACATCCGAAAGCCGATAAAGGCGACAATCAGCCCACCCGCAATGCGCAAACCGGGGATGGAAATTCCAAAGGTGTTCATCACCAGTTGACCGGCGTAATACGCAACCATCATGATGGCGAACACATACACGGAGGCCATCAGCGACTGACGGTTACGCTCCGCGCTGTTCATATTACCGGCCAGGCCTAAAAACAACGCCACCGTGGTTAGCGGGTTCGCCAAAGGCAGCAGGACAACCAGCCCAAGCCCTATCGCTTTAAACAAATCCATCATAATGCCATCTCTTCCCCATCAAGCTCGTTGTAAGCGGCAAGTATAAAGGGAAAACGCGGCGTTTCGCCATTAAGCATTCATTATGTCGAATAAGCATAACCAGTAATTATTATTAATAAATTACCCCGTGATGCAGCCCCTGTACTGACGCGTTTTAGCAAATCGTGGCATCCCCTTATTCATTCGATTGACTTATATTTGCCTGGGCAATAGTATCTGCCGTGACTAACTACTTGCCGGGGCAACCATTGTGAAAAGCACCAGTGACCTATTCAACGAAATCATCCCGCTGGGTCGCTTGATCTACATGGTCAATCAGAAAAAAGATCGTCTGTTGAACGACTATCTGTCGCCGCTGGATATCACCGCATCGCAGTTTAAGGTGCTCTGTTCTATCCGTTGCGCGGTATGCATTACCCCGGTCGAGCTGAAGAAAGTGCTGTCTGTCGATCTCGGCGCATTGACGCGCATGCTTGATCGGCTGGTCTGTAAAGGCTGGATCGAAAGACTGCCAAATCCACATGACAAACGCGGCGTGCTGGTGAAACTCACCGAACACGGCGCGGCAATTTGTGAGCAATGTCATCAGTTAGTAGGACAAGACCTGCACCAGGAACTAACAAAAAACTTAACGGCGGATGAAGTGGCAACACTTGAGCTTTTGCTTAAGAAAATCCTGCCGTAAACAGAAAGAGGTATGACGATGTCCAGACGCAATACTGACGCTATTACCATTCATAGCATTTTGGACTGGATCGAAGATAACCTGGAATCGCCGCTCTCACTGGAAAAAGTGTCAGAGCGTTCAGGTTACTCCAAATGGCACCTGCAACGGATGTTTAAAAAAGAGACCGGTCACTCATTAGGCCAGTACATCCGCAGTCGCAAAATGACTGAAATAGCCCAGAAATTAAAAGAAAGTAACGAGCCGATCCTGTACCTGGCGGAACGTTATGGCTTTGAGTCACAGCAGACGCTAACCCGGACATTTAAAAACTATTTCGACGTTCCACCGCATAAGTACCGTATTACCAATATGCATGGCGAATCCCGGTATTTGCATCCACTCAACCATTGTAATTGCTAATCGCCTGTTAATGACGTAATCGAGGAAATCATGAAATCTCTGTCTTCCGCAATGCTGGCTGTGCTGCTTGTCGTCTCTGGCCCAAGCATTGCGGAGCAAACCGCACAACCTGGAACACAAAATAATCGCGATGCGATGGTCATGCCGTCTGCGCATGATCAGTCGCCATTCGATTTCAATCATATGGGTGCGGGAAGCGATAAGTCCGACGAATTAGGCGTGCCGTATTACAACGGACACAGCCTGTAATTCGTTTTTGCCCCGCCACTGCGGGGCTTTTTTTATCCCCTTACCTGCGCCGCTTTGCGCAGCCGAAAACCAAACACGTTGATGTACAAACCCGCCATAATCAGCACCGCGCCAAGAAACTGTAACCCGGTAAGCGTCTCATTGAGCAACACAGCCGCGCTGGCCAACCCCACGACCGGCACCAGCAAAGACAGCGGCGCCACGCGCCAGGTTTCATAGCGTCCGAGCAACGTTCCCCAGATCCCGTAACCGACAATCGTGGCGACAAACGCCAGATACACCAGCGATAAAATCGTCGTCATATCAATCGCAATCAGGCTCTGAACCATCTGCGCAGAACCGTCCAGAATCAAAGAGGCCAGAAAGAAGGGAATAATCGGGATCAGCGCGCTCCAGACCACCAGCGACATCACCGCCGGGCGAGTGGCATGTTGCATGATCTTCTTATTGAAAATATTCCCGCACGCCCAGCAGAACGCCGCCGCCAGCGTTAACATAAACCCGAGCATCGCAATATGTTGCCCATTGAGGCTGGCTTCTATCAGCAGCAGAACGCCAAACACCGCCAGCGCGATACCGGCCACCTGTTTGCCCTGCAAGCGCTCGCCGAACGCAAACGCGCCCAGCACGATGGTAAAAAACGCCTGCGCCTGTAGCACCAGTGACGCCAGGCCGGCAGGCATTCCGAATTTAATCGCACAAAAGAGAAACGCGAATTGACCAAAACTGATGGTCAGACCGTAGCCGAGTAACAGCGACAGCGGGATTTTCGGACGCGCAACGAAGAAGATAGCCGGAAACGCGACCAGCAAAAAACGTAATCCCGCCAGCATCAGCGGCGGCATATTGTGCAGCCCGACTTTGATGACGACAAAGTTAAGCCCCCACACCACCACGACCAGTAACGCCAATAACCCGTCTTTACGCGACATACCACGGCCCCTGCAAATATTAAATTTTTGTAAACAAGTTAAGTTAACGGAAATCATCGCCCCGGAACAGATCATTAATTCAGGTAGGGTGGGACGAGCATTTTCGAACAACATCCCGGGTATACATCACACTTTTGCCGTGCTATTGCTTTAAATCACCAATAAATATAATGAAACGCATTGTCGGGCAGGAAAATGAACACAACGCTGAGACGCTCCACCCTCGCTTTACTCGCCTCATCACTGTTATTGACCATTGGGCGCGGCGCCACGCTTCCGTTCATGACGATCTATCTTAACCGCCAGTACGATCTGAGCGTCGATCTGATCGGCTATGCCATGACGGTAGCGTTAACCATCGGCGTGATTTTCAGCCTGGGTTTCGGCATCCTCGCGGATAAGTTCGATAAAAAGCGCTATATGCTTCTGGCAATTTCGGCGTTCTTGCTGGGCTTTATCGCCATCCCCCTGGTACACAGCGTCACGCTGGTGGTGCTGCTTTTCGCCCTGATAAACTGCGCCTACTCCGTCTTTGCCACCGTGTTGAAAGCCTGGTTTGCCGACAATCTTTCCGCCACAACCAGGAGCAAAATATTTTCCCTCAACTATACCGTGCTCAATATTGGCTGGACCGTCGGGCCGCCGCTTGGCACCCTGCTGGTCATGCAAAGCATCAACCTGCCGTTCTGGCTTGCGGCCATTTGCTCTGCTTTCCCGCTGGTGTTTATCCAGACCTGGGTGAAGCGCGCAGAGACGCCCGTTGAAGGAACAACGGCGTCAGTCTGGTCGCCATCGGTGCTGTTACGCGATAAAGCCCTGCTCTGGTTTACCCTGTCGGCCTTCCTGGCGTCATTTGTCAGCGGCGCGTTCGCTTCATGTATTTCCCAGTATGTCATGGTTGTCGCGAACGGTAATTTTGCCGAAAAAGTGGTGGCTGTCGTACTCCCCGTCAACGCGGCGATTGTCGTCAGCCTGCAATATGCCGTAGGTCGTCGGTTAACGACCGCAAATATCAGACCCTTGATGGCGGCCGGCACAATCTGTTTTGTGGCTGGGCTGGTTGGTTTTATGATTTCAGGAAACAGCCTGCTGCTCTGGGGGCTCTCCGCCGCCGTATTTACCATTGGCGAGGTTATTTACGCCCCGGGCGAATATATGCTGATCGATAACATTGCTCCGGCGGGGATGAAAGCAAGCTACTTCTCAGCGCAGTCGCTTGGCTGGCTCGGCGCGGCGGTCAACCCGCTGGTCAGCGGCGTGATCCTCACCACCTTGCCCGCCTGGTCCCTGTTTGCGGTGCTGATCGTTACGATTATTCTTGCCTGGGCGCTGATGCTAAAAGGGATGCGGGCCAGACCCTGGGGGCAGCCCGCAATGTGCTGACGGCACGCCAGACTGTGCCGGATAACGTCCGGTACAGTCCCGGAACTCAGATCGCGACCAGACCGCGGACGCCCTCCGCTTCCATATTCTCGCCCCTGCCGCTCTGAATAATGCTTCCCCGCGACATCAATAAGTAGTGATCCGCCAGTTGGGCGGCAAAATCATAGAACTGCTCCACCAGCAAAATCGCCATATCCCCCTGACGCGCCAGATGTGAAATCACCTGCCCAATCTCTTTGATCACTGACGGCTGTATCCCTTCGGTCGGTTCATCCAGAATTAACAGCTGAGGACGGCAGGCCAGCGCCCGGCCAATTGCCAGCTGCTGCTGTTGCCCCCCGGAGAGATCGCCCCCTCGCCGGTGCTTCATCTCTTTAAGCACCGGAAAAAGCGCGTAAATATCATCCGGCACCTGTTTTGCATCGCGGGCGGAAAAACGCGACAGCCCCAACAGCAGGTTTTCCTCTACCGTCAGGCGAGGAAAAATCTCCCGCCCTTGCGGCACATAGGCGACACCGGCCCGCACGCGCTGATGCGGTTTACGCTGGGTGATGTTCTTCCCCTGCCAGATCACATTGCCGGTGCGTGCCGGGATTAACCCCATCAGACACTTCAGTAAGGTGGTTTTTCCCACGCCGTTACGCCCAAGCAAACAGGTTACTTCGCCAATGCGGGCCTCAAAACTTACCCCGCGCAGGATATGACTGCCGCCGTAATATTGATTCAGTTCATTCACCTGTAACATCCGTCCTCCCTATCGCCCGAGGTAAACTTCAATAACCTGTTCATTGGCCTGGACGTCGCGCAGGCTCCCTTCCGCCAGCACGCGCCCCTGATGCAAAACGGTAACATGGTCGGCAATGGTTTCGACAAACCCCATGTCATGCTCCACCACCATCAGCGAGTGTTTCCCCGCCAGAGTGCGAAACAGCTCAGCGGTATACTCCGTTTCCGCGTCCGTCATCCCCGCCGCAGGTTCATCCAGTAACAGCAGGTGCGGCTCCTGTACCAGCAGCATACCGATTTCCAGAAACTGCTTTTGTCCGTGCGAAAGCAGCCCGGCGCGACGCCCACGCTCCGCGCCCAGACGCAATAACCCGAGCATCTCGTCAATGCGATCCCGCTGTTCGCCCGAGAGGCGCGCTCTTAACGTGGCCCAGACGGATTTATCCTCTTTCATCGCCAGTTCCAGATTCTCCTCCACCGTCAGGGCCTCAAACACGGTCGGTTTCTGAAATTTACGCCCAATGCCCTGGCGGGCAATCGCAATAGGATCGAGCGAAGTTAAGTCCGTGGACTGATCGTAAATCGCGCGTCCGCTTTGCGGCCGGGTTTTACCGGTAATCACATCCATTAAGGTGGTTTTTCCTGCGCCATTAGGGCCAATAACGCAGCGCAATTCCCCTACGCCAATGTTCAGGGTTAAATCCGTCAGCGCCTGGAAGCCGTCAAAATTGACGTTGATCCCTTCCAGTTGCAGAACCGGGTCTGTTTGATCGCGAAAACGATCCCCCGGCAACTGGCGGGTAAAAAGTCCGTCATCCGGTTGCATCATTTTTCTCCTTTGCGAAACAGACCAATGACGCCGCGCGGTAAAAACAGCGTAACGCCAATAAAGATCAGGCCGAGAAACAGCTGCCAGTACTCCGGCATAATCACCGTAAACAGACTTTTAGCGCCGTTCACCAGCACTGCGCCAAACACCGGGCCAATTAAGGTGCCGCGCCCGCCCAGCGCGACCCAGATGGCCGCTTCAATAGAGTTGGTCGGCGACATTTCGCTGGGGTTAATGATGCCGACCTGAGGAACGTACAGAGCGCCCGCCAGACCGCACAGAACAGCGGAGAGCGTCCATACCAGCAGTTTGAAGCCACGCGGATCGTACCCACAAAACATCAGGCGATTTTCCGCATCGCGCACGGCGGTCAGAACGCGGCCAAACTTACTGCGCGCAAGGAGATACCCCAGCCACAGCGCCAGCACCAGTAATATGACGGTCGCGAGAAACAGCGCAACGCGCGTGGAGGTCGCTGCAACAGGGAAGCCCAGCAACGTGGTAAACCCCGTAAACCCGTTATTGCCGCCAAACCCGGTTTCGTTACGGAAAAACAGCAGCATGCCTGCGAACGTCAGCGCCTGGGTCATAATGGAAAAATAGACGCCTTTGATTTTTGAGCGAAAGGCAAAATAGCCGAACACCAGCGCCAGCAGTCCCGGAACCAGCACGACCAGCAGCATCGCCCAGGCGAAGTGCTGCGTTCCCCACCAGAACCACGGTAATTCACTCCAGGAGAGGAAAGACATAAACGCGGGAAGTCCGTCGCCAGAGGCCTGACGCATCAGATACATTCCCATCGCATACCCGCCCAGCGCGAAGAAAATACCGTGCCCCAGAGACAGCATTCCGGCATACCCCCACACCAGATCCAGCGCCACAGCGACAATGGCGTAACAGAGGATCTTCCCGGCCAGCGTTAACACCCAGACCGGGACAGCCAGCGGGTGATCCGCAGGCAGCAGCGCCAGAAAAGGCAGAATCAGCAGCGCCGCCAGCAGGCAGAGGCCAAAAACCTGGACAGTACGCGGCGCTCTACGCGCCAGTGTTAATGTCATTGGCATGGTCATTAATCAATAACCCTCCCTTTCAGCGCAAACAATCCCTGAGGCCGTTTCTGGATAAACAGAACGATCGCAATCAGAATGACGATTTTGCCCAGCACCGCGCCCATTTGCGGTTCCAGAATCTTATTGAAGATACCCAACCCAAATGCGGCGGCCACGCTTCCCGCCAGTTGTCCGACGCCACCGAGCACCACCACTAAAAATGAATCAATAATATATCCCTGTCCCAGTTCCGGCCCGACGTTGCCCAGTTGCGACAAGGCCACGCCGCCCAATCCGGCGATCCCCGACCCGAGGCCAAACGCCAGCATGTCCACGCGCCCCGTCGGCACGCCGCAACACGCCGCCATACTGCGGTTCTGCGTTACCGCGCGAACGCGCATCCCGAGGCGGGTTTTATTCAGCAATAGCCAGGTGAAAAACAGCACCAGCATGGCGAACCCCAGCACCACGATACGGTTCCAGGGCAACGTCAGGTTGGCATAGACCTGCACCCCGCCAGAAAGCCACGCAGGGTTGGCAACCTCCAGGTTTTGCGCGCCAAAGGTCATGCGTACCAGTTGGATCAGCATCAGGCTAATCCCCCAGGTCGCCAGCAGCGTTTCGAGAGGACGACCATAAAGATGGCGAATAATGCCGCGCTCCAGCGCCATTCCAGTTCCGGCAGCGATCAGGAAGGCAACCGGCAACGCCACAACGGGATAAAACGCCAGCCACTGTGGCATGAACTGCCCCATAAACTGCTGAACCATCCATGTGCTGTACGCGCCAAGCATCAGCATTTCACCGTGCGCCATATTGATTACGCCCAGTAATCCATAGGTGATCGCCAGCCCCAGGGCCGCCAGCAGCAGAATCGATCCCAGCGACAGCCCCATAAATGCCTGCCCCAGGAGATCGCCAATCACCATCCGCTGCGCGATTGCGTTCAGGCTTTCTGTCGCGGCCTCGCGAACACGCGCATCCGGTTCATGTTCAGCATCCGTAAAGGGTTGCAGGCGTGATTGCGTTTCCGGGTCGCCCGACTGCCCCAGTAAGACAATCGCCTGACGCCGGACGTCAGCGGAAGGACTCACCAGTTGCAGGTTAGCCAGCGCAATCTCCAGACGTGATGTCACTTCGCTTTCCGTTTCCTGCGCCAGCCGCTGCTGTAAAAGCGGCAGCATCGCGGGCGTGGCCTCCCGCTGTAACAGGCTGGCGGCAGCGGCTCTTTCCGTGACATTGTCACTTAATAGTTGATGCGTGGCTAACGCCCCGCTGACCAGGTTTCGCAGACGGTTAGTCAGACGAACTTTTTTCAGTTCGCCATCGGGCGCGGCGACAGCGCCGAGCGGCAGAACCTGCGTACCCTGCCGAATGAAAGCGTGTTTTGCGCTATCAGTCAGCACATTCTCACGCGCTAATGCGTTCAACAAAGGCAAACGCTGCGCCTCAGGCGTGATGGCCCATTGTTCTAATAACGTCGCCTGTTGCGCCCGGCTGGTGCCAACAAACACATCGGCATCGGTTGCCTGCACGATCCACGGCACCAGCCACGTCATTAGCAACACACCCCGAATAAAGCGCATGGCTTTCATGAAAGTGTTCTCCAGAATGTGCCCTCCCGCAGGAGGGCAAAAGATCAGTTGCTGGCGGTTTTAACAGGCTGGTCTGATTTTTTATCGTTACCGGCGATAAACGGGCTCCAGGGCTGGGCGCGAACCGGTTCGTCGGTTTGCCATACCACATTGAACTGGCCGTTATCTTCAATTTCGCCAATCATGACGGGTTTATGCAGATGGTGGTTGGTGGCGTCCATCGTCAGGGTAAAGCCAGACGGCGCAGCGAAGGATTGCCCCGCCATCGCCTCGCGGACTTTATCGACGTCGGTCGTACCGGCTTTTTCTACTGCCTGCGCCCACATATGCAGGCCCACATAGGTCGCTTCCATCGGATCGTTGGTCACGACGGTGTCGGCATTCGGCAGCTTATGCGCTTTGGCGTATGCCCGGTAATCCGCAACGAATTTCTGGTTAGTGGGGTTGTCGACAGATTCAAAATAGTTCCACGCCGCCAGGTTGCCCACCAGCGGTCTGGTATCGATACCGCGCAACTCCTCTTCACCGACCGAGAATGCCACGACCGGCACGTCTGTCGCTTTTATCCCCTGATTCGCCAGCTCTTTGTAGAACGGAACATTTGAGTCGCCGTTAATGGTGGAGACCACCGCCGTTTTGCCGCCCGCAGAGAATTTTTTGATATTGGCGACGATAGTCTGGTAATCGCTGTGTCCGAACGGGGTATACACCTCTTCAATATCTTTATCCTCGACGCCTTTGGCATGCAGCCAGGCGCGAAGGATCTTATTGGTGGTACGAGGATAGACATAATCGGTTCCCAGCAGGAAAAAGCGTTTCGCGCTGCCGCCGTCTTCACTCATCAGATATTCAACAGCCGGAATAGCCTGCTGATTTGGCGCTGCGCCGGTATAGAAAACATTCGGTGATAACTCTTCCCCTTCGTATTGCACAGGGTAAAACAGCAGCCCGTTTAACTCTTCAAATACCGGCAACACCGATTTACGCGATACCGACGTCCAGCAGCCAAACACGACCGCGACTTTATCCTGGCTCAGCAGCTGACGCGATTTCTCTGCAAACAACGGCCAGTTTGAGGCCGGGTCAACCACCACCGGTTCCAGCTTTTTGCCCAGCACGCCGCCTTTAGCATTGATCTCATCAATCGTCATCAACGCCATATCTTTAAGCGGGGTTTCCGAAATGGCCATCGTGCCGGATAGCGAATGCATGATGCCGACCTTAATCGTATCGGCCGCCTGAACGCTAAAGCTCAGCCCCATCGCAACCACCGAGGCGGACAGTGCAAAGGCTTTTAATAATGTACGACGCTGCATAGTTTCACTCCTGAAATTAAGCTTGCTGGAAGTCCCGGTGCAACCGGACGGGCAAATGGTGCAAATTAAGGATGTTCAGAAGTGATAAGGCAAAATCGGTGCCAGATTTTTAAATGTCTATAAATATCAATTTATTAACCGGCAACAGGGCTGAAACAAGAAAATCGGAAACCACAAGGCGGGAAATACAACGAGGAAAATGATCCAGAATGAAACAGCGTTGCATTACGAATGTGCAACGCTGTGTAACAAAGAGAGGCAACTTACCAGACCTGACTGGCGATTTCGGTGATGAGGCGTACTTTGCCCCATTGCTGGGCTTCCGTCAGCGTATTCCCCTCTTCCGTGGAGGCAAATCCGCACTGTGGGCTAAGGCAGATCTGCTCTTTTGCGACATAGCGCTCTGCCTCCTGCAAGCGGGCTTTCACCCCTTCCGGGTTTTCCAGCTCGCCGTTTTTCGTGGTCACCAGTCCCAGAACCACCTGCTGACGTCCGGGTCGAACAAAGCGCAGCGGCGCGAAATCACCGGAGCGATCGTTATCATATTCCAGGAAAAACGCATCAACGTTCACCGTGCCGAACAACACTTCCGCCACCGGTTCATAGCCCCCTTCAGAGATCCACGTCGAACGGAAATTTCCCCTGCAAACATGCAGCCCGACCGTCAGATCGGCTGGTTTATCCTCCAGCGCACGGTTAATCACGCGGGCATAAATCTGCGCCAGCTCGTCAGGATCGTCACCCCGCTCACGAATCTGCTGACGTTGCTGGTCGGAGCACAAGTAAGCCCAGACGGTGTCATCCAATTGCAGATAACGACAGCCTGCTTCATAAAAAGCATGAATCGCATCGCGCCAGGTGGTAGCTAAATCATCGAAATAAGCGTCCAGATGCGGATAAACGGTAGCATCGATATCTTTGCGCCCGCCACGGAAATGCAGCACGCTGGGGGATGGAATGGTCATTTTGGGCTCGGCTGCGCCGCTAATGCTTTTCAGATAGCGGAAGTCTTCCAGCATAGGGTGATCGCCAAATCCCAGTTTTCCGGTAACGCGCACGCCGTGCGCTTTTGTCTGCACGCCATTAAACTGGATCCCCTTCTCAGCGTCATAGCGTTCAACGCCTTGCAGTCCATCGAAGAAATCAAAATGCCACCAGGCGCGGCGAAACTCGCCATCCGTGACGACATGCAGCCCGCAGGCACACTGCTGTTCCACAACGGTGCGGATAGCGTCATCTTCTACCGCGCGCAATTGTTGCGCCGTTATCTCGCCGCATGCGAATTGCAAACGAGCTTGTTTGATCGTGTCCGGGCGTAAAAAACTGCCGACGATGTCTGCGCGAAACGGGGCCTGTTGTTTTTGCATGTGATCTCCTCATTCACCCGGCGTTAGTTGCCTGACGTGATAATTTATTATTTGAAGTTTAGACTTCTGGATGGCTATGCGTCTAAAAATGACATGCAACCTGCTCACTGACAACCGAGAAAAATTCATCACCCTTGAAATAAATTCACATTGCCTCATCGTTTTGTGACGCTTTTTCATAGTCTGAAATCCCGTACCGGAAAAATCCTGACGTTAACGTTGAAATAATCACCTAATTCAGCATTTGTTTAGATTTAATCTGCTACTATGGGTGCTCATGAGGTGAATTAAGGTAAGAGAGGAAACACACAAATAAAAGGAGGCATTATATGCTGGGTAATATGAACGTTTTCATGGCCGTTCTGGGAATTATTTTATTTTCTGGTTTTCTGGCCGCGTATTTCAGTCATAAATGGGATGATTAATGAACGGAGATAGCTCCTCACCGACAAGGCCCCTTGTAGCGTAACTGCACAAGGGGCCATTTTTTTACCCGCCCGGCAGACAGACAAAAAAAACCGCCGGATAAACCAGCGGTGAATGCTTGCATGGATAGATTTGTGTTTTTACCTTATGCGTTATCAGGCAATTCCCTGCGCAGATAACGGATCGTTTACCATCCTGACACAGACAATATCAATGAAGGTTAAACAACATAGAACTAAACCAGCAAAACCGGCGTTTCGCGCTTCCATCCCTTTGCACACTTATGTCAGTGAACCGGTTATGTAAAGAGCGTGCCGTTCGGCTCATGTTACACACGCGTGATTTGCTGATCTTTGTCCATAAACATGCAGCGATTCCTTCCGGTTTGTTTACCCCGGTACATTGCCCTGTCTGCGCGTCCGATGACGACATCCAGCGGTTCTCCCTGCTGCGCCTGGGTAATGCCCGCAGTTACCGTTATCGAGAGTTCTCCGTTAGGGTAATTAATCGAATTATCCGCCACTAGCTGGCAGATACGTAACCCTGCCCGACAGGCCTGTTCATCCGTTTTTGTACGGATGATAATCACAAACTCCTCCCCGCCATAGCGGTAAGGCGTTTCATCGTAGCGCGTCCAGACGGATAAATTCGACGCCAGGGTGCGCAGCACGCTATCACCGACCAGATGACCATAGTTGTCATTGACCAATTTAAAGCGGTCAATATCAAAAAGCAGCAAATATAAATTAAGCGATTGCGCATCAATAAGCTGACGATCGAAAGATTCATCAAGGACTCTGCGCCCGGGTAATCCGGTTAATATATCCATATTGCTGCGAATATTGAGCAGATATATTTTGTAGTCCATCACCGCCGAGGTAAATGCTAATAACGCTTCCTGAAAGCTGTCAAAATGGTGATCTTCCGAACGTTTCTCCGCGATCGCCCGCAGTAATTCCCGACCTCGTGTATGCATGTGTTCATGAGCAATAATAATCTTGATAACAAAGCCCTTTTCTTCAGGTTCGTGTACCGGATGATTATTTAGCCATTGGCTGAACTGACACAGACAGTGAGAATTGATATCGAAAATATCGGGTTGATTGACATCGCCAGACACTGTGCAACGAAACATTTTCACCAGCCACTGATAGTGGGCATCAATAGACTGGTTCAGATCTAACAAGATGGTATCGATTTCTATCGTTTTTTTAATCATTGCCACTCCTTGGGCATACATCCTTGATGTACCGTAGTCTAGCGGTACAAAAGCAAATTTATGTCAATTTATTAATAGAAGGCCGAACCAGGAAATGGAGGTTCTATAACGCTATGATTTTAAAGTGGTAATAAAGGAAAAAAGTGAATAATCCTGGAATATTTGCAATGCACTTAACATCTTTAATCGCCCTTCCCCTGCTGCGCCAGGCGAGTCAGGATCGTCTGACCGATATAATTACTCCAGTTGAAACTATTTTGCAAAACCACTACCGCGTTGCGATTTCTTTTATCAAACCCAATATAGCTGGAATACCCACCAATATATCCGACCTGATAGGTGATCTTTTGCGCAGAAAACTCATCACTCACCCACGCAATATTCGCTGCTTCTTTCTGTCGATAATAATAAGTCTGTGTGGCTTCAGCAAAAGCCTGATCGATGGCCGAAACGGTTGTGGATGTAAAATGCGCGCGGGCATAATTAGCCAGATCGCGGGCGCTACTGTATAAACTGGCCGCCCCCATCATATTTTTGTTAAAAACCCAGTCTGGCGTCAGATGGCCACGGGTAATGAGCTTGGGCTGATCGCCAGCATGGCCCAGCGCTCTTCGCGGGTATGCCTTCAATAAGGTGGGCGTATAACTGCTGTTTGTCATCGCCAGTGGTTCAAATATCATGCGTTGCGCCAGCGCCTGGATCGGCTCTCCCGTTCTGCGCTGCAAAATATACCCCAGGATGGCGTAGCCGATGTTGGAATACTGCGGAACGCGCGCGTCCGGCGCAGTAAAATCACTGAGATAACCCAGCACGGCGTCGCTGTCCAGCTGCGTATAAAAGTTCTCACCGTTACTGAAATAGCGCATTAAGTTTTCCAGCGTCAGCAAATCCATAGGCTGCCGGGGCAAACCGGAAGTGTGAGTCACCAACTGGAGGAGCGTAATATTTTTGGCGTCAGGGCTTAAAGGCGTATTCTGTGGAAGCAACGTTTCCAGTGTATCCGTCCAGTTAAACACCCCTTCATCCACCAGCATCGTCGTCACTTCTGCCGTCACGCCTTTACTCAGCGAGCCTAAAGCGAACAGCGTATCTGGCGTGATGGGATAACGATTTTTATCATCGGTTATCCCGTAACTGTGAAATTCTGCCGGGCCATTATTCTGAATAACAGCAACAACGACGCCAGTCACCTCTTTTTCCCGCATATATTGCCGAATCATCGGATCAATACCGCGTCCGTAGTATCCCACCACAACTTGCGCGCTTTTTTGCGCAGGCATATCCAGCTGTGAAAGCGTGCTGTTGCCACACCCGATGAGCGCAAATAAGGATACGCAGAGCATCTGGTGTTTAATTTTCATTGTTCTCATCAGTTCTGATTCACAGACACAACAAGTTTTTTCTCAAACAAAGAGAAAAGCGGAAGAGAATACGAACACATGAAAACAGGGGCCCCGGATAAAAAGAAGCCCGCATTGTACACCAGTATCCCGGCAGCTTACTTAACATTGATAAAAAATCAGAGCGTTACCTGATAAACATTCAGGCAGCGCCCTTGCGCTTAGCGGTCTAAACCCCGGTGTTTTAACATGGGTTCGATACGCGGTTCATGACCCCGCCACGCCGGGTAGAGACGTTCCAGATCCGTACTGTTGCCGCGTGACAAGATGGCATCACGGAAACGCTGTCCGTTCTCACGCGTTAACCCTCCCTGTTCAACAAACCACTGGTAGCCGTCGTCCGCCAGCATTTGCGTCCACAAATAGGCGTAATAGCCTGCCGCATACCCGCCACCGAAGATATGGGCGAAATAGCTGCTCCGGTAGCGCGGCGGCACTGCCGGAAGATCGAGTTCTTCCGCCGCCAGCGCCTGCTGTTCAAAGAGATCGACCGACTGCGATGCCGAAAAGGTTTCAAGACTGTGCCAGCGCATATCCAGCAATGCGGCGCTGAGCAGTTCCGTCATGTCATAGCCTTTGTTAAACAGGCTTGCCCGCCGCATTTTTTCCTGCAACGCTTCGGGCATTTTTTCACCCGTCCCGACGTGGCGCGCATAGCGTTCGAACACCTGCGGATGACTCGCCCAGTGCTCATTAATCTGCGAAGGAAATTCGACAAAATCGCGCGGGGTGTTCGTCCCCGACAGCGTCGCATAGCGCTGTGTCGCAAACAGGCCGTGCAGCGTATGACCAAATTCATGGAACAAGGTGATCACATCATCCCAAAGCAGCAATGCGGGCTGCCCTGCCGCTGGCTTCTGGTAATTACAGACGTTGTAGATAACCGGTCTGGTTTCGTTAAGCGTGGATTGTTCAATAAAATTGCCCATCCATGCGCCGCCGCTTTTTGACTCGCGGGCAAAGAAATCACCATAAAACAACGCCAGACCGACGCCATCATGATCGAAAATTTCCCAGACGCGCACATCAGGATGGTAAACCGGGATATCAAAGCGCTCGATAAACTTAATGCCGAACAGCTGGTTTGCCGTCCAGAACACGCCGTCGTTCAGTACCGTATCTAACGCAAAGTAAGGTTTGAGCTGCGCTTCATCCAGCGCGTATTTTCCACGGCGTACCTGCTCAGCATAGTACGCCCAGTCCCACGCCTGGGTCGTGAATCCTCCCTGCTCATCATCGATCACTTTCTGGATCTCAGCCTGCTCATCCAGCGCGCGCTGACGCGCGGCCGGGACAATGGCGCGCATAAAAGCGAGCGCCGCGTCAGGCGTTTTCGCCATCTGATCGGCAGTTTTCCAGGCGGCATAACTGGCAAACCCGAGTAATGTTGCCTGCCGGGTACGGATGTCCACCAGACGCTGAATAATCGCACGCGTGTCGTTGGCGTCGTTCTTTTCCGCACGAGTCCATGCGGCGTTAAACAGATTTTCACGGGTCTGGCGATCGCGTAAAACGGCCAGTGTCGGTTGTTGTGTGGTATTGAGAAGCGGAATAAGCCAGCGATCCGCCAGCCCTTTTTCCCTGGCGACATCAGCGGCAAGAGCGACCTCCTCCTGACTCAATCCGTCCAGTTGATGGCGATAATCAACCACCATCCCACCGGATTTATTCGCCGCCAACAGCCGCTGATTAAACTGGCTGGTCAGCGTGGCGGATTCGGTATTCAGGCTCCTGAGCTGCGCTTTATCGTCATCGCCAAGCTGCGCGCCGGAAAGTACAAAACGCTGGTGGATAACCTCCACAAGACGCAACGACTCGGCATCCAGCGCCAGCGTCTCCCGCTGCCGCCAGACCGCATCCACACGCGCAAAGAGCGTACTGTTGAGATAAATATCATTTGCCAGCGCCGCCAGTTCAGCGGAAAAGGCTTCATCAAGGCGCTGTAATTCGTCATTGGTATGCGCCGCCGTCATGGCGAAAAACACGCTTGTCACACGGGTGAGCAACGCGCCGCTTTGCTCCAGCGCCAGATACGTGTTCTCAAAATCAGGCGCCTGCGGGTTTTGGACAATCGCATCAATTTCAGCGCGCTTTTGCCGCATCCCTTCGTCAAACGCCGGGCGGTAATGGCTATCTTCAATCAGATCAAAACGCGGGGCCCGGTAAGGCAATACGCTCTGGCTAAAGAATGGATTCGTTAACGACATTTTTCACTCCTGCAAACGATTTGTTCATTAGAGTAGGTCTCCCTTGAAATGACCGCAATCCCATTAACGAGGATTACCCCTGAACAGAGATGGCGTGCTATGGTAATACAACACAAAAAGCGTTGAGGAACAGTGAGATGATCGTTTTAGTCACCGGTGCGACCGCAGGTTTCGGCGAATGCATTACACGTCGTTTTATTGAGAATGGACACAAAGTGATTGCCACTGGCCGTCGCCAGGAACGCCTGCAAGAACTGAAAGATGAGCTGGGCGACAATCTGTTTATCGCTCGTTTAGATGTGCGTAACCGTGCATCCATTGAAGATATGCTGGCGTCATTACCCGCAGAGTGGCGCAACATTGATGTGCTGGTCAACAACGCCGGGCTGGCGCTGGGGCTTGAGCCCGCGCATAAAGCCAGCGTGGAAGACTGGGAAACCATGATCGACACGAACAACAAAGGTCTTATTTACATGACCCGCGCGGTTCTGCCTGGCATGGTGGAGCGCAATCGCGGCCACATCATCAATATTGGCTCTACCGCAGGTAGCTGGCCATACGCGGGTGGCAACGTATATGGCGCAACCAAAGCGTTTGTGCGCCAGTTCAGTCTGAATCTGCGCACGGATTTACACGGTACGGCAGTACGCGTTACCGATATTGAACCCGGTCTGGTCGGCGGCACGGAGTTTTCTAACGTCCGCTTTAAAGGCGATGACGACAAAGTGGGTAAAACCTACGAGAACACAACCGCGCTCACGCCGGATGATGTCACAGAAGCGGTATGGTGGGTCGCTAATCTGCCTGCGCATGTGAACATTAATACGCTGGAAATGATGCCGGTTACGCAGTCTTTTGCCGGACTGAGCGTTCATCGGGGTTAATTTTTATACCCGGCCCGCGGGCCGGGTATAGATAGTGACAAAAAAGTGGTAGAGTACTCTGGTTAACTCTCTAAAAAGTAAGAACGAATGACCGTTGAAACCCAACTCAATCCTACGCAGCCTGTAAATCAGCAAATTTACCGCATTCTCCGACGTGACATCGTGCACTGTCTGATTGCGCCAGGCACACCGCTTTCCGAGAAAGAGGTTTCCGTGCGCTTTAACGTGTCGCGCCAGCCTGTACGTGAAGCGTTTATTAAGCTGGCGGAAAACGGTTTGATTCAAATCCGCCCTCAGCGCGGCAGCTATGTGAATAAGATTTCATTATCGCAGGTGCAGAATGGGTGTTTTGTCCGACAGGCCATAGAATGTGCGGTCGTTCGTCGCGCGGCGTTGATGATCACCGACAGCCAGTGCTATCAGCTGGAGCAGAACCTTCACCAGCAGCGGATCGCCATTGACCGCAAGCAGCTCAACGATTTCTTCCAGCTTGATGATGAATTTCACCAGAAACTGGCATTAATTGCCGATTGCCAGCTGGCGTGGGATACGGTTGAAAATATTAAAGCCACCATCGACCGCGTGCGTTATATGAGTCTGGATCATGTGTCGCCGCCTGAAATGTTGCTGCGCCAGCATCATGATATTTTTGCCGCCCTGGAAAAGCATGACGCCGACGCGGTGGAACGCGCCATGACTGTGCATCTACAGGAGATTGGCGAGTCCGTTCAGCTTATCCGCCAGGAAAACAGCGACTGGTTCAGCGAAGAGTAATCCCGCTGACAAACAAGCCGGATGGCGGCGTAACCGCCTTATCCGGCCTACAATAGTCAATGATGTTGAACGTTGCAGGCCTTATCCGGCCTACAACCATGCAGAGATTACGCTGATGCGATATTCGCCGCATATTTTGCAACGGTTGCTTTCGCGCCGTTGGCAAGCAGCGACAGATACGCTTCTTTCACCTTATTCGTAAACAGCTCAACGTGCGGCAATTCATTACCAAAAATCGCATCAATGGCCAGCAGCGCCTGAACGCGACTTTCCCCTTCTTCACTGCCCTGAACCGCTTGCTGAATAACCGGCAGCAGCGGATCGCTAATTTCAATCGGATTCCCCTGCTCATCAACGCCGCCAACGTAACGCATCCAGCCCGCCACGCCTAAGGCCAGCAGGTCGAAACGGCTGTTATGCGCGATATGCCAGCGAACGGAGTCCAGCATACGCTGCGGCAGTTTCTGGCTACCGTCCATCGCAATTTGCCAGGTACGGTGACGCAACGCCGGGTTGCTGTAGCGCGCGATCAGCAAATCGGCATAACGCTTCAGATCCACCCCCTTCACTTTCAGCGTCGGCGCCTGTTCCTGCAACATCAACGCATGCGCGGCCAGGCGGTAATTTTCATCTTCCATGCAGTCATTAATGTGCTGATAGCCCGCCAGATACCCGAGGTACGCCAGGAATGAGTGACTGCCATTAAGCATACGCAGTTTCATCTCTTCGAACGGGATAACATCTGCCACCAGTTCAGCGCCCGCTTTTTCCCATTCAGGGCGACCCGCGACAAAATTATCCTCAATCACCCACTGGCGGAACGGTTCACACGCCACACCCGCAGGATCGCGTACGCCGGTTAACTGTTCGATCTTATCCAGCGTGTCAGCCGTCACCGCAGGTACAATACGATCAACCATCGTGGACGGGAACGTCACATGTTGCTCAATCCACGCGGCCAGTTCTGCATCTACCGCACGGGCATAGGCAGTAACCACATTGCGCATGACGTGTCCATTTTCAGGCATGTTATCGCAGGACATCACGGTAAATGGCGCCAGGCCAGCCGCTTTACGACGCGCCAGCGCTTCCACCACCACGCCAGGCGCGGATTTCGGCTGCTGCGGGTTTTGCAGATCGGCGGCGATCATCGGGTGATCCAGCATCAACTGACCGGTCGCCGGAGAGTGGCAGTACCCTTTTTCTGTAATCGTCAGGGAAACAATCGCCACCTGCGGCTCGCACATGGCGGCCAGGACGGTTTCCAGACCGTCAACCTGCGCGTGCAGCGCGTTTTTTACCACCCCAACAACCCTTGCGGTCCAGGCATCCGCTGACATTTCCGCCACGGTATACAGGTTGTCTTGCTGTTTCAGGTCGGCAATCTGCTGCTCGCCGCCAATCAGGTTGACTTCACAATATCCCCAGTCGCTGTTGTGTTCCGCCGCAAGGATATCTGCGTAGACACCCTGATGCGCGCGATGGAATGCGCCAAAGCCCAAATGCACAATGCGAGGAGCCAGTCTGGCGCGATCGTAATGAGGAAGCGAAGCCTTAGCCGTTAAGAGCTTGTTTTGCATGGTATGACCTATTGTATGAATGAATTCAGGACCGTCTCAGAGTAACGCCTGTAGGGTTGTATGATTTGATTTGAATTAAGCTTTTTGCAATTGGTATGACATCATTTTAAAGTTATGTGACAACATGACCGAAATTCAACATTCCCTGTCAATTCCGGTCATGCCCTGTGCGACGTTACCCTACCTGCGTTGCCGAACCCTGAACGCTACTTGCCGCCTTTAGGTCCGCTGCATCCTCCAGCACGCTCAGATCGCGATCTCTCACTTCCGGCATCAAAATCGCTGAAATTAAGCCGATAAGAGAATAGGCAATGATCATCGCTAATATAGGCAACCAGGAATCGGTCATATTACAGAAAATACCTGCCAGTACAGGACCAAATCCAACGGCGACTAAGCCACCGGCTTCTTTTGAAATCGCCATCCGGGTAAAGCGATTACGCGAACCAAACATCTCGGCCATCGTAATGTTTTCCAGCGCAAAGAGACCCAACACGGCAAAGTTATGAATAACAATAAGCGCGGTCATAATCACGCCGGGGCTATAGGTTTTATCCACGATGATAGACAACATCGGGTACGCAAGAATAATCGCAGATATATTCAATAAAATATAAGGCAGGCGGCGACCATATTTATCAGATAACCATCCCAAAAGTGGAATAGTAATAAAACCAATGACAGAGCTAATCATTAACGCGTCGGTAGGAATCGCCTTATTGAATAATAACGTCTGCACTAAATATCCTGCAAGGAATGTCTGAATTAACCCAGAATTGCCCGCCTGACCGAAACGTAAACCGGTTGCCAGCCAGAAGGATTTACTGCTAAACATGGCGCCCAATGTGTTTTCTGATGCGTTATTTAACGCTGGCGCATTTTCGCCTTCATTGACCTTTTCAAATACCGGGCTTTCTTTGAGGTTCATACGCAGCCAGATAGCGAAGATCATGACAACAACGCTCGCCAGGAATGGGATACGCCATCCCCAGGCCAGAAGCTGTTCTCTGTCAAGCGCAAAGAACATCACCGCCCAGATTGCTGTTGCGCTCAGCGTACCGCAGTTTGTTCCCATTGCGACAAGCGAGGAAATAATGCCGCGTTTCCCTTTAGGCGCATACTCAGCCAGCATCGTTCCCGCCCCGGAGATCTCCGCCCCGGCGCCTAACCCCTGAACAATACGTAACGTCACCAGTAAAACAGGCGCAAATATACCAATTTGCGCATAGGTCGGCAGAACCCCAATGAGGGTTGTACAAATCCCCATCATGGTGATAGTGATAAACAAGACTTTTTTACGTCCAATACTGTCGCCCATTTTTCCGAAAATAAACGCGCCGACAATACGTGCGATATATCCTGCGCCATAGGTTCCCATCGCCAGAATAAGCGCCATTGCGGCGGACTGTTCCGGGAAAAATATTTCATGGAAAACTAATGCAGCGCCCAGAGAATATAACTGGAAATCCATAAATTCAAGGGCGGTTCCCAGCCAACCGGATACGGCGGCTCTGATTAAATCTTTTGTTGACCGTTCATGTTTTTGTTGAGTCATATTGGCAATCTCTAAGAGGTAAGATGCGTACCACTCTCTCGCATTTATTAATATTATTCAGAGAATGTGAGTAAAACCTTGCAGCAGTGCCGTTGGTCTTTCTCAAACAATTCAATCGCGTCAGTGACATGGTGATAATTAAACGTATGCGTGACGAGCTTATCGGGATCGATCAGACCTTTTTCCAGCCAGCCAATAACGACCGGGAATTTATTCGCATTCAGACGGGAGGAATAAATTGACAACTCCTTGCCAGTAATCCCCTGCTGCACAATCTGGCAAGGATCGCTGGAGAACCCCATCAGTACAATGCGCGCGGCGGGCGACGCCAGCGAGATAGCTTCTTGTAAAATGGACGGATGACACGCCGCATCGACGATCAGCGTCGGTTTTAACCCTTTTTCATCCAGGAAATCTTGCAGAGATTGCTGTCCATTATTGATAACCCAGTCGGCGCCGCTTTCTTTCGCCATCTCCAGTCGTTCATCAATACGATCGGCAACAATCACCTCTTTAACGTTATAAACGCCCTTCAGCGCCTGAACCGTCGTCAGTCCCATCGGCCCTGCGCCATAAATCAGCGCAATATCGTTCTCTGTCGGATTAACCTGCCCGGTGACGTTCGCCGCAATGGTGAAAGGTTCAACCATCACCGCGTGCTTATCAGCAATGGCATCCGGGATCGTAAACGCGTTTTTCGCCGGAACGACCGCATATTCACTAAATCCGCCGTCGCGGTGTACGCCCAGAACAACCAGCGAGGTACATACATTGGGCTTGCCTATTGAACAGGGATAGCAATGCCCGCAACTGATGACGGGATCGACCGATACGCGTTCCCCCACTCTGGCGTGGCTAACACCTTCGCCCACAGCGTCAATCACACCAAAAAATTCATGCCCGATAACACGCGGATACTTTGCAAAAGGATTATGCCCACGATAGATATGGCTATCAGAACCGCAGATCCCCGCCAGCTTCACTTTAACCCGAACGTCCCCGGCCGCAGGCTCAGGGATAGGACGCTCCGCTAAAACCAGCGTGTCAGGTTTTTCAATCACTATACTTTTCATGTCATATCACTCCTTACCAGTTCCACAACGTGCCATCTTCCAGACGGGCGACCGGCAAATACGCAGGGTCATACGGATATTTCGCCGCCAGTTTTTCATCAAACTCAATACCAAGACCCGGCTTGTCGCCTGGGTGCATATAGCCGTTATCGAACGTCCAGCTATGCGGGAAGACATCAAGCATTTGTTCGGAGTACCCCATGTATTCCTGAACGCCAAAGTTAGGCACCCACAGATCAAAGTGAAGCGCTGCGGCCATGCAAACCGGCGACAAATCAGAAGGCCCATGAGACCCCGTGCGCACCTGGTAAAGCGAGGCAAAATCCGCAATGCGGCGCATCCCCGTAATGCCGCCGGCATGGGTAATGGTGGTGCGGATATAGTCAATCAGTTGCTCTTCAATGAGCTGCTTGCAGTCCCAGATGCTGTTGAACACTTCCCCGACGGCAATCGGCGTCACCGTATGCTGACGAATCAGACGGAAGCATTCCTGGTTTTCCGCAGGCGTCGGGTCCTCCATCCAGAACAGACGATAATCCTCAACGCGCTTACCAAAACGGGCGGCTTCAATCGGCGTCAGGCGGTGGTGCATGTCGTGAAGCAAATGCTCTTCAAAACCAAATTCAGCACGTACGGCGTCAAACAGTTTCGGCGTGAAATCGAGGTATTTCTCGGTTGACCAGAGTTGCTCTTCCGGCCACTGACCTTTCGTAGCGGGTTCGTAGGCCAGACCTTTGCCTTTAGACATGCCGTAGGTGGTTTTCATACCCGGCACGCCGCACTGCACGCGAATCGCTTTAAACCCCATCTCTTTGTGACGCGCATAATCTTCCAGCACATCATCAATGGTGTGACCCGTCGTGTGGCAATAGACCATCACGCCTTCGCGGGATGCGCCGCCCAGCAACTGATACAGCGGCATGTTGGCGGCTTTCGCTTTGATATCCCACAGCGCCATGTCAACGGCAGAAATAGCAGACATCGTGACCGGCCCGCGACGCCAATAGGCGCCTTTATAAAAGAACTGCCAGATATCTTCGATACGGTGCGCATCGCGGCCAATAAGCTGCGGACAAAGGTGATCTTTCAGATAGGATGCCACCGACAGCTCACGGCCATTCAGGGTAGCGTCGCCCAGGCCGGTGATACCGTCCTCGGTGGTGATTTTCAGCGTGACAAAGTTACGTCCCGGACATGTGACAAAAACTTCAGCCCCTACAATCTTCATTGTTGTTCCTTACATCTCTTCTGTGCGATGCAGGAAATTTACACACCTGAACTACTACCATACAAGTATAATGATCAAAAAATCGCTCATCGATCACAAAATAAGGCGCTTAAGCGCGCCCCCACCCGGCAACGATAATCAGCATTCCACAGAGTGCGATCAGTGCGCCTGACCAGTCATAAAGACTGAGTCTGACGCCGTCAACAAAGCGTAACCATAACAGCGCAGTACAGACATAGACCCCGCCATAAGCCGCATAGACGCGGCCGCTGGCGGCCGGATGCAACGTCAGCAGCCAGACGAATAACGCCAGTGAGACTCCCGCCGGAACCAGCAGCCAGGCCGTTGCGCCCCGCTTCAACCATAGCCAGGGCAGAAAACAGCCCACGATTTCGCACAGTGCGGTTATGAAAAAAAGAAGTGTTGTTTTTAGCATCATCATCATTGCGTTACGTCAGGTTTAAGCATGATACGCCAGAATAGCGCCTTCGTATCCATACCCGCAGGGTGGGTATGCCCTGCGCCAGGAATGGTGTAGAATTTAGACAAGTTTTATCCCTCTATCATGAAAGGAATTAACCATGAACAATACACTTAGCAAACGCCTGTGCCTGACGGCAATGCTTGCGCTGGGTGCTGTCGTGTATACCACCTCCGCATTCGCGAATACCAGCAAACTGATCATTGAATCTGGAGACAGCGCGCAAAGCCGCCAACACGCAGCCATGGAAAAGGAACAATGGAATGATACCCGCAGCCTGCGCCAGAAAGTGAACACGCGCACGGAGAAAGAGTGGGACAAAGCCGACGCCGCGTTTGATAACCGCGACAAGTGCGAGCAGAGCGCCAACCTTAACGCGTACTGGGAACCGAATACGCTGCGTTGCCTGGATCGTCGTACTGGCCGTACCGTTGCGCCATAACAGTGCGTTGAGCGACAGACGGTAAGGACACAAAATGACCCACGCCAACAGTGTTAAGTTGCGCCCGCTGGAGCGCGAAGATTTACGATTCGTCCACCAGCTTGATAACAACGCCAGCGTAATGCGTTACTGGTTTGAAGAGCCGTACGAAGCGTTTGTCGAGCTGTCTGACCTGTATGATAAGCACATTCATGACCAGAGCGAACGGCGCTTTGTCGTGGAGTGCAACGGCGAAAAAGCCGGTCTGGTCGAACTGGTAGAAATTAATCACGTTCACCGCCGGGCTGAGTTTCAAATCATCATCTCACCGGAATACCAGGGAAAAGGGCTGGCTTCGCGCGCGGCGAAGCTGGCGATGGACTACGGATTCACCGTACTCAACCTTTATAAGCTGTATCTGATCGTTGATAAAGAAAACGAAAAAGCCATTCACATTTACCGTAAGTTAGGTTTTATGGTTGAAGGTGAACTGATTCATGAGTTCTTTATCAATGGCCAATACCGCAACACCATTCGTATGTGCATTTTCCAGCAGCAATATCTGGACGATCACAAAACGCCTGGCTCAAGCCTGCTGAAGCCTACCGCACAGTAAGCCGCTACCCGGCTGTGTCAGACGCAGCCGGGTAATAATCAATCGTATTTTTAATGGTATAGCTCCGCGCAACGGCGGGTTCAACGCTTTCATCAACGATCACAAGCTGGCAGTTGATCGGATTGGCGTAATTATCATATTCACACGTCTGCTTCACATTGCCTAACGGGCGATCGTTCAGCAGGCTGACCGCCGTATAGTCGAGCTTTTTAAGCGGGTCCGCCGACGGTTTTGCATCAATAGATAACGTTTTGTCTTTACTGATGGTGGTCTTACCCAACGGATACCCTTCCGCATCATAGCGGTACTGTACCTTCGTCTCTCTTCCCGTTGCGGAAACAACAAAACCGTTATCGTCCGTATCCCAGACCACGCCTGCCGAGGGCAACTCCGCCAACTGACATTTCCCCTGCAAGCGCACTCTTTTCTCCATCGTCTCGGCATCGCGGTAGTAGTTTGCATCCAGTACCAACGCCAGCCCGGTATTGTTTTCCAGATCGTGCAGTTCCAGCGTATCAAAGCAGCCTTCCTGCGAAAGCGTTCCGCTGATGCGCTTCGTCACTTCCCCTTTGTCGTTCATCAACGTCTGGCTGAAATCTTTAACCGGGCCGCGCAACGGATCAAAATCGAACTCATTGGAAAAGCTGGCCATTTCCGGGGTAAAGGAGACCAGAACAGTGGCGTTATCACATCCAACAAGCAGCACACACAGAAAGCTCACCAGGGTCTGTTTCTTCACGTTATTCACCAGGATAAAGAGATGATTCTCAATCATATTAGCAAATACAGTTGTTTACACTAGAAATGCTAAGCTTTCATTATCGTGTTCATAAAAGGAGTGAATGATGAAAATCTCAGCAGGAATTGCAGCGTGTCTGCTCATCGTCGCCTCCCCGCAGGTACTGGCGGCGCCGGGGTCATGTGAAAGAGTCAAAAGCGACATCGAACAGCGCATCATTAACAATGGTGTGGCGGAGTCCAGTTTTACGTTAACTATTGTTCCTAATGACCAGGCGGATCAGCCCGATTCCCAGGTCGTAGGCCACTGTGCAAACGATACCCATAAAATTTTGTATGCCCGCACCAGCAGCGGAAACGCTCCTGCCAGTACCAGTCCTTCTCAGGACGGGCATGCTGTCGAACCTCAGTAACAGATAAGAGCCTGATATACCAGGCTCTTACTCCCTCTTAGAGAGATTCCCTCAATTTTGACATGGATTAATAACCTCTACCTATAAGGGGTTAAAATCACTCTTTCATTAGTATCCTATTAATTTCGTTATAAACATAATTATATAACGATAACTATAATGGAGTGAATTATGTCCGATGTTGAACAACAGGGAGGCATCAGCCGCAGGACGTTAGTGAAATCCACCGCGATAGGATCGCTGGCGCTCGCTGCCGGAGGGCTCTCCTTGCCTTTCGGGATGCGTATCGCGGCGGCTGCCGTGCAGCAGGCAATCCAGCCCGCTGAAGACAAAGTGGTCTGGGGAGCATGTTCGGTCAACTGCGGTAGCCGCTGCGCCCTGCGTCTCCACGTCAAAGATGATGAAGTCTGGTGGGTGGAAACCGACAACACCGGCGAAGATGTCTATGGCAATCACCAGGTGCGCGCCTGCCTGCGCGGACGTTCAATCCGTCGGCGAATTAACCATCCTGATCGCCTCAACTATCCGATGAAACGCACAGGCAAACGCGGCGAGGGGAAATTTGAGCGTATCAGTTGGGAAGAAGCGCTGGATACCATCAGCAACAGCCTGAAAAACACGGTCGATAAATACGGTAACGAGGCGGTGTACATTAACTACACCTCCGGTATCGTCGGCGGCAACATCACCCGCTCCTCGCCTTATGCCTCTCTGGTGGCCCGCCTGATGAACTGTTACGGCGGTTTTCTTAGTCACTATGGCACCTACAGCACCGCGCAAATCGCGGCGGCCATGCCCTACACCTATGGTTCGAACGAGGGTAACAGCACCTCCGATATCGAAAACACCAAACTGGTGGTGATGTTCGGTAATAACCCGGCAGAAACCCGTATGAGCGGCGGCGGAATTACCTGGTTCCTGGAACAGGCCAGGGAACGTTCAAATGCGCGCATGATCGTTATCGATCCACGCTATACCGATACCGCGGCAGGACGTGAAGACGAATGGATACCTATTCGTCCCGGCACCGATGCCGCGCTGGTCGCCGGACTGGCCTGGGTGCTCATCACCGAAGATCTTGTCAACCAGCCTTTCCTCGATAACTACTGCGTGGGTTACGACGAAAAAACGCTACCGGCCGATGCGCCAGCGAATGGCCACTATAAAGCCTATATTCTGGGCCAAGGCGAAGACGGCACGGCTAAAACGCCTGAGTGGGCGTCGCGCATTACCGGTATTCCGGCGGATCGCATCATTAAGCTCGCCAGAGAGATTGGCGCAGCTAAACCGGCCTGTATTTGTCAGGGATGGGGCCCGCAGCGTCAGGCGAACGGTGAACTCACCGCACGCGCGATTGCGATGCTGCCGATTCTGACGGGCAATGTCGGTATTCACGGCGGGAACAGCGGCGCGCGCGAATCCACCTACACCATCACCATTGAACGCATGCCGTTACCGGAAAACCCGGTAAAAACGCAGATCTCCGTGTTTACCTGGACGGACGCTATTGCCCGCGGCCCGGAAATGACAGCCCTGCGCGACGGCGTGCGCGGTAAAGAAAAGCTGGATGTGCCGATCAAGTTCATCTGGAATTACGCGGGCAATACCATCACCAACCAGCATTCGGATATCAATAAAACACACGAGATCCTGCAAGACGAATCGAAGTGCGAAATGATCGTGGTCATCGACAACTTTATGACCTCTTCCGCGAAATACGCCGATATTCTGTTGCCGGACCTGATGACGGTAGAACAGGAAGATATCATTCCTAACGACTATGCGGGCAATATGGGTTATTTAATCTTCATCCAGCCCGCGACCGCCCCTAAATTCGAGCGTAAGCCCATTTACTGGATAATGAGCGAAGTCGCGAAGCGGCTGGGCCCGGACGTGCACCAGAGGTTTACCGAGGGGCGAACCCAGGAACAGTGGCTGCAATATCTGTACGCCAAAATGCTGGCTAAAGACCCGGAGTTACCGGGCTATGACGAGCTGAAAAAAATGGGGATCTACAAGCGTAAAGATCCCAACGGCCATTTCGTGGCCTATAAAAAATTCCGTGAAGACCCACAGGCAAACCCGCTGAAAACGCCGTCCGGCAAGATAGAAATTTACTCCAGCCGCCTGGCTAAAATCGCCCAAACCTGGGAGCTGGAAAAAGGCGACGTCATCAGCCCGCTTCCCATTTATGCCTCAACGTTCGAAGGATGGGACGATCCTAAGCGCAGCGTATTCCCACTGCAACTCTTTGGTTTTCATTATAAATCACGCACGCACTCCTCTTACGGCAACATTGATGTTCTCAAATCCGCCTGCCGTCAGGAAGTCTGGATTAACCCCGTGGATGCGCAAAAACGCGGTATCGCCAACGGGGATATGGTGCGGGTATTTAACGATCGCGGCGAAGTACGCATTCCGGCGAAAGTCACGCCACGCATTCTCCCCGGCGTGAGCGCGATGGGCCAGGGCGCCTGGCATGATGCCGATATGTCAGGCGATCGCATCGATCATGGCGCCTGCGTGAATACGTTAACGACGCAGCGCCCCTCTCCGCTGGCGAAAGGAAATCCGCAGCACACCAATCTGGTCGAAATCGAGAAAGTGTAACCCCCATCCCCTGAAACGATTACAGGCGTTTCGGGGGATGTGTTCGCACGTCCATCGGTCATGTGAACAAACCAACGTCCTGTAAAAACAAATTTTATAAATCGCGTTTCTTTTTTTTAATCAATAAGCAAAGTGAGTAACTATGAAAATCACCACGCCTGAGGCGCTCATGACGGCCACTATCAGCCGTCGTAGTCTGGTGAAAACATCCGCCATTAGTGGTCTCGCGCTCGCCAGTAGCGCCTTCACGCTTCCTTTCTCCCGAATCGCCCGCGCCGCTGACGGCCTTTCGCCTGCGCCAGTGGAAGAAAAAGCGGTCTGGAGTTCCTGTACCGTCAACTGCGGGAGCCGCTGTCTGCTACGGCTGCATGTGAAAGATGATGCAGTGTACTGGGTCGAGTCCGACACCACCGGCGATGACGTCTACGGCAATCATCAGGTGCGGGCCTGCCTGCGCGGACGCTCGATCCGTCGCCGCATGAATCACCCGGATCGCCTTAAATACCCGATGAAACGCGTCGGTAAACGCGGCGAAGGCAAATTTGAACGTATCAGCTGGGATGAAGCGCTGGATACCATTGGCGACAACCTGAAGCGTATTCTGAAAGATTACGGCAACGAAGCCGTACATGTGCTGTATGGCACCGGCGTGGATGGCGGGAACATCACGAACTCCAACGTGCCTTATCGTCTGATGAACTCATGCGGCGGTTATCTCAGCCGTTACGGCAGCTACAGTACCGCACAAATCAGCGCCGCAATGAGTTATATGTTCGGCACGAATGACGGCAACAGCCCGGATGACATCGCCAACAGTAAACTGGTGGTAATGTTCGGCAACAACCCGGCAGAAACGCGCATGAGCGGCGGCGGCGTGACCTACTATGTGGAACAGGCTCGCGAACGTTCCAACGCCAGAATGATCGTCATCGATCCGCGTTATAACGATACGGCGGCGGGTCGCGAAGATGAATGGCTCCCTATTCGTCCCGGTACTGATGCCGCGCTGGCGGCGGGGATCGCCTGGGTGCTCATCACCGAAAATCTGATCGACAAGCCTTTCCTCGATAAATACTGCGTCGGTTACGACGAAACGACCTTACCCGCCAGCGCGCCGCGTAATGCGCACTATAAAGCCTATATTCTGGGCGATGGCCCGGACGGTATTGCCAAAACACCGGAATGGGCCGCGCATATCACCAGTATCCCGGCGGAAAAAATCATCCAGCTGGCACGGGAAATCGGCTCGGCAAAACCGGCATATATCTGTCAGGGCTGGGGGCCGCAGCGTCACTCCAATGGCGAACAGACTGCGCGCGCGATCGCCATGCTCTCTATCCTGACTGGCAACGTCGGGATCAACGGCGGCAACTCCGGCGTGCGTGAAGGCACCTGGGACCTCGGCGTAGAGTGGTTTTCTATGCTGGATAACCCGGTAAAAACGCAGATCTCCGTTTTTACCTGGACAGACGCCATCGATCATGGCGCGGAAATGACCGCCACACGCGACGGCGTGCGCGGTAAAGATAAACTTGATGTCCCGATCAAATTTATGTGGTGCTATGCCAGCAATACGCTGATTAACCAGCATGGCAACATCGCCCACACCCATGACGTATTACAGGACGACAGCAAGTGCGAAATGATCGTCGGGATTGAGCACTTCATGACGGCTTCCGCAAAATACTGCGACATTCTGCTGCCGGACCTGATGCCAACGGAACAGGAAGATCTTATTTCGCACGAATCCGCAGGCAACATGGGTTATGTCATCCTGGGGCAACCGGCCACCTCACCAAAATTTGAAAGAAAGCCGATCTACTGGACGCTGAGCGAAATCGCCAGACGCCTCGGCCCGGATGTCTACCAGACATTTACGGAAGGCCGTACCCAGCATGAGTGGGTGAAATACCTGCATGCCAAAACCAAAGCGCGTAACCCGGAAATGCCGGACTACGAAGAGATGAAAACTACCGGCATCTTCAAGAAAAAATGCCCGGAGGAACACTATGTCGCCTTCCGTGCATTCCGCGAAGATCCTGCCTCCAGTCCGCTGAAAACGCCATCAGGGAAGATTGAAATCTACTCCGAGCGGCTGGCGACCATCGCCGACACCTGGGAGCTGGAAAACGATGAGATCGTTCATCCGCTGCCCGCCTATGCGCCAGGGTTTGATGGCTGGGACGATCCCATCCGAATAACCTATCCGCTGCAATTGACCGGCTTCCACTATAAAGCCCGCACCCACTCCAGCTACGGCAATATTGACGTGTTGCAGCAAGCGTGCCCGCAAGAGATCTGGATTAACCCCATTGACGCGAAAGCGCGCAACATCCAACAGGGTGACACGGTGCGCGTATTTAACAATAACGGGCAGATGCTGATCCCGGCAAAAGTCACGCCGCGCATTTTGCCGGGCGTTACCGCCATCGGGCAAGGCGCCTGGCTCAAGGCGGATATGTTTGGCGACCAGGTCGATCACGGCGGTTCCATCAACATTCTGACATCACATCGTCCTTCTCCGCTGGCGAAGGGGAACCCGTCTCACAGCAATCTCGTTCAGGTTGAGAAGGTATAAGGAGTAACCGATGACAACCCAATATGGATTTTTTATTGACTCCAGTCGTTGCACCGGTTGCAAAACCTGCGAACTGGCCTGCAAAGACTACAAAGATTTAACCCCGGACGTCAGCTTCCGCCGCATCTATGAATATGCGGGCGGCGACTGGCAGGAGGATAACGGCGTCTGGCACCAGAATGTCTTTGCCTACTATCTTTCCATCTCCTGCAACCACTGCGAAGACCCGGCCTGCACGAAAGTGTGTCCGAGCGGCGCGATGCACAAACGCGAGGACGGTTTTGTGGTGGTGGATGAGGATGTCTGCATCGGCTGTCGCTACTGCCATATGGCCTGCCCGTACGGTGCGCCGCAGTACAACGCCGCCAAAGGCCACATGACCAAATGCGACGGCTGTCATGACCGCGTTGCCGACGGCAAAAAGCCGATCTGCGTCGAGTCCTGCCCGCTGCGCGCGCTGGACTTTGGCCCGATAGAAGAGCTGCGGAAGAAACATGGCACGCTGGCGGCCGTTGCGCCGCTGCCGGGCGCGCACTTCACCAGACCGAACATTGTGATTAAACCCAACGCCAACAGCCGCCCGACCGGGGATACCACGGGTTATCTGGCAAATCCGAAGGAGGT